>JBCAXA010000001.1:0-260187 GCA_038534295.1 Pseudomonadota bacterium
GTCCGCCGCCAAATTGCCGTGGCTGGTCGTGATCATCGCCGCCGTAATGCTACTGACCGGCATTGTGTTCTCACTGGCCTTGTTGAACCTCGAGCACGTCGTGTTTGATCTCATGGCGGGGATACGCGAGGAGAACGCCGGGCCTAATGACGCCGCCTACCTGATCGTGGTTGGACTCGCGGGCTTGTCGTTTTACGCGTTTCCACTATCGATCGTGTGCTATTTGGCAGCGATCGTACTTCGGCGTTACTCGCAAAATTAGCCCAGCTGGGAGAACCGTCCAGACAGTCAACTAAGCCTCATGCGTGGGCGACTGAGTGGTCGGTGTTCGATCGTAAGTCTGGACAGGCTAACCACACTTCGTGCTCGGCACCTCGCCCGTCGCCGCCAACCATCGGGTCACCGTCGCCTCGGCCTGATCGCAGCGCTCACTAGGTAGGTGCGACGTGTCTTCCCAGGCAGCATGCCTGCCTTCGGCACCGAAGTTCTCCGTTGGCACAAAACGGTAGGGATCGTCGAAACTGCCGACGGTGAGATCCATCCGGTCGCCTTCTAGGAACTGGAAACCGAGCGGCGTGCCGCATCGGCTGCAAAAGGGTCGTCGCGCGATCGGCGAGGACTGATACCAGTCTGGTTCGGTGAGCCACGTAACGTCCGACCGCGGCAGATTCACAAACGCAATCGAAACGCCGCCGGTCGCCCGTTGGCACATGCGGCAATGGCAGAGATAGGCGTCATTCGTTGGCACTTTCGCCTCGTACCGAATTCTCCCGCACTGACAACCGCCCTGCATTGTCGTCATCTCAATCTCCCGCGACACGTTCTTATCGAGGCTATCACGACCGTCGCAAAGGGCCGGAAACCTGACCGCCAACAATGCCTTGCGCACCACCGGCCGAGTCCCGATACTGCCGCGATGCAAGCGAACACCCGAATGACGCTCGGCTGGCGCGAGTGGGTCGCCCTGCCCGGATTGGGCCTCAGCGCCATTAAAGCCAAGGTCGACACCGGCGCCCGAACGTCGACGATCCACGCGTTCGAGGTCGAGGACTATCGCGACGGCGGCGAACACCGCGTGCGTTTCAAAGTTCACCCGCTGCAGAAAGACGAAGACACCGTCGTCGTCTGTGATGCGGCCATCATCGACCAACGTCGTGTGTCCGACTCCGGCGGTCACCGCGAGCAGCGGTGGATCATCGAGAGCGAACTCAATCTCGCCGGACATGTCTGGCCGATCGAGATAACGCTGACCGCACGCGACAACATGCTGTTCCGCATGCTCCTTGGTCGTACCGCATTGCGCGGTCGCGCCGTCGTCGACCCGGCACGGTCGTATCTGATCGGCACACCCGAGAGCGTCGGGCAATGACAGCGGCAGTGCGAAATCAAGGCCTGACGATTGGCCCTGAGCGCATCGGTCCGGGTGAAACCCGCACAGTCAGCCTGCCCGTCGCCGACCTTTACACAACCACGGCATTGTCGATGCCGGTCATGGTGACCTGCGGTCGGCGGCCCGGCCCAACGCTGTTCGTCTCGGCGGCGATTCATGGTGACGAACTGAACGGCGTTGAAATCGTCCGCCGACTGCTTGCACGCAAGGGCATCCAGTCGATCCGCGGCACGCTGATTGCGGTGCCAATCGTCAACGTTCATGGCTTTCTCGACCAGTCGCGCTACCTGCCCGATCGTCGCGACCTGAATCGCTCGTTCCCTGGCAGTCCGCGCGGCTCGATCGCCGCACGCCTGGCGCATACCTTTATGAACGAGATTGTCTCCAAAGCCGATTACGGCATTGATCTACACACCGGCGCGATTCACCGCTCCAATCTGCCGCAAATACGCGCGAACCTGGACGATCCCGAAACGCGCAAGCTTGCGCATGCCTTCGGCACACCCGTAATTATCGATGCCAACATTCGCGACGGCTCGCTGCGAGGCTGTGCCGCCGACCTCGGCATGCCAATGCTGATCTACGAGGCCGGCGAGGCATTGCGTTTCGACGAACTGTCCATCACCGCGGGTGTCCGTGGGATTGTCAATGTGATGCGCGTGATTGGCATGTTGCCGCAAGCCCGCAAGAAAAAACGCGTGCGCCCCGTCATGGCGACGGACACACGCTGGGTACGCGCGCCGGCCAGCGGCATCCTCAGCCGCAAGGTCACGTTGGGCGCTCGGGTCGGCAAAGGCGAGCGCCTCGCCGTGGTCAGCGACCCGTTGGGCAACGACGCCGAGAACATCCTTGCCCCCATTACCGGTATCGTCATTGGCCGCAGCAATTTGCCGCTGGCCCATGAGGGCGATGCGCTGTTTAATTTGGCTGAATTCGACGACGTGACACATGCAGAAGATAAAGTCGACGAGTTCAAGTCTCACCACGAGCCGTCCACTGCGGACGACCCTAGCCAATCACCCTCGGAATAAACGGATGAAGATCGCCGTACTGTCGACCAACAGAAAACTCTATTCGACGAATCGTCTGGTAGAAGCCGGAACCGAGCGCGGCCACGACATGCCCGTCATCGATCACCGCCGTTGCTACATGAACATTGTCAGTCACAGCCCCAGCGTGCATTTCAAAGGCGAACCGATTGAGGGCATTGACGCAGTGATTCCGCGTATCGGCGCGTCGGTGTCTTTTTACGGCACGGCAGTAGTACGTCAGTTCGAAATGATGGGCGTCTATTCCATCAATGAGTCGGTGGCGATCTCGCGCTCGCGCGACAAGCTGCGGGCATTGCAACTGCTGGCCCGACGCGGCATCGGTCTGCCAGTCACCGGTTTTGCAAATTCGCCCGACGATACCGAAGACTTGTTGAACGCTGTTGGCGGCGCACCGGTCGTCATCAAATTGCTGGAAGGCACACAAGGGGTCGGCGTGGTGTTGGCCGAAACCCGCAAGGCAGCATCGAGCGTGATCGAGGCCTTCCGCGGTCTCAAAGCCGACTTCATGGTGCAAGAATTCATTAAGGAGGCCGGCGGCGCGGACATCCGCTGCTTCGTGATCGGCGACAAAGTCGTCGCCGCGATGAAACGTCAGGGCAAGGACGGCGAGTTTCGCTCCAACCTACACCGCGGCGGAACGGCATCGCTGATCAAGATAACGCCCGAAGAACGCTCAACCGCCGTGCGCTCGGCGAAACTGATGGGCCTTAACGTTGCCGGCGTCGATTTGCTGCGCTCACGGCACGGGCCCGTCATCATGGAAGTCAATTCCAGCCCGGGGCTCGAGGGCATCGAGGCCGCGACCGGCAAAGACGTTGCCGGCATGATTATCGAGTTCATCGAGAAAAACGCTCAGCGCGGCAAGACCCGTACGCGCGGCCGCGGCTAGGCGCATCGCTGCCACGACCGCGGCGTTATAATAGCGGTCTACCGTTTTTGCTCCGGGACAGCTGAGCCTGTCCCGCTACCAACATGACACAGCACGATGTCATCGCCTCACTGCCGGAGCATCTCCGGCCGTTCGCCGCGATTCAGCATTACGAGCGCTACACGGCTCGAGATCACGCCGTTTGGCGTTTTTTGCTCCACCAATTGACGTTGCAGCTGTCCTCGACAGCGCACGCGGTGTATCAGGAGGGCCTAGCCGCTACCGGTATCGACCTCGAGCATATTCCGCGCATCGAGGACATCAACGAGAAGCTCAGCGAGCTCGGTTGGCGCGCCGTCGTGGTGTCGGGGTTTGTGCCGCCGGCCGTTTTTATGGAGTTTCAGGCCCATCGCGTCATGCCGATTGCTGTCGACATGCGCTCGATCGATCACATGCTGTACACGCCCGCGCCAGACATCGTGCACGAATCGGCCGGCCATCTGCCGTTCGTCGTCGACGTCGACTACGCGGAGTTTCTGCAACGCTTCGGCGAGCTGGGTATGCACGCTATCTCGAGTCGCGGTGATCTCGCGGTCTACGAAGCAGTGCGACATCTTTCGATCGTCAAGGAATCGCCCGACGCGACGGCGCAGGAGATCGCCGACGCCGAAACCGCCCTGACCGATGCATTGGCAGCAAACAGCGACCCATCCGAAGCGGCACTGCTAGCGCGCCTGCATTGGTGGACGGTGGAATACGGATTGGTCGGCAGCACGGACGATTACCGGATTTTTGGCGCCGGACTGCTCTCCTCGCTCGGCGAATCGGTGAATTGCCTTAACGATGCGTCAGTCAACAAGCTGCCGTTGACCGTCGACGCCATTGACACCAACTACGACATTACATCGCAGCAACCGCAGCTCTTTGTAACCAAGAGCTGTCGGCATTTGACCCAGGTGTTGACCGAATTCGGCAAACGGATGGGCGTCCATCAGGGCGGCCTGCCGGCGCTCGAACTCGCGCGCACAGCCGGCACCGTGAACACAGCAGTCACTAATGCGGGCGTCATGGTCAGCGGCGTTGTCGGCGAGACCCTGACCGATGCCGTCGGAAATCCGACGTACATCAGAATGTCCGGCCCTGCGCAGATCGCGTACGAGCGACGCGAACTTCCCGGCCACGGCATCGACTATCACGCCGAAGGATTCGGCAGTCCGATCGGTCGACTGCAAGCGATGGAACGGTGTCTGTCGAGCTACACAATCGATGAGCTGAAACGCCACCACATCGAAACCGGCGAGACCGTAACGCTCGAGTTTTTGTCGGGCATTACCGTGCGTGGCAACCTCGCCAAAATCCTGCGACGCGATCAGAAAAATCTCGTCATGACCTTTGAGGACTGCACGGTCACAGCGCTCGACGGCAGCGTGCTGTTCGATCCCGCTTGGGGTGTTTACGACATGATCGTCGGTGATCGCATCGACAGTGTCTTTGGTGGCTCAGCCGATCCAGTGAAGTACCCGCTCTACGCCAAGCCGTCGAAAGAACACGCGGTGTCGAGTACGTTGTCGCCGACACTCGACGAGGTTTACGCGGCCTACGATGCTGTTCGCGCGTGTCGCGAACAAGGCACGGGCAACGCAGATGCGCTGGCCGCCGATGCGCTTACGAATCATCCGAACGAGTGGCTATTGCTGTTCGAAGCCGCCGAATTGCAGCCAGCCAACGTCCAGCCACTGCTGACACGGCTCACACAACTTGCCGATGACGGGCCAGACGACCGGCGCCGCTTGATCCACTATGGCTTAGAGCGCTTGGCAAGGGCGCAATCGACACCAAACTTACTTACAGCCGAAAAAGCCGAAACAGTGATTTGAGCTGCTTAGGCGTGCACTTCGCGCTGTCCGCCGATCAGACCGCGCAGCTTCGGACGATACGCGACGAGCGCAAACGACTCGACTACGTGCGCGAGATCGAAGAACGATTCCTCTCTGGTGAAAAGACCTGGGCTGCGGAAACCGATAAGTCCTGGGATGCCTTGCATCGCTTGATGGCCGACGGCCGCCTAACGTGGGACGGCGGTACGTATCCATTGAATCACGTCGTGCTGGCGGGCGAGCTGCTGTACACGGGTGACGATTACATCATGACTCTCAAAACACCGGCTCAGGTGAGGGACATCGATGGTGCGCTTCGACAAATGACCGAGACCGAATTTCGCGAACGCTATTTCAGGATTGACGCGACCGACTACGACGTGGAACTTTCCGAGGACGATCTTGAGTACACCTGGGGATGGTTCGGGGGCGTACGAGATCTATATATGCGAGCGGCCGCGGTAGACCGCTACGTACTCTTTACGGCAGACCAATAGCCGTGACTCCGGCGGCGCGCGATGTCGATGTTGAAGACGTCGCGCGCGGATCCAAGAGTGGAGTTAGGTCCGGTTTTACTCGTTAAACAGCGCCAGTTAGGTACAAGATGCGTCGTAGATCGCGCGCACGGCGTCACCGAGCATCGAGTCGAATTCGGCCTCGCTTTGATTGACGTTGAGCCCTTCCGCCAACGCGCGCGAGAAACTCGCGACCATGCCGTTGTTGCGCGCCAGGCGTGCGTTGGCCTCTTCGCGACTGTAGCCGCCGGACAACGCGACGACACGCACGCACTGGTCATGCTCGATGCACTCGCGATAGAGATTGTCCTGCTCGGGCAGCGTCAGCTTCAGCATGACGTGCTCATCGGCGCCAAGGGCGTCGAGGTGCTTCATGGTTTCGGTCTTTAGCAACGCTTCCGCCTCGGACTTGTCCGGGCAGAATATATCCACCTCCGGCTCAATGATCGGCACTAAGCCGGCCGCAACGATTTGCCGGCCGATGTCGAACTGTTGGGCGACGTTGTTGCGAATACCGCTTTCGCTCGCCTGCTTAATTACCGAACGCATTTTCGTGCCGAATACGCCTTTTTCTTTGGCGCGTGCCAGCAGTGCATCGAGCCCTGGCATGGGCTTCATCAGCTGGACGCCGTCTTCCTCGGCGGCCAGGCCTTTGTCGACTTTCAGAAACGGCACGACGTTCTTCACGTCCCACAGATAACTCGGCGTTGGCTTGCCTTCGACGTCGCGATCCATGGTGTTTTCAAAAAGGATGGCACCGAGGATGTGCTCGCCATTGAAACTCGGGCTGGTCATGATGCGCGTACGCATGGCGTGCACCAGATCGAACATTTCACCGTCGCTCGAGTAGCTGGTTTCCTCAACGCCGTACAGGCGCAGCGCTTTCGGGGTGCTGCCGCCACTTTGATCAAGGGCCGCGATAAAACCGTTGGCCGTTTTGATCTTGGTAAATTGCTGTTCGTGACTCATCGTGGCGCCTCCCACCGGCTTTTTTTCTGGCGCGATTTTAGCGCAATCGCCCGCCGGTCGCTGACGCTCAATGAAAATCGCGTGATCGGGTCGGCAGCTGGCCAAGCAACGGCGAGTGATCGATCAGTCGTTTAACGATAACGTGGACGACACCGGATTCGACCTGCACCTCGCCAAGCGCGCCCATCAGCCGCGCACCGAGCAGCTCACGACGCTGCTGTTCGGCGGTTCGTTGCCAGACAATCAGGTTGATCTGACCACTTTCGTCCTCGAGCGTCACGAAGGTCACGCCGCCAGCGCTGCCCGGACGCTGCTTAGTAATGACGAGCCCGGCGACGTACACCGAACGACCATTGAGTTTTTGATCGATTTGATCGGCGCGACAATAGCCGTCGGCGCGCAATCGATCGCGAAGCAGCGCCAGCGGATGGCGGCCCAACGTCAGGCCGAGCGAACGGTAATCAGCGACCAGGTCCTCTCCTTCACTGGGCCGGCGCAGCAGCGGCCCCGGCTCCACGGCGGCCGCGTTATCGAGCAGATCGCCGGCAATCTCGACCCCCTCGGCCTCCCAGTTGGCGCGATGACGATGACCGGCGATGGCGCGCAGTGCGCCGGCCGCCGCCAGTGCTCGCAAATCGCGCCGGTCGAGACCGGCCCGGCTCGCCAGCGTCGTCGTATCCCGATAACCGTCGGCCGGACGTCGCGCGACCAGGCGCGCCGCTGCATCGGCGCTTAGGCTTTTGACCTCGCGCAAGCCCAGACGCAGCGCCGGATCGCCGCGACGATCCGGTTCCAGCGAATTGTCGACATCGCTGATGTTGACGCAGACCGGTCGCAGCTCGACGCCGGCACGACGCGCCGCTTGCGTTAGCTGTGACGGCGCGTAAAAACCCATCGGTTGACTGTTCAAGAGCGCGCAAAAAAACGCCGCCGGCTGATGGCATTTCAGCCACGCGGACACGTACACGAGCAACGCAAAACTCGCCGCATGCGACTCCGGAAAACCGTACTCACCGAAACCCTTGATCTGGCGAAATATCTGTTCAGCGAACTCATCGGCATAACCGCGTTCGCGCATCCCGGCTTTGAGCTTGTCCTCGAACGGGCCGAGACCGCCGCGGCGTTTCCAGGCCGCCATCGCGCGACGCAGCCGATCGGCTTCGCCCGGCGAAAACCCGGCCGCAACCACCGCGAGCTGCATGACCTGCTCTTGAAAAATCGGCACGCCGAGCGTCCGCTTCAGCACGTCACGCACCGCTTCGCTCGGGTAATCCACCGGCTCTTCGCCGTTGCGACGCCGCAGGTACGGGTGCACCATGTCGCCCTGAATCGGTCCCGGCCGAATGATCGCAACCTCGATCACCAGATCGTAGAAAGCACGCGGCCTCAGCCGCGGCAGCATCGCCATTTGGGCACGCGATTCGATCTGGAACACGCCGAGCGTATCGCCAGCGGAAATCATGTCGTACACCCGCGGGTCTTCGGCAGGCACCGTTGCCAGCGTCCAGTGGCGACCGGAAAAATCGCGAATCAAATCGAAACTGCGGCGGATTGCGCTCAGCATACCGAGCCCGAGCACATCGACCTTTAAAAGACCGAGGTCCTCGAGATCGTTCTTTTCCCATTGGATTACCGTGCGATCCGGCATCGCGGCATTCTCGACCGGCACCAATTCGCTGAGCGGGCCTTCCGAGATCACGAAACCGCCGACGTGCTGCGACAAGTGCCGCGGGAAACCCAACAGGTCGCGCACCAGCGTCAGCAGCATGCGCATGACCGGACTGTCCGGATCGAGCCCGGCCTCGCGCACGCGCTCGGCGTCGACGTGATTGCCATCCCACCACTGCATTGAGCGCGCCAGTCGATCGATCTGTAAATCCGCGAGTCCTAAGGCCTTGCCAACGTCACGCATTGCGCTGCGCGGCCGATAGGTGATGACGGTGGCCGCCAACGCTGCACGCTTGCGGCTGTACTTGCGATAGATGTACTGAATCACTTCCTCGCGCCGCTCGTGCTCGAAGTCGACGTCGATATCCGGTGGCTCGTTGCGCTCTTTGGAAATAAACCGCTCGACCAGCAGCGACAATCGCGCCGGGTCGACCTCGGTTACGCCGAGGCAATAGCACACCGCAGAGTTAGCGGCCGAGCCGCGACCCTGGCAGAGAATTCGCTGCGAGCGCGCCCAAGCAACGATGTCCTGCACCGTCAAAAAGTAGGGTTCGTACTCGAGCTCCGCGATTAACCGTAGCTCGTGCTCGACCAGCGTGACGACTTTTTCCGGCGCCCCATCCGGCCAACGCCGGCGCATGCCGCGATACGTCAGTTTGCGCAGCCACGATGCACTGGTCTCACCATTGGGCACGAGCTCGTGTGGATACTCGTAGCGAAGCTCGTCGAGCGAGAAGTCGATCGACGCCGCGATCTCGCGACTGCGTGCGACGAGTTCTTCGGGATAGATCTTGGCGAGCACCTCGATGGACCGCAGGTGTCGCTCACCGCTCGGCTGCAACGCATAGCCGAGTTCAGACAATGGCCGCTTTAGCCGTATAGCGGTGAGCGTGTCCTGCAAGCGACGCCGCGAGCGACAGTGCATCAACGCACCACCGGCAGCGACCAGCGGTAAGTCGTACTCAGCACCGAGCGCAGTCAGCGCTGCCAGCCGGCGGGTGTCGAAGCCGTCTTTGGCAAGCTCAACGCCGACGTACGCTCGCTCAACGAAAATGGTCCGCAGCCAGCGCGGCAACGCGGTGTCGGTAATGTCTGCTGCCGGAATCCACAGCGCCACGCAGGCGGTCAGCGGGGTCCGAAAATCATCGCGCGACAAACGGTACTGACCTTTTGGCGCGGCGCGACGAGCACGGGTAATTAAAGTACAGAGCTCGGCGTAACCGTGGCGATTTTGCGCCAACAGCACCAAATGATGACCTTCGACCAAACGAAACTCGGCGCCGATAATCAACTTTAGAGCGGCTTCGCGCGCGGCGACGTGCGCGCGAACGACGCCAGCTACCGAACACTCGTCGGTGAGTGCCAGTGCGCAATAGCCCAGCTCAGCGGCGCGTTGGACCATCTCCTCCGGATGCGAAGCACCACGCAGGAACGTGAAATTCGACAGGGCATGCAGCTCGGCGTACATCGCAACACATCAGCCAAACAGTCCATGCACGTACCAGCGCGACCCGCTGCTCTGTCGCTCACGGTACAGCCAGGCCAAGGCATCGCCGGCTTGTGCGATGTAATAGTCGCGGGCCGAATCGGCCAAATCCCACCAGCCGCTTTCGATCCGTTCCGGGCCGTGTTGCAGCGTCACGGCGGTATCGGCACCAAACAAGGCGGCCAGCGGCTGCGGTTCTGGCAATAGCCACAGCGGTCGCTGTAAGCACAGGCGCTCCAATACCGGTAACGCCAGTTCGCGCCACGGCGACAAACCGACCGCGGTAGACAACGCTGCGGCTTCCGGAGCAACCAGCTGCATGGCGCGTTCGGGACGATGATCGGCCGTCAGCCGCAGCGAACGCACGGCAGCGCGGCCGAGGCGAGCTCGCAGGCGCTCCAGCAGCAGACCGGTGGCCGCCGCCTGCACTTCGGCCGCCGGTTGACCGTCGAACGGCAACACGCCGCTGCGTGTTCGCAACGGTTCGAATTCCGCGGCGACGAGCTCAATGAGCACAGTCGGTGCCGGAAACTCGACCGGTTCTAGATCCAACTCGAGCAGCCGCTGCCAGTGACCGATTTCCTGCGCCAGGATGCCAGGACGCAAGGTTCGCATCGTCGCCGGCGCATCGATCGCGTAAAACCCGAAGCGCATCGTGCGCACACAGCGCTGGCGCTTGCGGGCGAACCGCGCCAGACGTTCGAGCAACACGGCCGCGGCACCGCACAGCCGGGTTTTATCGCCAATCTCGGCGGTCAACTCGAGCCGCGACTCGAAACGTTCCGGCATACGAAAAGTCGAGCGTGGATCGCGAGCCGTACCGTAAGCGCGATCGAGCTCCAGCAATCGTGCTGGACCAAAACGCTTGGCAAAACCGGCGCGCGGCAAGCGTCGGCAGTCGCCCAGCTCGCGGATGCCCATCGCGGCAAACCGGCGAATGACGTCATCTGGCCAGCCCAGCGTGGTTAGCGGTAACTCACGCAACGCCGAGTCCAGACCGGCGATGTCGGTGACCTCTACCCCCGGCCGACTGCGCGCCAGCCACATGGCAGCACGCGGCGTTGGCGCCACCGCGAAGCTGGCCTCATGACCCTGCTGCTCGAGCGCCGCCATCAACCGCTCGAGCAACACGGCCAGTCCGCCAAACAGCCGCAGGCTGGGCGCCACTTCGAGCAACAGGATGTCCGGTCCGTCGAGCACCACGGTTGGCGTGAAACGATGCGCGTATTCCGCCAGCACCCGATGGCAAGCAACTACTCGCTCAGGAAAAAACGTGTACAGCTTGAGCCCCGGCAGCAATGCCATGGCCGCCGCCAGGGTCATGCCGCTTGCAACGCCCTGTTGCGCGGCGGTGGCAGTCACGGCCGAAATCATGAGTTTCCCGCTTTGTTCGGCAACGACGGCAGCATCCGCATTGCGCTGGGCAACACCGATATGCGACTCGAGCACCAACTCCGGCAGATAGATGCCGAGCCACTGCTCCGCCCGCCCCACCCGCACCGCCGGCAGCATGGTCTTGGCCGCCGGTCGCGGTTGGGGTACGTCTAGCTCCAGCGGCAGTGACAGCGGTTGTCCGACCTGTGGCTCCGACAGGTTTCTAACAGGCCGGGACATAGCGTTAGCCCGGCAGGGTATTGGGAGTCGTGTCGCTCGTTGCCAGCGGCGGCCAGAACGCATGCGCCTGCTCGTAGGCCGGTATGCGGCGCGGGCGCCCACCGCTGACTTTGAACAGATCCACGCAGGTACCCTCGCTGCCGCTGGCCAGCGCGAGGCGCAGACTCGCTGCCGAGGTTTGCTGACGCGTCTGCAGCGAACGAAACAACACGGCCAAACTCTGTCCTTGCGCGGCAGCCAGCTTGAGACGACGGCTGGCCGTGATATCCAGCGCATCGAGCCAGCCAAGTACCGCCACTGCGCTACCGGACGACAAGGCCTCGCCACACGCCCACAACACATCGGCCGGCGCTGTCGCCGTGACCAACAACACGCGCTCCACGTCGATGTCCCATTGCAGCAGCGCCGGGGCGTATGGCTGATACGGCGAACCAACCCAGACCAGATAGCCGTCGCGCTCGGCCAGCAATGCGGCCAAGGCTGGCATGAGCAGCCGCAGTTCGCCGATACCGGCGCGGCTGCTCAATACTTCGATCAGTGTCTGCCGTGGCCAACCACCGTTGGGCAATGCGGCATCGAGAGAAGGGTAGCCGGTGCTGATTGTCGCGCTCGTTGCTGTGCTTGAGCGTTGCTGGCCAGTGCGGCCGCAGCGCCAGACGGCACGATGTTCGAGCAGCGTATCCAACCCCGACGACATGACAATCAGTGCAGCGGTACGCCGTCCCGAATGACGCCAACCACCACGCCTTCAATGACGAGAGGCTGTTCGTCAAGATCGACCCGAATCGGTTCGAATTCGTCATTCTCCGGCAACAGCCAGACGAGCTTGCCTTCCTGCCGATAGCGCTTGACGGTGACCTCGTCTTCGAGTCGCGCGACGACGATTTGCCGGCTGCGCACCTCTGGCGTGCGATGCACCGCCACGAGGTCGCCATCGAGAATACCGACATCGCGCATACTCATGCCCTGCACCCGCAACAGGTAATGCGGCTTCGGACGAAACAAGGCGGGATCAATTCGAAAATGCGCCTCGATGTTTTGCTCAGCGAGGATAGGATGGCCAGCGGCAACCCGCCCCACCAGCGGCAACCCAAGCTGTTGGCGCAATGAATCTTTCAGTCGAATACCGCGAGACGTACCCGGAACCAATTCGATCACGCCCTTGCGCTGCAAAGCACGCAGATGTTCCTCGGCGGCGTTCGGCGATTTAAAACCCAACTCCGCGGCAATCTCCGCTCGCGTCGGCGGCATGCCGGTTTCCTCGATAAAATCCTGGATCAGCTCGAGTATCTGCGACTGTCGGGGCGTGAGGTCCATACCGCATTCCTGTATGCATAAACAGTATCTGGAAGTATATACAGGTTATCGCGAAAAACCAGCCCGCAATTCGTTCGGGAACAATTCTAGGAAAGATTATTAAACAACTGTTTTTAATTGCTTTAGTAGCGCTTGCAAGTGGCTGCACGAGCTGGAGCGAAGAGCGCTGCACCAGCGCCGACTGGGAACGCATCGGTGAGGACGACGGCGACGCTGGCCGCACCCCCGACTATTTCGATCGCTACGTCGAGCGTTGTGCGCCGCACGGCATCGGCCCGGATCGCGACGCCTACCTGCTCGGCTACACCGGCGGTCGCGACGACTACTGCACGGTACGCGGTGGTCTCGATGCCGGTCGCGACGGCCGGACCTATCGCGGCATCTGCGACGCCGGTTTCGAGGAAGACTTCCTGAGCGGCTACGCCATGGGCAAACGACTGTTGCAGATCGACCAGCAGATCACCGCTGTGAGTTCACGCTTGCGGCAGTTCGAACTCGAACTCAGCCACAACGCCTCACTGACCGACGAGCGACGCAGCTACTATCTCAACGAGACGCTACGACTCCGACGCGAGCTTGCACGTGCCGAAGACGACCGACGATTTCTCGAACGACGAGCGGCCAAAATGCTGGCCGAGTGATCGTCGAGCATGTCGGTAACTTGAAATGGCTGTCGCCGCACGACGACATAAAGAACCTAAAAAACGAATAAAACCCGGCAGATACGTTGAATGCGCCAAAAGATTACGAAATAATAGCGGCGCTTTTTTTAGCCACTCAAGGGAAATCTCATGAAAAGAAGCGTTATGAAGATTAGCGCCGTTGTTCTGAGTGTCGGTCTTGCCGCCGGTTGCGCCGCCAATACGGAAGCTGTTGAGCGCGCCCAGGCCACCGCCGACCAGGCTGCTGCTGACGCTGCCGCTGCGAAAACGGCTGCAGATGCCGCTCGTTCGGCTGCCGATCGCGCCAGTCAGCTTGCCTCTAGCGCTCAGAGCACTGCTAGCCAGGCGCTCTCTGCCGCTAACGCTGCTCAGTCGACTGCGGACGCAAACCGCGAACGACTGGAACGGATGTTCCAAAAGTCGATGTCGAAATAATTCGGCACACAGAACGATCCTGAAACGCCGCTTTCGAGCGGCGTTTTCTTTTGCCGCCCACCAACTGGCGGCGTGTTACGGCGACTCGACGGCCGCTCGGCCAACCACAATCGGCATACCGTTCGAGCGCACTACCGCCGCTTCGACCAACGCCCAATCAATGGTAGCCGGACGTTGGTCCGTTGCCGCAACCAGCGCCTGCGTCGCGGCGGTCGACAAACTCGGCGGCGGCTCTTGACGTTCCCCGCCACCCACCTGTGCAAGCGCCGGGTGCACTTCGAGCCACAGACGACCGTTTGCCCAACCGGCTTTGACCGGCTGATCGACAATACGCACGGCCGTACCCACTGGAACATTTTCGAACAAGCGCTCGATGTCTTCAGGAAAAAGGCGCAGACAACCGTGCGTGACTCGCATGCCGACACCCGCCGGCCGATTGGTGCCGTGAATCAAGTAGCCAGGCAGTGCGAGACGTATCGCGCGAGTGCCGAGCGGATTGTCCGGTCCCGGCGGCACCACGCGCGGCAGCGGATCGCCATCGGCGGCGTGCTCGTCGCGCACGCTTTGCGGCGGATACCAAGCTGGATTGCGGGCTTTCGCCGTAACGCGGGTAACGCCCAGCGGTGTCTCCCAATCCATTTTGCCGATACTGACCGGGTAGGTCGTGACCGGCCCGGACTCCCCGTCCGGATAATGGTAGAGCCGAAACTCGGGCAGGTTCAGCACCAGGCCGCTGCGAGGCGCATTTGGCAAAACGAAGTGCAGCGGCAACGCGACGGTTTCCCCATCGGCCGGCAGCCAAATATCGACCGACGGGTTCGCTTGCGCCATGTCGTGGTAGCCAAGATCGAAGCGCCGGCCAATGTCGAGCAGAGTTTCGTCGGCACTGGCATTGATGAGGACCTGCGCACCGACCACATCGTCACCCGGCCGCTGCGGATAATCGGCAGCGTGTGCCGTTGCTAGCGTAAACGCCAGCAAACCCAGCAAACCGTGTTGCATCCTCGATGCGTTCATGGCCGATCTCCGTCCAATGCGGTAGCCGCCAACAAAAAGGCATAAACAAAACAGCGTTCGTGCAACTGGCGGTACCGTCCGCTACGCCCGCCGTGCCCCGCATCCATTTCTGTCTGCAATAACACCACGGTATCGGCACGATTACGCTCGCGCAAACGCGCGGCCCACTTCGCGGGCTCCCAGTATTGCACCTGTGAATCGTGCAAACCGGTCGTAATCAACACATGCGGGTACTTTGCGCGGGCAACGTTGTCGTAGGGCGAGTACGAGAGCATCGTGAAATAGTCGTCGCTGCGTCGCGGATCGCCCCATTCCTCGTACTCAAACGTCGTCAGCGGAATGCTGTCATCGAGCATGGTCGTAACCACGTCAACGAACGGGACCTCGGCAATCACCGCGCGAAAAAGATCCGGCCGCAGGTTCATCGCCGCGCCTACGAGCAGTCCGCCAGCACTGCCACCCATTGCGTAAAGCGCGTTGGGCGCGCCACCGCCATAGCCGCGAAACGTCTCAGCGACCGCCACGAAATCGTCAAAGCTCGCGTGTTTGCGTTTCAGGCGGCCCGCGTTGTACCACGCCTCGCCAAATTCGGCGCCACCGCGCACATGTGCGATCGCCACGACAAAACCACGGTCGACCAGACTCAAGCGCGATAGCGAGAAGGTCGGCGCGAGACTGTAGCCATAAGCGCCGTAGCCGTAAACGAGCACATCCAACGCGGCGTCGAGCTGGCTGTCGGCGCGCCGCACGAGCGACACCGGCACCCGTACGCCGTCGTCGCGGCGCACCCAGTGGCGCTCGACGACGTAATTGTCGGTATCGAAGTTGCCACCAATCTGTTCGGTGTAGACGACCGTTTGCGCCAGGGTCTTGCGATCAACATCGATGATCGAATCGGGCCTCGCCATCGATTCATAGCGCAAACGCACGGCACCGGCCTCGTAGCTCGGATTGTCGTCCAAGGTGACGGCGTAGACCGCCTCATCGAACTCGATCGATTGTCGCGCAAAACTCGTGCTGTCGATGAGCTCGATGCCGGCTTGCGCATCTCGACTGACTTCGACGGCAACGTGGCCGTCGAAGAGTTCGAAGTCCTCGAGCTGCGTTGCAGCCGATTCGGCGATCACGGTCTCCCAATGTTCCGGTCCATGGTGATCGGCCGTCGTTCGAGCAAGCTTACCGTTCGGTGCGTCGAGATTACTCAACAGCCAAAAATACGACCCGTCAAAATCCAGCGCGTACTCGTGGCCAGGCTGGCGCGGTAGAAACACCCGCGGCGCTGCGTTTGGCTTAGCGGCATCGATCAACCAATGCTCGGTAGTCAGCGTGGCGTTTGCGGTAACCACGACAAAATCGCGCCGCGACGTGCGAGCGACGTCGAGGTAGTACGTAGTGTCGAGTTCCTCGTAGACCGGATCGCGACCACGCACCATGCCCTCCTGCACGTCCAGACGGTCGAGCCGAAACTCGCGCAGCGTCTCGCGGTCTTTGGCGACCACAAACAACGACGCGTTGTCATTGGCCCAAGCAACGTCGGAACCGATGTCGTCGATGCCGGTGTCGACGACTCGATGGTGCTCGAGATCGCGCAAGAACAAACGATAGCGCCGCCGGCCAGTGGTATCGACGGTGTATGCAAGCCAGCGCTCATCCGTAGAAATATCGATGTCGCCGATTGCGAAGAACTCATGCCCTTCAGCAAGCGTCGGGCCGTCCAACAGCAGCTCGCCGCCAGCAGTGTCTGGCTCACGGGAGCGCCAGAACGTCGCGTATTCGGCGCCTGCGGCATAGCGATGCCAATACCAGAAGCCGCGCTCGAACACCGGCGGCGAAACGCGTTCGTCCACCATGCGGCCGCGGATTTCGTCGTAGAGCTCCCGCTGCAGCGCTGCCGTACCGGCCATTACTGCATCGGTGTACTGGTTCTCGCGAGTCAGATGCTCAATGACGTCGACGTCGTTGCGGTCGGCCATCCAAAAATAGGGATCGCGGCGGCGATGGCCGTGTCGATGCAGGGTCTTGTCACCGCGCCGCGCGCGCGGCGGATCGGCCTTGCGAAACATGCTGGGCGAACTCTCGCTAGTAACGAACCAGCGCGCTGCCCCAGGTAAAGCCGCCGCCGAACGCTTCGAACAGCAGCGTATGCCCGCGCTGAATGCGACCGTCGCGAATCGCCGTGTCGAGCGCGAGCGGTACCGACGCCGCCGACGTGTTGCCGTGCTGCGCAACCGTCAATATGACCTTGTCCATACTGAGCCCGAGACGCTTCGCGGTCGCCTGGATGATGCGGGTGTTCGCTTGGTGCGGCACGAGCCAGTCGATATCGGCATGGGTCAGCCCATTGGCAGTCAACGCGGTCTCGGCAACGCTGCCGAGGGTCTTCACCGCCACCTTGAACACCTCATTACCGGTCATCCGGATCACCGGTTTACCGCGATCCGCGTCGTCCTTGAAGCGCGACGCCCCGGAGCTTGCGTACAGCAACTCGCCGTACTGGCCATCGGCACCGAGGTGGGTCGAGTAAATGCCGGGATCGTCCGATGGCGTCAGGATCACCGCGCCAGCGCCGTCGCCGAACAGCACGCAAGTGTTGCGATCGGTCCAGTCGACGATACGACTCAGCGACTCTGCACCGATAACCAGCGCACAGCGCGACTCATCGGCGCGCACAAACTTGTCCGCCGTACTCAATGCATACAAGAAACCGGTGCACGCCGCCTCGACGGAAAACGCCGGGCACGGCGGTATGCCGAGTTTTTGCTGCAGAATCGTCGCCACATTGGGGAACACGAGATCGGGCGTGGTCGTGCCGACAACGATGAGGTCGATGTCGGTCGGCGCGAAACCGCCGTCCGCCATCGCGGCCTTGGCAGCCTCTATGCAAAGGTCCGACGTCGCCTGCGTATCACCGACGATATGCCGTTCCTCTATGCCGGTTCGGGTGCGGATCCATTCGTCCGACGTTTCGACCATGCCTTCGAGATCGGCGTTGGTTAGCGTGCGTTCGGGCAGATAACTACCAGTCGCGGCGATGCGTGAGTAGGTCATTCGCGATCCGTTTGTTGGCTGAGCGCCGCCGCCATTCCGGCACGGCACTCGAGAACGGCTGTATCGATGGCGTGACGAAACGCCACTGCATCAGCACCGCCATGGCTTTTGACAACAACGCCGTTTAAGCCGGCAAAAACGGCGCCATTATAATGTCTCGGGTCGACGCGTGCCTTGAGTCTTCGCAGAACGGGCCTGGCGATGAGGCCGCGCAGCCGCGAGCCGGTACTGCGATTAAAGGCGTCGCGCAGGAAGTCGGCCACCAGTGCCGCGGTTCCTTCCATGGTTTTGAGCGCGACATTGCCGCTAAACCCATCGGTCACAATGACGTCGGCGACGTCGTCGAATAGCCGGTTGCCTTCGACGAAGCCAACGTAGTTGACGGCCGAATCGTCCTCGAAGCGAGCCGCCGCATCGCGAATGACGTCATTGCCCTTGCCTTGTTCCTCGCCAATATTGAGCAAGGCGATTCGAGGTCGCGCGACGCCGGCGATCGCGCTCGATACTTCCGCTCCGAGGCGTGCAAACTGATGCAGCATATCGACCGAACAGTCGGTATTGGCGCCGAGATCCAGCATAAAGACGCGGTTCTGGCGCGCTGGAATCTCCGCCACGATAGCCGGTCGATCAATGTCGGGCCGGGTTTTGAGCACGAACTTTGCCGTGGCCATCAGCGCACCGGTGTTGCCAGCGCTGATGCACGCGGAGGCGTCACCGCCACCGACCAGATTCACGGCGACGCGCATCGAGGAGTCTTTTTTGCGGCGCAGCGCTTCGGCAGGCGCATCGTGCATGGTGACGACTTCCGACGCGTGCTGGATGCGTAGCTGCGTGCCGAGTTGGTCGGTCGGCTTAAGGTGGGAACGCAGCGCTGGCTCATCGCCGACCAGTGTTACCGCCAGCGACCGATCGGCGCCGAGCGCATCGCGTACGGCATCGACAACGACAGCCGGCCCGCGATCGCCACTCATCGCATCGATGCTGAGGTGCAAAATTTGACTCACCGGAAAGGCGTACCGGTTGCTAGGCAGGAGGCATTCCTACCCATCGAATCGCGGCCGGTACCGCGAGCGCTTATTCGTCGTCGGAGCCGAAGTCTTCCTTCGGCGCAACAACCTGCTTGCCGCGATAGAAGCCGTCGGCGCTGACGTGATGGCGAAGGTGGGTTTCACCGGTCGTCGGTTCTACCGACAGCGTTTTGCCTTTGAGCTTGTCGTGTGCGCGGCGCATGCCTCGGGTCGAGGGCGTGCGGCGGTTTTGTTGTACAGCCATGCGAATGCTCCATTAGTCTTCAGTGTTCTTGCCGCCTGTCGGCGGTGTCGGCGATGCGTCGTCGTCGGTCGCATCACGCAGCAAATCCTCTAGTGCCGCAAACGGCCGCCGCGTCGACGGCTCGGTCGCTGGCTCTTCCGCGCTCGCAAAAGACACGCAGTCGTAGTCGTGCATAGGCGCCAGCGGCAAAGCCAACAGCGCATACTCGTCAATAATGTCACCGAGCGTCAGACCCGGATCGTCCAGCCACGAGTCCCACGGCTGTCCGTCGTCGTCGACGCCGTCATTCGCAACGACGACGTCGATCGGCGCCGTTACCGCCACGGTCATACGCTCCAAACAGCGCTGGCATCGGGTTGCCCACGCGAAGCTCGCGTTGCCGGTCAGCCGGCGCTGCTCCTGCCCGGCCGTGTCGGTGATGAGACTCGCTTCGAGAGCCACAGCGACGCGACCGTCTGTACCGCCGTCAAACTGCGCTGCCAGCCGCGGCAGATCGCAGACGGGCACGGTGAAATTCACTGGCCCCGACGCCCGGGTCGCCGCAACGAGACCGGTTGTCGCGGCAAAGTCCCTGGACATAGCCGGCGGATGATAGGAGCATGCTGCGGCGGAGTCAAAGCCGCTGCAGCACGTGCCATCCCTGTGAACGCCAGCCCACCTCTGATCCTCGCCTCCGGCTCTCGCTACCGACGCGAGCTATTGCAGCGAATAGTCGGCGAGTTTGCCGTTACAGCGGTGAATATTGACGAGAGCCGGCAAGGCCATGAATCGGCCGCGGCGATGGCAGCGCGGCTCGCTGCCAGCAAGGCGGCAGCCGCCGGGACCCAAGCCGGCATCGTGATCGGCAGTGACCAGACCGCGCTGGTCGGCACGAGCATCCTCGGCAAACCCGGTAATGCGCCGAACGCCGCACGACAACTCGCGCGGTGCAGCAGCCAAACCGTCGTCTTCTACACCGCCGTCGCCTTGCGCGGGCAAGACGCCGCGGGCGCGACGATCACCGACGATCATTTGAACATAACCAGCGTCCGTTTCCGGGCGCTGTCGCCGGCGCTAATCGAGCGCTACGTCGCGTGCGATCAGCCGTTTGACTGCGCTGGTGGCTTCAAGGCAGAGGCCGCTGGGCCCGTGCTGTTCGAATCGATCACCTCGACGGACCCCACTGGGCTGGTCGGGCTACCGCTGTGCTGGCTGGCGGGCGCGCTCAGCCGGCACGGCGTCGAGCTGCTCGCGGACCGGTGACGGCTACTGCTGGCGCCGCAGCCGCCCGAGCACCTGATCGAGATCGCCAGCCAGCGGGCAATTGAACAGCTGCTCATTGCCCGATTCATCGGCAAAAGCAATCGACTGAGCGTGCAAAAACAGCCGCGTGAGGCCAACCGCGCGCAGAGCTTTGTCGGCCTGCGAATCACCGTAGCGCTCATCGCCGGCTAGCGGGTGCTCGGCCGCCGCGGCATGCACGCGGATCTGATGCGTCCGGCCGGTGACCGGCTCGGCGCTCAACAGCGTCAAACCGTCGTAGAACGCCTGCGGCGCGAATCGGGTCAACGACGGTTTGCCGGAACGGTCAACGACAACGTGGCGCTCGCCGCCTTGCCGATGGCGCACTTCCAGCGGCAAATCGATGTCTGCCTGACCGTGCGACCAGTGACCGATGCAACCAGCCAGATAGCGCTTGGACACATCACCGGCGCGAAAGGCGGCGTGCAGAGCCCGCAGCGCGCTGCGCCGTTTGGCGACGACCACAACGCCACTGGTGGAGCGGTCCAGCCGATGCACGAGCGCAGCCTCGGCAAGATCAGCCCGCCACTGGCGCAGCGTCTCGATCATTCCCAGGCGAACGCCGCTGCCGCCGTGCACGGCCATCCCAGCCGGCTTATCGATGACAATAAGCTTTTTGTCCTCGAAAATGACCCGATCGCCCAGCGCGTCGCGAAGATGCTGAGGCGCACTCGGCGGTGCGGATGGATTCAGGGTCACCGGCGGCAGCCGCACTTGATCGCCGACGCTGAGACGCTGTTTTGGCGTCGCTCGGCGACCGTTGACACGAACTTCGCCCTTGCGCAGCAAGCGGTACACCCGACTCCGCGGCAGCCCTTTGAACGCCGCTGCGACGAAGTTATCGAGCCGCTGGCCGTCACCGTCCTCATCGACTGTCACGGTGCGGACCGAAGTCCTGACCGCCGTCGGCTTTGTGAGCTCGGACAAGTTCTTGCCCCGATTGCTACGCCATAATCCGCCTGTTATATTAACTTGTCGAACACGGTTTCTAAGCCGTTGTATCGCATTAAATTTGTGGGGCAGCCCCGACGCGGTGGCTGCCATTTCCGACGCCGCGCTGGCCGCGGCGAGTTCGCAGATTCTGAACGGGTGCAGCCGCTTTTTAGAACACGGCAGCTGCCCACTGCGAGGTCTAGATGCTGTTATTGATGCTGTGGCGTTACGTCCAAGCCGTGCCGTTTGTGCGCGTCGCGACGTGGTACGCGGCAGCATCGGTTCGTCCGACGCTGCCGGCAGAGCCCGCGGCGGCGCCGACGAGCGCCTGGTTCCATCCCGTTCGGACCTGCGACAAGAAGCAACAAAAAGCAGGACTCAATGAAAAGAATGCTCATAAACGCAACTCAGGAAGAGGAGTTGCGAATGGCGTTGGTCGATGGCCAGCGTCTTTACGATCTCAACATCGAACACCCCTCCCGGGAACGTAAGAAAGCCAATATTTACAAAGGTCGCATTACCCGCATCGAGCCAAGTCTCGAAGCGGCTTTTGTCGACTATGGCGCCGAACGCCACGGCTTTTTACCGCTCAAGGAAATCTCACCGGAGTATTTCGTCGACGGTGCGTCTGGCGAAGGCCGCGTCAATATTCGCGATGTACTGCGCGAAGGTCAGGACATCGTTGTCCAGATCGACAAAGAGGAGCGCGGCAACAAGGGCGCTGCCTTAACGACGTTTGTCAGCCTCGCTGGCCGCTTCATTGTCTTGAAGCCGAATAAGCCCCGCTCTGGCGGCGTATCGCGACGTATCACCGGCGAAGACCGCGATCTCGCGCGTGACTCGCTCGACCAAGTCGACATTCCGGACGGCATGAGCGTCATTTTGCGCACGGCCGGCATTGGCCGTGGCCCGGAAGAGCTCGATTGGGACGTCCAGAACCTGTTAGGGATCTGGAACGCCATTCTGAAAGTTGTCGTCGAGCGACCGTCGCCGTTCCTTATCTACCAGGAGCGCGATGCGGTCATTCGCTCGCTGCGTGACTACATGTCGAACGAGATCGGCGAAGTCCTGATCGACAACAAGACGACGTTTGGCGAGGCACGTGACTTTGTTGAGCAGGTCATGGCGCACAACGTGCGCAAGATCAAGTTTTACGAAGACACGGTCCCGCTGTTTACGCGCTACCAAATCGAAAGCCAGATCGAATCGGCCTTCTCGCATGCGGTAACGCTGCCATCCGGCGGCAGCCTGGTGATCGATCACACCGAAGCGTTAATTTCGATCGACATTAACTCGGCGCGCGCGACCAAAGGCGATGACATCGAAACCACCGCCTTAAACACCAATCTCGAGGCCGCCGACGAAATCGCTCGGCAGCTGCGGCTGCGCGATCTTGGCGGCCTGATCGTTATCGATTTCATCGATATGGGACCGCAGAAAAACCAGCGCGCCGTGGAAAATCGCTTGCGCGATGCCGTACGTATCGACCGCGCGCGGGTGCAAATCGGCAAGATTTCGCGGTTCGGTCTGTTGGAAATGTCGCGACAACGTTTGCGCCCGTCGCTCGGCGAATCCGCTAACGAGGTGTGCCCGCGATGCAACGGCATGGGCAACATCCGCAGTGTCGAATCACTGGCACTGGCAATTTTGCGCCTTGTCGGTGAAGAAGCGCGCAAAGAGCGCACGTCGAAGGTTATCGCGCAGCTACCGTCCGATGTGGCGACCTATTTGCTAAACGAAAAGCGCGAGTGGGTGCAAAGTCTCGAAGACAACAACGACGTGCAGATTGTGTTAATCGCCAATCCGGCGCTCGACACGCCGCACTACTCGATCCGCCGAGTTCGTGACGACCAGAATGAGCTGCCGGAAAATTCGGGTGCGAGTTACGCACTGTCGGAGGGCGACGAAGCTGACGCGGAACCGGCGTGGACGAACGGCAAAGGCCCGGGCGAACAAGCCGCGGTTGTCGCCGTTGCGCCAACCACGCCGGCACCGGCGCCGCAGCCCGTCGCCGAGCCGCAGAAACCCGGCCTGTTCGTCCGTCTGTGGCGGGCGTTGTTCGCTGCCGGCGATGAGAAACCGACGGCGAAGAAGAAACGCAAACAAGCGCGGCGCGGCAAAAACGACGCAGGTGCGAAAGCGCGCAGTGGTAACGCCAAACGCTCGGCGAAAAGCACGCGCAAGCGCAAGGACGCAAATGAAGCGCGATCCGCTAAAGAGCGCTCTGCGGGCAAAGATCGCGGCAGTAGCGAGCGTGCCGCGAACGCAAAGCACAAGGACGATCGGTCCGAGTCGCCGCGCAAGCGCAACAAGCGCGCAAAGAACGCCGACAACGGCAAACAAAGCAACGACAAGGCCGCGCAATCTGCGCCAAAGAACGCCGAGCAAGCTGAAACAGCAGCCGGCGCAGACGGAAGTCGCAAACGACGCCGCTCGCGGGGCCGGCGCCGCAACCGCAACGCAGAATCACAGAGCGCTGTGGGCAACGGCAATGCACAGGACGCAGCGCCCAGCCCTAGCAAGCCAGACGGCGACGTGAACGACAAAAAGGCGAAGAGCGCCGAGACGGCGCAGACTAGCGATCGCCGCGATGCAGGCAATGCACAACCGGCTACCGCCAACGTTTCGCCGCCACCCGCAAACCGCGGCAACGTCGACTCGAGCCCGACGATCAACGGCGGCGCCAGCGCTCAAGCAAAGCGTGATACCGCGAAGCCAGCCACCGCATCCAATGGCAGCGCTCAAGGGCCGGCGCCGGTGCCGGAGCAACCGACAGCTGCGCCGAAACCGGCGCCTTCGCCGCCTGCAAAACCAGCAAGCGAGGCGAAGTCGGCGCCAAACGCCGACGCTGGAAAACCGGTCGCGCCGGCGCCAAGCGTGCCGAAGGCACCGCCGTCAGCGCCAAGTGCGCTGCCGCCGTCGTCAGGTCCGGCCGACAAATCGAACTCGCCCGACAAGGATCGGTTATTGCCGTGGGAAAGCGCGCCGGGCGTGACTGACCGACGCTATACCGGCAGCGTCAGCGACAACGACTAGCGTAGCGCTTCTAGCAGCCTTTCGGTCGCGTCCTCGACCAAGTCGAGGACGTGCTCGAAGCCGCGGGTGCCGCCGTAGTATGGGTCCGGAACATCGCGTCCACGCATAACGGGATCGCCGGCGTAATCGAGCAGCAGGCCGACATCCGCCGAACCGACGTCTGGACGTCGTGACGCGAGCAGGTCGAGATTGTCGCGGTCCATCGCCAAGATCAGTCCGAAGCGGTCATAGTCGTCGTCACAAACGCGACGGGCGCGAATTCCGCGCAAGTCGTAACCGCGCGCCGACGCTGCGGCAATAGCCCGGTGATCCGGCGGCTCACCGGCGTGATAGGCGTGAGTTCCGGCCGAATCGATCAGCCAACGTGGGTCGTCGCCGGCACGATGTCGAAACACCGCTTCGGCGGTTGGCGACCGGCAGATATTGCCCATGCAAACGAAAAGAACGCGTCGTTCCGACAAAGTGCTAACCCGCTAGACCTCAAACCGCGAAGCGTAGCGCGGATCGTAGGGTTACGTCATCGACGGAGGACGCGTCACGGGCTTGTCGTTCGATTCACCCCGTGGAGATGCGCTTGGCTTTGCCAAGCACGAGACGCGGCAGACGCGCGGTATCGCCAGTGGCGACGCGCAGTAACTCGCCGGTTCGCGAGCGTTTCGGCACGCGCGGCACGCTCAATATCTGGCGGCGAGCATCAACCAGGCGAGACTTCTGCGCCGCGCGCAATTCGCCGGTCGGGTCATTGCGCAACCCGCCTTCCTCGAGCACGTTGAGAATATAGAGCTCGATGTAGCGGTTGTAGTCGGCGGCATAGTCGGCCAACCACGTATCGAAAACCGCGTCATGCATGAAGCGATCGCCAATGGCCAGCAGACAATAATGGCTGGATGCAGACTGCACGAACTCGCGATGCTCGTTGAGAATCGCCGCGAACTCATCGCCCCTACGTCCGTATAAATAACGGAAAAAGTACCGGCGCTCATCGTGATTCCAATCACCGGTTCGAAGCACTTCGAACAGCGACTTGCGGTGAATTTGCGATAGCGCTTGCTCGCGAAGCGAGTACAGCTGGCCACCGACCGTCGAGCGCCCGGCAACTTGCGCCATCAGGCGATCATGCTGTGCTTCCCACGCAACAAAGCCTTGCGAATCCTCGAGGAGCCGTTCTGCCGCAACAGAATGACTGGAGCCGCGTTCCCCATTTACCGCGGCCGTGGTAAGCGCTTGCTCCGAAACTTCCATGAGCTTGCGTTTGCTAAATGTACGAAACGCCATTCACTATCCTTGAGAAACTGCGCGAAGTAACGTTTCAAATCATTTGATTCGAAACGGATCCTCGCGCTCACTGCGCTCGCTGTTCTGATTTGACCCCGTTAACGTCGCATTGCGTCGACGCGCTGCGCAGTTTGCGTCTCAAATATGTCAAAGCTATGACACCGAGTCCATACGTATTTCACACGATATTTAGAGTTTGTTGAGCAACGTCACCGCCCCGACGACGAGCCCGAATTGGAACGCCGATTGCACAATGATCGTTCGCACCAAGGCCAGTGGTGCTTGTCGAAGCGACTGCAGATCGGTTTGCAAACCGATCGCGCCGACCGCCATCAGCAGCAGAATACTGGACGCCCAAGTCGTTAACTCACGCAGACTCGGCGGCAGAAACCCGAGCGATGACACCGCCGCCAGAATCACAAATGTCCACAGAAACCACGGCAAACCAATCCGCGCGTGCTGACGCTCGGTCGCATGACACGCGACGCGATAGGCAAGCCACAATACCGCCGGCACCAGACATGCAACGCGTAGCATCTTGACCGTTACGGCTTTGACGCCCACATCCGGCGACACAGCGAATCCCGCCCCGACGACCTGCGCAACATCATGGATTGCCGCCCCGAGAATGACGGCCGTAGCGTTGGCATCGAAGCCCAACGCCTGTACGAGCAGCGGATAGCCGATCATCACCGCGGTACTCAACAAACTGACGATGACGATGACCAGCGCGGTGTCGCGCACGAGTCCGGCTCGCGACGGCATTATCGCTGACGCTGCAAGCGCCGCCGATGCGCCGCAAATTGCCACCGAGGTCGCACTGATGCGAGCAAGGTCGCCGCTCAGCCCTGCACGGCGCGCCAGCCAGATTCCACCGCCCAAGGTTGCCGCAACGCTCGCAAGCACAACAGCAATTGCTGCCGGTCCCAGATCGACGAGATCGTCCAGCACGACACGCGCGCCCAACAGCGCCACGCCGATACGCAATAGCGTACGCGCGCTAAAGGCCACTCCGTGCTCGACGACATGAAACCGCGGATTGCCGACCGCCCGAACAGCGACGCCGAGCAGCAGTACGCCGAGCATTGCCGGCACGGCGGCGTACTCGTCCAATAGCCGGGCAGCGATGACCAGCACGGCGCAAACGACTACGCCGCTGAGCAGCGCCGACACGCGACTCATCACAGCTCAACCCCAAATATCGCCCGCCGCGATTCGTCGGCGTACGTCATCGAGATCGGCTTGGGTATCGACGCCGGGACCTGGTGCTACCTCAGCATCGGTGACGGCGATCGGGATACCGAGCGCGAACGCTCGGAGTTGCTCCAGTTTCTCGAGCTGCTCGAGCGGCGTCGGGCTGGCCTCGACGAGGCGCTCGAGTACCGCGACTCGATACGCGTAGAGACCAAGATGACGACGCGCTGCGGCAAGGGCCGCCGCCGCATCCGCACGGCCATGTGGTATGGGTGCACGGCTGAAATACAGCGCCAACCCGTCTGCGCCCGAAACGACCTTGACGACGTTCGGATTTAGAAAGTCCTCGCGCGTTGCGATCGGCGTTGCGAGCGTTGCGATACCGGCACGCGGCGTTGCATCTAACAGCGCGGCAACCTGGCGCAGCAGTGCCGGCGGCATCAATGGTTCGTCGCCCTGCAAGTTGACGACGATATCGTCGGCCGGCCAGCCGCGACGGCGTGCCACCTCCGCGATGCGGTCCGTACCGCTCGGATGATCGTCGCGGGTGACTTCGGCGGTACCGCCGGCCGCACGCACACAGTCGACTATTTCCGCATCGTCGGTGGCCACACACACGTCCCCCAGATCGGCCGCCTCACCGCGCTGCAGAACGCGGACAATCATCGGTGTACCGACAATATCCAGCAGCGGCTTGTTCGGCAGTCGCACCGATTCGCGACGCGCCGGAATAACGATGTGGGTCTTCATGCCGGCGACTCCGCCGGGACCAGACCAGCAAGGAGATCGCTGAGTCTGCGGCGCGCGTCGACACTCGGCTCGGCGCTGACCGGCAAGTACCAAAGCGATGCGTGGGCCGACCCGCTGAGTTTCACAGCGTCTTTTTCCGTGACAACTACCGTCCGATCGGCCAGCTCCTTGAGGGGGAACTGATTGGCCGTCGCGTGATCGTCGAGGGCGATGGTTTGCAGCTCCAAGCCCGCACCTCTCAGCCGGTCGAAGAAGCGGGCCGGATTGCCGATCGCGGCACAGGCGACCACCGAGTGTCCCGCTAGCGCGCTGAGCGGCTGTCGTTCACTGCCATTGACGGCGCGTAACTCGTCGCCGCGCAGACTAAAGGTGTCGCCGTTTTGGGCCGTTGCAACTTGGGTCAAAACGTAATCGACGTCATTCAAGCGACTGACGGGTTCGCGCAACGGTCCTGCCGGCAGCAGGCGGGCATTCCCAAAGCCGCGCTCGCCGTCGACGACGACAATTTCCGCATCGCGAGCAAGCCGATAATGCTGCAGTCCGTCATCGGCGACGATGACGGTCGCGCCTTGCGCAATCGCAGCGTCGGCGTCCGCGCAGCGATCACTGCCTACAACGACGATGGCGCTCGTGCGCCGTGCAATGAGCGCTGGCTCATCGCCGCACAGCTCGGGTGTCGTCGTCGCCGTGACGTGCAGTGGGCCACGGCCTGCGCGACCCCCATAGCCTCGGCTGATAACCGCTGGCCGATGCCCGGCCGCCGCGAGCTGCTCGACCAACCAGATAACCAGCGGTGTTTTGCCGGTACCGCCCACGGTGAGATTGCCGACCACTATCACGGGCACGGTCGGTCGACAGCTGCGCCGCCAACCCTTTCGATACAACAATCGACGGCAGCGAACAATCGCGCCATACAGCGCACTGAGCGGGCTCAACCAACGTCCACCGGCGCGGCCGCCATACCAGACGCGCTGCGCGTAGTCGCTAATGCGGGTCGTCATTGTTCGTCGCTGAATTGCAGCCGATGGAGTTTGCTGTAGAGCCCGCCCGCGGCAATGAGGTCGGCATGCGTACCAATCTCAACGATTTGACCGGCCTGCATGACGACAATGCGGTCGGCGCGCTCGATTGTCGACAGTCGATGCGCAATGACGAGCGTCGTACGACCGCGCATCAGCTGTTCCAGCCCCGCCTGGATGTGACGCTCGGATTCAGTATCTAGCGCCGACGTTGCCTCATCGAGTATCAGCACCGGTGAGTTTTTCAGAATCGCTCGCGCAATCGCCAGCCGTTGACGCTGTCCGCCCGACAGCTTGACGCCCCGATCGCCAACGAGCGTCGCGAAACCTTGCGGCATGTTGCGCACGAATTCGCTGACGTGAGCCGCGTCTGCCGCCGCCGTGATGTCATCTTCCGACGCGCCCTCCCGACCGCCGTACGCAATGTTTCGACCGACGCTGTCGTTGAATAGCGTAACGTCCTGACTAACCAGACTGATCTGCGTCCGCAAACTGTCGAGCGAATACGCACCCAGCGCAACGCCATCGAGGCGCAGCTCGCCGGCTGTCGGCTCATAAAAACGCGGAATTAGGCTGACGAGCGTTGATTTGCCGCTGCCGGACGGCCCCACGAGGGCAACCGTCTCGCCGGGCTCGACCGTCAAATGCACATCTTTGAGTGCGGGTACGTTCGTGCCCTCGTAGGCGAACGACACGCCGTCAAATTCGAGCCGTCCGCGAGCGCGCTCAATCCGCTGCGTACCCTGATCGAGCTCAGGTGACTCGTCGAGAACCTCAAACACCGAACGCGCCGCCGCAATGCCGCGCTGCATCGACGCGTTGATGTTTGTCAGGCGGCGCAGCGGCGGCAGCAGCAGGATCATTGCGCCCATGAACGACGTGAACGACCCGGGTGACAGTCGACCCGCGGCCGTCTCAAGCCCGGCGATCACGATGACGCCTGCGCCACCGAGCGCAAATAGAATCTGATTGACGGCAACGCCTGCCGCCTTGGCGCGGACAAGCTTCATGTGTAGCGAACGATTGCCCTCGTTGGCGCGGGCGAAGCGACGCTTTTCGTAGTCGGCACCATCAAACAGTTTGACCACTCGATTGCCGGTAATGACCTCTTCGGTGACCTGCGTGAGATCGCCAACCGAGTCCTGGATATGGGTCGAGTAACGCCGAAACGTCCGACTCAATACTTTGACCAGAAACGCGATGACCGGAACGACCACCGCTATGCAGGCGAACAGGATGGGGCTTTGGTAGATCATCACGCCGACGAACGCGACCAAACTGAGCGTGTCTCGAACGAGGACGACGACAACGTTCGTCGCCGACTCGGCAATCATTTCGATGTCATAAGAGATCCGCGACAGCAGTCGACCGGATGCGCGCTCATCGAAGAATCGCGTCGGCAAGACGAGGTACTGACCCATGACCTGTTCGCGCATGCGGTGGATGATGCGGCGACCAATCCAGCCGAGCGCGTACTCCGTGACGAATCCGGCCAGGCCGCGAAAGATGAAGACGATCAGGAATGCAATCGGTACCCAAATTTCGAAGGGCTCGTTGTCCGCAACGAGCGCCTCATCGGTGAGCGGCTCGAGCAGCAGCGCCATCGAGCCTTCGACCGCCGCGGTTATGACCATACCGAACGCGGCGATAATCAAAACGCCGCGATGTCGATCGGTGTAACCGAGCAGGCGCCGGTACAGAGCCCGAACGTCCCCGGCTGCTTCACTCATTGCAGTCAGTCCTCGGTCAGGTTCACAACCGAATAACCGACTGCTTCAAAGCCGGCCTTGCCGGCGACGTCGGTCGCGGTGATGACGAGCTGAAAGCGCGCATCCGCATCAGCGCTGATAGTGACCGGCACATCGGTGTCGATGTCGAGCTCCGCCAACGCACGCACCAGCGTCTCGCGGCGGTTGTTGACGAGCTCACGGTCGTTCACGAAATAACGGCCGTCCGCCGTCACCAGTATCTCCAGAGAGCTTGCCGGCGGCACGTCCAGCGGCGTCTGCTCTGCCTCCGGCAGACGCAAGGTAATCTGCGACTCCTTGATGAAGCTCGTCGACACCATGAAGAATATGAGCAGCAACAGAACGACGTCGATCAATGACGTCAGATTGACGCCCGGATCCTCGGTCCGACGGGGCGCGAGCCTCATCCTTGACTCGCGTTGCGGCGGTGGATCGCTTCAACGAGTTTGATCGATTCCTTTTCCATTTGGACGACCAGCGTATCGATGCGGTTGCGCAGATAGCGGTAGCCGATTAGCGCCGGGATCGCGACGGTCAAACCGGCCGCCGTCGTAATGAGCGCTTCGCTGATACCGCCGGCAAGATTGCTCGGATCGCCGACGCCTTGCGTCGTGATTTCGGCAAAAACCTTGACCATACCGACCACGGTGCCGAGCAAACCGAGCAGCGGCGATATTGCCGCGATGGTGCCCAAGGTTTCGACGTAGCGCTCGAGCTCATGTATGACGTGACGCCCGGTATCCTCGATGCTCTCCTTCATCAGCGAGCGTTCGAAGTTGCGATGCGCTAGGGCCGCCGCGAGTATCTGCCCGAGCGGCGAACCGCTGTGCAGCGTTTGGATTTGCTTGGTGGTGAGCTCGTTGTTTTTGACCCAACCCCAAACGCGAGCGGTCAGGTCATCAGGCACGACTCGAGTGGCCTGCAAAGTCCAGATGCGCTCCAGAACGATACCCATCGCGACAATCGCGCAAAGGATAATCGGCAGCATTAACCAGCCGCCGGCACGGACGATCTCGATCATTCTTTAGGTCTTGCGCCCCGAAGCGGCGAATATACCGTGCGTGCGCGTTGCAGACCACCGAGGTCCTGGCACTTCGGTTAGTTCGCGGTGTGCCACCAACGCCTGCGCGCACGTCGTTCCCCGGCGCTGACGGTAAAACTGCGCTGACATCCGACAATACGAATGTGACCGCGCTGCCCGGTTGACAGCACGCGTGCGCCGCCACGCTGCCAGCGGCGAACGACATCGACCGCCGGAAAGCCCCAGCGATTGCGGTAACCGGCTGACGCAATGGCAACAGTCGGCGCAACCGCCGCGACAAACCCCGTCGAAGACGAACTCGCACTACCATGGTGAGGCATGACGACGATACTGCTCGCGAGGTGCGCACCGTACCGCGCGACCAGTTCGCGCTCGGCACGCGACTCGATATCGCCCGGGATCAACAGGCTTGTTTGCCCTGCGCTCACCTGCAGCACACAGCTGCCGTTGTTGCCGCCAGAGTTGGCAACCGGCGGACCGAGAATCCGAAACTGTACGTCGTCCGCGACCCAGTTCTGACCGCGTCGACAATAGGCGATCACACTCGCGGCCTGGTCGCCAACCAGCGTCTCACCCACCAGAGTCGATTGCACCGGCAGCTCCTGCAGAATCTCGCTCGCACCGCCGGCATGGTCATTGTCTCCATGGCTTACGATCAGCCGGTCGAGCGCAACGACGCCCTGGCGAGCCGCGAACGGCAGTATTGTGCCGGTTGCGGCGCTGCCTCCCGGCCACGCCGGACCGGTATCAATGAGCGTGGCCGTTGACCGGGTGCTTACGAGCACCGCCTGACCTTGACCGACATCGATGATGTCGGCCCAAAAACAGCCGGTTGCCGGCGTCGGCGGGTTCGCATCGCGGCCCAGCAACAGCAACGCGATGAGTAGCGGGCTGCGGCTGCGCAGCGACACCGGCAACCAGACGACAATCGCGGCCAGCGCCAAGCACAGCAGCGGCAGCTCCGGTGCGGCCGCGTCGGATTCTGCGGCCAGCCAGCGCAGTGCGGCTAGCGCGACGTGCACGACGTTGCCTAACAGCGCCAACAGGGCAGACTGGAACGGGCCGGCCACGGCAGCGACGAACAGCAACGGCACAACGACGATGCCGATCAGCGGAATCATCAGCAGGTTGGCGATAAACCCCGACCAGGGCACGAGATCGAATAGCAACAAACCCACGACCAACGATGCGCTGCCGATAAGTCCCTGATAGCGCAGAAAACGCCAGCGCGTCGCCTTGCAGCGCCTTACGCGATCACGTGCGGCAGCGAGCATCAAGAGTCCGACGGCACCGAACGACAGGTAAAACGAACTCGACAGTAGACTTAGCGGCCAATGCACAAGCACCGCGACGAGCGCCATTGCGAGCGCCCGAGCTGGGCCGACCCCGCGACCACTTACCCAAAGCGCGAGTGCGATGACGAGCATGACGAGCGCACGGCGCGTCGGCAGTGCAAAGCCGGCCAGCAGCGCGTAGCCGCTCGCGAAGCCGATGCCGCAGACGGCAATCACTGCGCGCGCTGGTCGTCGTCGGCCGAGCAACCCCGCCGTACCCAATAGGCGCCCGACGAACATACCGATCGCTGCGGCGAGGCCGACGTGCAGTCCTGAAATCGCGAACAGATGCGCCGTACCGGTCGCGCCAGCCAGCGCGCGGACCTCTCCATCTAAGGCATGTCGCGAGCCAGTCGCCAGCGCAATCAAGACTCCGGCCGCCGCTGGCTGCGCAACGCTCGTCGCAATGGTGTCGGCGAGCCAGCGGCGCCAAAGCGCCAGCGAGCCCGGTCGCGCCGCGGTGAGCCGACGGTTGGTGGGCGCCGGCACGACGTAACCCGTAGCGTCTAGACCAACCGCGAGGGCATAGCGGGCGACGTCGAAACCGCCCGGGTTCGCCAGTCCCCGCGGCGGACGCAGCCGCACCGTGAGCTGCCAGCGCTCGCCAATCCGTGGCCGCACGTCAGACCGGTACCAAGCAAGGCGTAGCTCGCGCACGTAAGTACGCCGATCGCGCCAGCGGCACCGAAACTGCAGCCGATCGTCGGTTGCGCGGACGAAATCGACAATATCAACGACAACGACGCGTTCGGCGTTCCACTCCGTGGTAGGCCAACGTCGCTCTAACGCTGCCTGGGCTGCGGTCAGCGCCAGTAGCGCACCGCAACTGGCGGCGAATCCGGCGGGACGCCACCGACCGCGGGCGATGAGCATGATAAATGCCCCGGTAAGCACCACCGACAGGACGCTCGGCAACGCGACGGCACCGAGCACGGCCATCGCTCCGGCCAACATCGCCGATGCCTGCACTGTGAACGCGCCCTCTGTTTCTCGCGAAACGAGCCGATAAACTCATCGGAGTGCCGAACTCGTATCGGACACACTACGTTTGTGGAGCCAGCATGCCGCGCCGTTTTTTTCGCCAGTTCACGGTTAAACGCGATGAGTTGCGGGCGCGCTGGTACTTGAAGCCATTCCACTCGGCGCTCGCCAACCCCAAGCTGTTTAGCGTGCAGCGCCGCAACGTCGTGCGGGCCGTGGCTATCGGCGTCTTCTGTGCGTGGATACCGCTGCCGGTGCAGTTTGTTGCAGCGACATTGGCTGCCGTTGCGCTGCGCGCCAACGTTGCCGTCGCCGCGATCACAACGCTATTCACCAATCCGATCACGATGGCACCAATGTACTACCTCGCCTATCGCGTCGGTCAAACCCTGCTGGGGCAGCCGATTGGTCGTTTTAGGTTCGAGTTTTCGTGGGATTGGTTTACCGGTGAATTTGTCGAGCTTTGGCAACCGCTGCTCGTCGGTTGTCTGCTGCTCGGCACGGCAGCATCGCTGCTGGCAATGCTCACGCTCGATGTCGTTTGGCGTGTCTCGGTCGCCGCGACCGTCAAAGCAAGGCGGTTACGGCCGCGCCGCGCTCAGCGTATCGATTCGTCGCGCAGCTGACCCGCTTCGATTCGTGCGACGCGATCCATCGCGGCGGCGACGACGCTGTCATGCGTCACGACGACCAGGCTCGTCTTGGTGGTCTGGTTGAGCGAGAGCATCAGCTCCAACACCGTCTGTCCAGTGCCGGCATCGAGGTTACCGGTTGGCTCGTCAGCAAGCACGACGTCCGGCCCTCCGATCAGCGCCCGCGCCACGGCGGCCCGCTGACGCTCGCCGCCGGACAATTCGGCCGGTTTGTGATGCAGCCGCTCACCGAGACCAACGTCACTCAGTAGCGCGGCGGCTTTGGCCAGCGCCTCGCGGCGCGCTTGGCGCCGAATCAGCAGCGGCATCGCAACGTTTTCCTGCGCACTAAACTCTGGCAGCAGGTGGTGGAACTGGTATACGAAACCGATATGCCGATTGCGAAGCTCGCCACGAGCCGTTTCGGGCACGGCATAAAACGATTGACCGGCGACATAGACTTCACCAGCGCTAGGCCGATCGAGACCGCCTAGCAGCTGCAGCAACGTGGTCTTGCCCGAACCCGATGCGCCGACGATTGCCAGCGTCTCGCCGCGCTGGACGTCGAGATCGACACCATCCAGCACGATCAATTCGCGGCTACCATCGTGAAAGTGGCGTGCTAGGCCGCGCGCTGCGAGCACAGTTGCGTCGCCCTGCATCGCGGCCGGACCGCCTGGATGGCCATCAGTCATAGCGCAGCGCCTCCGCGGGTGGAGTGGCCGCCGCGCGCCACGATGGATACACGGTCGCGACCAGTGACAGGGCCAGCGCCACCAACGCGACAACAACAACATCGCCAGTAGCAAGTTCGGCCGGCAGGTCGCTGATGAAATACACATCGTCGGCCAACAGCTCAGTACCGAGCACGGCTTCAATACCGGCGACAATGATCTCAAAGTTAACGACGACGCCGATGCCGAGCGCGAGCCCAATGGCCGTGCCGACGACGCCGATCAACGCGCCCTGACAGAAAAACACCAGCAGAACGCTGCGCGGGGTCGCCCCAGCGGTACGCAGGATCGCAATGTCGCGCTGTTTATCGTTGACCACCATGACGAGCGTGGACACGATGTTGAACGCCGCGACGGCAACAACCAACGAAAGAATCACGAACAGTATCGACTTTGTGACTTGAATAGATCGAAAAAACGTCGAATGGCGGCGCGTCCAGTCACTGACACGCACCGGTCGCTCGAGCTGCAACGCCGCCTCGCGCACGATCGTCGAGGCAAAAAAGATGTCATCGACTTTTAGGCGCAGACCCGTCACATCGTCGCGATAGCGGAACAGTCGCGCCGCGTCGTCCAGATGAATGAACGCCAGGCGGCGATCGAATTCATACATACCGGCGTGATACGTGCCGGCCACGGTGAACCGCCGCTGTCGCGGCACGACCCCGGCGGGCGTGACGATGCCGTCGGCGATCAACAGCGTGATCGTATCGCCCGCGTTCACGTTGAGCTCAGCGGCCAGCGCATCGCCGAGCACGATGCGATAGCCGCGCGGCGTAAGCCCATTCAGTGCCCCGGGCGTCGCCAGCGAATCGATGCCAGACACGGTCCGCTCGGCCTCCGGCTCGATGCCGCGAATTTCAACGCCGCTGTAGCGCTCACCGCTCACGAGCAAACCCTGCTCGCTGATGTACGGCGCGATAGCGTTGACGCGCGGGTGTGTCACCGCCGTCGCGGCGAGATTCGGCCAATTCGACAGCGGCCCAAAATCGCCTTGAATCGTTGCGTCGGCGGACATGGCCAGCAGGCGCGTCCGCAGTTCACGCTCGAAACCGTTGACCACCGACAAGACGATCACGAGCACGGCAACCCCGATGGCGATGCCGAGAATTGACGTACGCGAAATAAACGACAAGAAGCCGTTGCGGGTACGGCTGCGCACATAGCGCTGGCCGACGAAGTACTCCCACGGGCTACTCATAACGCATAGCCATGGCCGGTTCTATGGCAGCCGCCCGTCGCGCCGGATACAGCGTCGCTGCCGCCGTCAGCGCAAGCGCCATCACGCCGACCCGCGCAACATCACCACTGCGCAGGTCTGATGGAATCTCGGTCATCACGTAGACATCGCCCGGCATGATTTGAAAACCGAAGGTTTGCTCGAGAAACGGCACGAGTGTCGGCACGTTCAACGCGAGCGCAACGCCCAGCGCAATACCGAGCAGCGCGCCAAACCAGCCGATGACCAGGCCCTGAAACAGAAACACGCGCACCACCGAGCGCACCGGCAATCCCAACGTACGCAGGATGGCGATATCCGTTCGTTTGTCGGTCACGACCATCACGAGGCTCGCGACGATATTGAACGCGGCGACCGCGATGATCAGCGACATGATTAAGCTCATCATGCGCTTCTCGAGCAAAACGGCGCGAAAAAAGCTGGCGTGCTCCTCACTCCAAGCCAAGGCTTCGTAGCCGCCATCCAAGTCGCCAACAATTCCGTCGGCGACGCGCGCGGCAGCGAACACATCGTCAACTCGAAAGCGAATCTCGGCGACGCCACCGCTGTGACCGGCAAGCGTCGCCGCATCGTCGCGATGAATGAGTGCCAGCGCCGCATCGTGGTCCTGGACGCCAGCCTCGAACATACCGGCGAAGCGGAAACTGGCAAGCTCGGCCGACAACTGTCGGCCGCCCGTTACCGGCACGAGAACGCGGACCGTATCGCCGGGGACTACGCCGAGCTTCAGCGCCAAGATTCGGCCGAGCAGAATTTGCTGTTCTCCGGCAACCAGCGACGACAGCGATCCGTAGACGAGATTTTGCGTAACGCGCGACACCGTACTTTCGAGGCTCGGATCGACTCCTTCGATCAGCACTGGATGCAAAGCGCCCTCGGCGCGAATCATGCCTTCGATGGGCGTCACCGGGGCGGCGGCGGTAACCTCGTCGACCGCGAGCACGCGCTGGCGCAGCGCCCGCCAATCGTCGATCATTTCCCCAGCCGGGGCCCTGAGACGGGCGTGCGCTGTCATCCCAAGCAGACGCTCGCGCAGCTCATTTTCGAACCCATTCATCACCGACAAGATGACGATCAACGCGGTGACGCCAACGGCGATGCCGAACAGCGACGCGACGGTGATAAAAGAGGCAAAGCGGGTGCGACGCCGGGCGCGCAGGTAGCGCAACCCGATGCCCAATTCGAGCGGCAACGGCATGGCGGAATTAGAGCACGTCCCAGCGCCGGAACAAAGCACGGCGCTTACACGAAAATTCTCTGCAAAGCGAGGACTTGTGCGCTTTTTGACGACCCGGTCGAATGTTATATTGGCGGCGTTTCAAGGAGTGACGGTCATGACACGCACTTTTTGCCTGACACTACTGCTTACGCTGCTGGCAACCGCGCCAGCAACCGGCCTCGCCCAGACGCCGGCTGGTGCCGTCGACGGCTATGACAAGCCGCGCCGCGGCATGTCGATGACGTCGGTGGAACGCGCCTTTGGCGCCCCCGAAACCAAGCGGGCCGCGGTCGGTGAACCGCCCATCACCCGTTGGGTCTACGGCAATTTCACCGTCTACTTCGAGTACGATCGGGTCATCCACGCCGTCGTAACGCAGTAGATCGGCGCCGCCCAAGTAGCGTCGCACACGGCGCACCTGGGCCGCTCGTCAACAGACTGAGCAGACAGGTACAATCCGCCGCCCGCGTCGTATGTCGGCGCATTCCAGGTTGGCCGATTGTCCTCGTTATTTGACGCTGCGTTAGCACTCACCGCCCCCGGAAGCCGCGTTGGTGGCCTGCACGGGGCCGCGCGCGCATTGTTTTTGCGCGAACTCGCGGCCCGCCGCGACGCGCCGGTGCTGTGCGTCACAGCCACACAGCGCGACGCTGACCAACTCGAACGGGAACTTGCCGACCTTGCGGCACGCGACACCGAGCTGCTGCACTTTCCTGATTGGGAAACGTTGCCGTACGACACCTTCTCGCCGCACCAAGACATCATTTCGCAGCGTCTCGCCGTACTGGCCGCCTTACCTACGCTGTCCAGCGGCATCGTGGTGGTAGCCGCGGCATCGTTGTTACAGCGGCTGCCGCCGCGGCAATACGTGCTGGCGCGCTCGCTCGCGCTGACTGCCGGCCAACGCTGTGACCGCGATGAGTTATTGGCGCGACTTACCGACGCCGGCTACCTGCGCGTTCCCGAAGTCAGCGAACATGGCGAAATGGCCGTGCGCGGTTCGATCGTTGACGTCTTCCCGATGGGTACCGATCGGCCGGTAAGAGTCGATTTCTTCGACGACGAAATCGAGACCCTGAAGCACTTCGACCCTGACAACCAGGTCTCCGCGGAAGCGATCAGCAGTTTGACCGTCCTGCCGGGGCGTGAAATCCCCCTCGACGAGGACGCGATCCGTACGTTTCGGGGCAATTACCGCAGCGAGTTTACTGGCCAGGCATCCAAGTCGACCGTCTACCGCGACGTATCGAACGGCATCGCCCATGGCGGCATCGAGTATTTCCTGCCGCTGTTTTTCGACACGACCGCCGGGCTTCTCGATTATTTGCCAACGCCGACACACGTCGTACTCGTCGATGACATCGACGGCGCACTCGACACCGCCAACGCCGATGTCATCAGTCGTTTTGAAACGCTGTCGGTTGATCCCGAAAGGCCTTTGCTGAAACCGGATCGGGCGTTTGCGAGCCGCGATGACGTGGCGCGTCAGCTCGCTGATTTGGCGGCGATCCGGCTGCAAACTGAGAAAGCGATCGACGGCATCGATGCCGGCACGAGGGTGTTGCTCGCGCCTACACAAGCGCCCGCGAGCGAGCTACCGCTCACGCAGCGACTTGCCATTGCCGACAAATCGCGCGTGCTGTTTTGCGCCGCGAGCGCGGGTCGGCGCGAAGCCGTGCTCGACTACTTGCGCGATCAAGACATCAGCGCAAGTCGAGTCGAAACGATCGATGCGTTCCTCGACGGTGCCGGCCGCTTTGGGGTGCTCGTGGCGGCCGTCGAAGACGGCTTTCGATATGCGGCTGCGGGGTTGGTCGTCGTTCCCGAAACTTGGTTATTCGGCCAGAAAATGCGCAGCCGGCGGCGGCGCCGCGGTCAGCGCGACCCGGAAGCGCTCATCAGTCAGCTCAATGAGCTAACACCCGGCGCACCGGTGGTGCACGAGGAATACGGCGTTGGTCGGTACGTCGAACTCAGCACACTGACCGTCGGTGGTAGCACCGGCGAGTTTCTCACGCTCGAATATGCCGGCGGCGACCGCCTATACGTACCCGTGCATGCATTGGAGCGTATCAGCCGCTACACCGGAGCGTCGCCGGAGCATGCACCGTTGCATCGGCTCGGCACGGACCAGTGGGCCAAAGCGCAGCGTCGAGCCCGTGAGAAAGCTCGCGATGTCGCCGTCGAATTGCTCGACGTGTACGCGCGCCGCGCCGCTCGTAGCGGCCATAGTTTCACGCTGCCATCGACCAACTATCGCGCCTTTGAAGCACAATTTGCCTTTGAGCCCACCGAAGACCAGCAACAGGTCATCGACGAAGTCATCGCCGACATGCGCTCACCGGCGCCGATGGACCGGGTCGTTTGCGGCGACGTGGGCTTTGGTAAAACCGAAGTGGCCTTGCGTGCCGCGTTCGTCGCTATCGAGGGTGGCAAGCAGGTCGCCATACTCGTGCCGACGACGTTGCTCGCGCAGCAGCACTACGAAACGTTTCGCGACCGCTTTGCCGACTGGCCCTACCGTATCGAGGTGCTGTCGAGATTTCGCTCGCCGAAGGATGTCCGGCAAGTACTCGATGGCCTCGCAAGCGGCAGCGTCGATTGTGTCGTCGGCACACACAAACTGCTGCAACACATCGATACCTTTCGCGATATCGGTTTGGTCGTTATCGACGAGGAACATCGCTTTGGGGTTCGCCACAAGGAAGCGATTAAAACACTGCGCGCCGAGATCGACATGTTGACGCTGACAGCGACGCCGATTCCGCGGACGTTGAACATGGCGCTCGGCGGACTGCGCGAGCTGTCGCTGATCGCAACGCCGCCCTCCGACCGCCTGTCGGTAAAGACATTCGTTACTCCCTGGAACGACGGTTTGATCCGCGAAGCGGTGCTGCGTGAGATCAAGCGTGGCGGCCAGGTGTATTTCGTCCACAACAAAGTCGAAGATATCGAATCGATCGCCGAGAAACTCGAGACGTTGATACCAGAAGCAACTCTGCGTATCGGTCACGGTCAAATGAAGGAGCGTGAACTCGAGGCCGTGATGGCCGATTTTTATCGCCAGCAGTTCAACCTGTTTGTGTGTACCACCATCGTTGAATCCGGCATTGACGTGCCGACGGCCAATACGATCGTGATTAATCGCGCCGATCGTTTTGGGCTCGCGCAGCTGCATCAGTTGCGCGGTCGTGTTGGCCGCTCCCACCATCGTGCCTATGCTTACCTGCTGGCGCCGCCAAAAGCCGCACTGTCGGACGATGCACAGCGCCGCCTCGAGGCCATCGATTCTTTGGAAGATCTTGGCGCTGGTTTTGCGCTCGCCAGTCACGATCTTGAGATTCGCGGCGCCGGTGAATTGCTCGGCGAGGGACAGAGCGGCCAGATCCAGGAAATCGGCTTCTCAATGTACAGCGACCTGCTTGCCCAGGCGGTTGCCGCTCTGAAGCGCGGCGAGGAACCCGGTCTCGATCAGCCGCTGCTGAGCGGGGTCGACATTAATCTCAATGTCCCGGCACTGCTGCCGGAGGACTACGTGCCTGACGTGCACTTGCGCCTGGTGCTCTACAAGCGCTTGGCAGGCACAAAAGACACCAAGGAGTTGACGGCGCTGCGTATCGAAATGATCGACCGCTTTGGCCTGCTGCCTACGCAAACCGAGCAGCTGTTCGCGCTGACCGCATTGAAACGGCGCGCTGAAACACTCGGCATTCGCAAGATTGATGTTTCCGCCGGCGGCGGCAGCGTGCGCTTTGGCAACGGTACCGAGGTTGACCCGCTGGCGGTGCTCGCCGTCGTGCAGAGCCGGCCAGGTTTTCGCATGCGCGAGGCGGATCGGCTGACTTTCACCGCCGACTTACCCGGAGCCGAGGAACGCATCGCGTTTCTCGATGAACTGTTCGACGCACTCGGGAGTCGCGAGACGAGTAGCGAGTCGCAGCCGAGCGTGGCAAGCTCCGTCCATGCACGCAACTGAACGTATGCGACACGGGTTGAGAGCAGCCGCGATCGGACTGATGCTGGCGCTATCGGCGAGCGCGCTCGGCCAGGACGTCGCTGGTGCGGACGCAGTCGCGGACGAGCCGACGGCGCCGCCGGAGTACCGCGTCGAGTTAATCGTCTTTGAATATCTGTCCACCGTTGGTGCCGAAGAGGACTGGTCGGCCGACCCAACCCGTGAACTCACCTCAAACGTCGTCGCCGAGGAACCCACCGCGAATCTATGGGAGCAGTTGGTCGCCGACGACATGGCGGTCACGAACGACGCAGCAAGCGTCGACGACGAAGTGAGTAAAACTCTGGAGGAAATTCCGCTCCTGCTCCGCTACCGATTGGTGCCGAGCGAGCAGCACCAATTAACCGACGCCTATACCCGTATGCGTCTGAGCCGAGATTTCAGGCCACTGTTGCACGCGGCGTGGGAACAACCCGCCTACAAGCGCGGCAGCGCACCGTCGATCGACATCGCTCGAGTCGCCGCGCCGCTGCTGCGGCTGTCCGGGGAAATCGCGATGTCGCTCGGGCGCTATCTGCACCTAGACGTACGCCTTGATCTCGACCCGGAGTCAGTCGTAGCCACCGAGCAGCAACTCGGACTCGCGGCCGAGCCGCCGGTGTACCGTTTGCGCGAATCGCGTCGCATGCGCAGTCGCGAGCTGCACTTCCTAGATCACCCGAAATTCGGCGTATTGGTCCGGATCGACCCGGTGGTCACCGAACCGATCGAAACGGTCGCAGACCGCTAGGCCTGGTTCAAAAGCGCCGGCGGTGGCGTCTGCTGGCCAAGCTCGCCCAGTAATTCATCAAGGCAAACATCCGCGTCCTCGTCGACACCAGGCGTCAACGCGCGAGCGGCGTGCGAGACGGTAACGTAGCGGGCTGAATCGGATTTTGGATGATGAATGCGCAATGCATCGATGTCGGCGGCGATACGCTCGGAGAACGCTTCGGTCGCCTCCTGGTCGATGTTCTGCACGAGCAGCACCAGGCAGTCGGCGCCCGCGCGGCCGGCTAGATCGCTGCCACGCCTGAGGCGACGCGACACGGTGCGCGCGAGCATACGCAAGCACGAATCGGTAGCGTGTTCACCAAACGTGGCTCGGTAAGCATCGTAGGCATCCATGCGTAACGCGATAAGCGATAGCGACGCTTCCTGTCGGGTCGCGATAGCAAAGTCACGTCGCAAAATTTCGCGGAAACGTTGCTCGCCTGCGAGACCGGTAGCCGGGTCGTCAGACAAGTCACGAAGACGCCGCCGCGTAACCGCTAACTCGGACTGCACGCTGCGTTCGCGCTCTAGCGCTTCGCCCGCGTCCGCCGCACGCAACATTAGCCAGCCCTGGTCGAGCCGCACACCATTGGCGTCGGCGAGCGGCACGTAACGCAAATTCATTACCAGCACGCCATCACACTCGATCGGCCAATCGGTTAATTCAGCCGCCGCAATGGCATTGCGCAGTGTGTCGACTGCAGCGGCACCGCCGAGTCGATCGAGCAGTTCCCGCGCGCTATCGCTGCCAAGCGCACTCGCTTGGTTCACCGTCAACGACGCAAACGCCGCATTGAACCAAACCAAATGCCACTCCGGCACGGACGTGTCGATCAATGCAAGACCTTCGTGCAGCGAATCAATCGCCGCTCGCAGGGCTGCTTCGTCGGGTCCAGAATCGGTTCGTCGCATCAGGCATCGAGCTCCAGCAAAGGCCGGTCGCGCCACGTGTCGACCGTGGCGACGGCGGTCTGCCACCGCTGCATGGTGCGCAATTCAGCCCAAGAAGTCGTGGAACTACGTCGCAGTCGCGCGACCCGCGCGTGCGATAACGCCGATGACTTGCTGCCCAATGCAGCAACGACGCGTTCGGCAGAGCGGCGTTGATTGCACACCAGCACCATATCGCAGCCGGCAGCGAGGGCGCGCTGCGCAAGCACATCGGGTGGATCGAGTTCGCTTGCCGCCTGCATGGATAAGTCGTCGGAGAAGATGGCTCCGCCGAACCCTAAACGCTGGCGCAACACGTCCGTTAGCCACCAGCGCGAGAATGACGCCGGCTGCGGATCGCAGTTCGGGTAAACGACGTGTGCTGTCATGATCGCAGGCAGCCCTTCAGCGATGAGCCGTTGGTACGGCTGCATATCGTCGAGCAGCGCCGACCACTCCCGTCGGTCCACCGGGAGTTCTTCGTGCGAATCGGCGGTAACGCCGCCGTGTCCTGGAAAGTGCTTGGCGACCGCCGCCATTCCCGCGTCGCGCAAACCGCGCATCAATTCGAGCGCGAGTTCGGCGACCACTCGTGGGTCCGCGTGCAGCGATCGATCGCCGATAACGCCGCTGACGCCCCAATCCAGATCGACTACTGGCGTGAACGAGAAATCAATGCCGACGGCAGCCAGTTCACTACCCAGCAACCAGGACGTTTCGCGAATTGCCGAGCGCGCCGCCTGCGGTTCCTGGTCGTAGCGTCGACCGAACCACCGCAGCGGCGGTAACCGGGTCATTGGCTCGACCAAGCGCTGCACACGGCCGCCCTCTTGGTCCACGGCGATTAGCAATTCCGGTTGCCGCAACGCGCGAATCTCGGCCGTCAGTTCGCCGAGCTGCTCTGGCGACTCGAAATTGCGGCGAAACAAAATAACGCCACCGACCGCCGGTTCCATCAGCAAACGCCGGTCTGCCGGCGATAGCGCCAAGCCTTCGACGTCGAGCATGACCGGCCCAAGGGTCACCGGGTTCGCTCCAGAACGGCCAAGGTTTCGACGTGCGCGGTATGCGGAAACATGTCAGCGATGCGGATGTCCGTCAGCCGATAGCCGAAGTTGGCAACCAAGGCGCCGAGATCCCGTGCCAGCGTGCCTGGATGGCACGACACGTATACGATCCGACCCGGTTGAATCTTGCCGAGCAACGGCATCATCGCGCCGGCGCCGGCGCGAGCCGGATCGAGCAGCACCCGATCGAACGGCGTCTGCAGCCACGCCTCAGTGCCATCGACCGTCTCGAGGTCCGCCGTCACGAACTCGACGTTTTCGAGCGAGTTGTCGCGTGCGTTGTCGCGAGCACGGTCGGTCAGTGCGGCGGCGCCCTCGACGCCAACGACGTGGGCCGCGCGGGTCGCGATTGGCAGCGTGAAATTTCCGATGCCGCAGAAAAGATCGAGCACGCGATGCGTCGGCGCGATCTGCAGCGCATCGATGGCTTCGACGACCAGACGGTCGTTGATCTGCCGATTAATCTGGATGAAATCGTTTGGTTGAAACGCTAGCGTCAGGTCGAATGCATCGAGCCGATAATCGAGCGGCTGCGGCGAATCCAGGCGCTCGTCAATAGCCGCCAGCGGCGCAAGCGTGTCTGGCCCACCGGTTTGCAGCCAAACGTCGTAGCCGTGCGCCTGTTGAAACGCAACCAGCCGATCGCGATCGGCATCGGTCAGTGGGTCGAGGATCCGAAACACGAGCGCGGTCGTGCGATCGGCCGCCGTGACTTCAACCTGCGGCAAACGCGCCTTCGCGTCCATCGTATCGATGAGTGTAGCCAGCTCGTGCGGCAGTCGTTCGAGGGCCGGCTCGAGCACCGCGCAGGCCTGCATGTCGGCAATGTACGGTTTACTGCGCTCCCGAAAACCAACCAGCACACGGCCCTTACCGAAAACCTGCTTGACCCCGAGCCTGGCCCGCCGCCGGTATTGCCACACCGGGCCGCGAATTGGTTTTGACAGCGGAATCTCGCTGAGCTCGCCGATGCGGCGCAGATTTTCGATGAGCACACGCTGCTTGTGTGCGAGTTGCGCTTCATGCTCGAGATGCTGCAGTGTGCAGCCGCCGCAGACCCCAAACACCGGACAGCGTGGTTCAACACGTTCGGCGGCACGGCTGGCCACGTCGAGAACCACCGCCTCATCGTAATTGCGTCGGCGCTTGACGATTTGGTAGTTGACGACCTCGCCCGCCAGCGCATCGTGAACGAACACCCGCTTGCCGCCCAGCGCCGTGACGCCGCGGCCGTCGTGCGTGAGATCGACGATTTCACCGACTTGAGGTTCGGGGCGACGTTTGGCCACGTCAGTGCCCCCAGGCGCCAAGGAAATCCTTGAAGTGCGGCTCGTTGGATTCAGCAAGCCAAGCCCGGACTCGTTCGATTTCGCGGTCCCGCTCGACGTCGTCGATGACGCCACGCATGGCCTCAAAGGCCAAATAAACCAAATAGGTGTTCAGCACGTCGGTTTCGCAGTAATGCCGGATTTCGGCAATCCGGCCCTCCTGGTACGCCGGCCAGACGTCACCACCGCTCATGCCATGTTTGCCGGGATAGCCCAGCATTGATGCCACCTCATCAAGGCTCGCTCGCGCGCGCGGTTGGTACCCGGCCAATACGTCCATCAGGTCGACGTGGCGCCAGTGAAACCGACCTAGGTAGTTGTTGTAGCGAAATGCCGTTTCGTTGTCGCCGACTTCCCAATAGCGCGGCGCGGCAATACCGTGACGCAGTGCGCGATAGTGCAGCACCGGCAGATCGAAGCCGCCGCCGTTCCACGATACGAGCGTCGGGCTGTAGCGTTCGATACCGTCGAAAAACCGCTGCACGAGCTCCGGCTCCTCTGCATCGATATCGCCGAGCGACCAAACGTTTAATGTGGTGCCACGGCGCATGACGGCAGAGATCGCGACCACTCGGTGCAAATGCAGCGGCAAAAACTCCGTGCCGCTTTTTTGCAGTTGCTTGAACTGCATTGCTGCAGCGACCTCGGCGTCGGTCAAATCGCCGAGTTCGTAGTGCTCGCGCCCGAAGGCAGTGTCCGGCACGGTCTCGATGTCGAATACCAGGCAATTCATATCAAACGGCGGCCGAACGCTCCTCGATAACCGCGAACGCCGCAATCAAACCGGCCTCGTCGGTGAGCGAAACATGGGCGGCGCCGGCACCGAGTTCGCGGCAGACGGCCGCACCACGCTCGGAAAACACCACCATGGGCCGGCCACGACGGTCGGGTACAAAACCGGTGTCGCGAATCCAGACACCGTGTGCGAAACCGGTACCCATGGCTTTCACAATGGCCTCTTTCGCGGCGAAGCGCATCGCAAGGAATCTGGCCGGGCGTTTCGTCGTTGCGTAAAGAGCGAGCTCCTCAGGCATCAAAAGGTGCTGCACAAAACGTTCACCGAATCGAGCGAGTGTTTGTTCGACGCGAGCGAGCTCGACCAAATCTGTTCCAACGCCAAAGATCAATTTTCGCGTGCCTCGTTCATCAGTCGTTTCATGCGTGCGACCGCCGGTCCCAAGCCCTCAAATACCGCCTCGGCGACGATGGCGTGGCCAATGTTGAGTTCGACTATCTCATCGATTGCGGCAATGGTCTGTACATTGTGATAGCTGAGACCGTGCCCGGCGTGTACGCGTAAGCCGAGCGACGCGGCGTAGCGGGCGGCGTCTCGAATACGCTCGAGTTCGGCAACTTGCGCTTCGCCGCGTGCATCGGCATAGGCGCCGGTATGCAGTTCGACCACGGGGGCCCCGCTCGCTTTTGCGGCGTCGAGCTGATCGCGATTCGGATCGACAAACAGCGACACCCTGACACCCTCGGCCGAAAGCCGCCGGCAGTTGCGCTCGACATTGTCGAGCTGACCGACGACATCGAGGCCGCCTTCTGTTGTCAGCTCGGCGCGGCGCTCCGGTACCAGACAGCAATCGCTGGGGGCCACCGTCAAGGCTAGGTCGATCATGTCTTCAGTGACCGCCATCTCGAGATTCATACGCGTCTGCAGCCGTGTGCTGAGCGCCATGACGTCGGCGTCCTGAATATGCCGGCGGTCTTCGCGCAGATGTACCGTGATCGAGTCGGCGCCGGCGTGCTCAGCGACGAGCGCTGCGTAAACCGGGTCGGGATAACGAGTCCCACGGGCCTGGCGCAAAGTCGCAACGTGATCAACGTTCACGCCGAGGTCAATAGATTGAATCATTGCAAGCTTTCCTTAGTGACGGTCCGCGCGCGCATAGCAACCAGAACCTTGCGTGTGTTTAGCGTCTGTCCGTCGAGGCACCGGTCGATAGCGGCACGAGTAATCCGTTGCGCTATCTTACAAGTTTCGTCGTCGTCAAAGGCCTCGCGAGCGACCTCCAACAGGGCGCTGCCGGGAAAAACCAGATCATGACGACTCGGCCCAGACACCGGCAGTGGCGCCCCGTCGGCAACGACTCGATAGTACGTAGCGGCATCTAACGGCCGCCCGTCGACGCCATCGAAATTGAGCTCCAATCCGTAGCCAAGCTCCTCGAGCAGGCGTAGCTCAAAGCGACGCAGGCTCGCCTCTAACGCATCGCCGCCGCGGGCCAGCGCGGCCAGCGCGTCGCCATAGAGCCGAAATAGACCCGGCTGCGGGTCATGCCGGTGGGTCAACTTCAAAATCAGCTCGCTGATGTAGAAACCGGCCAACAGCGCGTCGCCGGTCAATGTAATGGCGCTGCCGTCCGACTCCGCCCCGGTGAGGGTGCCGAGCTCGCTGCGTAGCGTCCAAGAAACCGACAGTGGTTGGAATGGCTGCAGCGCCGGCCGATGCTTTGCGCGGGCTCGTTTGACGCCGCGAGCGACTAACGCCACGCGGCCGTGGTCAGCCGTCAGCAGCTCGACAATTTGCGAGCTGTCACGAAACGGGCGCTGATGCAGCAGAAATGCGGGGCACTGCTGCACGCGCTGGCGATCAATCAAAGCCCAGCCTATTCAGTTCAGCCTCGCTGTCGGCCCAATTGTCGCGAACCCGCACCCAGAGCTGCAAATTCACTGGGCCATCGACCAGCGCTTCAATCGACCGCCGAGCCGCGCTGCCGATCTCTTTCAAACGAGCACCACCGGCGCCGATGACAATCGGTTTGTGGGAGTTCTTTTCGACCACGATAGATGCCGCGATATCGGTCCGTCCATCCGTCGAACGCCAATCGTCAATGATCACCGTCGAGCCATAGGGGATTTCTTCGTTGAGACGCAATGTCAGTTTCTCGCGAATCAGTTCGGCTGCCAAAAACCGAATCGATCGATCGGTCACCGCATCCTCAGCGAACAGCGCCGGTCCCGTCGGCATTGCCGCGGCAAGCACGTCGAGCAACCCGTCGAAGTGGCCATCGCGACGTGCCGAGAGCGGCACAATGGCGTCGAAATCGCGGCGCTCGCCGAGCGCCGCCATACGCGGCAGCAGCGTCTCCTTGGTCGGCAACAGATCGACCTTGTTCAACACGACGACGATCGGCGCGTGGGCCTTGGCGAGCGCTTCGAACACTCGCTCGTCGTCGTCCGTATGGCGGGCCGCTTCACAAACCCACAGAATGACGTCGGCCTCGTCAATCGCCGCCAGCGCGGTCCGATTCAGCGTGCGATTCAAGGCTCGCGGGGCTCGTCTGTGAATACCTGGCGTGTCGATGAACACCAGTTGACTTGCCGCATGCTGGACGATGCCGAGTACCCGGTGTCGCGTGGTTTGCGGACGCGGCGTCGTTATCGATACTTTCTGCCCGACTAGGCGATTTATCAACGTCGATTTGCCGACGTTTGGCCGACCAACGACGGCGACGAAACCGCTGCGCTCGACCGTCGTCATTCCAACGCCGCCAGCGCGTCGGCGGCGGCGATTTGTTCGGCTTTACGACGGCTGCTGCCGGTCGCGCGAAACTCCAAGCCCTGCGCCGGCAACGTACAAACAACGGTAAAGGCCTGCTGGTGAGCGGCGCCGCGTACGTCGATCACACGGTACTCCGGCAGGGCCTCGGCGCGTTGCTGCAGCCATTCCTGCAAACGGGTTTTCGGGTCCTTCAGCTCGGCATCGCTTGGCAGTTGCAGAAGACGGGTTGCGAACAAGTGATCGATAACCAGCTCCGCTGCCGGATAACCGCCGTCGAGGAACACTGCACCGAGCAAGGCTTCGAGCGCATCGGCCAGAATGGACGCGCGGCGATGACCGCCGGACTTGCGCTCGCCTGGACCGAGTTCGAGACGCGCCGCCACATCGAGATCGGCGGCGACGGCAGCCAAGGTCTGTTCGCGCACGAGCACCGAGCGTAGCCGACTGAGCTCGCCCTCACTCGCCTGCGGTCGTAGTGACAACAAGCGATGCGAGATGACAGTATCGAGTACCGCGTCGCCAAGAAACTCGAGCCGCTCGTTATTGTTGCGCCCGGCGCTGCGGTGCACTACCGCGAGCTCGAGCGAGGCCGGATCGGTGAAACGATAGCCGGTCGCTGCAGCGAACCACGCAACGAGCTCTGCGCGGCCAGCGTCAGCGGCCGCGTTCACGGGCTCGGTCAGCGTTCGACGGTAACGCGCTCGTCAAAATCGACGGCAAAGGAAACGTTCGCGACAAACGGGGTCTTATTGGAATAGACGGCCACGACCTCGATGGCATCGCCATCGCGGCGGATTTCGACGTCGCGCGCCTTGATGACGCGAACGCTCTCAACATCGAAACGCTTCTCGATGTAAGTGAAGATTTCTCGTGGACTGGGGTTTTGCCCATTGAACTCTTTCTCGACACCGGTCAGCACGCTCTCGATCTTCATGTGTTCGAGATAGATCGGTACGAGCCGGATACCGGCAAACACAAACAATCCCACGAAAGCGGCCAGGATCAGCATGCCCAGCATGGTCATGCCCTGCTGCTTGCGAAAGCTCATCGCGTTCTCCGTCAACTAAGTGCTGCGGCAAAGCCGCTACTTAACCGGAATTTTGGGGATAATTGCACATAATTACAGTGACTTCGAGCACACTATTCGATCTTCTGGCCGATTCGGGACCAGCGCGGCCACGATCCCCAGTCAAAATTGAACCAGACCCGTCCGGCCCGCCCAACCAGGAATTTCTCGTCGATGCAGCCAACGGACGGGAAGCGACTGTCGGTGGAATTGTCCCGGTTGTCGCCCATCATGAAGTAACAGCCGTCCGGCACGTTAATCGCGTAGTCGCGCGAGCGGCGGACATCGTCATCCAGGACCGCGTGCGGACGATCGAACAAATGCTCGATATTGATTACACCGTGGTTTTTGCCAGCATCGTAACGCTCGCCGGTGGGTTCGAGTTCAATCGGTTCGCCGTTGATGCGCAGCATGCCCTGCCGATAGACGATGCTGTCGCCGGGCAGCCCGATGACGCGCTTGATGTAGTTGATTTTTGGGTTGCTGGGTAGGCGAAACACCGCGACATCGCCGCGTTCCGGCCCGCCGTTCTCCAAGATCTTCGTGTGAATCAGCGGCAGCCGTACGCCGTACGAGAATTTCGACACGAAGATAAAGTCGCCCTCGAGCAATGTCGGGATCATTGATCCTGATGGGATCTTGAAAGGCTCAAACACAAACGAGCGCAGCACCAGCACCAGCAGTAGAACCGGGAAGAACGAGCGGCACAGCTCGACAAACCCGGTAGACACCGGTCGTTCGTCAACCGGTATCGACCGCGTGCTAAACGCATACCATGCAGCGACGACGCCACTCACGAACGTCAACGTAACGAGTACAAACTCGAGTCCGAAAATCAGCAGCGCGAGAATGATCGACGACAGCAAAAACACGAGCCGGCTCGATTCGACAATGCCGTTCGCCGCGCGTGGCTCGCTAGCACCTCTGGCTCGATCGTTGAACCAACCAAATGCGGTTACTGCACCGCTGAGGATGGTCAGCACCGTAACGATTGACTGCAAATCCAACTCCATACGTAAAGCTCCGTCGCGTTTACTTGTCGACTTGCAGTACTGCGAGAAACGCTTCCTGCGGTATCTCAACGGAACCGACCTGCTTCATCCGTCGCTTGCCGGCTTTCTGCTTTTCGAGCAATTTGCGCTTGCGGCTGACGTCGCCGCCATAGCATTTTGCCGTTACATTTTTGCGCAGCGCTTTGACGGTACTGCGCGCAATGACCTGACTGCCTATAGCCGCCTGGATCGCGACTTCGAACATCTGTCTGGGTATCAGCTCACGCATTTTCTCGACCAGCTCCCGGCCTCGATTGCGCGCCCGCTCGCGGTGCACGATCAATGACAAGGCGTCGACCCGGTCTTTATTGATCAGCACGTCAAGGCGCACCAACGGTTCGGCCTGAAAGCGCCGGAACTGATAGTCGAACGATGCGAAACCGCGGCTGACCGACTTCAGGCGGTCGAAGAAGTCGAGCACGACTTCGGACATCGGCATCTCGTATTCCAGCGAGGCCTGACCACCTAGGTATTGCATGCGTGTTTGCACGCCGCGCTTCTCGATACACAATTTCATTACCGGTCCCACGTAGTTTTCGGGCACCAGAATGTTGGCGGAAATGATTGGCTCACGGATTTCCTGGATTTCGTTCAGCGGCGGCAAACGCGACGGATTATCAACGAGTTCGACACTCCCGTCAGTCTTTTCGACCTCGTAGACGACGGTGGGCGCCGTCGTGATCAGATCGAGATCGTACTCACGCTCGAGCCGCTCCTGGACGATCTCCATGTGCAGCATGCCGAGGAAGCCACAGCGAAAGCCAAAGCCCAGTGCAGCAGAGGTCTCTGGTTCGAAATGTAAGGCCGCATCGTTGAGCCGTAGCTTGGACAAGGCCTCGCGAAAACTCTCATAGTCGTCCGACGACACGGGAAAGAGTCCGGCGAAAACGCGCGGTTGTACCGCACGAAATCCCGGCAGCGGCTCGCTGCAGCGGCGCTTCTCTTCCGTCAGCGTATCGCCAACCGGCGCGCCGTCGATCTCCTTGATACCGGCAATAACGAACCCGACCTCACCGGTCGCAAGGCTATCGGTATCGGTCATTTTCGGCGTAAACAAACCAACGCGGTCTGCGATGTAGCTGCGACCCGTTGACATCACGGCAATGCGTGATCGGCGATTCAAAACGCCGTTCACAATTCGTACAAGCGACACCACACCGACGTAGTTGTCGAACCACGAGTCAATAATCAACGCCTGCAGCGGTGCATCCGCATCGCCTTCCGGCGCGGGAATTCGTCGAACAAGCTCCGCAAGCAGCTCGGCAACGCCCTCACCGCTCTTGGCGCTGACACGAGGCGCGTCGGCCGCTTCGATACCGATGATCTCTTCGATTTCGCCGATCACTCGGTCCGGTTCGGCAGACGGCAAATCGATCTTGTTCAGCACCGGAACCACTTCGAGCCCCTGATCGATGGCCGTATAACAATTCGCGACGCTTTGCGCCTCGACGCCTTGCGCGGCGTCAACGACCAGCAAAGCGCCTTCGCATGCCGCTAGTGAGCGTGACACTTCGTAGGAAAAATCGACGTGGCCGGGCGTGTCAATGAAATTCAGCTGATACAGCTCACCGTCCGGGGCACGGTAATCCAATGACACGCTTTGCGCCTTGATCGTTATGCCCCGCTCTTGCTCGAGATCCATCGAGTCGAGCACCTGAGCCGACATTTCGCGCTCATCGAGTCCGCCACAGATCTGAATGAAGCGATCCGCGAGCGTGGACTTGCCGTGATCAATGTGAGCGATGATGGAGAAGTTGCGAATGTTTCGCATGGAGTTCAGCGGTCCGATACCGGGCACAGCGGGCCATTATACTGCGTTCCGTACCGCCGCAAGCGTGCACAGGACCGGCTACGGACCTGCACATTGCGACGCTCAGCCGACAGCCAGCGCTTAGCGCGCCTCTCCACCGGTATTGTCGCTGGGCGCGGCAACGTCGATCGTGCCGAGAACACGCTCGCGATCGAGGAAGTGCCGACACAGCTCCACATCGTCGACAACGACCACCGGTACGGCATCGTTGTACCGCGCCATTAGGACTTCGTCATCGTCGATGTCGACCAGCTCGAGCGTCGCTCGCCCGCGTACCAATGGCTCGAGCGCCTCGAGCAAGTCGTCGCAAAGATGGCAGCCGCGCCGCGTGTAGACGGTGATCGATCGCATCATGGCGAGCCGGCCAGCGGCTCGCAGCGTTCCACGCCGACCCGATCGTCGAGACGGCGCGAATAGTAAGCCCCTAATGACAGCAATGTAACGAATGCGCCAAGCGCAATGACGGCGGCAGCGATATCACCAAACCAGATATTGGCAACGAGACCGGCGCCGACGAGTCCGACAATCGGCATGGCAAACAGCAGCAAGATCGCCCGCCGCCGGTCGTTTCCCGCAAGGCGTAATCGAACGCGATCACCGACGTGAAAACGACTGCCTCGCGCCGCCACGGTAACACTCTGCTGCCGGCCGCGGCCAATGACGAGACCGGCGCCACAGCCAACACCTGCTGCGCAACGCGGACATTCCACGGCGTCGATGCGCACCGTCACGGATCGTGCTGAAACGGTCTCGACGACGCCGGCGTGCGTCTCGAGTGTGGTCACGGGGTGGTCGGAATCTCAGACCGAGAAATGGCCTCGGCGATTGCCCGAGCGGTGGTCAACGGAATCTCCCCCACCGCGGTAACCTGGCGCCCGGCGGCCTGCACGCTGTAAGTATGCGTGCCACCGAGCCGCGACGCGCCGGCCATTAGCTTGCCGTCTGGCTCGACGTCTTCGATAAATACCGAAACGCTGGCCATGCCGTCATCAAAGCGCAGATGAGTCATGCCGTCCTCGCTCTCGCTGTGATGCGTCAATTTGAAACCGGCCGGCAAATTTTGCGTCAACCATGCGTCATCCGGTCGCGCGGCGACCCGTCGCGGCTTCGCCGGTACCGCATTCATTGTGCCAATCTGCCGGAAGCCACTGACGTTGATGTCGAGCTCGAACTCGGCGTCGGCAATGGTCTCTTCCAGCGTAAAACTGACAAAGCGTGTCTCGTCGATGACGCGGCCAAGCTCATCGAGCAATTCGGTCTTCAGCGGCAATGCGGTGGACTTCTCGAGCCAAACGCGGTGGCCATAACGAAATTCGTCGTGCGGCCTGAGCGCCAGCTGCACCGTCTTGCGATCGGCGACGCGCTCGCCCATGCGTACCAACACAGCGTCATACTGACCGCGCATCCGTGTGAGCGATATCGGCACCCGGCCGATGACCCCGCTGACGCTGGCCGGATCCTGGTAGAGCACCGCCTTGGAGTCCGGCCAAACGCAGCGTACGCCGTTTTCGTCACGAATCAGCGTTCGACTGGCACCGTCCAGCGTTTCGATACGCTCGGACACTTGGCCGTCCTCGAAGCGATGCACGACGCTCATGTACTCGACGCGGCCGTCGAAACGTCGCGCCATGGTGCCACGGTAGTTGTATCGCTCGACCGCATTGGTCATGCGGTTGAGCCACGTTTCTACGTCATCGGCGCGCGCTGTCTGTGGCGCGACCATCAACATGGGATAGAGCAAAACCGCCGGCGCAATGCGTAGGCCGCGGTTGAAACGCTCAGTGCTGATCCATGAACCCCCGATCATGTTCAGCAGCCGCTCAGGGAGATACCGGGCGCGGCGCGGCCACGTCTTCGGCCCCGTCGTCCTCGGCAGCATTGTTGGCGGCTTCTGCGGCGAGTTCGGTCTCGACGGTTTCGACGATCAGCGGCGTCGCAATTTGCCCGTGCTGGAGCATGTAGTTCACCAACCGCGGCTCGCTCAGCGTGATCTGCGGCTGCTGGAAAGTGTCAGAACGCAGCGGCGGAACGGTTTCACCGATGTTGTCGCCAATGCGCGGCGCCGGTGAGGGCTGCTCAACGGTCTGGTTCAGCGTCACCAATGCGAGTAGCGCTACGCCAGCGGCAATCGCACCGCCACCGACCAGCCTCTGCCAGCCCTGCTGCGACGCCAAGCCGCGCTGCGCCTCATTGGTACTCGCTGGCAGCTCGGTGTCATCGAGACGGGCCGCCAAACCCGATGAGAACGAGCGCGGTACCGGTTGTTCGCCGCGCGCCACGCTGCCGATCAGATAATACTGCTGCAGGCGGCGACGCAACGTCTCATCGTTGCCGATTCGCCGGCTCAGAAACTCGGCTTCCGCTGGGGTTAGCTCGCCGTCGACGAACGCGGAGAGCTGCAATTCGATCTGGCTGGCGACGGACGACGGCTTGTCTTGCTCGGACATGATGTGTTCTTCAGTTCATTAAGGGGTCGATTTTGTTCGCGATCGCCTCGCGCGCGCGAAAAATGCGCGAACGGACCGTTCCAACCGGGCATTCCATCGCCTCGGCAATTTCCTCGTAGCTCAGACCATCGACCTCGCGCAGCAAAATCGCGGTCCGCAAATCTTCCGGTAAGTCACGAATCGTTTGCTCGATGACGGCATGCATTTCGTCCTTGAGCGTGACCGCTTCCGGCGTATCACCATCCTTCAGCCGCGCATGCATCTCGTACTGCTCCGGGTCCTGAAGGTCGAGTTCGTAATCCATTGGCCGGCGCTTCGCTGCTACCAGGTAATTCTTCGCGGTGTTGACCGCGATACGGTACAGCCATGTATAGAACGCACTGTCGCCACGAAAGTTCGGCAATGCACGATAAGCTTTGAGGAAAGCCTCCTGCGAGACATCCAGTGCTTCATCGTTATCTTTGACATAGCGCGTGACCAGATTGACGATTTTATGCTGGTACTTGCTGACCAGGACGTCGAACGCCGTTTTGTCGCCCGCCTGTACCCGCTTTACCAGTAGACCGTCCGTTGCGTTGGCGCCCATATGGGCAAGCCCCCTTTACCAGCGGCGCTCCGCCCTACAGCCACTGTGATAGACCGGCTCAACACCGGAAAGTTCTCGCTACCGACAGCCATTGGGCAGACTTTGTGCGCCGGAATGTGACACAGGTCGCCGCCCGCTTCACCGGATCCCCAGACGCGAGTCTACCAGCCCTTCCCTCACGGGGTCAGTGTCGCCCGAAGCTCGCCACTAAACCAGAGCACGCGCAGTCGCCGCCAAGCGGCCGCGCTTTGGGCAGAGCGCCAGATCATGGCGGTGCGACGCTGGCCAAGTGAGTCACGCAATACGAGCAGGGCAGCACCGGGCAGCAACAAACCGCCGGGCGCGAGCACGTGCCGGCCGACAATAGGCTCGTCGCGATGAGTTCGGGCGGTCAGCCGCAGCGTGCCGCTGGCGAACGGTCGTTCGCGCCAGCGTTGGCGCCAGTCGATGAGGCCCACACCGAGTACCGCCGCCGCCAGCGGTGCGCCCGTCAGCGCAACTCCGACGATACCTACAACCAGCAGGGTTAGCGGTACAGCGGTGATCAGATGACCCGGCGGCTCAGCGGTCAAAACCGCGCTGAAGGACTCGGACAATGTTCTGGATCGCGGGATTCTGGCACTCGGCCCGTCCGGTGACGTAACTGAAGATCTCCGGATCTTGGCAATCGAGCAAGGCCTCAAAGCCGGCCTTTTCAAGAGAATCGGCCGCAGCGTAGTGGTGCGACAAATAGTGCGTTAGCAGGACGTCCAGCTCGCGCATGCCACGCCGGCAGCGCCACCGCAGTGCCCGCAGATGGGAGTCAGGCGTGGACGCCATCGACGACCACCTCGCTGTCAGTGGCGACGTTCCGCCAACATTTTCTTCGTTGCCGCAATGGCGCGCGCCGGGTTTAGGTCTTTGGGACAAGCCGACGTGCAGTTCATGATCGTGTGGCAGCGATAGAGGCGGAACGGATCTTCGAGCTCATCGAGGCGCTCGCCGGTGGCTTCGTCGCGACTGTCGACGATCCAGCGATAGGCGGCCAGCAGTGCTGCCGGGCCGAGATAACGGTCCGAATTCCACCAATAGCTCGGGCAGCTCGTTGAGCAGCAGGCGCACAGAATGCACGCGGACGGCTCATTGATTTGTTCTTGGTCTTCCTTGCTCTGCAGCCGCTCACGATCGGGCGGTGGCGGCGTCCGTGACTGCAGCCAAGGTTTGATCGACGCATATTGCGCGTAAAAATTAGTGAGATCGGGCACCAGATCTTTGACCACCGGCATGTGCGGCAGCGGGTAGATCTTGATGTCGTCGTCAAATTTGTCGATCGCGGTAATACATGCCAGCCCGTTGCCACCGTCGAGATTCATAGCGCAGGAACCGCAGATGCCTTCGCGACACGAGCGACGGAACGTCAGCGTAGGATCAACTTCATTTTTGATCTTTAGCAGCGCGTCTAAAACCATGGGCCCGCAGCGATCGAGGTCGACCTCGTAGGTATCCATGCGCGGGTTCTCGCCACTATCTGGATCGTAGCGGTAGATATGAAAACGCCGCACACGTTTGGCGCTGCTATCGGCTTTGAACTCGCGGCCTTTGCCGATGCGTGAGTTAGCCGGTAAACGAAACTCTGCCACGGGTTGTTACTCCGTTGTGTCTTGACTTTCGATCAGTAGACCCGCGCTTTCGGCGGGATGATGTCGACTTCGTCGGTTAACGTTTGGTAATGCACGGGCCGGTAATCGAGCCGAACGTCGCCAGCCATGTTGACCCAGGCCAGCGAGTGCTTCATCCAATTCTCGTCGTCGCGATCTGGGAAATCCTCGCGCGCCTGGGCACCGCGGCTTTCCTGCCGATTTGCCGCCGAATGCACCGTCGCTTGGGCGTTGAGCAACAGGTTCTCGAGCTCCATCGTTTCGATGAGGTCCGTATTCCAAATCAGTGAGCGGTCCTTGACGCCAATGTCGTCAAAGTCGCGCATGACGCCACCGAGCTTCTCAATACCCTCAGCCAGGATGTCACCGCTGCGAAATACCGCCGCGTAGCTCTGCATGGTCTTCTGCATCGCGAGGCGAACCTCCGCGGTCGACTGACTACCGGACGCATGGCGCAGCTTGTCCAGGCGCTCGACGCTGTTCTCGCCGGCATCGCGCGCCAGCGGTCGATGGCGAGCTCCCGGTTCCATCGTCTCGCGGCAATGATGCGCCGCCGCGCGGCCAAACACGACCAAGTCGAGCAGCGAATTTGAGCCAAGGCGATTGGCACCGTGGACCGACACGCAACCCGCTTCGCCAACCGCCAGCAGGCCAGGCACGATCGCTTCCGGGTCGCCGTCGCGCAGCGTGACCACCCGGCCGTGCACATCGGCGGGCACCCCGCCCATGTTGTAGTGAACGGTCGGCAGCACCGGGATCGGCTCTTTGGTGACGTCGACGTTTGCAAAGATTCGCGCCGTCTCGGCAATACCCGGCAGCCGTTCGCCAATTACCTCCGGGCCGAGGTGCTCGAGATGCAAGAAAATGTGGTCGTTCTCACCACCGACGCCGCGACCCTCGCGGATCTCGATCGTCATCGCGCGGCTGACGACGTCACGCGACGCGAGATCTTTGGCGTTTGGCGCGTACCGCTCCATGAAACGCTCACCGTCGGAATTGGTGAGATAACCGCCCTCACCGCGACTGCCCTCGGTTATGAGGCAACCCGAGCCGTAAATTCCGGTTGGGTGAAACTGCACGAATTCCATATCCTGCAGCGGCAGTCCGGCGCGAGCGACCATGCCGCCACCGTCACCGGTGCAGGTATGCGCCGACGTGCAGGAAAAATACGCCCGGCCGTACCCACCGGTAGCGAGCACGACTTGGTGCGCCCGGTAGCGATGCAGCTTGCCGGTTGCCATGTCGAGCGCGACGACGCCGCGACAAACACCGTCCTCCATGATCAGATCGATCGCGAAGTACTCGATGAAAAACTCGGCATCGTGTTTCAGCGACTGCTGATACAAGGTGTGCAGCATTGCATGGCCGGTGCGATCGGCAGCGGCACAGGTGCGTTGCGCCGTGCCCTCACCGAAATGTGTGGTCATGCCGCCGAAAGGCCGCTGATAAATGCGTCCCTCTTCGGTGCGCGAGAAGGGGACGCCGTAGTGCTCGAGTTCGATCACGGCGTCTGGCGCCTCTTTGCACATGTACTCAATTGCGTCCTGGTCGCCGAGCCAGTCGGACCCTTTGACCGTGTCGTACATGTGCCAGCGCCAATCGTCCTCGCCCATATTGCCGAGTGCTGCGCTGATGCCGCCCTGCGCCGCCACCGTGTGGCTGCGGGTCGGGAAGACTTTGGTGATACAGGCCGTCGCAAGTCCTGCTTCGGCCATACCGAAAGTTGCGCGCAGTCCGGCCCCACCAGCGCCAACGACAACGACGTCGTAGCTGTGGTCGATAAATTCGTAGTCCTTGCTCATGCGGCACCCAGCGCGATCTGCAAGATGGAAAACAGTGCCGCGACAGTCAGCGCCACCGCAGCGAAGTTGATCAGGATAAGTGACACCACCTTGGCCCCGCCGTGGACATAGTCTTCCACGATGACCTGCAAACCGAGCTTGGCGTGGTACAGCGCCGATACCGCGAACAAAATCAGCAGTACCGCAACGAGCGGTCGCGCAACAAACGCGCGAACCGTGTCGTAGTCGTAGCCCGGCAGCGTCAACATAGCAATGGCGAACCACAGCAGCAGCGGACCCAAGGCGAGCGCCGTCATGCGCTGCGTCCACCAGTGAGACGTACCGTCTTTCGCCGAACCGAGGCCCAGCACCCGGCTGAGCGGTGAACGTAATTGCATCAGTGTCGTCCCAGAAATTCGTTCTTGCTACAGCAGGTAAATGCCGAGCCAGAACAGCGTTGTGATCGTCACGGCCGTGATTACCACGAACCATGCCGTTTGCGTTGCTGTTGCGCGTTCGAAACCGTAGCCGACGTCCCAGACCAGATGACGAATACCGTTGGCAAAATGATAGAACGCGGCGAGCGATATACCGATCAACACGATCTGACCAAGCACGCTGGCAGCAAGGCTTGCAAACAACGCGTAGTCGGCGGGACCACCGGCCAATGCAAGCAGCCAAACGACAAAGATGACGATGCCCGCGGCAAGGGCGGTTCCGCTGAAGCGGTGGAGGATGGACGTCAGCATCGTAATGCGCCAACCGTAGGCGCTGAGATGCGGTGAAAGTGGTCGCGATGAAGCGTTCATGTACGCGTTAGACCGGCCTTGCAAATGGATTATTTCGACGCAAATCAGAAGTCGATGCAGCGACCGTTCTTTTCCCAATCACCGAATCTAGTCGGGTCGGGTCCGTCTCGACCACCAATCTCGCGGGGCGCCTTCTCGGTCGGCTCGGTGCCCGAGGACGGCTGGTCCTCGCTGGGCTCTTTGCCGTCCGAAACCGCAGGCCCTGTCGACTTGCTATCTCCCTGTTTCATTGCCAAATTATGCCAGACGGCATCCGCCGTTGAACAGTGCGCGACGCGCTGAGACCTAGACATGACAGATTCATCGAATGACCAACGGCGACTCGCCGCCATTAGGGTCAGTGGCAGCGATGCCGCTGAGTTTCTGCAAGGCCAGCTCAGTTGCGACGTTATGCTCGTCCATGACAGTGCCATCACTGATGGCGCGTGGCTCAACCCGGCCGGCCGGGTTATCGCAGTCATGCAAATGTTAAAATCGGGCGACGACTTCCTGCTGTTCGTCGCGGCGTCGTTGGCGACACCGATCGTCGAGCGGCTGTCGCGGTTTCGGTTTCGCTCGAACGTCAGCTTCACGCTCGAACCGGCACTCACCGTCGGCTTCGATGCGACGGGTTCGGCGCCGCTCGCAACGCGGCAATTGCCTGACGCAACCGAGGTGTACTCGGCGACGGCGACGGCGAGCGATGAGTGGCAGGTTGCGCGAATCGCGGCGGGACTGCCGTGGATCGACGCAACGAATAGCGAAAAGTACACGGCGCATCAACTGAATCTCGATCAGCTCGATGCAGTTAGCCTCAACAAAGGTTGCTACAGCGGTCAGGAAATCGTTGCGCGCACGGCGCACCGTGGTCGGGTCAAGCGCCGCGCGCGTCACCTGGCGATGTCTGCCGCGACGACGCCTGCGAGCGGCGAGCCGGTCGTCGATGACGCTGGCAACAAGGTTGGCGAAATTGTCTGCGCTGCGTCGGCCGGCAGCGAGTCGATCGTACACGTGCTGGCGCTGTTGCCCGTCGATATCGACGGACCGCTGACCTGCGCCGGCACGGCATTGACGCCCCGCGGGCTGCCCTTTGCCGTCGACGCCGCCTAAGTCGTCGTGGTCGCGCCCGCCTCGGGCCGCATATAGGGGAACAGCAAGACGTCACGGATCGATGCCGAATCGGTTAAAAGCATAACCAGCCGGTCGATACCGACGCCGAGCCCGGCGGTGGGCGGCAGGCCGTACTCGAGCGCTCGAATATAATCGCTGTCAAAGAACATGGCTTCGTCGTCACCGCTGTCCCGATCGGCCACCTGCGCGCGAAAACGTTCGGCTTGATCGTCAGGGTCGTTTAGCTCGGAAAATCCGTTCGCGATTTCACGTCCCGCAATAAACAGCTCGAAACGATCCGTTAGGAACGGATCAGCGTCGTTACGCCGCGACAGCGGCGACACTTCGGCCGGGTACATGGTCATAAACGTCGGCGCTGCCAACTCGCGCTCGACCTTGGCTTCGAACAGCTCGAGCTGCAGTTTGCCGGCGCCGTAGCTGTCTTTGACATCAACACCGACCTTGCCACAGACCTCGCGTAGGTGCTCGACGTCACGCAGGCGATCGCGATCGAGGCCGAGATCCGCCGCGACGATGGCATCGGCGATACTCAGACGGCGAAACGGCTGGCCGAAATCGATCTCAGCGCCTTGATAGACTACCGTCGTCGATCCGGTAATCGCCTCTGCCAAGCCGCGCAACAAGGCTTCGAGCATGTCCATCAGATCCTCGAAGTTGGCGTAAGCCTGATACAGCTCGAGCATCGTGAATTCAGGGTTGTGCTGCGTCGATACACCTTCGTTGCGGAAGTTGCGGTTGATCTCATAGACGCGATCGAAGCCGCCGACCGTGAGCCGCTTCAAGAAAAGCTCGGGGGCAATGCGTAAATAGAGATCGATATCGAGCGCGTTGTGATGCGTGACAAACGGCCGCGCTACAGCGCCGCCAGGCGTCACCTGCATCATCGGAGTCTCTACTTCGAGAAAACGCCGCTGCTCCAAAAAGTTGCGAATGTGGCGAATGACGGCACTGCGGCGCTCGAAAACCTGGCGTGACTCCGCGTTGATGATCAAATCGACGTAGCGACGTCGATAGCGCGTTTCTTGGTCACTGAGCCCGTGCCACTTGTCGGGCAGCGGCCGCAGCGACTTGGTCAACAGCTCGAGCGAATCAACCCGCACCGACAGCTCGCCTTTGTCGGTACGGTACAGATCCCCGCTGGCGCCCACGATGTCGCCAAGGTCCCACGACTTGAATGCCGTGTAGACGCCGTCCGGCAAGGCATCACGCTGCACGAACAGCTGAATCTGCCCGGCCATGTCTTGCACGCGTGCGAAGCTCGCTTTGCCCATCACGCGTTTAGCAAGCATGCGTCCAGCGATTGCGACGCGAGTCGGCGTCGCCTCGAGCTCAGCCTTGGTATGATTTGCATAGCGTTCCTGCAAATCGCCGGCGAACGCATCCGGTCGAAAGTGATTTGGATACGCTTCACCAGCCTCACGCAGCGCCGCGAGTTTTTGCCGCCGCTCGCCAATCAGACGATCTTCGGATTGCGTTTTGTCGGGTCCGTTGCTCACGTTTCGTCTCTAGTCTTACAAGCCTTGCTTTAGGCTAGCCTCGATGAATCCGTCGAGGCCACCGTCCAGCACGGCTTGGGTGTTGCCGGTTTCAAAACCGGTCCGAAGATCCTTGATCCGCGATTGGTCGAGTACGTACGAACGTATTTGGCTGCCCCAGCCAACGTCCGACTTGGCGTCCTCGACCGCCTGCGCCTCCTCGCGCCGTTTGCGTAACTCCAACTCATACAGCTTGGCTTTCAGCTGTTTCATCGCCGTCGCCTTATTCTTGTGCTGCGAACGGTCGTTCTGGCACTGCACCACGACATTCGTCGGCAGGTGAGTCAGTCGAACCGCGGACTCGGTCCGGTTGACGTGCTGGCCGCCAGCGCCGCTTGCGCGATAAACATCGACACGCAAATCCGACGGGTCGACATCGATGTCGATGTCATCATCGACCTCGGGCGAGACGAACACCGACGCAAACGATGTGTGGCGACGATTGCCCGAATCGAACGGAGACTTGCGCACGAGACGATGGACACCGGTTTCGGTGCGCAACCAGCCGTACGCGTACTCACCGCCAATGCGTACTGTAGCGCTTTTGATCCCGGCTACTTCGCCCGGCGATGTCTCGATGATCTCGACCGGCCGCTCGTGACTTTCCGCCCAGCGTAGATACATTCGCAACAACATATCGGCCCAGTCCTGCGCCTCAGTACCGCCGGCCCCGGACTGGATTTCGAGAAAGCTAGCCGTGTTGTCCATCTCGCCGGAGAACATCCGTCGAAACTCGAGCGCCTCGACTCGGGTCCGCGCAGAAACGATGTCGTCCTCGACCGCGCGGAAAGTCTCGGCGTCATCTTCTTCTGCGGCGAGTTCCAGTAGCGGCCCTAAGTCAGTGAGATCGCCGGTCAGCGAATCGATGGTCTCAACGACGCCAGCAAGCTCAGCGCGCTCCTGGTTCAGCGCCTGCGCGCGCCCCGCTTCGCTCCAAAGCTCCGGGTCTTCGAGTTCGCGCTCGACTTCCTCCAGTCGCTCTTTGCGACCGGCGTAGTCAAAGATACCCCCTTAACGCGGCCACGCGTTCGGTCAGGTCGCGTATCTCGTTTAGCGCTGCGTTAATCTCGATCGACACGGTAAGTGCCCCACTCACGGCAAAGCGCGCGAGCATACCGTAAATCCTAGTGACCTGCAGACGCCAAGATCGCCGTTGATCGCGGCTCGACGTTCTACGTTTGGCCCGCCACTCGCTCGAGCTGCTCGACGATCAACTGTGCGCGACGAATGCCCTGAAATTCGTTGACGTCCAGACGGTAAACAACCTTGACCCAACAACCGAGCGGCAGCGGCAGATGTTCGGCCTGGCGAAACGCGATTGCATCAATTGGCGACGCTGACGTTGCGGTCGTGAGGCGCAACTTCAGATGGGTATCGCCAACTTGACGAGCGTTCTCAACGCGAAACAGACCGTCGAACAACGGCTCGTCGAAGCCGGCGCCGAATGGCCCCGCTTCGCGAAGTTCTTCTGCCATCTCGATGGTGAGCTCCGTGTCAGCGAGTTCACCGTCACTCAGCCACGCCTCGCCAAACTGAGCGTCTGGGTACAGCACGGCAAGTGTGTCGTTACAGGCCGCCCGGAAATCGTCGAACCGATGGCGCGCAAGCGTCAAACCCGCCGCCATCGCGTGCCCACCGAATCGCGCGATCAGCCCCGGATGCCTGGCATCGACTGCCGCCAACAAATCGCGCAAGTGTACGGCCGCAATTGAGCGCCCAGAGCCTTTCAGTTCGTCGCCGTCGCCAGGAGCGAAAGCAAACGCCGGACGCTGGCAACGCTCACGGAGAAAGCTCGCCACCAAACCGACCACGCCCTGATGCCAGTCCGATTGAAACAGGCAAACGCAGTCCGGTAGCTCGCGATTCGAATCGGTCGCCGGCAGCGCCTCGCGTGCATCTTCCTGCATCCGCTGCTGCAAGTCTCGGCGATCGCGATTGATCGCGCCGAGCGCCGTAGCGCGGCGCCGCGCGGCGCCGGGATCGTCCGCCAACAGGGTCAAAATGCCCTCGCTCATGTCTTCGAGTCGGCCGGCCGCGTTGAGACGTGGACCGGCACCGAAGCCGAGGTCTGTCGCCACGCACCGGCGCGCATCGCGACCGGCGTCCGCCAGCAGTGCCAGCACGCCTGGACACGCCTTGAGTTCCCGAATCCGCCGCAGGCCGGCGTGCACCAAGATGCGATTGTTGCGATCCAGCGGCACGACGTCGGCAACGGTGCCGAGCGCAACCAGGTCGAGATAACGGGCCGTGACACCGCGATGCTGCGGCGCGCCGGCTGCGACCAGGCGTCGTTCGAGCGCCGCCAACACGTAAAACGCGACACCGACGCCGGCTAAGGCCTTCGACCGAAATTGCTCGCCAGGATTGTTGGGATTGACGATGACATTGGCGTCCGGCAGCGTCTCACCCGGCAGGTGGTGATCGGTCACCAAGACATCGATCGCCGCGGCGCGCAGCCGCGCCACGCCGTCGTGACTCGCGATGCCGTTGTCGACGGTAATCACCAAGCTCGGGGCCATGCCCAACGCGACGTCGGCCAACGGCGCACTGAGTCCGTAGCCGAATTCAAATCGGTTTGGCACGAGAAAATCGACGCTGGCAAAGCCGAACTGCCGAAGGACACGCAGCATCAGCGCGGTGCTCGTCGCGCCGTCCGCGTCGAAGTCGCCAACAACCAGCACGTGGGACTCGCGGTGGGCCTCGAGTAGCGCCGCGGCCGCCTCAACACCGCCGAGGCTGCGGACCGGCAATAACGCTGACAGCGGTAACTCGAGATCCATTGGCGACGACGCGCCGCGCGCGGCGTAAACCCGTGCGAGCACCGGATGAACGTCGGACAGTGCGTCGGTGTCTGCCGGCGTAGCGCGGCGCTGAATGTCGCGTCCCGGCATCATGACGCGGAGTTCGCCGTCGGCACCGGCAGCGGCTGGGTCGAACCGTCGGCGCCGAGTAGCGTCAGCGTCTGTCGCCAGCGAGTGATTCGCGATCGACGCGCCAACGCCGCCATGATCGCGTCGCACTCCGCGGCATGCGTGGGGGCAAGCACGGCACTACCACCCGCCGCCAGCGCTGCCTGCCAAGTCGGCAACTGCCGCTCACCGTTACCGGTGAGCTGCCAGAAGCCGGCCAGGGTTGCGTCGTGCGCGTACAGCGCCGGCAGCCGCTCGGACACGATCTCGGTGGCTGGACCGCCACCCCAGAACCAGACCGCGCTGATCGGGGCCCGCCCGCGGGCGCTGCGCGCGGCGTTCAACGGCGACTCATGCAAGGCCATTTGCAGCTCTGCATCGAGGGTTCGCAACACGGCCGGCGCCTTGCTGTTGGCCAGCACGGCCCGTAACGCGCGACCTGCCAACCGCGCTGGGTCCGGCAAACCTCGATCGGCCGGCTGGGTCAATAGTGCAAGCCCTTCGCTGTAGGCACCGAACTCGATCCGTTGCAAACGATCGGCCGCGACGCTCGCTACGAGGTCGGTCAGCAGGTTGCGTTCGGCCGCATCGAGATCTCGCACGACATCGGCGAACACGAGGTCGTCGAGCGTTGCGGCCAGCGTGACCGGGTCGGCACAGATAGCGGCCGTACCGTCTGGCCAGCCGCGCGCGGCAGCCCGCACGCAGGCCGTCGACAGCGTCCGACCGGCAAAGCCCAGCTCGCGCCGTAACATGTCCAGCTCGCTGTCGGCGAGCGGCGCGGTGTCGGCATCGGATGCGGTGCGGCGGGTCAATACGAACAGACGGTGTCGCAAAGGCGTGGTTCGCTTGTCGGCGGCGGCGCGCTGCGGTTAGGCTGCGCGGTCCAACGGTAAAGGGTCATCGTACGTGAAGCTTACCCGGCATACCCCGGTCGCGAACAGCATTGGTCGAGTTTCGGCCGACGGCATTGCCGTCAATGGCGTGCATTACACGAGCAGTTTGATCGTGTCGGCAAGCGCGGTGATCGCCGACTGGCAACATCCACCGCTGGCGGCACTCGATCGCGCTGCCCTCGCCCCGGCGCTCGACCAATCGCCGGAGCTACTGCTGATCGGCTGTGGCAACCAGCAAGGCTTTGTGCCGACGGCGTTGCTGGCGGATCTTGCCGGTGCCGGTATCGGTATCGAAGTCATGACGAACGACGCCGCGTGCCGCACGTACAACGTGCTGCTCGGCGAGGACCGCAAGGTCGTGGCCGCATTGATGCTGAGCGCCTTAGCGCGGTAATAGCTTCAGCGGATCGAGCGGCGCGCCGCTTGCGCGGATCTCGAAATGCAGCGCCGGTTGCTGCTCCGGGCCCAGTCCGACCCGGGCGATCGGCTGGCCAGCCGTGACGTTCGCGCCCTCGGCAACCAGCAGCGTATCGTTATGGCCATAAGCGCTGAGGTGAGTCTCGTTGTGCTTGACGATTAGCAGCTGCCCGAAACTGATCAGGCCGCTGCCGGCATAAACGACGCGGCCGGCCGCAGCCGCATGAACCGCAGCGCCGCGCTCTGCACCGATCAGCACCCCTGTCCGAGCGCCACCATCGGCGCCGAACGCCGCGATGACCGGGCCACGCAGCGGCCAACGCCACTCCGGCGGCGGCGCTTGCGGCGCGGCGGGACGCGCAACCGGCCGCGGCGGCGCAGCGCTGCGCGGTGACGCGCGACTGCCGGCAAGCTTGAGCTGCTGGCCGGGTTGGATCAGCGTGCCGTCGCCTAGACTATTCCAACGCGCAATGTCGCGATGATCCAGGCCGTAGCGCCAAGCGATGTTGTAGAGCGTATCGCCGGGTCGGACCACGTAGGTGTTCGGCGTCGGTTTATCCCACCGATACGCATCCGCGCAGCCGGTCAGTGCCCAGGCGGCGAGCGCGATCAATGCTCCGGTCGAAAGCCGACCCACAGTGCCAATCCCAGGACGACGACGGCGACGACGGTCCAACCGATCGTGTCAATGTGGCGCCGAAGACCGTCGGCGTAACGCGGCCCGCCAAATCGCAGCAATGCGGCGACCAAGAAAAAACGCCCACCGCGGCCGATCAACGACGCCAACACGAACAGCGGAAAATTCATTGCAAGAGCACCTGCGGTAATCGTGAACAGCTTGTACGGAATCGGTGAAAACCCCGCCAGCAGCACGGTAGCTACCCCGTATTGTGCAAACCACGCCTGAATGGTTGCGTAACGATCGCCGTAGCCGGCGCTCGCGATCAACGGCTCGACCGACTCCAAGGCGAGCCACCCGATAACGTAACCGGCAATCCCGCCCAGTACGGACGTTAACGTCGTCAGTGTCGCCAGCCACCAGGCGCGCATGGGACGGGCTAGACACATCGGCGCCAGCATCACGTCCGGCGGAATTGGGAAAAACGACGATTCGGCGAAACTCAGCGCACCGAGATAGCGCTCGGCATGGGGATGCGCCGACCAACCGAGCACACGGTCGTACAGACCACCGAACACGTTCAACGCGACGACCCGCTGATCAACGGCACGAATGCGACGGCGCCGAGATCGGTCTCGACATAACGATTGCCGCGTCGGTCGATGGCCTTGAGCCGTTGGTCGTCAGCGGCGCCAACCGGAATGACCAGGCGGCCACCGGGAGCGAGCTGCTCGAGCAAGGCTTTTGGCACGACGTCGGGCGCGGCGGTCACAATGATGCCGTCGAACGGCGCCTGGGTGGGCCATCCTTGCCAACCGTCGCCGCGCCGAAACTGCACGTTGTAGATGTGCAAATCGCGAATACGCTGCTTGGCGCCCCAAAGAATCGGGTTGAGTCGCTCGATGCTAAACAGCCGTTCGACCAGTGGTGCAAGCACCGCCGTTTGATAGCCACAGCCGGTGCCGACTTCGAGCACCTTGTGCGGCTGGATATCTGCGAGCAGCGCTTCGGTCATGCGAGCGACGATAAACGGCTGGCTGATCGTTTGGCCGTGACCGATCGGTAATGCCGTGTCTTCGTACGCGCGACTGGCGAGCGCCTCGTCGACAAACCAATGGCGCGGCACGTCGCGGATACGCTCGAGCACCGCCTCTGACCGAATACCCTGGTTGCGAAGGCGGCTCACCAGGCGCTCGCGCGTACGGGCCGACGTCATGCCAATGCCTGAAATCTCGCTGCGCGACATCAGTGTTCGTTGAGCCAGTTTGCGACTCCGCTTAGCTGCTCGTGGTGGGTCAAATCAATCTTCAACGGCGTCACCGAAACCTCGCCGTGCTCAATTGCGTGAAAGTCCGTGCCGGGGCCAGCATCTTGGCCGGCCCCGGCCGTGCCAATCCAAAACACCTCGCGGCCACCCGGATCGTGGGCGCGGTGCACGGGCTCCGATCGGTGCCGAAAACCGAGTCGGGTGGCGCGAATGCCGTTCACGTCGGCGACCGGTATATCCGGCACATTCACGTTGAGAATCGAATCAGGGGGCAACGGATCGCGCTCCAGCCGATCTAACAATCGGTCGACCACGTCGGCTGCCGTGTCAAAGTGGCTGGCGCTGTGTCCGGCAAGCGACACCGCGATCGCCGGCCAACCCAAAAAACGTCCCTCCATCGCCGCCGCAACGGTGCCGGAGTAAATCGTATCGTCGCCGAGATTAGCGCCGTGATTGATCCCAGAAATCACCATGTCCGGGTTGTCGTCGAACATGCCGGTCAACGCCAAATGCACGCAATCGGACGGCGTCCCGTTGACGCACCACGTAACCTCGTCAATGCGCTGCACACGCAGCGGGTTTTCGAGGCTGAGTGAATTGCTCGCGCCGCTGCGATTGCGATCGGGAGCGACGACGCGAACCTCAGCGCGACGGCGCACGCAACGGACCAGCGCAGCGATGCCTTCGGAGCGATAACCGTCATCGTTGCTGATCAGAATCTTCAATCGGCCCATCCTGCCGCGGAGCGCAGCGGGTACTATACTGGCAATCAAGCAACAAGTCGGCAGCACCACGGGCTGCTTTCGCACAGCCACGCGTGGCCGGCCAGGATTATCGTCATGACGCGCGCAAGCGACGATGACAGCAAGCTTTTTCGTGACACGGTTGGCCACGTGCGGCCGGTGACGACCGATCGCGTCGAACCGTTCCGCGAGACGGTCAAGCCGGAAGCGCGGTTTCGCAAAGCGGACGACGCCGACGTGCTGGCCGAGAGTCTGACGCCGAGTCGCGAGGAACTCGAACAAAACGCTGGCGCGCGGCTTAGCTTCCATCGCTCGTCGGTCAGCCAGCGGACGATGAAGCGCTTGGCGCGCGGCGAATATCGCATCGAACGGGAAATCGACCTACACGGCATGACGGCGAACGAGGCGCGCGACGCGCTGGCCGCTTTCATCGCCGCAGCCGCTCGCGACGGCGCGGGCGCGGTGCGTATCGTGCACGGCAAAGGGCTCGGCAGCGGGCCACGCGGGCCAGTCCTGAAATCACTGGTCAATCGGTGGTTGCGCCGCAACGATGCCGTCTTGGCGTTCGTCTCGGCCCGCATCGTCGACGGCGGCACTGGCGCACTTTATGTGTTGCTGGACACCGCGCTGTAGTCGCGAATCCGCAGCACCTCATCGAGCAGTGCAGTTGCAAACGACCCGCGGCCGAGCGCAAAGCGAAGCTCGAGCGCGCGGGCGTCGCGATCGTATTGCCAATCGAAGCCGCTCGGCACGGCACGGACAGCGCGCAACATAGATGCCGACCGATCGCGTTCCAACCACGCGCCGAACACCTCATTGTCGGCGCGCGCAACCAGCGCTCGCTCCTGCTCAGCCGCCGCTCCGTCGAGCAATGAGCCCTGCCGCCCCCACAAGGTCGCTCCCGGATGCACATCGCCGCGCACGAAACGCGGCGCGAGTTCCAGATCGGTGACCGCAATACTGAAATGCGAGTTACTGCCATCGAGGATGGCGTGGTCTCCATCCTGCCAACCGGGCCATGCCGCGCCGCCGACGCGCGCAGCCGCCAAACCGTTAAATAGGTAGGCTCGCATCGCCGACACCGCATACTCGCGCTGGTGCTTGGCGACGCGATCGCCGTCGACCAAGCGCGTGGCAAGATCGAGATTGCTGCCCGCCCGGCCGAAGCGCTGCGCACCGAAATAATTAGCGAAGCCGTTGGTGCGTAGCGCAACGAGCGCGGCATCAAGACCGCTTGCGTCAGCATCGACGTCCCGAACCACGATGCTAAAGCGATTGCGCTTATGCACGCCGCGGCGCAATTTGCGCTGCATGCAACCGACCTCGAGAATTTCGATGCCCTCTGCCAATTCACCCGGCGAAGGACGTTCAGCGGTGAGCTGACGCGGCAAACTGAACCATTGAGTCGTTACAGCGTGGCGATCCTTGAGTCCGCTGTAGCCGACCTCACGAACCGGCACTGCGAACGCGCGGCTGAGGACTTTCGCCGCCCAGGGTGTCGTGGCAAGGCGTTTCTTGACGTGCACCAACCAATGGGCACCGTCGCTCGCCGGCGCAAAACCGAGTTCCTCGGCAACGACGAAATCATCGGCGACGGTGCGAATGACGCCGCTGCCCACGGCGCCACCGTTTAAACGTGGCAGGTTTGCGAGGAATTGCCGACGCCGCTCGTTGACGGCCAGTGGCGGCGGATCAGGGGACAATCTGGTAGAAAGTCTCGCGCGCGCCGATCATGCCGAGATCGGTGCGTGCCCGTTCCTCGGTTGCTTCAAAACGATGCTTGAGGTTATCGACTTCGGCAAACAAGGCTTCGTTGCGCGCGCGCAGGCGATCGTTTTCCAACCGCGCTTCGATCACGTCTTTACGAATTTGTCGCGTTTTACGATGGCCGTCGTCCGCCAGCCACAGCGTCGCCTGCAGCCAAGCCAGCAGCAACAATAAGACTCCGCAAACGTAGCGCATCAAAGGCGTCCGGTTCGATATTCTCAGCGACCGATCGAATCGGGAAACGCGTTTCGACCGGGATAGGTGGCGCGCTCACCGAGTTCGGCTTCGATCCTCAGCAGTTGATTATACTTACTGATGCGATCGGAACGCGACAGCGACCCGGTTTTGATTTGCGTCGCCGGTGTCGCCACGGCAATGTCGGCAATCGTCGCGTCTTCGGTCTCGCCGGAACGATGCGACACGACGGCGCTGTAACCGTTGTCGTCGGCCAGTTTGATCGCAGCGAGCGTCTCGGTCAGCGTACCGATTTGGTTCGGTTTGATCAGAATCGAGTTGGCAATCTTGCGCTCGATGCCCTCGGCGAGAATCGCCGTATTCGTAACGAACAAGTCGTCACCAACCAGCTGAACCTTAGCGCCGAGACGCTCGGTGAGTGTTTTCCAACCGTCCCAGTCGTCCTCGGCCATGCCGTCTTCGACCGTCACAATCGGGTAGCGCTGGCAAAGTTCGGCGAGATAATCGCAAAAACCGGCGGCGTCGAACGTTCGTTGCTCAGACGCCAGCGTGTAGATCCCATCGGCGTAAAACTCGGTGCTGGCGACATCGAGCCCAAGCAATACATCATCGCCCAGGCGATAGCCGGCGTTGCTGACCGCCTCGCTGATGACATCGAGGGCTGCATCGTTCGACGGCAAGTCCGGCGCGAACCCACCTTCGTCGCCAACCGCCGTGTTCAGCCCGCGCGCGCCGAGAACCCGTTTCAAACTGTGAAAGATCTCGGCACCGCAGCGTAAGGCTTCAGAAAACCGCGACAGCCCGACCGGCAAAATCATGAACTCCTGAATATCGACGCTGTTGTCAGCGTGGGCACCGCCGTTGATGATGTTCATCATCGGTACTGGCATCGCCGTACCGTCGCCGAGCGTTGCGTACAGCGATTGGCCAAGCGCCGCCGCGCGGGCTTTAGCAACCGCCAGCGATACCGCCAGCAGGGCATTGGCGCCGAGGCGCATTTTGTTGTCGCTGCCGTCCAACGCAATCAGGTCACGGTCGATCGCGGCCTGATCGGCGACGTCTCGGCCAAGCAGTGCATCGCGGATTTCGCCATTGACGCTGCCGCACGCGCGCTGCACGCCTTTGCCCAAGTAACGTGCGGGGTCGCCATCGCGCAGTTCGCAGGCCTCGCGTGAGCCCGTCGACGCACCGCTCGGCACCGCGGCACGGCCCATGTGACCGCTGTCGAGCGTCACATCGGCCTCAACGGTTGGATTGCCGCGTGAGTCGATGATCTCGCGCGCGATAATCTCACTGATCGTGCTCATGGTGTGTTTTCCCCTGGGTGTCTGCAGTGGCTAGGCGGCTGGCGGCGCGAGCCCGTAGCCTTCTTCGAGAAATCCGCTTTGTTTGACGCCCCGATCGATGCGTACGAGCGTCTCGAGCAGTGCTTCCATGTGCGGCAACGGCCACGCGTTGGGACCATCCGACAAGGCCTTGTCCGGATCCTCGTGCGTCTCCATGAACAGCCCCGATAGACCCGTCGCGACGGCAGCGCGCGCTAGCACGGGCACGAATTCGCGTTGGCCGCCGGAGGATTTCCCCTGGCCGCCCGGCAGCTGCACGGAGTGTGTCGCGTCAAAGACCACCGGCGCGCCGGTGGTACGCATGATCGCCAGCGAACGCATGTCCGAAATCAAGTTGTTGTAGCCGAACGTAAAGCCGCGTTCACAAATCAAGATTTGCTGATTGCCGGTCGAGCGAGCCTTCTCGACAACGTTCGCCATTTCCCACGGCGACAGGAACTGGCCCTTCTTGATGTTGACGGCGACGCCCTGCGACGCCGCGTTAACGATGAAGTTGGTCTGCCGACAAAGAAATGCCGGTGTTTGAATGACGTCGACAACCTCTGCGACGCTCGCGAGCGGCGTGTCTTCGTGCACGTCGGTCAACACGGGTACCTCTAAGTCGCGCCGCACCTCGCTAAGTATCGCCAGCCCCTCGTCGATACCGGGCCCGCGGAAACTGGTCGCCGAGCTGCGATTGGCTTTGTCGAACGACGACTTGTAGATGAATGGGATACCAAGCCGCGTCGTCAGGCTCTTTAGCGCTTCGGCGTGACGCAGCGCGGAGTCCCGGCTTTCGATCACACAGGTACCGGCAATCAAAAAAAATGGCCGGTCCAAACCGACCTCGATACCGGCAAGATTCACGCTTGCGCCGCCTCCGGCGCCGATGCGGTGCCGTACTCGCGCGCCGCCAGGACGAAACTCGTGAACAGCGGGTGGCCGTCACGCGGATTGGACGTGAATTCCGGGTGGAACTGGCTGGCGACAAACCAGCGGTGCGATGGGAGCTCGATAATCTCGACCAAATCGTCGACCGACAGACCGCTAAATTTGAGACCGCCACTGCCCAGGGTATCGCGATAGCGATTGTTCACCTCGTACCGATGTCGATGACGCTCGCGAATGACGTCACAACCGTAGATCGCGCGTACCAGCGACCCGTCGCGAAGGTGGATGTCCTGAGCGCCGAGTCGCATGGTCCCACCGAGATCGGACTCTGCATCGCGCTGCTGCAGCGCACCGTCGGACTCTTGCCATTCGGTGATTAGCGCAACCACTTTGTCCGACGCGTTGCTGTTGAATTCGCTGGAGTGCGCACCGTCGAGGCCACAGACGTGACGGGCAAATTCAATGATCGCCACCTGCATACCGAGACAAATGCCGAGGTACGGCACGTCGTTTTCGCGCGCGTACTTGACCGTTGCCACTTTACCTTCGATGCCCCGTTCGCCAAACCCGCCTGGCACTAAGATAGCGTCCATGCCGCGCAAGGCAGCGGTACCGTCACGCTCGATGTCCTGGCTCTCGATGTAGTGAATGTTGACCCGTGTTGCCGTTTGGATCCCGGCGTGCATCAACGCTTCGCTGAGCGAGATGTACGAATCGCGGAATTCCATGTACTTGCCGACCATCGCCACGTTGACTTCGGCCTCGGGATTGCGTCGTGCTGACACCACACGCTCCCATTCCGTCAAGTTTGCCGGCGCCGTGTCGATGCCGAGCTGGCGAACAACGAGCTCGTCCATGCCCTGTTCGTGCAGCATCATGGGGATCTCGTACAAATCGTTCGCGTCGTGTGCCGAAATGACCGCGTTGTCCGCGACGTTGGTGAAAAGCGCAATCTTGCGGCGCTGCTCAGTCGGCAGCGGCAGCTCGGAGCGACAGACCAAAATGTCCGGCTGTATGCCGATCGAGCGCAATTCCTTGACGGAGTGCTGGGTCGGCTTGGTTTTGATTTCTTTCGACGCGGCGATGTACGGCACCAAGGTTAGGTGGACATAGACGCAGCGATTGCGTCCCAGCTCGACCCCGAATTGACGGATCGCCTCGAGGAAAGGCAGCGATTCGATGTCGCCGACCGTACCGCCAATCTCAACCAAGCAGATGTCCGCATCGCCGGCGCCGCGATGCACACAGCTTTTGATCTCGTCGGTAATGTGCGGAATGACCTGAACCGTAGCGCCGAGATACTCGCCGCGGCGCTCCTTGCCAATCACCGACTCGTAAATGCGTCCCGTCGTATAGTTCGAGTGCCGGCCGGTCGTGGTGCGTACGAAACGCTCGTAATGGCCTAGATCCAGATCGGTCTCGGTACCGTCATCGGTCACGAACACTTCGCCGTGCTGAAACGGACTCATCGTGCCTGGGTCGACGTTGATGTACGGGTCCAGCTTGATCATGCTGACCGTCAGACCTCGCGACTCCAATATGGCGCCCATGCTGGCGGCGGTGATGCCTTTTCCCAATGAGGAAACGACGCCACCGGTAACAAAAACGAACGAGGTCATGCCTGCTTCCGTAATCGACGTTGTTGGGCCGGAAAGCAGTTTAGGGCTGGCAAAGTGATGTGCCGCCGGTCGGCGGGTCCGGCCCTGAATGTCGCCGCCCTGCTCTCGAAGACGGGACTAAACGCTACCAGAAGACCGATTTGCACACAATCCGGTTCGGGTCCGATGCTCATCGCGCGACGACCGTCGGCGCATCCCGCCAGCGCAGCCGATACGCCGTTGCAACATCGGTATCGTCGCGCTGCCACAAGTCTGCGATCGCCACGAGTTGGTCCGCTGCAAAGAGCAGCGGCAGTCGCTCGCGCCACCACGGCAGTACGCGGGCAACTCGATAGAGGTCCTTGACCGACTGCTGCGATCGGCCTGCGGTCAGCCGAATTTTCTCACCGCCGCAGCGATACGTAATGCGCAGCCCTTCCGGCGGCACGGCGAAACCGCGCGCCGCCGACGTCAGTTCCAGCGTCCCTGCATGGCCGCCCAACGCCAGTGGTCGACCCGGCACGAGGCGCGCGTCCCGCACTGGCGGCATGGCGGCGCCGAGATAGAGGCGCGCCGCATAGTGGCGCACCCAATGACCGGCCCACGCCAGTTCAGCACCATGATCGCGCCGATCACTGCTCAGCGCCGCGAGAAAACTCGCTAGCCGGCGTTCTGCAGGCGGCGGTACGCCGGCCCAGTCCAGCCAGGCTCGAAACAACGCCCGCTGGCCGGCGTAGTCGCGATGCACGAGCCCGCCGAGCGCCAGCGACCCATCGGTACCGAGCGCGCGATGAAGTGCCGCGCGGTCGCCTCGCCGTGCCCGCTCGGCATCGCTGCGACAGTGCGCCGCGCTGCTTGCCAGACGACGACCGGCATCGGACCAGCGTGCAGCCAGCACCGGCATGACGCGTTCGCGTAGGTAACTGCGATCGAACGCCACACTGACGTTGTGCGGATCGCGAGCGACGCCTGCACCGAGCGATGCCACGAAGCGCTCAACCTCAGCGCGGCCGACGCCCAGCATCGGTCGCACGATTGCCCCAACGCCGAGCGGGCGGACAGCCGGAATAGCGCCAAGGCCGCGCGCTCCGGCACCGCGCAGCGCGTTCAGCAGCAGCGTCTCGGCCTGATCGTCGCCGTGATGCCCAAGAACCACGATGTCACCCGGACCTAGCGCCGCCGCAAATGCGGCAAGGCGCGCTCGACGCGCGCGGTCCTCCGGACCGTCGCCCTGCCGCGGCATCGTGACCCGAAATACATCACAGCGCAGGCCGAGCGCCGCGCTTTGCTCGCGCGCCAAGGACTCCCACGCATTGGCCTGGTGCTGCAAACCGTGATTGACGTGCCAGGCAACAAGCTGTCCCCGCCAACGACCGTCGGCCGCCAGCGCGTGCAGCAGCGCGCACGAATCCGGGCCGCCACTCAGACCCACGGCGATGCGTCGTGGGCTGAGCCGGTGCTCCGCGAGCAAGGCGGCAAAACGCTCGTTGACATCGAACGTCTGCACGGAATTGGTCAATTCGTTTTGAAGCGTCCGTACTGCGCAATGCGCTGTTCGCGGGCTTGCAGCAGGTCGTCGACCGCGAGATCGCACAGCGCATCGAGATGCGTAACCAGGGCGTTGTTGACCGATGCAGCCGTTGCCGCATAGTCACGATGCGCTCCGCCCAACGGTTCGGCGATCATGTCGTCGATGAGTGAATGCTCCTTGAGGCTGGCCGCCGTAATTTTCATTGCGTTGGCAGCCTCTTCGGCTTTGTCGGCGCTCTTCCACAAAATGCTGGCGCAGCCTTCCGGCGAGATAACCGAGTAGACCGCGTACTCGAGCATCAGAAGACGGTCTGCTACGCCTATCGCAAGCGCGCCACCCGATCCACCCTCGCCAATGACGACGCTGACGATGGGCGTGCGCAAGCGCGCCATTGCATAGAGATTTCGCGCGATCGCTTCACTTTGGCCGCGCTCTTCGGCACCGATACCGGGATACGCGCCCGGCGTGTCGATGAGCGTAATGACCGGTAGTCCAAATTTTTCGGCGAAGCGCATGAGTCGCAGCGCCTTGCGATAACCTTCTGGACGCGGCATGCCGTAGTTGCGCCGAACGCGTTCTTTGGTGTCGCGCCCTTTCTGGTGGCCAATCAGCATGACTGGCCGTTCGCCGAGTCGCGCAACGCCGCCGACGATGGCGAAATCGTCCGCGTACATGCGATCACCGTGCAACTCCTGGAAATCGGTAACCAGATGCTCGACGTAATCGAGCGTGTACGGACGCAAAGGATGCCGAGCGAGTTGGGCAATCTGCCAGGCCGACAAATCCGAGAAAATACTTTGCGTCAGCGCCTCGCACTTCGCGGTTAGTCGCTGAACCTCTTCGCCGATGTTGATCTCAGAATCGTCATCGACGTGTCGCAGCGCCTCGATTTTCGCCTGCAGCTCGGCAATGGGTTGCTCGAATTCCAGATAGTCCACGCTGTCCTCGCTTGCGCCACGCGTATCGCGCCAAGGATAGGGAAGGCATCAGCCCGCCGCAACGGCGGTGACAGTTAATGGTGCCGGTCGTACAGCAGCTGCATGCGCCGCGGTCCGAGGATATTCTCGATTTGGTCGCGCAGTTCGCGCGTCGGGCGCACGACCCAGTCCTCGCCGAGGGCGAGGTCCGCCGCAGCCGTTTGACCGGTGTAGCGCACGGCTACCCGACAGCTGCCGCCGCGATGCGTCAGCAGTACGCCGTGCAGTTCCTGCAGCAGCGACTGACCGCTGCCATTGGCGCCGATCGACAAAATCAGTTTTCGCGCGCGCGTTTCAATAACGCGATCGATCGTATCCAGGCGTCGTGCCGTGACCCGCCAGGCTTTGGCAAACTCGTCAAAGCGTAATGCGCCGTCAACCACGACGATCGTGTCTTTGACGAACAGATGGCGGTGTTGCTCAGCCGCCTCAGAGAACAGCGTCACTTCCATCTGCGCGGTGTCGTCATCGAGCTGCAGACTCACGCGCTTGCCGCGTTTGCGCACATCCATCAGCAAACCGGCGATGGTGACATCGTTGCTCTTGCGGCTGAAGCCACGTTCACCGTTCGCTTGCGTCGGCTCCGGCGTGGCCATCAGCTGGCCGAGCGATGCCGTCGTCAAATAGCCGGCGTCTTGCCGAACGGTCGCAAAGGGGTGGCCGGATAGATAAAGACCCAAAGCGTCCTTTTCCGCTTTCAGGCGCTCCCACTCTGTCCATGGCGCAACATTGGCACAGGCTGGTGTTACGTCGGCAGGCGCATCGCTCGACGCCGCGAGCCCGAACAAGTCGCTCTGGCCCGCATCGCGCGCACTGGCTGCCTGCTCGGCGCTTTTGACGGCGCCCGGCAGTGCTTCGACGAGACCGCGCCGATTGGCTTCGAGCGTATCGAAGGCGCCAGCCCGAATCAGCGCCTCGATGGTTCGCTGAGTCAGCTTTTCGCCGCTGAGGCGTTGGCAAAAATCCACCAGCGACGCGAATACCCCACCATCGCGACGCGCTGCCAGCACTGAGTCGACGACGTTTTTGCCGACGCCTTTGATTGCACCGAGCCCGTACAGGATCGCGCCGTCTTCGGTGGCCGAGAATTCGTAAGCTGACGCGTTGATGTTCGGTCGGCGAAGCGTGAGCGCCATCTCCTGGCAGTCCGCCTTCAGCGCAACGAGCTTGTCGGTATTGTCGATATCGGCGCTCATGACGGCCGCCATGAACTCGGCCGGGTAATGTGCCTTGAGCCAGGCCGTTTGGTACGACAGCAGCGCGTATGCTGCCGAGTGCGACTTGTTGAAACCGTAGCCGGCAAACTTCTCCATCAAATCGAAGATGTGGGTTGCCTGGGCCTCGTCGACGCCGCGTGCCCGCGCGCCGCTTTGGAAGATCTCGCGTTGTTTGGCCATCTCCTCGGGTTTCTTCTTGCCCATGGCCCGACGCAACATGTCGGCGCCGCCCAAGGTGTAGCCAGCCAAGATCTGCGCAATCTGCATGACCTGCTCTTGATACAGAATCACGCCGTAGGTAGGTCGCAGCACCGACGTGAGCTCAGGATGCAGGTAATCGATCGCGATCGACGGGTCCTGGTGCTTGCGCTCGATGAAATCGTCCACCATGCCCGACTGCAGCGGTCCGGGTCGGTACAAGGCAACGAGCGCGATCAGATCGTCGAATTTATCGGGTCGCAGTCGCTTGATCAGCTCTTTCATGCCGCGCGACTCGAGCTGGAATACAGCGGTGGTATGGGCGCGCCGCAACAGCTCGAAAGTCTTTGGGTCATCGAGCGGCACGGCCGCGATGTCGAGCGCGTCTTTGCCCTGCTCGCGTCGTGCCCGGTTAATCGCAGCGACACTCCAATCGATAATTGTGAGCGTTCGCAAGCCAAGAAAGTCGAACTTCACGAGACCGGCCGCTTCGACGTCATCCTTGTCGAATTGCGTTACGACATTCGCCGGCCCCGGCTCGCAGTACAGCGGCGCAAAGTCGGTCAGTTGGGTCGGCGCGATAACGACCCCACCGGCATGTTTGCCGGCATTGCGCACGAGCCCCTCGAGCGCTTTGGCAAGCTCCATAATGTCGCCCGCGTCACTGTTGGTCGCGACGAGATCTGCCAGCTCTTTCTCGCTGTCGAGCGCTTTATCGAGCGTCATGCCGATTTCGAACGGGATGAGTTTGGCGATGCTGTCGCAAAATCCGAAGCTGTGGCCAAGCACTCGACCCGCGTCGCGAACCACCGCCTTAGCGGCCATCGTGCCGTAGGTAATGATTTGCGACACGCGATCGCGCCCGTAGCGCTTAGCGACATAGTCAATAACGCGATCGCGACCCTCCATGCAGAAATCGATATCGAAATCCGGCATAGAGACGCGCTCCGGGTTTAGAAAACGCTCGAACAGCAGGTCGTACGCAATCGGATCGAGATCGGTTATCCCGAGTACCCATGCGACCAGCGAGCCTGCCCCGGAACCACGGCCAGGGCCCACCGGAATACCGTTTTGCTTGGCCCAATCGATGAAGTCCGCGACGATCAAGAAATAGCCGGCAAAGCCCATGCTGACGATAACGTCGAGCTCGGCCGCGAGGCGCTGTCGATAAACGTCGGCGTCGGCATCGGCGCCCACGCGCGTCGTGAGAAATTCGTCCAGCGATGCCTGCGACTTTGCGATCAGATGGTCTTCTTCCGTGACCTCCTCGGCCAATGGAAATCGCGGCAGATAACTCTTGCCGAGGCGGATATCGAGATTCAGCTTGGTCGCGAGTGCCGCCGTGTTGCTGACCGCTTCCGGTAAATCGGCGAACAAGGCCGCCATTTCGTCGGCGGACCGCAAGAATTGCGAGCGCTGATACAGGCGCTCACGATTAGGCTCATTCAGCGTCTTGGATTGGTGAATGCACACGCGGGCTTCGTGCGCGTTGAAGTCGGCCTCGTCGATAAAGCACACGTCGTTCGTCGCGAGCAGCGGGACGCCTCGCTCGGCGGCCAGGCCGACGACCTCGTTGAGGTAGGCTGCCTCGCCGTCCCGGCCGGTCCGTTGAATATCGATGTAGTACTCGCCGCCGGTCCGCATCTGCCAACGGTCGACCTCTTGCCGAGCCGCATCGAAACGGCCCTTGGCGAGCAACTGGCCAACGTCACCAGCCGGGCCACCCGCCAGCGCCGCCAGGCCGGCAAGACTGTCAGAATCGAGCCAAGCCCGATCCAGGCACGGTTGCCCTCCTTGCTGCTGTCCCTCGAGGTAGGCGCGAGAGATGAGTCGAGTGAGGTTGCGGTAACCGTCGAGATTGCGACAGAGCAGAATCAGCCGCGTCGGCGTATCGAGTCCGTCCACCGGCGCCACGCGTAGATCCGCACCGATCAGTGGTTTGATGCCGCTCGCCATGGCCTTGCGGTAAAACTTCACTAGCCCGAAGAGATTGTTGCGATCGGTCATTGCAACGGCAGGCATACCGCGTTCGGCAACGGCATCGAACAATGCGGGAATGCGTATGACGCTGTCAGCGATCGAAAACTGCGTATGCAGCGACAAATGCACGAACGACGTCATCGACGCAGCTCCGATGCCTCAAGCGCCGCCCGTACAGGGGCATACGTGGCCCGATGTTCAACCGTTGCGCCGTACTCGACGAGCGCAGCGCGATGTTCGGCGGTTGCGTAGCCCTTGTGTCGAGCAAAGCCGTATTCGGGAAATCGCCCGTCAAGCTCAACCATCAGCGCATCGCGGTGAACTTTGGCAAGAATCGACGCGGCACCGATACAAATCTCGCTTGCGTCGCCGCGGACCACGGTGGTTGTCGGCACGAGGCCGGCCGCGCACTCGAAACGCGGCGCCCGGTTGCCGTCGACCAGCACGTGGCCGGGCGTCACGGCGAGCCCGGCTACAGCTCGTTGCATCGCCAGCATCGTGGCACCGAGAATATTCAGCTGCTCAATCTCGGCGACCGACGCGACACCGAGTGCCCATGCCGCACTGCAGTCGCGGATCCCGGCGGCAAGTTCGGTGCGGCGCTCCGCACGCAATTGCTTGGAGTCAGTGACTCCCGGTGGCAGCGGCTGTTCGCCGAGCAAAACTGCCGCCGCGACGACGGGGCCTGCCAAAGGCCCGCGGCCCGCTTCATCGACACCGGCTAATGGGGCACCGTGCGGCATTGGCGCGCAAGATTTGTCAGTTAGCATTGGGCGATCGCTGGGCACTCAGCAGGGATTCGACGACGTGCGCAGAACGAGCGTCGGCGTCCTGCGCAAGGATGTCGCGCAGTTTAGCAAACTCGTTGGTTTGCTCTTGGCGACAGGCAGCGTCGGTCAGCAACGCCGCCAGCGGCGGCGCTAGCGTCGCGACGTTTACGGCGTCCTGAATAAATTCCGGTACAACGGGCGAATCGGCCAGAATGTTGGGTAGCGAAACATGGGTCGCGCGCACCAAGTTTAGGCTCTTGACGATTCGATACGTCAGCGGACTCAGCCGATACGCAACGATCATTGGCTTGCCGTGCAACGCCGTCTCGAGCGTCGCCGTTCCCGACGCGACCAATACCGCGGTGGCCGCCGTCAGTACTTGACGGGTTTGCCCACTGACGACACGGATACTTGGGTCGTTTGTGCAGCGCGCCGCAAACGCCAAGCGCGTTGTATCCGTCGCCAGAGCGGCGACGACGTTCAAGTTCGGTATGGCGGCAGCGAGACGCCGGGCCGTGGCAATGAAGGGATCGGCGAGTCGCTCTACCTCGGTGCGCCGGCTGCCGGGCAGCAGGGCGAGGACCGGACCGGCGGCTAATCCGAGTTCAGCACGAGCATTCTCCACCGATGCGTGCGCGTCGATTTCGGCGGCTAGCGGGTGGCCGACAAAGCTCGCTGCGATGTCATGGCGGCCGAGAAAATCCGGCTCGAACGGCAGCAGACACAGCACGTGGTCCAGCGAACGGCGCAGTACCTTGACGCGTTTTTCGCGCCATGCCCAGACGGACGGACACACGTAGTGAACGGTGGGGACACCACTTAGTTTCAAGCGTCGCGCAAGGCCAAGATTAAAGTCGGGCGCGTCGATGCCAACGAATACGTCCGGCGGTTGCGCCTGCCAGTGCCGCAGCAACTCGCGGCGGCGGCGCAGCAGCCGCGGTAAATGCCGCACCACCTCGACCAAGCCCATAACGGCAAGCTCTTCGCAATCGAACAACACTTCGCAGCCGGCGGCCCGCATGGCCGGTCCACCTACGCCCTCGCAGGTGATGTCAGGGTTGCTCGCGCGCAGCGCACGAATGAGACCGGCGCCAAGGCGGTCGCCGGACAACTCGCCAGCGACCAACGCGACGCGGGGTCGTTCAGCGTGTGACAACGGCCGACTAGCGCTGCAAGCCGCGTTCGGAGGCTTTGATCGACGCAACGAAGATGTCGAGCTCCGGTGCGTCAGCGACGCGTTCCTCGAGTTCGGCTAGCGCGTCGGCGAGACGCTCGCCGCTGCGATACACCAGCTTATACGCCGACTTGATTCGGCGGATGGCGTCGCTGTCGAATCCGCGCCGCTTCAGGCCTTCCGAATTGATGCCATGCGGCTTGGCCGGCTGTCCACCGAGCATGACGTATGCGGCAACATCGCGACTAACACCAGCGTACATGCCGATGAACGCGTGCGGGCCGATTCGGCAAAACTGGTGCGCCCCAGCGAAGCCGCCAAAAATCACGTGGTCGCCGACGTGCACATGGCCGGCGAGCGTGACGTTGTTGGCGAGAATAATGTCGCTGCCGACCTGACAATCGTGCGCGATGTGTACGTAAGCCATGATCCAGTTGTTGTTGCCGAGACGCGTAACGCCAACGTCTTGCACGGTACCGCGGCTGATCGTCACATATTCGCGAATCGTGTTGCCATCGCCGATCTCCAGGCGGGTCGGCTCGCCAGCGTATTTTTTGTCTTGTGGTTCGCCACCGATCGCTGCAAACGGATGAATGACGTTTTCGCGGCCGATCGCAGCCGGGCCCTCGATTGAAACATGATGGCGAATATCGCAATCCGCGCCGATGCTGACGTCATCGCCAATCACCGTGTAGGCGCCGATCGACGCCGACGGGTCGACGGTCGCCCTACTGCTGACGACAGCGGTCGGGTGGATTTTGCTCATGAACCGATCGCGCACATGAGCTCAGCGTTAGCGATTCTCTTGTCGTCGACAAACGCCTCACCGGAGAACCGCCACATACTCCGGATGCGCCTGTTGATCGTGACCTTCAGATGCAACTGATCACCGGGCACAACCGGCTGGCGGAATCTCGTTTTGTCGATGCCGGTGAAGAAGTAGTAACTGCCAGGCTCGAGTGCGCCCAACGTAACCGCACTCAGCACCGCGCTCGTTTGCGCCATCGCCTCGACGATGAGCACACCCGGCATGACGGGTCGTCCTGGAAAGTGCCCTTCGAAAAACGGTTCGTTGATTGTCACGTTTTTCAGGGCGACGGCAGTTTCGTTCGGCACAACGTCAATGATCCGGTCGATCAAAAGAAAAGGGTAACGATGCGGGATCTTCTCAATAATGGCTCGAATATCGAGCGTTTCGGCGGTCACGATCCTTTCCCCTTCTGTTTGTCGATAGCCGCAATGCGGGTCGCAAGTTTATCAAGCTGGCGAAGTCGCGCGATGACTCGCCGATAGACCGTCATCGGCATGGCCGGAATTCCGGAACCGTACTGCCCAGATTCCGTGATATCCCTGCTAACCATGGTTTTGCCGGTTACGGTGACGTCGTCACAAATCGAGATGTGACCAACGACGCCGACTTGGCCGGCGAACATACAGCGCTGGCCGATCACCGTACTCCCGGCAATGCCAACCTGTGACGCCATGGCCGTGTGGGCGCCAATACGAACGTTGTGGGCGATTTGGATCAAGTTGTCGAGTTTGACGTCGTCGGCGATGACGGTATCGCCGATGGCGCCGCGATCGATGGTCGTGTTGGCGCCAATGTCGACATCGTCGCCAATGCGTACGCTGCCGACCTGAGGCACCCGACGCCACCCCTCGGCCGTCGGCGCAAAACCAAAGCCGTCCGAGCCGATGACTGCACCGCTTTGAACGCGACATCGTTGGCCGAAGGTAACCCGCTCGCCGACGGTCACGTTGCTGCCGAGATGTGTGCCGGCACCGATGCTTGCACCGGCTTCGATCACGGAGTTGGCGCCAATGCGACAAGCCGCGCCAATGCTTGCTGCCTCACCGATTACCACGCCGGCGCCGATCTCGGCGTCGGCGGCGACGCTGGCACTTGCCGCGACACTTGCGCTGGGATGGCGGCCCGCTATCACGGCAGGACCCGGATACAGCAGCGCGGCCATGCCCGCATAGGTGCCGTACGGGTCCTTGTGCAGCAATCGGTTAGCCGGGCATTGCTCGTCGTCACTGTCGGGATGCACAACGACAGCGGTCGCGCCGGTGGTTGCTAGGTGGGGCCGGTAACTCGGGTTGGCGAGGAAACTGAGCGCGCCGTGGGTGGCGGCATCGAGCGCCGCCACATGATCCACCGCGGCGTTTGGATCGCCGATCAGCTCGCAGCCAAACCGTACGGCCAGCTCACCGAGCGTGGCCGACTGGGTCGGCCGCGATGTTGTCAACGCGCGTCTTTGCCGTCGCCGACGCTGGCGTTCATTTGTGCCAGGATTTCGTCGGTGACGTCGACGACACCACTCGCGAACAGGACGCCTTCGCCAATAATCAGGTCGTAGCTGCCCGCCTTACCAAATTCGTTGATCTGCTCACCGAGTGACTTCTGCAATGCTCCCAACAGCTCGTTGCGACGCAGATTTTGGTCCTCAACGAACTCCGATTTGAGTCGATCGATTTCGCGCTTGTCTTCGCGAAGGTCCTTTTCCGCGTTGCGGCGCTCCGCTTCGCTCATAACCTGCAAATCACGCTGTACGCGCTCGCTCTTCTCGATAAAGGACTGCTCTTTGGCTCTGATCGTATTGGCCCGCGGTGCAAACTCCTGCTCGAGTGATTCGAGCGTCGCCTTGGTTTGCGGCGACTCTTGCAGCAAGCGCTGCACGGAAACAACGCCAATCTTTAGCGATTGCTGCGCGTGGGCCAACGGTGCGGTAAGCAAGCCGGCCGCGAGCGTCGCTGCAACTAGCGTTGTCGTGGTCCAGGTGAATCTCATAACTGTCATCCTAGCGCTCAAAAAGCGTTACCAATGGAAAACTGGAAGCGTTCAACATCGTCGCCAAACAAGCGACTGTTGCCGCCAAAATCGTTGAGCGGAAATGCGTAACTGAAACGGAACAGGCCAAGCGGCGCTAGCCACTCAGCCGCGATACCGACACTTTGTTTTAGCTCTTCCTGGTCGAAATCGTAAGTGATCGGATCGCCGAGCCGATCCGTGAACGCCACCTCACCGGTGTTGAACACGTTACCAACGTCATAAAACAGAGAAAATCGCGCATTCCGCCGCCATTTCTCAGGGGTCGGGATTATAAGCTCTGCTTGGGCTGCAACCAACAGGTTGCCGCCATACGGGTTGCCAAAGCTGTCTCGAGGGCCAAGTTCGGACTCGCGGAAACCGCGCACCGAGTCCGGTCCGCCGCCGAGAAACTGCTTATAAGGCGGCAGGGCCGTGGTGTCGCCGATGCCTTCGCCAAACGCGAATTCCCCGCTGAGGGCAAATGTAAAACCGGCCGGCAATCCAACATATTTCTGGATGTCGTAGCGCGCCGTGAAATATTCGACGTCACTGACCGGGATTGCCCAGTTGACGACAAAGCGCTGGCGCGTGCCGCGATCGGCGAACAATGCCCGGTTGCGACTGTCGTACGACCAGCCAGCAATGAGCTCATAGGCGTTGAATTCGGAGATGATGCCGTCGACCCCCAGCGCCGGCAGGAACGTCGTGGTGACGTCGCCATTGTTCAGCAGCCAATCCACTGACTGCGTCGTACCGTTCGAAAAGCCAGACAACTCCGCGTTCTGCAGCGCGAACCCAAAACTGACGCTCTGGAATTCGCTGATCGGATAGCCGTAGTCGAGACTCGTCGTAATCGTCGTCGTCTGAAACTCGGACGCGCCGAAGAAGCTCTGATCGAGATCGCGATACGACAAACTAACGGTGCGGCGAATTCCGTCGATGGTTCGATAAGGATCGGTGTACGACAGGGCGTAGTTGGTTGAGAAGCTACTGGTGTTGATGTCGGCGGCGACACGATTGCCGGTGCCGAGAAAGTTCGAATGCACGAAGTTGCCGTTGAGAATCAAACGCTGCGCATCCGAATAGCCGATACCGCCGCCAAATTGGCCGGGCAAGCCATACTCGACATCGAAATTGACGTCGACCATATCCTGCGTGCCGGGCACCGGTGTCGTTTCGACTTCGACGTTCTCGATGTACGGCAAGCGCTGTAGACGAATCTTTGAACGGTCAACGAGCGTGTTGGAAAGGTACGAGCCTTCCATTTGCCGCATCTCGCGACGTAACACCTCGTCATTGACCGAATCGATACCGTTGAAGTTGATGCGATTGACGTACATGCGGTTGTTCGGCTCGACGAACATCGCAATCTCGACTTCTTTGTTTTCGCGATCGAGCTCGGGTATTGGCTCGACTTCGGCTTCGGCGTAGCCGTCCTGACCGAGTCGGAACGCGATCAGCTCGCTAGACTGGGTCAAGCGCTGCAGATTAAAGGTCTCGCCCGGTTTTGCGAGGATGAGCTGACGCAGCTGCGCTTCGTCAACGACCATGCGACCGGCGAGCTTGATATCGGAGATGGTGTACTGCTCACCTTCGGCCACGTTGATGGTGATGTAGATGTCTTTTTTGTCGGGCGATATGGCGACCTGAGTCGACGTGACTTTGAAATCGGCATAGCCGCGGTCCATGTAATAGGACTTCAGCATCTCGATATCGCCTTCGAGGCCCTGCTGCGAGTATCGATCGTCCTGCCTAATGAACGACTGCCAGTTGGGCGTTTTCAGCTCGAACTGATCTTTCAGTGTCTCATCGGTAAAGGCGGCGTTGCCGACAATGTTGATCTGCCGGATCCGCGCTCGTTTGCCTTCCTTAATATCGACCCCGATGCGCACCATGTTGTTGGGCCGGTCGGTGACGTTTGAACTGACACTGACGTTGTATTTACCGCGCGCGTAATACTGATCGGTCAAGAAGCGCTCGACGTCCTCGAGGACGCTACGATCAAACGACTTGCCGCGCGCCAGACCGGCGGCACGCAGCGACGACGTCAGATCTTCGGTCTTGATGTCTTTGTTGCCTTCAAGCGTGAAGGCCTCGATGGTCGGTCGTTCGCGCACGACCACTACCAGCGTCGTATCGTCGCGGCGCAGCTCGATACTCTGGAAAAGCCCTTCGCCGTAGAGCGCGCGAATCGCTTCTCGGGCTCGTTGCGCATCAACGGTATCGCCGAGGTTGATCGGCAGATAGTTGAACACGGTACCTTCAGCGATGCGCTGCAGTCCCTCGACACGAAGATCGGTCACGGTAAATGCTTCGAACGCGGCTGCGGACGCTTGCGAATGCGGCAAGACCGCAAGACCACAAGAAACCAGTGCAGCACAACTAACGGTGCGTAACGTCAAACCCCCTACCCCCGGTAAAACTTCAGAAGCCGAACTGTCTCAATACGTCGTTGTACGTCGCAAACAGCATGACGCTCAGCAGCAGGAAGATGCCGAGCTGCTGACCGATCAGTTGTGCTCGCTCGGACATTGGCGAACCTTTGACCCATTCGATCGTCTGGTAAACGATTTGACCGCCATCGAGCATCGGCACCGGCAGCAGATTTAAGATGCCGAGACTGATACTGATAACGGCCAGAAAACGAATGTATTCCTGCCAACCGCGTTCTGCGGCCTTGCCGGCAAACTCGGCAATGCTCACCGGCCCCGACAGGTTTTTGACCGATACATCGCCGGTCAGCATGCGACCCAACATGCGCAACGTAAACGCGGTCTCGTCGACCAAGCGAACCACCGCCGCCGGCACCGCGTCGAGTGGACCCAACCGCGTTATTGTGAACGGCGATTGGTTGACGACGTTAAAGTAAAGACCATCCTGACCCTCGATCGGTCGCGGCGTGACACCGACGGTCTGCTCGCGGCCGTCACGAACAAATGTCACCGCCAGCTCCCGCGGCTCCTCGAGCTCGCGAATAATTGCGGACATTTCGTTGAACGAGCGGATTGGCTCACCGTCGATCGCCGTGATCAAGTCGCCGCGCTGCAGACCTGCCGCGGCCGCGGCGCCGCCCGCGCGCACCTCTTCCAAAAGGGCCGGCGGCACCCATGGGCGAAAACCGAGCGTCGACAGCACCGTGCCGGGCTCCTCGAGCCGCGACGCCGCCCGCGGGACGGTCATCGTCACGGCGCGGCGCTGGCCGCTTTCGCCCTCAACCGTAAGCCGAATTTCGCCGTCGCCGACCATGTCGTCGACGATGGCGAGGAAGGCCTTTTCCCAGCCGATCACATTGCGGCCGGCGACGGCAACGATCGTATCGCCGCTGGTAAGCCCCGCTTCGGACGCCGGCGTGTTATCGGTGACCTCACCGATCATCGGCTTTTGCACGGCCACGCCGATCATGTACAGCAGCCAAAAAGCCACGATGACGAACAGAAAATTGAACGCCGGCCCGGCCAACAGCACGGCGATGCGTTGCCAGATCGGCTGTGCTTGGAAACTTCGCGCGCGATCGGCAGGGTCGACAGACCCTTCGCGCTCATCGAGCATTTTGACGTAACCGCCGAGCGGCAGCGACGAAATACAGTATTCGGTCTGATCGGCGCCAAGCCGACGCGTGTAGATGGGCCGACCGAATCCGATGGAAAAACGCAACACTTTGATGCCGCACAGACGGGCAACAATGTAGTGGCCGTACTCGTGCACCGCGACCAGCAAGCTGATCGCGACCAAGAACGCCAACGGATACAAAATGAAATTGACTACCGACATTTCAACGGCCGTAAGACTTGCCCCACAAACAAAGGACCGCTGCGAAAACAACGGGTTCCCTGATTATCGCAAAGATGTTAGCAAAGCTGGCCATGGTGAACCTGAACGTTGCCTTAACCGGCCAATGCCGGTAACGCAATCGCAAACAACGGCGCCCCAGCGCAGATGCTGTCAACCCGATCGAGCAGGCCGCCGTGGCCCGGAAAAAGCGTGCCGCTGTCTTTGACGCCGGCGTTGCGTTTGAACATGCTGACCGTAAGATCGCCGATGACCGATACCGCAGCGGTCGCAGCCGACAGCAATGTCACCGGCAAGATTGGCAACCCGAGATACCAGGCACCGAAGGCACCGACCGCAGCGCTGGTTAGCAGCCCACCGAACACACCTTCCCAACTCTTGCCCGGGCTGACGCGTGGCGCGAGCTTCACAGACCCAAACCTGCGGCCGAAAAAATACGCACCGACGTCCGCTGCCCAAATGACCCCCAGCAGCATGAGCAGGCGGTAATCGCCTTGCGGCCCGTCGAACACGAACGCCAAAGCTACGAACGCCGGCACAAGAATTGTCAGACCAGCAACGAACACGACCGGGCTACCGAACGACACCGGAAAGCGCAGGATGACAATAAACGCCGCCAGCCAGAAAGCGAGCGCTAGCCAAAGAATGGCGTGTCGGCCTCCCGAAACGTCGGCGCTCAGCCACCAGATCGCGACAAACACGCCGGCCGCCACCAGCGCGTAACCGATAGCAAATGGTGAGCGCCGCGACGTCATCAAGGTGCCCCACTCCCACGCGGCCATTGCGACGATCGCGATCAGTACCGCGAACGTGCCGATGTTCGGCATGAGAAAAATTGCGCTTAGAACAAGCGCAAGCGCCACCAGCGCGGAAAGCACGCGCTTGGCCAGCATCAGGCTTTGCGCACCTGCTCTGACGTACGTCCGTGACGCCGCTGCCGACCGCTGTACGCTTCGAGCGCAGCCTCGAATGCGTCGACGGTAAAATCGGGCCACAAAGTCTCAGTGAAATACAGCTCACTGTACGCGAGCTGCCAAAGCAAGAAATTACTGACCCGAAGCTCTCCGCCGGTGCGAATCAGCAAATCGGGCGCCGGATAATCGCCCAACTGCAGAAACGGCGCCAAAGACTCCTCGGAAATTTCCTCCGGTGCCAAGCCCGCTTCGAGCGCCAACCTAGCGGCATTAGCGATGTCCCATCGTCCGCCGTAGGCGGCCGCGATACTCAGTCGTAGACCCTGATTGTTGGCCGTCAATGCTTCGGCCTCGTGCATCTTTTGGCGCAATAGCCCAGACAGCCGCGACAACTCACCGACAAACCGCAGGCGCACGTCGTTCTCGTGGAGCTCTTTGACTTCGCGATCCAGTGCCTCGATGAAAAGGCGCATCAGCGCAGACACTTCCTCTCGAGGGCGGCGGAAATTCTCGCTGGAGAACGCGAACAGCGTGAGGTATTGCACGCCCCGCTCTGCCGCATAGCGCACCGTGTCGCGAACCGGCTTGATCCCGGCACGATGACCGAGATGACGCAATTTGCCGCGTTGCCGCGCCCAGCGACCGTTGCCGTCCATGATGATGGCAACGTGGCGCGGCGAATCGCCGGGCGTCGCTGCGATCGATTCCTTGGTGGCCACGATCGAACCCGAGCTCAGACTTCGAGCAGCTCGACTTCTTTATCGGCGAGGATCTTGTCGATCTCTGCGACGTATTTGTCGGTAAGCGCCTGCACCTCATCGTGCATCCGACGCTCCTCGTCTTCGCTGATTTCTTTTTCTTTGAGCAAAGACTTGGTGTCGCTCAATGCATCGCGCCGCACGTTGCGGACCGCCACGCGGCCGCCCTCGGCCTCCTGACGAACGACCCTGATTAGATCCTTGCGTCGCTCCTCGGTCAGTGGCGGCAGTGGCACACGGATCACGGTGCCAGCGCTTGCCGGATTGAGTCCGAGATCCGAATCGCGGATCGCCTTCTCGACAACAGCGACCATGGGTTTCTCCCACGGCGTCACTGTCAATGTGCGCGAATCTTCGACGCCAACGTTTGCTACCTGACTCAGGGGCACGTCGGAGCCGTAGTACTCGACCTGAATGTGATCGAGCAGACTGGTGTGCGCGCGACCCGTTCGGATCTTGGTAAACGCCTGTCCAAGCGCCGCGACACTCTTGGCCATACGTTCGGCGGCGTCTTTTTTGATGTCGTCCAACATAGATCGATCTCGAAACTCAAGTAGTGACTAGCGTACCGACGTCCTCGCCGCGCACGATTCGGGCGAGATCGCCGGCGCTGTTCATGTTGAAAACGCGCAGCGGCAGCGAATTGTCGCGACACATGACGATCGCGGTCGCGTCCATCACGCGGAGTTTGTCCGTCAACACCCGATCGAAAGACAAGGTCGAATAGCGCTTGGCGTTCGGATTGGTTTTCGGGTCCGCGTCATAGACGCCGTCAACCTTGGTCGCCTTCAGCAGCATGTCGGCACCAATCTCGATGGCTCGCAGACTCGCAGCGGTGTCGGTCGTGAAAAACGGATTGCCCGTACCGGCCGCCAAGATGACGACGCGGCCTTTTTCGAGATGGCGAATCGCCCGTCGGCGGATGTAATCCTCGCAGACCTCGTGAATTTTTAGCGCCGACATGACCCGCGCAAACACACCCTGCGACTCGAGCGCATCTTGTAGCGCCAACGCGTTGATGACGGTTGCCAGCATGCCCATGTGATCGCCGGTCACCCGATCCATCCCGGCACGGGCAAGTCCCGCACCGCGAAAGATGTTGCCACCGCCGATGACCACGCCGACCTCGATGCCGGCCGCCTGGACTTCGCGGATCTCGCCGGCGATTCGCTTAATGATTGCCGGGTCGATGCCATAGTCGACCTCGCCGAGCAAAGCTTCGCCACTCAGCTTGAGCAGAATACGCTTCAGTTCAGGGCGATCGTTCATCGTACTTCGCGGCCTTGCTGCCTTCGGCGGACGAGTTAGGCAGCTGCTCCGTCGGTCGCGTCGTCTTTGCCTTTGGCGTCTTCGATTTGCTTCATGACCTCTTCGGCAAAGTTATCCTGTTTCTTCTCGATACCTTCGCCGACTTCGTAGCGTACGAAGCCGAGAATCTCAGCGCCCTTCTGCTTGGCGAGCTTGCCGACCGTCAGGTCCGGATCTTTGACGAAAGGTTGACCGAGCAGCGTGATCTCGCCGAGATACTTGCGCAGCCGGCCTTCCACCATTTTGGCAACGATGTCGTCGGGTTTACCGCTGTCTTGGGCCTGCTCGGTCAAAATCCGGCGCTCGTTGTCGAGCTTTTCGGCCGGCACACCAGCCTCGTCGACGCACAGCGGCGCACTGGCCGAAACATGCATCGCAATGTCGCGCCCGAAATCGGCGTCGCCGCCTTTGTAGGCAACCAGCGCTGCGATTCGGCTGCCGTGGACGTACGATGCAATCGCACCGCCATCGGTCGGCAGACGCTCGAAACGGCGCACGCCGACGTTCTCGCCGACTTTCGCAACGAGTTCGGTACGCGCTTCGGCGATGCTTTTACCACCGGCATATTCGACGTCGTTGAGCGCCGCGACGCTGTCCGGCGCAGCCTCCAGCACGCGCTGGGCAACCGTATCGGCGAAGCTCATGAAGTTCTCGTCTTTCGCAACGAAGTCGGTCTCTGAGTTGACCTCTACGACAATGGATTCATCGCTTGACGATTTGACGACGACGACACCCTCGGCCGCTGTACGACCCGATTTCTTGTCGGCCTTCGCCTGGCCGCTCTTGCGCAAGTGCTCGATGGCAGCGTCAATGTCGCCGCCGGTCGCAACCAGCGCTTTCTTGCACTCCATCATGCCGGCGCCGGTACGGTCGCGAAGTTCCTTCACCAGTGCTGCGGTTACAGCCATTTTCGTTTGTCCTCGATTGTCAGTTGCAGCGTCGCTTGGAGTCGACGCTCGCAGAGTTACGTGGGTTCAGTTCGCGTCGCCTTGCGACGCAGACGCAGCACCGTTCTCGGCTGCCGGCGTCGGCGCATCGTCCGCTTTGGCCTCGGCCTTGCCGTCCGATTTCGCCGCGGCCTTCGCATCCGCAGTTTCTGCAGCGGGTTTTTTCGGCGCGGCTCGGCGTGTGGCTTTCTTCTTGCCGCGACCGGTTTTCTTCGCGGCGACTTTGCGCGGATTACCGTCCTCATCGAGCTCGACGAATTCGTCATCGCCGAGATTCGCTTCGGGTACCGATGCTTTGCCGTCGAGCACCGCATCCGCCATCATCTCCGCGTAGAGCTGAATGGCCCGCATCGCGTCGTCGTTGCCGGGAATCACGTACGCGATACCTTCGGGGGAGCAATTTGTGTCAACAACGGCAATCACCGGAATACCCAGCGTGGTTGCCTCTTTGACCGCAATGTCCTCGTGGTTAACGTCTACGACGAACAACGCGTCCGGTAGACCGCTCATCGCTTTGATACCGCCCAGCGAGCGTTCCAATTTTTGTTTCTCGCGGTTGAGCCCAAGCACCTCTTTCTTGGTCAGTTGATCGAAGGTGCCGTCTTCAGCCATTTGCTCGAGCGCTTCGAGACGCTTGATCGACTGGCGGATGGTCTTGTAGTTGGTCAGCATGCCGCCCAGCCAACGATAGCTAACGAACGGCTGGCCGCAGCGTTGCGCCTGCGTAGCGATCGCATCGCGAGCGGAACGCTTGGTGCCAACGAACAACACGCGGCCGTTATTGGCCACGAGGTTCTTTACAAACTGGCTGGCTTCGAGCGCCATCGGCAGCGAGCGCTCGAGATTGATGATGTGGATCTTGTTGCGCTCGCCGAAAATGAACGGAGCCATTTTCGGGTTCCAATAGCGCGTCTGGTGACCGAAATGCACGCCAGCCTCTAGCATCTGGCGCATAGTTACGTCAGGCATTTAGATTTCCTCGGGTTAAGCCTCCGCGACTCCCGACACGCAACCCCTTTTTAAGTGGGGCACCCAGCGTGCCGTGACGAACCGCGTGTGAAATAATTGCTTGAAAAGCGCGCGCTTTATACCATATTCGCTGCAGAGCAACAAACTGATTTGATGAGAGGTTTCAAGCTTTGCGAACCCCGCAGCCCGAGCCGCGCACGACACCCGCCGACCGAATGACCATTACCCTGAAGACCCCGGACGAGCAGGCGCTGATGCGCACCTCGGGCCGCCTAGCCGCCGACGTGCTCGACATGATCGGAGAGTACGTCGTTTCCGGCGTCACCACCGCCGAACTCGACCAGCGCTGCCACGACTACATCGTCGACGTGCAGGACGCCGTGCCCGCACCGCTCAACTACAAGGGCTTCCCAAAATCGATTTGCACCTCGGTCAATCACGTGGTTTGCCACGGCATCCCCGGCGAACGGGTCTTGCGCCAGGGTGACGCCGTCAACATCGACATCACCGTCATCAAGGACGGTTTCCACGGCGACACATCACGGATGTTCCACGTTGGCAAGCCAAACGTCCGCGCGGAGCGGCTCGCGAAGATTGCCTACGATGCGATGTGGCTCGGCATCGAGCAGGTCGCGCCCGGACGCCACCTCGGCGACATTGGAGCTGCGATTCAGCGCTACGTCGAGAAAAACCGTGCGTCGGTCGTCCGTGAGTATTGCGGCCACGGCATTGGTCGTGTGTTTCACGAAGATCCGCAGGTCTTGCATTATGGCAAACCGGGCACTCGCGAGGAGATCGTGCCCGGCATGACGTTCACGATCGAGCCGATGGTCAACGCTGGCCGTGCAGGCACGCGGCTTCTGAAAGACGGCTGGACGGTAGTCACGCGCGATCATTCGCTGTCTGCTCAATGGGAGCACACGCTGCTCGTGACCGACACGGGCTACGAGGTACTGACGCTCGGCCAAGAGCAGCGCTGACGTCGCGTCGTCGAACCATGGACGCCGCGGTTGAGCAGGTTCGCACCACCCTTGCCGGCGCCCCGAGTGACGGTGGGGCGCTCCGCGCAACCAAAGGTTGCCTGTCCGAACTCAACGCGGCGCTAGAAGCGCGCTTTCGCGCCGGCGAGGACGTTGCACATTTAGTCCGCGCGCGCGCCGCTGCCGTCGATGAACTGCTGCTTTTTGCGTGGCGCCGGATTGATGCTCCGGCGCGGCGCGCGGCAGCACTGGTCGCCGTTGGCGGCTATGGCCGCGGCGAACTGCACCCCTATTCCGATATCGACGTCACCGTCTTGGTTGACGAGCGGCCGGAACACGCTGAGTGGCTGTCGGATTTCTTGACCACCCTCTGGGATTCCGGTCTCGAAATTGGTCACAGTGTTCGCACGCTGCAAGATTGCCGTGTCGAAGCCGAAGCCGACGTCACCGTCGTGACGACGCTGATGGAAAGCCGCTTGCTGGATGGCGACGCGGAACGTTACGCCGCCATGTGCGCCGCGATTTCGCCAAACGACATTTGGGATTCCAAAGCGTTCTTCAGGGCGAAATGCGACGAGCAGCGCCGCCGCCACGCGCGTTACGACGATTCAGCATACAACCTCGAGCCCAATGTCAAAGGCAGCCCTGGAGGCCTACGCGACATTCAAATGGTCGGTTGGGTTGCCCATCGCCACTTTGGCTCTAGCGAACTGTCGGAACTGGTTGATCACGGATTCCTGACCCCCGGGCAGCTGAAGATTCTGCTCGACGGCCGGCGCTACCTGTGGCGCATTCGCTTCGGCCTGCACTGCCTGACCGGGCGCGCCGAAAATCGGCTGTTATTCGATCTGCAAAAGCAGCTCGCCGAGCTGCTCGGCTACGAAGATGCCCGTTACACGCTGGCGGTCGAACAAATGATGCAGCGCTACTACCGGACGGTCCGCGAACTCTCGCGGGTCAACGAGATGCTGCTGCAGCTGTTCGAGGAAGCCATTCTCATGGATCCGGAAACGCCGGCAGTGCCGCTGAACGCCCGCTTCAAGATCCGCAACGGCTATTTGCAGACCACCGATGATGACGTGTTTACCCGCGACCCGTCCGCCTTGCTGGAAGTATTCGCACTCCTGCAGGAGCACGGCGATGTTCGCGGCATTAGCGCTTGGACCATCGGATTGCTGCGGCGCAGCCTCCATTTGATCGACGACGAATTTCGCAACTCCCCGAAACACCATCGCCTGTTTCTGAAAATCATCGGCGCAAAGTCGGGGGTCACGCACGAGTTGCGACGCATGAATCGCTATGGCGTGCTCGGACTCTACATTCCGGCCTTTGGGCGAATTGTAGGCCGAATGCAGTTTGACCTGTTCCACGCCTACACGGTCGACGAGCACACGCTTTTCGTCGTCAGCAACATGCGAAAGCTGGCGCTGCCTGAATTCGATCACGAGCTGCCGCAGGTCTCAGCCGTAATGCAGCAGCTCGAAAAACCAGAACTTGCCTACTTATCGGCACTGTTTCATGACATCGCCAAGGGCCGCGGTGGCGATCATTCCAAGCTGGGCGCGGTCGATGCGGAGGCGTTTTGCCTCGAGCACGGTCTCAACGAGGACGAAGCAAATCTCGTGGCGTGGCTGGTCCGTCACCATTTGCTCTTGTCGATGACCGCACAAAAGAAAGACCTCGGCGACCCAGAGGTCATTCAGAAATTCGCCAGAGTGGTCGGCACACAGACTCGGCTCGATCATCTGTACGTACTGACTGTTGCCGATGTGCGCGGCACCAACCCGCGGCTTTGGAATGCGTGGAAGGCATCACTGTTCTCAGAGCTTTATCGTTTGACGTCGAATGCGCTGCAGCGCGGCCTCGACGACCCCGCCGACAGCAGTGAGATGATCGAGTCCACACGGCGGTACGCCGTGTCAGCGAGTGCTGCGCAGGGCGTCACGCAAACAGCGCGCGAGCACGTTTGGGCGGTTTTTACCGAAGAGTACTTCTTGCGCTACCGAGCCGAGGAAATCGCGTGGCATACCCGCATTCTCGATGCCAAGGGTCTCGACAGTCCGTGCTTCGATATCGATACGGATTCGCAGTCGGTCGCCATTTTTCTGTACACGCCGCGTCGCTATCGCACCTTCGCGCACACGACGGCAATGCTCGACGACCTGGGTATCGACGTACAGGACGCCCGCATCGTCGCTACCAGCAATGACTTCAGCCTAGATACGTACATGGTCAGCGAGGCAGCCAGAGACCTTTTGCCCGACATCGAGAAGCGCCTGACGCGTTTGGTTGCCGCCGCTCGTAACCCAGACGCTGATTGGCAGCCAACCGTGAGCCGGCGCCGCTCGCGACGGGCGCGCGCGTTTACGACGGCGCTCGATATTCGATTTGCCGGTATCGACGATGTCGGTCGAACGGTCATGGAACTCGACGGACCCGACCGGCCAGGGCTCTTGTCAACCGTGGGTGAAACTTTTGCTGAGACGGACGTTGACATCAGCATGGCGAAAATCGTGACAATCGGCGAGAAAGCCGAAGACGTTTTCTATCTCACCGGCCTCGACGATCGTCCGCTGACCGATGAGCAAATACGTCAGCTACGTGAACGATTGCTGGAACGTCTCGGCACGTGAGCCGCGAACACCTCGCCATTACCGACGACTTCGAAGGAGACTGAATTGAGCGCCGACGCGTCAAGACACCTGATTGATAACGCTTGGGACAACCGCAGCAGCCTCGACCTCAGTCACGGTGAACTCACGAGCACCGTCGCTGCGGTGCTCGGCGGGCTCAACGACGGCAGTCTGCGCGTCGCCGAACCGGCTGGCGACGGCTGGCAGGTCAATGAGTGGGTCAAAAAGGCCGTCCTACTGTCGTTTCGGATCAACGAGAATCGACTCAGTACCGCTGGCGAGCATCGTTATTTTGACAAAGTGGCGCTGAAGTACAGCGACTACGAAACCGCCGACTTTGTTCGCGACGGCGCGCGGGTCGTGCCGGGTGCCGTCGTGCGCCACGGCAGTTTCGTCGCCCCGGATGCGGTTGTTATGCCGAGCTACATCAACATCGGCGCGCATGTCGGCAGCGGGACTATGGTCGACACCTGGGCTACGGTTGGCAGCTGCGCTCAGATCGGCAGCCACGTGCACTTATCCGGTGGCGTCGGCATCGGCGGCGTCCTCGAACCAATCCAGGCGTCGCCGACGATCATCGAGGACAATTGTTTCATCGGCGCGCGCTCCGAAATTGTCGAAGGTGTTGTTATCGAGCGCGGCTCGGTGATCTCAATGGGCGTCTTTATCGGCCAAAGTACCCGTATCTACGACCGCGCCACCGGCACTATCAGCTACGGGCGCGTACCGGCCGGCAGCGTTGTCGTGCCTGGCTCGCTGCCCGCCAGTGACGGTAGCCATTCGCTTTATGCCGCGATCATCGTCAAGCAAGTCGACGAAAAGACGCGGGCGAAAACCGATTTGAACGAGTTACTGCGCGCAGCGGACTAACAGGGTATACGCAAGATCGCTCGACGGAGAACGCTAGTGACCGCAACGGGTCTGTTTGGCTTGGCCACCTGCGACAGTTGCCGCAAGGCGCAGCGTTGGCTGAAAGACAACCAACGTGATTTCAGCTTTCACGATGTGCGCCGCGACGGGCTCACGATTCAGATGCTGGAACGCTGGGCCGACGCCGTTGGTTGGGAGCGCCTCGTTAATCGAAAAAGTCTGACGTGGCGCAAGATCCCGAGTCTCGACCGCGATAACCTGGATCGCAATCGGGCGCTAGCGCTGCTGCTCGAAAACCCGACGCTGCTGAAGCGACCGGTGCTCGAGATCGGCGCGGATGTCGTTGTCGGTTTCGATGCGGCGGCCTACGCCGCCTGCTAATCGCGCTCAGATCCGCGGCTTGGCGACCGCTGTTGCCGGGTCACCGGTGTTTGGCGTGCCGGCCGGCTCGATCAAGAGTATGTGCGCCTCTGCGGCGGCCACCGGGCAGTGCTCGATGCCCCGCGGCACAACGAACAGTTCGCCGGTACCAACCACCACGTCTTGGTCGCGCAATCGAATGGTGATTTCGCCATCGAGGACTAAGAAGAAATCGTCTGTGTCGGGATGTGAATGCCAGACGAACTCGCCTTGGATCTTGACCACCATAACGTCATGGCCATTGAAATCCGCAACGACGTGCGGCGCCCAATGCGCGTTGATCTGAGCAAGCTTGCCGGCGAGATTGACCGCTTTTGCCACCGGTGACCTACCGAGGGCGTGCGCGCGCGACACGGACCGGTCCCGAGCCGCTCAACCGCGTCAGCTCGCCCGCTACTTCGAGCTCGAGTCGAACGGTCGTCGTGTGCCAGTTGACCGAACCTAGCTCCTCGAGTGTGTCGGCGTCGAGCGCAGCACGGACGCGCTCGGGCAGTTCACTCGCCCGAAGTCCGTCGGCGTTGGCCGGAACCGAATCGAGAATCGCACCACGCACCGCATCGAACTTCCAGCGCGGTATCGCGCACGGCTGTTTGCCAGGCGTAGGAGTACGACAGGTGATACGTTCGTCAGCCATCGCGCGACGCGTTAGCCAAACCGACCGGTAATGTAGTCTTCAGTGAGTTTGTGCTGTGGATTCGTAAAAATCTTGTCGGTCTGATCGACCTCAATCAGCTCACCGAGGTGGAAATACGCGGTTCGGTCCGACACGCGAGCGGCTTGCTGCATTGAGTGCGTTACGATCACGATCGCGTAGTTCTGCTTGAGCTCATCGATGAGATCCTCGATGCGAGCCGTCGCGATCGGATCGAGCGCGGAACACGGTTCGTCCATCAGAATCACTTCGGGACTAACGGCAATCGTGCGGGCGATACACAGGCGCTGCTGCTGCCCGCCCGACAACCCAGTACCGGGATCGTTCAAGCGATTCTTGACCTCGCCGTACAAACCCGCCTTGTCGAGCGACGAACGAACGATCTCATCGAGTTCAGAGCGGTTCGCTGCCAGTCCGTGGATGCGAGGTCCGTAAGCGACGTTCTCGTAGATCGATTTTGGGAACGGGTTTGGTTTCTGGAAGACCATCCCGACGCGAGCACGCAACGACACCACGTCCATGGTTCGATCGTAGATGTCCTTGCCGTCGAGCAGAATCTCACCGGTGACGCTGGCCGTTTCGATGGTGTCGTTCATCCGGTTCAAGCAACGCAAGTAAGTCGATTTGCCGCAGCCAGACGGGCCGATCAGCGCGATCACCTCATTCAGCCCGATCTCCAAACTAACGTGCTTTATTGCGTGGGTCGTGCCGTAGTAAACGTTGATATCTGCCGTCTTGAAATACGGTCTTTCGGCGTGAATATCGCCGACGGTGCCGTTGGGTATGAGCGTCGAGCCATCGGCTTCGAGCACAACATCGCGCTGGGCTGCCGTGGCCTCGGTCGCAGACTGTGCAGCTGGCGCTGCTGGCGGCGCCGCGGGCGGTTCGACGACGGGCGGTTGTTGCGCCGGCGTTTCGGTCGCCGGTGTCGTTGTCTTATCAACGGTGACGTTATCCATAGGGTTTCCTCGTCACTACCATTTTCGCTCGAACCGCCGGCGCAGCAGTACTGCCGTTAGATTCATGAGCAACAGAAAGGCCAGTAGCACAATAATTGCCGCTGACGTCTTTTCGGTGAACGCGCGTTCGGGCGAATCCGCCCAAATGTAAATCTGTACCGGCAGAGCCGTGGCCGGATCGAGCGGGCCTTCCGGAATGTCCACGATGAAGGCGACCATACCGATCATCAGCAGCGGCGCGGACTCACCGAGCGCCCGCGCCATACCGATAATGGTACCGGTCATGATACCGGGCAAGGCCAGCGGTACCACATGTTGAAACACCGTCTGCATTTTCGACGCGCCGAGGCCCAGCGCCGCTTCGCGAATTGACGGCGGCACCGACTTGATCGACGCGCGTGCGGCGATGATGACAACCGGGAGCGTCAACAGGGTCAGTACCAGACCGCCAACCAACGGCGCGGAGCGCGGCAATGAGAACCAGTCAATGAATATGGCGAGACCGAGCAGCCCGAACACGATGGACGGCACCGCAGCCAAGTTGTTGATATTGACCTCGATCAAGTCGGTCCAGCGATTGCGGGGCGCAAACTCTTCGAGATACACGGCCGCCGCGACACCGATCGGGAACGACAACAGCAGCGTAACGAGCAGCATGTAGAAACTGCCGGTCAGCGCACCGAGAATGCCGGCAAGTTCTGGCTCACGCGAGTCGCCGCTTGAAAACAGCGTGGTGTTGAAACGTTTTTCCAAGCGACCCATTTCGTCCAGTCGTTGGTACCAGTCAATGTACTGATCGCTTACCGGTCGGTCGCGAGCCTCGCTTTCGGGATCGATATTGCCCTTTGCCAGCATATCGACATTGGTGTGCGCCGGCACCCACAGTGTCATCGACGTGCCGACCAGGGAGTTGTCGGCCATCACCATGTCCTGCAGCTCGTAGCTGCCGCCGATACTCAGCATCTTGCCGAGTTCGCGCCGGGCGGCGCGCGAGGTTACGTCGGGGAATAGCTCATTGAGCGCATTGCGCATGATGCGCTGATAGTCGCCTTCAGAATAGGAATCGTTGTTCGCCGTCCCCAACGGGTCGACAATCTCCGGCGTAAATTCGACCTCCAGTTGAACGAAGGTCTGTGCGAACGCGGTATACCCGCGGCCAATGATGCTGGCGAAAAACACCGCCAGGAACACGAGGCCTGCGCTGACCGAAATCAGGCCGAGCAGTCGGAACCGCCGCTCCCGCGCATAGCGTTTTCGCAGATGCTGTTCTGCGCGCGACGCAGATTTGAGTTTCGCCGCCGCTGCACTCATTCGTATTGCTCCCGATACTTACGAACGACGCGCAAGCCGATGACGTTCAGACACAGCGTTAACAAGAACAACAAGAGACCGAGCGCAAACGCGGCCAGCGTCTTTGCGCTGTCGAACTCCTGATCGCCCTGCAGCAAGGTCACGATTTGCACCGTCACGGTGGTTACCGCATCGAGCGGATTGACCGTCAGGTTCGCGGACAGACCGGCGGCCATCACAACAATCATGGTTTCGCCGATCGCGCGCGAAATGGCGAGCAACACGCCACCTACAATGCCCGGGAGTGCCGCAGGCACGATCACTTGGCGCATCGTTTCCGATCGGGTTGCGCCGAGTCCGAGCGAGCCGTCGCGCATCGCGCGCGGTACCGCTGAAATGGCGTCGTCCGACAGCGACGAGACGAGCGGGATGATCATGATACCCATCACGAGTCCCGCTGCTAGCGCGCTCTCCGACGAAACAGTCAACCCTGCCGATTCGCCAACCCGGCGCACGAACGGTGCGACCGACAGCGCCGCGAAGAAACCGTAGACGACGGTAGGAATACCGGCGAGCACCTCGAGCAACGGCTTTGCGACATTGCGAAACTGCGCCGATGAGTACTCGGCGAGGTAAATGGCTGTCATAAGGCCGATCGGAACCGCAACGATCATGGCGATGAAAGTGATCAAAAGCGTACCGACCAGCAACGGAACGGCACCGAACGCACCCGACGCACCGACCTGATCTTCGCGGATGGCGGTCTGCGGCGACCATTGCAGCCCGAACAGAAACTCGGTCAATGAGACTTTTTCAAGAAAATAATACGTCTCGACCAGGACCGACAGCACGATACCAACCGTGGTAAGTACGGCGATTGCGGAAGCGATGAACAACAGCACCAGCACCAATGCCTCGACGCGCGTTCGCGCCCGAAACTGCGGCGCGATTTGTCGCCAGGACGCAAGCGTGCAAAAGACCGCCAAACCGATGGCAGCGACGGCCAACATCCAGCGGCTCGACGCCGTCAAAGCACTGTAGCGGTCGCTGACCGCCGTCAACGCAGGCCCCGGTTCCTTGGCCAGCAAATTGCCCTCGACGACATTGCGAACGTCGTTCAGAAACAGCTCGCGCTGCTCGGGTTCGGCAAACGTCGTGGTCGACGGCAATGCCTGCATCGCCATGTTGGCGATGACGTTGCCTTCGACGATCAGCCAGATACTCATTAGCGCCAACGCCGGCAACAGCGTCAGCATTGCAGCGTAATAGCCGTAATACGATGGCAGTGAGTGCAGCCCGGCAGGACGACCGCCATTCACCGCCAGCGAACGTTGCCTGCCGAGGTAAAACGCGACGACCGCGAGTGCTGCCAGAATCAGAAGAACTGTCGGCAAACGCATGATTTTTCCGTTGTTGTCATTAGCAAGCGATTAGCACCGACGCTGCCGGCATTAGACCGTCTTGCTACCCCCAGTGCCAGTCTTATTTACGTTATCCGCAGCACGTTGCTGCGTTGCTTCTAGGATTCCGTCAGCTCGAGCAACTCCAGCCCGCGCACACTCGTCCGCACGGCGGTCCGTTCGCGTTCCGGCATCGGGATCAAACCACGATCGGTCAGGTAGCCCTCTTCGCCCCAGGCACGCTCGCTGGTGAATTCCTTCAAAAAGCCCTCGATGCCCGGTATTACGCCGACATGGGCGCGCTTGACGTAGAAATACAGCGGCCGCGACACCGGATAGCGACCGTCGGCGATCGTTTCAAAGGTCGGGATCACGCCGTCCATAGCAGCGCCCTGGACTTTGTCGCTATTTTGCTCGAGAAAACTGAAGCCAAAGATACCGAGCGCATTCGGATTCGCGTTCAGTTTTTGCACGATCAGGTTGTCGTTCTCGCCCGTCTCGACGAAGACGCCGTCTTCGCGAATCGCGTGACATACGGCCTTGAAACGATCGGAATCGGTTTTCTTCAGCGCAGCGATGCCGGGAAACTGCGCGCAACCGCCTTCCATCGCCAGCTCGACAAACGCATCGCGTGTACCTGACGTTGGCGGCGGCCCCATGATCTCGATACGAGCATCGGTGTAGCGCGGGTTTATTTCGTTCCAGCGCCGATAGGGGTTTTCGATCAACTCGGCGGAGTCTGGGCTCGCCGGCACTTGTTTGGCGAGTGCAAGGTAGATCTCCGCCAAGCTTAGATCGACGGGTGTTGCGCTGTTCGCGTTGGCAAGAACAATGCCGTCGTAGCCGATTTTCACTTCGACGATGTCGCGCACGCCGGCTTTGCGACAGCTCTCGACCTCAGAAAACTTGATTCGTCGCGACGAATTCGTGACGTCCGGGTACGAAATTCCAACGCCGGAACAGAAGAGTTTGAAGCCGCCGCCCGACCCCGTTGACTCGACGGTCGGCGTTTTGCCAAAAAACCGCCCGAAGCGCTCAGCCACGACTGTCGAAAAAGGAAATACGGTCGATGAGCCCACTATCGAAATATAATCGCGAGCACTTTGTGCGTTGGCGATACTGCCCGTGCCGAACGTCAATACGCCTGCGAGGACGGCGGCGATCGAAGCATGTCGCGATCTCAAGGCTTTCGCTCCCGAAGAAACAGTGGCAGAACTGCCGAGATCGAGACAATACCTTATCTTCCCAAAACCTATTATTACGAAAATGTGAAAATCAGCAGTGCGCTCAAAGCGCTGCCGTGATCACAACGACGACTCTGTTATGTCTAATACAAGCGACGCCTTCGACCTTACCTGTGAGTTGATACGCAGGCCATCCGTCACGCCCGACGATGCCGGTTGCCAAACGATGCTCGGTGAACGCCTAGCCGCGGCCGGTTTCGCGCTCGAGTCCATGCGTTTCAATGACACCGACAACTTGTGGGCGCGACGCGGCACGGCCGGTCCACTGCTATGTTTTGCCGGACACACGGACGTGGTTCCGCCCGGTGATCTTGCGGCATGGTCTGCTGATCCCTATACGCCGACGGTGCGCGATGAACTGTTGTACGGGCGCGGCGCAGCGGACATGAAAGCCAGTCTTGCGGCAATGGTCATCGCGGTCGAACGCTTCACGAATGCGCATCCCGACGCACCGGGCAGCCTTGCACTGCTGCTCACTAGCGACGAAGAAGGCCCCGCGCGCGACGGAACGCGACGGGTGATTGAGACGCTAAACGCGCGCGACGAACACATTGACTGGTGTGTCGTCGGTGAACCGTCGAGTCACCGCACGCTCGGCGACACGATTCGCATCGGTCGGCGTGGCTCGTTGAGCGGCATGTTGACGGTACGCGGTATTCAAGGACACGTTGCGTATCCGCAGCTTGCCCGCAACCCAATCAGCGACTTTGCGCCGCTGCTCGCCGAACTCACGGGCCGCCACTGGGACGACGGCAACGCTGCCTTCCCGCCAACGAGTTTCCAGGTTGTCCGCATTGGCGCCGACGCGGGCGCCGTCAACGTCATCCCGGGCGAACTCACGGCCCGATTCAACTTTCGATACTCCACCGAATGGACCCATGAGACGCTGCAAGCCGAAGTCGAAGCGATGTTTGCGCGCCACGACATGGATGCGGATTTGCGGTGGCACCTTTCGGGTGAGCCGTATTTGACCACGCGCGAGACGCTCATCGACGCGGTCGAGTCAGCGCTATCCCAAACGCTCGGTCGAACGCCGGAACGCTCGACCGGCGGCGGCACGTCCGACGGTCGATTTATTTCCCCAGCGGGCGCTGAAGTGGTGGAGATCGGCCCGATCAATGCCTCGATCCACAAAATCGATGAACACATCCGGATCGCCGACATCGACGCACTGGCCGACGTCTATGAAGGCGTGATCAAAAAACTGCTGCTAAGCGGGAGCCGCGTCGAGCGTCACTGAGCGGGTCGGCAATAGCGCGTTGGCAACGACGCCAGCAAGCGTCAGGGCGGCAGCCGCGATCAGCACCCACGTCGGCATGCTGAGGCCGAGAAACGACCAGGATATCGCCGCGCATTCGCCAGAGCCGGTGAAGACTTGCTGCAGCACATCGAAAAACGGCGCCGTGTCGAGTAGAAACTCGAGACTGGCCCCGCAGGCCGGAACTTGATCCGGCGGCAGGTTCTGCAGCCAGACGTGGCGACCCGCGACAGCGGCAGTAGCGCCACCGGTGAGTAGCAAAGCCAGTGCGTAGCCGATTCGGCCACCGCCAGCCGGATTGTGTAGCGCCGCTATCAGAAAAACCACGCCGGTGGCGATTACGCCGATGCGCTGGAACACACACAAAGGACAAGGCTCGAGTCCGAGTCCGTGCTGCGCGTACAGCGCATAGGCCATCAGTCCGACACAGGCACCAAAGCCCAAAAGATTGGCAGAACGGCGAGTCATGGCGAGCGAGTTTACGTGTTTTGACCGCCCGGTGGCGACGAGTCGGCAATCTCAACGATGACGTCTTCTGTGTGTCGCACGTCTTTGCCGAGCACCATGTAAACAACGTACTCGCAGATGTTCTTGGCGTGATCGCCGATGCGCTCTAACGAACGCGCTGTCCAGGTGACGTTCATTACGCGCTTAATGGTTCGCGGATCCTCCATCATGAACGTAATGCACTGACGCTGGACGAGCTCATACTCTTCGTCGACGCGCTCGTCCTCTTTGATCACCGCCGTGGCGGCATCCACATCGAGTCTTGCGAACGCATTCATGGCGTCGCGAACCATGGTCCTGACGTGGTGGCCGAGATTCTTCAGCTCACGGTAAGAGCCTACCGGCCGATCCATTGCCGCCAGTTTGGTGGCAAGAAATCCAATCTTCTCCGCTTCATCGCCGATCCGTTCGAGATCCGTGATGGTCTTGATGACGGCAAATATGAGTCGTAAATCGCCGGCGGCCGGCCCACGAATTGCCAGGATGCGGCTGCACTCCTCATCAATTGCGACTTCCATCTGATTCACTTTGACGTCGTCGTGAGCGACTTTCATGCCGAGCTCGCTATCACCCGATACGACCGCGTCGATCGCGCGCTCGAGCTGCGTCTCGACCAGCCCACCCATCGCCAAAACCTGGCTGCGCAGCTCCTCCAAATCTTTGTTGAAGCGTCGCGAAGTGTGGTGGTTGATGTCTGTCGTTTGCATGGCCTCACCTCCGTCGCGGTCGACCGTCATAGCCACCCGCTAATGTTCAAGTGATACCCCAATACTCACTCGTATTCACTTCATTTTTATGACATTTTACGACAAACCGGACGAATCCGGGTCGAGACGCGGACTAAATGCCGCTGCCGGTGTTTTGCACCGGTTCAAGTTCATCGCCAATGTCGCAAAGACGATCCGCTGGAAAACTGCAGCGAAACGTTGAGCCTTCGCCGAGCCGGCTCTCAATCGCCAACTCGGCACCGTGTCGGTTCAGCGCGTGCTTAACAATGGCAAGCCCGAGGCCAATACCGCCTTGGTGTCTACTTCGACCGCGGTCAGAGCGAAAAAATCGCTCCGTCAGGCGAGGAATATCACTTTCGGCGATGCCCTCACCGGTATCGATTACCTCGAATTCACCGCTGCCATCGTCGAGTTTACGCCAAATCATTTTGACGAGCCCTTCTGGCGGCGTATGCCGCAGTGCATTCTGAAAGAGATTAGACACGACCGACTCGAGCACCGACTGATTGCCACGAATTGCTTTGTCGGTCGCAATCTGCACGTCGACTTTCGGATGCAGCAGACTGCGTGGCGCTCCATCGGCGGCCGAACGGACGATCTCGGCAAAATCGATCACCTGCTCGTCGGCCAACGACGAATCCGACTCGAGGCGCGACAGGCGCAGCAGATCGGTGATGATCGCGAGCATGCGACTCGCTTGCGCGCGCATTTCACCGACCGGCCGCAGCCAGGGTTCTGGCAGATCCGGCTCCTCGGCCATGGCGTCGAGATAACCGGCAATAACGGTCAGCGGCGTTCGTAGTTCGTGCGACGCATTCGCGACGAAATCGCGGCGCATCCGCGCGAGCTGCGTTTGCTCGGTGATATCACGCACCAACAGCATCCAATCGCTGGGTCCGTACGGCACCATACGCATAGACAAAAACGCACCTTCGAGTACTGGCGAGGGCAACACCAGCGTCTGGGTCGAATCGCGCTCGTTCAAATACGCAATGAAATCTGGATGCCGGACCAAATTGTCGATCCGTTGACCGCGATCGCGCTTGGCCTTCAACCCGAGGTTACGCCGCGCGGCGCGGTTGTAGCGTACGATTTCAAAGTTGTCGGTGAGCGAAACGACGCCGTCCGGCATCGCGTTGGTCGAATTGCGGACCTCTTTCAGCAGCGAGCGGTAGCTCTTCTTCTGCTTACGTAACCGCTGATGCACGTGATCGACGCGCGCCAGCGTGCGCGCCCACAAGCCGGTGCCGTCCGGCACCGTTACGCCCTTGGACTTGCCGCGCGAGAGCTCCTGCTCGAGCCGAATCAGGTGAAAAAGGTGAAACCACAAGGAAATGGCGGCGCCGACAAAAAGCCCGGCAAAAAGATTGCCGAAGTACAGTCCGATGGCCGCGCCAAGGGCCAGTAACGCCGTCAACCGGCCGAGCGCATGAAGCCAAGCGCTCGTCATAAAGACCTATCCTCGCCGGGACGACATGCGGTAGCCGGCGCCACGCACGGTCTGAATCAATGAGTCGAGGTCAAAGGCCTCCAGCGCTTTGCGCAGGCGGCGAATGTGCACATCGACTGTGCGCTCTTCGACATAGACATTCGCGCCCCAGACGCGGTCCAGCAACTGCGAGCGCGAATACACCCGCTCCGGATGTGACATCAGAAACTTCAGCAAGCGATACTCGGTCGGTCCGAGCGGAATGTCTTTGCCGTCGGCAGAGACTCGATGGCTGCTCGGATCGAGCGAGATACCGCCGAGTTCGATCGTCGAGTCGGTGCGGCCGGACGTGCGGCGCAATACCGCTTCGATGCGCGCGACCAGCTCCCGCGCGGCAAACGGTTTGATGATGTAGTCGTCAGCGCCACTGTCGAGTCCGGTTACCTTGTCGGTTTCCGTCGCGCGTGCGGTCAGCATAATGATCGCTAGCTCAGCGTAACGATCGTCGCGTTTCAGATAGCGAGTGAACTCGAGACCACTCATATCCGGCAACATCCAGTCGATCAAAGCAAGATCGACGCTGCCGTTGGCCAGTGCTTCGCGCGCTTCGGCACAGTCGGCAGACTCGACGATTTCATAGCCGGCCCGTTGCAGATGAAAGACGATCATTGAGCGAACGGCCGGCTCGTCTTCCAATACGAGGATTCTCTTGCCCGACACGGTACTACCCAAACGCGCTGCAACAGCGGAAACGATGGGACGTAATTAAAGCAGGCTTGACGCTATCTGACTACCGAGTCGCGCAAATAGCTAGCCGTTGCGTCCTCGGCGCGGACCGTTGCGCCAGCGCGCAGCAGCGGCCGAGCTAGGGCAAGCAAATCGCCAGCGTGCGGCCAGCGGGCGAGCGCCGTGCGGCCGCCAGCGCGCTCGGCAAGTTCGGCAATGCGCTGCCAACCGTCGCCGGCCAGCACGTCGCCGGGCTGCAGATCGACCGCACCCGGTGCGCAAACACGCTCGGCGTCTAGCGGCACGGCAACCGCACCGTCGCGCTGATAGCGACCGGCATAGGCTTCGCCCATGCGCGCATCCTGCGCGACGCTGACGATATCGTCGTTACCGATGCGCAACGCACCTTGTGCAACCGCCGCAAGCGACGATACGGGCACGAGCGGCAGGTCCAGCGCGACGCCGAGTCCCTGCGCCACCGACACCCCCAAACGGACGCCAGTAAAGCTGCCGGGACCGCGGCCGAACGCAATCGCGTCAAGATCGCGTGGCATTAGCTCGGCCTCACCGAGCAGCGCGTCAATCATCGCCAAAATCTCCCGACTGTGGCGCTGATCCGACTCGCGATGCTGCTCCGTTATCGTGTCACCAACGGCTAGCGCAACGCTGCAGGCTGGCGTCGAAGTGTCCAGACCGAGCAAATTCATGCCGAGGCTGACTTGGCTTCCATTGCGCGATAAAACTGCCGCACAGTATTCAGCGAGCTTGCCACCGGCATTGGCGCCAATGCGTCGAGAAATGCCTTGCCGTAGGCCTTGCTGCTGAGCCGCGGGTCACACAGCGCCACCACGCCGTAGTCTCTAGCATCGCGCAGCAAGCGCCCGACGCCTTGCTTCAGCGCCAGCACGGCTTGTGGTAGCTGATGCGTCGTGAATGGGTTTTCGCCGAGCCGCCGCAGTTGTTCGATGCGCGCCTGCAGCAAGGGATCGCCGGGTGACGCAAACGGCAGCTTATCGATCACCACCAAACTCAGCGCTGATCCGGGAACATCGACGCCCTCCCAAAACGTCCCGGTCGCGAGCAATACAGCGTTGCCTTCGGCGCGAAAAGTTCTTAGCAGCGCATCGCGAGGCATGGCGCCTTGCGTCAAAAGCCGCCGGCCGCGCACCGCGCTTTTGTGCTTCGCCAGCCAATCGGCCGCACGGTTTAGGGCGCGGTAGCTCGTAAACAGGAAAAACGCGCCGCCCTGCGTCAAACCGAGCAGTGGCGTGGTTGCCGCCATAACGGCGTCCGGATAGTCGGCCGCAGCCGGCGCGGGCAGCCCCGACGGCAGATAAAGCAGCGAGCGCTCCGCGAGTGGATAGGGACTCTCCAGCTTGACCGTTCGCGCGTCGCCGAGCCCGAGCCGCGACGCAAAGTGGCTAAAGTCTTCACCCACTGCCAGGGTAGCCGAGGTCAGCACCCAGCTCGCCTCACGCGCTGCGATCATTGCCGCCATCGCCGCCGACGTGTCCAACGGCGTTAGGTTGAGCCGCAGACCGCGGCGCCCGACATCAATCCAGCGCAGTCCTTCAACCGAATCCACATCGGCAAATCGCGCGAGTTCGACAGACCGCTCGTACAGGCGCAGCCCGAAATTCTCGAGCGTCACCGATTGCTCGCTCAGCGGATCGACAACGGCAATCGCCTCACCGACGGCCTCGGTCAGCGTTGCCAGCGGCGGTCCGAGCTTCGCCTCCAACGGACCGAAATCGTAACGGCCAAGGTCGTGTGGCGCGGCGTCGCGCAAGCGCGCGAGCGCCGTTGCAACCTTCGCAACGACCTGCCCCGCCGCCGGGCCACCGAGCGCAGTGAGCTCAATAGTTGCCTCATCCAGCAAGGTCGCCAGCGCCACGGTGCCGATCGTCGTGCCGAGAAACTGCCCGGCTATGTCCGGCAGCTGATGCGCCTCGTCGACGATAAAAGCATCGGCGCCCGGTAGAAACTGATCAAAGCCCGCTTCCTTCATGGCGAGATCGGCCAGCAGTAGGTGATGGTTGACGACAACGATTCGCGCGGCTTGAGCATTGCGGCGCGCCTTGGTGACAAAACAGCGCTCGTACTGAGGGCATTTTTGCCCGAGGCAATTGTCGAGGGTCGACGTCACCCACGGCCATACCGGCGAGTCGTCAGCAACGTCGACCACCTCGCGTCGGTCGCCCGTATCGGTTGCCGTTGACCATCGACCGATCGCGGCCAGCTCATGCCGATAGCGCGCGGCTCCGTCACGCGTGGCGGCGGTCGCCAGCCGCTCCAGACAAAGGTAGTTGCTGCGCCCTTTCAGGAGCGCGATCGTCACCGGCTGACCGATCGCTTTGGCAAGCGTCGGCAAGTCACGGTGAAACAGCTGGTCCTGAAGCGCGCGCGTGCCCGTCGAAACGATCGTTCGCCGCCCGCCCAGTAACGCTGGCACGAGATACGCAAACGTCTTGCCGGTGCCGGTGCCCGCTTCTATGAGCAAGTGCTCGCGGCTGGCCATGGCCGTCTCGGTAACCTCGGCCATCAACAGCTGCTGCTCGCGCGCGATGAAGCCATCGAGCACTGATTGGAGGGGACTTTCTGGTCCGAGAATCGTACTCGCCGGCCGCATCGGCGAAACTATACGCAACCGTTCGGCCGTCGCACAGCATCAATTGGCGCCGATCAGCCGAATTCAGCGACGGCGTATTCCGGCGAGCTGTTTCAGCGTTTCCTGATCCGCTTTTAGCGCAAAGCGCAGGTAGGGACCCCCGGCGGTATAGTTGCCGGCGGAGAAATCTTCGTCGCGAAACCCGGTAAGGTTGTAGCCGAGCGTCACGCGCATGTTCTCAGCCAGCACGTAGCCAACGTCGAGACCGGCGGAGTAATCGCTCACCTCGGCACGCCAGGACCGGTATACGTCGCCGTGCACGCCAAAGTCCCAGCGCTGGCTGACAGCGCGTCGCCACTCGGCGCCCGTCAGCGTTGTGAAACCGCTTGCGCTGAAACCGTCAAAGTCGCCGCGAACGTATTTCGCGCCGAACGTGAAATTGAATTCCGACGCCGCCGACAATCGCCAATTGGCGGCGAAATTGTTGACCAGTCGCCAGTTGTCGATGGCGCTACTCGCATCGCTCTGTTCTTCGACGACCAGGTCGCTGCGGTTTAGAAATGCCCAGCGCTGGTTCGGCAAGCGGTATGCCCACCCGGCTCGCAGAGTCGCCGTGGTCGATGTCGCACCATCGATGAGATCCCGGTCGAACCACTCCAGCGCCGCCGAGACGCCATGGCCACGGGCGGTCTCGCGATAGAGGCCGGCGATCAGATTTAACGACTCGCTGCGATCGGCGTTGCGGTGCTCGGCTCGCGCGTTGAGCGTCCACGGGCCAGCGTTATAAGCGGAGCCGAGGTGAGCCGCGAAAAAATCCTCGCTTTGCGACCCGGATACGAGCTCGCGTTCGTCGTCAAAAACAATCGCATCGGGACTCAGCATCGTATTGCTTTGGTCTACGCCGACGTCGAGACTCCAGCGTTCGCTGATCTGCCAGCCCTGCACAGCACCGATCGTGGCGAACAAGCGCGGCCCGAATTCAGTGAGCTCTTGCGTCAGAGCCGTATCGAAACGGGCGCGCTGCCAAGGCTGGGCGCGCAAGCCGACACGGGTCATATCGCTTTCGAGACTTCCGCCATCGGCAATCTCGTGCTCAATAAACGCCGTTGCAGTCCGCCCGAGCGTCCAATCGAGCCCCGCCAACATCCGCGACGGATAGTCGGCTACGTCATCGTCGTCCGCTAACGGCACCTCGGCGGCCAGACGCAGCATAATCCGCTCATCGAGCACGCGTTGGCCGAGCGCGAACGTCGCGAGCGTCGATTCGCGCGTCTCGCCAGCGGGCGTCTCGTCACGCGCGTGCGTGACTCCGACGTCAGCGCTGAACTGTCCCATCGACGCGTTGACCGATACGTTCGCAAGATCGCGGATCAGTCCGGTGTCGAGATTCTCTTGCCGCACCAGCTCGGCATCGGTATGCACGCCGTCGCGCAAACGAACCCGACCGTTCACACCGGTTTTCTCGAGGCCGATTTCACTGACGTTCTGCTGACCGAGCCCAAACTCGGGCTCAACGCGCGCGTGAAACGCTTCGATGTCGGCGCGACCGGTGCGGTGCTCGACTTCGACACGATAGCCATGACCGCGCCGCTCGGCGGCACCGTCGTTGCCGATCGTATCGGCGTACTCGGCGGTGATCCGGGTCGTTGCGCTCGGCTGCCACGCGATATCGGCAGCGAGCAACTCGCCGTCGCCGTTCAGCTGCGCCTCTCGGATCAAGCTTGCGCCGACTTCAATCGTCGCATCGCTGTTGCGTACCGCGACGCGGCCGCCGGCAGTGACATCGTCGCCGGTGTTGCCGGCGGTCTCGTACTGGACGACGATAAACTGTGGATTAAATGCGTCGTCGCGGCTGGCAATGGGTCGGCGGAACAAGAGCGTGCCGCGCGCATTGTCGATGCTGTAATCGACAAAGCGGGTCAAGGTGGTTGTTGACAGCACCTCGCTGGCGTCGAAGCGATCGCGCACCTCGATCGACACGACCTCGCTGTTGGGCAGCAGCCCGCCGGTCGAAAGACTGTAAAGGCCAGATGTTCCGTTGCCGCGCAGTTCGTCGCGCTGGAACTGCTGCGCCGAATCTGCGGCGAACGCGGTCAGCTGCAAGTGTTTTCCGCTGAAACCTAGCTTCGCACCGTTGAAGCGCCGCTCGTAGCGGGCCAGTTCGGTAATGCCCAGGCCGGTCTGATAGTCGCCAAAAAGCAGCGCGAACTGACGGCGTTCGAGCTTCAAATAGAGCTTGCGCTGACTGGCCGCCTCGAAGCGTGACTCGGTGCCGTCGCCATAGAGCGTATAAAACGCGTTCGGATCGATGACGTCGTCGAAGCGCCGAAAGTCTTCTGCCTCACCGCGGGTGTCGTATGCGACCGTCAGCAGCGCATCACCGCGCACGCGGCCCTTCGCGAAAAACGCGACCCGGCCATCTTCGACGTAGTCGTCATCGAAACCGGCTGCTTCGGCCGCCTGCATGTTGTCGCGAAGCGTGTTGTAAGCTGCTGTGCCGTGCGCGATTGCCACCAGGATCCAGTCGCGAGGCGCCGGTTCTAGCCATGTGCGAATCTCCTGTTCACGCTGGTTTTCGAAAGCCAGCCGCAGCGTGAGCTCGCCCGACTCGGTCGTCGGTTCGAGTTCAATACGCGCGATGCCGTCTGGCTCGACGCGGTACAGCGGTTCGCGCTCACCGGCCGCGACAAGGTTGTTTTCCTGCGACGTCTGCACCTCCCACCACGAGCGATACGGTGCGTCGACTTGGAAACGGCCCACGGCACCGGTGCGCGCGAGCTCGCCGTCACCGTCATAAAGACGTACGGCGAGAACCGGGCGCTGCTTGCCGTCGGCGATTAGGTACGACGCCTCCGGAACGAACTCGGCGCGCAGCGGACCACCGGCGAAGTGCACGTCGCGCGTTAGGACGTTGGCGACTGAACCATCCGCATCGAGTACCGTTGCCGACAGCGTGTTGCGACCGGCGTCGAGTCGAACGGCACGCCAGCTCGTGAGTGCGACCTTGCTGAGACGGCCCACCTCGACGCCCTCGAGACTGAGTGCTGGGACATCGGCTCCGTTGACTGCGAGCCGGACTTTCTGACCGGGCTCGTGCTGTACGGCAACACGCATGCTGGGAATGGCCGGCCGCGCGTTCTCGATGGGCAATACCCACGCAAGGCCAGGTGATAACGCATCGGCAGCCGGCAACGGCAATTTCTGTGCGTTCAAGATTTCGTCGACGCTAGCGGGCCCTTGCACGGTGCGCCCACTGAGATCGGCTGGGCCCGGCAGCGCACCAGTGGTGCGCACCGTCTCCTGCCCGCTGCTTTCCACGCGTGTTGCCAGCGCCGCCTGTTGGGCCGGCCGTTTGCCACGCATGATGAGTTCAACCCGGCGGTTTTGCGCGCGGCCATCCGCCGTGTCGTTCGTCGCGACGGGCGCGTCTGGACCGCGACCACTCGTGCTGACTTCGGTCGCAGCAACCTTGAGCGCGTCGGCCAAGTACCGCGCAACGGTGCGTGCACGGGCTTCGGATAGCGCATAGTTGTCGGCGAATCGATCACGATTACGCGCTGCAATCGGCACGTTATCACTGTGGCCCAATGCGGAAATTTCAATTTGCTCGACGCCGCGCCAGGCATCGATCAACACGTCGAGTTCAGCGCGATCGCTAGCGGCCAGCTCGGCCGAGAGCACGCCGAACTTCAGACTGAGCACGTAGTCGGCCGCTTCGGATACGGCGCGGGTACGTTCCATGACCGTCGTCACCGCTGGCGTTCGCATGCCGCGCTTTGATGGTGTATCAAAACTTGCGACGGTACGTGTTTCGAGCGTGCCTTCGGCAGCGGCGCTCGCCCGCGCAGTAAATTCGAGGGTGTCTGCCCATTTGCCGTCGCGATCGCCTAACCGGAATATGATGGCCGGTCCCTGCGGCGTCGCCGTCACCTTCGCAGCACTCGTCAGCGTTGCGCTGTTGCGCACGTAGCGAAGGCCACTCGGCAAGATACTGGTCACCGTCAAATTTTGCGCCGGAAACTCGCCCACACCGGTCAGCGTCACGCGATAGCGAATATGCTCGGCGTCGACGCCGGGCGTATTGCTCATCTCGATGTCGACTCGACCTACCGGCGCGGGCTTACGACGTAGATAGAAATCGGCGCGATGCAAGGCGCCGCCACGTGCATCGATAAACGTTGAACGAACCGAGCCGGCACGGCGCGTATCGACATCGCAGGCGCTGAGTTCGAGGTAGTCCGGAACGGTTGCGTCGTCGAGTTGTACGTTGTGCAGACCGGGCCGCACGCCTTCGAAGTGGAAGCGACCGGCTGCGTCGCTGACCGCGTAGCGGCCATCTTCAAGGTAGATGCGAATGCCGGCGACGCCTTCGGTTTCGTCAAAGGTCGGAGCAGCGCAATCGCCTTCGACAATTCGACCAATGATCGTTGAGCGCTCGCGCAGCAGATCGTCGCGCAGTCGAATCGCGGCGGTCGCTTTGTTGGAGGCCAGCCCACGATCACTGATCGCACTGGCCTCGTTGACGGCCTCGTCGCCGCGAGCACCACCGGTCACCTCGACGACGTAGGTAATGCTCAGCCTGGCGCTGGCCGGCAAGGTACCGAGCGCGAGCTCAAAACCGCCGGCCGTACGCTCGGCGGCGAGCTTGGTGCCGTCTACACGCACGGAGTCGGCAACCAACACGAACCCAGGCGGCAAGGTATCGACGACCGCTACCCCGATAGCGGCCGACTGCTCGGAGGTATTTTCGAGATCCAAGCGGTACTGAACGAAATCGCCGGGGGCTGCTACTTGGGCGCTTGCGGTTTTGGTCAGAAACAGTCCGCCAGAGACCGGGTCGACGGGCACGTCGATACGCAACGCGTCGTTGCCAGCTAGCGTGAATACGCGCGCAAACGATCCGTCGCTGATCGCAAACGGTGCGTTCGGTAGTGCGCTGAGTTCGTTCGGCGCGACCACGGACGGCGCAAGAAATCCAGACGGCGGTTCAATCACCAGCCGATAGTCGCCGGGCGCTACCACCGGGAATAAGAAACCGCCATCTGGCACCGCGTAGACCAATCCGGACGCATCAGCGGCCGGCTCGCCGCTGCGCACGGTCGCCGGGAATGCACTCACGCCGTCGTTGCCGTACACGATGGCCGGCAGCCCCGTCACCGCATCGACCAGCGTAATCGTTACGCCGTCGACGACGGCGCCGGTCGTGGCGTCGAAGACGCGATTGATCGGATTGATGCTCGCGAGCGCCATCGCCTCATCATTGCTGTCGGCAGTGTCGACGTAACGCAACTCGAGGTTGGCCTCGGGCGGCGCGCTGAGCGCACAGTCGCCGCTCACGCCGCCGGCCGACGTCAAGCCGACGTAGCCGACGAATATGCCGCTGGCGATCGCCGTCTCGGTCAGCTGCAGAAGTTCGGCGTCGCCATCGGCGGTAACCGTTACCTCGATCGTATCGAGAGCGGCGGAGTCGACGTTTTGATCGCGATCATCGACACGCAAGAACGCCGTTTCGCCGGCGCCATAGAATGCCGTGCCGTCGAGTGCTATCGCCTGACCGCTTGCGATCGGCGTGCCGTCCGGGCCGTTCGGCAATGGCAGCGTCACGCCGGTACCGCCCGTCAGGCAGACCACCGCCGGAACCGTACTCGGTGTGCCGCCGGCCGGCGCGACGCGAATGAACTCGGCAACCGCGTCGGTCCTCGCCGCTACCGTTGCGATGTCGACAGCATTGCTCGCAACGCTGCGCGGTTGCCCCGTCGACGTCGAGTAATCGGTGTACGCAGTGTTGCTGATGGTCGTTCCGGGCGCAGTTTGCGCCCAGGCTGGCGCGGCCGTCAGCAGTACACATGCAAGGCTCAGCCGCGCAAAAACGATTCGCCAGAAATGCCTCGGGGGGATGCGCTGCTCCCCCCGAGGATTTGGTATTGACGCTCCGCGCCACGTCGGAGGCCGTGGTCGGACGAGCCGGTGCTGACGGCCGGAGCGCTTAGTCACACTCCGGCCGCAATACCACCACCCGCCAGCCACGGTCCCCAACACGCGTCGTCAGCGATTAGCGAATCGTGACGTCGAACGACACCGTGGCTTGCGTGCCGGCAAGCACGGCAATACCCGGGTTGATCGTCAGATCGGACGTATCGTCCGACGGATCGGCCGGCGTGCCGCCATCGTTATCGACCCGACCACAGCCATCGACATCGGCATCACCAACGTCAACCGTGCACGTCGTAACGGCGCCGTCGTTGTCGATCGTTACGGTTGTCGAGCCGCTGATGTCGAGCTCGGCGACGATCGTATCGGTAATGCTAACGGCACCGGCGTCTTGTGAGCCGGTGTTGTCGATGGTGACGGTGTAGCGAATCACAGCACCGGGAATGTTGAAGAACGGCGCGGCTGCGCTGATGCCGTCCGAGATCGTCGTTTGCGATTTCGTGATGGCGAGTGCGGCAGCCTCGACTTGGTAGCCGTCTCGCGCGGCCGCAGTTAGGTTGCGGATGAGCGTATCGGCGGGACCGTCTTCCGCGTTCGCGGCGCTGTTCGTCGGCGACGTCGCTGTGCCCGGCTCAACCGTGGTCGCGGTCAGCTCAACGTTGGCTACATCACCGTCGACCGCGGTCAACGGAATGTCTGCTAGAACGAATACAACGACTGACGCATCCGCAGCGAGCGACGTCACCGTGGTAGCGGTATCGGTTGCTGGCTCGAACACGCCGCTGCCGTCGTCGACAAACACGTTGTAGGTACCGAGATCGATCGAGTCGGCGGGACCGGTGTTGACCGCCGTACCGGTTGCAAGGTCGGCCGCAGCAAACGTGTACCCCTGCGCGGCGTTCGAATCGTTGGTCAGAACGAACGTCGTGACCTGCTGCAGCGCACCCGGTGACGACAGCGTATTCACCGTGCCTTGCTGAATCAGCGTCAGGTCGATGACCCGGTCGACCGTAAAGTCGGTGACCGCACCATTGCCCGCACCCGGCGTCGAGTTGCCGGTCGGCGACGATTCGATCGCCGTTTGCGCGACGCCGTTCACCGAATAGCTGACGGTCGCAAGGTTCTCGACGACGTCGCCGGCTGCGACACCAGCAGCATGCGCATTTGCCGCCGCCAGTGTGGCAACGACAACGGCAAACTTCGCCAGTGACGAATTCCAGACTCTCATTGCTTAACTCCTCTATTGCCGCATTCGCGGCAGAAACCCAAACGAAACCCTTGGCGCGTGGTGCTCGATCAATTCAGACGAGCGCGAAAGCGCGCGAAACCGCGCTGGCCAGCCGTCAACACGTTTGCGACCTCCCAGCGAATGTTGGTGAAGTCCGCGCTGGTAGCAGCGCGCTCGAGACCGTTTTCAACGACAACGAGCGTCTCCGGACTGCCGTAGGTCTGGCCGCCGTCGACGGAAAACGAAATAGTTGTGCCCGGACCGAAGGCCGACCCGTGAACGTAGGTCAGCTGCGCAGGGATCGGATTGCTGATAACAATGTTGTCGGTTGGTTCGGCGCTGACGTTCGTGTAGGTCACCGTGTAAATGACCTCCTCGCCCGGTACGACTGCATCGGCGGCAACCAGCTCGACGCGCGACGTGCCGTCGTCGGCTTCAATCTTCGCTTCCTTCTGCACGACCGTGCGAATTTCCAAACGGCCGTCATCGTCGGCATAGCTGGCTGTTGCCAGCAGTCCGAACGCGGCCACCGTCAGTGTCTTGGTCAGAGTTTTCATCGAATCGCTCCTCATCTCTTTTCTGCCCCGTAACAGACGCCGTCTCTTAAAGAATTACGACGTCGAATTGAATCGTTTGCGTCCCGCTTGCCTGGGTGACATCGCCCAGTCGAACCACCACCGTTGGCACCGTTGCGGTATCTAACTCACCGGCATCGCCATCGGCCGCGTCGGATAACGCGGCGCCGTTCAGGCTCAAACTGTTAGCGACGTAGGTCGTGTTGGCGGGTATGGCATCGCGCACGACAGCGCCGACGGCGGTGCCGGCGCTCGCCACGTCAATGGCGATGGTGTATGTGATGGTGGCGCCGGGAACCGGCTGACTGCCGCCGAACGGGTCGGCAATGCTGGCGGACTTGTTGGCGTTGAGCGTGACTTCCGAAACGATGTACTCGCCTGTTGCCGTTTGCGTGCCGCCGCTCGCACCGACAACGGCGTCGACACCGCCAGTGCCCTGGCCGGCAAATGCGGTGCCGCCGGCGCCGCTCCCGGTATTTGCTGTCGCGAGCAACGCGCTGCGGCCAATATTGCCGTTGACGAGTCCGGCGGGAATGTCATTGACAATCAAAATGCCTACGGACGCATCGGCGGCCAACACCGGATCGTTGACACCAGCGTTGTACGCGACGTCACCGGCGCTGAAATCGCCGCTGCCGTCGGTATCGAAGTAGATCGCCGGTGTTTGCCCGACCGGATTGAAATCCACCCCTGGATCGGCAACGAAGTCGTTGTCGAAATTGAGCAGAAAGCTCTCGCTGCCGTTGCCCGTATTGGTCACGGTGAACAGCAGCTCTTGGCCGACGGCGCCGCTGTCGACAGACTGCTGAGTGCTCTGCACGACCACCGCAACGTCGAGCGTTTCGGCGACCGTCAGCGTCACCGTGTTGGAATCCCGAGTCAGCGTGGTCCCGGCTACGTCAAAGGTGACGACCGCGGTGTTGGATATATCGGTACCAGCCAGCGTTCCGGCCGCGTTAGCGCTCGCCGGGCCGAACAACGGCAACGCCAGCACGGCTAGCGCGCTGGCGGCTCGAAAACGGCGCAAAAAACAAGTAATGGGCATTCGTGGTGTTCCGCGTACGCAGGTTTGTGGCCTGCTCGATCAGCTGTCCTGCGGGACGCTATCGGTAAGCCGCGGAAGGGCCCAGTAAAGTGCCGTTTTTCTTGCGAATTTGTGAACGCGCTCGCAAGCGGACTGTGAAGAGAGTCACACTTGGTCGGCGAAAAGCGTCAACAAACCGACGCAATTTCCCGACACCGCCGACCGCTCGGCGAAATCGCCGCGGGCATGGCGCCGCAAAGCTCGAATTTCACATAAAAATGCCAAAAAAGGCTTGACAAGCTCTCAGGCCGCCCCTATTGTGCATCGCAACATTGTTGCACCGCATCAAAGGAGCCCCGCATGGCACTGGAAGACATTTACTCGAAGACGGCCGAGAGCGCGCGCGCCCGGGCGGAAGACGTTCTGAACACCGCTCAGAGCACCGTTAAGAAAGCGAGCGACTGGGTCGAAGGCGGCAAAAAGCCGGTCCAGCAGATGGCCGACGCGTCGCTGAAGCTCTCTTCAATCTCGCATCAGACGACTGACAAGCTGGTTCGCGCCCAGGCACGCGCCATCGAAAACGAAGTGTTGGCGCTCAGCGAGTACCTGAGCGACGTTGCCGACGCAGACAGCGTTCAGACGCTGGCTCGCCGTCAGATTGAGATCCTGCCGCGTCTGACGCGCCGGGTTGTCGACAACACGCGCGAAACCATCACGATCCTGCGTGACGCCGGTACGGACGTCCGCGGTCTGATCGGTGACACGATCGGTGATATCCGCGAAAGCTCGCTGGCGAAAACGACGCGCAAAGCGGCCGCGAAAGCGAAAAGCACCGTCAGCAAAGCGAAAGCGAAAGTCGAAAAAGACATCAAGGCCGCCTAAGCCCCTCGCGGGCACTCCCCCCCTCAGGTCTTGAAGTGGCGCCGGTGACTTATGTCGCCGGCGCTTTTTTTTGCGAGTTTGTCACGACTCGAGACAGTCCATAGTCAGCCCGCAGAGCGCGGTCGAGCCGTTATAATCGCGGTCCGTTTACCCCATCCGGAGGCCCCGCCAGCCGCGGGCTGACCACAAAAAATGACAACGAAATTGGCCGAGCTCAGGGACTGGGTCGATGAAATCGCCGAGCTCACGCAACCCGAGGACATTCACTGGTGCACCGGTAGCGACGGCGAGTACCAGCGTTTGATTCGCGCCATGTTGCGTGACGGAACGTTGCTCGAACTCGATTCATCGCGGTATCCAAATTGCTATCTGCACCGCTCCGATCCGTCGGACGTTGCGCGCGTTGAACATCTGACGTTTGTTTGTACGAGCGACAAAGAGGACGCGGGCCAAAACAACAACTGGATGGCACCGGCCGACGCGCACGAAAAAATGAATGCGCTGTTCGCGGGCTGCATGCGTGGCCGGATGATGTACGTGATTCCATACTGCATGGGCCCAATCGACTCGCCGTATTCGCGTTGCGGCGTTGAGATCACCGACAGTGCATACGTCGCTGCGAACATGAAACTCATGACGCGTATGGGCAATGCCGCCCTCGCTCGCATCGAACGCGACGGCAGTTTCGTGCGTGGGCTGCATTCGATTGGCGAACTCGATCCTGAGCGCCGCTTCATCATGCACTTTCCGGAGGAACTCACGATCCAGAGCTACGGCTCTGGCTATGGCGGTAACGCGTTGCTCGGCAAAAAGTGTCACGCGCTGCGTATCGCAAGCTATCAGGCCCGTCAGGAAGGCTGGCTGGCTGAGCACATGCTCATCGTTGGCGTCGAGAGCCCGGCCGGCGACACGCATTATCTCGCCTGCGCATTTCCGTCGGCTTGCGGCAAAACCAATTTGGCGATGCTGATTCCGCCAGCCTCACAACCGGGCTGGAAAATCTGGACGCTCGGCGACGACATTGCCTGGCTGCATCCGGACGAGAACGGTCGTCTGCGCGCGATTAACCCAGAGGCTGGCTATTTCGGCGTGGTGCCGGGCACCAACGCCAACACCAATAAGAACGCTTTCGACATGATCCATCGCGACACGATCTTTACGAACGTCGCGACGACTGCCGACAACGAACCTTGGTGGGAAGACAAAAAAGTTGGTGAGCCGGTCACCGACTGGCGCGGCAATCGGTTTGAGCCGGATAACGGCCCGGCCGCTCATCCGAATTCGCGATTCACCGTGGCGGCGACGCAAAATCCGAGTTACACGAGTCTTGCCGAAGCGCCCGAGGGCGTGCCGATTTCGGCGATTGTCTTTGGTGGCCGTCGCAAAGAGCTGGCACCGCTGGTCTACGAGGCCCGCGACTGGCGCCACGGCGTCTTGGTTGGCGCCGGGGTCGGCTCAGAAACGACCGCCGCGGCAACGGGTGAGCGTGGGATCGTACGGCGCGACCCGATGGCGATGCAGCCGTTTTGCGGCTACAACTTTGGCGACTACTGGCGTCATTGGCTGAACGTCGGCAGCGCACTCACAAACACGCCGCGCGTGTTTCATGTCAATTGGTTCCGCCAGGATGGCGACGGCCGTTTTCTGTGGCCGGGCTTTGGCGAAAACTTGCGGGTGCTGCGCTGGATGATCGATCGTTGTGAAGGCCGCGTCGGCGCGCAGCAATCGCCGATCGGCTTGCTGCCACACGCCAGTGACATTGATGTCGCCGATCTCGACATACAGGACGATTCGATGGCGGCGCTGATGTCGATCGATCCAAGCGACTGGTTGACCGAGATGGAAGCGATATCGTCGTACCTCGACAGTTACGGCCAGCGTTTGCCGCAACCGTTACGGGACGAATGCGATCGGGTACTCGGTGAATTGCGCGAGGCGAGCTAGCGCCGAGCGAACGTCGCTGCTCGTCAGGCCGTTACCAGCTGATAATGAATGGCGAGGGCTGTGCCGGGCTTGGCAACTCGACCAAGTCCGATGATGCCCTCGCCTTGAATCTCAGTGCTATCACGGCGTAAGAATATCTCTTCGCCTTTGACATTCTGCACAAATGTGCCGTTCGTGCTCTCGTCAATCAGGATGAACTTCTGACGACGTTTCTCGATACGCGCGTGTACGCGTGAAATTAGATTGCCCTTAATGACGACGTCATTCTCGTCGGCGCGGCCAAGGGTCGCGTGCTTGTGGTCGTCGTTGATCTCAATCGTGCGACCGCGAAACGACAGCACCAACACCTGCGGCTTCAGGCGCGCATCGTTGTCCCAGCCAATGGTCGGCAGCATGCTGGTCGCCTCTTCCGGCGACCACAGCACTTCAAACAGCGCAACCTCGTCACGCTTGCCCTTGACGGTTGCAACGTCGATCTGACGAGCGACGCTCCGCCATTCCGGGCCCATCATCTCGACCGTCGTGCCGGTAGTAACGATTTGCCGAGCCTTGGCCTGCGACGTCATGCGATTGGCCGTATGCACGGCTGCACCGAAAATGTCGCGATTCTCGAATTTGACGGGCCCGTAGTGGCAGCCGACGCGAATCGACACGCGTTTGTCGTCTGCCCCTAGATCGTCGTTGTTGGAAATCTGGTGCTGCATTTTCGCGGCAGCGTTCATGGCGTCGTCGACTGTTGTGAACGTCGCCATGACCTCGTCGCCAATCGTCTTGATCACCTGGCCGCGATGCGACTCGGTGGCGTCTTTCATGATTGCGAGGCAATGACTGACGGTTTCACGCGCCTTGTCGTCGCCGAGCACCTCGTATAGCTCGGTGCTGCCGACGACGTCAGCAAAAAGAATTGCGACTTCGAGGTCCTGACTCATCCTGCGTACGCTTTCGCCTGAAGCCCAAACGATTCCACCGGCGCCGCGGCTATCCCTGCTCCAACCCCCGACGAGCAACGTCAGTACTGCCGCGACCCACGGCAGCAAACCTATCGTCGAATCAGGACGTTAACCAGACTTTTTCAATAGTGCGCCAAGCGGTGGCTATTATACGCATCTGGCTGGCGTTGCCTAATTCGCAACACGCTCGTTACTTTTCCGCCACGATATAGGTGATCCAGCCGGGGTCCGCGTGCCCTTCGGTTTCCGGCTCATAGACGCCGTTGCCCTCGCCGTCGTCATCCTCGCCTTCCCAATAGACCGTCACTTTTGAGAAGCCGGCCTCATGGAGTAATTCCTGGATTTCGGGCAGGCTCCACATCCGCCATTCGTACGTAAACGCATTCTTGAGGCGTGATCCATCCGGGAACTTGAAGTGGATGTGGGTACGCATGTAGTTCGTGACCGGGTGAAATTCGGCTTGCTCCCACACATACGTAAAGCCGTCGTGCTTGGTTTTTTCTTTCATTTCCTCGTGCGCTTCGGACCCGCCGAAAGCGTCGAGCATGAACACACCGTCATCATCGAGCGCGTCGCAAACGCCGCTGAAATAGCTGATCATTTCGTTGCGCGTTCGGAACGTCCAGTAGGAGAAATTGAACGCAACGATGACGTCAAAACCGCTCTCGTCGACCGTGAGCACGTTGGCCTCGACCAACTTGACGCGCGTGCGTTGCTCGTCGCTCAACCGCGACAACCGGTTCGCGCGTCCCCAGTCAAGCGTGTCGCGATCAAAATCGACGCCGACGGCAATTCGTTCATCGCCGCGCCGGACCCATTCGCAACAGGCGCTGGCCGTGCCGCAAAAGTCCTCCCGTATCGATACCGGATCGCGTCCGCGCAGCTCCTCGTAGGTCTCTGATACGAAGTCGACCTCGGCCTCGACGTCCTGCACCGACTTCTCGTACAGCTCGTGAATGTCGGCCTTTTCGGCCATGGTTTTGGGTTTCATGGTTGCTGCACGTGAAGTGGAGTTCATGTACGGAAGTCAGCCTTTACGTTGGTTGAGGACGAAGATTCGCGATTGTAGCGACTACCCTATGACAGAGCTATGCACGGAACGTCTGTTGGCACACATTGACGTGATTTGTTGCCGACGGGTTGTGGCAATCATGACGCAGGCGTCGACAGTATGCCCACCGACGCGCTACTCGCCGCGCATGCAATCACGGCCACCGCGCAAGCCAACCACACCAGCGTGGCCGGCCAAGGGCGGTTGCCGATGGCAACGACCTAGCCGACCTCAGCTACAGAGGAATTCGCGCCGGCGGAGTCCTGCACCGCAGCGGCCGCCGTTTCGACGACACGCCAGTCCGCATCGCGAGCGGCCGCACCCTCGCTCAGCAAGCGGCGCCACCGTCGACCACCGGCAATACCATTGAACAGCCCGGTCAGATGCCGGGTCATGTGGTGCAAGCGAACGCCACGCGCCAACTGCTGTTCGGCGTATGGGCGGTAACGCTGCAACACATCGATTCGGCTCGGCAAAGTCGTAGCCGGCTCGAACTCGGCGGACAACTCGGCCAAGCGATACGGATTGTTGTAGGCCTCGCGACCGAGCATTACCGCGTCGACGTGCGCGCGATGTCGATGCACGTCGGCGATGCTTTGCACACCGCCGTTCAGCACGACGCAAAGATCGGGGAAGCGTTGCTTAATCGTGTATACGCGCTCGTAGTTGAGCGGCGGTATCGTGCGGTTCTGTTTCGGCGATAGCCCGCTCAAGATCGCGATGCGCGCGTGCAAGACGAGCGTTCCGAGACCGGCAGCAACCAACGGCTCGATCAGCGCCAGCAGGAATTCCAGCGAATCATGGTCATCGATGCCAAGCCTCGTTTTCACGGTAACCGGCACCGCTACCGCCGCCCGCATGGCCTCGAAGCAATCGCGCACCAACGCTGGCTCGGCCATCAGACACGCCCCGAACCGCCCCGACTGAACGCGGTCGCTCGGGCAGCCGACATTAATGTTGATTTCGTCGAAACCCGCCGCGGCGCCGCGCCTTGCGGCACTGGCCATTTGCCGAGGATCGGAACCGCCGAGCTGCAGGATCACCGGATGCTCGGCCGCGTCAAACGCCAACAGGCGCGCAGCATCACCATGCTCGAGTGCTGCCGCGGTGATCATCTCGGTGTAAAGCGGCGCATGCGGCGCGAGCAGACGATGAAAATAGCGACAATGCCGATCGGTCCAATCAATCATCGGTGCAACCGAAAATGGATAGCTTGCGGTGCTGACGGTCATGGCTGTGATAACGGCAAAACGGGGGCGAGATCGGGAGCCTCAAGCCTAGCGAAACTGCCGTCGGCTTGGCCAATCGACGCGCATCGCGACTTTCGACGGGCGCTTTCGCACAACGATCGGTACGATGACGCGCGACGGCTCCAGGGATAGACAGATGACGAGCAATGAGCAACGCGCCGCAGCCGAACCGCTGCGGCTAATCTACGGCTGTATGCGCATTGCCGGCGACGGATCGGCCGCCGCCCGAGCGCGCGGGCTGGCGGCGTTGGATGCAGCATTTGCGGCCGGTATCCGGCATTTCGACCATGCGGACATTTATGCGGACGGCGCCTGCGAAACGCTATTCGGCGAATGGCTGCGCGCCCACCCTGGCCGGCGCGATGACCTGACGATCATCAGCAAATGTGGCATTCGCCGGCCGCAACCGGGCAACCCGCCGCTACCGCAGCACTACGATTTTTCGCCGGGGCATATCGAGGCGTCAGTTGCGGGGTCGCTCGAGCGTCTCGGTATCGACAGGCTGGATATGCTGTTACTGCATCGTCCTGACTATTTGATGGCGCCGGACGCCGTCGCCGACTGCCTGGCGAAACTGCATGCGGGCGGCGCGATAGCGAGCGCCGGGGTCAGCAATTTCTCAATATCGCAGTTGCGCCTGCTAGCCAGCAAAAGCCATCTGCCGCTGGCGGCGAACCAAATAGAATTCAGCCTTGCCGAAGTACGCGCACTCGATAACGGCTTGCTCGATACGTGTCTTGAGTTGGGCGTGGTACCGCAAGCCTGGTCGCCGCTCGCTGGCGCTGTCGACACGCATCGACGCGACGACCTAGCAGCGGCGCAAAGGCAGTCGCTGGCGCTGGAACTGCAGCGTCAAGCCGACGTCTACGCGCTTGAGGCGTGGCAAATCGCGCTGTGCTGGTTGCTTGCTCACCCCGCCGGGGTGGTCCCCGTCATCGGGACGCTGACACCGGAACGCATCGACGCATCGGTCGACGCGCTGTCGGTTGCGTACGACCACGTCGATTGGTACCGATTGCTCGAAGCGCGCAACGGCCATCCGGTGCCGTAACGCGTCAACTCAGCATTACCGGCTCGCGAGATCGAGCGCCTTTGCCAACTGGGTGTCGTGACCGCGGCGCCAATCGTCGATGTCTTGCGTCACGGTAATGTCCGGCAACACGCGTGCGTCGTCGGCAAGCCCCGGTCGGTCGACGTAATGGCGCCAAGCCGGCACACGGACGACGATGCCGCTCGACGGCAAGGTCAACATGTAAATGATGCCGGCAGTGGCGCCGGCCGCGTTACCGCCACCGGGCGTTCCGAGCAGCGTCATCGCGGGTCGATCGGCAAGTCTCGAGACCAGGTGGTTGCTGCCCGAGGACAGAGTCTCGTCGATCAGCACGATCAATGAACCACGAAAACCCAGTGGGTGCGGCTCGAGCTCGACGAGACTTGTGCCAACCCAAGCCGGGTTCACCCGATAGTCACCATCTGGCAGCGCCGCATAATCGTCCGGCGCCATTGCCATCGCACGCGAGTCCCATGTGCCAACGTGGCCGGCGGCTGGTCCGAAGCTCGCGGCCTTTGCCGTGACAGTCCGCATCAGTCGGGTCGGTTCCGTAATGAGGCGCTCAAAAAGGCCTTGCTGGGCATCGGTAGACCCGCCGCCATTACGGCGCAGATCGACAATGAGCGTGTCGACGTTGCGTGCCGCGAGCGCGCGAAACACCGGGTCATAAAGCGCGGCTGGATCAATAGGTTGGCGATAGTTCACGAACGTACCGACGTCTAGATACGCAACACCGGCGGCCGGAAACCGAAGCGTTACCGCATCGCGAAAATTTCGGTAGAAGCCGCCGCTTGCGGCCAGGTGAGCGCGCCATTCGTCGCCGGTGAGTCGCGGCACGGTGACCACGCGGACGGCACTGTCCGCACCACGTATCGTCAGCGCCGCCGTCTCCGCCGGCGGTTCAGCAAGGCTGCCAAAATGCTCGATTGCGCCGCCCGGAAATTCGCTCGAAAACGCGAGCTCGTCGATGCGCGCTGAATCGTTGAACCCGTCAACCGGGACAAAAGGCGCATAACGGCGTATCAGCGTTGCGATATCGACACCGTCAATGGCAAGAATCTCGTCGCCGCGTTGCAGCCCGGTACCGGCGACCGGATCGGCGATAATGGCCCGCGCCGGTGCACCAATAAACTGCCAGCGCAGCGGTAGGTATGTCGGCGTCGTCCGGCGAGACTCTGTGAGGGCCGGCGGCAGCTCGGCTTTGGTGTGATTGCAGCGCACCTCCGCCAGTACGCGCGACACCGCCAGATAGAACTCGGCGCTCGCGAGACCGCCGTCGGCTCGCGCGCGCGTGACGATCGCGGCCCACGCCTGCGCCAGCGCATCGTCGGTGGCGAACCGCGTGTAGCCTGGATGCAGATGCTCGAGCGTCGCCTCAACGAGGGCCACATCTCCGGCAATCTGCGACGCGGTCAGGCGCTGCTGCGCGCTTGCCGGTGCAGCGGCGACGAGCAGAATTGCGCACGCCGTGACCGTGCAGCATCGCAAACTTGTGTCTGTTCGGCGGTCCAACAACCCGATCACCTCCGGTTTGAATCGAAACTACTGGGATGCAGGCGACGCGCGGATGGTTTGCACGCCGCTTGCGCGCTAGAGGTTTGGTTATACTTTCGACTAACACCCATTTGTTGCTGAGACCCGTATGCCGCTCGTTGATCCGCTGCCCGATGCCGAGACACCGCCCGAACTTGCCGAGTTTTTCAACATTACTCTCGGCGGCACGCCGAACAGTATTCGCACGATGTCGCACCGCCCGGAGATCGCCCGCGCATTCACGGCCTTGAATCGGGCCGTTATGGCCAACCATGGGGCGTTGACCGATGAGTTGAAACGCCTCATCGGTTACATGACGAGTCGGGTCACCGGCTGTCGCTACTGTCAGGCACACACGGTGCTCGCGGCAACACGTTTTGGTACGACCGACGATCGCTTACGCGATTTGTGGACGTATCGAGACTCGGCGCACTTCACGGCCGCCGAGAAGGTCGCATTCGACTTCGCGATAGCCGCGGCGAGCGTGCCCAACGCCGTCGATGACGATATTGCGTCGGCCATGCGCGAACACTGGGACGACGGCGATATCGTTGAGATACTCGGCGTCGTTGCGTTGTTTGGGTATCTGAACCGTTGGAACGATTCGATGGCGACGACGCTCGAAGCGCTACCGACCCAGACCGCTAGCCAGCACCTCAGCGTCGACGGCTGGAGTGCCGGCAAACACGGCACGTAAACCGACGCACCTAACGGCGAGTCGCGATGAGTATCAGCGTATTTGATCTGTTCACGATCGGTATCGGACCGTCGAGTTCGCACACCGTAGGACCGATGCGTGCCGCGCGGCGCTTCGTCCAGCAGCTGGTAAGCGCCGCTGCAATAGACCGAGTCGAACGGGTAAGCGTGCATTTGTACGGTTCGCTTGGCGCGACCGGTCGCGGCCATGGCAGCGATCGAGCCGTTCTGCTCGGCCTGAGCGGCGAGACGCCGGAGGATGTCGACGTCGACCGGATTCCGGACGCGATCGCCGCTATTCGCGAGCGCCGCGAGCTGGCGCTTGCGGCGGGCGTCCGCACCATTGCGTTCGACCCGAGCGTCGACCTCGTGTTTGAGAAGCGCGTTGCGCTCGACGGCCATCCCAACGGCATGCGCTTTGGCGCCTACGGGGACGGACAAACGATCGCCGAGCAGGTGTTTTACTCGGTGGGCGGCGGCTTTGTCGTCACGGAGGACGAGGCTGGCAATCCAACGCTCACCGAGCGCGATGACGACTTGCCGCTGCCGTTTGCCAGTGCCGAGGAGCTTCTGGCTCATTGTCAGCGCGAATCGCTGCCCATTAGCGGCGTCATGCTGCGCAACGAGCTAGCGTGGCGTTCGCAAGACGAGATCGATGCGAAGCTTCTGGCCATTTGGCAGGCCATGCAAGGCTGCGTCCGGCGCGGCTGCGAGAGCGATGGCGTCATGCCCGGGCTCAAGGTCAAACGGCGTGCCGCGAAGATCTATCGGCAGCTTTGCGAACAGCCCGAGCGAGCGCTGGCCGATCCGCTGACGATCATGGACTGGGTCAACCTCTACGCGCTCGCCGTCAACGAAGAAAACGCCGTCGGTGGCCGGGTCGTCACCGCACCGACCAATGGCGCGGCCGGTATCGTGCCGGCCGTGCTGCACTACTACCGACGATTCGTGCCCGGCGCCGACGACGATGGCGTCGTGCGCTTTCTGCTCGCGGCGGGCGCGATTGCATTGCTCTTCAAACGCAATGCGTCGATCAGCGGCGCTGAGGTGGGCTGCCAAGGCGAAGTCGGCTCCGCGTGTTCGATGGCGGCAGGCGCGCTCACCGAAGTGCTCGGCGGTACACCGGAACAGGCGGAGAATGCCGCCGAAATCGCAATGGAGCACAATCTCGGCTTGACCTGCGATCCGATTGCCGGGCTCGTGCAGATCCCCTGCATCGAGCGCAATGCGATGGCCTCGGTGAAGGCCATCAACGCCGCGCGACTGGCGCTGCGCGGCGACGGGCGCCATTTCGTCTCGCTCGACAAAGTCATTAAGACGATGCGCGACACTGGACGCGATATGCAGGACAAATACAAGGAAACATCGCGCGGCGGCCTGGCCACGAACGTTGTCGAGGTACCGGTCAATTTCATCGAATGCTGAAAGACGGACAGCCCGCACAGCCTACCTAGGCGACGCCGAGAAAACGCAGCGTTGCGCGCGACTTGGGTCGGTCAGAACCTCAAGCGTCGAGTAAAACGTCGAACCCGCCGAAAATCAGACGCATGCCGTCGAACGGCAACGTTGCCGATGCCTGCATGCGCCGATCGGCCATGACCTTGCGATTGCCGACGTCGCGAGCTTCGCGCGACGGCCATTCGACCCACGAGAAAACGACGATTTCGGTGGGTTTGCACCTAACGGCGAAGGGGAACGACGTTAGCGTTCCTTCCGGCACATCGTCGGCCCAGCATTCGACGACGCGCAGCGCGCCGTGATCCCGAAACACGGATGCGGACTGTCGAGCAAATGCCTCGTAGGCGTCACGGTTTTCGCGCGGCACGGCGACGACGAAACCATCGACGTAGGACATGTACGGCGTCTGTCTGAATGATTACTCTTCCTGACAGTCTAGACGCCAAGTGTTGCTTACATATTGCGACGATACTGACCGCCGACACTAAACAGCGTATCGGTAATCTGCCCGAGCGAGCAGGTCCGCACCGCCTCCATCAATGCCGCGAAAACGTTGCGTCCAGCAATGGCCGCCTGGCGGACGTTTTCCAAGGCGCGCTCGGCGTCATTTTCGTGACGCCTTTGGAAGTCCGCCAGTCGATCGATCTGACTGCGCTTCTCCGCTTCGGTCGAACGCGCGAGTTCGATCGTGTCGGGGACTTCGGGATTGTCCGGCAAAAACGTATTCACACCGATAATTGGCAGACTGCCGTCGTGCTTCTTGTGCTCGTAGAGCAGCGATTCATCCTGAATCCGGCCGCGTTGGTAGCCCGTTTCCATCGCGCCCAATACGCCACCGCGCTCTGACAGGCGTTCGAACTCCGCCAGCACCGCCTCCTCGACCAAATCGGTCAGCTCATCGATGACAAAGGCGCCTTGGTTCGGATTCTCGTTCTTGGCAAGGCCAAACTCGTTGTTGATGATCAGCTGGATGGCCAACGCCCGTCGTACGGATTCTTCTGTCGGCGTCGTAATGGCTTCGTCGTAAGCGTTGGTGTGCAGTGAATTGCAGTTGTCGTAGATCGCAATCAGGGCCTGCAGCGTGGTGCGGATGTCGTTGAAATTCATCTCTTGAGCGTGCAGCGAACGCCCGGACGTTTGGATGTGGTATTTCAATCGCTGACTGCGCGCGTTGGCACCATAGCGCTCGTGCATCGCCACGGCCCAGATGCGCCGGGCAACCCGTCCGAGCACGGTGTATTCCGGATCCATACCGTTTGAGAAAAAGAACGACAGGTTCGGCGCGAAATCATCAATGTGCATTCCGCGCGCAAGGTACGCTTCGACAAACGTAAACCCGTTCGAGAGCGTGAACGCGAGCTGGGTGATCGGATTCGCACCGGCTTCGGCGATGTGATACCCAGAAATTGAGACGGAATAGAAATTCCGCACGTTGTGGTCGATAAAGTACTGCTGAATATCGCCCATGACGCGAAGGCTGAACTCCGTCGAAAAAATACAGGTGTTCTGGCCCTGATCTTCTTTCAAAATATCGGCCTGCACCGTACCGCGAACGGAAGTCAGCGCACGAGCCCTTATATCGGCAGCCTCGTCGGCGTTCGGCTCACGGCCGTTAACCGCACGAAACTCGTCCATCTGCTGGTCAATCGCCGTGTTCAAGAACATCGCGAGAATTGTCGGCGCGGGACCGTTGATGGTCATCGACACGGACGTACTCGGGTCGCAAAGATCAAACCCGTCGTACAGCGCTTTCATGTCATCCAGCGTCGCTATCGACACGCCGGAGTTGCCGATCTTTCCGTAAATGTCGGGCCTTAATCCCGGGTCGCAGCCGTACAGCGTGACCGAATCGAACGCTGTCGACAGACGTTTGGCAGCGGAGTGCTCGGACAAAGCCTTGAAGCGCCGATTGGTACGCATCGGATCGCCCTCGCCGGCAAACATACGCGCCGGATCTTCACCGTCGCGCTTGAAGGGAAACACGCCAGCGGTGTACGGAAAATAACCCGGGAGGTTCTCGCGCCGCAGCCACGCCAACAGATCACCGTGATCGTGCAGTCGCGGGACGGCAACACGCGGCACGGCGGTACCGGACAACGAATGCCACAGCAAGCGGGTTTCGATGACCTTGCCGTCGCGTCCCGTCTGGCTAAGCGATTCCTGGCGGTACGCGTCGCGCGTTGCGGGCCAGGCTTCCAATTGCTCGGCATAGCTGGAGTCTTGCCGTCGCGTGCGTTGCTCGAGCAGCGCATCGATTTCCTCGACGCTGGTGGCCGCTGTGACGAGCTCACGCGTCGACGTCAGTCGCTGTATCTCACGAGCAAGTATCGCCTGATGTTCGGTGCTCGCATGATAGTCACGCACGCTAGTCGCAATATCCGCGAGATAGCGCTGCCGCTCAGGCGGCACGATAACGGTTTTCTCCGAGGAATGACGCACGTCGACAGGCGCCAGCGCGTGTGTGTAGTCACTAAGACCGTGCGTGCGCAGCAGCTGCACGAGCGTCTGATAGGCCGCCGTGACACCGTCATCGTTGAAGCGTGACGCGATGCTGCCGAACACCGGCATCTCGCTCGGCGGCACCGAAAACTGTTCGCGGTTGCGCTGCACCTGCTTGGCAACGTCGCGGAGCGCATCTTCGGCACCTTTGCGATCGAATTTGTTGATCACGACGAGATCGGCGAAGTCCAACATGTCGATTTTCTCGAGCTGGCTCTGTGCGCCGAACTCCGGCGTCATGACGTACATCGAGACGTCGACGTACGGAGCAATCCCAGAGTCGCCTTGCCCGATTCCCGGAGTCTCGACAAAGATGACGTCGAAATTGGCGGCGCGCAGAATCGCGACCACGTCATCGAGACCGCTCGGCACCTCGCCGCGTGCCGATCGAGTGGCTAACGAGCGCATGAAAATTGTCTCGTGATAGATCGCATTCATGCGAATGCGATCACCGAGCAGCGCACCACCGGTTTTGCGCCGGGTAGGGTCGATGGCGAGTGTCGCGATGCGCACGCCATTGTTCGAATCGAGTCGGAAGCGACGAATGATCTCGTCGGTCAGCGACGACTTTCCGGCGCCACCGGTGCCGGTAATGCCGAGAATTGGCACCGGCCGAGTCGCTGTCGCGAGCCACGCGCGGTCGCTGTCGCTGAGCCGCCCACATTCAGCCTTGGTAATGGCGCGGGCGAGCAAGGTTCGATCGCTGAGATCAGTTTTCGCAAGGTCGAGATCGCGACGCTCGCTGGCCGCAGCCCGCGTTCGGGTCAGCATGTCGTCGATCATGCCCTGCAAGCCGAGTTGCTGACCGGACTGCGGCGAGTAAATGCGTTCGACGCCGTAGCGCTCGAGCTCGTCGATCTCCGCTGCGACGATAACGCCGCCGCCGCCGCCGAACACCTTAATGTGCTCAGCGCCGGCTGCGCGCAACTGGTCAACGAGATATTTGAAGTACTCGACGTGGCCACCTTGGTACGAACTGACGGCGATGCCGTCAACGTCTTCCTGCAATGCCGCTGTGACGACCTCGCTGACCGCACGGTTGTGCGCCAGATGTATGACCTCAACGCCAGAGGCCTGCAGAATCCGCCGCATGATGTTGATCGACGCGTCGTGGCCGTCAAAGAGACTCGCCGCGGTTACGAACCGCAGCGGCGTCGCGGCGCGCTGCGAGTGCTGCACTGGCAATGGAGTAACACTGCTCATGAACTCGTCCTCGCGACATCGATGAGCTGTCGCATGCTGGTTTTAAGGTCGTTATGCAGTTGCCGAACCATGTGAGGCTCGGTCGGTCGCGACAGCCACTGGTACGCAATACCCAGGACAGACGCGTTGAATTGCGCCGCTAGCGCGTCGCAGGCAGCGTTGTCCTCGATGCCCGCTTCGCGCAGCCAGCGCGCCGTATCGCGTCGACGACGTTCGTGGATGCCGGCGATGACATTCTTCACCGGTGACTGCACGCCGATCGACTCGAACCACAAAATGTAAAAGGCACGCAGGTCGTCCGCGGCGGTTTCGCAGAACCGACTGTGTTCGTCGATCGCGGCGGCGATCGCCGGAAAACCCTTCAGCTCGCTGGTGACGCGTTTTAGATCGGCAAGCCAGCGCGCGCCGACGGAGCGCACGATCGACTCAAACAGGCCAGCCTTGGAGCCGAAACGATAGCCCGCTAGGCCGCGGCTGTAGCCGGCAATTTCGCCGACGTCCTTTAACGTGGTGCGGTCGGTGCCCCGCTCGACGATGAGCCCGATGGCCGCGTCGAGCATCAAGCGATCGGACAGATCGGTTCGCTCGGCGTGCGAACGGCGCGGCGCGCCGCTCACGACGGACGTCCGGCGTGCGGCCTAGGCAAATCGATACTCGCCATCAGCGCGTCGAAATAATCGGGCGCTGTCAGCAGACGACTGCCGTACCACGAGAACATTTCACCGTCGACCAGCACGGTTCGGCCAACGCCGACAGCTTCCTCGAGTTCGGCAACGTGGGTTGCCGTGAACGGATAGGGTTCGCTGGACAGTAGCGTCAGATCCGGTGCGAGTTTGGCCAACTCCTCGGCGCTGGTTTGTGGGTACCGCGATCGATCCGCAAACACGTTGCGCCAGTTGAGGCGCACCAGCACGTCGTCGATAAACGTGTCTGTGCCAACGGCCATAAAAGGTTTGCGCCAGATCAGGTAGGCAACCGAGCGACCGCCGCCGTCAGGCAGCGATGCCCAGCGTTCGCTGATCCGCGCGGCAAGATCGGTCGCCGCATGTTGCGCGCCGCACAGCTCGCCGATCGACTCGATCATCGCCAGCGCCGTCGGCATGTCGGCAATGTCGCTGAGCCATGTGGGCGAGGCCGCACGCAGCGCTTCGATGGTCTCCTTGTCGTTCTCTTCTTTGTTGCCGATGACGAGATCGGGCGCGAGTGCAATGACCGCGGCGACGTCCAAGCGTTTGGTACCGCCGATTACCGTCAACCGCTCGCGCGCCTCGGCCGGGTGCAGGCAATAGCGCGTACAGGCTACCAGCCGATCGGCGAGGCCCAGGTTAAACAGCAGTTCAGTCTGCGACGGCACCAATGACACGATGCGCTCGGGTCGCTCGACATACGACGCTCGGTAGCCCGTCTGGTCGACGATCGTGCGGCGTGGTGCGGCGTCGCTAGCCATTGCTCAGACGAATTCCGGAGCGGCGTTCGCAGCAACGTTGTCGTCCGCGGTGACCGCGGCACAGTGCGCTGCCACCCTCGGCAACAGGCTGCTGAGATAAAACCGCGTGCTGATGCGTTTGCCGGCTAAGAACGCATCGTTGTCACCCGTGTGACGCGCCGCGACCAATAGCTGCCGGGCCATGAGCCACCCACCCACCAAGTAACCCGTCGCCATCATAAAGTCGTAGGCCTGCGCGCCGGTGTGCTCGGGTGTTGACGCCGTCTCTCGAACCGCGCGAGCTGCGTCCTTGAGTAAACCCGAATAGGTCTCGAGCGCACGGGCCGATTCGCCCAAATCCGCTGCCGCAAGCTCGCTGCACGTTGTCTCAATGTCGGCCGCAAGCGCTGCGAATGCTGCGCCGCCGTCGCGGAGGAATTTGCGCCCGGCGAAGTCGGCGGCCTGAATACCGTTGGTGCCTTCGTAAATCGGCGTGATTCGCGCGTCCCGAAGGTATTGCGCGACGCCGGTTTCCTCAACGTATCCCATGCCGCCGTGCACCTGCACACCGAGCGATGTCGCTTCCTGTGCGACCTCGGTGCACCACGCCTTGACGATCGGCGTCAGCAACTCCAAGCGCTGTTGCCACGTCGCCGCGTCGCGCTCGTCGTCGCTGTACAACGCGCGGTCCAAGGCAGCGCCCGCATATATCGTCATTGCGCGGCCGGCTTCCGCCAGTCCACGCATCGTCAGCAGCATCCGCCGCACGTCCGCATGCTCAATGATGGGTGCTTGGCCATCGATACCGGGCTGGTGCCCTTGCCGACGCTCGTTGGCGTAGTAACGCGCCGCCTGCAGCGCCCGATCGCAGAGCCCGACCCCTTCCAGTCCGACCTCCAGACGGGCGTGGTTCATCATCGTAAACATGCAGGCGAGCCCTTGATTGAGCTCGCCGATCAAATAGCCGACCGAGCCATTGCCGGAATCGCCAAAACTCAAAACGCACGTCGGACTCGCATGGATCCCGAGCTTGTGCTCGACGGAAAGCGTTTTGACGTCGTTGACTTCGCCGTTTGGCAATCGCTTCGGAACGAGAAACAACGAAAGACCCCGAACGCCCGGCGGCGCATCGGGCGTTCGGGCGAGCACCATGTGCAGTATGTTCGGGGTCAGATCGTGATCGCCCCACGTGATGTAGATCTTTTGCCCGGTGACCCGAAACGCATCGCCATCGGGCACCGCCATCGTCTTCACGGCCGCAAGATCAGATCCCGCCTGCGGCTCGGTCAAATTCATCGTGCCGGTGGTCGAGCCGTCCACTAGCTCGGCGAGAAAACGCGCCTGAATGTCGTCCGATCCGTGCTTTATGACGGCCTCGATGGCGCCCATCGACAGCATCGGACACAGCGCAAACGACAGATTAGCGGCGTTCCACATTTCGCTAACCGCAATGTGCAGCGCGAACGGTAAGCCCTGACCACCGTGCTCAGCCGGAATGGCCAGCGACAACCAACCGGAGTCGCGGTGGCCTGCGTAAGCATCGACAAACCCGGGCGCGGCAACGACCCCATCCTCACCGAGCTTGACCCCGTGGGTATCGCCGACGGCGTTCAGCGGCGCGATGACGTCGTTAGCGAGCCGTGCGGCCTCATCGAGCACAGCCGTAACGAGCTCATCGGTAGCCTCACTAAACGTCGGGTAGGCGGCGAGCGCCGATAGATCGGCGATCTCATCGAGGACAAATTTCAGTTCCCGGACCGGGGCGGCGTATTCAGGCATTGCACTCTCCTCACATCCTGGCAACAATATTTGCTTGTTCCAAGCAAGTCAATGGGTACAGCAGGGATAGTGGTGGCGAAACCGCTTAGGCGTTGCGGCGCGCCTCGCGCCACGCGGCGAGCAAATCGCCTGGATTGGCCACCGGCACGCCAGCGTCTCGATTGCGGGCGCCGATATCGAACGCGAGGCCCCACTGCCGGACGAGGATCGACCAGGCTGTCAGCACGCTGTGCTGCGGGTCGTAAATGTTGGTGGCTTCTGAGGTCACCCCGTTCAGCTCAATCACGCTGAGCTGCTCGCCGCGCAGCAGCGCGTCACGACTCGGCACACGGATGTCATAGCGACCAAAGTAAAAACCGTCGTAGGAATGACTGATGCGATCGATCGCGGCGGTCAACTCTTCGGAAATCAACTCGCGGCCGTCGCGAAACACACAGCCACGCGCGTGAGTACCGAGCTGCACCAAGCGAAATTTCTGGCCGGCAGGAAGCACCTCCGGCAAACGGTCGCGATGCGCTCGGCAATGTACATCGGCCATTGCAACAGCGCGCGGATCGGTGAGTATGAGCTGCTCGAGGGTCGAACGCCCATCACCGATCAGCGAGATCGGCTCCTTAATGGTCACAGCGAACAGGCGGCCCGTTGCCACTCCGGGCAGGCGGTAATAGAAGACGCCATACTCCTCACCGGGCACGTAGTCTTGGACGATGGTTGGCTGCGGTCGGCGCTCGAAATATTCGGCCGCCGACGCATTGTCATAAATGATGCGTACGTGGCTGCCGCGCTCGCCGCTGTCGGGTTTTAAGACCACCGGATAGTCGACGCCGGCGCTCGCCATGAAGTCTTCAATGGCAGCAACACGGCGTTCAATCGACGCCGGCTCGAGTAATCGCCACGGTGGCACGACATCCTGTGGCAGTGCCGCAAGAATCGCCGCTTTGGACTCGCCGACGAAACCGCCGAGCGGAATAGCGGGATTCGCGGCTGTAAAAACCGTCAATGAGCGATAACGAATGGCGTACGCCAACAGCGCCAGAATGACCGGCGCGTAGATGATCTGCGAAGGCCAGAACTCCCAGTGACGAAGTCGCTTCCAGCGACCGATCGCAAGCCGCCGCTGGTCGGGGTTAACCGCGAAACCGATTAGCTTGGTGGCAAGCCACAGACCACCGCCAATCGCCAGCAACGCCGGTAGCGCCATACGCTGATAGTCCGACAGCCACTCGAGCACGCGCTCGCCACTACGATCGGCGAGATACACCAAGGCCGGTGTCCACACCAGCGCGGGCACGACCAAGAGAACCGAGAATCGCATCATCGACATGCCCAACGCCCCAGCGGCGAAAAACGTTGGAAACCGAGTTCCGGGAACGAACCGAGCGATGAGCAGCGCCGTGATACCGCGGCGTTGAAACCAACGCTCGGCTCGCTCGACACTACGCTGCTTGTCGATGATGCCGAGCTTGCGGGCACGGCGACTGAGCCGGCCGGACCAATAGACGAGCATGTCGCCGGTGTAGATGCCAATGAACGCGTACACGATCGCTTCAAACAGCGTCAGCACGCCAGCCGATGCTGCAAGTCCAGCGGCGATAGTAGCGAGATCCTCGCTAACATAGCTAAAGAGAATCACGCCGATCCCAACGATCAGCGACGTCATGCCACCGACATCCGGCAGGCGCTCACGATCAAACAAGGCCGCAGCGGCAGCGAGACGCTCCGCGTTCGCCGCATCGCGCGTCGGCGCCTGGCCGGTGCTGACGTCATCGATAAACGTAGCGATCGACTCACCGAGCGGATCGGTGTCGCGGAATGGGAGCTCGTGGCCGCCAACAACGGTATCGAGCCGTGCCTGCGGCACGATGCGTGCGTGTTCGACGGCGGCGGCATACGGGACAAGCGGATCGTTATTGCCGTGCACGATCAGCATCGGTGGCTGGAACGATTCCAAAATCTTCCGCAGCGGACGCTGGTCCGTGTCGTAAAAATTGCGTGCATAGGCACGATTCAACAGCGAATGGTCGAGCGCACCAAAATGCGGTACGAACCAGTCAACCAACGAAATGAGCGCGAGCTGAACGCCGTGCACGGCGTGGTTCGCGTGATACTCGCCGAGCAGCTCGAGTTCCTGCACGCCGATCGACGCAAGCATCGTTAGCGATTGCGTCCGTTGCGGCTGCATCTGATACATCTCGAGCGCCACTCCGCCGCCCATCGAGTAGCCGACGATATGGGCGCGCTCGATGCCGAGCTGATCCATCCAAGCCAACGTGAATTCGGCGTGCGCAACAATCGAGAAGTCGTTGAGACTTTGCCGCGATTCACCGAAACCCGGCATATCGGGTACTAACACTCGGGCGTCGGGGCGTACTTGCTCGATCGAACGCGCCAGCGGAACCATCGACGTACCAGCCATTGGCGAGCCGTGCAGCAAGACCAGGACGTCGTTGCTGGTCGCGCTCCCGTACTCGCGATGCGCGATAACCGTGCCGTCGCCGAGCGTCGCAATGGTGACGTCCGGCGGCGGGATGGCCTCTCCGGCAAGAAACAGCCGAAATACCCATGAGGCGGCGAGTAGCACCGTGTACGCAAGGGCCAGTCGGCGTTTGCGCATGGTCGGTGCTCGATGGCGAGCGATGTTTAGCGGCCGGTACCGCGCGCGCTTTCGGCCTCGCGGTTGCTGTCTCGGTGGCGGACCGTAGAGCGCGCCAGACCGAAATCGGCCGGCACCTGCAGACCCTGACGCAACAGCAGAATGGCGATCAGCGCGAAATGATGGGCGGTATGACTGTGCAGAAACTCGAGCTCGCGACCAAGGGTTGACGCGTTCGCCGGCAGCATGGGATCGCCGGGCTCGTGGCGCACGGCAAGCGTTTGGCTGACCGGTACGCGAAGTGCCGTCAGGTCGGTTACCAAGTCATCGATTCGTTCGGCTGCGAAACGTACGTCGCTCTCGCAACGCGTATCGCGCGAGCGGCACGCGTAGTCGATCTCCGCGCGGTCCAAGCCATGCAGCAAGCAATCGTAATGATCGAGCACATGGCGAACATGCGCACCTATTGACGTTGCAAGAACTGCATCGTCAGTGCTCGAGTAGCCACCCGGCGGAAGGGCGCGCAGCAGGCGAGCTAATTCGGCCAGTTGTTCGGCACAAACGAGCCTGGTTTCTGAATCCATCATGCTTCGAATTTCCAGCGGTGTTCATTGAGTTGCTGCGAGACTGCGGTATGCAGCTCGCGGGCTAGCGATTTACGGTCGTCGCCGCGTTTTGGCGACTCACCGAATACCAGGCGTGCCGCGAATCCCGGCAGCCCAAGGAGGTTGATGATGTGGCGCGCGAATCCCGCTTCGCCCCACCAACAAATTTCGTCGGCCGTCCGAGTCTCACTGCCCGGCTGTTTGTCGATTCGATACGTCAAGTAGCCGTAATTGACCGGAAAATCATGATCGGCCGCCATTTTCAGCAGCGACGGTCGAAACGGTAATACCGTTTCGCCAGCGGTACTCGATCCTTCGGCGAAGATTACGACTGATGTCTCAGCGTCGAGTTTCGTGCGAATTTGTCGATTGGTTTCCGGCAGAGACCGGTGGCGCTCCCGATCCACGTAAATCGTGCCGGCAATGGTGACCAAATGGCCAACCAGCGGCCAATGACGCACTTCTCGTTTGGAGACGAAAGCCGTTCTCATTTCGCTCGCCAGCAATACGATATCGACGTAGCTCAAGTGATTGGCGACAAACAAGCCGGTGGTCTTCGGCGCCGCGCCGATGACATCGGTACGCATCCCGATCAACCAGCGAATCGCCTGCGACCACCGCCTCAGTATGGTGCTTTGAATTTTCGCGCGCCGCGGCGAGTCCGACCGGGTCAAAAGTGCGGTCAGGGCGAGCGGTACGTAGCAGGCCGCAGACACCAGCGCGACACCGGTGCCGCGCAGCAGTCGCCTTACGAAACTCACGCCTGCGTCTCCAGCCCGAACATGCGCCTTGAGCGGCTATCCAGCGCTTCGATATCGAGCAGCGCGAGATAGTCGATGGTCTTAAAACGCCGATCAATCGCCGGCTCGCTAACAATGCGCGCGCCGTATTGCAGATACAGTCGCATCAACTTCGGTACCCGCGCGCGCGCCGGTGCGGTCGCCGCTGCCGACGGCAGCTGATACTCCGGTTGCACCGACACAGTAAATTTATCCGACCGATAGCCGCCGGCCTCCAGATACTCGGCGACTGCGTAGCCGTCGGCCGGACTCTGCGACGTGAGTGAGCAGCAGCCGAAGAAATAACGCGATTGCGTTGCCTGCATGTACCGCGCAAGTCCCAGCCAGAGCAGATACAGCACGCGTGTATTGCGATGCGCTGCAGCTATGCAAGCGCGACCGAGCTCAATCGATTGCTCGACAACGTGCATCGGAAATTCGTCGAGGCAAAACTCGTCGGCCGAATAGAAGCCGGACTCTTCCGCGACATCGAACGGGATCAACCGATACGTACCGATCACCGCGCCACTGGCAAGGTCCTCGACCAGCAAGTGATGGCAGTGAGCGTCAAAACGATCACGATCACGCATTTGCGCATAGGCGCTATCCAAACCTTCACCGAGCTCCAAGTTAAAAACGTCGAAGCGCAGCTTGAGCACCGCATCGACGTCGCGCGCATTGCGCGCCATCCGCATGCGGTAGCGATCGCTGCGCTCGTCGATCTGCGCAAGCTCGGTCGTCAATGCCGGGTTTTGTACGCTCAACATCGATTGTTCGTCCGGCAAGAAAAATCCTGATCGGCGAGCATTGCAGGATCGACACGTTCGCCGAGACCGGTGAAAATCTGCGGCGAAGCAGCAACGATCGCTTCCGCACCGCCGGCGCGAGTGCGCATTTTGCCGATCTGCGCGCGCAGTTGCCGCGCCACGTAGCGCGCAACCCAGCTGTCCGGCAATCCGCCGCCTAACTCGGCCGTGGCGTGCACGGCGACCAGTGTCATGGTCTCGTCCGCGCGCGCCATTAACCAACCGCCATCGTTGGCCGGCAGGTAAACCGCGCGCTCGAACTGACGCATCGTGAGGTCAGCGGCTTCGTTGCGATCCACCACCTCGCGCGCCATCTGTTCGCCACCGGCCGCGAGCGTCCAGCCGTGCTCCCACCAAACGCCGGTCGACGCGGCAACATCGGTTCGGGCGCGACTGCGAATCGTCCAGTGCCGGTCGGCAACGGGCCACGGTAAGTTTACGAACTGGTACCAAACCGCGGCCCCACCCTCTTGGCGCAACTTGATTTCGACGAGACGGGACGCGTTTTGCTCAACGCTGCCCAGCGTCGCTACCCACAGACGCAGCCGATCTTCTGGCACGAGTGCGAGCGCGACAACACGGAAAATCATCTGGCCCGTATCGCCCATCGGCGTGCGATTACGAAAGCTGATGACATCGCCACTCACCAATCGCTCGAGCTGCTCATCCGACGGACGCGGCAGCGTCAGCGTGGCTGCAGACGAATCGTTATATTGCTCGACGAGCGCCAAAACGTCATCGGCATCCGCCGCCGAGACGGATGCCGATGAACAAACCAGGCTGCTGAGCAGGAGCGTCACCCGCATCGCCGTACCCCACATCATCCGCGAATGATACCAGCAGCAACCGTCGCAGTGCCGTTAGGCCGCGGCCGGCGTCCCGACGAGCGGGTAGCGGCGCCAGTGCATGGCCACCAATGCGGCCAAGCACGACCAGGCGATCACCGCCATGATGAACAGCAGCGGATCGCCGCCCTCGGGCGCACCCGGAAACTTAACGAACACACCGAGTGGCGTTGCGAGATGAAAGAAAATCGCGCCAGTGAGCACGCCGAAACCGAGCAGCGCACCCCAATGGCGGGTCGTTGGGACCAGCAGCAAGATCGACGCGATCAGCTCAACCGTGCCGACACCGTAGGCCCCGTAATTGGCGAACGGCTGAGCGATGGCTGACAAACCAATGGAGTCGAACCACGCGCCGAGCGTCGTGAAAATATGAATCGTCTCTTGCGCACCGGTGAACTTGAACGGCAGCGACTGTAGAAAAACGAATACTGGTATTAGCACCAGAACCCACGGCAGATATTTTTTCATGACAGTTCCCCTAAGTTTTATCGTTTGCCGCGCTGTGCGACATGGCGTTTGCTTGTTGCTAGAGACCGTCAGGGGCACGCAAATATTTCAGCGACTCGCCCCACCGAGCCGAAAACGCCAGTCGAATCCGGCATAAGCATACCTTGCCGGGGCAGGTTCGAAGTACCTGGCACCAAAGGCATTTATGCGGATATTGGCCGGATAGGCCTCGTCAGTGAGGTTATTGACGCCGAGATAGACGCGCACGGTTGACCGGTCGAGGGAGAACGTCGTGCCGGCGCGCGCATTCGCGACGGTGTAAGCGCTCTGCTCTGCCGAGCCCGCGTTGTTCAGCGAAATCGCCCCGACGCGACTGACATCGAATGCCACGAAACTCGAACCGGACACATCATACCGAGCGCCAATTGCCGCCACGTAGCGTGGCACGCCAGGCGTTCTCTCCCCGGAAAAGTCGTTGCCATTGGCCTCGTTGAACGTAACGAAACGAAAATCGTTCGCAGTGACGGACAGCGTGACGGCAAGCACCTCGGTTGGCTGCCAGTCGACATCGAGTTCGACGCCGTCACGCCGACTCTCGCCCGCATTGGCAAAAAAGTCCCGTCCCGGAGCACTCTCCAGTTCGAACGGCACCAGCTCATCATCAAGCTCAATCCGGTACACCGACAGCGTCGATTTCAGCGTCGTTGCCAGTTGCCATCTCGCACCGAGCTCGGTCGACAGCGCCGTCGCCGGATCGAGGTTCGGGTTAAACCCGCCGCCTGCCGGATTGGCGAACTCCGTTGTCGTCGGCGTTTCAAAACTGCGCGCAACATTGCCGAACAGCACGACGTCATCGCGCCAACGGTACGTCGCACCGACCAACGGATTGAATGCGCGAAAACGCCGCAGACCCGAATCGTCGCCGTCAGCGAGTTCGCGGTCGGTAACGCGAAAGCGCAACACATCGTAGCGGCCACCAACATTCAGGTCCCAACGACCGCCGGCTGACCAGTACAGCGATGCAAATCCACCGATAGCGCGAACGTCCTCGCGTTGCGCAAGGGTTCGCGCTCCGCGCACGCCATCGTTATTGTCGAATCGGCTACGGTCGTCGCGAAGATCGTCCACGTCGAAACCGGCGAGCCAACGCAGCGCACCGTCGTCGGTCGAGCGCAGCTCAACGCCACCGCCGACAAAACGTCGATCGAGATCAACCTGGCCCCCGCCGATAAATGGCAAACGATTGTCGAAGTTGCGATCTAACGCATAACCGCGCCACCGCAGCGCCATTGAGTCGCCCACGGCATGGCGTAGGGTAGCGCCAACACGCGCCTGCTCCAGTGATTCGCCGGCGTTGAAGCTAACATTTTGCGGCCGCGCAGCGGTGGGTGTCGCCGCGGCGCTGGCTGCGTCGACACCGCCAGGGTCTTCCGCCAACGGCTGGTCAGCAAAATTTGCGACGAGCGTGAATTCACCGTCCGCACCAACTGGCCTGCGTAGCACCGCGTTCAGCAAACGCTGTTCGGTGCGCGCGTGCTCACGATAGCCATCGAAATCGAGCGCACTGGCACTCACCAGCAGTACATTGCTGCCGAGCGCGCCGCTGGCGCGCGCTTTGATGCGCGCAAAACCGTCGTCGCCGAGTCCGCCGCCGAGTTCGACAATCGGCTCTGGCGCGGGCCGCTCACTCGCTATGCGAATGAGCCCGCCGGCCGCATTGCCGTACAGCGCCGCGGCTGGCCCCCGGACAACCTCGACGCGCTCGACGGACGCTAAATCGAGTGTGTCGAGCTGACCCTGGCCGTCCGGCAGGGTCAGCGGAATATCGTCGACGATGAGTTTGATGCCGCGGATACCAAAACTGCTTCTAGCACCGAAACCGCGAATGGCGATCCTGAGATCCTGAGCAAAGTTGTAGCGGTCTTGGATGAAAACGCCCGGTACCGTCGTTAGCGCCTCGTCGATGCCCACCTGTTGGTAGCCGCTATCGAGCGCGGCTTTCTCGACGACGCTGATCGCCAACGGCGAACGCTCGATTGTTTGCTCCAAGCGGGTAGCCGTTACGACGATTTCGTCGACCGTCTCTTGACCGATCGCGCCACCGCAAGCCAGCACGAGGCCGGCCGCGCAAGCCCCTGCACGAACCACTGAGTCAGCCGCCGGTCGCGAACTGCGGGGGCTCGTCGGTCAACGCACCGCCGCCCCATTCGAGATCGGGCAAGGCGCGGCCGCGATACACCGCGCGTAACTCGGCCACGATCGACAACGCGATCTCGACGGCCGTCTTGCCGCCGGTCGCAAGACCAGCCGGGCCGTGAATCCTTGCTATCGCATCTGCATCGACCGAACGCTCGGCCAGCGCGCGGCAGCGTTCGTCGTGCGAGCGACGTGAACCCAATGCGCCCAGATAGAACGCACTGGTTGGCGCGCAACGCTCCCAAACCGCCAGCTCACGATCATGCTCGTGAAATGCGGTGACGACAGCCGTGTGCGCATCAACCGCCAGCGCATCGAGCTGCCGAGCATCGCGTAAATGCATTTCGCGCGCGGCGCCAGCGGCTTGGAGCGTGACTTCGTCCGGACTGACGAGTGTGACGGCAAAGCCTTGCACCGCACCCAGTCGGGCAAGTTCGATGGCCACCGGGCCAGCGCCGACCACGATCAGATGAATCAGTGGATAGTAGTGACGCCGGTAGCAGCTGACCGATCGCGGCGCCGTACCGCCGCGCGTCATCAGCCCGGATCTCGGATCGATATCAATCGCTGCGACCTGACGCTCGCTGAGCCTTTGAATCGTCGCCTCGAGCACATCGATCCGCGGCTCGAGCGCGTAGTGCACATCAATGCCGGAACCGCAGGGTAACTGAACGTCCAGATACGGTGAACCAACGCCAAAGCGCGCCACGCGCGGTCCGTTGCCGCGAACCGCGGCAAGACCGACATCAGCGATCGCCCGTTCGGCGCAGCCGCCGGACAAATACCCGTAGTACTCGCCGTTGCCGGCAATCGCCATCTGGCTACCGAGCGGCCGCGGCGCAGAACCGGCCACATGCACCATCGTTGCGAGGCAAATCCGTTCACCCGCGCGCGACCACTCGAGCGCTTGCGGCAAGACATTTTCAATGTTGGCAACAATTGGATCCACGGCGGGCAACAACGAACTAGGCATCAGACCGGCAGTTCGCCGGAGCAATCGACCTGTTTGAGAATGATCGTTGATTCTATATCGGCGACCGTATCGATCGCAGCGAGCTCGTGCTTTAGCAAGCGCTCGTACTCGCCGAGACTCCGCGCCACGATCCGCAGCACATAATCGTGCGAGCCGGCAACGACGCAGCATTCGGTGACGCACGGCAACGCCGTGACCGCCTCCTCGAAGTTGCGACCGTTCTCGACGCTGTTGCGCTGCAACTTGACGAACGCCAGCGCAGCGATTCCAAAGCCGAGCTTTTCGAAATCCACCACTGGCCGATACGCGCGAACCACGCCGGCATGCTCGAGACGCCGCAGACGGCGCAAGCAGGGCGTCGGGGTCAAACCAACGGTCGAGGCCAACTCGGCGTTACTGCTCCGGGCATTGGCATTGAGCGCTTGCAGCAACTTTTTGTCGAGGCGATCCAGCATGGCATGAACACGCATATAGCAGTCTACGATTAGCATAAAATACTACGAAAACGGTGAATCAGGCGAGTATTTGCACGCTTCTGCTGCCAAAGGTTTGCTAAACTTCCGCCTCCCGTGGGGGGTAGCGCATGAGCCGACACGCCGAGCAGTTCGACCAGTGGATCCGCAGCCGGTTCGTCGAGCTGAACACAACACTCGAGCAACTGTATTTCGCGCAAGACGCGCGCACTGCCACCCATCTCGCCGATCCGTCGCTGCGCGAAGCGTTGCGCGACGAAGGCGCCGAATATGTCTCCGCGCTGCTCGCCGAGGGCAACACCGACGAAGGATTCGAGGCCGCGTTTGACCTCCTCGGCAATGTCGGTCTCTACATGGGCGCGTGCCATCGGCACGGGCTGGACGAGAACGAACCGGCGCTCGCGACCGCGGCGGGACTCGCCATGCACATCGGCGCAAGCCTCGGATTAGCGCCACGTTTTGCAACCAGTCATCTTGCAACCCACAACCTGGCCGTGCACGGCACGTATAAGCGCTTTACATCGCTCGCCGACGAAGCACTCTTTCTCGAGCACAACACGCGCGGCATCCTAGCTTACAAACGGGCCGCCGAAGCCCTCGTGCAGATCCTGCCCCTCGGCGTATCGCATCCAGTCGCTCGCGACTTGCTGACGGTCGCGGGCGATGCGCTAACGGACGTGGCGCGCACCAACCAGGCCTTGTTCGACGATCTCGATGCCGATGCGTTTTTCTATTCGGTGCGCCCCTACTACAAGCCGTACCGCGTTGGCCGCACGGTGTACCGCGGCGCCAACGCCGGCGACTTCGCGGGCATTAACGAAATCGACTTACTGACCGGCCTGTGCGAAGCCAGCCACCCGATGTACTCGCAGCTGCTGGTCGACAAATTTCTATTCATGTTACCAACCGACCAACAGCGCTTGCGCGAGTGCATGCGCCAGCGGAGTCTGCTCGACCGCTTTCTCGATGAATTGGCCGTGTCGTCCGCACCGCCGCTGCTCGACAACGCGCGGTGTTTTTTGCATGTCTGTCGAGCGCACGGCCACACGGCCAAGCAGCACCACGATTGGCTCGTGGAACGTTTCATCAGCCAACCGTCGGCCGCACTCGACATGCAAGATCTGGCCACCGTAACTGCCAGCGGACCCCCGTTGCCGGTGCTGCTCCGCGGACTCGAAACGCTGCGCGACATGCGCCTGGCGGCACCCCGCGACGACATCCCAAGCCGCCATGCGGCGCTTGCTCGTCTTGCCAGGCGGGTTGGCGAAAGTACCGACACAGCCGGCAAAAAAGTCCACAGCGCAGGAGCTGGCTCGTAAGATTTTTCGCGCCCCCTTGGTCTACGCGTGGGGGGTGCTCGACAGCGGAGTTCTGAATGTATCGCGAATCCAAACTGCACATACCGCAGCCAACGGCCCGACCGGGTGACGAGCCGGACTTCAGTTATCTCAACCTTTCGCCCGCCGGCGCACTGAGTCGGCCCAGCGTCGATACCCGGGCGCGCGACGTCGAACACCTGTCGGCTCAAATGGTCAGGGTGCTCGATGACGACGGTAAGGCCGTTGGCGAATGGAACCCGCAGCTACCCGACGCCGATCTGAAAGAAGCGCTGCGGCTGATGTGTCTGACTCGAGTGTTCGACGAGCGTATGCATCGCATGCAGCGCCAGGGGCGAATTTCGTTTTACGTACAGTCGCTCGGTGAAGAAGCGGTGTCGATTGGCCAAGGCATGGCGCTCGAGCACGGCGACATGCTGTTTCCGTCGTACCGCCAGCAGGGACTGTTCATCCTGCGCGGCGTCAGCCTGGTCGATTTGATGTCGCAGTGTTTATCCAACACCCACGACATGTGCAAAGGCCGGCAAATGCCGATCATGTATCACTCCGCCGAAGGCAACGTTTTCTCAGTCTCGGGCAACCTCGCGACCCAGTACCCGCACGCCGTCGGTTGGGCTATGGCTGCAGCGATCAAAGGCGAAAACGATGTCGCAGCCTCGTGGGTGGGCGACGGCAGTACCGCCGAAGCAGACTTTCACCATGCGCTGACGTTTGCCGCCGTGTATCAGGCGCCGGTCATTCTCAACGTTGTTAACAATCAGTGGGCTATCTCGACCTTCCAGGGCACCGCTGGCGGCGAACGACGCTCATTCGCATCGCGCGCGCTCGGTTTCGGCGTGCCGGGCATTCGGGTCGATGGCAACGATTTGCTGGCAGTTTACGACGTTACGCAATGGGCCGCCGAGCGGGCACGCAACGGTCACGGTCCAACGCTGATCGAGCTCGTCAGCTATCGCGGCGGACCACACTCGACCAGCGACGATCCATCGCGTTACCGGCCGAAAGACGAGTGGTCGGCGTTTCCACTGGGTGACCCGATCGAGCGCCTCAAAAAGCACCTCATTCAGAACGGCACGTGGAGCGATGCGCAACACGAGACCCTGCTGAATGAACTGAACGACCAAGTGGTTGCGGCGTGGCGCGAGGCCTTGACCTACGGCACGATGTCCGAGGGTCCGCAGCTCGACGTCGACGAGATGTTCGACGATGTCTACGAGCAGCCGTGTGCCCATCTCGAGCGTCAGCGCGCCGAACTGAAAGCGCTGGGAGACTGATCGCGATGGCACAGATGAATATGATCCAGGCGATCAACTCGGCAATGGACGTGATGCTCGAAAAAGACCCGTCCGTCGTCATTCTCGGCCAAGACGTTGGCTACTTCGGCGGCGTTTTTCGCTGCACGGATGGGCTGCAGAAAAAGTATGGCGAACATCGCGTGATCGACGCACCGATCGCGGAAGGCGGCATCGTCGGTTCGGCAATCGGTATTGGCGTGAATGGCTTGCGTCCGGTCGCCGAAATCCAGTTCGCCGACTACATTTACCCGGGTCTCGATCAAATCGTCTCCGAGCTGGCCCGACTGCGCTATCGCAGCGGCGGCGACTTTTTCTCGCCGGTCACCATTCGCACGCCGTGTGGTGGCGGCATCCGCGGCGGGCAAACCCATTCGCAGAGTCCGGAAGGCATGTTCACGCATATCTCAGGGATCAAGACAGTCATGCCGTCGAACCCCTACGATGCCAAAGGCCTTTTGATTGCGTCGATCGAATCCAACGACCCAGTGGTCTTCTTCGAACCGAAACGCATCTACAACGGGCCGTTCGATGGCGATCCCGACAAGCCCGCGGTCGGCTGGACGACACACCCCAAGGGAGACGTACCGGAGGGTTACTACACGGTGCCATTGAGCCAGGCCGACATCGTTCGGGAAGGCGCCGACATGACCATCGTGACGTACGGTACGCTCGTGCATGTCGCCGAAGCGGCCGCCGAGGCAGCCGGCGTCGATGCGGAGATCGTCGATGTCCGTACCTTGGCACCGCTGGACGTCGAGACCCTGGCGCGGTCGGTCGAAAAGACCGGACGATGCCTCGTCGCCCATGAAGCAACCCGCTTCTCGGGCTACGGCGCGGAATTGACCGCCAGTATCCAGGAGCACTGTTTCTGGCATCTCGAAGCGCCGATCCGGCGCGTGACCGGCTGGGACACGCCCTACCCGCACGCGTTCGAATGGCAATACTTCCCTGGCAAGAAGCGTCTTAGCGCCGCGATCCGCGAGCTGATGGAGACAAAATGAGCGAGTACATCTTCAAACTGCCGGATCTCGGCGAAGGCACCGTAGAGGCCGAGATTGCCGAGTGGCACATCAAGGTCGGCGACGTGGTCGAGGAAGAGGACACGCTTGGCGCGATGATGACCGACAAAGCTGCGGTCGAGGTCTCGTCACCGGTTGCCGGACGCGTCATTGCGCTCGCCGGCGAACCCGGCGATGTCATCGCGGTCGGCACGCCGCTCGTGACGTTCGACACAACCGGCAACGCGGCACCGCCGGTACCGGCCGATGAAGCAACCCAGCCGGTTGCCTCGCACGCGGAGCCGACCGTCGATCCAGCCACCGCAAAGACCGACGAATGGCCGATACCAACGGCGCAAGCCGCGAGCAGCCGTGTGCAAACATCGCCGGCAATTCGGCGCATGGCGCGCGAAGCCGGCATCGATCTCGCCACCGTTGTCGGTACGGGACCGCGCGGGCGCATCGTTCGCGAAGACTTCGACAACCACGTTGCCCGCGAGCGCGGCGCGCGCTTGATGCGTGCACCGGCCTCGGTCACCCGCAGTGGCACGGAAGAAATCAAGGTCATTGGCGTGCGCCGCATGATTGCCGAACGCATGTCGGCCGCCAAACGCAACATTCCGCATTTTTCGTATGTCGAAGAGGTCGATCTCAGCGCGCTGGAATCGCTGCGCACGCACTTGAATGCCGACGTCGTCGATCGCAGCGACAAATTGACCCCGCTCGCGTTCATTGCCCTCGCACTGATTCGAACGATCAACGAATTCCCGCAGGTCAACGCGATCTACGACGCCGAACGCAACACGATAGTGCGCCATTCGGCCGTGCATCTCGGTATTGCGACGCAAACCGACGATGGCCTAAAAGTGCCCGTGCTGAAAAACGCCGAACAATACGAATTGCGGAGCATGGCGAAGGCCATTCGCACGGCGTCCAGCGACGCCCGCAACAATCGCTCCAAACCGCAGGATCTAAGCGGTTCGACAATTACCTTGACCAGTCTCGGCAAGCTAGGCGGAATCGCCTCGACGCCGGTCATTAATGCGCCTGAAGTAGCGATCATCGGCATCAACAAAGCCGTTGAACGACCGGTCGTTGTCGGCGGTCAGGTCGTCGTGCGCACCATGATGAATCTGTCGTCGTCATTCGACCACCGCTTCGTCGACGGTTTTGACGCCGCGGCGATGATCCAATCGCTCAAAATGAAGCTCGAGCAGCCGGCGCTGATTTTCGCGAACTTGTGACGGGCGCTGCGTCGCGCGCCGAATTAGTAACCTGCTTGAGTCGTCGCGACGAGATAGTTGACGACGGCGCGCAAGGCTTCTTCTTGCGACTTGCCTTCGGCGCGGGCCGCTTCGAACGCTTCGATTTGGCGATGGGCGCTCGTACCGGCGTGGAGAATCTTGGGTAACCGGGCGATCTCCGCCTCGCAGTCGAAGGCTTTCGCGTCTTCGGCAATGAGCTCGAGGATCTCGCCGAGAATGACATCGAAGTCGATGACCTGACCTTTCGCCAGATCGATCAGACCTTCATCGAAGCTGTAGCGCATGGCTCGCCAACGGTTCTCGTTAATCAGCATTTGCGTGTACGTGCGCCAGCGCTGGTTGTCCAACCGCAAGCGATACAACATGCGTAAGAGGCAAACGATCAGTGCCGCGATGGCGATCGCATCATCGAGACGCGTGCACACGTCCATGACGCGTGTCTCGAGCGTCGGGTAGCGCGCACTCGGTCGGAGATCCCACCAAATCTTGCTCGAATCTTGAATGAGCTTCGCGTCGATCAAAATCTGCACGTGCCGCTGATACTCCGCGTAGCTCGAAAAACGTTCCGGCAACCCAGTCCGCGGTAACGCGTCAAACACCGTCAGTCGATACGACTTGAGCCCGGTGTTCTCGCCGTTCCAAAAGGGTGACGATGTCGATAGAGCCAGCAAATGCGGCAAGAAATAGCCGAGTTGGTTCATCAGATCGATGCGCAGCTCGTCGTCGTCGATGCCGACATGGACGTGCATACCGCTGATTAACATACGCCGAGCCGCGGCCTGCATCTCCAGCGCCAGCTCCTGATAGCGCTCGCGCGGAGTGGTCTTCTGCGATTCCCACCGTGCAAATGGATGACTGGATGCGGCGATCGGCGCGAGGTCGTACTTTTCGGCGACCTCGACAACGGTACTGCGCAGGCAGGCGAGATCTTGACGCGCCTCTTTGAGATTGGCGCAAACGCGGGTTCCGATCTCGATCTGGCAACGCATGTATTCCGGACTGACCTGACCCGAACAGCGCTTTTCGCATTCGGCGAAAATCTCCTCGGGCGGATCGGTTGCGAGATCGCCGGTTGCCCGATCCACGAGCAGGTACTCCTCTTCGATCCCCAGCGTAAATGGCGGTTCTGATAAGGACATGCGATTACCCCACCTGCGCTGCCGCACGCAGCGTTTTTTGTCGTTCGAATTCTGCCGGCCGCGGCGCATAGTTCGCTGGCTCATCCAGCGCTTTGGCGAGAACTCTCGCCAACCGCTCCGCCCACGCCGAGATGCCGGTGGCTGTCGCCAGATGGTCCTGACGAATCTCCAACGCGACGTGCGCCCGGTCCGCTGCCTCACCGTGATAATCAACGGTGAAGTCGGCGCTCGAGCGACCTGAGTACGGCACGTTGTCGCCAACCCTGAGCTCCGGATAAAGGCTGAGCCCGTCGAGCAGCGCCTGCGCGAGACGTTCGTCCTTGTCCCACAAAAGACCGGCGTCCCACGGCCGATGGATGCCGTCGAGTACCGGCGTGAAGCTGTGTATAGAAATCAAAATCGCCCGCTGGCCCGCGGTTTCCAACTCGCGCAGCGCCGCAGCAACCGCTTCGTGGTAGGGCCAATAAATGGCATCAGCGCGGCGTTTGCGATCGGCATGGCTCAGGTCGCAGTTGCCGGTAATTCGGGTGCCGTCGCTAAACGTCAGGAACGCCGTCGGATCGTCGAGGCTGCGATTGCAGTCGACCACCAACCTCGAGTAATTGCAAAGAACGGCCGGCAAATTCATGGCGGCGGCGAGCTCTTTCGTCAACGCGCCGGAACCTAGGTCACAGGCGAGATGCGACGCCAACGCTTCGCGACCTAGGCCCAGATCGCCCAGTTCGGCCGGGATACGCGCGCTTGCATGATCGCTGACGAGCAGACACGGCCAAGGCGCATCGCCATCGAGCTTTGTGTGTGGAATCGGTTCGCCGGCCTTCAGCAGCGGCTTGGGTTGCGGCACGACGGGCACGGCGTGGCGATTTCCTCGGTCAACGTCACTGTCGCCCGAGTGTAGCGTACGGACTGCGCGCGTCGATACCGCAACCCGGCCGAGCGCTCAGGCCGACTGCTGCTGTTGGTGCTGAACCGCGTTCGGGAACTCCGACAAGGGTTGCGGTTCGTTGATCAAAAATCCCTGGGCGTATTCGACGCCGATGGACTCTAGGGTCTCGAGAACATCCGGCGACTCGACCCGTTCGGCCACGATGTAAACGCCCAGCGAACGGCCGACCTGACTGATCGCGCTGACCAGCGACTGATCCATGAGGTCGTGACTGACGTTGGCGATGAACTCGCCATCAATCTTGATGAAATTAATCGGCAGTGTCTTGAGGTAGGCGAACGACGACAGCCCGCTACCGAAATCGTCCAGTGCAAAAATACAGCCGAGCTCACGCATACGCTGCATAAACTCGGCGACCTGCTGCACGTTACTGATCGCGGCCGTTTCGGTGACGTCAAAACACAGCGCCTGCTCGGGCAGTTCGAGCTCCGCCATGCGACCGGCGACATAGTCGAGAAAAGCGGCATCGCTCAGCGAGTTACCGGACAGGTTGATCGCAACGGTGTATAGCGACACGCCGTCTTTGCCGACCTGATCGGCGACGTCGTCGACCGCCTTGTCGAATACCCAGCGATCCAGCATCGGCATCAGATTGAAGCGTTCGGCGGCGGGAATAAACTGGCCCGGCGCAATCAAATCACCGACCTCATCGCGCAAACGCAGCAATAATTCATAGTGCTCGCGCGGTTCGCGGCCGGCGAGCGGACCAATAGCGACGATGGGCTGGAAGTAGAGTTCGAGACGATTTTGCTCAACGGCGCTGGTGAGCCGATCGGCCCACTGCATTTCGCGGCGAATGGCCGATGTGTCACCGGATTCGAAGACATGGACACGATTGCAGCCCTCTTCCTTGGCTGCGTGGCACGCAATGTCCGCAGCACTCAGTGCAGCACTTGTGTCCTTGATCTCGTTGTCGATGACAACGATGCCGATTGATGCGCGCGCCGAGTGACAGCGGTCCTGCCAATTGAAAACGAATTGCTCGATGGCCCGGCGAATCGACTCGCCGACTTGATTCGCCCGATCGAGTTCGCAGTTCTGCAGCAGCACGCCGAACTGATCGCCGCCGAGCCGTCCGAGCACGTCCGAGATACGAATCTCGCCCTGCACGACGTCCGATAGCTGGCGCAGATACTCATCGCCAGCCTTGTGGCCAAGCGTGTCGTTGATGACTTTGAATTGATCGATGTCAATCAACAGCAGTGCATGGCTGACGCGCGAATCGCGCACGCTCTCGGCCAGATGAGCCGCCAGGCGGTTCTCGAATTCGCGCCGATTGATGAGTCCGGTCAGTGGATCGTGCGCGGCTTGGTAAGAAAGCTGACGCGACAAACGGCTGGCCTTGTTCAGTTCATGGAACACCATGACCGCACCGATCACATTTCCAATGCGATCGCGAATCGGCGCCGTGGAGTCCTGAATTTCGATTGCCTTGCCGCCGTGATCCACCAGGGCCGAGCCTTCCGGCAACGTGATTACGCGGCCCTCGCGCAGGCAACGCAGCACCGGGTTGTCGAGCAGTTCACGGGTGTTCGCAGCGACGGCCGTTAGGACTTGATCGACGGTGCGACCGCGGGCGGCGCGTGGCTCCCAGCCGATCAGATCGGCGGCTACTGGATTCAGGTAGTCGACACAGCCATTGGCGTCGGTCGTGATAACGCCGTCGCCGATGGAATTCAATGTGACCTGCGCGCGCTCTTTCTCTTCGAAGACACGGGTTTCAGCCAGCTTGCGATCAGTAATATCGGTAATCGTGCCCTCGTGAGCAACGATGACTCCGGCCCGATCGCGCACGGCACGGGCGTTTTCCAACACGACGATTTGGCTGCCGTCTTTGCGACGCAAGCGCACTTCGAAATTCTTGACGACCATCTCACGGTGCAGCACTTCGACGAATCGCCGCCGATCTTCGCCGTTGACGTACAAAGCATCGGTGACGCCCTGCGCCATCAGCTCATCCACCGACTCGAAACCGAGCATGGTCACGAGCGCCGGGTTTGCTGCCGTGATTCGACCGGCCGGGTTTGAGATATAAACGCCATCGACGACGTTCTCGAACAATCCGCGAAAGCGCTGCTCGCTGTCGCGCAGCGCTTGTTCATCGAGGTCGCGCTTGACGGCAATGCCGGCCAGACGAACCAAGTTGGCGATCGCATCCAGATCATGCGTGCCTGGCGACTCTGGGTGCTCGAGATACACATCGAGCGTGCCGTAGACCTGATCATCGGCCGACACGATCGGAAACGACCAGGCCGCCTTTATGCCAAGCCCAACGAGCGCGGCGGCGAAACTGCCCTCCGCCGGCTCATCGTGTGCAAAATCGTGAATGCTTTGCCGACCAGAGACCGACGCGGTCACCGACGGCACGTCGCTGCGCTCGATACTCAGTGCCGCAAGCAGAGTGCGAAGCTCGGTCGGCGCGCTGGGCGCGGACGCGAGCCGAATGCCGCTGCGGCTGCGCAACATGACGACACCGCGCGCGCCTGGAATCGCCTGCTCCAAGGTGCGGCAGATTGCCTTGAGCGTGCTGCCAACTTCGGCGCCGCTCGCGATCAATTCCAGGATGCGGTTTTCGCCGTACGTCAAAAGCTCGCGGCGCTTACGCGCAGCGATACTCGTGATGCTCGCGCGAATCAGTTGACGCCCGCTTGACGGCAGCCGACTGAAGCGGACCTCGCAAGGAATTTCGTTGCCGTCGGCGTCGAGATGCAACCACTCGAACACCGGTTGCTCGCCATCGAGTGCGCGCCGTACGTGACCGCGCTCCTGGCCAAACGACGACGACCCGTCCATTTGGTACTCGGGTGAGATTCCGGACGGGCCGATCTTCATCAGGCGCTTGCGCGACATGTTGAACAGCCGCGTTGCATGCTCGTTGACATCGACGAATTGATTCTGGTCGACGTCGAAAACCAAAATCGCCTCCGGTGCGTTTTCGACCAGCGCGCGATAACGCTCTTCGTTCTCACGCAGCGTTCGGCGCGCTTCGCGCCGCTCGGTGATGTCGCGGATACAAACGACGAAGTCGTTGCGCGGATCGCCGGCCAGCGGCGAGGCATTGACCTCGGCGACGAAAGCCTTGCCGTCGAGACGCTGAGCGTCAAACTCGGCGCGCTGGATTTCGAATTGGGTGTCGTCGAGTCGGGTCAGGCAGGACTCGAGGGCTTTTTCGATGTCGAGACCGGTCGTTACCGGCAGGAGCCGCGACAACGGCAAACCAGCCAGTTCCGAGGCATCGCAGCCAAACAGGAAACCGGCGGTTCGATTCGCAAACGTGATGCGCGCAGTCTGATCGAGGGTGATGACCGCGTCAGCGACGTTGTCGAAGGCTGCTCGCAGCGCCGAAGGCGCACCGCGCGATTCGGCCTGGTCGGCATCGAGCCGCTCGTAATATTGATCAATCAGCGCAAGCAGCTTCGGCAGATCGACACTTTGTGTCTTGGGATCTGCGATCGCCTGTCTTAACTGCTCTTCTAGCCGCTGATGCATGCACCGCTACCGGACCGGCGGCAGCGTGTTGACACGACCTGCCGGTCACTTTTTGTTAACCGCGAAACTCGGTTGACTATAGCGAGCGCCGACAGCCCGAACTGTGACGAAATTCTAGGTCTGCAAGGCAGTTAAGGGCGATTCATCGACAATAACGCAGCAACGTTCAGCCGCTTTCGTCCGCGGGCAGCGAAATCACCGTTTCTTCGCCCTCGCCGATGATGACGCCGCTGGGGCTGAGCTTGCGCGGCACATCGCCAACCTGCACGGGTATGGCGAGCAGCCGGGTCGCCGCGTTGTCCGCGCCCGGTACGGTCGCCGTTACCAGCAAGAACGAGCGCCCCTCAGCGCTGGGGACCACCGTCACGGTCGTGCGGTGGCGAGTCTCGGCGCCCGCTTGCTGGGCGCCGAAATCGATACTGGGCGCCTGATTGGCGCCCAACTCGATCGAGTTACGCGTTGCCAAGGTCAGCTGGAGCGGGCCGGCCAGCGGCGTAGACGCGGTGATTTCGATTTCAGTCGGCTCGCCAACCGCCGGTTTGGATTTGACGTCGTAGTCGAGCTGAATCGGCGCGGTTGGCTTACCGTGTAGGGTCGACACAACGCGTTCGGGCTTCTCGGCCGGTGCCGCACCAGCGTCGGCGGTGACCTCGGCCTCCGGGTCTGTACCGCAGGCGCTCGCGAGTACCGCGACGATGCAAACGACAAAGCAATGACGCATGGAGCTTACTCCCGACAAACTGCGGCTATGAAACACTGACGTCGTAGCAGATACGCGTGGCCGCGGGCGGCGTACCGGCAATGGTGTTGAATTCAAAAATTTCGATGACATAGTCACCCGCGGCGACGGAAAAACTAGCCGACTCGGAGTCCGGCACAACGGACTCAGAGACATCGAGCAAGACCCCATTCTGGTACAGATAGACATCCGGGTCTGTAGCTTCTCCGACCGCGGGCGTGGCCGCTTTACTCACCACAATATTGTACGTGCGCGCTGCGGGCGCGCTGAGCCGCAAGAATCGAAACAAGCCGAGCTTGTTCCGGTCGCCATTCGGGTCGAATTGCCGCGTCAAACAAATGGTGGCGTTCGTGCCGATACCGATAGTCTCGTAAATGGGCAGAATGTCCGCGCTGCCGGCATTGTTGGTCTCGAAACTGCCGTAGATGTCCATCTGCGGCCCATCGATTGACTGCGCGGTGGCCAGAGCATCGATCACGGCAGCGCTGCCAGGGTTGGCATCTTTTAGCGCTGTCAGGAACGAAAACACGCTCGTGAACGCCGGTGTAACGCGTTGCTCGCCGATTAAAACCTCATAGAGCGGCGCAAAGCCGAGGTTGATCGTATCAACGCCATCGGCGTCGGCGTCGTAAAGATCATAAAGAATCGACTGTATTGAAAACTCGTTATACCAACCGGGGTTGGTCGCCGTGTTCGATTCGACGTCAAACTGAAAACTCGTGCCCTGCCCGGCGCCGAATGAGTCGCGGTAGATCGAGTTGCCGATAATCATGCCGGCGACCGCGTTGCCCCACCCCTCGCCGAAGGCGAGCCGCATGTCGAGACGCTCAGCACCGGAATGCCGCCCACCGATACTGTCCGTGCGAGACAGCGCATCTTCAAAATAGTGGCCCCATTCGTGGGCGATTACCGAGCTGTCGAATTCTTCGGTATCGACGCCCGCGCAACCCAGCAGAAACATGCTATTGAGATCGGGCCGGTAGAAGGATGTGCCGATATCGCCGGTATCGATATTGCCACTCGTTGGACAGTTGTTGACGCTCCAGAACGCATCGAGCGTCGCAAACACCGCATTGGGTTCCACACTGAGCACGAGCTGGATTCCCTCGTACATGGTGTCGAGTACGGCAAACGGCGCAGATGCACGAGCAGCCGTATAAGATGCACCACCCCAACCCGTGCGGGCGACTAGATTACGCGTCGAGTCGGCGACACCGCTATCGGCGGCCGAACCGTCCAGCGCATAGATGGGTCTCGCAGCAAGCGGCTGAGCGGTGTTCGACGTGTTGTCGCGAACTTCCATGTCCCAAGACGGTGTGCCGCTGCGCTTCAGCTCTGCGCGCACCCGCACGAAGACGTTGCGTTGTGAGGGCACCTGCAACGCGTAGGCGCCTGCCCCATCGCTTACGGTCGTGGCAAGAACTTGTTGGGTCGTGACATCAATTCCCTCGACCGTTGCACCGCGAATGGGCCGCAATGAAACGTTGTTGTAGTCGAGGCCGTTGCCTGCGCTTGCGCGCTCGACGAATTCGAATTGCAACCCGCCCGAAATGGTGACGTTGGCCGGAATCTGCTCAATGACGTTGACATCGATGAGATCGGCCGCCGAGTCAACGCCGTCATCGTCGGTCACGACCAGCTCGAAGCGCAGCACGATGCCGCCACCGGCAGGCGGCGCCGTGAACGTTGCGATAGCCGCATTCGGATCCGAGAGCGTTACCGCAGGTCCTGCGACCTGTGTCCACGCGTACGCCGCAATCGTGCCGTCAGCGTCCATGCCGCTGCCTGAGAGCGTCACGAGCGTGCCTTCCTGCACCGTTTGATCAGCGCCAGCATTTGCTGTCGGCGCCTGATTGACAGCCACCGTTATAACGACGTCGTCGCTGCCGGTAGCACCGTCATCATCCGTCACGGTTAGTCGAAACCCGAGCGTCTCACTCGCGGCAACGTTGGGCGCCGTGAACGTTGTGCTTGCTTGACCCGCATCGGCCAACGTGACGTTCGGGCCGGAGATCTGCGCCCACGCAAATGTTGCAACGCTGCCGTCCTGGTCAGATCCCGAGCCGGCCAGCGTCACCAGCGCCTGTGGATCGACGGACTGATCGGCGCCGGCACTGGCAACTGGCGCGCGGTTCGCGGGCGGGCCGTCGCTGCCGCCGCCTCCCCCGCAGGCTGCCAGTGCGGTCGTGACGGTAAGCAAACAGACGGCTCGGATGGATTGCCGACGCTTTCGCATTGTGTCTCCTTGCGCGGTACTGTGTCGTAGATCTGCGGTGCAACAAGCCGGTCACAGTTGGTCGGCACACTACGCCGCGTCGACGGAGCGGGCCGGCCCCGGCCGCGTAGGTTATAGCCTATCGCTGCAGGCCATACCACGACCAAAGCCACAACGACGCGGATCGCCGACAGGGCCGACCGCTCGGCCCGGGCTGTGACGGGATACCGGTCGGTTTTGTCGCACTTTGGCTACTATTGAGCGGCTAAGCTTAAGAGAGGCGCGACAATGAGCGAGAGGTCGATTCTGGTAACCGGTGGGGCTGGCTATATCGGCAGCCATGTCGTACGCCAGCTGGGCGAGCGCGACGAGACCATCGTCGTGCTGGACAATTTATCGACCGGATTCGCCGATGCCGTGATTGCCGGGCAGCTGATCACCGGCGACACCGGTGACGCAGACCTACTCGATGAGTTGTTCGCCAAATACCGCTTCGAAACGGTCATGCACTTCGCCGCCCATACGGTCGTGCCGGAGTCTGTCGCCGACCCGTTGAAGTATTACCGCAACAACACCGCGAACAGCCGCACGCTGCTCGAGGCGTGTCAGAAGTACGGGACGAGCAACGTTGTGTTTTCGTCGACAGCGGCGGTCTACGGCGTCGTCGAAGACGAACGAGCCTCGGAAGACTCACCGACTAAGCCCATCAACCCGTATGGCAGCTCGAAGTTGATGACCGAACAAATGCTGCGCGATCTGGACATTGCCGGCGGCCCAAAACACGTGATCTTGAGATACTTCAATGTGGCGGGCAGCGATCCGGAAGGCCGTATCGGCCAGAGCACGCCGAACGCCACGTTATTGACGAAAGTAGCTTGCGAAGTCGCGGTTGGTAGCCGACCACAGCTGAAGATTTTCGGTACCGACTATCCGACGCCGGACGGTACCGGTATCCGGGACTACATCCACGTCGAGGACCTGGCGAGCGCGCATATCGCAGCGCTTGATTACCTGCGTCACGGCGGTGACTCCGTAACACTGAACTGCGGATACGGCCACGGCTACAGCGTCCGGGAAGTCATTGCGGCAGTCGAACGCGCGCACGGCGCGCCGCTAAACGTTGTTGAAACCGACCGTCGACCGGGCGATCCGCCCGAATTGGTTTCGGTTGCCGACAAAATCCGCCGCGTTCTCGGCTGGGAGCCGCAGTACGACGATTTGGACGCCATCGTCTCATCGGCATTGCGCTGGGAACGCCGCCTCGCCGAACGGAGCTGCAAAGCCGCGTCGTAGCGGCACAGGCGGCCAACCACGGGTCGCCACTGCGCTGCGACGAATCGACGGCGGATCAACCGAGGCTTGCGCTAAACTGTCGTGATGAGGCTGCCCCGCCCAAATTCCATGAACTCGCTCGTGCTGACCGGCTTTGCGCTGGTCACGTTGCCGCTGTTGTTCGCCATCGTTTGGGCACTTTGGCAAATCGACGGCTTCGCGCGCGCCAGTGAATCGTTGCTCGCACGCGGGACCGTCGTCGCCGCGCAAAGTCGCCAGCTCGAAGAAAAAATCACCGACATGGAGCGCAATGCGCGTCAGTACCAGATTCTCGAGGACGCGCAAATCCTCGACTACATTCAGAGCGACAGCAACGAAATCACGGTACTGGTCGATTCGTTGAAGGTGACCTTAAACGATCCAGCTATCGATACGCTTGCCGAGGCCGTGCGACGCGACACTCGCCGTCTCGCCGAGGTGCTGATCAACGACGCACCGTCGAGCGGTACGATCGACGCAACGATTGCCGCATTCGCCGACCTGTCGCTTGCGGCAACCGAACTCAGCGCGACCATCAACCGGTTTCTGGAAACCGAATCGCGGGAGTTGCGTGACGACGCCGCTCGCGCGCAGCGGACGCTGAAATGGCAATCGCTGGCAATCGTGCCAGTCACGCTCGGCGTCGTGTTGATATTCACGCTGCTGATCGGCAAACCCATCCGGGCGCTTGATCGTGCCATCAATCAACTTGGCGAAGGAGCCTTTTCGAAACCGATCGACGTGCGTGGCCCGTCCGATTTGACGGCGCTCGGCAAACAACTCGAATGGCTGCGCGTTCGGCTCTTGGAACTCGCGCAGGAAAAGAACCGTTTTCTGCGGCACATGTCGCATGAGTTGAAGACGCCGCTCGCCAACATCCGCGAAGGCACCGATTTATTGCTTGACGGCACGGTTGGAAACCTTGATGGTCCAGCGCACGAAGTCACGACGATCCTGCGCAACAACGGATTGAAGCTGCAACGGCTGATCGAGAATCTGCTGTCGTTTAGCGCGTGGCAAACCAAGAGCGAAACGCTCGCGCTGCAGGACTTCGAGTTTATGGCTGTCGTTCGACTGGTCGTCGCCGATCACCGGCTGCAGCTCAAGTCGCAACAAATTCGTCTGCACGCCGATATTGAAAAGACCACGATCAACGCTGACAAGGAAATGCTACGAACGGCCCTCGACAACTTGATGTCAAACGCGCTCAAATTCACACCGCTGCGGGGCAGCATTTTCATCCGTGCACAGAGCGCCAAAGACACGTTTGTTATCGAGGTTGCCGACACCGGCCCGGGCATACCGCGCGACGAGCAGGCCCGCGTGTTCGATCCGTTTTTCCAAGGTGCCACGGAGCAGTCTGGACCCGTTGCAGGCACCGGTATCGGTCTTTCGGTGGTTGCCGAATGCGCCCGCGCCCACGGCGGCACGATTGAACTCGTCAACGGCGAGTTTCCGGGAGCGCATTTCCGCATCCATATCCCGCAGGAAAAGGCGGCGGTCAAGGAGCAGCTCGTTGCGGCCGGTTGACTGTCACAAAGCCTGCATCGCCCTGCTAGCGGCGCTTGCGGTCGGCGGATGCTCGCTGCCAACCAGCTGGGGAGCGGGTCGCAATATCGCGACAACTGAGACCCAGATCGTTGAAGAGACGGAGGTATCGAACTACCTTCAGACGATGTATGCGCTGGCCACGGCCGATGCCGAGGGTCAACGACGGACTTTTGCCGACCTGGAGCGGAAATCCGCACGGTCACCGACGACTACGAACAGGCTAGCGCTGGCGCTGGCGCGGATTACCCCGGGGCACCCGGCAACCGACGTCAGCACTGGTCGCGCCGAACTGGAACGGCTGCTCGCCGACCCGGCCCTGCTGGTGGAATCAGAACGCCAGCTGGTCGTTGTAATGCTGGCGGAACTCGATCAGCAGCAACGAATTGCCGGCGCGAGCGTCGAACGATTGAACGATGCGTTGGTACAGGCCAACGCGGACCGTGACCGCCTCGCCAGAGAGCTCGAGGCGTCGCGTTCGCGAGCCGCCGAGTTACAGCGCGAACTTCGGGAAGCCGAGGAGAAATTGGATGCCATCACCCGTATCGAGCGGTCTATTCGCGAACGCACCGATGATGAACCGCCGCGCTAAGCAGGCCGGTAAGGTTCTGCTGGTCGACGATGACGCGAGTCTGCTACGTCTTCTGAGTATTCGCCTCAGTTCGGAAGGCTATGACGTCGAGGCCGTTGAAAGCGGCCAGGAAGCCCTGCTGTGCGTCAATCGATTCCGCCCAGACGTCGTGCTCACCGACCTTCGCATGGCGAAGATGGACGGCATCCAGCTACTGCACGAACTGCAGCAACGCTCGCCCGGTTTGCGGGTCATCATCATGACGGCACACGGCACCATTCCCGATGCCGTCAAGGCTACCCAGGGAGGAGCCTTCGGCTTCATCACCAAACCGATCGACAAGGAAGAGCTGTTCGACCTTGTGCAGCGCGCTGCCGAGGTGTCGGGCTCGACCGATATCGATGAAGACTGGTCGTCGGACATCATCACGCGCAACCATGTGATGCGCGAGCGCCTATCGCAGGCACGCATGGTGGCCGAAACCAACGCGCGCGTATTGATCACCGGCGAGTCGGGCACCGGCAAAGAATTGCTGGCACGCGCCATTCACAAGGCCAGCCCTCGGCGCAGCGGCGCGTTCGTTGCGATCAACTGCTCAGCCATGGCCGAGAATCTGCTCGAGTCAGAACTGTTCGGCCACGAGAAAGGCGCCTTTACCGGCGCGACCCGGGCTCATCGCGGCTTGTTCCAGGCCGCCGAAGGCGGCACGTTGCTGCTCGACGAGATTGGCGACATGCCGATGCGCCTGCAGGTCAAACTGCTGCGTGTATTGCAGGAAAATCAGGTTCGCCCGGTTGGCAGCACCGATGCGATCAGCGTCGACGTGCGGGTTATCTCAGCGACGCACCGAGACCTTCGCGAGCTGATGAGCAAGGGCCTCTTTCGCGAGGATCTCTATTATCGCCTGAACGTCGTCAATATCCATGTGCCGACGCTCGATGAGCGCCGCGAAGACATTCCGCTGTTGGTCGCCCATTTCCTGAAGTCGATCGCGCAGGAAGCGGAGACCGAACGCAAAGTGTATTCGCCGGAAGCCGTCGAGCTTCTGGTAAGCGCCGAATGGCCAGGCAACATTCGCCAGCTGTACAACGTGGTTCGGCAAAACGTTGCGTTGTCGCGCTCACCGGTCATCAGCGCCGAGCTCGTGCGCAACGCGCTTGGCGAGCACACCGGCAAGCTGCCGTCGTTCTCCGACGCCCGCGATGAGTTCACCCGCAATTACCTGTCGCAGATTTTGCAGATCACGGCTGGCAACGTCAGCCAGGCAGCGCGTCTTGCGAAACGCAATCGCACCGATTTCTACAAGCTGCTAGCCAGGCACGACCTCAACGCCGACGCGTTCAAGCCTCGGTAGACATAGTGCGCGTTTCCGTCACCAGGCTAGGCGAGATCCCGTTGGCGAATGCGTCGACTGTACGCTAGCCCGCGCTGAAAGTACGCGCACGGGCACGGTTCGGCACCGCGTGACTCCGGCCAGTATCGCCATCCAACAATTTTTGGCGGCGAATAGATTCGCGTTATCTCCGTTGGTTTGATCTTTCGTGAAAAGATCACCTGCAACCCGAACGGAGCCTCGTGTTGGCGAATAATCGCTACAGCCTGCGAGGCCGTTGCATCGAGATGAATCCCGTCAAAGCGACCGACTTTGACGAGTTCCGAGTCTGGCACCCGAAATTGCACGGCGAGCATGGGCACGTTGCGATGACGCCTAAGCTCTCGCAGCCATTGGTGAGTGAGCAAATGGTCTTCGAGAACAGGCATCGCAAACACGACGCGCCACGGTTTGAGGCCGCGCAGCCCGCATCGACGAATCGCCGCTACATTCCTCGCGTCCGCGAGGTGAACGAACTGCGCCATTGTCTCGCGCCCTACCCTCCCGCTTTGGAGCGTCGGGAAAAGCCCTCGGCTGAGAGCCCGTATTTGTCCATCAAGTCGTAGAGCGTCGGGCGTGTGATGCCGAGCAAGGCAGCACTGCGCGACATGTTGCCGTAGGTCTTGGTTAGCGCCAGCCGGATTGCGCGGGTTTCGGCGCGCTGGCGTACCTCGCGCAGATTAAGCGACTCGGGTTCGGTGCTTTGGCCGGTTAAGCCAAGATCGTCGGCGGTGACCTGCTTGCCGTCCGCCATGATCACGGCGCCTTTGATCTTGTTCTCCAGCTCACGCACGTTGCCGGGCCACTGGTGCGCTTGAATGGCGTCCTGCGCCGACTGTGAGAAGCCCATCAGCGGTTTCTTCATGCTCTTGCAGTATTTCTCGAGCAGCGTGCGCGCCAGAATCAGCCGTCCGCCTTCGCGCTCACGCAGCGGCGGAATGTTGATCGTGATCTCACTGATTCGGTAATACAGGTCCTCGCGAAAACCGCCTTCGGCAATCATTTTCTCGAGGTTTTGGTTGGTTGCGCAGACCACTCGAACGTCGACCGGAATCTCCTTCCGCCCGCCAACGCGTTCGACGACGCGCTCTTGCAAAAATCGCAGCAGCTTCGCCTGCAAAGCCAGCGGCATATCGCCGATTTCATCGAGGAACAGGGTGCCTTTGTCAGCGAGCTCGACCTTGCCCTCGGTGGTTTTAGTGGCACCCGTAAATGCGCCTTTTTCGAAACCGAAGAGCTCAGACTCGAGCAGGTTTTCCGGAATGGCCGCACAGTTGATTGCGATGAACTGGTGTTCGTCGCGCGGACTCAAATTGTGCAGCGCGCGCGCAAGCAGCTCCTTGCCGGTACCCGATTCGCCGAGTAGCAAGGTCGTCACGTCGGTTGGCGCGACCTTTTCGATCATGCGGCAGACCTGCAGCATGCTCTCGCTGGCCGCGACGATACCGTCGAGCGGTGAATGGCCGGCATTGGCCAATAGGCGTTGATTCTCTCGCTCGAGTTCGGCGATCTGAAACGCGCGGAACACGATGAGTTGCAGCGTGTCGGTGTCAATTGGCTTCTGGTAGAAATCGTAGGCGCCAAGCCCAACCGATTTGACCGCGTTGTCCTGATCGCCGTGGCCGGTAATGACGATGACCTTGGTCCCGGGCGCGAGCCGCAGAATTTCCTCGAGACACGCCAGACCCTCGCGCGTCCCTTCCGGGTCAGGCGGCAGGCCGAGGTCTTGAAGTATCACAGCCGGCTCGTGACGCCGCAGTTCGTCGATCGCCGATTGCCGATTGTCGGCGATCAGCACATCAAGATCATCGAAACACCATTTGAGCTGGCTTTGCAGGCCCGCGTCGTCTTCTACGATCAGCAGCTTGCGCTTGTCGTTCGCCAATGTGGTCTTCTCCCCAACCTATCGTTGTTTTGCACCGGTTATGTTGCCAGTGAGGCGGAGGGTTTGGGAGTGAGTTGATCACAATCAGGTTCGGGGTATCTGCACCCCTTGAGCCCCAAAGCACGTCTATCCGGGCATAACGTACTGGTATTGACAATCGTTCGCATTTGCATTTAGACTACTCGGAGCGTAAGAGGAATCCCGATGTACGTTTGTATCTGTCACGCCATCACTGATAGCGACATCCGCAACGCCGCCGCTGACGGCGTGCGCAGCGTGAACGAGCTCAGTGCCCGTTTGGGCGTTGCCACCGGCTGTGGTAGCTGCGCGGATATGGCGCAGACACTGCTCGACTCTGCAAATACGCCGTCGGGATCATCGGGATTCGGCGCGGTCCATCGCTACGTCCCTGCCCCCGCTTAATTTTTTCCGCCGATCGCCTCGACAGTCCTCAGTCGATCCGGACTGAGACTAATTCTTTTTTCGGTTCAAACACGCTGATTTTATGCGTGTTACAGTCCGCGCGTTTTCGGCGCCGCTACGCCGCCATTACTTTCCGAGGACGATCCGATGCAAGGCGATTCGAAGGTCATTGAGCACCTCAACAAGATCCTGAAAAACGAACTGACGGCGATCAATCAGTATTTCCTGCACTCGCGCATGCTGCACGACTGGGGCCTGAAGAAATTGGGCGACTACGAATACCACGAGTCGGTCGACGAGATGAAGCACGCCGATACGCTGATCGAGCGCATCTTGTTTCTCGAGGGTCTGCCGAACTTGCAGGACCTCGGCAAACTGCGAATCGGCGAAAATGTGCCGGAGCTTTTGCAGTGCGATCTCGATCTCGAAATGGACGCGATTCCCGACCTCCGCGATGCGGTCGAGTACGCGGAGTCGATTCGCGATTACGTGAGCCGCGAGATCTTCGAGCGGATACTCGAATCGGAAGAAGAGCACGTCGACTGGATCGAAACCCAGCTGGGACTGATTGAAAAAATGGGTCTCGAGAACTATATCCTGGGGCAGTCGAAGGGCGAATAACTCACTGTACCGACGCACTATTATCCGGTTGACACCCCTAGGACCCTGCCGTAGAGTTGCCGGCTCCGTGGGGCTATAGCTCAGCTGGGAGAGCGCTTGCATGGCATGCAAGAGGTCGGCGGTTCGATCCCGCCTAGCTCCACCAGACCCACAGTGAACAATCAGCGTCCCCTTCGTCTAGAGGCCTAGGACACCGCCCTTTCACGGCGGTAACAGGGGTTCGAATCCCCTAGGGGACGCCATCCAAAAAGAAGCCCACCTCGCGTGGGCTTTTTTTTGGATTGAGTTTCCCCTACGAGAGATGAGAACCCATCCGTTTGCACAGCAAACGGATGCGGGTTCGACTAAACGCGCCAGCGTTTTGCGACGAGCGGCGCAGCCGCGAAGCCCGAAGGGCCCAAACAGCCCGTCGGCTGTTTGGGTCAATCCCCTCCGTCGGCATTGGACAACGCGAAACATCACGCCCACCTTACGTGGGCTTTTTTTTGGATTGAGTTTCCCCTACGGGAGATGAGAACCCATCCGTTTGCACAGCAAACGGATGCGGGTTCGACTAAACGCGCCAGCGTTTTGCGACGAGCGGCGCAGCCGCGAAGCCTCGTTTCCAGATCGCTTGCTGACCAAGTCGTGCCGAAACATACACCTTCGAACGGAGCCGCACCTCAGCCTTTTATTGGTTCCAACCGCACCAAGCGGCTCGGGCCCAAACCGCCCATCGGCGGTTTGGGTCAATCCCCTCCGTCGGCATTGGACAACGCGAAACATCACGCACGCTTGAAGTGGGCTTTTTTTGGATTGAGTTTCCCCTACGGGAGATGAGAACCCATCCGTTTGCACAGCAAACGGATGCGGGTTCGAGCGCAGCCGCACGTCACGGTTTCGGTGCTTTTTAGCTACAAGAACGTTGATTGCTCGGTAGCCTGCACCTCCAACATATCGTCCGCTTCCCGATAAGCAGCAACTCGTTGATCGAACAGTTCGCGACTGAAGCCCTTTAACTCAACGGGCGACTCGAGCATCGAGTTCATTGACACGTCGAAAACGAGCTTGTCGACGTTACTCCTTTGCTCGTACAGCGCCGGCAGAAAGTTCTCGAAGACACCGACCTCGATCGTGTTGTGGGTATGCCAGGCCTCGAAAAAAGCCGGCGAGAAATGTCGGGTGATGCGCTGATTGAGCCAGCGTGCCAAAGGGCCGTCACCACCGACGCCGATCACAATCTCGTAGTGATAGTGTGCGCCGAGATGCTGCCCGCCGGCATAGACATCCTTGAAGTGAATACGTAGGACCATTGGCCGACCGATTAGCGGCTTTTCCATCCCCATGGCCCAGCCATCGTCACCGACGTAGAACAGCGACAATTGATTATCGACCTTGTAGCGCCAGCCGTTCTCCAGAAAGTCCATCGCCTCGCGAATACGAATTTTGGCACCTGGCCGTGCGGTATTGCCCGGGCCGAGTACTCCCGACAGCGACGCATCGACATGATCGTACGGGTGCCAAAGCAAGTAGGCCGGAACCGTCTCGTTGCTATAGCCCGGCACATCAATCAATCGCACACGGAGATTGGCGAAGTTCAGAAACCACCAATGCAGCATTTGCGCCGAACACCCGCGCAGCAGCGAATGATTCAACACCACCCAAAACTGCCCGTTCGGCCGCTGTTCGATTGCAAAATGCGTTGACGAATTCGGCTTCAGTACCCAGCCGTAGTCTCGTGCTGCCGGCATGCTCGGCGTAGTCATTTCCAAAGCTCCTGAACTCGATCGTTGCGGTCGCGTCGTCGGCTCTGCCTCGCGCTCCGTGCGGCGAGTTTAGGCGGCCTGGCTTGACCGACTCATTAACCTCGGTTAACGATTCGGCGATTCTTCAGGAAACGGCTGAGGCCTTGCGGTGTAACCCCAAGAAAACGTGCAATGTTTTTATCGGTGACCGCCGCAATGACGTCCGGATGGCGTGTTTCTAGAAACCGATAACGGTGCTCGATGCTGGCCAGCGTTTTCACGCACAGTAGGTCTTTGTCGTAAAGCAGCACCGCCATGAGTTTTTCGCGAAAGTAATGCCCGATCGATCCGCCTTGACGATACATTTCCAAAAAAAACCCGAAATCGATGACGATCCCTGTCAGTGGGGTCATGGCGACCAGCTCATCGTTATGAATGATTCGCTCGAAAGCGCTGTTGATGTTTGTGCAAAAATCACCCGCTTCGAAGAATCGAGCGATTGCACAACTGCCGTCCTCCAAGCTCTGTAAAGAGCCCGCTACCCCTTGCGTGACCAATAGCAAGGCGTTTGTGATGCTCGATTGAGCGAAGACCACAGCGTTCTTGCGGTATGTCGCTGCCGAAACGTTTGCGTCCAGCCGGCTAATCTCGTCAGCGCTGATAGAAATGCCGTACGCTGTCGCGTCAGCATGAATGAACTCAATCGGCGACACGGTTCACTATCACTCAATGCCACGAACTCCGTTGCGATAGCCTAGCTTGCGATTGACCCGACTGCGACCGGTGGGTTGTTTCAGAGCGATCTGCCAAGGTTGTACGGGCGCTCGCTCCGGCGAGCTGCGCAACACTTGCCGTACCGCGCCAAGGCGCGGTTCGACCGGTAGCCAGCGTCTCACGCAGCGCCGGTTCCTTGTGACCGAGAAGGAGAAGTGAGTGAGTAGCAAATATCTGGCAGCCATAGTGTTGCTGGCACTAACCGGTTCCGCAATCGCGCTGTGGCTGTACGGTGGCGCCGCGAAGGTGGAACCCACCGCAAACATAGCCGCCAAAGCGAGCAGCGAGGCTAGGCCCGCCCAAACAGTTGCTGACGAACAGGATATCGTGGCCAGCTCGGACGCAGCGCCGCACGGCGAAAGCGACGGGGAACGCGACGCGCGACTGCTGGGTTGGACTCCGCGACTCGAGCGACCCGACAGCGGCGAGGGCTATCAATGCATCGAGGTAAGCGGTGATTTGGTTTGCGGCAACAGCCGCAACCGCGATTGGGTTCAGGAGCTCGATGACGTCGCGCTGCAGCAGCTCGGGTTAACCGACGCCTACGCGGCGTTCTTGGCGTCCGATCGGCTCTACGAAACGGATCCGGATCGCTCGTACGAATTCGCGCTGCGCGCGGTCGCCCTATCGGGCAAGACTGAGCCGTTGTTCGGCGTGCAGCCGGCCCACGACCCGACGCTTTCGACGCAGGAAAACGAGTTTCGACAGCTCGCGACCATAGGCGTTTCCCGCGCCGTGCAGGCACTGCACCGCGAGCGTGATCCGCTACTCGCACCGTCGCGGTATGACGCCTATCTGGACGGCAACCCCGAGGATGCCGAGCGGCTGCAGGCCGAAGTTGAGCGCCTCAAGGACTGGATCGACGCCGAACGTATGCGCGTACTCGGCGAACCGCTCTTTGCGGGTGCACCGCGATGATCCGTCACGGTGTTCTGGCAACGGCGCTTTTGGTGACGGCCACGACAACTGCGGCACGGCAGGTGTGCGAACCGCCGGAAGGCATGCCGCAGGTCCCGTGCCACAAGTGCGGCAACCTCGAGGAAAACGTTGAGCGAGGATTCAACCGCGCTTTCGAGGCAACGCAGCGATCCGTTTATCTCAATTCAGAGCTACGTACGCACGGTCAGGTGCATTTCGCCCTCGCCTATCCACCGCATGCGTCACGCGGCAACTTGTTCTACAGCGCGATCGTACGCAGCCCCAGCTATCGCATCACCAATCAGGCTGCATTCGGACGCGCGCTCGCTACCCATCAAGCCCTGACGCAAAGCCTGTCTTTCGCAGCGTCGTTAACCGGCCCGACGCTGACCACATCGACGTCGGTCGTGCGGTCACAGACGCAAACGCTGACCAATCAACTCGCCGTGTCGGTGTCGCACGGCACTGAGCCTTACATTGTCGTGCTGTACGACCGCAACCATGAGGAGATTGGCCGTACGCAGTTCGAACAGCTCGCGCTGGCGCCAACCGATAGCACGTTGGATTCCGAAGCCGTCGACAGGGAGCACTCGCAGAACCCGCGCTTTCAAGTGCTGGGGTGCGGCTGGGTCGACCCGCGTCATAACGGCCCGACCCGACCGGCCCCATCGCGCGACCCCCGGGCACCGAGCGAGCCGTTGGGTCGCAGTGCACCGCGTGGATCGTACGGACTGACGATGACGTGCCAGCATTGGGATGTAGGCGGCAACGGTGACAGCGACATTCGCCGTGAGTTGACCATTCGTTGCTCGTGACGCGGGCTACGCCCAATAACCCGCGCTAGCCTAGATAACGCCATCGGCAACAAAATAACGCCGCCGGGTGCTCCTGCACCCGGCGGCGTTCTGTACGTTGGTCGCCTCCTGGGTGGCGGCTAGAAGGTTAGCCGGATGCCGGCATAGGCCGCACTGCCACCGTTGTCGAAATCGACAACCTCCTGGTAGTCCTCGTCAAACGCATTGACAACGCGCGCATAGGCAGTGAGGTAGTCGCGAACGTCGTAGGAAACGCTGAGATCGAATACGGCGTAGTTATCGAGATCGACTCGACCGACACCGAAAATTTCGTCGACGCTGTCCTGCGCTGAACGAACATTGCCAAGCACACGCAGTCGCTCATCGAATCCGCGATAAAGAACGCCGATGTTGCCGAAGAACTCAGGGCGACGAATGCGCTGCTCGCCCTCCGGTGTTTCCGTGTCGTTCCAGGTCGCGTTGCCGATAAGGCTCCAGTTGTCGTCGATCGGTACGTCCCAGTCGAGCTCGATACCGTGCGACGAGCTCGTGCCGGTGTCCTGCAGGTAGCCCGAGAATCCTACGAGGTCGAACAAAATCGCGTTATCGACTTCCTGGTCGAACCAACCGATACCGATTCTTGCACCTGTCTCGGCGATCCAATCGACGCCGATGTCATAGCCTTCCGTTTGCTCTTCCTCGAGGGTCGTGCCAGCGGCTGGCGGAAATGCAAACGGTCCAGCGTTGTACGCCACTTCGAACAGACTTGGCGCGCGAAATCCAGTGCCGACGCTTGCTCGGTAGCGCAGCACCCCGGCGTCGCCAATATCGGCCAGATAGGCGGCCGATAAACGGATGCTGGTGAACGAGCCGAAATCGTCGTTGTCGTCGTAGCGAGCGCCTGCAGAAACAAACCAGGAGTCGCCAAATGAGCCTTGGTACTCAGCGTAGATACCGGTCTGATCGCGATCGAGATCGCTGCCGCTCGCGTCCGTCTCCTCTTCCTGATGATCGACGCCAAACACAAACGTCGTCGCGTCGTTCAAGACGAAGGAGCCCGTGTATTCGATGCGCTGCAGCTCGCCCTCCGAACCAAAGGCAAACGTGCCATTGGCAAGGTTCTCGCGGTCAGTCTCGAGCCGACTGACCGACAGCTCGTGGGAGAACGCACCGGCAACCAGTTCGGCGGAGAGCCGCAATGCCGTTTCTTCGGATGCGTCCAAACAGTCGGACGTCGTCGGGAAACCGCAGCCGTCGAATTCTGTTTCCCCGTCCGAGCTCCTTGCGACCAACTGCAGTCGGAGATTATCGGTGGCCTGCCAGCCAAATTTGCCGTGCAAGACGGTATTGTCATAGCCGTCGTCATCGCCCAGCGTGACATCGCTGGGTCGGGTATTGAAGCCATCGGTGTCGAGATCAGTGACCGACAGGAAGAAATCGGCGCTGTCATTACCGCCCGACAGAGCACCTTCGAGCCGCCGTGTTCCGAATTCACCGCCCTCGGCTGCAAAACGACCGGTCAATGGACCATCACCGCGCCGTGTGGTGATGCTGACCACACCGCCGGCATCAGCGCCGTAGATAAAGCCCTGCGGACCGCGTAGCACTTCGATGCGCTGCATATCGCTGGTCGTGAGCAGATTGTCGAAATTTGGCGAGACCTGCGGAGCACTGGGGTCGGAAGCTTTGATGCCGTCGATGAAGACTTGCGTTCGAAACGCCTCCTCGCCACGGACTCGAACGGACGTGGTCGTACCAATACCTCCGTTGGAACTCACCGCAATGCCTGGCTGTGTCCGCAGTACGTCGGCAATACTGAAATAGCCGCGTAACTCGATCTCCTCGGCATCAATCGTTGACACGGCCGCGCCCAATTGACGCCTTGGGATCTCGATCTTGCTGGCGACGACGATAATTTCGTCGAGTACAGCGTCCTGTTTGGCCTGGTCGGCATTCGCCGTTCCGGGCAGCACGGCTGCCAGCAGCGCCGCACAGGCGGTGAAAACGGAGAAAACACTGAGCTTGCGCGTCAGAAGGCTCATGCACGCGGTTCCTTCGGTAGGGATTGGTGGAAGATTTCGCCGCCAAACGACAAACGCGGCGGTTTTATCGAAGACCGCACACTCGCAACGGCCCGGCGACGTAGGCTAGCGCGCTTCGAGAAAGTGTCAAGTTTAGTTAACACTCCCCCGGCGAGCGAGTCCGCCGGTCGATCCGGCGTGCCTAGGTCGTTGTGGAGATTGTCGTTATAAGTGGAAGAAACTGCAGGAAAATGAAGTCGCTGATACGGTGCTGCCCCAGTTCTGCGGTACCGTTTGAGCGAGAGCGCAGAAGCGCGCAGAACCCGTTACCATTTGCCCTCGGCGCAGCGGCTGCGCCGAATCTCAGAGCAAAAACTGGCGCGACGCTGGCTTGGACGAACAAGAAAAAATCCTCGAGCAATATCGCATCTACGCGGCCGAGCTGTATTCGTTCGAAGATCGCGCGCAGGTCACGAGCAGGCTGTACGTCACGATCAACTCAGCGGTGATTTCAGCGGTTGTCTACGGGTTTACGCAAGAAGGCGCGGTGACGGTGCAACCGGCATTCAGCGCCGCTTTAGCCGCCTGTGCGATCGCGTTCTGCTTGATCTGGTGGCTGACGCTGCGTTCAATCACGCGCCACACCACGGCGAAACACGAGGTGCTGCAGGACCTCGAAGCGCGCTTGCCCGCGCAACCGTATCGAGATGAATGGTTCGAGAAACTAGACCAGGGTAAGGGCTATGTGCGTACGACGCTGCTGCATGAGCTTTTCCCTTGGGTGTTTCTAGTTGCTTACGTCGCTCTCGCCGTCTACGCCTTGCTTGCGTGACCAGTCGCGAAACGAACCGATGACTGGCACGCAAATCCTGACCGCAACCTGTCCTGCACGCGCCGGTATCGTCGCTGCCGTCACGGGTTATCTGGCCGACCAACGCTGCTACATCTCGGCGCTCGAACAGTTTGACGACGAGTCAACGCGGCGTTTCTTCATGCGGGCCGTGTTCCGACCGCAAGACGAGGGCGCGGACATTGGGTCGACGCTAGCGAGATTAGAGGCGGTCATGGAGCCGCTCGAGATGACCTGGCAGGTGCATCGTCTCGATGTGCCGATGCCAGTCGTTATCATGGTGTCAAAGTTTGACCATTGCTTGGCCGATCTTCTGTACCGCGTGCGCAATGGCGAGCTACCGATGCGAATTGCGGCGGTCGTTTCCAATCACCGCGACTGCCGTGCCATGGTCGAGCGCGAAGGCTTGCTTTACGTGCACCTGCCGGTCTCGCCGGACACAAAACCCAACGCCGAGGCCCGCCTGCTCGAGATTGTTGGTGAGACCGGCGCGGAGCTGGTCGTACTGGCGCGCTACATGCAGATCCTATCGGCGCACTTGGCCGATACGCTGCGGGGCCGCTGCATCAACATCCACCACTCCTTCTTACCCGGCTTCAAAGGGGCACGGCCCTACCACCAGGCGTACAAGCGCGGCGTAAAACTCATCGGCGCGACGGCGCACTACGTCACCAGTGATCTCGACGAAGGTCCCATTATCGAGCAGCAAGTCGTACGCGTGCGTCATCATGACTTGCCTGACGACATGGTTCGGCTCGGGCGGGACATCGAATGCCAGGTGCTGTCGCGGGCCGTCAAGCTGCACGTCGAGCACCGTGTGTTCGTCGACGGCAATAAGACGGTCGTGTTCGAGTCGTCATGAGTTTTTCATCTTGTCGTCATGCTTCAGACAAAGTACGCGCTGGTGGGCAGCTTACACTGCAGGCATGGCACAGAAGAAATTCATCGCTATCGGTCTAATGCTCGGACTCTCTACGGCTCAAGCGACAACAATCGACTTGACCATCGACGTTCGGTCGCTGGCAGTCTCCGCTGAGCCCGACACGATTATCGGGCTACCGTCATGGAACGCTGGCGCGTTCGCAATTGCGCCGATTGACGCAATGTTGAGCCCTGATGCCGATATGGGCTCGCCGATTTCCGTCAATGTTCAATTTGTAAACGGCGCTCTGCTGCTCAGCGATGACCTCGGCACTAGAAACAGCACGGGCGTAAGCCTCGGTCTCAGCGGCCCATCAAATCAATCGGCACAATTGGGTTTCGACGGACGAGCGTCGGGACAGGCCACATTCTCCGAGGGCGATTTGACGGCGGCCATCGAAGGCTCAAGCCTTTTCGAAACACTATTCGTCGGCGCCGGGCCCATCGAATACATTGGCAATACTGCGTTGGTGTCGGGTTTCCGATTCGATTTCACAGTCTCGCTTCGGCCAGGGGCCGAAGCGCGCTCATACACCTTTGACACCATCGAGATTTTCGGATTTGCGGATGCGATTGATGTGCAGGTCGTCCCATTGCCAATGCCGCTGATGTTGCTACTGGCCGGGTTGGCGGCAATCCAGACCGCGCGCGCGCGCGCATTGACTCGGATCCATGGCTGCGCGCATCACTGATATCGCCCAGGCACGAATACAAGAGAGCGCCAATCGCTGTCGGACTGCTGCGACGAGTTCGCTTTGAAGGTTACGTCGATGCCTTGGCGCGCTCCTCAACGAACTCGATGGCGCGATCGAGGCGCGCGAGCGCTCGCTCCTTGCCCACGAGATCGAGGGTCACGTCCAGCGACGGTGACATTGACGCACCGGTTACGGCGACCCGCACCGGCTGACCGACTTTACCCATGCCAAGACCAAGCTCCTCGGCTGCACCGTGCACCGCTGCGGACACGCCATCCGGTCCCCACGGGTCGACATTGGCAAGTTTGCTACGAACGCGCTGCAGAGCCTCCAGAGCAACCGGCCGAAGATGTTTTTTTGCGCTGCCGGGATCGAATTCCTCAAAATCCATGAAGCAGTAACGCGTCGCCAAGGCCATTTCGTGCAGTGTTGTCGCACGTTCGCGGTAGGCTTCGATGACGGCGGTCAAGGCCGGACCGTTGCTCGTATCGATATTGGCCGCCGCGTACTGCTCAGCGAGCGGCGCGACCAACAGCGCTGCCGACGCCCGTTGAATGTGTTGTTGATTGATCCAGTCGAGCTTCGAGGCGTTGAATGTCGACGCCGATCGATTAACGCCCGGCAAGTCGAACAAGGCAACCATCTCGGCTTGCTCAAACAGTTCCTGGTCGCCATGTGACCAGCCTAGCCGAACCAGATAATTGAGCATGGCGGACGGCAAATAACCGCGATCGCGGTAGTCGAGCACATTGACGGCGCCGTGACGCTTGGACAACTTCGCGCCGTCCTCGCCGAGGATCATTGGCAAATGCGCGTAGACCGGCAACGCTGCGCCAAGCGCTTTCAGCATGTTTATTTGGCGCGGCGTGTTGTTCAGATGATCGTCACCGCGCATTACGTGCGAAATGCGCATATCAGCGTCGTCAATGACGACCGAAAAGTTGTACGTCGGTGACCCGTCAGAGCGCGCAATTACCAGATCGTCGAGTTCGGCGTTCGCGAACGTCACCTCGCCCTTGACCGCATCGTTAACGACGACATCGCCGTCTACGGGGTTGCGAAACCGAACGACCGGATCGACACCGTTGCGTGGCTCGGTTCGGTCGCGACACCGACCGTCGTAGCGCGGCTTCTCGCCGCGAGCGATCTGCGCTTCGCGGCGCTCGTCGAGTTCCTCTTTCGTGCAGTAGCAGCGGTACGCTTTGCCGTCTTGGAGCCACTCATTGATGACTTGCTGATATCGCTCGTACCGTTCGGACTGGAAAAACGGCCCTTCGTCCGCCGTCATACCAAGCCAGCTCATGCCGTCGAGGATCGTGTCTACCGATGCTTGGGTCGAACGCTCGCGATCCGTGTCTTCGATACGCAGCACGAACTCGCCATTGTGATGCCGAGCGTACAACCAACAGTAGAGAGCAGTCCGTACACTGCCAATGTGTAGGACGCCGGTTGGACTGGGAGCGAAACGAGTGCGAACGGTCATACGAGCCAGCTGTTACCAAAGCGCGCTAGGGTAACAGCTGGCCCAAAGGCCGAAAACAGATTGCGGCGCTAGGTGTGGTGCTCTTGCGGATCGCGGGCGCTAATTCGCCATCGCGGCGACTTCACCGGAGTACGCACTCTCAACACCGGAGGTGTTGATCGACGTCATCACGACAAAGTACGTGTCAACCGGTACGTCTTGCACGACGTAGCGCGATAACCCAGCCGTATCTAGATCCACCGACTCGGTATAGTCGCCCGAGTTGATGCCGATCAGGATCTTGTACCCCGCGAGATCGGTCAGCGTCGACCCGTCCGTGTTGGTGGTTGGCGGCGTCCACGACAACGTGAACGATGCCGTACCCGAACCGATCAACGAACCCGATCCAGGCGGTGGCGGGGTCGGATCCGGTGGTGGCGGAGCCGGCGGTGGATCGGGCGGCGGTGCCGGCGGTGGAGGCGGCGATGAGGCAGACGAATCGTCGATCGGCTCAGAGCCGTCGCCGCCGCCGCCGCAAGCGACCAAAGCCGTCGCTGCAGCAGCAATAAGAAGTGACTTAATCAGATTCATCGCGCGATTCTCACAAGCACGAAAATCTGGGTCAATACATTGTTTTTGCGACATTTATCGGCCTTTTTGTCGCAGATCAACGACATTCAAGCGATCAATTCTTCAACAAATTTCTTAAGTGTTGGAAGCAAATCGCAGTAATCGTTGATCTGATTTGAAGACTTAAATCTGCAATATTCGGCGCGGCGACAGCGTTTTTTGACACGCGTGCGATGATCAAAAACTGTTCAATCCCAAATTTCTCGGCCGAATTCTGTTTTTCGGCGGCGGCACGCTTCCGCGGTATTAGGAGGCAATTCGTGGATCAATAGCGCGGCATGGTTCACAAATTGGTGAACAAACTGCGTCACACCCGCAACTATGCGGCCGCTCACAAAACGGGCCGCCTACCGACTGGGTACGCGGTTGACGTTATGTCGCACCGCCGTGCAGATAGGACTTCGGCAACCCGGGCGAATGCTTTAGCCGCGAGATTCTCTGGTTGCGGTGCCGTCTGACCCTAGGGATCAGTCGGGGCGCGTCAGCACAGCGATCCAACGTTCGTCGCTGCTTGGAGTCTCGAGCTTGAGCTCCGTCGCGCTTGCGTCTGAGGCTGCGTCTCGCCATTCGGTCGCATCGACACGCAACCAGCGAAGCGCGAACTTTCCAGGTTGATTGACTGGCAACACGACGTCGCCCCCGTTCGGGAAATAGACGACGTACTGTCGATCGATTGCCGCGGTCAGATAGGCCTCATTGTCCTCGCGTTGCCGCAGCACGTCTGATTGAGGTGCTAGTGCGGTGAGGTCGAGCGCTTCCAGCAGCGCGTTGGCGCTCAGCAATTGACGCTTCGCTTCATCGCCCAACCCGAGACCGAAATTCTGTTCGGGACGGTGAAATCGAACCGTCGCCGACCCGCCTAACAGCGACCGCCAGAAGCGGTCGATCGCTTCGTTGGTCGATTCGAATCTGCCGCCATCCGCGCCGTACACCTTGACGTTGTTCATTGGTCGCGGCACGTCCGCCAAGCGCTGGCGCACGCGCACGAGGTTGTCCCAATGCGCTTGCCCAACCTGGTGATTGTTTTGCGAGACCTCAACGAAATCGTAGCGTTCCGGATGGTCGAACGTTCGCGCGTGCATCGGATCGTCGAGATCGTGCGGATTCCACATTTCCGTGATGAAGACTTTCTTACCGACAGCATCGGCTTTGCTTCTGATGTACCAAGCCCAGTAAGTGCTCCAGGGCTCATCGCCGTTTGTTTCGTTGCTTATCGTATAGAGCACGTTGTCATAGCGCAGCGAAATGGACAGCAGCTTGTCGAGTAACGCATTTTGATACGCGAGCAGGAGCCCGTTGTGCAGCAGACTCGGCACACTGCGAAAAAACGCATTGCGATTCTTGCCGGGGTGCTCCGGATAGGCTGCGAGCATGCCCGAAAGGTTTTCCGTGTAGTTAACGTTGTTGTCCGGATTAAACGGATTTCGCAGCCACGGATCCCGAGCGTAGTCAAAGCGGTCCCAGATCTCGACCTGCACAACGATGTCGCGTTCCCGCGCCAACCTCAGCAGGGCCTCGAAGCGACGCCAGTATTCATCATTGAACTGCTCAAGATCGTATTTTGGATAGACGGCGTTTCGATTGTCGGACCATGCAGCCAGTCGGTCGCGAAACTTGGCCGTCCTAGATAACGCTGTTATGGCTCGACCGTCTCTCGCGAAGCCCTGCTTGAACGGCCAGAGGTTGTCTCGGTCGCGGCTGGACATCGTGTTGCGAACGTAGTTCCCGCCGACCGCCGCCAACTCGTCCAGATGCGCCTCGAGATCATCGATTTGGAAGAGGTTGTCGTCGACCGATCCGCCAATCAGTACGAGGCGCTCGCCATCGAATTGCCAGAATCGCGAGTTCGCTTCATCAATGTCGATGCCCGCGGCCGGCAACACCCGACAAACGACCGCCAACGCGACACCTGCTACCAAAACGAATCCGCGCATACGCCTCTCCGCGGCGTTCATGACGGTGTCGACGCCGGTACTGGAAATTTCTGTGACAACGTTCGACTGGCCAAGATCAAGCCGGCTATCGACAGAACCAACCAGCCAGCGCCAACGCCGATGACTACGCCCGTGAGGCCAAATCCGCCGAGCACCGTTGCGCTCGCGACTGCGACACCCAGCGACAACCACGCGAACAAATTCAAACGCCGCAGCGACGCGGAATCACCAAGGCTGTTGACGGTCGCTACCGATATGGATTGCACCAAGCGCAACCAACCGACGCCAATCGCGGCGAGCAACAGCGAAGCATCGAGCTCGTATTTATCACCAACAATAATGTCGATTACGACCGGGCCCAACCAATAGACGACAGCAGCGCCGAGCAACCCGACTTGAACGGCGATAAGAATCTCGCCGCGAAGAATCTGGCGCGCCTCGGCGGCGCCTGCCGCGTTGCGCAAACGCGGTAGCAAGGTATATCCGACGGCCAATTGCAGCATTCGAAAGGGTGCCACCACCACAGCCGCCAGCACACCGAACAGCGCCATGTCTTCTAACGACAGAATGAGTGGAATTACGATGCGTTCGGTCTGAGCCAACACCAGCACGGCAAATATAATACCGACACCGTGCAGGCCGTCGTTCCAGCGAAACGTCTGATCATCACCGGTCGTACCGAAACGGCGCAGCGCTACCATCCATCCGAGTAACGCGGTCGCCAAATAGCCGCCCGCAACGAGCCAGAGAACCGTCACCAGTGCCGTCTCTGGTGAGGCCATAGCGACAGTGACGGTTGCTAGCAAAATAAAATTGTGAACCTGCACAAGCGCCAGTGACGTATTGAATTGGCGATGGCTTTGGAAAAATGCGGCGCCTACTTTTGAAACGGCCGCCGCGAGAATCGCGCAGCCCAACGCAGGCAGCAGCCAAATCGGCAAGTCGTACAGCAACCACGCGGTGCCGACGATGCCAAGACTCGCAAGCGATGCTGTCGACAAGACGGTGCGGCCGATGCGTCTCGTCGGGTCGAGCCGTTCGCGGTTTACGAGCAAATCGAGACCGGCTGGACCGAGCGCCACACCGACCTGGATGAGCGCGAGCAGCAGTGCTAGCCGACCGAAGTCATCGGTGGGCATGAAGCGCGCCAGCAACAGCGTGGCCAGTGAAAAGCCGACGCCGCCAATGCCGAAGACGATTGCGCTCCGAACGGAAGGCGACGCCAACAATCCCGTCAACAACGCTGTGAGTGACTTCGACACCGTTCGTGTCGCTGGCTACAGCAGCTTCAGTCGCGCCAGCAGAGGAAACGTAATCTTTTGCAAGCCTTCTCGCTGGCCCTGCGTGTCCTGAACCATGCCGGCGATCCGCGATATCGGATTGGTGAGATAGCGTATCAACGCCAGTTCGCCGCCCGAAATTTGGGGATTCGTCAGGCTACGAGAATAACCGTAAGCATCCATGTGGGGACCGGCGACAGCCTCGATCCAACGAATTTCGTCGTCTCCCAATTCGTCGGCCCATTTACCCGCGTTGGTCGCCAGTACCGGCCGCGCTAAGTTCGCTTCGTTTGTGACGTCCGTGTTGTAACGCTCACGAGCCGCATGCTCGTGAAAAGCCAGCATCGCCGTATCGTAGGTAATACCGAGGAACTCGCACATGCCACGGCAAGTGCTTTCTGGCTGCTCAATGAGTGCTTCGTAGCGAATCTCGTAAAACGCATCGTTCGGCCAACCGGTCCTTACGTCGCTCATTGTGTCCTGATAAGCGGCCCAGCGACCAGCGAGCGGGTAAACGTGGCGCTGTCCCTGGCGCGCTTTTTTCCACGACAAACAAATGTCGCGTGGGTCACGGACGATGTGCACGACTCGGGCCGACGGGAACCCGTCGAGGATCTCGCGCCAATAGAATGCATGCCAAGGGCTCTTTTCACCCCAAACGGGTTTGCTATCCTGCGCGGCGCGCGCCATGAGTATCGCGCGAAACACGCCGTGAAAATCTCGTCTATCGAGATAACGGATCGCATCATCAAAGGTGACAGCCGGTTGCCAGTCGAGCATCGGCCGCCAACGCAGCATATGGCGCAGCAGTCTTTCTGCATTACCGTCGTCATTGAGCTCACCGTAGCTGTGACGAATCGGCCAGAACGTGCTGTACAACAGCGACTCGAGCGGAATACAGAGCTGCGGGTGGGCATTGAGAATACGACTAAGTAGTGACGTTCCGGAACGTGGCGCACCGAAAATGAATACCGGCTGCTCAGACGTGTTCGAACTCATGACGTGCTCACCCAGCCTCGCCGAAGCGCAGGAGTTCGACGAAGTATTCAACCGCTGCCTCATCGGCGCCGGACAGAACGCTGACAGTTTGATCGGTCGCCATACGCGGTAGCCGCGGCATGGCGATCTTTAGGCTCGGATGACGACGAGCAACGTAGTGACAAATGGTTTCTCCGGCAGCCTTGGCCGCGGAGTACTCCATCATGCCTTTCGTTAGCTCCTCCACGGCGACACTCGACGGATACACGAGACGTTGCAGCGCAACCCGGCTGAGCAACGCGTCGATCAGCTCGCTGAACCCCCGAACATAAACTTCCGCAAAGCGTTGAAAATACAGATCGTTGTAAAACAGTGTGTCAGTCTTCTTAATCGCTGGCGTTGCGTAGAAAAGCAGATCAGTTGGTTGCCACTCGTCCGCAAATGCAACAATCTCATCGAGGTCGCCACCAGCGGCGTACTGCAGGACGCTGGCCTCGGCACCGAATTCGCGAATTTCGTCGCAAACCCGCTGCGCATCGTCCGCACCGTCGCGAAACGTAATTGCAACGCTAGCGCCACCGGCAGCGAGGATTTTGGCACTGACCTCGCCTAGGCCTCGCGATCCACCAACGATCAGCGCGCGGCGCGCGGCAAACTCGTTGGGTCGAACCTGGCGAGCAATCGTCGCGATGTTAGGTTGGGCTTGGGGCGTTGGCCGTAGGAAAGCTTTGATGCGCCCATCGAGCGCGTTGCCATCGAGACTGACGTCAGCCATGTTGAAGCGCTCGTCGAAGTCGTCCAAGGCGTATCGCAACGGCGCCGGCTCGCCCGCCTTAGCGTCGAAAGTGAGCTGCAACTGCGAGTAAATTGAGTGATAGCCTGGGCAATGCATCCCAACGATTCGCGTAGTGGCTAGCAGCACCGCCAGTTGATCGGCCATCGCTGCAACCGGCAATGCTGGGAACATAAGCCGGGTCGCATCACGGTCGATCACCAACGGCGTCGAGTCGGCGATGTCGCGCATGTGCTCCCTTAGCAAGACATCTGGCGCGGACTGCCACACTTCTGTTGGCGATGGCCACATGGGCTCGGGACCATCGCGCTCGAACCACGTCAACGTCGCCCGCATAGCCAGCGTCGCATCGACATCGGCGACCAAGCCGACCTCTCGCTCACCGCGCTCGGAGATCGTAAACCGCACTGGAATACCGAGCTTGGCAGGTGTTCGAAACTCGACGTCCACGCTCGCCAGCGCCGCAAACCCCGGCTGCGCATCAGCCAGCAATTCTATTCCACGCAACAACAGGTGGATGCCATGCACAACCACTTCGCCGTACATGAATCGGCGCGACGCCACCGGATCAAGATGCATTGGGTTGAAATCACCGGACAGCTGCGCGAACGCACGCTGGTCCGACATCGTGAACGTGACGTCTCGCACCCGCGTCGATGCCGCCAGCTGTGCCGAGTCTTCAATGGCCGAGTTCACGGGCTCCCCCTCATCGACACGCCACTAGCGACGTTCGAAGATCTTCTTTGCCGGCTGCCCCATCGCGACGGTCTTTGGCGGCAGCGATTTCGTGACTAACGAGTTTGGCGCAACGATACAGTGGTCGCCAATTTCGACACCGTCTGTAATGGTACAGCCCGCGCCAATCCAAACATCGTTACCAATGGTTATTCCCTTTGTGGTTTTCTCTTGCTGGCATACAGGAATGTCCAACCGGTCGTACTTGTAATCATTGCCAATGATCGACGTGTTCGGGCCGACCATACAGTAGTCACCAATCGCCACACCGGCCGCGTCGGCCGATATGAAGCATCCGGTGCCGATGCTGCAATGCTCACCGATACTGAGCGGACCGTCATTCGCTTTAATTTTCGTGTACGAGCTGATCGCCGTCTTGCGGCCAATGCTTAGCCAGCGATTGACCTCAACTTCGGCACGCGGACTGACCATGCATCGGTATTTGAAAACACATGTCGCCGTAATGACGATGCCCGGTACGAAAAAACGCTTGATGACCGTACCGATCTTCACGGCTTACGCAGTCCGCTGCGCGAGCAGAGCTTCAATATCTGCGACGGTCTGAATGTTCTCGATTTCATCCATTGTGAATTTCACCGAGAAACTCTCTTCGAGCGCAGTTATCAACCTGAGGTGGCTCAACGAATCCCAACGATCGTCTTCGGTTCTCGTCAGCGTCGGCACAATCTCCGTTGCGCCAATTCCAGTTGCGTCGGCCAACAATCCAACAACAGTCTCATTCATGGTCTTGCCCTTCAAACAACACAGTTATTCCCGGCGTAGGTAGTTTGTTACTGTCCGAGGCTGATAAAACGTAATCCACTTCACCTGCCTCTGTACGATTTGCGACAGTGAATCCCTGGCGTTCAAAAAAATCGACGGCTGGCTTGTTCTTTTTGGTTGGCAGGTAGCGCGCTGTCATTTTCGTAACACCGCGTTCAGTAAACGCTTGCGCCTTCACGAGGTTCGTTGCTGCTGTCTCGATACCGCGACCCAGAGCCCGACAACTCATAACAAAGCTGTCGATTGCGGCCGCTCCATTTTTTAAGCGTAACAGGCACACACCGATGAGACCGAGATCGCCAAACTTGTCCGCCGCACGAATGGTGTAAAGCGCCGTATCCTCGGCAGCAATAAACGATTCCACGTCCGTTGTGCTGTAGCGAATCGTCGTGACATTGAATTGATTGGTTTTCGTGAAAAGCTGAGTCACCCGGGCCACGTCGCTGGTCGCTGCTTGCGCGATCTCGACACGCGTATCCAAACTCTCGAGAAACGTATCGAGATCTCCGACTGACTTCTGTAGCTCCTCGCGCTTGAAATTCTCCGCATATTGCTCGGTCTTGCGCGCATCTTCGGCGGTCAGACGCAGCTTATCGAAGTCCGGGAGATCATAAAGGAAATCGGCAAGGATGGACGGATCAGAGGGAAGCTGGAGGGTCAGCACTTCCGGCAGGGTCTGGCGAATGAGCTCACATTCAACGGGGTTGTCGTCGATGAATACGAGGCTATCTGTGCCTATGTTCAATGCTTGCGCTATCGCCACAATGTTTTTGTTTTTTGGCTCCCAATTAATTGCACGATACGCAAAATCATCAAGCTTCAGCGGCATGTCGTCGCGGACGCGAAAGGCTTCTTCAACATCAGCGAGATTGTTCTTGCTGCAAGCTGCCAAGACCACGCCGCGCGCCTTCATGTCGAGTGCGGCACTCTGAAACGCACTGAAAGCTTCGCCTGTCGGGTCGCCATTGCCAATTTTGATTCCCTGCGGGCCTTCCTCTCCAAGGACGCCGCCCCACAGCGTGTTGTCCATGTCCAGAACCAGACATTTTCGCGCCGGCCGAACCTGTGCTCGGCACGCGCGGCCAATCAGTTTCGCCATGTGCAGCGTTGCGCCTGAATCCCATTCGATTTTGGCAAGGTGATACATGCGCGGATTCCACCCACCGGCGATGCCCGCACTCGCAGCGGCGTGGTGCGTATCGATGACGTTCAATCGCGGTTCAGTAGCCGTAATTGCGGATAGGCGGTGATTGAGCGTTGCATAAATAAACTGCTCGCCGGACGCGAGCGCCGTGTCCGCAGGGCCGAACCGAATCGCCGGCGGTCGAGTGAAGTTGCAGACGTACAGCGCTGCGCTGGAGTTTGCGAGTGCAAGCGCCGCCCACTGGCTGACGATGTCGACAACCCGATCGATTTCCTCGCCAATCGTTTGCGGGTCGACGACGCCGTTGCCGTAAACGAGCTTTGGCGCAAGGTAGCGCAGGGACAGTGACAGCACGATGGCGTTGGGCTCGAACTGACGCGTCTGGGATTGCTCATCGAGCAGCTCCTGAAAATGCTGATCGAAAGCACCGACAATGCTGCGCACCGGAACTCCGAGCGCGTCAATCATTACCGTCGTCGCACGCTGCAAAGGGTCGAGCGTGTGATTGCCGAGGAAGGCAACCCGCAGCTCCGCCGCGCCGGCATCGTCGTTCAGCGCTCGATAGCGTCGGTCAATCTGAGCCGTCGACATCTGCATGACGTCGGCTGGCGTTATCGTTTGTTCGATCGGGTCAGACATGCTCTGTCATCGCGTTGCTACTGAAGCGGCACATTCGCCGCGGTAAGCGGCTCAAAGCCCTGACAGCGCGCAATTCGCAGCGGCGGCGGCCAGCTTCGATGACACGCCCAGGGCAGCGGCGTTTATACCAGCTTGTCATGACGACCAGATTGACAGACATCAAAGATTTCGACTGCTTGGTCATGCGCGCTACCCTGCCGTGGCCTGCATCCGAGCCGCGAGAATCGCCGCCAGCTCGCCAGATGAGTCCTTGAGCCCTAGTCGACGCTGCATGAGATCTTCGAGCGTTCGCGGTCGCTCATGGGCAATCGCGTAGTCAACCTCGGCAAGGCATAGGTCGCTTGCCTCTGGCAGAGTTTCGGCCATCGCAGGGTCGGCCGCTATGCGGCGAGCGATGCTCGGGGCATTCGACCCATGGCGCGCCGCAATACGTTGGCGCACCGCAACCGGACAGCCGGCCGGCAGCACGTGGTCGAGTTCGGTTCGCAGTGCGTCGCTATCACGCGTCTCATTACCGTACAAAGGCGTGATTTTGGTTTGTGAAGGCGTGGCGTCCAAACCGGCATCCTCGGCGATCGCATCGAGCGCCGACTCGGCGACACCGCGCACCGTCGTCCATTTCTCAGTCTGGACTTGCCAAACCGACGCCGCGCCCGCCTGGGGATCGCGCTGGACGCTCGGGCGCTCGGCTGGCTCAGGCTCGCTCAGTTGGCTTGCTGGCTTTGCCGGCAGTCGCCCGATCTGCACCGACGCGATGTCGCGAGCGGTCAGCGACCAGACGGTCGCAGCATTGATCTCCGCTAAGATGTGTTCGATTAACCTCGGCTCGAGCGAGCCGTCACGGGACACGCTGTCTGCACCGAAATACCAGGTACCGAGCGCCGTACCGTGTGATTGCGGCGTGGCAAAGTACAGCCTGCCGGGCACCACCTGCCCGTCGCGGTCACGACCGGGAAAACCCACGGCGTGGGCGACTCTTTGTGTCGCCAGCAAGACATTGACGGCGACGACCATGTTGTCGGCCGCGGGCGCTATCGTCGCAGGATCGAACAGCGACGCGCCGGCCAGCGATCGACAGTCGGCCACCGAACTGGCAGTGAGCTCGACGGCTTCGTCCGAGAGCAGGTCCCGGACAAAGACTCGCGCTGAGCGCGACGGATCAACCGTTTCGACGCGTTCTACGACGGTGTGGTTGCGCACGTGCGCGCCACGCGCCTCGGCGCTGAGCGCAAAAGCCAAGCACAATCGCCAAGGATCGAGCAAGACGCCGTCATACCAATACGCGGCGCCAGTCGCGCCATCCGAAATGATGCCGTCCGCCGCCGCCATGTAGTCTGCTAGTGACGATAGCCCGCCGGACGGCAGGCGCCGATCAGCGTCGAGACCGCGATTGCGATCCCAGGTGACTAGAGCGTTCGCCAAAAGGCCAGCCGCGAAAACGGGACGACTGCGCATCAGCGACGGCAGTGTGAGGACGCTGCACTTCAAGGGCCGGACCAGATTTGGCGCAATTCGCAAGAGCGCCGATCGCTCGCCGGCCGAATATCGAGCGCGGCCGATGTCGAGCTTCTGCAGGTAACGCAGGCCGCCGTGAACGATACGAAGACTGTTCGCACTCACCGCATTGCCAAAATCGGCTTGCTCGAATAGCGCGATGCGCAGGCCGCGTGATGCTGCTTCCCAAGCAAGCGCGCAGCCCATCGCGCCACCACCGACCACGACCAGGTCTAGCGATGATTCAGACAGTCGCCGCATATCCGCCGAACTCATCGTTGTTACCGAAGGCTCGGCCGGCAAACCGAGTGGCCGGTTGCGCTTTGCTGGCGGTCAGAACCTCGCAAACCTTGCATCCTGTGCCAGTCCTCTGACGGCGGACGATAATCGTTAGAGCAGGCCTTTCTCACGGTACCAATCCACGGTCATCGCAATGCCGCTCTCGTTGTCGTAGTGCAACTCGAATCCCGACAAGCTGCGAGCTTTGGTCGTATCGAATGACCGGTCTTTGGTAAAAAACGCAACGCGCCGTGGGTAAATTGGCGGCTCGATTGAGACCGCTTTGCAGAGCGCTTCCACGATTCGGGCGACGAGAAACACCGGCGCGGCTGGAATTCGAACGAAGGTCGGCTTGGTTCCTAAATGCTCCGCCACCGACCGGACCATGCCTTTTATCGAGGTCGGCTCGACGTTGCCGCAGATAAAGACCTCACCGAGCGCCTCGTCGGACGAGGCCGCCAGGACCATGAACCTGACCAAATCCTCAACGTGAACCAGGTGAAACAGACCTTTCGACCACCCGATCAACGGCACAAAGCGCAGTTTCGCGAACTTGAAAACCTTTAGCAGCCGCAAGTCGCCAGGACCGTACACGGGGGCCGGCCGCACCACGGTCAACGGCAACGATTTCTCGGCGGCAAAGGAGCGTATCCACTCTTCGGCTTCGACCTTGGTAATCTGATAGATGTCGCCTGGCGCAAAGGGCGCCGACTCGTCGGCAGGCGGGTTTTCAATATGACCGTGAACGCCAACCGTCGAGACGTGCACAAACCGCGCGAAACCATCGAGGCTGGCCGCGCCGCGTGCGAGTAGCTGCGTACTGTCAACATTAACGCGGCGATGTTCCTCGTCCGGTATACCCGCTTCTCGAAAGCCGGACGCCACATGAAAGATGTAGTTGACACCGAGCAGTGCTTTGTCGACGACCGCCGGGTCGTAGACGTTTCCAACGACGACCTCGACACCTAACCGATCCAGCTCGGTTCGATCGGAACTGGGTCGCGCGATGGCGCGCACACGAGCACCCGTTGCAGACAATTGCCTGACGAGTTCGCTGCCGATAAATCCCGTGGCACCGGTAACCAGAACTTGCGCGTCCGGTCCAAGCGTGACGCTTGCGTTCATCCGAATTTACTCACGTCGAGTACTCAATCCGTAGTTTTGTTGACTTTGTTGTTATCGCCGGTCGCCGAATCGGTGCATGAATACGGCACAGCCGGCCTTCCTTGTCCTCAAACGAGGTCTGCATAGACCTCGCGAACGGTTGTCTTGTAATTTGCGAGCGAATACTTTTCTGTCGCGAGCCGACGTGCGTTCCCGGCGAGTTTGCTTCGACAGGACTCGTCGTCCAATAGCGTGCCGAGACCCCGTGCATGGTCGGCCGGGTTCGGCTCTACGAGCATTGCGCTATGGTCGTCGAGGACTTGGGTATGCGTGCTCAACCGCGTTGCCAAGATAGCCCGCTCGGCGGCCATATAAGAGTACAACTTCATCGGCGTGTTTCCACCGGTGATTCGAGGGCTTAACAGAATGTCGGCCTGCCTTAGCAACGCGCCGAGTTGATCGAGCGGCCGCGGCCCGACAAAGCGAATTCTAGCGGCAACCCCTGCCTCAGCGGCTAGGCTTTGGTAGTGCGCAATGTGCGCATCGCTGCCACCGACAATCACAACCGCAAGATCCTCACGATCAGCGAGCGGCTTGAGACTGTCCAGCAGTAGGTCGATGCCCTGATAGCGCTCCAGGTTGCCAACATAAAGGGCAAGCTTCGCGTTGTCGGGTAAGCCATCACGAAGATTGTCAATGTCGCTCGCGCCAACATTCGTTTCGTTGATGTTTGGCACATCGTAGAGTGCAGAGATTTTTTCGCGCGGTGTCGAGCGCGCGGCGAGATCGACGAGTTCGTCGCACACTGCGACGACGTGGTCGGCGCGCCGCACGGCTAAGCGCTCAAACCATCCAAGCAGCGGTCGCAGTAAGCGCCACACGCGTCCGCTAGCGGCAAGCTGATCGACGAGGCTCGAGTCCATGTCATAAACGACACGTGCCGGCCGCAAAGCGGCAATCAGCAACGCGGGAAAAACGGCTTCCTCGACCGCGTGCAGCACGTCGTAACGATGCCGCCAGTGGAGTCGAAGTATCGCCCAGCTCAGCGGGATGTCGTAAGCGACTTTGGCGGGCGAGAAACCGATGGGAATGTGGCTGATGCCCGGCAGGCTTGCACAACGGCGAACGCGTACCGAATCGTCCCGCGGATCGTCACCAAAAGGATAGGCGAGCAGATCCACTTCGTGACCCTGCTCCGCTAGCGTCCGTGCAAGCAACCTGACAGCAATCGGCGTGCCGCGTTCTGCGTAGTACGGTTGCGGAGCAATGAGCAAAACTCTCACGTCAGATCTACCCTAGCCGCAGCAGAATTTGCGAACGTAGAAAATGCCACGGCGATATTGGCGATCCGAAATAGGTCAATGGCGACGCTGAACGCACGCTTTCCTTGAGATCGCCGACAAAATCTCCGTCGTTCGACACCGGCAAACGAAATCCGAAACGTCCAGTTCGTGCCTGATCACCAGCAACGCGCAGCGAGTCTGAGCCGTGCAAAACCGCGAAACCTCGGTCAGACGCAAGCTCCAGCAAGCTCGGGCGCGGCCAGCCCGCGGGCCGCGTCCCGCTATCGGCGAGGGCAAGGCTGCCAGCTAACTGAGACTTCGCCAACAGATCAGCGATAACGCGTCCTCTCGCCATAAACCATTTACCGACGCCCCAAGGCAGTATTGGCACAAACCCTTCGGTCAAGCTGCGCTCGATCAACGTAGCAATAGGCTCTGAACGCGTCGGCCGCAGCTTGCCGCCGACGGTCAATAGCTCCAAGCCCTCTGCGCTGACCACCTGTTCGCCGTCGATCAGCGCAACCCGCCACGACGCCGCGGAGATCTCGAGCTGGCCGGATCGCTGTTCGGTCCGAACGTCGGACATCGAGCGCAATTCTTGCTGAAAGCTCGGTGCCGCCAAAGTCTCGAGAGTCTCAACCCCCGGCATGTCAGCTAGGCACCAGACCTGCGCCGCGGTTGCGGCACGCTCCTGATCGTCGACCGGCAAGCCGGCCGAGGCCAACGCCGCAATCCGCGCGGCTGACAGTTGCGACGGGTGCAGGTGCACATGTGCATCGACATGCCAGAAATTCATCGCACCGCTTGCGTTCATCGCTCTGCTGCCGCGTCATTCGGGATGCGCGGCGTATCGCCGCGACGACGCCGCGTATAGTACGCCAGTCATTCTCGCAACGTACGGAATTTCATCACGATCGGAAGTGCGACCTTCTCACCGCCAGAGGGTGTCGGTTCTCTTTACGACCGCACGAATCCGCGCTCCATCTGCCGCTCACCGATCCGGTCACGGCAGCTGCTGTGACCCAGTCGATGTGAATCGCTACCGCGAATCGTCATCCTTACGCGCTGTCGGCGGGTATAATCGAAGCCGCTGAAACGCGGACCTGCCAACACGTCGAGGGTCACGCAAAACGCCGCAACTGGCAATGGGAGTGTGACCCTGCATGAGCCAGGACCGAAACGCAGTGATGCAAAACGGCCCAGACATCTCCGTCGTTGTCCCCCTCTTCAATGAGGAGGACAACGTAGCCCGTCTCTATCAAGCGATTGTCGACGCGCTCAAGCCGACCGAGCTTTCTTACGAGATCATCTTTGTCGACGATGGCAGCAGCGACGCGACGGTTGCTCGCGTTCGCGACCTGACCGCGCAAGATCAGACGCTCAAGTTGATTCGCTTCCGTCGTAATTACGGCCAGACGCCCGCAATGGCAGCTGGCATTGACCATGCCTCCGGCCACGTTCTCGTTACCATGGACGGCGACCTGCAGAACGACCCGCTCGATATCCCGGACATGGTGGCGCAAATTTCCGACGACGTAGACCTCGTCGTAGGCTGGCGCGTGAAGCGTCAGGACAAGCTGATTTCGCGGAAGATCCCGTCAATGATCGCAAACCGCCTGATCGGCAAAGTAACTGGCGTACCGATCAAGGACAACGGTTGCTCATTGAAGGCGTACAAGGCCGATGTCATCAAGAGAGTGCCGCTGTATTCCGAACTACATCGGTTCATACCGGCAATGGCATCGATCACCGGCGCACGGGTTAAGCAGGTGCCGGTACGCCATCATGCCCGGCAATTCGGCGAGTCGAAGTATGGCCTCGGGCGAATCTATCGAGTCCTTTTCGACCTGCTCATCGTGAAAACCGTTACTCAATTTGCTGCTCGGCCTCTAACCGGATTTACGTTGATGGCCGTGCCGGTCGCCGCGCTGGCGTTGGTAGTCACACTCACTATGATTGTGCAGGGCCTGACCGGCAACCAGTCCCTCGTCGTTTGGGGCGCAGTTCTGCTGCAGCTGGTGGGGCTCGGCGTATTTATGGTGACCTGCGGCGCCATCGGCGAACTGGTTTTTCGCAGTAGCCGGACGCGGGTACACGAGCTTGCATTACTCACGTCGACTTCAAACACCAGTGATTCGACGTCACTAACGGATTGATGACACTATGACATTCTCACGCAATGACAACATCACCGAACTGAATGTCGTCATCCCAGTCAGCGAGCGACATGATGATCTCGACGAATTGATTCGCGAGTACCATGCCGCCTTGTCGGCGTCGGTGGCCAACATCGACTACACCGTAATTCTTGATGGCGACTACCCGGACAGCCGCCGCCAACTCGAAGAAGTTGCGAAGACGGGAATCCGCTTACGTGTCGTTCAGTTGGCCCGTCATTTCGGCGAATCGAACGCGCTTGCCATTGGTTTCGAGCAGACGACCGCAGATTTTGTCCTGACGCTGCCGGCGTACCGACAGGTCAATGCGGAACAATTGCCGGAAGTCCTCGAAGCCATCGCCGATTGCGACATGGTCGCCGCAAGACGCTGGCCGCGACACGATTCGGGCCTCAATCAGTGGATGACTAGAGCGTTTCACGGCGTTATTCGAGCCATCACGCGTTACGATTTCCGCGATATGGGCTGCGGTGTACGACTCATTCGCCGTCGCGTACTCGAGGAAGTGCACCTGTACGGTGATCAACACCGATTTATGCCGATGCTGGCCGCACATCGCGGCTTCACAGTTCGCGAAAAGAGCATCAATCAATCGGCGTTGGAGTCGCGCGTTCGGGTTTACCGACCAGGGGTGTATTTCACCCGACTGCTCGATGTCATTACCGTTTTTTTCCTGACCCGCTTTACAAAGAAACCGCTGCGGTTCTTCGGCATGGTTGGCGGCGGATTGTCGGTGATTGGCGGTTTCGTACTCCTGCTGCTATTTGTGCAGCGCGCGTTTTTCGGGGTCGCCTTAGGTGATCGGCCAGCGCTGGTGGTCGCCACGCTGTTCGTCGTACTTGGCGCTCAGCTCATTGCTTTAGGCTTGGTAGGCGAATTGGTGATTTTTGCGAACGCGCGTTCCGACAAGGAATACACGATTGCGGAAATGATCAACTTCGATGCTTCGGAGGATGTCGCGCCAGTGAAAGAATCTACGACGCTCGATGCCGAAGCGTCTGCCCGCCAGCACTGAGTCGAACCGCGCGTCACAGTGGCCTGAGCCAGTCGAGGATTTGCTCGCAGGCGAACTCCAAGCGGTCCCGCTGCGAAAACGTGTGATCCGTATCGGCAATGCGGATTGTCGACCACGAGCGTTTTCGTAGCACGGCAGCCCAAGCGCGATCCTCATCGGTCAAGTCAATGAATTCCTGAGCCGTCAAGTCCCCTTCGCTGATGGCAAGCAAGGAATCGCCCGTGTAATTCTGCAGACTCACCAGCATGCCCTCAACGAAATCGTTGTCTGATTCACCACCGCCAGCGTTGCGAGACTCCGTCGTCTGGTTCAACAAGCCGAATAGATCGCCTAGCGCCGCTCGCACAGAGACTTTTCTCGACAGCAGCCGTGACCAAAGTTTTGGCGTCAATAGCCGCGGCAAGTAGTAGTGCCTTAGCTTTCGTCGCACCGCTCCGTTCGGTCGTAAAGCCGTTCGCGCCCACGGATTTAGCAGCACGAGCTTGCTGACCCGCGGATCGCTGGCAGAGTAGATCATGCACGCCGATGCGCCGTCACATAGTCCCAGCAGGGCGACACGTCGTACCCCAGGCACTTCGCGAAACACGCAATCGATTGCGGCTCGAATGTCGTGTTGTGTGTCAAAAAATGGCCGCGACTCTCCGTCTGCGTCGCCCATACCGCGGTAATCGAAGCGTAGGACTGGAATGCCCCCATCGGCGATAGCTCGGGCCATCAAGACAAACTGCCGGTGGCTTCCAACACGATACTGCGGCCCGCCAACAACGAAAACCACGGCTAGCGCGGCATCGGACGGAACGGTGTGGAGAATCGCCGGAAGGCTGTCTCCGTGACACTCGAAGCTTAGGGCACGTTCCATCAATGTGTTGTCGTCAAGCCGCAAATATCTGCCGGGTTACCTCGGTCAGTCCGGAGTTGACGACGACTTCGGACGAAGCCCAATACGGCGCTCCAGGCAAATTAATCACCCGCGCACTGACACCGATCTGTTCGGCTAAATCGTCAATCAACGTTTCGTCCCTCGCGTCTGCGTTGGGTCGCGCCCGTTCTACATGCAAAATGTGAACTCGCCCTAGTTTCCTGTCGGCAAGTTTCACGAGCGACTGCTCATCAATCGTGCGTGTAAGCGCTGGCGACAAGCGATACCCTGCCACCTCTAACGACTCGCCGCGCGCTAAACGCTCCCGTAATCGCTCTACCGTCACTCGCGGTCCACTGCGCATTAGCGAACTTGCGACCGCAATTCGTAGGAAACTCGAGATGTGGCGATAGCCGCTATTGACCGGTTGCCAGAACACCGTCTGCGATACCTTTCGATCGCTGGCCCGCAACGCAGCGCAGGCCAGCAGACAGCCAAGGCGAATTGCGACGATGCCCTGTAGACGTAGGCCCTTGCTGTCGATCCACTCGCATACCGACGCCAGGTCTTGAACCCAAGCCTCCCATGTAGCGTCCGCGAACTCTCCGGCGCTGTCCCCGGTACCAGACAAGTCCACAACCACCGCATTCAACCCTTGCGCAGCCAAAACGCGACCGGCCAAGGCCATCTGCCGTCGCGACTTATTTAACTCTTCAGCAAAAGGCGGAACAAACAACACACAGGCGTCAGAACGCGCCGGGTACAACGAAACGTAAAGCCGACCGGAAGGCCCGTCGTGAAAGTGTGTTAGCTGTGGCGTCGACGTCAACGGGTTACCTTTGCCGCGACGAAGTCTGCCAGCGATCCGACCGTCTGGAAGACGTCGGCACTCACTTCATCATCATGAATAACGATGTCGAACTCGTCCTCTATCATGGTGAGCACGGTCACAACTGTCATTGAATCGAACTCGGGAATCGAACCGAACAGAACGGTGCCCGGTTCAAAACTGGTGCGCTCGTCGCCGAGCTGCAGGACATCGCCGAGAATACCGCACACGGATGCGAACACGTTATCGCTATCGTTAGAAACATCCGGCCGGGTGTTGACCATCGTTAGGCTCCAGTCCTAGCTGTCGACCAGGTCGCATAGGTCTTGCCTAGATACGACTCCAAGATACCCTGCGCACTGGCAATATTAACTAGGCAAAAGTAATAGGGGATAGCAACCCAGGTCGGCAACTCGCGTATGCCGCTGACCACCTTGCCCACAAATGCGAGGATATAGAATGCCACCTGTGCCCAGAAGGCCATAACGTAAAACAGTCCGCTATGCAGCAAATACGCGTTGCTCGTTATCACGACGATCAGGATCAACGGGACCAGCCATCGCAACAATTTGTGTGAAATGAACTGGATGGCAAAAAAGCCGAAGCGAAGTGGGTTCAGCAATTGCGTCATTGTCATCGTGGCGCGCCAAGCACGGTTCACGATGCGAACCTTCCGACGATACTCTTTTTCGAAGCTTCCGGCTGCCTCCTCGATCGAAACAGCACTCGGCTCGTACAAACACCGATAGCCTTGCTCGACGATTTGGCAAGGATTAACAAAGTCGGATAACGCGTCAGCCGACATTGGCCGGTACAAGTCCTTGCGGATGGCATAGATCGCGCCATCGCCACCAACGGTTGAACCCAGCGATGACTCAGCGGCTTTGATTGCGGTCTCGTAGCGCCAATACGCCGACTCGCTTTGCTCAGCCTGACTGCTGGGGTCTACGTACGTCGATTCGCCGACCACCGCGCCGACTTCGGTATCGGTAAAGTTTCGAACCAACATGCGAATGGAATCGCCCTTGTACATCGCATTCGCGTCCGAAAACACGACAACTTCGCCGTTTGAGGCCTCGACAGCCGCGTTTAAACCCAGTGTCTTGCCACCGCGCTCGGACATTCGTAGCAAGTTGACGCCGTCATCGGCAAACGCTCGGACGATATCGTCCGTCCGATCCGTCGAAGCATCCGAGACCACCAAAATCTGCAGCAGCTCGCGCGGATAGTCGAGCGCCAAACTGTTCTGAATCTTCTTCTCGATGACGCCCTCTTCGTTGAACGCGGAGATCACGAGAGTAACCGGTGGAAGCTCGTCACTGTGTCGAACGGTCCTGCCGCCGGTCAGGCTTTTTACTAAGAAAAGCAGCAATGGGTAGCCGAAATAGACGTACACCACCAAGGCCGCACTCAACCAGAAGACTGTCAACGCAATATTCATCATCCGATTCTAATCGACTCAGCTGCAGCGTTCAGATATCGAAATTCGGTGACGATCGAGCCGGCGCTCGCCTAGCGAACGACGCTCCGACCGACGCGATCGAATCCCGACATAGTAACAATCTCGTTACCTCGCCCAAATGCCGCGTCGCTCGCCATCCGGTCGAGTCTTGTCGGTCGAACGCTACGCAACTTGGTGGGTCTCAAATCGACCGATCGCTCGTTCGCAGGCTTGCTCAAAAGACTCGGCCGCAACAGTGTACGAAAAGTTCTCTTCCACATGCTGTCGCGCTGCCTGCGCGATCCTAACGCGTAGCCCGCGATCGCGGATCAATCGAACGACCGCCGCCGCGAACTCGTTTGGTGTATCGGCATTCAGATAGTGCTGCTCGGGCACCACCGGTAGACCCTCAATGCCTATGCTCGTCGACACGATCGGGTTTCCGGCGGACATTGCCTCGTACGCTTTGAGCCGCGTCCCACCGCCCACGGTCAGCGGTATGACTGAAACGGCAGCACCGCTCATGTAGTCGCGGACGTCATCGACAAAGCCGGTGAACGTCCAATTCAAACCCTTCTGGCTGGCGGCGTTCAACATACGTTCCGGCGGCGATCGTCCGACGACCGTCATTTTCGTATCCGGCTCCTCGGCGGCGATAAGGGGCCAGATCTCGTTCATGTAGTACTCGATACCGGTTTGATTGGCCATCCAGTCCATAGAGCCGCAGAAAACGATCTCGTGGTCGCGTTCCGGCGCGTGGTAGCTGAAAAAATCCAGATCGACGCCTGTTGGGATGATGTGGGAGCCACCAACGCCATAGTCCCTCGCAAACTGCTCGCTGTCACGATCGGCCACCGCGACGACAACGTCGAAGCGTCGCAGCGAGTCGCGCTCGAAGCGCTGCATTTTGCGGTATTGATTCGCCCAAATGGCCTTCTTGATCGGATTGGTCGCAACGTCGCGATGACGGCGAAAGATCTCCGCCTCGACGTTGTGGGTAAACATTACCGACGGGACTGGCAATGGAAAATCGGCGAGCACCGCGGCGTGCGCAAAGTCATAAACGGCGACGGCAGGCTGCTCTGCCAGCAACGTGGCGATTTTCTCGACCGCACCGGGGTGGCAATCGGTCCGCACCGGAACCGGCAACGGATCAGGCAAATGCCGCAGTCGCGTCAATTCGAACAGGGGACCGCGCGCCGGTTCCGGCCACCACTCAAACCGGTCGCAAACGCGTGCAAGATCCTCACCGTGCTCGGCTACGAGACTCGCACTTGCAGGTGACACCAAGACAACTCGAAACTTGCCGCCGGTCAGACCCCGCAGCACTTGCGTCGTTCGAATCTTGCCGCCGGAGTCGACGGGGAACAAAAATCGCGTCGACACAAACAGCAGTGTCGGCTTGTCACTCACCAGCAAATGCCCGTGTAGCTGCCAGCGCCAACTGCATCGTTAGGCACATCGGTCAGATCGACAATATGCGGTGCGCCCGGTCCGGCTGTCGCCAGCAATGCCGACAGTTCGGGATGCTTCTGACCGATGACCAAGACATCGGCGTGCGCGATGACCTCGCCGAGCTCGTCCGCCATCAATGCTTCGATGTGCGGAATCGTCTCGTCAATAAACCGCTTGTTGCTGCCGATCAGTCGGGCAAGATTAACGGCCGGGTCATGAATACGCAGCTCATAACCCTTACCAATGAGTAGCTCAGCCAGACTAACGAGCGGGCTTTCCCGGAGATCGTCCGTCCCCGGCTTGAAGCTGAGTCCCAACATGCCGACGCGCCTGGAACCGGCCTTTGCGATCAGCTCGAAGGCATGCTGAATATGGATGCCATTGGTTTGCTGAACCCCGGCCATTACCGGCAACTCGATATCGTTTGTTCGAGCGAGATAGAGCATTGCGCGCAGATCCTTCGGCAGGCATGAGCCACCGTAGGCAAATCCCGGACGCATGTACGCCGGCGAAATATTCAGACTCTTGTCCATGCAGACCAGACGCATGACTTCCCGCGAATCGATACCGAGGCTCTGTCCCAATCGGCCGACTTCATTGGCAAAGGAGATTTTCAATGCGTGAAATACATTGCAGGTCATTTTTAGGAGTTCAGCTGACTTGAAATCTGTCACCACGAATTCCCCGGGGAATCCGCCGAACAGCTCGCGCACACGCTCGGCACTGCGCTCACAGTCCGTGCCGATCACGGTGAACGGTGGCTGGTAAAAATCTTTGACGGACGTGCCCTCGCGCAAAAACTCTGGCTGGAAGCACAAACCGAATTTCTCGCCCACGCCGCCACCGGCCGCCGCTTCCAAAGTCGGTCTGACCAGCGACTCGGTACTTCCCGGATAGACCGTCGAGCGCAGCACGACGACGGGAAAATCATCGGCATCCTTGAGAACATCGCCAATTTGCTCTGACACACGTTGGACAGCCGTCAGATCCTGACTGCCGTTGGCTGCCGACGGCGTACCAACGCAGACGAAGATCAGGTCCGATTCAGCAACGCCGTCGCGAATGTCGTCGGTTACGTGCAGCCGACCGCTTGCTGCGGCCGCTGCCGTCACCTCAGCGATGCCCTCTTCGATGATCGGCGCCTTACCGTCGCGCAGCAGCTGCACCTTGGTCGGGTCCAGATCGACGCCGGTAACGTCGTGGCCGTCACGTGCAAGGCACACCGCCGTAACGGCGCCGACATAGCCGAGGCCGATGACGCTGATTTTCATGCTTAACTCCGTACTTGTTGTGTCGGTGACTCGCCGTGGCGTGACTCGTCTCTGAAGCGCGCCCGGCATTGTTCGAAGTAGTCAGTGACTTTCTCGGCCACGCTATCCCATTGTCCCACGTCGAGGCCGGCCGAAATACGATCCCTGTCCCAGTCCGCCCGGCTAAGCGTGTCACGAATTCCGGCGGCCAGAGCGGATACGTCATTCGCTGGCACCAGCGCGCCATTCTCCCCCGGCCGGATGAAAAAACGATTGTCGCCGACATCCGTGGCAACCACCGGCAATCCGGTGGCGAGCGACTCCAAAATCGCGTTGCAGCAACCCTCGCGCCGTGACGCTAAACCGAATAGATCCGCGGCGCGCAACCAGGTCACGATCTGGTCGGGCGGCACCCGGCCGAGGAATCGGACGTTATCGGCAACGCCGAGATCGCGAGCCAGCGCTGCAAGCGCGGGACCCGTCTCCGGCTCGTGTGTCACGCCTCCGGCAATAGCGAGCTTGAGCGTCGGGTGTACGGCACGCACCTCGGCAAAGGCGCGCAGCAGCACGTCATGACGTTTCACACTCAAAAGGTTGCCGACCGATATCAGCCAACGATCGGCAACATTCAGCCCGAGTGTCGCGCGCGCGGCAGCGCGCCCGCCCGGCCGAAACATTTGCCGATCTATGGCGTTGTGGATAACGGCAACTCGCGACGGATCGGCGCCCGCCTGAATAGCCACATCGCGTAACGAGTGACTGACACAAATGCAGCCGGCCACGGCTTTGAGCATTGCGGCAAGCTGCCGCGCAATGGCCGATTGCTCGAGGTAGTCCTGCTCGACGCCGCGAAACGTAACCACGGCCGGCACGCCAAGCCGCCCCGCTAGCTCCGTTACCGCCACGCCGTCGGGGTAGCCGAAATGCGCGTCCAAAATATCCAAGCGGTTGCTGTCGCGGAGCGCCGCGAGTCGCGCCTGGCAGGCGCGCCGCAACCAATAGCTATCCAGCGACTTGAGGATGCGCGGCACATAAAACATCGGTACAGGTTGCGCTGCCAATCGTGAATTCGGCACGGTCGGCGCCTTAGCCCAACCAGGCAAACTTCGGACGACCGGAAAGTACGGCACCGGTTGTAGTACCGTCAGCTCGCATCGCGCCGCCATAGCCTCGAGGCGACGAGCGACGAACAGTCCGGCCGCCCGATCATCGGGTGTCGGCAAGACGCGGGTGATCGTGGTAACACGCACGGCTCGTGCTCAATCAGGCCGCGGCTTCGTGTCGCTTGAGGAAACCGTCGAACATCAACAGCGCCCAAAGCGCCGCGGCGTAATTGCGTTTTCCGCTCGTGTGCTCGTCGGTAATCCGACGCAATCCGTCCGGCGAAAACAATCCGGTATCGAGCAAGCGCTCACCGGTAACGACCTTGACCATTTGCTCGCGCAGCGAATCGCGAAACCAGACGGTCAACGGGACGGCAAATCCCATTTTTTTCCGATACAGCACATCGTTGGGCAGAAGCGGTTGAAGCGACTTTTTGAGTACCGATTTTGTGACGCCGCTTTCGAGCTTCAGCGAAGACGGAAGCCTCGCGGTCCAGGACACAAATGTGTGATCGAGAAACGGCACGCGGACCTCGAGCGAGTGCGCCATGCTCGCTCGGTCGACTTTGGTCAATATGTCGCCGGGTAGATAGGTCTTGAAATCAAGGTACTGGACCATACGCAGCGGATCGTCGAATTCCTTGCCGTCTAAGTACCGGTCGAACACCGCACGTGATCGATAGCCCTGCAGATCCCGCTTCAGTTGATCTGAAAACAGCCAGTCTCGATTCTCTTCGGCGAAAATCGATACCCCGTGTTGATAGGCGTATTGCGACTCGCGCGCCAGTGCCTGGAACGTCGTCTTGCCGCGAAACACCCGTGGCGCCCAGTCGGCCTTCGGGTAGTAGTGACCTAGCGCTCCGAACACGCTGCGTCGAAAACTATCGGGAAACCAGCCGCGCATTCGCTCTTCCATGTTGAACAGCGAGTAACGTCGATAGCCGATGTAATTCTCGTCACCGCCGTCGCCGGACAGTGCCACGGTAACGTGCTTGCGAGCGAGCTCGCAGACGCGATAGGTCGGTATGGCAGAGCTATCCGCGTAGGGCTCGTCGTACAAATCAACCAACTTTGACAGCAGACCAAAATCGCCCGCTTCGACACGCTCGGCCTGGTGATCGGTTGTCTTGGCGTCGGCAACCATTTGCGCGTACTTCGACTCGTCGTAACGCTTTTCGTTGAAACCGATCGAGCACGTCAGGATTCGACCGGTAGGATCGAGCTCGCGCATCATCGCAACCACAGCGCTGGAATCGATGCCGCCAGACAAAAACGCGCCGAGCGGGACATCGGCGATCAGCCGACGATCCACCGACGACTTCAGCATCGCGCGAAGCTCCGCCTCGACATCCTGCTGGGCGAGTCCGTTGGTCGGTGCGTCGTCGAGCGGCACGTCCCAGTACCGGACCGGCGCAGCCGGCGTTTCGCCGCGCTTTAGAACGAGATGGTGGCCGGGTTCGAGCTTACGCACGGCCTTATAAATACTGCGAGGATCGGGAATGTAGCCGAACGTCAGGTAGTCCTCGACGGCCTGCGGATCCAGATCGCGCGGAACCGTAGGGTTTAGCATCAGCGCTTTTAGCTCGGAACCGAAAACGACCGTGCCGTTGCCGAGCAGCGCGTAATACAGCGGTTTGATACCGAGACGGTCACGAGCGAGAAATAGTGTCTGCCGATTGCGGTCCCAGAGCGCGAACGCGAACATGCCGTTGAAACGCTCTAGGCAATCGGCACCCCACTCTTCCCAAGCGTGGACAATTACTTCCGTGTCGCAGTGTGTGCGAAAAGAATGCCCCTTGGCCTTTAGCTCTTCGACCAGCGGCTTGAAGTTGTAGATCTCACCGTTGTACGTAACGACGACGGATTCGTCTTCGTTGTAGAGCGGTTGCTTGCCGCCCTCGAGGTCGATAATCGACAGGCGGCGATGGCCAAGGCCGACACCCGGCTCGAAATGAAATCCATCGCCGTCCGGGCCGCGATGAGTGAGACTCGCGTTCATTGCCGCAAGCAATTCCCGATTGATCGGCGAGCTGCCCGCCAGATCAACGACGCCGGTGATCCCGCACATATCCTTGCCTAATTTCCTGCCAGTGCGTGAGCGTACAGCTCACGGTAATTGCCAATCATCGTCGCAAGCGAGAACTCCGACGTCGCCATTGTCCGTGATCCCTGGCCGTGTTTCGACCGTAGCGTCTCGTCGGCCACATAGCGCTGTATCGCGCCAGTCAGCGCCTGGCTGTCACCGGGCGGTACGAGCGTGCCATTACGAGATGGGTCGACTAATTCCACATTGCCGCCGGTAGCCGTAGCAATGATGGGCAGCGCGCAAGCCATCGCCTCGAGTATCGTGTTCGAAATGCCTTCACGCTGCGAGCCGAGCACAAACACGTCAAAGCTGCAAAGAATAGCCGCGACATCGTCCCGACTGCCCGGCAACCAAACACGGTCTGAGAAACCGGCAGCGCGGACGCAATCTACTGCCTCGGCGTGGAGCGGCCCGTCGCCGATCATCACGAGTCGACATCGATCGACGTGTTTTTCGCCCGAATTCATCAGTGCGATGAATGCATTGACCAGATTCAACGGGTCTTTGATCGGGCTAAACCGACAGACACTGCCGATAACGACCGAATCCGCGTCGGTCAACCATGCTGGAGCATCGCCAATGTCAATGACCCGCTCCGGCGTAAACCGCGCGACGTCGACGCCGTTGCAAATGTGGCGTATTTTGCTGCGGCGAATTTTTACCGTGCCGACCAGCCAGTCTGCGAGGTGCTGCGACACCGTCACGAATTGCTGCACAAACGGGTTGAACGCGCGGCGAAACCAGCGGTATTTCGCGCGCGTGCCGTCCGGGTCGGCAACATCCCAACCGTGCTCGCCGTGAATCCGCGCTGGCACACCGGCGGCGAAAGCTACCAACGCACAGTCGAGCGTACCAACGTTGCGTGTATGGACGATGGTTGGCCGCAGCTTGCGCAGCAACCGATACAAGCGTCGATAGGCGCCAAAGTCGCGGCCAGGCTGTTTCCCCAACGCCGATACGTCAATACCGTCGCGCAAGCGTTCCTGAAACGATGTGACGTCGGTCAACGCAATAATGTGGTGCCGTTGCGCGCGTCCGTGCAGCGCGTTGACGACGTTCACTACGCCGTTCTCGAGTCCGCCGTAATCAAAGCGAAACACGATGTGCACGATTAACGGCGCCGGGCGATCCATGTCTAGGGTCCTTTAACCGCTGCGGCAATCACCGCTAAGCGTTGCCGGGCGGGGTCTAAGTCATTCGCATTGCTGTCCGTAACGACGACGATGATTCGTCCGCCAGCCGGCTGACCGCGCAGCAGCGCTTGGACCTGCCGCCACTTCGTCCGCCACGGCGAGACCAGACGGTTGTCGCCGACTTCGTACCAAAACCACACCAGCTGGTTGGTTTGATTTTGGGTCAAAGAGACTTCTCTGACCGTTGGCTGGTTGCCCCGCCCGAAAATACGACCGCTGCCGGCGGATCTCGGGACCGGCCGATTGCCGCCACTGACGAGTTCGGCACCGCGCAAAGCGCTGTCGTAGGCCGCCGTGTAAACGCTGACCGCGCCGTCCGCGCATTGGACTTTGGTGTTGCGTTCCGCGGCGACGCCGCGCATGGCGGGTTGCCAAGCGGGATCCCAGCCCGTTTGGGCGGCGCAGTTGTCGGGCAAATCGAGAAACGGCAACGCCGCCGTCCCCGGCTCTGCCGCGGCAATGCGAGCCTCGAACCACGGAAAAGCAACTACAACGACGGCCACCGCCGCCAGCGCGACGACGAAGCGTGGCCGGATCGTTGAACGTCGGTCGGTTGCGCCGCTCTCTGGCGCGCGCTGGCGACGCCAAACCACGAACACAACCGTCCCCACGAGCGCTGCGGCGAGCGCGAACTTGAGCCCCTGCAATTCGGTGGACTGCAGTGGGTTTAATGTTGCCACCAGCATCGCTGCCGCGAGCATCAAGATCAGCGGCCAGCGCGACGGTGCCGCGCCTTGCTCATCGGCATCGTCGACGCGCTCGTCGCGGCTAACGTCGTCTGGCGCATCGGCAAGCCCGCCGGCCACCCACATCAACGAGATGATGACGATGCCGAACATGACCCAGCCGAAGTAAATGTGATCGGCACCGCCCAATAGGCGCATCTCGGTCGCGGATGCAACCGCCATGACGATGAAGGCGCGGACACCGTTTGCGAGCACGAGCAGCCCCGCGCCGATCGCAAGTAGCACGAGCCGCTTCGTGATACTGGCGAACGACAGATACGCGAACAACAACAGGGTAAGCATACCTGCCGTGAAATAGCGAACACCGCTGCAAACCTCGGCGACAACAAACTCGCCTCCCGGTAGCGATATGTTTTGGCCGATTCGTAGAAATGGGATGCCGAACAAGGCCAGTAACGCTTCAGAAATGTCGGCGGTCCAACGCATCATGACCGGTACGAGCGCATCGCTGATCGGCAAAGCCAACAACAGAAACGCTAGCGGGAATCGCAATTTCCAGGCCAACTGCCAACCAGCCAACGCTGTGACGACGAGCGGGACAGCAACGAGCGCCGCTAGATGTTCGATCGCTTGTATGCCGGCCAGACGAGCGAGCAGCCAAACCGCAAGGTTTACTAACAGCAGCGCGATGGCCGAAAAGCCAGGCTGTCCGGGTGCATAATCGAGTCGATCTTTCTCGCGCCATATCAACCAAAGCACGACCGGAAACACCACTAGACCGTGTTGGTGCGCGCTGCGCTGCCAGAGCTCGTACATCCCGACATAGCTGGCGCTGAGCCCGGCGATGACCAGCACCGCAGCAAGCGAAAAGACGACCGCTGGCGACAGTGCAGTTGGCGCAGCCGAACCGGGCGTCGCTGTATTAGGCGGCTCGGTGGATATCACTGAGTTCGCCAGACACATCCTCGACGCTGCGTCCGTCCAAATACAACTGCGACCAAACCTCGAGATTCATTAGGACCAACAGTAAATCGGTGTAGTCGGCGCGGCTCGCGTCATGATCTCGACAGACGATCGTTACCGCATCAGGATCCAGGAACCCGCGTCGACTGATTGTCTGACGCGACAGCAGATGGCTACGCAGACGCGCTAGTTCGCTTTTGAACCAGGCACCGACCGGCGCACCAAATCCGCGCTTACGACGATCAATCACATCGTCCGGCAAAATGCCGCGCAGCGCGTCCTTGAGCACGCCTTTCAGTCGCCCATTGGGAAGCTTGTGGCGCGTTGGGATACGTGCGGCAAGCTCAGACAGTCGTGTGTCCAAGAACGGCACCCGACACTCGATACTGCACGCCATCGTCAATTTATCGGTTAGCAACAGCAGCATTTCCGATAGCTGCGTCTGCCAGTCGATTCGCATCAGTCGCAACAGGTCGTCATCGCTCGACTCCAGCGCGGCGATTCGCTGCAGACCGTTACTGCCAGCAATATCGCCATTGAGTAGCGCGCCAAGCATGTCCTCGTCAGCGATCGCAAGAAAGTACGCGTAGCGCTCGCGCCAGCCGAGCTGATCGGCTTGCACGAAGCGTTTGGCGTAGCGCGCCAGGTCCATCAATCGGTTTTGCCGGCCGCTTGGCAATAGCCGGGCCAGACTCGGCAGCAGTGACTTACGCAGTACGCCAGGAACGCGCCGATAGCGCTTGATGTAGTGATCGCCAAGGTAGCGGTTGTAGCCTGCGAAAAGCTCGTCCCCACCGACCCCGGACATGATGACCTTGACCGACTCGGCAGCCAGCTCGGAGACCAAAAACGTCGTGGTGATGGCGCTATCCGAAATGGGTTCCTCGAGGTGCCAGAGCAGTTTCGGCAACAGCTCAGCTACGTTCGGCTGAACGGCAATCTCACGATGCTGGGAACCCAGCTGATCAGCAACGATTCGCGCGTAAGGCAGCTCGTTGTAGTAGTCCGCGACTCTACTGCCAGCGTACCCGATGCTATAGGTCGACAAAGCGTTGTCGTTGGCTTCTTTCATCAGCGCGCAAATCGCGCTGGAATCGATACCGCCGCTCAAAAACGCGCCAACCGGCACATCGGCAACCAAATGATCAGCAACGGACCGGCGCAACTCCTCGGCGACGCGCTCTACCCAATCGGCATAGCTCAGTGATTCGTCGGTCTCGGTCGGCAGCGCCCAATACGATCGAATCGTGGGCTCTGCACCGCCTTCCCAGATAAGGCAGTGTCCTGGCGGCAATTTGCGCACACCTTCGAACGCCGTCGCGGGCGCTACGGCGTAGCCGAGCCCCAAATAATCCAGCAACGAATTGCGATCGAGTGCAGCCGAAAATCCGGCCAGCGGTCGGAACGCTTTGATCTCCGACGCGAACCCGAAGCCGCCGGAGAATTGCCAGTAGTACAGCGGCTTGATGCCGAGTCGGTCACGCGCCAGGACCAGCTTGCGTCGCTTGGTGTCCCAGAGCGCAAGCGCAAACATGCCATCGATGCGGTCGAGAAACGCCTCACCCCAGGCGTCGTAACTGTGGACGAGCACTTCGGTGTCGCTGGCCGTGCGGAACCGATAACCCAGCGACTCGAGTTCAGTCCGCAGCTGTCGAAAGTTGTAGATTTCGCCGTTGTTGACGACCCAGACGGTTTTGTCAGCGTTCGCGATGGGTTGATTGCCGCCGGCAAGATCGATAATCGACAGCCGACGCATGCCGAGTAGCGCCTCACCGCCATCGAAAAAACCGCCATCGTCCGGACCACGATGGACAATCTCGTTGGCCATGGCACGGACGTCTGCGAGACCGTAGCGATGCCTGGCCGGCTCTACGATCCCTACGATTCCACACATTACGACGGGTCCCTTTCTTGTTTATCGTTGGCCGCCCGCGGCTCATTCGGAGCAGCGGCTGCCAGCAGCTTCGGCGCGAGCCGTATCATCTCTAGCGGCGGCTCAATGGTCGTTGTCGCCGGTCACACCGCCATCGTCAGGTGCGTCACACCTTGCCACTGAAACCGCTCGTCGCCAGTTAGCGACTTCCAGCGCTAAGGCGCGAGTAATGCACCAGCATCGGTGTCTCGCGCCGACAGCCAACCAGCGATTGCCTGCGAAGTGCCGGCGAATTCTAGGCGATATTCGAAAGCAATTGATACGCCAAGTGATCGGCGGGGCCAGACGGCACCGTGATGCGCCCGTTTTGTGGCAATGCCTGAAAACAGGAACTGGGTCTTTTTCTAGCAGCTGCGCAAGCCGACTGAACATAAAAAAGTTCAACCCGATTCCGTCCCCTATTGGCGACAGCGAATTCGGCCCGAAAGGCTGGTACTGCAATGCATCGCAGCGGACTTTGCCGCAGTGCGGAAAAAGCGTCGCACGCGAACGACATAATTAGCCGGTCTGGCCCCTGACGCGGCCTGCCCGCAATCGTATTCGATCGACCAGCCGCTCTTTTAACTATTGTTTTTATTAACTTTTTAATAATTGGCACGAGATTCGCTTAACGCTGTTGCAGTGCACCAGCAGCACTCGATTTTGTCGCTTTGGCGCGGCTCGTAGCGACCGCGCCCGGCATGAATTTGGGTTCGAAATAGCGCTGAGCGACGTTTGCTCGGTGTCAGCGCTGGTAAGCACGAATTTCAGTCTTGTCAGCGCGGCGCGAGGTGGTATAACTCCGCCCAATTGACAAAGGCAAACCTGCCGAGAGGCAGGGACGCAAAGCTTCCGGTCCTGGAGCCATCTGGGATAGCGGGGTTGCCAATTTAGGTGCCGCTGCTGCTACGCGCGCGTACCTCTTAGGCTTCCAGCCGCTCTCCTGCTCGCACTCCTCGACCGGTCGCTCTGGACACAGCGCAACCCGGCTTGGGCCGTATGCGTTTTTCGCCATAACGGCCAAACCGGTTACGCGCCGCTCGGGCCGCACGAGGAGAGAACTGGATGTATCAACGCACGATCATGCGTCACCGATCACTGCTGGCAATGGCAGCGACGTCGCTGATTCTTGCTGGATGTATCGACGATGACGACGACGATACCGACCTTGCAGCCGCGCTGGACCCGGGACAACCAGCGCCGGTCAACTCGCCGCCGACAATTTCAGGGTTTCCACCGCTAGAGATCGTCGCCGGCACACCGTATAGCTTTCGGCCGACGGCCTCGGATCCGGATGGCGACACGCTCTACTTCAGCGTTTCAAACGCGCCGACCTGGGCCGATTTTGATGTGACGACCGGCGAGCTGTCGGGAACCCCGGGCCCTAACGATGTCGGCACCGTGGCCAACGTGTCGATTTTCGTTTCTGACGGAACGGCTTCGGCCGGTATTGGCCCATTCCGAATCAACGTTCGTGTTGACCAGGACACCAATCGGGTCCCCGTCATCAGTGGGACCGCGCCGGCCGGCGTCACGGTGGGATCGACCTACACGTTTCAGCCAACCGCCACGGACGCCGACAATCACCCGCTGTCGTTTAGTATTTCGAATCGGCCACGCTGGGCGCAGTTCGACTCGAACACAGGGCGCTTGAGTGGTACACCAAGTGCGAACAACGTTGGTACGTACAACGACATTCGCATCTCGGTGAGCGACGGTCTGGCCAATGCGTCGTTGGCCCCATTCTCGATTACCGTCGCGGCCGCCCAGAGCGCGAATCGCCCGCCTTCGATCGGTGGCTCTGCGCCGTCGATGGTGACAGTCGGAACGGCGTACGTGTTTCGACCGAGCGCCTCGGATCCGGATAACGACACACTGTCGTTTAGCGTTGCCAATCGTCCCAGCTGGCTGCAATTCAATGCGTCGAGCGGCCAGCTCAGCGGTACGCCATCGGCAAACGACGTCGGCACCTACAACAACATTCGTATTACGGTGTCGGACGGTCAGGCCAACGCTGCAACGGCGGCATTCAGTATCACGGTCGTCGACGCGGACCCACCGAACCGGGCACCGGTCATCGGCGGTACACCGGCAACGGCGGCGACTGTCGGCACGCCGTACAGTTTTCAGCCGAACGCATCCGACGCCGACAACGACACGCTTAGCTTTAGCATCGCAAATCGTCCTAGCTGGCTGCAGTTCAATACGGCAACCGGTCGACTAAGCGGCACACCCGGTGCAAACAACGTGCGGACATTCAACAACATACGCATCTCGGTAAGTGACGGCAATGAGACCGTGGCACTGCCGGCGTTTAGCATAACCGTACGCGAAGCGGACGCGCCCAACGCACCGCCACAGATCTCAGGATCGCCGCCAGCCGAAGCGATGGTCGATCAGCCCTACAGTTTCCAACCCACCGCGAGCGACGCCGATGATGACCCATTGACGTTCAGCATTGCCAACCGCCCTGGCTGGCTGCAGTTCGATGCGACGACCGGTGGCCTGTCCGGCACTCCGTCGGCTGGCGACGTTGGCACCTACGACAACATTGTGATTACGGTCACTGACGGCACGGACAGCGTCGATCTGCCCGCCTTCAGCATCACCGTCGTGCAGTCGGCGACAGGCTCGATCACGCTGTCGTGGAGTGCGCCGACCGAAAACTCGGACGGCACACCGCTGAACGATCTGGCTGGCTACAAGATTTACTATGGGACCCAATCCGGCAATTACACCACCACCATTGACGTGAACGATGCTGGCTTGACCGCCTATGTCATCGAGGAACTGGTCGCAGGCACTTACTACATCGTGGCGACATCGGTGAACAGCGCTGGTGTAGAAAGTCTGTTCTCGGCAGAAGTCACCGAGCAGGTAACGACCAACTAGACGACGCAGGAGCTAGTCGGCCGCGTCCATGACGCGGCCGACCTCTGCTGCCAGTGCGAGACTCGCCGTCAGACCGGGCGATTCGATGCCGAACAAATTGACGAGTCCGTCGACACGATGCACCGACGCGTCTTGGAGCAGGAAGTCGCCCGGGGTCGCACCTGCGGGGACCAGCTTCGGGCGAATTCCGGCATACAACGGCGCCAGCGTTGCCACATCGAGCGACGGGTAGTAACGCCGAATCGGCCCCGCGACCGCGGCGCGCTCGAACGGATCGAGCGAATAGTCGATCGCTTCCACCCAACGCACGTCAGGCCCAAACCGTGCGGCGCCGGTCAAATCTACCGTGACGTGAATACCTAAACTGTCGTTGTCAGCAATCGGGTAAATGAGCCGCTGGAACGGCACGCAACCGGCAACGCCGTAATATTGCCCTTTGGCGAAATACGTTCGAGGAATGAGTCCGCGCGGCATAGCGTCGATGTTGGCTGCGATTGCAGACGCCCACAGCCCGCCACAGTTGACCAGCCGCCGGCACGATAACGCAAACTCTGCCTTGGAAAACTGCAACCTGAAGCCGCTCGTCACGGTCTCGACCGCGATCAATTCACTCAAGCGGGCGAGCTGACCGCCATGCGCCTCGACATCAGCAAGCAACTGCAGCATCAGCGCGTGCGAATCCACGATGCCGCTCGACGGCGACAACAGCGCGGCCGTACAAACGAGCGCGGGCTCCAGCGCACGGACCGACGTCGCATCAAGTAGCTCCAAATCGTCGACGCCGTTGGCAATTGCTCGATCGATATAGGCGCTTAGCAGTATTTCTTCTGCCTGTCCGTTCGCCACCACCAGCTTCCCGACCCGCCGGTGAGCTATACCTCGCTGCTGGCAGTAGTCGTACAAACGCCGCTTGCCATCGACGCACAAGCGCGCCTTATTTGACGCTATCGGGTAAAACAGACCGGCGTGGATCACTTCTGAGTTCCGACTGCTCGTGTGCAATCCGAATTGGGCTTCGCGTTCGACGATAACCACGTCGCAGCCACGAACCGCAAGCTCGCGGGCAACAGCGAGTCCGACGACGCCGGCGCCAACAACAACGGTATCGACGGCGGCGGACATCAATCCGTCAACGTCGCGACAATTTATTCAAGGAAGATTGCGTACGATTCTCGGACCCACCAGCGTCGTCACCCAGACCGGCAGCCGGCGCCACGTGTTGATCAGAAGCTCATACTTCGGGTTGGACGTGTTCAATACCGGGACGTCGCCGCCATCACGCAGCCAATAGTGCCAGTACAACGGCACGGGCTCAGCACCCCACTGCTTCTTGAATTTGTAGGTGCCGCTGTCCACGGTACTGCGACCAAAGTCGAATACCCGATAGTCGTTGTCTTCGGCGTACTTAACCATCGTCCAGTAGAGAAACATATTGACACCGAGTCGATCGACTTCACGCAACGACGCCGCATAGGGCACCTCGAGACTGCCCCGATAGCTGACGACCATACTGGCGGCGACGGTTTCGCCCTTCATGCGAACGACAAAAATCTTGATGTTATCGGGAAAACGCTCGGCTATGGCGCGAAACCACGCTTTCGGATAAACGGGTGTTCCGAGGTCGCGATATTTGCGACTCAATACGCGATAGAAATCATCGACCAACTCGATACCGCCGACATCAGCGTCGACACCTTCGCGAAGCGGACGCTTGATCTGCGAGCGCCGTTTTGCCCCTAATGCTTTCCAACGCGCCTCGCTATCGCCCAGCAACGGTAACTGCATCGCGACTTTTTCCGTTCGCTTCGGCCAGTCGATCCAATCCTCTAGGTGACGCAGTTCGCTGTGCTTGACGCCGAGCCTTTGCGCAAGCTCGGCGCAACGCAGCAAAAGCGCATCACGGACACTCGCGTCCTCCGCGACGACACCTCCGTAGCTGAGATACGGCATGGAAACGAGGAAATCACCGAACAGAAGACTCTTTAGTCGAACGAGTGGTAGCACGCCGACGATATGCTCGGCGCGCTTGGCTACCAGGTAGTGCGATTTGCGACCGAAGCACTGCGAGATAACATCCCGCCACCCGGCAAGATGATAAAACGTCGCGTTATCGTGAGCGTCTACCCACCGATCCCAGTCAGCGACGTCCTGCGCCGCGAGTTCCTGCACCGCAATGTCAGTCGGTGCGTCGCTAACACTCAAGGTAGATCCTGTCCATACGATCCCAACGGCCGTGTTGAAGAAGCCGGCGTAAACGGGCTTCAAATCGGCCAAGATTCACGTAGTGGCGAAATCTCGTCTTGAGACTGATGCCGGCCATGCGGGGCTGATCCGGATCGATTTCCCACGGGTGAAAGTAGAACACCGCCGGAACGCCGTTCCGTTGGCGAACGTTATCGATCAACCAACGCGATAGCGGCAGCGGAAACAGTCGAAAATATCCGCCGCCCGCCGACGGTAAGTTGCGGCCAGCCAGTCGGAACGTGCTTGCCGGCACTTCGAGCAAGCCAGAGGTTTTCTCGACAAACGGCTGTAGCGGTGCGTCGGGCAAGCCATAGTGGTCGTGCGAAATCGGATAGATGCTCGAGCTGTATGTGTAGCCGCACTCAGCCATGACTTGGTGCGCCCAAGGCGTCCGCTTGTCCAACGACCAACTCGCGGCCCGAAATCCGACCACGGGTTGACCGGATAAGTCCTGCAACAGTTTCCGAGTTCGATCAATGTCGTCGCGAAAACTGTCGGCTGTTTGATTCCAGACGCGTTCGTGCTGGTAACCGTGACTCGCAACCTCGTGTCCCTCGGCCGCAATTTTGCGGACGACACCGGGGTAGTGCTCTGCAATCCATCCGAGCGTAAAAAACGTGCCCTTTGCACCGCGTTCTGCGTAAATCTCGAGGACTTGGTCCATGTTCCGCTCGACGCGACACGACCATTCGTGCCACGACGACTTGGGAACGAGGTGCTCGAACGCCGAGACTTGGAAATAGTCTTCGACGTCGCAGGTCAGCGCATTCGGCAACTCGACCACAGGCGCCATCGTATGCAGGCGCTCAACCTGGGGAAACGGCGCAACGCCTTGCGGCTGTTCAAGCGAGACTGCGCTGCGTGGATTTGCTGCGTCCATAGCACCAAATTCCCTGATCTTCAGAACGTTCGCGAAATCGTCAAAGTAACGACGTTGGAGACAAAATCAGCGTTATTTGGTGGTCCCATAGCAATTTGATCCGAATCTTGATCGTTGTAGGCGTAGCTGAATTCGAGCTGCGTTCGCGCACCGAGGCTGTACGATGCGTTAATTGCGGTTCGAATCAGTTCACGATCGGTACCGTCGCCGAGATCAAACACCTGTCGAGCAATATCCAAGCCGACTGACGTCCGGGCGCCGAGTTGGTAAGTCGCGGACAAGCCTTGGCCATCTTGCTCCTGATCCGACAGCAATTCGCCGGCGGCTGTGGTCCGATCCGTTCGTTCTTCAATAAAGCCTCTCGCTTGGAGATTTAGCCGTCGCAAGGCCAATGTCCAAGTGAGTTCGAATCGATTTGCCACAAAGCGTTGGGTTTGACCTTGCTGGTCAAGCAGATCAAAAAGCAAGTCGGGCGCGCTCGGGCCGTCAGTACGCACTGGCTGGGCACCGAGTGTTGCGGGTCGCTGCGTGAAACTGACGTTGAGCGTGCTACTGCGTCCCGTAAGCTGCAAGAGCGCGCGTGCCGACGCGCCGAAGCTCCGCTCACCGCCCGCCAAGGTCAGCTGCGCCCGATCACCGACCGAGTAGACGATGCCGGCCTCCCACGTCTCGGCTTCAAGCGCCGGGTCGAGTGGCACTTCCCAATCGCTTTCCAAACCACCCGAGCCAAACACGCGCAGGCTACTGTTGAGCCAAAACCCGAGCTCGAGCAATGCGGTTTGATTCTCAAACGGTTGCGCAATGTCGTATTCAACGCGCTGCCAGTTATAGCGCACTGCCCAGGTCAGACCTTGGCCGCCAAGATAGTTGTCTAGCGAGAAGTTGGCGAGCGACTGGTCGTTGTTTTGCAGGCCGCCTCCTTGAATCTCCACTCGGGTTTGGCGGTACGAACCCGCGGCCGTGACGCTCGATCCAATCCTGCGCGTAAAGCTCGGACTGATGAAATATTCGTCTCGATCGACGCGATTACCGGCAAACGGCAAATTATTGACCGGAATCGGCTGCGTCAAATCACTGATGCTCTGGTCACGCCGCACACCAGCATTTAGAAATAGCTCGTCTTTGAGGAGATCGAACGTCACCGTCGCGGTGCCGGTGTGAAAAACCTCGGTCTCACTGCCATCGAGATACTCCAACGCCTGCATACGATAGTCGACCGCAGACGTAATCCGCTCACTTTGGTAGTCAATTAATAGCGCCGGTTCCAACAGAACAATGGTCTCGTCGTCGCCATTCTCAGCGGCAAGCTGGACATTGTCCGTGTGCGCTATACCGAGCCTGATAGTCGGCGTAATTTGCGCATCCGCGGGAACGGCTGCCGCCATCGCCACGCAGATGCCTAGCGCTGCGTTGAGCGTCGTACTCGGCCACTTACCTCGCAGCCACTTGCCAATCGAGCGCTCCCTAGCTTTCCTCGTTTTCGTTTGTATAGCCATAGCTCGCCCCGTAGTAGTAGTCCGGCGAGGCAGTACGCCGGCTCTTGTTTAGTATGAAGTTTATTGCTTTTTGATGGTCGAGCACTTCGAGAACTTGTTGCACGGTTTGATGCGCTGTCTTGCCGGCCTCGATTACCAGGACAACCTGCCCGACTTGCGTCGCTAGAGCCTGTGCTTCGCTGGTTACCAACAGCGGTGGCGAATCGACGATGACAATGCGATCCGCGTATCGAGTTGAAATCTCGTCGACGACCTCTGACATTCGGTCACTGGCAAGGAGTTCCGTTGCCTGCGCGTGACCACGCCCTGCCGGAATAACCTGCACACCGTTTAGGTCCGTTCGAACCAATGTCTCACTGAGATCGATCTGGTCGTCGACCAGCAAATCAATGAGGCCTGGCTTATCTTTTAATCCAAAGGCGCGACTGATGTGCGGCTTGGCGACGTCTGCATCGATCAGCACGACGTTGAGCTCACGCTCCAGCGAAATACTGAACGCAAGATTGACCGAGCAAAATGTCTTGCCAGCATTGGGCATCGCACTGGCCAACATGATGACATTCATGTGCTCTGCGGCATCGCTGAATTCCTGCCGCGCATTCGCCAGCAAGGGTCGCTTAATCTTACGAAACTCATCGGCAATCGGTACCGCTTGATCGAGCGGTGCTAGCAAACCACCTTTGATCAACGCGTGCTGATCGATGTGAAATTTCTCACCCTCGATCTCGACCTTTTTCTTGCGGGCGACCGGAACGGCAGTACGCCCACCCTCGCCGGGGAAACCCTGACGCTTTGGTCGCGCCGGTTGCACCGCGGCACTCTCGCCGCGCTGAAGCTTCTGCAATGCGTCTTGAATCTTGCTCACGTCGACAGCCTGCCTAGAGTTTCTCGGAGAATTGCTGACGCCTTGCCTTCGACAGCGATGACGACGACAGTTGCTGCAACGATCGTCGCTGTTCCAGTGACCCAAACGATACTGCGAAACCGATCGCGCCGTGCTTCGGCCGGTGAGCACAGATAACTTACCGACCCGAGCACCGGAACGCCGCTGAACTTCTGTACCGCACGGCGACCGAAAAACACCGGCGTCAGCAAGTTCAATCCAAACGCGAGCGCGCCACCGATCCCTAGAGCAACCACAAACGTGCCCATTAGAAATAGAGGCCGATTCGGTCCAACGGGAACGCGCGATGCAAACGGCGGCTCGAGAATTCGAAAAGTCAAATTATCAGTCACCGGATCGAGCCTTTGTCTTGATCGCAGCGTTTCGCGGCGTCGAAGCAATTCTTGGTAGCGCTCCTGAACAACGGTGTAATCCCGATTCAGGCGCTTTAGGCTCGTTTCGACATCGGCAATCTTGTCGACATTGACGCGCAGCTCCGACACAACCGACTGTTGCTGACGCAGCTGTGCTCGCAAGCTAGCGAGGTCAACTTCGGCGTTGCTCAACAGTAGCTTGAGGTTTTGATAGAGCGGGTTCGGCTCGCTCGATCCATCCGCATTGACGACAACACCACTCGTTTCTGCGATCTCCGCCTTGCACAGGGTGTCGAGCTGCGCCACGGTATCGCGCAGCGACAGTATGCGCGGATGCTTGTCTGTGAACTGCAATTGTAGTGCGGCGAGTTCGGCGCGAAGGCTAATCAATTGATCGGCCTGAGTGCAAGGCAGCACAACGGGTCCGCCGCCGCTTGCGAGGATCGGAGACTCACCAGCGATCTGCCGTTGCAGCTCGTCACGTTTTTCGGTCAACAGGCGTAGTTCGTTCTCTGTTGTCGAGACGGCCGCAAGACTGCCTTGTAGTCGTGTGTAGTAGTCACCACGATCGCCCGGCATGTAGCCGAGATTGTCCTTCTTGAACTGCGCGAGGCGATCTTCGGAAACCTGCAGGCGCGTCTCGTGATCGGCGATCTCGGCATCCAACGCCTGCTCGGTCACTTCCGTATCGTTGCCCTGACCTTGCAGCGAACCTTCGACAAACGTATTGACGATCGATGCGACGACATCTCGGGCCTTGTCGCGATCCGTGTCGGTGTAGCTGACGTCGAATACGTTGCGATCGCGGTTGCCTTTGACTTTGATCGCTGCCTGCAGTCGCGTGATGAGACCCTCGAATTGCTTCGGCGTCTGAGCTCGCAGCGCAAGATCGGTCTCCCTTGCGACGGTTTCCAGATGCGGCCTCGTTAGGAGCGCGCGGCTGGCAGCTTCGACCTCGGCCTGTAGGTTGTCCTGAATTGTGAGTCCCTTGAAAATAGGGTCGAGCAGGCTGTCAGTTTCTAAATAGACTTTGGACGATGCCGCGTACTCGTTTGGCATCGTGTAGACCGCGTACCAGCCGGCGATCGACACTACCCAGGCGGCAGCCAAAGCGGCCCAACGGTACCGCCACATACCGTGAAGGTACTCTAGTGCTTCAGCGATCAGCTCTTGGATGTTCACGATTTTTCGTCCATCAAGAATAGTTTTCGTCGGCGGCAATCAAGGCACGTGCCGGCGCGCTAAAAGAACGACTCCGGAATAATGATGACGTCGCCCGGTAAGACACGAATGTTTTGTTCGATGTCGCCGTCGTTCAACAGATCATCAATACGAACGCGAATTTCCGTCCGTTGGCCATTGACGTTACGTACGAGTTTAGACCGGTTGCCCGCCGCAAACTCTGATAGACCGCCCACTTGGATCATCACGTCGAGAACGGTCATGCCCTGCCGGTATTGTAGCGACTGTGGCGCCACCGCCTGCCCAACGACGCGAATGAGCTGATCTGCCTTGCCAACGAAACTCTGCATAATCACCGTAACAACGGGTGATCGCACGTACTCGCCGAGCACACCCTCGATGTCGCGCGCCAGCTGGGTCGGCGAACGACCGGCCGCCTGCAGGTCCTCAACTAGCGGTGTCGATATTTTGCCGTCCGGTCGGACCTGCACCGCGGTCGACAAATCTGGATGATCCCAGACGAAAATTTGCAGAGCGTCACCAGGCCCAATCTGGTACTCGTCCGTAGCCGCCGCAGCCTGGGCGTTGACATCCGCCGCATTGACGCCAGCGCTCTGGCAGCCAGCCAACGCAAAACTCACCAGCAAAGTAGCGGCAACGACAAGTTTCTTTGAAGTATGCATGGTCGACATCCTCGGCGCTGTATATCGCTTGTTATGGCTTGCGGCCGCGAATTGCACGCAGCAAGTCCTCGGCTTGCGCCCGTGACGCGAACGGCCCTTCGGTGGCCAGTGCGCGATTCAGCTGCGCCGTAGCGCCGCGGGTATCACCGCTGCGATCCAGCGCTACCGCTAAATGGTAACGAATCTCGGGATCTTGTGCGCCTTGCTGCAGCGCATGACGAAGTCGACTCGTGCCTTCGATGAGCTCCCCTCGACCGACCAGAATCCAGCCCAGCGTGTCGTTTGTCTGGACACTATCGGGCGCTAGATCAACCGCGCGGCGGGCCAACGCCACGCCGCGGGGATCGTCTTGTTCGGCCAGGAGCCACGCTAGATTATTTAGTGACGCGACGTCGTCTGGTGACTCACTGAGTACCCGTTCATATTGCACGATCGCGTCGGCAGACCTGCCTGCGGCAGCCAGCATGTGCGCGTAATTGCGCCGTAGTGCGAAGGCTCCAGGCTCGCGATCGAGCCGTGCAAGCATGAGTTCATCGGCGTCCTCACGCCCCGCCAGAAATCGCGCGAAGGTCGCTTTTTCCAAAAGGTCCGACGTCGGGTCGAGTTCATAGGCCCGCGACAGCGATTCCGCAGCTCGTTGTGGATCACCCTGGCCCAGCTCGATCTGGCCGATGAGTTCGAGCGGATCCGCCTCATCGGGGCGTTCGGCGCGAAGGCGCTTGGCGATGTCCATCGCACCGTCCGCATTGCCAACATCAGCCATCGCCGCCGCGCGCAGCAAATCAGTCGTATAGTCACGCCCCTCGATTCGGGCCAGCGTTCGCATAGCGGCCGGCGCGTCCGCGGAAGCGAGCTGCGCGCGCGCCAGATTGTGCAACCGAGTCGGCGTCTCGCCGCCTTGCTCAACCGCATCGGTGAGCGTTGCAACCGCCGCAGCAGCGTCACCCATGCGCAATTGCGTTAGCCCGAGCAACTCCAGCGCCGCCGGGTTCGCCGGCTCCAGTTGCACGGCTTCGCGGGCAAAGGTGAGCGCTTGACCTATGCTACCGCTCGCGCGATGAAACTCAGCGAGCGCCAGCAACGGACGCAGTGCCGTTGGCTCGGCAGCACGGGCCTTATTGAGCCAACCGAGCGCCTCATTGGGGTCGTCACTGTCGCTCGCCGCTACTTGCGCCATTGCCAATAGCAGCGCGACCGATTCCGGTACCGCCGCGAGCCCTTGCTCGATGTCTTTGCGCGCCTGCGCTGCGTCTCCATCGACCGCAGCAATACGCGCCAGATCCAGATAACCCTGTGCCGATGCTGGCGCCAACACCACGACCCGTTGGTAGCCTTCGCGCGCGCGGTCTCTCTGGCCATTCGCCTCGGCGATCATCGCCGCCGCGCGGTGCACCTCGACGGTCTCAGGCCACTCATCGACGAGTCGCTCAATCTCGGTCGCGGCGGTCGACCCATCGCGGCGACGAAGCATGGCGAACACCGCCAACAAGTCTTTCCGCCAGCCGAATTCATCGTCATCCGCTGGCAGTGTCGCTAGCGTGGCATCTGCAGCATCGAGTCGACCGGAGAGCACCTGGGACAGCGCTAGTCCGAAACGCAGATCGGCGTTGTCCGGGTCCTTCGCCAGCGCGGCCTCATAGCGCACGACACCTGCATCCCCCTGACCGGCCGCTGTTTTTATTCGCAGGACGAGTTGCAGCAACGAAGGATCTGCATTGCCCTCGTCGAGCAGCGGCGCAATGAGCGCGTCTGCGTCCTCGACCCGCCCTTGCCGCAAACGGAGTTCGGCAAGTAACCGCCGAACCACCGGGTTTTCTGGCGCATCGGCAAATGCTCGGGTGAGGTGGGTGTCGGCTTGACCCAGCGTACCGCGGGCAAGATTGACCCGACCGGCCAACAGCAAAACGGCGATGTCGCGTGGCGCGTTGCGTACCAGCTCGTCGACCGATGACACTGCCGCAGCTACGTTGCCACGTTCCAGCTGCAGTTGCGTTTCGAAAAAGCGCGTCGCAAAGGCCTCTGGTGCCAATTCGCGTAACGCATCCAACGACTCTGTTGCCCTGTCGAGATCGCGAAGATCCAGCCACGTTGCCGTGAGGCCCACGTGCGCGCGAACCCGGAGGCCGACCGCCAACGCGTCCTCAGCTGCGTCGACGACCGCCGAAAACTCGCCGACGGCATCGCGCGGGCGCTGCTCGGCGCGGTAGATCTCTGCCGATGCCAAACGGGCCATAGGCCATTCCGGATGCTGCTCCAGCAGCACATCGACGCGGTGCCTGGCAACGCTGATGTCACCCTCCTCAAAATAGCTCGTCACGACACCAACGTTGGCAACTTCGCTGTCTGGTTCGAGGGACAGCGCCTTTGCGTACTCAGCGCGGGCCATGACTGAGTCACCCTGGATCTGATGCGCCGAGCCGCGCAACAGCAAGACCTGCAGCACGGTTGCCTGGTCAAAGCTCTCATCGACCAGAATGCGCGCTAACAACTCGTCGCTACGATTAAGTTTCAGCAGCGACTCACCCCAAGCAACAGCGACCGCCGATAATTCGGCACCGAGATCAACAGCCCTTTCGAACTCGAACGCCGCCGTCTCGTTGTCACCCTCGGCGGCGGCAGCGCGGGCCAGCAGGAGACTTGCGGCAAGGTTGTTCGGATCTTCAGCCAATACCGACTTCGCATCGAGTGAAGCCGTCCGTGTGTCGCCATCGGCAAATGCCTGTTGACCGCGTGCGAGGCGGTCTGCGCTATCCAAACCGAGTCCGCACGCCGCGCACTGCAGCAGCAGAAACGCAGATAGGCACTTGATAGCAACGGACGTTGCGGCCGTGCGCTCGCCCGTCGGTGTCGAAATTCTTGACATAAAACCGCGCATAAACAGACGCTGCCAAAGCGCTATGGTACCGCGAATCGAACGACACCTATGTGGTCTTGTCATTGCGACCGCTGCGCGGCAGGAAAGTGCGGATCGCTCCAGCGAGGACCCGTTCCGAAGCCTAATGGAGAAGCAAGTGCGTCGACAGTGCACGCTGCACGGTATGGAATCAGACGCAGGTCACGGACGACGCGGCTTATGCCGGCTAGGGCCGGGCCGTCGCTCTAGGAATCGCGAGCCGCATAGTCGTGCCCTGCCCCGGCGACGACTCGACATATAGGTCACCGCCAATCATGCGCAGGTATTCGCGCGTCTGATAAACGCCAATACCCATTCCTTGGCTGCCCTTGGTGCTCACAAAAGGACTAAACAATTGGTCGCGTATAAATTCGGCGGTCATACCTACGCCGGTGTCGGCGATTTCGACATGCACGGAATTGCCAATGTCATCTTGCTCGATGCGCACTTCGACACTGCCTTCGCTGGGCGTCGCATCTTGCGCGTTGCGCAACATGTGACCGACGACCGCTTCGAGCCGGTCGGGGTCCGCTTGCACCCAGAGCTGCGAGTCACGGGTGAGCAACGTTGGCGCGGGCGTACGTTCAGAATTTCTGGCGATAGCGTTTTCGACAACTTCGGCCACATCAAACTTTTGATTGGCGCTGGTTGCACTGCGTTCCCGTAATTGCGTCAGCAAGCCCTCCATTCTTTGCACCGAGTTCTCGATGGTCTTGAAGGCGTCGTCAACAAATTCGGGTTTTGAACGAAAGCGCTTGGCGTTCTGTACGATCAACCGCTGCTGCGCGATGAGGTTGTTTAGATCGTGCATGACAAATGCTGTGAACTTATTGAACGCCTCGAACTGCCGACTCTCCGCCAATAGTCGCGCCGTATTGCGTTGCGCAAGGTAGCTTGCGATCTGTTGACCGGCAGTCTTCAACAAATCGTGATCTTCGAAGTTTAGCGGTTGACTGTCATTGTGCTGCTCGAGCTCGATTAAACCGAGCAAGCGATTCTCATACTGAAGCGGGATCAGCAATGCCGTTCGGCTGAACGGCATGTCGGCCAAGGTGTGGGCAATCGACTCATATCGGTCCGGCTGGCGCAGCGCGTCGCGAAAATCGAGAACCCAGCGACGCTCGTCGAGAAACTCTATCAGGGGGTGATCGAATGCGAGCTCATCGGCGCTAGGGACACTATTGAGCGCATACTCGCGGACAAAAGCCTGGCCTTCGGCGTCTATGGTCCAGAGCGCGCCGGAATGCGCGTTGACCACTTGCGCGAGCCCTTTGACACTGCGCTCGCCTAGCGGCAGATCGTCGCCGGCGCTGGCCAAAGTCTGTGTTAAGCGCAGCCATTCCTCCCGATAGTCGTACTTGTTCTCGAAAAAATTCTTGTGCAGCCAGACTCTGAAACTGGCGCGAAGCGATTCCGAGAAAAGTATCCAGATCAGAACCCCAATAGCGCCGATGAAAAATACGCCCTGCAGCAGCGCGCCCCAGGCCAAATTGAGAGACTGCAACCAGAAACCAACAATGGCCATAGCGAGCAAGTAAGCACCCGTCGCCATCAGCGTCGCGGAGTAGAAGACGATCTGCCTGGAGACAAAGATACCGACGCCGAGCGGCGCGCTTCGCTGCAAGCCGACCGCAATCAGCGGTGCGGCCATCGCAATCACGATGCCACGCGGCACGGCCAGAACCTCACTCGGCGCACCGAACAAAACGGCATGCGCAGCCAGGCAGAGTTCATAGGCGGCGGGCACGCCGAGCCCGATGCATAAGAAGCGGATACCGTTGCGGCGTTTCTCTCGACTGTTGCGATAGACCTGCTCGATCAAAAGTATCGTGAGCAGCGCGGCAATCAGATGGAGTACGACGACATCGATCAGACCGCGGCTTTGGGCAGCCAGCCACAGAGCCTCGGTCGGAAAGAACTGCAGACCGAGCAACGCGATCCAAAATAGATGACCGGAAACAATGAGCCCGTTGACGCTAGTCGGACGCTGCGAAAGCCTTAATGTCGCTGTCAACAGAACAAACCATGCAGCGATTCGGGCAATCTCGAAATACTCGAGCGCAGTCGGTGTCAGTGGAACCAGCCGGTGCGCGAGCGCATGAGAAACGGCAAAGACGCTGGTCGCGGCGGCCAGCAGCAACGCCGCCCAGCTGATAGCGCCACCGCGAAAATTGAATAACAGGACGACGGCTAGGCCGGCAAACATCGTTGCGGCGAGCCAGTAACCCGATTCCGAAACTAGTTCTGCCAAATCGATTACGAAGCTCCCGTTGCCGATGAACTAACGGGCGCCCTTGCCGAACAACAAGACCTCGGCGGTCTGCAGCATGATCGCGAGGTCGAACAGCAAGCTCTGGTGCTTGACGTAGTAGAGGTCGTATTGGAGTTTTTCGATCGCATCTTGAATGGATGCGCCGTACGGGTAGCGCAACTGCGCCCAGCCGGTAATGCCTGGCTTAACGCAATGTCGCTCTGCGTAGAACGGAATCTCGGCCGCCAGATTCTCAACGAAGCTGGGCCTTTCCGGGCGCGGACCAACAATGCTCATGTCACCGCGTAGCACGTTGATGAGCTGCGGCAACTCGTCAATACGCGCTTGGCGAATGAACTTGCCGACGCGAGTCACCCGATCATCATTTTTCGTGGCCCATTTTGGTTTGCCGTCGGCTTCAGCGTCCTCGCGCATACTGCGAAACTTCAGCACGGCAAAGTCTCGGCCCCGCTGACCTACCCGAATTTGTCGATAGAACACGCTTGAGCCGGTGCCCTCGGCCAAAATGCAGATGGCGGTAACGAGTATGACCGGCGACATCAACAGCAATGCCGGCAAAGAGATCGCTAAGTCCAACACTCTCTTGGTGACCCGGCGAATGACATTCACCGCAAACCCTTCGGAGAAAATTATCCAACTCGGCCGTAGGAAATCGATCCTCACCTTACCGGTCTCTCGTTCGAAAAAACCGAGCAGGTCGACGACAGAAACGCCGGTAAGTCGCAGCTCGACCAGCTCCTTGACCGGAAGGTTACCGCGCCGATCGTCGAGCGCCACGATGATTTCATCGATGCGCCGTTCGGCGGCTATCTCGGTCAGCGGCCGGTCGTATTCGATGATTTCCGCATCGTGCTGCACGTCCGTAACTCGCACATCAGTGCCCGGCGCTCGCACATAGCCGCGAATTCGAAAGCCGCGGCGGTCCGATGCGCGGCGCAGCATCGCGACGTTCACGGCGTTGGCGCCGGTACCGAATACCAGGCAGCGCCGGCGGAATATGTTCTGGTCTACAGTTTGTACGAATACCTGGCGGACGCCAGCAATTCCCAGAAAGCCGATACCAACGCTAGCGAGCCCCGCCGAACGCGACAGGCTGATTTCCGGAATGGCGAAATAGAGTGCCGCTAACACCAGCCAGCCACCGCCGAACGCGACGATGAGTCGGGCAATCATCTCCTTGCGATTGAACCGCTGGTTGAACTGGTAGAGACCGACCGCGAGCAAAGCGATCAGCAAAATCACTGAGACGCTGCCCGCTTGCCAGAGGATCGGCCCGCCGTTGTCGGCAACACCGAGGCTCAGCAACGGTGGCGCCTGAGCCAGCACGACGGAGCTCCATAGAACCACAGCCTCCGCCGCCGCAAGCAGCAACAGCGGCATCCGGAGGTTCTGATTGAACAGTTTGATCTGCACGAATGTCCGCCCGCGAGGTTTTTTACCTCGTCGTATTCCTTGTTACCGCGCCCTGACCGCAGTCACTACGCCCAATGATACCGGACCCGGCAGCCGGCACGTGTGACGTATGCCCAATCCGCTCTGTGATGCCGCTCCAGGCAAGGACCGGCACCAGCAAATCAATCCCCGGCCCGGCGGCGCTTTGAGTAATAATTCACGCCGCTGACCGTAGTCGTGGCCTAGACTACGGCCCGCAGCGTCTCCCAGGTATCCGTGTGACTACTGTATGAAAAACGTCCATCTGATCGCCGCGGCACGACCGAATTTCATGAAAGTCGCACCGCTGTACCATGCGCTCGTTGCTAGTGGCTGGGCCCGACCCAGCATTGTGCATACCGGGCAGCACTACGATTACAACATGTCCGATGCGTTTTTCCGGGACCTAAAACTCCCCGAACCAACCCACCACCTCGGGGTTGGCAGCGGCACCCATGCCGAACAAACCGGCCGCGTCATGATCGCTTATGAGGGCGTCTGCATGGACGCTCGGCCCGACTGCGTCGTCGTTGTCGGCGACGTCAATTCCACCGTCGCTTGTGCGCTGGTGGCGGCCAAATTACATATCCCTTGCGTGCACCTCGAAGCCGGGCTGCGGTCCGGCGATCGTTCGATGCCGGAGGAGATTAATCGGCTCGCGACCGATGCGATTTGCGACTTGCTTTGGACGCCGTCCATCGACGGCAACGAGCATCTGCAGGCGAGCGGCATCAACGCCGAACGCGTCGAGCTCGTCGGCAACATCATGATCGATTCGTTCGAAATGTTGCGCGAGCAGATTGAAGCCGATCAAACGCGTCATGCACTGGGTTTGGATTCGGCGAGCTACGGCCTCGTGACCCTTCATCGGCCGTCCAACGTCGATGCGGCGGAAACGCTCAGCGAAATTGTCACAACGCTCGTCACGGTGTCCGAGACACTGCCGCTGGTCATGGTCGCTCATCCACGCACCCTCGCCAGCCTCGAGCGACACGACTTACGCGAGCAACTGATAGCCAGCAACGGCGTAACGCTGCTCGAGCCGCTGCCCTACATCCGCTTCATGAACGTGGTGATGGGCGCCCGCGTTGTCATTACCGATTCCGGTGGACTGCAGGAGGAAACCACCTATCTCGGCATTCCGTGTCTGACAATGCGTCCGAACACCGAGAGACCGACCACTATCACCGAAGGCACGAACAAGCTGGTCACGCCGGCCAGCCTCGGCGCCGACGTCACCGCCGTGCTGAGCGAAAATCATCAGGATCGGCGACAACCGCCGCGTTTCTGGGACGGCAGAACAGCCGGCAGAGCCACCGAAAGCCTGCGCCGTTTTCTCGAGGCCTAGGCGGGGCGTGACTCGCGTTAAGCCTCGCCGCCAATCAATTCGAGAAGTTCGGCCGTTTTTGCCTGCATCAGCTCGGCATCACCGCGACTTTCCACATTCAGCCGAATGACCGGCTCGGTGTTAGACGCGCGAAGATTGAAGCGCCACTCGGAGAAACTGAGGCTGACCCCGTCTATTGTTACGACGCCATCTGCGCTCGCCTCATAGTGCTCGCGAACCCGCTGAATCGTTTCGTCCACATCATCGACTTTGCGATTGATCTCGCCGCTCGTCGGAAACGCTGCGATGCGCTCATCGACGAGTTCCGCCAACGACTTGCCGGTTACCGAAATGATGCTTGCAACGAGTAGCCACGGCACCATCCCGGTATCGGCATAGAAAAAGTCTCGAAAGTAGTGGTGAGCGCTCATTTCGCCGCCGTAGACCGCGTCCTCGCGGCGCATGACTTCCTTAATGAACGAATGCCCGGACTTACTCATGACCGGCGTACCACCAAGCCGCTCAACGACTTCTTCGGTGCTCCAAATTACGCGCGGGTCGTAAACGATTCGGTCGCTTGGCGCGCGCGCCAACATCGCCTCGGCTAGCAGCCCGACGATGTAGTAACCATCGACAAACCGGCCGTTGTGGTCAAAGAAGAAACAGCGATCGAAGTCACCGTCCCAGGCAATGCCAATCGCTGCACCCGACGCAATCACTGCATCGGCGGTTGCCGTACGATTGGCGGGCAACATCGGATTCGGCACGCCGTTTGGAAAGCTGCCGTCCGGCTCGTAATGCAGCTTGACGAAATCGAACGGCAACTTCGACTGCAGCGCATCGACGACAAGGCCGGCACCCCCGTTGCCCGGGTTAACCACGATCTTTAGCGGGCGCAGTTCGTCGATCGCCACGAACGACAGCAGAGTCTCACAGTACGCTGCCATGATGTCGACGCTCTCTACGGACCCTACTCGCTCACCGACATGCCGATGATCGCGCTCAGCAAGTTCGCGAATATCCGTCAGTCCAGAATCGCCGCTTATCGGTTTGGCGTCCTCGCGGACGATTTTCAATCCGTTGTAGTCTTTCGGATTATGGCTGGCCGTGACCATAATCCCGCCATCCGCACCGAGCGCTGCCGTGGCAAAGTACACCATCTCGGTGCCGCCGAGGCCGATGTCGATCGCATCGGCACCCGCCTCATTGATACCGCGAACGACTGCATCACAAAGCTCGGCGCTGGAGGCCCGAATGTCGCGACCGACGACGACGCGTTTAGCGCCGAGATACTCCACCACGGCATTGCCGATTCGGTATGCAATTTCGGCGTTGAGCTGATCAGGAATCCGCCCACGTACGTCGTATGCTTTAAAGCTCGTGATCTGCATATTCGCCCCTAACCGTCGGAGGTTTTGTTGTCGTTGGCGCCGAGCGCACCGGCACCGACCCGCACACCTTGCACCAGCAAGCTTGCCGGTTTACTACCGCCATTGCTTACGATCAGTGGACCCGGTGCGGCCACGCTGAGCATTGCCTGCGCATCGAGCCGCCGCGATACCACGCCCGACAACTCAAGCGATCCAGATACGCCTATCAGGCGCGCATTCGCTTCGCATTCGAGCTCGCAGCTTGCACCGCTCTCGAGCTCGAGCAAAAACAAGCGCGCGTCCGCCGGCGCGTTGATCGGCGCTAGCGTGCCCCAGCCAAAGACTTGCTTGCTGTGGCGCTCGGCCTGCGGATCGCCGCGCTTCTTGAGTTCGGCAACGATGGTTTTGACGTTCTGGCAGCCGTCACTGCTCGTCACCAAAACGCAGTCGTCGGTTTCAACGACGATCGCATCACGCAGGCCGCTGACAGCGACCAGTCGACCCGAGGAATGTACGAACGTTCGGTTCGTATCGATTGCAACCACGGGGCCCTGGAAGACATTGCCAGAAGAATCACTCGGCGCAATGTCGGCGAGCGCGGTCCAGCTGCCGACATCGGACCAACCCGCGTTCATCGGCACGACGAAGGCGCGTTGCGTGCGCTCCATCACCGCGTAGTCAATCGACTCCGAGCGCGTCGCCCGAAACTCGTCGTCGAGCGGTGCAATGACCCCTTCTCCTTTAACTCCCGACATACTGATGGCGACTTGTTGGGCAATGTCGCCGGCGTGCTCGGTCAGTTCGTTGAGATACACGTCCGCGCCGAACATAAAAATACCGGCGTTCCAGAAGTAGTCGCCGCTCGCGACGTAGGCTTTGGCCCGATCGAGCTCTGGCTTTTCGACAAACTGCTCGACCGGCGACGGTTTGCCGCCCGCTGTCGCGGCTTTGATGTACCCGTAACCGGTGTGCGGACTGTCCGGCACGATACCAAACGTGACCAATCCGCCATCGTTGGCCGCCGTCATGGCGACACGGACGCTGGCCGCAAACGCATCGACATCGCCGATTGCGTGGTCCGCCGGCATGATGAGCAGGGTGTCATCACCGCGCCCGGTATTGACCGCAAGATGGGCCGCCAGCGCAACCGCCGGCGCCGTATTGCGACCGACTGGCTCCAAAATAATGTCGGCGTCGACGCCAATCGTCGCCAACTGTTGGCGTATCACTTGAAGATGCGCCCGGTTGGCGACAACGATGGGGCGGGTATGCGACTCAACCAACGCATCAACGCGCTGCGCAGTCGCTTGAATCATGGTCTGCGGGCCGGGCAAGGGCAGCAGCTGTTTCGGTAGGTCTGCCCGCGACAGCGGCCATAGCCGCGTTCCCGAACCGCCCGATAGGATTACAGGAACGATGGCCATCGCGATAGCGGATTCCGGTCGCCGCGATCAGCGATCAGCGGCCGATGGCGTAATGCGCAAAGCCACGCTCGCGCAGCGTGCGTGGGTCGTACAAATTGCGTCCGTCGAAGACCACCTTGGCGGCCAATCTTTTTTCAACCTCATCGAAGTCGACGCTCCGAAACTCCTGCCACTCGGTAACAACCGCCAACACATCCGCGCCGTCCGCCGCCTCCATCGCACTGTCGCAGAGCGTGAGGTCGGCCCGCTCGCCGTAGATACGCTGTGCTTCCTCGCGCGCTTCCGGGTCGTACGCGCGAACGCTGGCACCGGCGTCCCACAGCTGCTCCATCAGCACGCGGCTGGGTGCCTCACGCATATCGTCTGTTTTCGGCTTGAACGACAGGCCCCAAACAGCAACGGTTTTGCCGGCTAGTTCACCGTTAAAGTGTTGACTGATCTTGTCGAACAACACGCGTTTTTGACGACCGTTGACCGCTTCAACGGCATTGAGCAGTTCGGCGTCGTACCCTACCGACGTGGCAGAACGTGCCAAAGCCTGCACGTCTTTGGGAAAGCACGAGCCGCCGTAGCCAACGCCGGGGTAAATGAAGTGATAGCCAATACGCGGATCGGACCCGATGCCCTTGCGAACCTCTTCGATGTCTGCTCCGAAACGCTCGGCTAGATTGGCGAGTTCGTTCATAAAGCTGATTTTCGTCGCCAGCATCGCATTGGCCGCGTACTTGGTCAGCTCCGCCGAACGAATGTCCATAACGATGATGCGCTCGTGCGATCGATTGAACGGCTCATACAGCGCACGCAGCAACTCAGCCGTGCGCGGGTTGTCCGTGCCAATGATCACGCGATCGGGTTTCATGAAGTCCTCGATCGCAGCGCCTTCTTTGAGAAACTCTGGATTCGAAACAACATCGAATTCAATGTCGACACCGCGCTCAGCCAATACTTCGGCAATGGTTGCTCGAACGCGGTCGGCGGTACCGACCGGTACCGTGCTTTTGTCGATAACAATCCGATACTCATTCATGTGCTCGGCGATCGAACGTGCGACCGCCAAAACGTATTGCAGATCGGCCGAACCATCTTCGTCAGGCGGCGTACCCACCGCGATGAACTGAAAGGTGCCATGCGCAACGGCTTCCGGTACATCGGTGGTAAATTGCAGTCGACCCGCGGCGGCGTTGCGTTTCACCAGATCGTCCAGGCCCGGCTCGTAAATCGGAATCTCTCCAGCGTTGAGTCGGTCGATCTTGTTTTTGTCGATATCGACGCAGACCACGTCGTTGCCGGTCTCTGCCATACAGGCACCGGTGACCAGCCCGACATAGCCGGAACCGAAAATGGTGAGTTTCATGCGCGATTTGGCCCCAATCCGGTGGAATTCGCGGAGCGCGGATTATAGGGGCAAGCTGCGCTTGGCGGCTACGGCTGATTGCGCTCCGGGTGACTCAGATCACGATATGCCGCGAGATCCGCCACCTTGCTGGCCGCATCGCTGGCGACGTTACTCGTGCGGTCTTTCCAGACCAGATCGACGATCGGCCCAGTCGGCTTATAGCCGCTGACCGCGCGCAACAGAATTCGGCGCGCCTCTTCCGGGTCGAGCGCCAGGGATGCGTCCCACAGCTCGTCGATTAGCGGATTGAGCTCCTCTGGCGCGAGACACTCTTCGTTGGCACGCAGAATACGCGGGTGTTCGGTACCGGTGACGTCGGTGCCGATCAGCAGCTCTTCATAGAGCTTCTCCGCAGGTCGTAGGCCGGTGAACTGAATTTCGATATCGCCGTCCGGGTTGGTGTCGTCCTGAACGCTGAGACCCATCAGGTGAACCATACGGCGCGCAAGATCGAGAATTTTGACTGGCTTGCCCATGTCGAGCACAAAGACGTCTCCGCCTTCCGCCATCGACCCTGCCTGGATGACCAGTTGCGCCGCTTCCGGGATAGTCATGAAGTAGCGAATGATTTCGGGATGCGTGACGGTCACCGGGCCGCCAGCGCGAATTTGATCGCGAAACAACGGCACGACCGAACCGCTCGACGCCAGCACATTGCCGAAACGAACCATACAGAAGCGGGTCGATGACTCGCGGCGATGCAAAGCTTGCAACACCAATTCGGCAAAGCGCTTGGTAGCACCCATGACGTTGGTCGGGCTAACTGCCTTGTCGGTCGAAACCAATACAAAGGTCTCAACCCCGCAGCCAATGGCTGCCTGCGCTGTATGAAGTGTGCCAAAAACGTTGTTGTGGACGCCTTCGACGAGATTCTCTTCAACAATCGGTACGTGTTTGTATGCCGCCGCGTGATACACCGTTTGCACGCCAAACTGCTGCATGGCGAGCTGCACTCGGTCTCTATGGTGGACATTGCCGAGCAACGGGACCAATTCAACACGACCGTCTGCTTCACTGTTGAGTCGTTCGAGCTGACGATTGATTTGATAAAGAGACGCTTCGGACAACTCGTACATGACCAGCCGTCGCGGCCCCAACGACAAAATTTGTCGACAGAGCTCAGAACCGATTGACCCGCCAGCGCCCGTCACCATGACGGCCTTGCCTTCAATACACGCGTTCAATAGCTCCGGATTTGGCGCAATCGCGTCGCGTCCGAGCAGGTCCTCAACCTCGACATCCCGAATGTCGTCGACACGTGCTCGGCCGGCAACGATATCGGCCATTTCTGGCACCGTTTGCACATGCACAGGAAGCTGACCGAGGCTTTCGAGAATTTTGCGTTTGCGGCGCCGACTGATGCTTGGCAGCGCGAGCAAGACCTGAGATATCGTCCGGCGCTCGACCAAAGGACCGATTTCCGACGCCGGAAACACTTCCAGGCCGCCAACAACCTTGCCCCAGAGCTGCGGGTTGTCGTCGGCAAAAGCCACCGGCAAATAATGATCGCCAGCAGACAACGCTGACGCCAAACGCACACCGGCCGCACCGGAGCCGTAAATGACCACACGCTCGCGATCTCTACCGATACGCCGATTCAGGAAAATGCGCGCAAAGAAGCGGGTACCACAAATACCAATCAGCAGCATTGCGGCAAAAACAACCGTCGTACGTACAGGTTGCGACACCGCGCCGGTGGTTGCTGCGAGCACAAAAAAGACTGCTGCGACGACGAGCATCGCGCGCGTGCCCGCAGCAATTAGGTCAATACCAAGGAATCGAACGACCGATCGATACAGACTGAAAAATGAATTAATCGGGACGACCAGTGTGGCCGTGATGACGGCAACGATAAGCAACGCATCGAGCCCCGCCGCGGTTGAATCAGTCGCCCAGCACGCCACCATCGTAGCAGCAAAGGCAACGACCCAATCATTAACGGCCGCTACTGTCTGTTTCTGGGTTCGATCAAGTCGCAGTAATTTCAGCCGCAGATACACGGCGAGGCGTCGCTCATCCCTTTGCGTAGACACAATCTAAGATAACCCCGATAAGCAATTAATTATATGGTGGTTATGTCAACGAACCGGTGGACTATAGCAAAATAATCGCACTTATCCCGATAACGTTAGCGTTATCCGCGCGTCGCCTTTCCGTTATGCAAACGTAACGAGCAAAAAGTCATTTGGTTGACGCCGGCGGCTACTGCAGCGGCACGCAGCTCAGGCGCGGCCGAGGACATCAAACGGGAGACTGTCGGCCTGTCGCGGCTGCCGAACAATCAACGGTGCGGCTGCGCTCACTGTCGTAAAAGCTTCGCCACCGTTGCTGCGACTCAGACCTCAAAACGAGTTAACGGCCGCTGCCGCAATCGCGAGGTTGTACAGGATTTGCGTGGCGCTAGACCAAAGCACCAGCGGCTTGACGCGGTCGGTGTCGAGTGGGACCACGATCGTATCGCCAGGTCGTATGTCGAAACCTCGCGAGCGTGAGAAAAACCGTGAGCGATTGCTAACCACAACCTCGCCATTGGCTCGAACGACATAGATGCGCCGCTCGTCAGCTTTGACCGTTACCCCGCCGCTGCGATCGATGTAGTCATCGCGAGTTACACTCGGCTCCCACAAATGCGATGTTGCGTACTGGACTTCGCCGATGACCGTGACTTCCTGCGACCTCGGCGGAACAAACAGTACGTCGCCATCGCGCACAAAAATGTCGCGACCGTCTACGCTTGTCAGGACCGATTCGAGGTCAATGACCAGACGGCCCGCCGGCTCGGTGTTCTCGATCTGTGCAAGGAGAGAGCGACCGATCGTCAGCGCTTCAGTCTGGGCGGTATCGGACAAAGCCAATGCAGCTAAGTCGCTTTCGATTCGGTTCGCGAGCGTGTCCAGTTGCTCACGCTCGCGTTCGCGCAATGCGACACGCGTGAACACACTGCCTTCTGGAAAAGCGAAGTCGGTCAGGCCACCGGCTCGTTGTAGCACCGACGACAGCGTTTCGCCCTGACTTACCGGATACTCGCCTGGGAATCGCACTTCGCCGCGCAGTTCGATGAGTTCCTGTTCGGACCAACGCGAAATCTGCCTAATATTCAGATAATCAGCCGCGCGCAGAGCGACGTCCGCAGCCGCATCCAAACCGAGCACAGCTGCGAGATCGATGTCTACCAAATGCGTGCGACGCTCCGCGGCACCCGACAATGAGAACCGCGACAACTCGGCGGTCTCGGGATACGCCGACTCGGCGAGACCGCCCCCGGCCCTGAGCAAGTCCGACACGGCCATGCCGACCTCGAGCGGGTATTCGCCGGGCTGGTTGACAAAGCCGCCTACCCGGACAATCGCCGCCGGTTCGCCGCTGCGACTCTGCCGCCGCAAACGCTGCAAAATCTCGGGCAAATAAACCGCGCGACCTTGATCCGCTGTGCGGGAAAAAACGTAGACGCGATCACGCGCGGCAAGCAGGGGATCGTCGGTGACCGACGGCTTGCGCCAAATCGCCGCAATATCGGCCGACAGCACCTCAATTTCGCTGTTCGGCGACGCTTGACGCTCAATCAGTACGTAGCCGGTATCAGCTTCTGGCCGTACGTCACGACTGGAGCTCAGCAGCTGTGACAGACGCATTCCCTCCGACCAATCGTAAAGGCCAGGCCGATACACATGACCGGTCAGTTGCACGGCGAGATCGACCTGCTCGGTATCGCCGGGAACGACGAGCAGATCTCCGTCGCGCAGAGCCGTCGCTAGCCCAGCGTCGTTGGTGAGATCGAGGCCGACGACTGCCAGGCCGTTGCGCGGATCGATTCGCTGCAGCCGCGCACTGCTGAGCAAGGACTGGGCTTGGGCCCCACCGGCAAGCAACAGCGCGCCGCGCGCATCGAGACTATTACGAACTTCGTAGATCGCGGGTCGCCCGACGGCGCCAGAAACGCTAACCCGCGGTCCGACTGGTGCGACAAAGACCACGTCGCCGTCCTGCACGCGACGATTGCCTGACGCATTGCCGAACAACAACAGTTGATAAAGGTCGAAGGTGCCAACCGTCTGGCCGTTGCGATTCAGTCGAACGTCGCGCAGCGAACCGGACGGCAATATACCGCCACCCCGCGCCAATACATCGAGGATCGTGGATAGCGCCGTCACCGAATAGGCGCCGGGCGTCTCGACATCGCCGGCGAGAAAAACCTGAACCGAACGCAGTTCAGTCAGCGTAACGCTGACCTCGGTGCCGATGAGCTGTTCCGACACGCGTCGCTCGAGATCGGCCCGGACGCTATCGAATGACAGGCCGACGACTGTAACCGGCCCCAACTCGGGCAGATTGACGATCCCGTCACGACCAACCGGTAGCTCATACGTCGCATTTTGCGCACCGTAAAACTGGATCTGGAATTTGTCGCCCGGGCCGACGACGTAGCTTGTGGGTACCGGCTGACTCGGCATCGTCGTGCCACGCCGAGCGGTGCGGAAGAGATCGTAGCCGTACGGCTCCAGGGCGGCCTCACCGTAACGCTCGAGCGGCAGTAGCACGACCTCGATGATTAGGCCGGCCAGCAACGGATCGGCGGCTAGCCGCACTTCGGCCAGCGCTTCGGTCAGACCGGCAATTGGCACGCCGGCGGTTCCCGGAACGGGCAACACACCGCGCTCGTCCAGACGATACGGGTTTGCCGCGGCAATCAACTCAATCGCTCGTTCGATGTCCGGGTCGTCGGCGGCATCTTCGGGACGGGTCGCGAACACCACTAGGGAATCGCCGGCCGCGAATCGCGGCGGCTCGTCCGAATCTGACGTATCTGACTCTGCTTCCGTATCGAGCAACAACGCCGCGTCGTCTACGCCAGACTCCGGCTGCTGCACTGGCGCCGCACCTTGCTGCGCGATAAACCGGTTCAGCAGCGCCTGTCGCTGATTGGGCGGCAATTGCTGCAACAAGCGCTGCTGTTCTGGCGTCAGACCGCTGATCTGTGCGCTGGCGTCGCTTGCCAGGCACAGCATTACCAATGCTAGGGTGAGAAAAATCGGAAACTGGACGTTCATACGCATCGCAACGATCTACAGGCGAAATTCGACGCCAACAAAAACGCGCAGTGTATCGTCATCCGCCGCAATCTCGGCGTCCTCGCGCCGTTCTGCACCCGCACCGATAATCAAATCCACGAATTCTAGGCGGCGTCGATATTGAACGTCGACGTCCGTAATGTCGACCGGCGTCGGTGCAATAGTGTGAGTCGGCTGCGGGTTCCCAGCACGGTTCACTTCGAGACGCCTGACCGTCATAGACCAGTCGCCCTTGCCAAGCCGCGTGGCTACCAACCCAAGCGTCACGCTGCGGCTGTCGGCGTCGGTCGCGTAGCCGATCGAACGACCTCGAAAACGGTAGCCGGTCGGGTAGAACTCGTTTTCGTACGCGCAATTGAAAATACGAGACTCCTCATTGAACTGGCAAGTGGTGTCGGCAAACTCGCCAAACGCGCGCCACTGCGTGGCGCCATTGTCGAAACTGCCCCACGTTTCGACGCCGACCTGACCAAGAAACCGGCTCGGAAAACCGCCGGCCTCATCCTCGCCAATGAACTGACCGAATGCGGCAAACGGTATCGGCCCGATCCGCGATGACCAGCGAAAGTCGACGCCTGCGAGCTGGTTGGCCAGATCCACGTCGGTGTCCGAATCAAGATTGGAATCACCGACTAACACTCGCGCGAAGGCATCGAGATCGCATTGCCGTCCGTCGCCGCACCACTGCGCGGTGCGCAACAGACCGATCTCGAGCGACCGCAGCGGCTTGAAATTCACTCGCCAGCCGAAGAACCGCGTATCCGGTACCCCTCGATCGCTCTCGAGTTGGCCCCAAATCACGCTCGTTGACCATGGCCCAATCCAGCGTAACCATTTCGATTCAAACGGTGTCGAGAAATTTCGTTCGAGCACCAGGGCCGGGATCGGCCGCGCGCTGCTCGAAAGAATCAAACTGCCGTTCCAGCCAGGTCCCCACCATCGGTCGAGCAGGCTTGCCCCCACCATCCAGTTGCCGATCGCCACCGCGGCATAGGAACCATCCGCTCGCGCTTCCCGGTCGTCGAACGGGTCATCATTGACGAGACTGCCGCGTAGCCGCACCGCAAATCGCTCGCCGGTGTATTCACCGCTCGCCCAGATCTCCTGCTCACCACGCGGCACGTCCGCAAAACCGCGAATATCCTGCGGATTCTCGGCAATACGAATACCGACATCGAGAAAGGGTTCATCAACACGCAGCTCGATGTCGGCTCGCTGACGGAGGCGCGCGAGCGCCGCTCGTTCCGCCAGCGTGAGGTCTTCGTCATCGATTGCACGGTTGATGTCCTGCGCAATATCGCCCCAGGACAATGGCCAACTGGAAATTGGACTGGTAATAACGCCGGCATCGGCCAGCAATTGCACGTCGCTTTTCAGCCAAATGTCGCCCGGCTCGAGCCACGGGCCTGCGTGTACCGGTAGCGCCAAGAGCAGCGATGTCGATACCAACGCACAGCAGCGAACGAAGACAGAACGGAACGGGCGGCAGAATCGGGAACGCGAGTTTCGAAACATCGTGCGCGTGTGCCGCGGAAAACCGCATTTTAGGGTTGGACCCAAGCCGTAGCAACTGGCGGTTTACAACCCGCGGCAGTGCTCTAGACGCCCAGTTTTCTGAGTGTCGCCAATAGCGATTCAGTGGACGCGTCGAGCGCTTCGGTCTTGCGCGGGTTTGCCAGACGTTTTTCGACGTTCTTGGCGAGAACCTTGCCGAGCTGTACGCCCCATTGGTCGAAAGAATTAATGCCGCAGAGCACGCCTTCGACGAAGACTTTGTGCTCGTAGAGCGCAATCAGCTGTCCGAGCGTTGATGGCGTGAGCGCCGGGAAAACCAACGTTGTGCTCGGTCGATTGCCGCTGTGCACACGCTGTGCAATGTCGACCGGATCAGTAATTCCAGAAGCGCGAACTTCCGTTGCCGATCGACCGAGCATCAGCGCCTGCGACTGAGCAAGGCAGTTCGCCACGGCGAGCCGCTGCGCTTTGCGAGATGCACCGGATGAACGTGCTGGCAGAATGAAGTCGACGGGAATGACTCGCGTGCCTTGGTGCAACAACTGATAGAACGAATGCTGGGCGTTGTTGCCTGCCTCACCGAAAATGACCATGCCGGTTTCAACGGTGACCGGCGCGCCATCGATTCGAACGGATTTGCCGTTCGACTCCATTTGCATCTGCTGGAGAAAGGCTGGGAATCGATCGAGACGATTGTCGTACGGCAAAATCGCCTGCGTTTCAGCGCCGAAAAACTGGTTGTACCAAAACGCCAACAGAGCCATCGTAACCGGTAAATTCTCCCGCAACGGCGCGCGACGAAAATGTCGATCCATCGTTCGGCCGCCGTCGAGCAGCTCACGGAAATTCTTCATGCCGATGGCGAGCGCAACGCTCAAGCCAACGGCCGACCAAATCGAATAGCGCCCGCCGACCCAGTCCCAAAATCCAAACCGATATTCGGGGTTGATACCGAAACGATCCATCGCTGCATGATTCGTGGAGGCCGCCGCAAAGTGTCGCTGCACAGCCGCATCACCCAGCGTGCGCCGTATCCAGCGGCGTGCCTCCGCCGCGTTGCTCATCGTTTCCTGCGTCGTGAAAGTCTTCGAGCAAATGACGAACAGCGTCGTTGCCGGATTCAATGACTGCTTGAGATCCGCTAGCTGAGTCCCGTCAACGTTCGAGACGCTGTGCACACGCGGGCGCTTGCCGCGGTGATGCTCTAGGGCTTTCACGGCCATGACGATGCCGAGATCGGATCCGCCGATACCGATGTTGACGATGTCTGTAAACGGTTTTCGCTTGCTGCCGACGATGCGGCCGCGGTGTACGCCGTTTACGAAAGCACCCATAGCGTCCAGGACTGCATGTACTGCCCGCGTCGCATTTTGGCCGCCATCGCGAAACCGTTCCCGTGGTCGCGCTCGCAGCGCGGTGTGGAGCACTGCGCGGTCTTCCGATGTATTGATGTGCTCACCCGCAAACATGGCATCGCGCCACGCTTCGACATTGGCCTCGCCGGCGAGCGCAAGCAACAAACGCCATGTCGTTGTGTTTATCCTGTTCTTAGAGAAATCGGCGTAGATATCACCCGCTTTTTGACTAAAGCGACGCACGCGATTGGCGTCACGCGAAAACAGCGTTGCCATCGACGTACTGGCGATCGGTCCGTTCACGTGCTCGACCAGCGCCTGCCACGCCGGCAGATCGCGCGGGTATCCCGGCGTCAGTTTCGGCCAGAACTCGCTCATGCGCTCAGCGCCGAACGCAGGTCATAGTAATCGAGGTACCAGTCAATGAACCTCGACACGCCGTCTGCAATTGGGGTGGCCGGTTTGTAGTCGACATCATCGACGAGCGCCTGGACGTCTGCGTACGTATCGGGCACGTCACCAGGCTGCATCGGCAGTAAGTTCATCTCCGCTTTCTTGCCGAGCGAGCTCTCGATACAGCCGATGTATTCCATCAACTCTACTGGCGAACTGTTGCCGATATTGTAGATGCGGTACGGCGCTTTACTGGTCCCTGGATCTGGTTTGGCGCTGTCCCACTGCGGATTCGGCTCGGCAACGTGATCCATGGTTCGTACAACGCCTTCGACGATATCGTCGACGAACGTAAAGTCACGGGTATGTTTGCCGTAGTTGAATACATCAATCGGCTTGCCTTCGATGATGTTCTTCGTGAACAAAAACAACGCCATGTCGGGCCGTCCCCACGGGCCGTACACCGTAAAAAACCGCAGGCCCGTGGTTGGCAGGCCATAAAGGTTCGAATACGTGTGCGCCATTAATTCATTGGCCTTCTTGGTCGCACCGTATAAGGCCAGTGGGTGATCAACATTGTCATGTACGGAGAACGGCATTTGTGTGTTAGCGCCATACACCGAGCTCGACGACGCGTACACGAGATGTTCAACCTCGTGATGCCGACAGCCTTCGAGGATGTGTAGCGTGCCGACGATGTTCGAATCGATGTAGGCGTGCGGGTTTTCGATTGAATAGCGGACGCCGGCTTGCGCCGCCAGGTGAACCACTCGATCGATGCGGTGTTTTTTGAACGTCTCTTCTACGTCAACGCGATCGGCCAAGTCGGCGCGCACCAATTCGAATCCCTGCCGACCATCCAATCGCGCAAGACGCGCTTCTTTCAACGTTGGGTCGTAGTAGTCATTGACATTGTCGAAACCGACAACCTCGTCACCGCGCGCCAACAGATACTCCGACGTGTGGTACCCAATGAAGCCGGCCGCACCGGTCACCAATACTTTCATCGTAGGTTGTTCCTATAGCCGCTCGTCGACCTCAGCAGCCGGCAGCGCGTATTTGATGTCAAAAATCGGTGCATTGGGTTTGCCGTAGTTACGCACGCCTTCGCCGCCCAATGCGACAAACTCTCGATGAGCTACTGCCAGCACAATTGCATCGTACGCGCTATGTGCGGGCTCTGCGACCGGCACGATGCCATACTCGTGCTCTGCCTCAGCGGCATCGACCCACGGATCGTAAACGTCGACATCGATGCCGTACGATTCCAGCTCACGAACGACGTCAACGACTTTGGTGTTGCGAACGTCGGGGCAGTTTTCCTTGAACGTCAGACCCAGCATCAGCACCCGCGCACCGCATGGATTGATGCTTCGGGCTAGCATCAACTTCAGCACTTTGTTGGCGACATAAAGCGCCATGTTGTCGTTGATCCGGCGCCCGGCCAGGATCACTTCCGGGTTGTATCCGAGTTCTTCGGCCTTGTGCGTCAAGTAGTACGGATCCACACCGATGCAGTGGCCGCCGACTAGGCCGGGTCGAAATGGCAAGAAGTTCCATTTCGTCCCGGCGGCAAGCAACACCTCTTCGGTGTCGATACCTACTCGATCGAAGATCAATGCGAGCTCGTTGATCAGCGCAATGTTCAGATCGCGCTGCGTGTTTTCGATCACCTTAGCGGCCTCGGCAACCTTGATCGATGACGCAAGATGCGTACCGGCGGTGATGATCGCGGCGTAGAGAGCATCAATTCGCTTAGCAACGTCCGGCGTCGAACCCGAGGTCACTTTGAGAATGGTCGGCAGGCGATGCTCTTTGTCGCCGGGGTTGATGCGCTCCGGACTGTAGCCCGCAAAAAAGTCCCGATTAAATGTTAGTCCGGAGCCTGTCTCGAGCAATGGCACGCAGACCTCTTCTGTCGCACCAGGATAGACTGTTGATTCATAGATCACGACGTCGCCGGCCTTGAGAACGCGCGCCAGCGACTCGCTGGCTTTCTTTAGCGGCGTGAGAATCGGTCGCTTGTTCTGACCGACCGGGGTCGGCACCGTAACGATGTAGACATTACAGCTCGCGAGACCGGACACATCCGTGGTGTAACTGAGGTGCTCGGCAGCGGCGAGCTCCTCTGGCTCTACCTCGAGTGTCGAGTCGCGACCATCGCGGAGTTCCGCGACGCGCGCTTCCTTGAGATCAAAACCGACGGTAGGGAATTTTCTGCCGAATTCGACAGCGAGCGGCAGGCCGACGTAACCGAGCCCTACCACGCCAATACGGACGTTATCCAGATCGAACATGCCAGCCCTCCAGGCGCTGGTTCGTATTTTGCCGCGGATTATAGGCCGCGACGGCGACGCCAGCAGGAACTGGTTCACTGTCACCGGGCGCGAAGCGTAACGCGCCTCGGTGACAGTAGCTAGCGCGCGGGCCCGCTGGCCCGCGCTCGGTTCAGGGGAGCAAGTACATTACGGCAAACAGGCCGGCGATACTCATCGTGACCGTGTATGGCAGCGCCATGATGACCATCCGACCGTACGACAGCCGGATCAAGGGCGCCAGCGCTGACGTCAGCAGGAATAGAAAGGCCGCCTGACCGTTCGGTGTCGCGACACTGGGGATATTCGTGCCGGTGTTGATGGCGATCGCGAGCCGGTCGAATTGCTCGCGACTGATGAGACCGCTATCGAACGCTTCTTTGGCTTCTTTGATGTACACGGTTGCCACGAAAACGTTATCGCTGATCATCGACAACACGCCGTTGGCAACATAAAACAGCGCTGTTTGGGTGGGGCCCTCCTTGGTCAGCAACCAGCTCGTGACCGGCGAGAACAGCCCCTGGTCGGCGATTACGGCCACAATGGCAAAAAACACCACCAATAGCGCCGTAAACGGAAGCGCTTCTTCAAAGGCGTGGCCGACACGATGCTCCTCGGTAATGCCATTCAAAGCCGTCGCCAGGACGATCACCATCAGACCGATGACACCCGGCTCCGCCAAATGTAGGCCAAGCGCGATGACCAGCAAAATCGCAACCGCGGCCTGGGCGATGAGCGCCATGTTTTCCCGTTTGGTGCGGCGCTCGGTCATCGCGTTGTCGTAGTCCTCCAGCACCTCGCGAACGCGGGGCGGGATCAGCGCGCCATAACCGCAAATCTTAATCTGCTCGAGGAGGGCACAGGTCATCAGCCCGACGACGAGTACCGGCATCGACACGGGCGCCACGTTCAAGAAGAACGGCACGAATTCCCAACCGGCAACTTCAGCGATGAGCAGGTTTTGCGGCTCGCCAACGAGCGTGCAGACGCCGCCGAGCGCGGTGCCAACGGCGCCGTGCATCATCAAATTGCGCAGGAATGCTCGGAACTGTTCGAGATCCGCACGAGCATCCTCTTTGACCGTCTCGTCCTGACCCGCGTCATGATCGTCGTCGTAGCGCATTCCTGACGCGACCCGGTGGTAAACGCCATAAAAACCCGACGCAACCGAGATAATCACGGCCGTGACAGTCAACGCATCCAGGAACGCCGACAGCACTGCCGCGACGAACGAGAACATCAACGACAGCAGCATTTTCGAACGCACCTTCAAAAGGATCTTTGTGAAGGTGTAAAGCAGCATGTCTTTCAGGAAGTAAATCCCGGCCACCATGAAAATCAGCAGCAGGATGACCTGAAAATTGGCGGACGCTTCGACGTAAACGTGCTTGGGCGTCGTCAGGCCGATGACGACCGCCTCTATGGCAAGCAAGCCTCCTGGCGCCAACGGGTAACACTTCAGCGCCATCGCTAGCGTGAAGATGAATTCGAGAATCAATAGCCACCCGACGATGAACGGCCCGTTCTCGCCGAGCGCGGCGAGCAACACCGGGTTGATGATCAGAAACCCGATAATCGTGAGCTTGTACCAGACCGGTGACTGGCCCAGAAAGTTTTTGCGAAACGCCTGCCCGAGTGTGTATTCCATGTTGTTGTCCTAACTGCCGCCCTGCCCCGACGTTGCCGCCGGTAGTTTACGGGCTACATTTTTGATGGCCAATTCGCCGGTTCAATCCTGCTTCACCACCTGCGTGTGCCACAGTGACGGTCGACCACTCGCCTCGGCAATCTTTGCCAGCAGCTGCTCGTGGGCGGCATTTTCCTCAGCCCCGACGATCACACACGCAACTCGGGCTCGTTCGAGGTTATCGGCCGCACATGCCGCGACTTGACCGGACTCACTGGCGGCGGGCTCGGCCTGCGTCAGCGACAGGCTAGCCTGCCCGCCGGTCATCGCGAGATAGACCCGCGCCAACAAATTGGCGTCAAGCAACGCGCCGTGCAGGTCGCGGCCGGAGTTGTCGACGTCGTAGCGCCGGCAGAGCGCATCCAGCGAATTTCGCAACCCGGGGTGCAGCTCGCGCGCTAGGGTCAAGGAGTCGAGAATCTGGCAATACTCGGTAAGTCGAGGCTTGACGACCCCGGCACGCGCAAGTTCTGCATCGAGGAAACCCACGTCAAAGTCGGCATTGTGGATGATGACCTCGGAATCACGAACGAACTCGAGCAGCGGCTCGACGATAGCGTCAAACGTCGGCTCGTCCTTGAGATCTTCGGCACGCATGCCGTGGACGGCGGTTGCGCCGGCATCGATCGCGCGCTCGGGGTTCAAGTAACGATGGAATACGCGCTCGGTAACGCGCCGGTTGACGATTTCAACCGCACCGATCTCGATAATACGATGGCCGGCCGCCGCGCTCATACCGGTCGTTTCCGTGTCGAGCACTATTTGCCGCATACACCGGCTGCCGATAGTTCGTCGATGCCACGATTGGCAAGCGCATCGGCGCGCTCATTGCCGACGTCGCCGGCGTGCCCCTTCACCCAACGCCAATCGATATCGTGCTCGCGAGCCGCCTCGTCCAAGGCCTGCCATAGGTCTCGGTTTTTTACGGGCTGCTTAGACGCGGTGCGCCAACCGCGCCGCTTCCATGCCGCCAACCAGCTAGTGATGCCGTTGCGCACATACACAGAATCGGTATACAGAACGACACGGCTCGGCCGTTTCAACGCACGCAACGCTTCGATCGCCGCCGTCAGCTCCATCCGGTTGTTGGTCGTCTCAACCTCACCGCCGCAGATTTCTTTCTCGCGACCGTTGGCACTTAGCAACGCGCCCCAGCCGCCGGGACCGGGGTTGCCGCGACAAGCCCCATCCGTGTAGATCACGACCGCTTCGGTCAACGTCGTTTCCAGAATGACGGCGGCAGCGAGACGACTCGGCGCTGCGAATCAACAGCGCGGATTGACGGTTTTACGAGTCCGGCGACAACCTTCTTGCGAGGCTTCCAGCGACTGCGCAGCGGAATGAGCGTTCGCAGACGCTTCTGCGCGCGCAGCGCATAACAGGCGGCCAACTCCGGCCAGAATCGCTCGCCCCATTGCTGCCAGACGGGCGAGGTTTGTTCGGCGCCCGTATCGCTCGGCCATTTGAAAAAATAGCGCTCTTTGGCCGTGACCCGTAAATCCAGCAGCTCCAACCAATCGGACAGCTGACGCTCGCCGACCACGCGCTGAGCGCAGTCGGGGAAACGCGAGCCGGGCCACAAACGCTTCAGGCCCCATAGGCCACCGGGTTTGAATGCCAGTACGATCAGCTGGCCGTCCGAACGCAATACGCGTGTTGCTTCACGCAAGGCCGCGTGCGGGTGCTCACACAAATCGAGGGTGTGCGGCAACAGCATCAGATCGACGGAATCGTCGGCGATACCCAGCTGATCCGGCGCCGACACCAACGAGATTCCGGCATCGGGCTGCGGCCCAACGACACCCGCGCGTTGGGTGCGCGCAAAGCGTGTGAACGCATCCGGTTCGCCCCACTGGCCTACCTGCACGCAGACCTCGCCGAAAATACCCTCCATGGCACTCTGTACCAGGCGCTGCTCCGCTTCGAGTAGCGCAGCGCCGAGCGGAGTCTGTAACCAGCCGTGATTCATCGCCGGAAGTGTACCGCACTTGCCGGTCGTGCCAATGCGTCAGCGGCGTGAATTTGAAACTCCCCGGGGCGTGTGTACGATGTCGCGATGCGCATAACGCCAGCCCTAATGCTAATCGCGACGTTCGCCGCCGACATCGTTCTCGCCACGGTCCCGCCGCCTATCTCCGACGATTTGCGGGGGCTGAACGAATTTGGCATTAATCCAGACGCGCCCGCGAGTGCCTGGGCTGCGGCCACCGCCACCAACAGCGACCTGCTGCGACGATTGGTCACGCAGTTCCGCGTCGAGGTGCCGGCCGAGCCGTGGATCGAGCAGGAATTAAACTGGTATCTGCGCCATCCCGATTATCTCGACCGCGTCTTCAACCGCGGCCAACCGTACATTTACTACATCATCGGCGAACTCGAGAAACGCTCGATGCCGGTCGAATTAGCGTTGCTCCCAATTGTCGAGAGCGCTTTCGATCCGTTTGCGTATTCGCATGGCCGTGCCGCGGGGTTGTGGCAAATCATCCCGGGGACGGGCCGGCGTTTCGGGCTCGCACAGAACTGGTGGTATGACGGTCGGCGTGACGTCGTTGCAGCCACGCGGGCGGCGCTCGACTATCTCGAGCTGTTGGCGCGTGAATTCGACGGCGACTGGTTGCTCGCGGTCGCCGCGTACAATTCCGGCGAAGGCAACGTTCGTAAGGCCATTCGCCGCAATCGCAGCCGCGGCGAGCCAATCGATTTTTTCAGTCTGCGTGCACAGCTGCCGCGCGAGACCCGCGCTTACGTTCCGCGGTTTCTGGCGCTCGTTAAACTGGTCGGCAACGCCCCGTCGCTCGGTGTGACGCTGCCGCGAATCGAAGACACGCCAACCATAGCCATCGCCGATACCGGCGGGCAAATCGATCTTGCGCTGGCGGCTGAGCTTGCCGGCATACCGCTTGAAACTCTGTACAGACTGAACCCGGGCTTTAATCGCTGGGCAACGTCTCCCGACGGCCCGCATCAGTTGGTCGTGCCGCTCGATGCCGTGCAGACGTTCCGCGAGGCACTTGCCAAATTGCCAGACTCGCAGCGCCTTCGTTGGTTGCGTCACAAAATTGCCGAGGGCGAAACGTTGTCACAGATCGCGGAGCGCTACTCGACGAGCGTGAAAAGCCTGCGTCAGGCCAACAATCTCAGAGGGAATACGATTCGTGCAGGTCGCCACTTATTGGTGCCGGCATCACGCGAGCCCATCGCGGCCTACACGCTGACCGCCGAGGCTCGACTGCGCACCACACAGTCGCGGCAGCGGGACGGTCAGCAAGTCAAGCATACGGTGCGTCGCGGTGAGAGTCTGTGGACGATTGCCCAACGTTACGGTGTTGGCGTGCAGGCATTGGCGCGTTGGAACGCAATGGCGCCGCGCGACACACTGTCGGCGGGACGTGAAATCGTCGTGTGGGTGGACAGCGATGTGCCCGTGGCATCGGGTACCGAAACAAGCACGCCGCCGCGGGGCATCGATGAAACCCGCCGTATCCGCTACACGGTTCGTAACGGTGACAACCTTTCCGTCATCGCAGCTCGATTTCGCGTGCAGGTTAGCGACCTGTTGCGCTGGAATTCATCGCTGACGCGTGATGGCATTTTGCGACCGGGACAGCGTCTGACGCTGTACGTCGACGTTGCCCGCCAGAGCAGCTAGACACGCGGCCGACTAACGCCAACCAGAAATATCGGGACAAAGCACATGGGATTCTTGCAGGGCAAACGCGCACTGATCGTTGGACTTGCCAGTAATCGGTCGATCGCCTGGGGAATCGCCCAGGCGATGCGCCGCGAAGGCGCCGACCTGGCGTTTACGTATCAGACGGAAAAGCTGCGCGGCCGGGTCGAGGCCATGGCCGCCGAGGTCGATTCGAGCATCTCGCTGCCGCTCGACGTCGCGTTCGACGACGCGATCGATGACTGCATGAAAAGCCTCGCCGAGGCCTGGCCGCAGTTCGACATACTCGTGCACTCGGTCGGCTTTGCACCTCGTGATCAACTCGCCGGCACCTACGTCGAGAGCGTCACGCGCGAGGGCTTCCAAATCGCTCACGACATCTCGAGCTACAGTTTCGCGGCACTCGCGAAAGCGGCGCTGCCAATGATGCAAGAGCGACAAGGGTCCTTGCTGACGCTCTCCTACCTCGGCGCGGTGCGTGCCGTACCAAACTACAACGTTATGGGACTTGCCAAGGCCAGCCTCGAAGCAAACGTGCGGTTCCTGGCGCAGGACCTCGGTCCTAGAGGATTGCGCGTCAATGGGATATCGGCAGGGCCCATAAAGACACTGGCGGCGGCAGGAATCAGCGGCTTTCGCGACATGCTGCACCACGTTGAGCAAATTGCGCCGTTGGGCCGCAACGTCACGGCGATGGACGTCGGCAACGCGGCAGCCTTCCTGTGCAGTGACCTAGCCGCCGGAATTACCGGTGAGATCATTTACGTCGACGGCGGCTATCGCACCATCGGGATGTCGCTAGGCAACTAGCAAGACGCGCCTCACGAGAGCAGCGTCGCCGCCGCGCTTCAGCCGGACGAGGGCTCGCTGAGCGGCTGCTCGAGTCCAAGTGCGGTCTGCTCGCCTTCGCGACGCGCGACGATGACCGCACAGCAGGCGTCCCCGAAGATATTCACGGCGGTGCGCGCCATATCCAACAGGCGATCGAACACAAACAGAATACCGATGGCCTCTGCCGGTAGACCGACCGTCTGGAGAATAATGACGATTGCAACGAGCGATGCTGACGGCACACCAGCGACACCGATTGAGGTGAGCAACGCCGTCATGACAATAATGAACTGCAAGTAAATACTGAGCTCGAGACCGTACGCCTGCGCGATGAATATCACCGCAACGCATTCGTAGAGCGCCGTGCCGGACATATTCACGGTAGCGCCCAGCGGCAGCACGAAACTCGCGATTTTCTTCGACACGCCGGCGTTGTCCTCGACGCACTCCATCGTGATCGGCAGCGTGGCGGATGACGACGCGGTCGAAAATGCCGTTAGCAAGGCCGGCGCCATCGCCGGAAACATCGCCGCCGCGCGCACGCGGCCAGCGAATCGCAGGAACAGCGGCAGAACGACAAACAAATGAATCGCCAATGCGCCGGCCACCACCGCCGCGAACTTCAGCAGCACGCCGAGGAAGCGCTCGAACTCGCTGTAGTCCTGGGAAGCGACGACGGCGGCGATCAACCCGAATACGCCGATCGGCGCAAAGCGCATGACCAGTTCCGTCATCCGCATCATTACTTCAAATACGCCATTCCAGAAGCGGAACAGCGGTTCGGCGTAGGCATGATCCGAACGCGCCATAAAGTAGCCGAACAGCAAACTGAAAAAAATCAGCCCGAGCAGCTGCGCGTTTGCCGCAGCCTCAATAACGTTGGACGGAATCAGGCGCAGAAAAATCTCGCTGACATCGCCCATGCCCGGTGAGCCTACTTTCGCGGCAACCTCATCGGCACTTACCGTGAGATCGAGAAGATCGCGCGCGGGTTCGCCGCCGCTCAGCCCGGGCCGCACGATATTGACCAACACGAGGCCGACGAGAATCGCGCTGAGCGTGGTCGCCCAATAGAACAACAGCGTTTTGCCGCCGAGTCGGCCGACATCGTCACCGCCGCCAATGTTCGCAACGCCGACGATGATCGATGACACGATCAGCGGCACGATCAGCATCTTCAGTGCGTTGATAAACAGCGCACCGATAAACCGGAAAATGCCGAGCGCATTCGCTTGCTGGGCTTCCGGCCAAGTCCACGTGAACGCACCGATAGCAAACGCCAGCACAATCGCTATGGCAATTTGCCAATGCAGCGCGAGGCGCATTGCGCTACGCCGCCTTCCCGCAGGGCCAGGTCACTGCGTAGCCGTCAGTAACGATCAAAGGTCGGATTCGCCGGGAACTGAGGCCAGCGAACCGAAAGTCACTTTGGCCTCTTCACGCAATGCCAAAATGAAAGCTGCAAGATCGCTGATGCCACCACGCTGCGCAAGCTGCTGGCGCAGCGCGTCGCGTTCAGCCGCTCCGAGTGTAGCCGGATCGCCAGGCGATACGGTCTGCAACGCAAACACAATCGCATCATCGCCGCTGCCGTTGGCACGGCCAAAGGCAGTGCGATTAACCTCCGGGGCACGCTGTTCGAACACGGTATCAACGAGGTCGCCGGGAAACGCGCCGACTTGATTGCGCTCGAGCGTAACGGCTTCGAAGACTTCACCGCCGAGTTCCGCCGCCGCATCCACAAACGCCGTTGCGTCGTTGCGCGAACTCGCAAGCAGCTCACCGAGCGCCGTGGCGCGGGCCGCCGCCGCATCGCCCGCTTTCAGCGTGGCGACAATCTGCTCGCGTACATCAGCCAGCGGTCGCGTCGCCGGTGGCGAAAACTCATTAACCCGCAGCACGATGACACGGCCTTCTTGGTACTCGATCGGCTCACTGAGCGCTGCGCCGCGTACCGGAACGTCGCCGAACACGCTGGCGATAACGTCTGGGCTATTCAGAAATAGTGCGCCCGACGCACGCGTGAAATCGTCGATGACTTTAACGTCGACGCCAAGCGTGCCGGCGAGATCTTCTAGCACCGGGTTGTCGAACAACTCGTCACCGAGCTGCGCGTTTTTGTCGGTGAAAAGTTGCTCGGCTTCGGCATTTCGGTAGTCGCTTTCGACCTCAGCGCGAACGTCGGCAAGCGGCGGGATGCCGCCATCGCGAATCGCGTCGAGGCGCACCACGTGAAAACCGAAATCACTGCGAATCGGACCGCGAATTTCGTCGATCGCCATCGCAAACACAGCTTCATCAACGGACGGCACAAACTGTCCAGGTCGCACCCAGCCGAGATCCCCGCCTTGACTTGCCGAACCGCCGTCTTTGGAAAACTCTGTGGCGAGCGCGGCAAAGTCCTCGCCCGCTAGCGCTCGCTCGGTGAGCGACTGGGCGAGCGTCTCCGCTGCAGCCTCGTCACCGTCATCGATCGTAATGAGTATATGGCGCGGATTGCGCTCCGGATCGGTCCGATAGTCTTCAGAAATGCCGTCGAAGTAGTCGCTAATCGCGCTGTCGGAAACGTCGATCGACGCCGCCAGCTCATCGACGCTGAGCTCGATGTAGGCAAGCTCCGCCGTCGCTTCGGTCTGGAAACGATCGCTGTTTTCGTCAAAGTACGTTTGAATTCGCTCGGCGGCGGGATCGTCATCGCTCTGCCAAGCATCCAGCGCAAATACGGCATACATGATTTGCCGGCGTTCGCGGGTCAACTCGATGTAGCGCCGGAGTTCGCCCGGGGTCACGAAACTCGTTGCCGATATCCCATCGCGCAGCTGGCCACGGGCCAGCGTTTGGCCAATCTGCTGCTCGTAACGTTCCGGCATCATGCCGACACCGGCAAGCGTCTGCCGGTAGAGCTCGTTCGAAAACCGGTCGCCATCTTGAAACGTCGGGTTGCTGCGAATTGCGTCGACGATTGAGTCTTTCGCGGCCACGATGCGATTCTCTTCGAGGTAAGACTGCATCACTTTCTCAGTGATGACTTGCTCTTGTGCCTGCGCGCGAATTCGTTGATCAAGTGCCGGTGGAATGCTGCCGACCTGACGACGAAAATCTTCGGCTTGGCGCTGGTACGCCTGCTCGACTTCAGCGGGCTGCACACTGATGCCATTAACGCGGGCGTAGTAAGCCTGGCCGGTAAAACTCATCGTCGGTCCGACGAGCACAAAGGTAACGGCAATCACGCCGATGATGACGAGACCAACGGTGTTGGTGAATCGATTTCGTATTTCAGTGAGCATGGAAGGCTGTGTGTCAGTGGTGCGTTAAAGCGGAAGATCACTGCTGGGCAGCGAGCCGGCGATTGTGCCAAAAAAAAGGGCCTCTCGCCGAGGCCCCCATGTTATGGCGGAGTGGACGGGACTCGAACCCGCGACCCCCGGCGTGACAGGCCGGTATTCTAACCAGCTGAACTACCACTCCTTTTTTCTGGTGGGTGCTGAGGGGATCGAACCCCCGACCCTCGCCTTGTAAGGGCGATGCTCTCCCAGCTGAGCTAAGCACCCAGTCGAAGGGCGCGCTAGTTTACGGCATCCTTCAGGGCTTTGCCAGCCTTGAAACCCGGCACATTACTCGCCGCAATTGGGATCGGTTCACCCGTTTGCGGGTTACGTCCGGTACGTGCTGCGCGGTGCTTTACGCTAAACGTGCCAAAGCCAACGAGCGACACTGAGTCGCCGTTTTTCAATGCTCCAGTGATGCAGTCGAGCACACCATCAACGGCCTTCGCGGCGTCGCTCCTCGACATTTCCGTCGCGTCCGCGACTGCGTCAACCAGTTCTCCCTTGTTCATAGACTCACCCTCGTGTGCTGGATTCGATGCAGTTACTCAATCGGCAACCTCAGTCTTCACTGACTTGAAACCGTTATTGCAACTGGCGAGTCGCGTCTAAGCCGCCGAGCTTTGGCGCGATGACCGGAGCTTATACAAGCGCCCGTGCGCTGCTGTCAAATAAGCGTCATATTCAACGCGGACACGTTTTTAGTGCGACAACGAAGGCTCGGCCGACGGCTTATCCTTTTCAGCCGTGGTTGACTTTTCTTCCTTCTTTTCGGAGCCGGCCTTCGGCACTGGATGATGCGTCAATGCAATCTCCAATACCTGGTCGATCCATTTCACAGGAATAATCGTCAGCTTATCTTTGATGTTCTTCGGTATTTCCGACAGATCTTTCTCGTTCTGTTCCGGAATTACCACGGTGCTTATGCCGCCACGATGCGCCGCAAGCAGTTTCTCTTTCAGTCCACCGATCGGCAGAACTTCGCCGCGCAGCGTAATTTCGCCGGTCATCGCGACGTCCGCTTTGACCGAAATTCCGGTCAGCGCCGATACCAACGCGGTGCACATTCCAACGCCGGCGCTCGGACCGTCCTTCGGTGTTGCGCCTTCCGGCACGTGAATATGGACGTCGCTCTTTTGGTGGAAATCGCCGTCTAATCCAAGCACGCCGGCACGGCTTCGTACGACGGTCATCGCCGCCTGAATCGATTCCTGCATGACGTCACCAAGCTGACCGGTATGGGTCAACTTGCCTTTGCCGGGCACGATTGCCGCTTCGATCGTCAGCAGTTCGCCGCCGACTTCCGTCCATGCGAGCCCAGTGACCTGACCGACTTGATTGGTTTCCTCCGCGGTGCCGTAGCGGTGACGTTGAACGCCCAGGAACTTGGTAAGGTTCCGCGGCGTTATCCGGACGGCTTTGCCTTCCTTCGGCTCGAGCAGCAGCTGCTTGACGACCTTGCGACAAATCTTCGAGATCTCTCGCTCGAGATTTCTCACGCCCGCCTCGCGCGTGTAATGCCGAACGATGTTCCGCAAGGTCGCGTTCGACAGGCTGAGTTCGTCCGGCTGCAGACCGTTCTCGCGCATCTGCTTTGGAATCAGATAGCGCTCGGCAATATTGACCTTCTCATCTTCGGTATAGCCCGGGATGCGAATGACTTCCATGCGGTCTAACAGCGGCGCTGGGATGTTCAAGCTATTCGCGGTGCAAACGAACATCGTGTCGGAAAGATCGAAGTCGACTTCCAGGTAGTGATCGGCAAACGTCGCATTCTGTTCTGGGTCCAGCACCTCCAAAAGTGCCGATGACGGATCGCCGCGAAAGTCCATCGACATTTTGTCGATCTCATCGAGTAAGAACAGCGGATTGCGGACCTGAGTCTTGGCGAGATTTTGGACGATTTTGCCGGGCATAGAGCCGATGTAGGTCCGGCGATGGCCACGGATCTCCGCCTCGTCACGCACACCGCCCAAAGACATGCGAACGAATTTTCGATTGGTCGCGCGCGCGATACTCTTGCCGAGCGATGTCTTGCCGACACCCGGCGGTCCAACCAGGCAAAGGATCGGACCCTTCAGCTTCTTAACGCGCTGCTGGACGGCGAGGTACTCGAGAATGCGTTCTTTGACCTTCTCCAGCCCGTAGTGATCTTCTTCGAGGACCGACTCGGCTAGTTCCAGGTCGCGATGAATCTTGGTGCGTTTCTTCCAAGGCGCCTTAACCAACCAATCGATGTAATTGCGAACGACCGTTGCCTCGGCGGACATGGGCGACATCAGTTTGAGTTTGTTGAGCTCCGACGTTGCCTTCTCTTTCGCCTCTTTCGGCATACCGGCGGATTCGATGCGCTGCTCGAGCTCGGCGAGCTCATTCGGCGCATCTTCGATTTCGCCGAGCTCGCGCTGAATCGCCTTCATTTGTTCGTTCAGGTAATACTCGCGCTGGCTCTTCTCCATCTGCTGCTTGACGCGGCCGCGAATCCGTTTCTCGATCTGCAGAACGTCAATCTCGCCGTCGATGAGCCCCAGCACTTGTTCCAAACGTTCCTTGACGTCACGGATTTCGAGAATGCGTTGCTTGTCAGACAGCTTCAGTGCCATGTGTGCGGCGACCGTATCGGCCAACCGACCCGCATCGTCAATGCCGGATAGCGACGTAAGTACCTCCGGCGGTACTTTCTTGTTCAGTTTGACGTAGCTTTCGAATTGCGTGACGACCGAGCGCACCAGCACGTCGATTTCGCGAGGGTCGTATTGCTCACTCTCGTTCAGCACCGTTACGTCAGCGCTGAAGTACTCGCCGATGTGGAGCCGATTGACCAGCGCCCGCTGGCCGCCCTCGACGAGTACCTTGACAGTGCCGTCGGGCATTTTCAAAAGCTGCAAGATCGTTGCCAGCGTGCCGGTCTCGTAAAGATCCCGAGCTTCTGGTTCGTCGAGCTCAGCCTGACGCTGCGCGATGAGCATGATTTGCTTGTCACCCTGCATCGCGAAGTCGAGTGCCTGCTTGGACTTCTCGCGACCGGCGAAGAGCGGAATGACCATATGTGGGTACACGACAACGTCGCGCAGAGCCATCACAGGTACATCATTAAGTTCCTGAAGATTCAATAGTTTCTGCGTTTCTTCTTCGGACACTGAGCTACCTCCGCGCGAATCGCGCGCTCGCAGTTGCGGTGAGTCGATTGGTAGTAGTTGGGGCAGCGCTTGCGATTGCAAGCGCTGGACCGTTGGCGCGGCGGACGACTAAGCGTCCGGGTGCGCTAACGACGATCGGAGCCGGTTGGCCGCGGTGAGGCCTTGACGGGCTCGCCGCGGTTTTCGTCCGATTCATGAATGATATACGGCTTGCTCTCGCCTTCGACGACCGACTGGTCGACGACGACTTTTTTAGCGGTCGCCGACGACGGTAAGTCATACATCGTATCGAGCAGCACGTTCTCAAGAACCGTACGCAGACCTCGAGCGCCCGTCTTGCGGGCCATGGCCTTGCCTGCGACGGCGCGAAGCGCGTCCTCGCGAAACTCCAGTTCGACGTCCTCCATTTCAAACAGACGACGGTACTGCTTGGTCAACGCGTTCTTTGGCTCGACAAGAATGGTGATCAGCGCTTCTTCGTCAAGCTCTTCGAGCGTTGCGACGACCGGCAAACGACCGACGAACTCGGGGATCAGCCCGAATTTGATCAGGTCTTCCGGCTCGACATCGTGCAACAACTCACCGACCTTGAGGTCTTCATCCGTGCTGCGCACGTCTGCGACGAAGCCGATACCGCTCTTCGTTGAGCGATCCCGAATGATTTTCTCGAGCCCTGCGAACGCGCCACCACATATGAACAAGATGTTCGACGTGTCCACCTGCAGAAACTCTTGCTGCGGGTGCTTGCGCCCGCCCTGCGGAGGAACCGACGCAACGGTACCCTCGATCAGCTTCAGCAAGGCCTGCTGGACACCCTCGCCCGATACGTCCCGGGTGATCGACGGGTTGTCCGATTTGCGACTGATCTTGTCGATCTCATCGATATAAACAATGCCGGTCTGCGCCTTTTCGACGTCGTAGTCGCACTTTTGCAGCAGCTTCTGAATGATGTTCTCGACGTCCTCGCCGACATACCCGGCTTCGGTGAGGGTCGTGGCATCGGCAATGGTGAACGGCACATTTAGAAGCCGGGCGAGCGTCTCCGCCAGCAGAGTCTTGCCACAGCCGGTAGGGCCGATGAGCAAAATGTTGCTCTTGGCGAGCTCGACGTCGTCTTTACCGCGCTCTGTCGAGCGGTTCTCGAGACGTTTGTAGTGGTTGTAGACGGCGACCGACAAAACTTTCTTGGCGCGATTCTGGCCAATGACATAGTCATTCAGCGTGGCGTTGATCTCGGCCGGCTTCGGCAAATCGTCGCGGGCGTGATCGGCGTTTTCCTCGAGCTCCTCGCGAATGATGTCGTTGCACAGCTCGACACATTCATCACAGATGAAAACGGAGGGGCCGGCGATCAGTTTGCGAACTTCATGCTGGCTCTTGCCACAGAACGAGCAGTACAACAGTTTCCCGTCGTCGTGCTTGCCCCGGTTGTCGTCAGTCATACAGCGTTCCTAGAAAATTCGCATGTCATTGTGCAATGACAACGCAAGTTTGTATAGCACGCAGGTCACGGACCGGCTAACTCAACCGAACCCTTCGTTGACGTTCGGCCTTTGCTCTAATTTTCTTCAAAATTAGAGACTTATTCGAAATTTGGCGTGACCGCATCGGTGCGCTTAGTCAGCACCGTATCGATGAGCCCATATTCCTTCGCGGCATTAGCCGCCAAAAAGTTGTCGCGCTCCGTATCGGCCTGAATCTTGTCGACGCTTTGACCGGTATGGTGCGCCAGGATCTCATTGAGGCGTTGCTTCATCGTCAGGATTTCACGCGCGTGAATGTCGATGTCCGTCGCTTGACCCTGAAAACCCGCGCTAGGTTGATGGACCATAATTCGCGAGTTGGGCAGCGCAATCCGCTTGCCGGCCGCGCCGCCAGCGAGCAGCAGTGCTCCCATGCTCGCAGCCTGACCGACACAGATCGTCGATACATCGCATTTGATGAACTGCATGGTGTCGTAAATCGCGAGCCCCGCAGTGACCGAGCCACCCGGCGAATTGATGTACAGGTGGATGTCCTTATCGGGGTTTTCCGACTCGAGGAACAGCATTTGCGCCACGATGACGTTAGCCATTGTGTCCTCGACCGGCCCGACCATGAATACGACGCGATCTTTCAGCAGTCGCGAATAAATGTCGTACGCGCGTTCGCCGCGAGCAGTCTGCTCAACGACCATCGGAACCAGATTTAGTGCTTGGATGCTCATTTCAAGTCTTGCTCCTCAGCCAGCGACGGCCAGTCCGTCGCAATCATGGATTCATGTAGTCGTCGAAATTCACGTTGCGTGTTTCTTCCGACCCGAGCTCGATCAGTCGGTTCACCGCAATTTCCTCAAGCGCCATGTGCTCGACCTGAGAGCGCATGTCCGGATTTCGCAGATAATTCTCGACCAATTCGTCCTGTTGATCGTAGCCGGTAAACATCTCCGTCGCATGCGCGCGCAGCGCGTCATCAGAGACCGTGAGTTCCTCGGCGCGAATAAACTCCTGCAGCAGAAACGTCAGTTTGACCCGGCGTTCGGCGGCCGCGGCGAAATTTTCGAAGCCCGGCGCCTGATCCGGTTCTGTGATCCCCATGCGGCGCATGGCCTCTTGCTGCATCGAATACGCCTCGCGATGCACCAGCGCGCGTGGAACGTCGAACGGATTAGCCGCGAGTAGACCATCCAATGCCTGTTCCTTGATATCCGCACGGCTTTTTTGCGCAACCTCGTTACGCATATTCTCCTCGACATCGGCGCGCAGTTTGTCCAGTCCGCCCTCTTCAAGGCCAAACAGCTTCGCGAAATCGTCGTCGAGTTCGGGAAGGCGTTTCTCGCGAACCTCGTGGACGTCCGCGTGAAACTGAGCGGTTTTTTCAGCGAGATCGGGCTGCGGGTAATCAGCAGGGTAAGACACGTCGAAATCTATCGCGGCGCCGGCCTCGGCACCGGTCAAGGCTTTTTCGAAGTCTTCGAGCATGCGGCCCGCGCCGAGCTCGACCGGGACGCGCTCGCCTCGGCCGTTTTCAATGTTCTCGCCTTCGATGGCGCCTTGAAAGTCGACGATGACCTGGTCGCCGGCGCCGGCTGCGCGTTCGACGACCTCCCAGGTGCCCTGTTGCTGACGCAGTTTCTCAAGCATCGCATCGACATCCGACTCCGTGATCGCAACCTCCGGCCGCGTCACGCTGATGGATGATGTATCGGCCAACTCGACCGTGGGCATGACCTCGAACGTGGCCGTGTAGGCCAGACCGCTGTCAGACTCTTCTGTCTTGATTTCCGGCGATCCTGCCGGGGCGAGCTGCTGTTGCGCGATGGCCTCGGAGTAGCTCGACTGCAACAAGTCGCCGAGTACTTCCTGGCGAATCTGCACGCCGTAGCGTTGCTTGATGACCTTCAGCGGAATTTTGCCGGGTCGAAACCCTGGCACTTTGGCCGTCTTACCGACTTTGCGTAGCCGCTGCTCGACCTCCGAGTCGATTTGCTCGGCCGGCAGCTCGACCCGCAGCGTGCGCTGCAGTCCGTCAGACGATTCAACAGAAACCATCATGTCTTGCATTTCCTGTTCGTAGTTTGTCGGTTCCCCGACGCTGTTTTGCCGGGCCGGCGCATTTCTGAACCGGCCCGCGCGACAACAGTCTTGGTGCGAAAGGAGAGACTCGAACTCTCACGGGTTGCCCCACTGGAACCTAAATCCAGCGCGTCTACCAATTCCGCCACTTTCGCGTATGGGCCCCGGAGCTGGCAAGCCGATCAGTATAGCGGAGATCTAAGCGATGCGCTCGATCTGCGGATTTTGCGATTTGCCTAGCCCTTTGAGCAAGGTGAGCTGCGATCCGCGCAGCGGAGGCCGAGCACCGCTCGGCCAGCAGCGAACGCCGCGA
>JBCAXA010000001.1:260287-1966081 GCA_038534295.1 Pseudomonadota bacterium
GGGTGCAACCGAGCGGCCGTGCCGAGCCCTTTGGGCGAGGCGTCGCAACGAATGAGCGGCCGTGCCGAGCCCTTTGGGCGAGGTGAGCTGCGATCCGCGCAGCGGAGGCCGAGCACCGCTCGGCCAGCAGCGAACGCCGCGAGGGTGCAACCGAGCGGCCGTGCCGAGCCCTTTGGGCGAGGCGTCGCAACGAATGAGCGGCCGTGCCGAGCCCTTTGGACGAGGCGTCGCAACGAATGAGCGGCCGTACCGAGCCCTTTGGACGAGGTGAGCTGCGAGCTGCGATCTGCCTAGCGGAGGCCGAGCACTGCTCGGCCAGAAGCGAACGCCGCGAGGATGCATCCGAGCGGCCGTGCCGAGCCCTTTGGGCGAGGTGAGCTGCGATCCGCGCAGCGGAGGCCGAGCACTGCTCGGCCAGCAGCGAACGCCGCGAGGGTGCAACCGAGCGGCCGTGGCCGAGCCCTTTGGGCGAGGCGTGGCAACGAAACTTTCTTAGCGAAGCCGTTATTGCCGTACCGGCTAAAAAAATTGGGGTGGACGATGGGACTCGAACCCACGACGACCGGGATCACAACCCGGGGCTCTACCAACTGAGCTACGCCCACCACACAGACCGCGACACGGCCCCTTCCCCCAACTGGGATCTTCTCAAACTCCCACCGCCAACTGGCGCGCCTGGCAGGACTCGAACCTGCAACCGCCGGCTTAGCTTACCACTACCGCTTTCGCGGCCCGCCCGTGGCGGTTTGTGGTCTGGACTATCTCTTCGCCATCTCAGGCGCCGCACGTATAGTCTCTACGGATCCCCCTCGCATTGCGAGCAACGCCCTACTCCCGATTACTCGGCCTTCGGACGCCAGGTCGCCTGACCTGGGTTTCCACGGGATTACCAGCGGCAGTGCCGGTAAGGCTTCCCCGTTACAGTGCAGTCCACCGGCACGGTTCCGTTTCCCGCACCGGGCTCCGGTGTGTCAAAGGCCGATGCTCTATCCGGTTGAGCTACAGGCGCCTTTTCCAGTTGTCTTACTAAACTCTTCGCCTCGCCCAAAGGGCTCGGCACGGCGACTCATCGTCACAACCAAACGCCGCCTCGGTCAATGCCGAACGCCGCCTCGCCCAAAGGGCTCGGCCACCGCCGCTCGGTCGCAGTAACCCGGCTAGACTGAACAACTCGCGTTGCCGACTGGTCGGGGCAGAGAGATTCGAACTCCCGACCCTCTGCTCCCAAAGCAGATGCGCTACCAGACTGCGCCATGCCCCGATTCAATCGTCGCAACGGACTTGTTCAGCCGGCGGATCATACGATTGAGCAAGAAACCGGTCAATTCGTCGGGTCACAGTCACTGGCCGTGGCCGGGCGAACGCGCGTCTGCTATGTTCCGGCGATCTTTCGGCTTGGACCAGGAACATGTCGACTCGTCACCTGCTTGGACTGCTCGCGTTCGTCATCGTTGCCGTACCGGCGCAGGCGGCGGATCTCATCGCCCACCCGCAGATCGCCTTGGAAACCACCGAAGGACGGATCGTGCTCGAGCTGGACACCAAACGCGCACCGCTAACCGTCGAACGGATTGTCGAGCTGACTCGCAAGGGCTACTACGACGGGCTGATTTTTCATCGAGTCAAACGCGGCTTCGTGATTCAGACCGGCGCCTACAACCTGAAACTCCAAAGTTCGGAGAAGAACGAGAACTTGCCCAACGAATCCGGCAACGGCCTCAGCAATCGCCGCGGGACCGTCGCGATGGCGCGGACACCAGCGCCGCATTCCGCCGGGGCGCAGTTCTACATCAACGTTGCGGACAACGAAGGCCTGGACCCGCGTCGCGACAACTGGGGTTATGCGGTTTTCGGCAAGGTCATTGAAGGGATGGACGTCGTCGATACGATCAGTAACTTACCGACCGGGCCGCAAGCCGGACTCCAAGATGTTCCAACGTTACCGGTGGTGATCGACAAAGCCACGGTGCTGACGGACTGATCACAACTTGGCAACGCTGTTCATTTCAGACCTACACCTCGACGCCGATGCACCGGCGATCGGCGAGCAGTTCTTTCGTTTCCTCAACGAGACGGCGCGCGATGCCGACGCGCTGTACATTCTCGGCGATCTCTTCGAAGTGTGGGTGGGCGACGACGATGACGCGCCCTACAACGAAGCCGTTCTCGCTGCGCTGCGCGACCTCGGCGCCAGCGGTGTGCCGGTTTTTTTCATGTGCGGCAATCGCGATTTCATGGCGGGCGACGGGTTCGCCGCCCGTGCTGGCCTGACACTACTCGACGATCCAACGGTGATTCGGCTCGGCCACCGAGCCCTGCTGCTCAGTCACGGCGATGCCTACTGCACCGACGACCTCGCCTACCAGGCGTTTCGCAAACAGAGCCGCGATCCGGCCTGGCAACAGCAAATGCTCAGCATGCCGCTGGCCGAACGTCGTGCATTGGCGGCGCAACTGCGCACCCAAAGCAATCTCGCGATGGCCGGCAAAAGCGCGGCAATCATGGACGTCAACGACGCGGCCGTCGACGCGGCACTAGCCGAACACGGCGTCGATCTAATGCTGCACGGTCACACCCATCGGCCCGCCGTACATCGACGCGTGGACGGAGCGACAACGCGGATCGTTCTCGGCGACTGGTACGATCAAGCGAGCTATTTACGCTGGGACAGCGGCGACTTCCGACTGGGTATCGAGGCTCGCTGATTTAGGCAAACCGCTGTGAAAGCGGAATACAGGATCCGGCTCGGTGATCAGTGTGGCCTCGAGCGCACACAAGCGCTCGACGTCGACCGTCAAAGCCTCTCGACCGCCAGCCAAACCAGCCGCCAAATCCAAGTAGCTCTCGAAGTGGCGGGCCTCGGATTCGAGCAAGCCGCGATAAAACGGGGTTAGCGACGCTGGTAGGTAGTCGAGCAACGCGGCAAAGCGCTCGCACGAGCGCGCCTCGATGAGCGCGCCGACGATCAAGCGCTGGTAGAGGCGCTCCGGCTCAACGTCGCTGGTCGCGGCCAACAGCGCACCAGCGTACCGCGACGGGCCGAGCTTGCGGCGTGTTATCTCGAACTCATCGATCCAACGCTGCACCTGCTCAAAGTGGCGCAGCTCCTCACGCGCCAGTCGCGACATCTTCTGGCTAAGCTCACCGTGCTGCGGATATCGATAGATGAGACTGAGAGCCGTTTGCGCCGCCTTCATCTCGCAATTGGCATGATCGAGCAGCAGGACATCGAGATGGCGCACGGCGTACTCGCACCACGCAGTGGGCGTGGGAGTCCGGAGCAACGCACGCAAGCGATGCAGTGGGTCGTTCATGCGTTTAGTGTAGCGAGCAATTCGTCGGCCGACGCGAATCGCTCGGCCGGGTCGATCGCCGCCATGCGCTCGAATAACGCCTGATAGTCCCTGTATTGCTCGCCGAGCGACGGCCGCGCGTCATGGCTGTGGCGAAAGATGATGCCCATCGGATTGTCCGCAACGAATGGCTTTTCGCCGGTCAGCATCTCGAAAAAAATGATGCCCAAGCTGTAAATGTCAGAACGTTCGTCGACCGGACGAGCATGGCCCTGCTCCGGGCTCATGTAATACGGCGTACCGAATATCTCGCCTGTGCCCGTGATCTCAGCGGCGATACTGAGCTGCTTGGCGAGTCCGAAATCGATTAATGCGCAACTGCCGTCACGCCGACACATGACGTTGCCCGGCTTGAGGTCACGGTGCAGAATGCCAACGCCGTGGATCGCGCTCAGTGCCGCGGCAAGCTCGCGCGTCGCCGTCAATGCCTCATCGACAGTCACGCCGCGCCGAATGCGACCGCGCAAGTCGCCCTCCGGAAAATACTCCATCACGATGTAGGCATGATCGTCGCCGACACCGAAATCATTGATCTCGACAATGTTTGGGTGGCGCAAGGTCGAAATGACCTCGTACTCCTGTAGAAACCGGTTGAAGATCTCGTCGGCCTTGTCCGAGAGGTCCGGCACGTGCCGGACGACCTTCAAGACCTTGTAGCCAAGCTCGCGCTCGCTCTGCGCGAGATACACCGCAGAGAAATCGGAGCCGGCTAGCTTGCGAACGAAGCGGTAGCCGCGCGCCGCGAGCGTACCGGCATCTTCGGAAAAAAACAGGCTGTTGGTCGAGGCCAAGGACTGCCGAGAACGCAAACCCTCGCGCAGCGCATCGATCAATACCTCGTGGGTCAATCCCTCGCGTGCGACCACCGCAGCGGCGCCGCAGTTGCGCCACTCGGCAATGCTGTCGATCGAATCGGCAATGACAACGACAGGCGGAAACATACGGATGGGTTTGGCGCGCTCAAGCAGCAAATCGACCCGCATCGGCTCGATCTGCTCGCTGACGACGATCAAATCACTGCCGGCCCCCGAGAAATCGTCCGGCAGCGCGCCCATGGTGCCGGGTTCGAAGCCCGACACTTGGGCATCCGGCCATGGGATCGAAACGTGATGCATGATCAGCCGCCGGAACGCGTCCTGATTGTCCAGAACCAGGATTTTCATCGTGGCGACTACAGCGCAACGATGCGCGAGCGGCTGCCGGGCGAATCGCTTTGCCCGTCGTCGAACAAACCAAAGTCGTGCTGCGATGCCGACGCCTGGCCACCGCGCGCGCGTTCCAGTTTGCTGAGGTACTCGTCGGTAACGTCCGCCGTGACATACTCACCCGAGAAACAGGACGTATCGAACGTCGTGATCGGCGACTTGTCGTGCGTAACGGCCTGCACCAAGTCGTCAAGACGCTGGTACACCAGACCATCACAACCGATGTAGCGCTCGATCTCGGTCTCGCTCCGACCGTGTGCAATCAGCTCGCCAGCCGCAGGCATATCGATGCCGTAGACATTCGGAAAACGAACCGGCGGCGCAGCAGACGCGAAATACACTTTGCGAGCGCCGGCCTCGCGCGACATCCTGACAATCTGTCGCGACGTCGTACCGCGAACGATGGAGTCATCGACCAACAAAACGTTCTTCCCGCGAAATTCGAGTTCGATGGGGTTGAGTTTTTGCCGGACCGATTTCTCGCGCTGCTGTTGCCCGGGCATGATGAACGTGCGGCCAATGTACCGATTCTTGATAAAACCCTCGCGATACTTGACGCCAAGACGGTGTGCTACTTGGACGGCCGCTGTCCGGCTGGTATCGGGAATGGGAATGACGACGTCGATATCATGCCGCGGCCAACGCGCTAGGACGGTGTCCGCCAGGCGCTCGCCCATGCGCAAACGCGCTTTGTACACCGATAACTCATCGATGATCGAATCGGGCCGCGCGAAATAGACAAACTCAAAGATGCACGGACTGTGCTGAGCCGGCTCGGCGCATTGAGCGCTGTGCAAATGACCGTCCAATGAAACGTAAATGGCTTCGCCCGGCGCGATATCGCGAACCCGTTCGAAACCGAGGGCGTCCAAGGCCACCGACTCTGAGGCCACCATGTACTCCGGGCCACGTGCCGATGCGCGTACGCCTAGGATCAACGGTCGAATGCCGTGTCGATCGCGAAACGCAACCATCCCCTGACCGACGATCAATGCCGCTACGGCAAACGCGCCTCGACAGCGTCTGTGCATCGCTTTGACGGCCGCGAACACGATATCGGGAGTCAGCGTTGGCTCGGCGCGTTCCTGCAACTCGTGTGCGAGGACGTTTAACAGGATTTCTGAATCGGAGCCGGTGTTGAGATGCCGCCGGTCGACATCCTGCAGCAGCTTGCCGAGTTCCTCGGCATTGGTGAGGTTGCCGTTGTGTGCGAGGCAGATACCGTACGGTGAGTTGACGTAGAACGGCTGTGCCTCGGCCGAGCTTGCGCAACCCGCCGTTGGATAACGCACATGACCAATACCAACCGTGCCCTCGAGCTTCAGCATGTGACGCTGCTGGAACACGTCGCGCACCAGCCCGTTCTTACGCCGCGCATGCAGCCGGTCGCCGTCCAGCGTGGCAATACCGGCGGCATCCTGTCCGCGATGCTGTAACACCGTCAGCGCATCGTAAATGCGCTGATTGACCGACTCATGGCCAACCAGCCCAACAACACCACACATCAGCGCGTACTCCGTTGCACGACCTTAGGCCTCCACCGCCGGTTCATTGCTAGGTTCTTCGGCAGGTTCAGCCGGTGGCTTGATATATTCGAGGGCCTTCGGCGCGAGCACCCGAATACCCTCACCGACTCGCTCGGCGTAGGGCATGAGTTTCGAATTCTGCCACCAGCTGTCCTGTGAGAACCCAAGATAGTTGCCGGCCAGCGCCATAACCCCGAGCAGCAAGGCACCGCGAAAAAAACCAAAGCCCATGCCGAGAATCCGATCGGTACCGGTGAGGCCGGTTTGGTTGATGACGTAGGACAGCGCCCAGCCAAGCAATCCGCCGACCATCAGCACCGCGAAAAATACCAGCGCTCGACCGAGCCACATTTTCATGGCCTGTGACTCCTCGAGTGCACCAAAACCAATGACCGATCCGATCAGCTGACTACCGGCCGGCGCAAACTGCAACGCCGCCCAGGCAGCAAACAGCAAGGCGGCCACGGATACGGCCTCCTTGATGAAGCCGCGGAACAATCCCACCACCATGCTGAGCGCAATGGCGCCGACAATGATCAGGTCAACGACCGCCATGGATACTCCGCGTTAATCGTCGCCGCTCATGGATGCGGTACCACTCGCCCTTTGTGACCTTTGGCGGCGAGTTCCGCCGCCAGTTTCTCGGCAGCCGCTCGGTCTGCCACAGGACCGACGCGAACACGGTGCAATACGCTGCCGTCCCGACGAATCTCCGTCAAGAACGCTGGAATGTCGCTGGCCCGTAATTCGGCCGCCAGTCGGCTGGCGTTGTCTTTGGCCGAGAAGCTACCGAGCTGGACCGCCCAAAGACCCTCGCCGGACGCCGCTGGCGGCGAATCTGGAACGTCGGTAGCAGACGCTGGCTCGACGGCTGGTGGTTCGTCACGAGACGCCTCGGCGCGTTGCGGTGGTGCGGTGTCCGCACGCGCCACTGGCGGCGGCGCCTGCTCCGTCGAAGGCGGCGCAGCGTCCGTCGTGCTGGGCTCAGTCGTGGCCGCCGCGGCGCTCGGGTTATCCGAGGCCGATTCGCCAGTCGCCTGCTCCGCGGGCGGCGCAGTCTCCGTCGGCATCGGTTGCTCGAGGTCGATGGTTTGCCTTTCCTTCGGCATATCGGCGACGCCCGGCAATTCGACGCTCTCGCTGATGGTTTGGTCGCTGTCGCTCGGGCCGTCCAGGAAGACGGGCACGATCCACAGCATCGCCGCAACGAGAACGACGGCGCCGACGAGACGTTGTTTGGTGGATTGGTCCAACAGCGTTCTTGACCGAATGGCTCGCGCAGGCGGCGGAGCGTAGCAGAAATTATAGCCCAACCGCGTTGCCGAGACTCTGTGCCTAATCGCCTCGCCTTGCGAGGCACAATAAACAGCCGTTGTCTCAGACGCGACGCCCGCGAAGCGTCGCTAACGCCGGACCTACCGCGTGGAACGAGCCGAAAACAACTATCCGGTCGGCGCTGTTTGCAAGCTCTCGAACCGCCTGCAACGCGGTCGGCTGCGCGTCAAACCAGGCGCACGGCCGGTTGGTCACGGCGGCGATGCGTTGCGCCAAATCGAGCGGCGGTAGCGCCCGTGGCGACTCGATCGGCATTGCAAACCAGTCATCGACCACATCATCGAGCGAGCCTATGGCGGCCTCGAGATCTTTGTCGGCAAGCATGCCGACCAATGCCAGCGTGCGTCCTTGGCACGGCTCGCGACGCAGCGTTGCCGCCAGCGCCGCCGCCGATGCGGGGTTGTGCGCAACGTCGAGAATCCACGGCGGCCGACCGCTGAGACGTTGAAATCGGCCCGCTACCGCGACCCGTGAGAGCCGATCGGCGGCATCGTCCGGCAGTCGGCCCAGTCGTGCCAGCAACGCAATCACGCCCGCCGCGTTGGCGATCTGATGATCGCCTGTCAACGTCAGCGGCGGTAGATCGACGAGCGTCAGCAACGCTGACTCAAACTGCCAATGGCCGTCGCGATGGCGGCCCACCGAATAGTCACGCCCGGCGACCCATAGCGGCGTGCCCACTTGCGCAGCGACTTCGGCAACCGAATCCGGCATATCGTTGCCGGAAAAAACGGCGGGTGCTCCGCCGCGCAATACCCCCGCCTTTTCGGCACCAATGGCCTCTCGCGTGTCGCCGAGCCAGCTCTGATGATCAAGATCAATCGACGTAATCAACATGCCGTCCGCCGAAACGGCGTTGACCGCATCCAGCCGACCGCCGAGGCCGACCTCGAGCAGCGCGACGGCTACTCCCGCGTCGGCGAAGACCGCCAAAGCTGCAAGGGCCGACGCTTCGAAATACGTCAACGGTACGTCGCCGCGCACGGCCTCGATCCGTTGAAAGGCGGCGATGATGGTGGCGTCGTCGACCGGCGCACCGTCGAGCGCAATGCGCTCGTTGTAGCGAATGAGATGCGGCGATGTGAATGCACCGACCGGCTTGCGGGGTTCTCGTAGCAGCGCATCGAGCATCGCAACGGAAGAACCCTTGCCGTTGGTGCCGGCAACGGTAATCGTCAGATCGGGACGCTCGAGCTCGAGCGCATCGAGAACCGCACGCGTGCGACCGAGACCAAGCTCGATACGCCGCGGGTTGAGCCGCTGATGGTAGTCCAGCCAGTCCTCGAGCGTAGCGCTCGGCCCAGGCGCACTGCTTGTAGTCAGCGAATCAGTCCGTGGCCGCTTCAGGCTGGGGTTCCGGTGTTGGCGCGACAACACCCGGCTGCGGATAGATCTTGGCAAACAAATCGCTCAGATAAGCGCGCAAATCGCGCCGGTCGACGATCGCATCGATCGCGCCATGCTCGAGCAGAAACTCACTGCGCTGAAAACCGTCCGGCAGCGTTTCGCGAACCGTTTGCTCGATGACCCGCGGACCGGCAAAACCGATCAGAGCGCCCGGCTCCGCCAAGTTCACGTCGCCGAGCATCGCGAGGCTTGCCGACACGCCGCCAGTTGTCGGATCCGTCAGCACCGACACGTATGGGACCTTAAGCTCTGCCAGCCGTGCTAATGCCGCGCTGGTCTTGGCCATTTGCAGCAGCGAGTACAGCGCCTCCTGCATGCGCGCGCCGCCACTGGCTGAAAAAGACACCAACGGAACACGCTCATCGCAGGCAACCCGCGCGGCCCGCGCGAATCGCTCGCCGACGACCGAGCCCATCGAGCCGCCCATGAACCGAAACTCAAACGCTGTCGCTACCAGCGGGCGACCCTCAAGCTGGCCGCGCATCGCGACCAATGCATCGCGCTCGCCGGTGTTTTTCTGCGCCTGATACAGCCGATCCCGATAACGCTTGGAATCGCGAAACTTCAGCGGATCGTCCGGCTCTAGCTCCGCGGCAATCTCGGTAGTGCTGCCCTCATCAAAGAACATCGTCAGCCGTTCGCGCGCGCCAATACGCATGTGGTGTCGGCACTGCGGGCAGACTTTGAAACTCTTGTCGAGCTCGCTGCGAAAAAGCTGGGCGTTACAGCTCGGACACTGAATCCACAGGCCTTCAGGTACGGACTTCGAACGACTCTGCGTCTTGATCCGCGACGGGATGATTTTTTCGAACCAGCTCATGTTGCGAGTGTAACAACTACCGTTCGTGGCCGGTACAAACTAGCCGAGTCGAAGCGGCGCGAACGTGTCGGCAAGCGCGGGCGGCGAGCTCGTCAGGTCATGCGCCGCCGGGTAGCTCACGTGCCACAGGTACAGCCCGCTTGGCGGCGCGGCGAACGGTGCAGCGGTTCGATCGCGCCGCTCGAGCAGACTTGCGATGGCACAGGTCGGCAATTCGCCGCGACCCACTTGGACAAGCGCCCCGACCATATTGCGCACCATATGCTGCACAAACGCATTGGCGGTGACGTCGAACCAGACCCAGTCGCCGGCGCAGCGAACTTGCGCTGTCGTGACGCATCGAACCGGCGAACGCGACTGGCAACCGGCCGCTCGAAACGTCGAAAAATCGTGCTCGCCGATGAATGCCTGGCTGGCGGCGTGCATCGCGCCAACGTCGAGCGTCTGCGGGACGCTAAATGCACGGTTGTGGCTCAGCACCGAGCGTCGAGATTGTTTCCGGATGAGATAAACGTAGCGGCGCGATTCGGCGTCGAAGCGCGCGTGAAACGACGGTGAGACTTCCTGCACCCAGCGCACGGCAATGTCGTCCGGTAGCGCCGAGTTGGCGCCCGCCAACCAGTTGTGCGGGTGGCGAGTGGCCGTGCCGTCGAAATGCACCACTTGACCGACGGCATGCACGCCCGTGTCTGTGCGTCCGGCGCAAACGACCGCCGTATCGGCGTTGGCGATGCGCGACAGCGCGCGCTCGAGTTCAGCCTGCACGGACGGTCCATGGTGCTGGCGCTGCCAGCCCATGTACCGTGTTCCGAGATACTCGACGCCGAGTGCGAGGCGCACTCAGGAAGCGAGGTCGTCCAGCAACTTGCGGGCTTCCTGCTGCTGCGCCGAGGAGCCCTCGTCGGCAACTTCGCGAAGGATGCTGCGCGCACCTTCCGGATCGCCCATGTCGATGTACGCGCGTGCCAGATCGAGTTTGGTGCCGACCTCGGTCATCGTGCGATTATCCGGCTCCCCGTCGACTTGATCGGCGCGCGTTGCCGTGGGTGCGTCGTCGTCGTCCTCGACATCCATACCAATATCGAGGTCGAGCTCGGTATCGGCTGCAAGCGAATCGGCGACGATGTCGTTGTCGAGGTCACTTTTGTGGACGCTTTCGAGCGGTCGCTCGATCGTGGCATCGCCGGCATCTTCGAGATTGGCGAAGTCCGTTTTCTGCAGCGCTGCCGTAAGGTCGTCCAGATCGAGATCGACATCCTCGCTCTGGATAACTTGTACCCGTCCCGTGTTGCCGTCGCCGGTTTCCGAAAACGCTGGCTCCTCAGCCAGCAGCGTCTCAGCGTCACTGCCCGTTGCGATCAGCGAGTCGTCGAGATCCACTGGCGCCATCAGCGTGTCTTCGTTCGAGTCGTTAGCGGACGGTGCCAGCACGGTGACACTTTCGCCGGTGCTCGGCTGACGCAAGGTTTCATCCTGCTCACCGATCTGGTCGATGTCAGCGTCGCCGATACCGAGCGTCTCGATGCTCGATTCGATATCGAGCTCTTCGATATCGGACATGTTGATGATGGCCGATCGTTCGGCGCTGTCTTCGAGACCGGCCAAATCCAAGCCGAGATCATCGAGATCGATTTCTGACGTATCGTCAGCGTTGACCGATGCATCGGCTTGCACCGATGGGTTCTCGATCGTCGGTGTTTCCTGGGTCGCCGCATCGTCGACGAATCGTTCGACCGTCGGACTCTCGTCGTCGGCCAAGCGTTCGACGGTTGGGCTGTCGTCGTCTACGAGGCGCTCGACGGTCGGGCTGTCATCGTCTTGGTTGCCGGTGCGCTCCACCGTCGGTCCGTCATCCGCCGGGTCGAAAAAGTTGCCCGGATCGAGATCGATCTGGCTGGATTCATGCGCACCGGTCGCAGCAAATTCAAAGTCGAGACCGCCGGCCTCGCCGCGGCCGGCCGCGTCGTTATCGGCGCTCAACAGTTCTGCGGAACCCTCGTCCTCGACGGCAAAGTCGATTTCCATGCTGTCGGCACTGTCGCTGTCCGCGGCGAAATCGAGATCGACCGATTCGAGTGCAGCGGCCGGGGCCTCGCCGCTAAACAGCTCGTGCGCCGGCGCAATCTGTTGACCCATGATGCGGATCTTGTCCCAACCTTCGTCGCTGGCGTCACCGATCTGCTCGCGCAATTCGCCGGCGACTTTGACGAAGCCGTCCTGGTTGCCCCAAACAAAGTAGACCTCGGCGAGCTTTTCTTTGAGATCCCGGCGCGCCGGGTCGCTCGCGATGGCGCCGGTGATCAGATCCGCGGCTTGATCGTACAAACCGTACGCCATGTGGAAGTCGGCTTCGGCAATCGGATCGGACTGATCGAGATTGATCGCCGTTTCGCTGCTAAACGTATCCTCAATCGAATACGTATCGCTGGATTCCGCGTCGCGCTTGGCCGGTGCGAGAGACTCGTCGAGACTGGCCGTTGTCCGGCCCTTTTCAGATTCGACCACGACGATGGACTCATCGTCGCTCGCCAACGCCCGCAAACGCGAGGTTGCCTCACGCGAATCGTCGTCGACGCCCTCGAAATCGTCGAGCGCTTCCCACGTGCCGGTTGAATCGTCGTCAGAGCGCCGCATCCGCGCCAACATTGGCAGCAGCAACAGCAACGCAACGACGCCAAGCCCGACCCACGTCCAAATGTTGCTGAAAAGCCCCAGCGCCCGATCGATCAACGACGGCGCTGGCTCAGGCGCAGCGACGACCGGTGTCGGGGTCGGTCGGGTCGGCTCCGTCGTCGCGGCCGGCGGCTCGTCGGCAGGCGCGCTGTCGGTACCGCCGTCAACCGCAGCAACCGTCGCTGGATCCGTGCCAGCATCGGTCGGCTCGGACTCAACGAAAATGTCGTCGCCGGGCTCTGGCTCGAGATCGACACCAGGACTGACCACCGCATCATCGTCGGTACGCTCGTCCTGTGTGGGACCGTCGATAATCGCGGCGGCATCGGCGCCGGTTTCGATGGCCGCCAAACGCGCTCGCAGCTCCGCAAGTTCGCGATCACGAACGGCCAGCAGCCGTTCGCTTTCCGCCAATTGGTCCTGCAGGGCCGCAACGTCGCCGCTGGTCGACGCACCGCTGGACCCACCGGTGCGGTCGCTTGCGAGCCCGCCGGTAGTCCCGGCATCGTCGACCGGCACTAGCCGTAGCGTCCCGTTTTGTTGTGCCGCAGCCGGGCCGGTAGGGCGCCAGTTGGCGTTCTGCCGGCGCACTTCGCTGAGCGCATCGCCACGCGTGCGGCCGCGCATTTCATCGGCGCTGGGTATGCGCAACGTAGCGCCAGCGCTAACGAGATTGATGTTGCCGCCGAACGCGCCTCGATTGGCGTCGAACAGCGCCAGCATCACTTGATTGGTCGACAGATCGTTGGCCGGGCGCACCCGCTCGGCAATTTCCCAAAGCGTATCGTTGCGCTGCACGACGTACGCATCACCGTCGAACGTCCGCTGGCGTCGCGGCGCTGGTGCATCGGCGGGCGCCGGCCGGCGAACGGTGCCGCCGCTTTGCCGCGGTGCTGCAGTGCGTTGCGGCGCAGGCGCCATGGTGGCCCGCTCAGCAAACACGGGCGGGTCGAGTAGCACGGTGTACTCGCGCAGCAACCGACCGCGCGACCAATTGGCCTCGACCAGCATGGTCACGAACGGCTCGGTAATTGGCGCGTCACTCGTCAATCGCACCACGGCACCGTCGTTGGTGCGCGTAATGTCGAAGCGAATTCGCGTGAGATAGACGGGGCGGTCGAGACCGTAGCGGGTAAAGGTCGCTGCCGGCGCTAGGAACACCTCTAGCGAGCGCAGCTCTTCCGGAGTCACCGACAGCAGTTCGATTTCCGCGTCGAGCGGCTCATTCAGCGCCGAGCGTAATTCAATGTCGCCGAGGCCCAGAGCACGGGCCGTGCCGGTCCACGCCAGCGCTGTCAACGCGACGACCAGCGCAATGCGATGCAACATAACGAAATCTCCGGCCTTTTTAACCGCGCCCGGCGTAGGCGCAGGGACGAAGCCGCCGGCGCGGCCGTCCGAATCCCTGGCTATCATCGACTTAACTATATCTTATAAAAATTTTTTTACCAAAATTTCAGCAATTTGCACGCTATTCAGCGCCGCGCCCTTACGCACGTTGTCCGCCACGATCCATAGACATAATCCGTGCTTCAAACTTATGTCATCACGTATGCGACCTACATATACCGGATCATTGCCGGACGCTTCTGTGACCGCTGTCGGATAACCGCCGAGACGTTGTTCATCGAGAACGACGACACCTGGCGTCGCCGCCAGGATTTCGCGTGCCTCGGTCGCCGCTAGCGGCCCATCGAATTCGATCTGTACCGCTTCGGAATGGCCGAAGAAGCTGGGAATACGCACGCAGGTTGCGCTGATCGGCAAATCCGGTTCACCGAGAATTTTCTGGGTCTCCCAGACCATTTTCATTTCTTCGCGCGTGTAAGCGTTATCCTGAAATGCATCAATATGGGGTAACGCATTGAAAGCTATCTGCTTTTCGTTATCTTCGAGCTCGAGAGGTCGGGCATTGAGTAGCTCCGCTGTTTGTTTAGCGAGCTTTTCCACAGCGCTGCGGCCCGCGCCGGAAACCGCCTGGTAGGTTGCAATGCTCAAGCGCCGAATTGGCTGCCGCGCGTGCAGCGGTGCCAATGCAACAACCATCTGAATCGTCGAGCAATTTGGGTTGGCAATGATGCCGCGTTCGGCATACCCGGCGATGCGGTCGCCGTTGACCTCTGGCACGACCAGCGGTACGTCATCGTCGTACCGAAACTCCGACGTGTTATCGATCACCACGCAACCCGCGGCCGCCGCGCGCGGCGCATGCACGCGAGAAATCGAGCCACCGGCGGAAAACAGGCCAATTGCCGCGTCGCTGTAGTCAAAGCTGTCAGCATCGATGACATCGAGGCTGCGGCCGCGAAACTCCACGGTCTTACCGAGCGAGCGATTGCTGGCCAGCGGATAGAGCGTGGCCACCGGAAAGTCGCGTTCGTCGAGGATACGAATCATCGTCTCGCCGACCAGACCCGTCGCACCGAGAACGGCAATGTTGATAGCGTCAGTCATCTCTTCGAGTCGTTAGTAAAAACTACCCATCGGCCGCAGCGTCGCGGCCTGTCTGGCCGCGGTGGCGTAATACGTGATCCATCAGTGTCAACGCCACCATGGCCTCAGCGATGGGCGTTGCGCGCAAACCGACACACGGGTCGTGCCGGCCTTTGGTCACGATGTCAGTTTCCTTGCCGTCGACGTCGACGGTACGACCGGGTTTGCGAATGCTCGACGTCGGTTTCATCGCGATACCGACAACAATGTCTTGTCCCGACGAGATACCGCCGAGCGTTCCGCCCGCCGAATTGCTGGCAAATCCCTCGCCGCCCATCTCATCGCGATGTTCGCTGCCGCGTTGCGTAACGACAGCGAATCCGTCACCAAACTCGACCCCTTTGACGGCATTGATGCTCATCAAGCCGTGCGCCAGATCGGCCTCGAGCTTGTCGAAGACGGGCTCGCCCAGCCCAATCGGTACGCCGCTCGCACAAATCTCAATTCGCGCACCGATGGAATCGCCATCTTTTCTGAGCGCGTCCATAAAGGCCTCTAACTCGGCCACGCGATCCGGATCGGCACAAAAGAAGGGATTGTCATCAATGCTGTCGAGATCTTTAGCGGCGAGCGTTAGCGGCCCAACCTGTGACACATAGCCGCGAATCTGCATGCCGAACGTTTCGGTAAGGTATTTGCGGGCGATACCGCCCGCAGCCACGCGCATCGCGGTTTCGCGCGCCGACGCGCGACCGCCGCCGCGGTAATCGCGCAGGCCGTATTTCTTGAAGTACGTAAAGTCGGCGTGTCCCGGTCGAAATTTGTCTTTTATATCGCCGTAGTCGCGCGATCGCTGGTCTTGGTTTTCGATGACCAAGCCGATCGGCGTACCGGTCGTGACACCTTCAAATACACCGGAAAGGATTTTCACCTGGTCCGGCTCACGGCGCGGACTGACGTGGCGACTGCGCCCCGGCCGGCGTCGGTCGAGATCGTGCTGCAGGTCTGCCGCGCTGAGCGGAAGGCCAGGTGGGCAGCCGTCAACGATGCAGCCGAGCGCCGGACCGTGACTCTCGCCGAACGTAGTGACCGTAAACAGACGGCCGAAGGTATTTCCAGACATCGTGCGCGCTAGTCGCCGCGGGCCGCGGCCCATCGATCGAGCTCGTAGCGGGTCACGAGAAATATCCCGCTCGCGCCATCGCTCATGGTTAACCAGGTCACTGCAAGGTCGGGGTACGCGGCGTCGAGCGCTGCCTGCGTGTCGCCGACTTCAACGACCACAATGCCGCGATCTGACAGGAAATCCCGAGCACCCGCAAGTATTTTGTCGACAACGTCCAATCCGCTGAAGCCCGCCCGAAGGCCGTGCGCGGGCTCATGCCGATACTCGGTCGGCAAATCGGTCATGCTGGCTGCATCGACATAGGGCGGGTTGCTGATGATCAAATCGAAGCGCCGCGCCGGCACGCTTGCGTAAACGTCGGAGAGCATGAACTCGACCCGCTCGTCGCAGCCATGCTCGCGGGCGTTGTCACGCGCGAGCGCGAGCGCAGCGGCGTCGACGTCAATAGCAACGACGCTCATATCGTGGTGCGCGGCGAGCGCGATCGCAATGCAGCCGCCACCGGTGCCAATATCGAGCGCGCTGACCGACGCGTCGAGTGCCAGCCAAGGCGCGAGACCGTTGACGATCAGCTCGGCAATCGGCGAGCGCGGCACTAGCGCACGTGCATCGCTACGAAACTTGAGCCCGGCAAACCACGCCTCGCCGAGCAGATAGGCCAACGGTTGACGGTCGCTCGCTCGCCGCTGCGCCAATTGGCGAATCTCCGCGACACGGTCGTCTGTTAGCAAGCGGTCGTTGAGCTTCGCTGCGTCGGCGTGATCCAAATTGGCGACCGCAAACACCAGCCAGCCAGCCTCGTCGAACGCGTTGTCGGTACCGTGGCCGTACGCTAGCGCCGCTGCATCGAAGTACGCCGCCACGTCACGCACCAGCGCGCCTATGCGGTTGTCGGGTAGTTCCGGCGGCGCCACACCTGTCACGAGCAATCGGTCCAGCTAGCGAAAGAGCGCGAGTGTAATGCACCTGACACTAAGCGACGAGGTTGCGTACCCGCGCCCGAGTATCGCCTCCCCCAAGAAACTCATAAAATGCTGCTATGCCTTCGAAATTGAACATGCCGACGGTGATCGGCATAGCTGCGCTCGCGATGCTGGCGGGTGCGATTACCCAACGATTGATCGGTGCGGGCGACGCTACAGCGCCGCCAGATACCGCGGCGGCAACCGTTATTCCGCAGCCGGTCGCTTTGCCCGCATTCGAGCTCGACGGCGTCGATCGTTCGTTCGACAACGCGGCTTTGCAAGATCGCTGGAGCCTCGTGTTCTTCGGCTTCACCAACTGCCCGGACATTTGCCCAACGACGCTGGCGACGCTGGCCGGCGCCGCCGAAAAAATCCGCCGCAGCGTCCCCGCCTTTGATGTGGTGTTCGTTAGTGTCGATCCGCGCCGCGACCAACCAACCGACGCGCAACGCTACGCCAGCTATTTCGACAAGGCATTCATCGGCGTAACGGGGTCCGACCAAGCGCTTGCGGCCCTCGCCAAACCGCTGGGCATCCTGTACTTCCAGGTGCCACAAGGCGACGATGCGTACACGGTCGATCATTCGAGCTCGCTGCTGCTGGTAAATCCGCGCGGTGAACTGGCCGCCGTGTTCAGTCCGCCGCACGACGCCGACGCAATCGCCAACGACATCATTAAAATCGCCGCTATCGATGATTAGATCTAGCTTGCTCGCGCTCGTCGTCGTGCTCGCCACCGCTTGCGACAGCACACCGCCCGCTCCGGCGGTGAGTAATGCCTGGGTGCGCGCCGTTCCGCCGGAACGGCGGATGACCGCCGCCTATTTCGTCATTACGAATTCCGGCGATGCACCATTGACGGTGGTCGACGTGCGGGCCGGTGGATTTGGCCGCGCCGAGATGCACCGCACGATCGAGGAAGACGGCATCAGTCGCATGCGCCGGGTGGACGCCATCGCCGTACCGGCCGGCGACGAATTACGCCTCGCTCCAGGCGGTTTGCATGTCATGCTGATGGCCGCTGAAGCACCTATAGAAGAAGGCGCCGTCGTCGACATCGAACTCGAATTCGACGACGCAAGCACATTGCTGCTGAGCGCGCCCGTGCGCCGCAGTGCGCCGAACGTTGATTAGCGCTGACGTCGGCGCACCGCGCTCGTGGTTGCCGCGGCGCCTCTGGTCCCAATTCGTCGGCCGTGTATCTCGAGCCGAACAGGCGTGGTTGCGTGCCGTACTGATTCGCGGGTTCATTCGCTGGTACGACGTCGACCTCGGCGATTGCGAACGGCCCAACCCGGCGGACTATCGGCACTTCAATGAATTCTTTACCCGCCCCTTGCATCGCGACGCGCGGCCGGTCGACGCGACCAGCGACGGCGTCGCCAGTCCATGCGACGGTCGCGTCTTGAGCCGCGGCACGGTAGAAGGCGACACGCTGGTGCAGGCCAAAGGCTATGCATTTCCCATTCAAGACTTGTTGGCGGACGCCACTTTGGGGCGGCGTCTCGCCGGCGGCGACGCGCTCACAATCTATTTGGCTCCGCGCGACTATCACCGCGTGCACGCACCGTGCTCACTGCGTTTTGCAGCACTGCGTCGCACCGGTACCGCACGCTTTCGGGTCGATCCCGAGACAGCAGCCGCGATACCGGGGCTGTATATCGCCAACGAGCGCGCCGTCTTTGAGTTTGACGCGAACGGCGCCGCTGTCGCCCTCGTCATGGTCGCAGCGGTAGGGGTCGGCAACATTTCCACACTCTGGGACCGAGGCGCGCTTGCCGACGCTCCAAACACCGTTGCGAAAGGCGATGAAATTGGCCGCTTCAATCTGGGGTCGACCGTTATTGTTGTCGCCGAACGCGGCTTTCTCAACTGGCGCGAGGATCTCGACGCCGGCCAAACGGTGCGCTGCGGCGAGCGTATCGGTCAGCTCGCCGGCCAGACTTGAGCTCATCGTGAGTTGGCAGCCGACCGCCACGCTGGCAACACTGACGACGATCGCCGCTATGCGTCGCCGCATCCGCCACTACTTCGACGATCAGCAGGTCCTCGAGGTATCCACGGCCACGCTCGGCGCGCACACCGTTACCGATCCGGCTATCGAATCGATTGCGGTCACGCTCGCCGGCCAACACGGCGTGCGTTATTTGCAGACGTCGCCGGAATACGCCATGAAGCGCTTACTGGCTGCGGGTGCCCCCGACATATACCAGCTTGGTCCTGTTTTCCGCGACGGCGAAGCCGGTGCGCGCCACCAGCCCGAGTTCACGCTCATCGAATGGTATCGACACGGCTTTGACCTCGACGCCATCGTTGCCGACTCGCTCGCGATGATCGACGCTGCGCTGGGCCGACCGAATCGCGTGCGCCGCCTACGCTACGCGACTGCTTTCGAAAACGTGTTAGGCGTACCTCTGGCGGACTGTTCCGATCGCAGTCTTGCCGCCGCTGCCGGCGCCGATGCGCCGAGCGGTCTCGACAGTCGCGACGCGTGGCTGGATTGGTTGCTGGTATCTCAGGTGACACCCACGTTCGCCGCCGACGAACTGACCGTACTGACCCACTATCCTGCGTCGCAGGCGGCGCTCGCGCGACTCGACCCGGCCGATGCTGCTTGGGCGCTGCGCTTCGAAGTGTTTGCCGGGACGCTAGAGCTCGCCAACGGTTTCGTCGAACTTGCCGATGCCGATGAGCAGGCAGCGCGATTCGCGGCCGACAACGTCGTGCGGCGAGCGCGCAAGCAACCGTCGGTAGACGCCGATCCCAATTTGCTGGCAGCACTGGCCAATGGCTTACCCGCCTGCGCCGGCGTGGCGGTCGGTTTTGAACGACTGGCAATGCTGAGCACCGCCAGCGACGACATACGCCAGATCATGCCGTTCCCACCTTGTCCCGAGGAGACCCGATGAAGGCCATCGACGATTACGACGTGCTGTATCGACAACTCGATGCCATGGTTGGCGCAGAGCCCGACCGCATCGCCGCTCTCGCCAACGTAGCTGCGTTGCTGTACCACGGGCTTGCCGACACCAATTGGGTTGGGTTTTATCTTCGCGACGGCGATACCTTGATCTTAGGGCCGTTTCAGGGCCAAGTTGCCTGCACACGGATTGCGCTGGGTGCCGGCGTGTGCGGTACCGCAGCGGCAACCGGATCGACCCAACGCGTCGCTGACGTGCATGAATTTGCGGGGCACATCGCGTGCGACAGCGCATCCGAATCCGAAATCGTCGTCCCGATTCAGCGCGGCGCCGATGTCGTGGCGGTTCTCGATATTGACAGTCCACGCAAGGACCGTTTTTCGATCGCCGACCAAAAAGGTCTGGAGAGAATTGCCCAGCGCCTTGCCAGCGTGTTTTAGCAAAGCGCCTATTTGACGCGCGATGCGTACTCTGCGGTCCGCGTATCGACGCGAATAACCTCACCTTCTTCAATGAAAAGCGGCACGCGTACGACCGCACCCGTCTCCAGCGTCGCCGGCTTGACGCCGCCTTGCGCCGTGTCGCCTTTGACGCCCGGGTCAGTCTCGGTAATGCTCAATTCGACGAAATTGGGCGCCGCGACAATCAGCGGCTCGTTGTTCCACAGCGTGACTTGACAGATCTCCTCGCCCTTCAGCCACTTCGCCGCGTCGGCCGCGGCGTTCGCATCGGCCGCAAATTGGTCGAACGTGTCCGGTTTCATGAAGTGCCAAAATTCGCCGTCCGTATACAGAAATTGCATCTCTAGATCGACGACGTCGGCCGCTTCGACCGAATCACCCGACTTGAACGTCTTGTCGACGATTTTGCCGGTCTTCAAGTTTTTGATTCGGACTCGGTTGAACGCCTGTCCCTTGCCCGGTTTGACGAATTCATTTTCGACAATCGTGCATGGCGCTCCGTCGAGCAAAATCTTCAGGCCGGACCGGAATTCATTGGTGCTGTACGAAGCCATTCAACAATCTCGCTCGTCGGTCGATTTATGTCTTGCCGATAAGTAACAAAGGCCGCTCTCGCGACGACCGTTTGGCCCGTAAGAACGCGCGTCACAGCAAGCATAATGAACTGTGTCACGTTTTTCACACGCATTTGCTGCGTGACGGCGCGTGATACGTAGACTGTTGCAACGTCGTCCGGAGCCGTCGAAACGCGCCGACGGTCGGAAAGACGCCGAGGTACCCGTTCCCTTGATCGACAGTAATCAGGTTCGACTTGCGGTTTTGACCGGCCGCGAAGAGCAGGTCGAAGCACTGAACAAGTGTTTCCGCAATGCGGGCATTGCGTCGCACTGCCAGTGGTGCGGTGATCTGGATGCATTGACTCGCGCCCTGGGTGATGACCCCGAGCTCGTGGTCGTCGATCGCGCGTTCGCCGCGCCCAAGGCACGCGACCTCGTGGACTGGCGCAACCGCACCAACCCAAAGCTGCCGATTCTCTACCTCGATGCGGCTCTCGATGCCGATCGCCTTAGCGCGGCTTTTCGCGATGGCGCGAGTGATGTCGTTCAGCTAACCGATCCAGCACGCTTGATCGCCGTAGCCGATCGTGAATTGCGCCTTGCCCGGACCGAGCATGCGCTCGACGCAACCATCGACAGCGCAACCCAGTACAAGAAACAAATCAAGGCGCTGATGGCCGAGACGCCGGACGCGTTGGCATACATCCAGGAAGGCATTGTCGTTGACGTAAACCCGGCCTGGCTCGAGTTACTTGGCTACCGCGACGAAACCGACCTCATCGGTCACCCGGTCATGGATACCTTCAAGCCGGAAAGCCGTGGCCCGCTCAAGGGCGCGATCGTTGCAACACTGCAAGGCAAGTGGAACGCGGAGGCACTGGAAACCGTCGCGCTGACCGCAGCGGGCGACGAGGTATCGCTAAAGGTTCATTTGCAGGCGACAGAATACGACGGCGATCCATGCGTAAAGGTGCTTTGCTCGGTAGATCGCGAAGGGCCGAACACACGCGAGCTAAAGCTGCGCGACGACGCTCTGACCAAAGATCCGGCAACACTGCTGTACCACCGCGCCCATTACGTTGAACTTACTCGGTCGCGCCTCAACCAGAAATTGAAGTCGGGTCTGCGCATCCTTGCGTGGATACGCCCGGATAATTTCTCGCGAGTCTGCAACGACGTCGGCCATATTGCTTCTGAAACTGTGTTTGCGGAATTTGCCGACCTCGCACGCTCGCAGCTGCTGCCCAACGATATCTGCGGTCGATTCGACGGACTGTCGGTCATGGTGCTGCTCGAACGCGGCCGCCTGCAGGACGCCGAGAACTGGGCGCAGCGATTCGTCGAACAGGTCTCCCGACACGTGTTTACCATCGGCGATCAGTCGACGACGCTGACGTGCACGGTCGGACTTTGCGCCGCCAGCGAGGAGTTAACTGGCTTTGATCAGCTGCTGCTTGGCGCGCGCTCTGCTTTGGAGCAGGGCAAGGATGCTGGCGGCAATGCGACAGTCACCAACGAAACCTCGAATTCGGACAGTCGAATCCAGAGCTATGACGCCATCTGGGCGCGCCATCTGAAATCGGCGTTGGTGGAAAACCGCTTTCGGCTTCTGAAGCAGCCGATCGTGGCATTGAGCGGCGAAGGCCAAGGCGTCGTCGACCTCCTAATTCGCATGATCGATCATCGCGGCAAACCGGTGCTGCCGTCCGAATTCATTCCGGCCGCCGAACGCAACAACATGATGCAGGCGATCGATCGATGGGTGATCGCGGCGGCGGCGGATTATTGCAAACAGCGCGCACCATCGATGGCGTTCATCAAACTCTCTTACCAATCGCTGCAGGATGCGTCGCTCTTAAATTGGCTCAGCAACCACTTCGGCCAGCCGGCGAGTCGTCCCAACAATTTGTGCTTCTCGATCAGTGAAGAGAGCGCTGCCAAGTACCTGCGCGAAACCAAGCGACTGCGTAAGATCCTCGCCGATCTCGGCGCACGGTTTGCGCTCGAGCATGTTGGCAATGCGCGTCAGCCGGCACAGCTCATAGAGCATCTGCAACCCGACTACGTAAAAATCGATGGCGGCCTCATTGGTCAAATCGCGGCCACCGAAACCGTCCAGACAACCGTCCGCCGCATCGTCGAACTCGCCAGCAACTTCGGCGCTCAGAGCATCGCCGAGCAGGTGGAAGACGCCAACACCATGGCGGTACTGTGGCAAATCGGCATTCAGTTCATGCAAGGCCATTACGTGCATGAGCCGGAGGTCGTGCTGCAAGACGCCGACTCACCGGCACCACTGTCGATCAGCGGCACCGGAATGTGAACTGGATCACAGTCGGTTCGCTCGGCGAGCGCTGTCGCTGAACCCATCGATCAATTCTTGACTGACGTCGCGGTTAGCGCGACTCGTTCCCGGTACATTCCGACCGTTGTGTCTGCACGCGGCCGCGCGCGCTCCGTCGGGCGCGTATTCGCCGGGGGTATCCGAAAATGCACGAAACGGCCGACAGCACCCAGCTTGAGGTGGCCACCAACGCGTCGTTGATCCGCCCAGTCGGGCAGCGTCTCGTCCTGCAGCAAGCGCTGGGACTGCCGTATCTCGTCAGCGCTAGCTTAGGCGCGCTGCTCGCACTATCGACGGACGCCGCCGCCCTCGAGCTTGGCGATGCGCGGGTTACTAGCGCCCTTGGCCAACAGTTGGTCGTTGAAATTCCGTATCGAACGCACCATTACGAGCGGCTGACACCCGCCTGCGTTGGACTGGTCGGAGCGGCGCGCGGTCAGTTGCCCGCCTACACGCAGGTAAGCTCTGTCTCAACACGCAACAACACGATCACCATTCGCGGCCTACAGCGCGTTAGTGAACCGCTAGTTGGCTTGAACCTCCGCATTGACTGCTCGTCGGCACCGCACATCGTCCGCTCTTACGAACTGTTTGTTGATCCGCGCGGCGTGCAAGCGACGCTTGCGCCGGCGACGCCCGCCGTACGCGCCGAGCCGCGTCAACCGACGGCCGCTCCCGCGCGGCGCGACGCACCTCGCCCAGGCCCACGTGCCCGTGGTCGGAGCGGCGCCGCACTCGTGCCGGGACAAAGCTACGTCGTCCAGCGTGGTGATACGTTGTCGGGAATCGCGGCACGGATTGCGCCGCGCAGTGTCGATCTGTGGACCGCAGTCGATGCCGTTTACGGTGCCAACCCGGGCGCGTTCGAGCGCGGCGACATCAATCGGCTGCGTGCCGGCGCGACGCTCGTGATTCCGCAATTCGATGCAACGCCAGCGCTCGCTAGCAGCGAGGCACCTCCGCCGAGCGTTACAGCTATCGAGGTCCCACAAGCCACCGCTGCTGCAACCGCCGGCAACGACAGCGCACTGACGGAACTCGCGACGGACCTTGCCGTTGCGGACAGCACGCAAGACGTCGCACCAGCGCCGGCTGCAGAACCCGTCGCGGTTGCAGAACCGCAATCGCCGTTTGTCGATTCACCGATCAGCGCGCCGGTTGCTGACGATTCGGCACCGGAGATTCTCGAATACGATGCGGGCAGCGCGACCGGCGTTAGTTCAGACCGACGGGCAACGTCATCGGCCTGGCTGTGGGGCATCATTGGTATTGGTGCCATCGCGGTCCTACTCTTCATGTGGGGCGCCCGGACGCGACGCCGACCGCAAGACAACGACGACATCGATGCGTTCGATTCGTTACCGGAACGCGATCTCGACGTGCCAACCGCACGGCTGCGACAGCTAGCGGAAGTGCCGCAGCCTGAAACGGCGTTGAACGCCCTGGTGGTCGACAGCGACGAGTTCGATACATCGCACACCTATGGAGCAAGCACGACGTTCGGCGACACAGCTGAAGAGGAGTTTGTACCGGCTGGACTGAACACCCACAGCCTGCTCGATCACACCACGCCACCGGCCGACGATCCGTTGGCGCAGAGCAGCGTCGATCTCGATATCGGCGAAGCGCTCGCCGCGACCGGCTTTGACGTCGGCGAGGCAACCGACATCCATGCGACCGACGATACCTCGTCGACGTTGACCCAGGGTGGCATCGACCCGTCAATGACCATTGCCGAAATGGACGCGCTTACCCAGGACTACGAAGCGGAGTTCACAGCAACCCACCAACTCAACGCCGAATTGGCCGAGGCGGTCGCCGACCTCAAACGAACCCAGGCCGAGCAGTCTGGCTCGCACGTGGTGCCCGACGATGAGACTCTGATCACCGGAACGCATGGCCGCGGCGATGACACCGAAGAATTCGACGCTGAAGCGACCGCGTTTCTCGAAGATGCCGAAGTCGGTCCGGAGCTCAGCTGGGACGCGCGTACGCATGAAGTGGCGCAGCAGCTAACCGACGAGGTGCTGTCCGATCCGGCCGTGCTTGGCGACACCGTCGAACAACCGCGTTCGATGCATGAGGATGAAATCGGCGATACCGTTGAAATGCCGCCACGAGCTGCCGACGAGTCGGGCGCGTGGGAAACGACCGAAGACGCCGCCAACAGCGACAACGACGACGACGACTGGCCTGCCTACAACGACGCAGCACGGCGCAAAAAAACCGCGCGTTGAATTAGTCGGCGATGTCGAGTCTCGTGACCTGCCGGTAGTTGCGCGACAGAAAACGACCGCGGCGACCGCGCTCGCCGACGTAATCGTCGAGCTGCGCTGCTTTTAGCATCATCGAGCGTGCGCCGCAGTGCACCCGCAGCGCCTGGTCCTCGGCCAACGCACAAATCGCCACCAAGGCTTCCTCGCCGCTGGCAAACTTGGCGCTCGGGATGGCAATGATCTTGTTGCCTTTGCCGCGCGGAAGCTCCGGCAGATCGTCCAGATCGAAGACCAACAAACGTCCAGCCGACGTTGCTGCCGCTAGGCGCTCGCCTTCGAGCCACTGGGTCGGCGCTGGCGGGACGACGTCGGCACCGGTCGGCACGCGCAACAGCGCCTTGCCGGCTTTGGCGCGTGTCAAAAGATCCTCGGCGCCAACAACGAAACCGTAGCCCGCCGTTGACGCAAGCACCCATCGATCGTCGCTGGCGCCCAGCATGACGCCGCGAAAACTCGCGCCGTCGGCAGGATTGAATCGACCAGCCAACGGCTCACCTTGACCGCGCGCCGACGGCAACGAGTGCGCCGGCGCGTTGTAAACACGACCGTTGCTGTCGATGAACACAGCGGTCTGGTTGGATTTGCCGCGCGCCGCCGCCTGAAACTCGTCGCCGCTGCGATAGTTGACGCTGGTTGGGTCGATATCATGGCCTTTGGCCGAACGCACGAAACCGCTGCGCGATAGCAGCACGGTCACCGGCTCAGCAGTGACGAGATCGGCTTCGCTCAACGCCGCCGCTGCCGGTCGCTCGACGATCGACGTGCGCCGCTCGTCGCCGTATTTCTCAGCGTCGGCGAGCAGCTCACGCTTGATGAGCGTCTTGAGGCGCTGGGCGCTACCGAGGATTTTTTCGAGCTCGGCTTTTTCGTTGGCAAGCTCATCCTGCTCACCGCGAATTTTCATTTCCTCGAGCTTGGCGAGATTTCGCAACCGTAAATTCAGTATGGCCTCTGCCTGAACATCGCTGAGCTTGAAGCGCTTCATCAAGACGGGCTTCGGCTCGTCCTCCGTGCGAATGATCCGAATAACCTCGTCAATATTCAGATACGCAACCAACAGGCCATCGAGAATGTGTAGCCGCTCAGTGACTTTTTCGAGCCGATGCTCGAGTCGGCGAGTAACGGTACGCTTGCGAAATTCCAGCCACTCCTTCAGCAGCGCTTGGAGATCGAAGACCCGCGGCAGCCCGTCAAGGCCAATGACATTGAAGTTGATGCGCACCGTGCGCTCGAGCGCGGTGGTCGCAAACAAATGCGACATCAACGCGTCGGTATCGACATTTCGCGACCGCAGGACGAGCACCAGGCGCGTCGGCGCTTCGTGGTCCGATTCGTCGTTAATGTCGACGACCAGCGGCAGCTTTTTCGCTCGAATTTGCTGCGCGACCTGCTCCTGAATCTTGGTGCCGGACGTTTGATGCGGCAGCTCGGTAATGACGACGGAACCGTCCTCGACGTGCCAGCGTGCGCGCAGCCGCAGCGTGCCGTTGCCGGTCGCGTAGACATTTTCAATATCGTCCGCGCTTGAGACGAGCTCGCCGCCCGTCGGGTAGTCCGGGCCCTTGATGTGCTTGAGAAGATCTGCGAGCGATGCTCGCGAATTCTCGAGCATACGAATCGCAGCGCTGACCACTTCATTGAGGTTGTGCGGTGGCACGTCGGTCGACATACCGACCGCAATGCCGCTGGTGCCGTTCAGCAGCAAATTGGGCAGGCGCGCCGGTAGTGACAGCGGCTCGCGCTGAGACTCATCGTAGTTCGGCCCCCATTCGACGGTGCCTTGCCCCAGTTCGGACAGGAGGCTCGCCGCATATGGCGTCAATTTCGACTCCGTATAGCGCATCGCGGCAAACGATTTTGGATCGTCGGTTGAACCAAAGTTGCCTTGCCCAAAGACTAGCGGGTACCGATACGAAAACGGCTGCGCCATTAGCACCATTGCCTCGTAACAGGCCGAATCACCGTGCGGATGGAACTTGCCGATCACGTCGCCGATGGTGCGCGCCGACTTTTTTGGCTTCGAGGTCGCCGATAAACCCAGCTCGCTCATCGCGTAAACGATGCGCCGCTGAACCGGCTTCAAGCCGTCCCCAATTTGCGGCAACGCACGATCGAGAATGACGTACATTGAATAATCGAGATAGGCCTTCTCGCTGAACTCGCGTAGCGGCTGGGTCTCGATACCTTCGAGATTTAATTCGTTCTGCATTCTTTCTCCGGGTTCGATGGACCCCGATCAAAGCGTGGCGAGATTACCCTTCGTCTCCAGCCACGCTTTACGATCGGCGGCGCGCTTCTTCGCGAGCAACATGTCCATGGTCTGATCGGTCTTGTCGTTGGCATCGAGCGTCAGCCGCACCAGCCGGCGGGTGTCTGGGTTCATCGTCGTTTCGCGCAATTGCGCCGCACTCATCTCACCGAGACCTTTGAATCGCATGCGCGTCGCGCGTTTGCGTTTGTCGGCAGACAGCGAGTCGAGGATGCCACGCAGCTCGGATTCGTCGAGCGCATAGTGAACTTCTTTGCCGACGTCGACGCGATACAGCGGCGGCATTGCCACATAGACGTGGCCGGCTTGCACGAGTTCGCGGTAGTGGCGCAAAAACAAGGCCGTCAGGAGCGTTGCAATGTGCGCACCGTCAGAATCGGCGTCCGCGAGGATGCAGATCTTGTGGTAGCGCAATTTGCTGAGATCGCTGGAACCCGGATCAACCCCGATGGCAACGCTGATGTCGTGTACCTCCTGCGAGGCCAACACCTCTCGTGTATCGACTTCCCAGGTGTTCAGAATTTTGCCGCGCAGCGGCATGATGGCCTGAGTTTCTCGATTGCGAGCCTGTTTGGCCGAACCGCCCGCAGAGTCGCCCTCAACCAGAAACAGCTCGGACAGCTCCGGTTGCTGACTCGTGCAATCGGCGAGCTTGCCGGGCAGCGCCGGGCCGTTCGTGACCTTCTTACGAACGACTTGCTTGGCGGCCTTTAGGCGCCGCTGCGCTTTGCCGATTGCCAATTGGGCAATTTTTTCGGCGGTTTCAGCGTGTTGGTTTAACCACAAAGAGAAGCGATCCTTGACCACGCCGCCGACGAAGGCCGCCGACTCGCGTGACGAGAGGCGCTCCTTGGTCTGGCCAGAAAACTGTGGATCTTCGAGCTTCACTGACAGCACGAAACTCACGCCGTCCCACACATCGTCGGGCGCCAAGCGCACGCCACGCGGCAACAGGCTGCGATGGTCGACGAACTCGCGCAGCGCTTCGGTCAGACCGGTGCGCAAACCGTTGACGTGCGTGCCGCCTTGTGGCGTTGGAATGAGGTTGACGTAGCTTTCGGTTACAACGGGTGCGTCGTCGGCCCGCCAGACCAAGGCCCAGTCGACGTGCTCCGTGTTGCCCGCGAGGCTGCCAGCAAACGGCTCGGTCGGCAGCCACTCACCGTCACCCAGCGTCTCAACGAGGTATTGCTCGAGGCCACCATCGTATTGCCAGCGGTGCTTTTCCGCCGGTTTCTCGACGGTTAGCGAGATTGCCAGACCCGGACAGAGCACCGCCTTAGCCTTCAATGCCTGGGCGAGACGCGGCACTGACACCTTGGCGCTGTCGAAGTACTTGGCGTCCGGCCAGAATCGCAGGGTCGTGCCTGTGTTCGCCTTACCCACTTTGCCGACAACGTCTAACTTGCCGCGCTTTTTGCCGCCAGCGAACGACAGGTTGTATTCCTTGCCGTCGCGGCGGATCCAGACCTCCAGCTGCTTGGACAAGGCATTGACCACCGATACGCCAACGCCGTGTAAGCCGCCCGAAAACTGGTAGTTTTCATTCGAGAACTTACCGCCCGCGTGCAGTCGCGTAAGAATCAGCTCGACGCCGGGAATCTTCTCTTTGGGATGCAGATCGACCGGCATACCGCGGCCGTCGTCCGCCACTTCGACGGAGCCGTCGGTGTGTAACGTAACGTCGATTCGCCGACAGTGGCCGGCTAGCGCCTCATCGACGCTGTTGTCGATGACTTCGTGAGCAAGATGATTCGGTCGACTGGTGTCGGTGTACATGCCCGGCCGGCGCCGGACCGGTTCGAGACCACTTAAGACCTCGATATCGGACGCACTGTAAGATTTTGGCATCGATGACTGGCGATGGCTGTGCAGCTAATCGCGAATGGTAACTCGATTCCCGGCGCGACGGGTCGTTAGTCGCACGCGACGTGCACCTTGGCGGCGCGTTACGCGACGAGATCCTCGGCCAGCGAATCGCGGACGTTGTCTGGCACCGGGCACTCGGCCCAATACACCTCGTGTTCGATGCCTGCTGTCAACGCGGCGCCGCGTTTGATCGCAGCAACCATGGCTGCGCCAAGCTCAAAGCGCATAAAATGTACGGCCGCGGTTTTTTCATCGTCGGTTCGTTCGAGGTCCTCATTGGCCACCGGAAAGACCCGGTCGAAACCGTCGACTCGGACCCAGACGCTTTCCTCGATACCGCGCAGCCGCTTCAACTGCTCACGGCGTTCGGTTTCATCGGGGAACTCGACCATAAACGTCGCTTTCCAGTTGCTGCCGTCGGGAATGAGCGGGTTGTAGGCATCGAGCTCCTCCTCGATTGCCTCTGGCTCGAAAATCCGCTCGATGCGCAGCATCTCCTGGATCTGATACTGCATCGTGAGTCGATCTTCGAAATACAGCGTCGCGTTGTCGCCGAGCCGAACCTGGCGATCGCGTTTGTGGGCCATTATCCGGGCGCGAAATTCCGCGCGATTACGCGCGTAGTCCTCGAGCGTCATCAAGTCGGCGTGCGACAGTTTCGCGGCTCTCATTGCGGTCTCCCTGGCTGTCATGTGCGCTATATGCCGTACGCTTCGCGCAGCAGGCTCATTGGATGATTCGGCGTGATGTCGTCGATACCGTTGGCGATCTGCGCCGCCGCCATCGGACAATCGCTGACGAAGTGATCAGGCTTGGCCGTTGTAACTTGGCGAACGACCGGTCGGGCGATCTTTTTCGCCGTATCGAAATATTCGCGCTTGACCGCGTAGGTGCCGTCGTGGCCCGAACAGCGCTCGATGGGCTTGACCTCCGTGTCGGGAATCAGCGCCAGCACGTCGCGAGTCTTTAGCCCCAGATTTTGCACACGCAGGTGACAGGGAACCTGGTACGACACCGTGCCGAGCGATTTCGAAAAATCGGTGCGCAGGTGACCATCGCGACGTCGCAGGTCCAAATATTCGAACGGATCGAACATCGCGTCACGGACGCTGGCAACAGCGGTGTCGTCAGGGAACATCAACGGCAGCTCCTGTTTGAACATCAATGTACACGACGGAATCGGCGCCACGATATCCCAACCGTCGTCAACCCAGCGCTTCAGTTCCGGAACGTTGAATTCCTTGGCCGCGGCGACACCCTCCAGGTCGCCCAGTTCGAGCTTAGGCATGCCGCAACACTTCTCGCGATTCGCAAGCGTTGTGGCAATGCCGTTGTGCTCAAACACCGCAACAAGATCTTCCACCATCGACGGCAGATTGCGGTTGCCGTAACACGTCGTGAAGATCACCACCCGACCGCGTGTGCGCTCGCCGCTCACGACATCGATCGACGATGGCTTGCGCCCTGCCACTCGTTTGCGCGCGGTGTTGCTGTGATACTCGGGCACCGGCGCGTCGCGATGCACTCCAAGGGTCTTCTCCAGCACCGCGCGGCCGCGCGGGCTGCGATTGATCGCATTGACGGCCTTAACGACGATCGGGATGCCGGCCAGCGACCCACACGTATCGGTAGACGCGAGGATCCGGTCACGGCGCGATGCGCCGTGCTCACGGAACCGCTGGGCCTTGGCCTGCAGCATCAAGTGCGGAAAATCCACGTTGAACTCGTGCGGCGGCACGTATGGACACTTCGACATGTAACACATGTCGCACAGATAGCAGTGATCGACGACGTCCCAATAGACCGTCTTCGGTACTGAATCGAGCTCCATGGTTTCGCTTTCATCGATGGCATCGAACAGCGTTGGAAACGAGTTGCAGAGACTGAAGCAACGTCGGCAGCCGTGGCATATGTCGAAGACACGCTCGAGTTCGGCGAACAGACTGTCTTGGTCCCAATACGCGTCGTCCTGCCAGCGAATTGGATGGCGTATCGGGGCGTCGAGGCTACCCTCGCGCGGTGTTTTTGGACGATCCGTCATCGTTAAGCTCCCTTGCGCTCAACTACGCTGGTCGATTGTAAAGGCGTCGATCGTCGTGCGACCGCACCACCGGCAGACCGCAACAAAAACGGCCGTTCGCGCATGCGCGAACGGCCGTATTGATCGATCGAGCAACAACGATTAGCTGTCGAGCGTATCTAGCGCTTTCTGGAAACGATTGGCGTGTGAGCGCTCGGCTTTGGCGAGGGTTTCGAACCAGTCGGCGATCTCTTCGAAACCTTCGTCACGGGCGGTCTTGGCCATACCCGGGTACATGTCCGTGTATTCGTGCGTTTCACCGGCAATCGCCGCCTTGAGGTTAGCGCCGGTATCGCCCATTGGCAGCCCAGTGGCCGGGTCGCCGACCGCTTCCAGATACTCGAGGTGACCGTGGGCGTGACCGGTCTCGCCTTCGGCCGTGGACCGGAACACTGCGGCAACGTCGTTGTAACCTTCGACGTCCGCTTTGGCCGCAAAGTAGAGGTAACGACGATTCGCCTGCGACTCGCCCGCGAATGCGGCCTTCAGGTTGTCTTCGGTCTTGCTGCCTTTGAGATCCATGCTGTGCTCCTGTCGATGAGTCGCCGGAACGGCGTTTAGACTAAGTCTAAAGTCTACGAGTCGCGTTCGCGCGGTGTCAATATCCGCAGCCGCTGCGCAAACCGCACTCGCCGGCGTGAGCATTGACGCAAAACGCACTGCTCGGTACTGTCGCGCGCTCGCTTTGACGCAAAGACCCGCATGGCTAAAACCAACCAGCAAACCGCTGCCGAACCAACGCTCGACGAAACGCTCGCCGAGCTCGAAGCCTTGGTCGAAAAAATGGAGTCGGGCGATCTTTCGCTGGACGAAGCAATGCGCGAGTTCGAGCGCGGTATCGAGCTAACGCGCCGTTGTCAGAAAGCGCTGTCCGACGCCGAACAAAAAGTCGATATTCTGCTCAAGAAGACGGCCGCTAGCGAAACCGTCGAAACCTACGACACGGACTGATTCAGAACTGGAAGCGATAGCCGAGCAACGCGGCACCGCCTTCTTCCTGATCATCGCCGTCCAGATAGCGAACCTCTAGGAACCACGCCCCCGAATCACCGGCGTCGACTTCGACGCCACCGCCGATGTCGATCGCACCCTGACCGAATATTTCATCGAGACCAACGCCGCCGGGGTCGACATCGGCGTAATAGTTCACGACGCCGAGCCGGCCGTACCAGCGCGCTGTGCTGTCCGGCGTAAACGTGAACCGGAAGCCGAGCGTCAGCGCCCTGACCTCAATGTCGGTGTCGACGCCGCCCACCGTATCGCTGGCCTCGCCGAGACTCAAGTAACCAACGTTGAACGCGAATCGGTCTGTAAACCGGTAGCCGCCTTCGACCTGCAACGCGAAACTGTTGCCTTGGAAGGTCTCACCGTTATCGGTGTCGCGGATCAGGCTACCGCCCAATCCGACTCCGAATTCCCACCCTGGGTCGGCCGCAACGCCGCTCGATACGAGACAAAGTGCGGTAGTGGCGAACAAACGGTGAAACATGGTTCTGCTCCGAAGCATGGTTTCGCGACGGAGACTCGCTCAGAAAAGCTGAACACAAACTGAACGTCCCCGAGTATCTGTGGGGAGCCTGAATCAGTACGCTTCAGAGGTCAACTGTAGGCAGGTTGGCGCGCGTTACGCTAGGAAGACTGCAAGCGTTTGATCAAAGAACGCAAGAATTCTTTGTTGAAGCGCAGCTGGCAGGATGACGACATCTGCTCCATCAACGTGGCACCAACCCGCAACACCGTCACCGGCGTTGTCGCGCGTATCGATGCCGTATTGCGCGCCCCGTCGACGTAACTCGTTTCGCCGAAACAATCGCCGTCCTGAAGCCTTCCGACCACGTTGTCGTTAACGCACACTTCAACGTCGCCAGATACGATGATGAAGAAGCGATCCTCAATCTCGCCTTCCTTGACGATCTCATCGCCTTGACGGTACTCGCTCCAATCGCCGGCACGCAGTACTTCCCAAATCTCCGACTGCGAGAACTCGTGGAAAAAGCGCAGCTGGCGCAAACGATCGAAGTGTTCTTGATTGTCCAGCTGATCGTACTTGGCCCGCAGGTCTTTGTAGACGCGGGTCAGTTCCGCCGCGAGCGCGAGTCCGTTGGCGTAACGCTTGCCGGGATCTTTTTGCAGGGCGATCGCAACGATGCTCTCGAGCTGATCGGTCACTTCCTCGCGGAAGCGATGGATCGGCTGCGGCGTCGCATAGACGATCTGATGCAAGAGCTTAGATAGGTTGCCAGCGCGGAACGGCCGAAAGCCCGTCAGAAGTTCGTACATCACCGCACCCAGCGAGTAAATGTCGGACCGGTTGGTCAGGTCCTCCGCCTGCACCTGTTCCGGTGACATGTAGCTCGGCGAACCGGCGATGCCGCGAATTTGCGAAATGTCCGAATCGGTAACGATGGCAATACCGAAATCGATGATGCGAACATCGTTCTCTGGCGTCAGCATGATATTGCTGGGTTTGATGTCGCGATGAATGACACCGCGACCGTGCGCGTAATGCAACGCCTTCGCGCACTTGTAGGTAATCTCGACGACGTCGTCGATGCGCAGCAGGTCGTCGGGCTTGCAATAGCCTGCGAGCGTGCGTGCACCCTGGATGTATTCGGTGACGACGTAGTACTTGCCGTTTTCCTCGCCCGCGTCGTAAATCGGCAGGATGTTGGGATGCTGCAGCATGCCAACCATGTGCGCTTCGTTGAAGAACATCTTGCGCGTAACGCGCGCGCGCTCGGCATCTTCCGTGTCGTGGTCTATGTCATAGACCTTAATAGCAACGTCACGGCGATAATACGGATCGTGCGATAGGAAAACGCTGCCGGTGCTGCCATGCCCGACCTTGTTGATGATCACGTACTTGCCAATCTTGGCAGGGACCTGTTCGGTCGATGCGGCGTTGGCGACCTGACCCATTGCTGACTTCCTCGTGACTGTCCGCCCGAGGCATCAAACCAGGGCGCTAAGTCGTTGAACGACGACGAGCGACAGCGCCGCGTAGAGCGCTGCAACGACGTCATCGAGCATAATGCCCAGTCCTCCGTGCAGTCTGTGATCCAGGTCCCGAATCGGTCGCGGTTTGACGATGTCGAACAGCCTGAAAAGCCCGAATCCGGCGGCCAGCCACAGCGGCTCGCCCGCCGCTGGCAGCAGCGCAAGATAGCAGCCGATGACCTCGTCCCAGACGATGCCGCCGTGATCGTGAACCCCGAGCCGGCGACTGCTGACGCCGCAAATAGCAATGCCAATGGCGAACCCAATGGCGCCGATCGCCAGTTGCACGGCAAGCGGCAGACCGACGACGGCCATCGCCAATGGAATGCCCCATAGCGAGCCAACGGTACCCGGGGCAACGGGCGACAAACCCGCCGGGATGGCAAACGCGAGCCAGTGAATCGGGTCGCGCAGCACCGCGCGCACCAGCTCGCGATGATTACGAGGCGGCATCGCGAAAATGTCGGTAGCCGGAATCAGCCAACCCGAGATCGGGGCCGCCGGACACGTGCACGCCTTCGCCGAGCGCGAACCGACCGATCGCAATGAAGCCAAGCGTCTCGAGCTCTGCAACCGCGCTCGCTGGGGCAGCGACCAGCAACTCGTAGTCATCGCCGCCCGTCAACGCAAACCGCAGCGCATCGCCTTCGCCAAAGCGCTCGAGTAACTCGTCGGAGCACGGCAAGCGGCCAGCGTCGACCTCCGCCGCAACGCCACTTGCCGTCGCCAAGTGAGCGAGATCGGCAAGCAGTCCGTCGGACACATCGATAGCGGCGTGCAACTGCGGCGCCGCGCGAACCGCGAGGCGCCAACGTGACGGTGGGCGGCGAAAGCGCTCGACCAGATGGCGCTCGGCGCCGGTGTCGACGGTGCCGGTCTCGAGCAGTCGCAAGCCACCGGCAGCATCGCCCAACGGTCCGCTCACGAGCAACGTGTCGCCCGCCTTGGCGCCGTCGCGTCGGCGTATCGATTCGGTGGGAGCACAGCCGAGCACGGTCAGCGATATCGTCAGCGGGCCACGCGTCGTGTCACCGCCCACCAGCGTTATGTCGTTAACGAGCGCCGCATCACGCAACCCAGCCGAAAACGACTGTAGCCACTCTGAATCGGCGTTCGGCAACGTCAGTGCGAGCGTAAACCAACGCGGACGCGTCGCCATGGCCGCAAAATCGCTGACGTTGACGGCGACTGCACGATAGCCGACGGCAGCAGCAGGTTCGTCGAGCGGAAAGTGCACGCCGGCCACCAAGGTGTCGGTCGCCGTTACGAGCAGATCGCCGGACGGGACCTCAAGCACGGCAGCATCGTCGCCCACGCCGAGGTGCACACCGTCACCCGATCCGATCGCCGAGAAATAGCGCCGAATCAGTGCGAACTCGTCCATGCACGCTCAGTGCTGTCGGCCGGCGCGATACTCGGCAGCACGAAGTTCTGCCGCCGCGCGATCGAGCAGCGCATTGACGTATTTGTGACCGTCCTCCGCACCGAAACTTCGCGCCAGACGAACCGCCTCGTTGAGCACAACTCGGTACGGCGTCTCGAGATGGCGCGACAACTCGACCAAACCGAGATAGATGACGGCCAGCTCAACCGGATCGAGCTGCTCCCGTGGTCGATCGGCGAGTCTTGCAACAATGGCATCGAGCTCGTCGCGTTGCTTAAACACGTCGCGCAGCAGCTCTTCGAAAAATTCGCGATCAATGCGCGCGAACTCAGCGCGCTCGCGGAATTGATTTTCGAGCTCGGCTACGCTGTGACCGGTCAGCTGCCATTGATAAAGCGCTTGGATCAAAAGACCTCGCGTGCGGCCGCGAACTCCAACCTCTGCCGTGGGCATCGCCGGTCAGTCGAGCTGGCGCAACAAATCAACCATCTCAATGGCTGATAGCGCTGCCTCCTCGCCTTTGTTGCCCGCCTTCGTGCCGGCACGTTCGATCGCCTGCTCGATCGTATCGACTGTCAAAACGCCAAACGCGACCGGCAGGTCGTGTTCCCGCCCAGCGGCAGCAACGCCGCGAGCACACTCACCGGCGACGTAGTCGAAATGTGGCGTCGAACCACGAATAACCGCACCCAGCGCAATGATCGCATCGTATTTTTTTGACCGTGCACAGCGCGCTACCGCGAGCGGCATCTCGAAGGCGCCGGGCACGCGCACGATGTCGACGTCGGCATCGACCGCGCCGTGCTGGCGCAGTGAATGCAGCGCGCCCTCAATGAGATGACGCACAATGAAATCATTGAATCGCGCCGCAACGATGGCAAAACGGCTGTCGCGGATGCTGAGCCGCCCCTCGATAGTCTGTGGCCCTGTCATTCGCCTTTACCGTAATCGTCAACGTAGTCGACGATTTCCAAACCAAATCCGGAGATTGCGTGCATCTGTTTCGGCGCCGACAACACGCGCATGCGGCTGACGCCAAGATCGCGCAGAATCTGCGCACCGATACCGTACGTACGTAAGGCCCCTCGCGCCACCCGCCGCTCGGCGAGATCGTCGCTATCCTGACCCAGGCTTGCGATTGCGCGGACCAGATCGCGCGGCGTTTCTTGGTCGAGCAAAACGACGATGACGCCACATGGCTCGTTGGCGATGCGGGCCATGGCGTCCTGCAGACGCCAGCCCAGCGCCGCATCACGCACACCGATCGCATCTCCCAATGCTTCAACCAGATGCACGCGCACCAGTGGCACGTCGGCCGACGTCAAATCGCCGCGCACCAGCGCGAGATGCACCGTCCGGTTAATGCGATCGTCGTAGCTGACCAGCTCGAACTCACCGGCAGGCGTCTGCACGCGCTGCCGATTGATGCGCTCGACGTTCACTTCGTTGTCGAGGCGGTAGCGAATCAAGTCAGCGATCGTGCCAATGCGAATGTTGTGTTCCCTAGCGAACTTTTCGAGGTCCGGCCGCCGCGCCATTGTGCCGTCCTCGTTCAGCACCTCGACGATGACGGCAGCCGGCTCGAGCCCGGCGAGCCGGGTGAGATCGCAGCCGGCTTCGGTATGGCCGGCGCGCGTTAACACACCGCCGTGTTGCGCCATGATCGGAAAAATATGTCCGGGCTGCGACAAGGCGTCCGGGCCTGCGCCCGGCGCAACAGCCGCTTGCACCGTGCGTGCGCGATCGTGCGCCGAGATCCCGGTCGTGATGCCTTCAGCCGCCTCGATCGAAACCGTGAAATTGGTCGTGTGGTTGTAATCGGTTGTACTGACCATCAACGGCAGCCGCAATTGCTGGCAGCGCTCGCGCGTCAGCGTCAGACAAATCAAGCCACGGCCGTAGCGCGCCATGTAGTTGATGTCTTCCGGGCGCACCAGGCTCGCCGCCATAATCAGATCGCCTTCGTTTTCGCGATCCTCGTCATCAACCATGATGACCATCTTGCCGGCGCGAATGTCCGCAACGATTTCTTCGATTGGCGCGAAGGCGACGCCATCGCCGCTCGCTGGTATGGATTCAACGCTCATAACCGTGCTCCGCAAGAAACGCCCCATCGAGTGCCGGTGCGTCAGACCCAGACTGGAGACGTTCGACATAGCGCGCAATGAGATCAACTTCGACGTTGACCTTGCGACCTACCCGCGCATTGCCGAGCGTCGTTACGTCCCACGTGTGCGGGATGATATTCAACTCGAAGGTGTCGTTATCGACCGCGTTTACCGTAAGGCTAATACCATCGATCGTGACCGAGCCTTTGCGCGCGATGTAGCGCGACAACTCGCCGTCGACCGCGATAGTGAGTGCCGTCGAGCGCGCCGCCGGACGGATACGTCGAATCTCGCCGACACCGTCGACGTGGCCGCTCACCAAATGTCCACCGAGGCGGTCGCCAAGCGCCAGTGACGGCTCGATATTGACCCGATCGCCAACACCCAGCGCGCCCAACGTCGTTGCGGACAAGGTCTCGATCGAAACGTCGGCGCTGAATTGCTCGTCCGCAATGTCGAGCGCCGTCAAACAGACTCCCGATACGGCGATGCTCTCGCCCTCATCGAAGCCGGCGAGCGAGAAGCCGGGCGTGGCGACCGTCAAACGGCGGTCGCCACCGCTGTCGCTTTGCGCGGTGATTTCGCCGATCGTCTGGATGATTCCGGTAAACATAAGTAATCCGTTGCTGTTCGCGGGCTGATTCTAACGTTCCTGGCGTGGCCGCGCCCGGATCGCAAGATCAGCACCGATCGGCTCGATCGACACAACGTCGAGTTCGAGCCCGTCTGCCAAGCGCTGCCAATCGGGGGTCGCCAGCGCACGGCGGGTCGCGCTGCCCAGAAAGCGCGGCGCAACAAACACGTGAAACTCATCGATCAATCCCGCGCTTGCAAACGCACCGGACAGCACAGGCCCAGCCTCCAGCAACGCCTCGTTGATGTCCCGCTGCGCCAATTCGCTCAGCACGGCGGCGAGATCCACGCGGCCGTCGGCGCCTGCCAGGGCGACGCCAGCCACGCTATCTGAGGCCAGTGGGGAGACCCCCGCGCAGCATTGCAGCACCGCACCACCGACGCTGAGCAGCCGCGCGTCTTGCGGTAGCCGCCCGGCGCTATCGACGACAACGCGAAGCGGTTGTTGGGCGGCCTCCTCGCCGTGCTCGTCGCGCACGGTCAGCCGCGGATCGTCGGCCAGCACCGTCCCGATGCCGGTGATAATGGCATCGTTCTGGGCGCGTAGCGCGTTACCGGCGCGACGCGCGTCCACGCCGGTAATCCACTGACTCTCCCCCGACTGCATGGCAACCGCGCCGTCGAGCGACATCGCGAGCTTGCACGTAAGGAACGGTCGCTCGCGCTGCATGCGGCTTGCAAAGCCGCGAATGACGCGCAGCGCCTCGTCACGAAGCAAGCCCTCGCGTGTATCGATGCCGGCCGCCTCGAGTGCCCGAGCGCCGGTGCCGCGGTTGATCGGGTTCGGATCGATCGCGGCAAAAGTCACGCTGGCAACCTCGGCCGCAATCAAAGCATTCGTGCAAGGCGGCGTGCGGCCAAAGTGCGCACAAGGTTCCAGCGATACGTAAACGTCCGCGCCGCGCGCCTTCGCACCGGCTTGATCGAGTGCGACGATTTCCGCATGGCGACCGCCCGGCGCTTCGGTGGCACCGCGACCAACAATGTCGCCGTCGGCAACAATGATGCATCCGACCGCCGGGTTAGGGCTCGCGACAGCGCGGGCCCGCGCCGCCAATGCGAGCGCTTCGCGCATGTACGCGACGTCGTGCTCGGAAAACGCCATCCACTCAGCCTAGGCTTTGTCTTTGCGGCCGGATTTCGGCCGCCGCGGCTCGGGTTCGCCGAGCAACGACATCTGCTCGTCGTTGGCGCCGAACGTTTGCGACTGTAGGCGTTGCACCTCTTCCTGGAACTCGGTGACGTCCTGAAAACTGCGGTACACCGATGCGAAGCGAACGTACGCGACATCGTCGAGGCGGCGCAGCTCCTCCATGACCAGTTCGCCGACGAACCGCGAGCTGACTTCGCGCTCGCCGGTCGTTCGCAGTCGATGGGCGACGCGCGCAACCGCTTCGTCGACGGCGGCGGCGCTGACCGGGCGTTTTTCCAACGCGCGCTCGAGCGACGCGCGCAGCTTGTACTCGTCATACGGCTGACGCGAATCGTCGCGTTTGACGATGCCTGGCATGACGAGCTCGGCGGATTCGAACGTGGTAAAGCGTTCGCGGCAGTTTTCGCACTGCCGCCGTCGGCGAACCTCACGCCCCTCCGCGGTGAGTCTGGAATCGATCACCTTGGTTTCGGCGTGTCCGCAAAACGGGCAGTGCATACGGTGCCGCGATCAGCCGTGCTGGTACACCGGAAAACGTTCGCACAACGCCAAGACGTCGTCGCGAACCCGGCGGTGCGTCGTTTCATCGTCGAGATCGTCGAGCACATCGGCGATCCACCCGGATAGCGTGCGACATTCGGACTCGCCGAAGCCGCGCGTCGTGACTGCTGGCGTACCCATGCGCAAGCCGCTGGTGACGAACGGTGAACGCGGATCGTTTGGCACGGTGTTTTTATTGACCGTGATGTTGCAGTGGCCGAGCGCTGCATCGGCGTCTTTACCGGTGATGCCGCGCTCGATGAGATTCACGAGAAAAAGGTGATTATCGGTGCCGCCAGAGACAATGGCGTAACCGCGTTCGATCAACGCTGCCGCCATGGCTCGCGCATTTGCCTTAACGGCCTGCTGGTACGTCTTGAACGATGGCTGCAGCGCTTCCTGAAACGCAACGGCTTTCGCAGCGATCACGTGCATCAACGGACCGCCTTGCGTGCCGGGAAAAACCAGCGAGTTAAATTTCTTGCCGAGATCGAGATCGCGCGACAAGATCAGCCCGCCGCGCGGGCCGCGCAACGTTTTGTGCGTCGTGGTGGTCACGGCATCGGCATGCGGGATCGGGCTCGGGTATTCGTCGGCCGCGACCAACCCGGCGACGTGTGCCATGTCAACCACGAGATACGCGCCGACGCTGTCGGCGATCGCGCGGAACTTGCCCCAATCCAGGGTGCGCGAGTACGCGGAAAACCCGCCGACAATCATGCGCGGTTTGTGTTCGTTGGCAAGGCGCGCCACCTCGTCGTAATCGATGTAACCGTCGGCATCGACGCCGTACTGGACCGCGTTGAAAATCTTGCCCGAAAAATTCACGTGCGAGCCGTGCGTCAAATGACCGCCGTCACTGAGGCTCATGCCGAGGATCGTGTCGCCGGGTTTGAGCAGTGCCAAGTAAACGGCCGCGTTGGCTTGCGAGCCGGAATGTGGCTGCACATTGACGTACGCGGCATCGAACAATCGCTGGGCGCGCTCGATCGCCAGCGCCTCTGCAACGTCGACGTGTTCGCAACCGCCGTAGTAGCGTTTGCCCGGATATCCTTCAGCGTACTTGTTGGTCAACACCGAGCCTTGGACAGCGAGCACGCGTTCGCTTGCGTAGTTCTCTGACGCGATCAGCTCGATGTGCTGTTCCTGCCGTACGTTTTCCGCGGCGATCGCCGCAGCCAACTCCGGATCGAATTCAGGCAGCGAGGTGCCGGGCGTAACGAGGCTTGCGGGCTGAGACATCGTGGTTGGGCTCGTGGCAAAGAGGGCCATTCTAGCGAGCGATCGACGGCCGCGACAGCATCACCGCAGGCGTCGCAGGGATGTATAGCGCCAAGGGAATCAACTGTTGCCGACCAGCCCGGCGACGACAGCACTCCAACCAGCACCAATGTTTTCGCGGTTGTAGCCACCGCCACCGGTTGCAAGCAGGCGGCCAGCCGCGTGCCGGTCCGCCAGCAGCGCCAGCCGTTCGGCGGCAAATCGGTAGGCCGCCGGGGTCAGCGCGAGATGGGTAATCGGGTCGCCGGCAATGGCATCCGCACCGCACTGCAGCACGATGAACTCCGGTTGCGCCTGGTCCAAAAACCGCTCTGCCTCACGCCACGCCGCGTAAAAGTCCTCGTCGTCCGCGCCAGGCGGCAGCGGTAGATTGAGCTTGGTTCCGACGGCTTCGCCGCTGCCGGTCTCGGTCCGGTGACCGGTTCCCGGATACAGATGATGGCCGTCCTCGTGAACGTCGACGAAACACACGTCCGGGTCCGATTCGAAACCATAGAACACGCCGTCGCCGTGATGCGCGTCAATATCCACGTACGCGACACGGGTCAAACCGTGGTTGCGGCGAAGATGCTCGATCACGACGCCGCAATCGTTGAAGACACAGAACCCGGCTGCACCGTCGCGACGTGCATGATGGAGCCCGGCAATCGGCACGAAGGCGCGTCGGGTATCACCACGCATGATGGCGTCGGCAGCTGCCACACTTGCCCCGACGACGTTCGACGCGGCCTCGTAAACGCCCCGAAAAGCCGGCGTATCACCGTCGTCGAGCCAACCGCCACCGCGCTGCGACAGGTACCGCACCCGCTCGATGTAGGCATCGGTGTGAAACAGAGCCAAGGTATGCCGACCGGCTCGAGCCGGCGGTCGCAACGTGTAAGCGCTGTCGGGTACCGTTTTTGTCAAGGCGTTGAAAAACGCATCGTGACGATCGGTCCCGAACGGATGCGGATCGCCAAAGCCATAGGCAGCGAGCGCCGCCCCTCGGTAAATCTGCATCGCAGCTCGCGTCATGGTCACCGTCGTTTTCGAAAGAGTCTTGCCAAGCTCGCGCTGGCGGGCGCGTCAACCGCACCGTAGAATGCGCGGCGGCTTGGTAACACGCAACATCGTCGGGTATGGCCCAATACATTTACACCATGAACGGCGTCGCTAAGGTCGTCCCACCGAAGCGGCGCATCATTCACGATATCTCGCTGTCGTTTTTTCCGGGCGCCAAGATCGGCGTTCTCGGCTTGAATGGCGCGGGTAAATCGACGTTGCTGCGCATCATGGCAGGTATCGACACCGAATTTGAGGGCGAGGCTCGACCGCAGCCCGGCATCAATATCGGCTACCTGCCGCAAGAACCCGAACTCGATGCCGCGCTCGACGTGCGCGGCAACGTTGAACAAGGAGTGGCAGCGACCAAAGCGCTGGTCGATCGCTTCAATGAAATCAGCATGCAGTTCGGCGAGCCGCTCGACGACGACGCAATGAACGCGTTGCTCGAAGAACAGGGCAAGCTGCAGGACGCGATCGACGCGGCCGGCGCGTGGGAACTGGATCGCACGCTCGATCGTGCGGCGGATGCGCTGCGTTTGCCGCCGTGGGACGCCGACGTCACGAAGTTATCTGGCGGCGAGAAGCGCCGTGTTGCGCTTTGTCGGCTGCTCTTGTCCAAGCCCGATATGCTGCTGCTCGATGAGCCGACCAACCACCTCGACGCCGAATCGGTGGCCTGGTTGGAGCGCTTCCTAGAAGAATACCCGGGCACCGTCATCGCCGTGACGCACGATCGGTACTTCCTAGACAACGTTGCCGGCTGGATCCTCGAGCTCGATCGCGGCCACGGCATACCGTGGGAAGGCAACTACTCGTCGTGGCTCGAACAAAAAGAAGCACGTCTGAAGATCGAGGAGAAAACCGAAGCGGCACGCGTCAAGGCGATGGCCGCGGAACTCGACTGGGTGCGGCAGAACCCCAAAGGTCGCCAGGCCAAGGCGAAGGCGCGCCTGAAGCGCTTCGAAGAACTGTCGTCGCAGGATTATCAAAAGCGCAGCGAGACTAACGAGATTTACATCCCGCCCGGTCCGCGGCTCGGCGACAAAGTGCTGGAAATCGACGGTCTACAGAAATCGTTCGGCGAACGCCAGTTGATCGACGGTCTGGCGGTGTCGCTGCCGCCGGGCGGAATCGCCGGCGTGATCGGTCCAAACGGCGCTGGTAAAACGACACTGTTTCGGATGATCACCGGCCAAGAGGATGCCGATGGCGGCACGATCTCGCTAGGCGACACCGTGCAGTTAGCGTACGTCGACCAGTCACGACAGAACCTCAATGACGACAAGACGGTCTGGGAGGAAATCTCGGACGGACAAGACATCATCAGTATCGGCAGCTATGAAATTGCATCGCGGGCCTACGTCGGTCGATTCAATTTCAAAGGGCCGGAGCAACAGAAAAAAATCGGCTTACTGTCAGGCGGCGAGCGCAACCGCGTGCACCTCGCCAAAGTCCTTCGCTCCGGTGGCAACCTGTTGATGCTCGATGAGCCGACCAACGACTTAGATGTGGAAACCCTGCGCGCACTCGAGCAAGCCCTGCTCGATTTCCCGGGCTCGGCTATCGTGATTTCGCACGATCGCTGGTTCCTCGATCGCATTGCGACGCACATACTCGCGTTCGAAGGCAACAGCGAAGTCGTTTGGTTTGCGGGCAACTATGCCGATTACGAACAGGATCGGCGCCGCCGGCTCGGCACCGACGCCGACCAGCCCCAGCGGATTCGCTATCGTTCTATCGCGTAAGCGCAAACTTGCGGATGCTGCGCACCCACGCGGCGTTAGCTGACGATGCGATACGCGTTCGCAAACAGCTGCGTCCATGGACCGTGCTCCGGCCAGTCGTGCGGGTGCCACGAGTGGCACACCGTGCGCGCCACGCGTTCCGGGTGCGGCATCATGATGGTGATACGACCGGCCGCAGCGGTCAGCGCACACAGCCCACCCGGTGAACCGTTCGGATTCGCCGGATAACGCTCGGCCGGCTTGCCGTAGCCGTCGATGTAGCGCGCCACGACGCTGCGCGCTGCTTGGCAACGCTCGAGGTCTTCAGGCGACGCAAACGCGGCGCGACCCTCGGCGTGCGATGTAACGATCGGCAGTCGCTGGCCGGCCATCCCGTCGAGTAGCCACGACTCGCTGTCGCAAACCTCGACCAGCGACAGCCGCGCCTCAAAACGCTCGGACCGATTGCCGGCAAAACGCGGCCACGCGTCGGCGTTCGGAATCAGGGTCTTCAAGCGGGCCAGCATCTGACAGCCGTTGCAAACACCGAACGTAAAGCGCTGCGGATGGGCGAAGTGCGCCGCAAACTGCTCGCGTAAGCGCGCGTGATTCAGAATGGACCGAGCCCAGCCGCCGCCAGCCCCCAAGACGTCGCCGAACGAGAAACCGCCGCAAGCGGCGAGTCCCTGAAAATCGTCGAGCTGCTGGCGCCCGGTCGCAAGGTCGCTCATGTGGACGTCGACCGCATCGAAACCGGCCGCCGCGAACGCTGCCGCCATTTCGAATTGCGAGTTGACGCCCTGCTCGCGCAGGATCGCCACGCGAGGCTTGTGTTGGCGTAGGACCGGTAGCGCGCGACGCTCGGCTGGCCAATACGCGGCCGTAAGACCCGGATCGCCGTCATCGGCCATGCTCTCGCGCTCCTCGCCGACGCAGTCGACGTCGTCGCGCAGGTCGCGAATGGCATCGCTGACCTCGGACCACACGCGCTGCATCTCAGCGCGACTCAGCGTGAGCATCGTGTCGCGAGCGTTTAGATGGAGCTCGGCTTTATCAATAACGTTCGCGACCACCGTCGTGAAGTCGGCCAGCCCGGCTGCAGCGAGCGCGGCAAAGATTTCGTCGCGGTCATCGACGCGAGTTTGCACGACGACGCCGGGCTCTTCGTTGAACAGCCAGGAGATCAGATCGGCCGCGGCACTGGGGCCGGCCGTTACGTCGAGTCCTCGGCGACCGGCGAAGATCATCTCGGCTAAACACGCCAACAGGCCGCCGTCGGAACGATCGTGATACGCGAGCAGCCAATCGGCGTCGCGTGCCGTGGCCAAGAACCCCGCTAGTGCGACCAGGTCCGCAGGTTCGTCGAGGTCGGCCGGCGCGCCCATCGTGCGCTGCGTGACTTCGGCCAGAATGGAGCCGCCGAGCCGAGCGCGGTGGCGTCCGAGATCAATCAACAGCAGCTCGGTCGCCTGGTCCGCCTGCACGAGTTGCGGCGTTAGTGTGCGCCGTACGTCGCCGATCGGTGCGAACGCCGAGACGATCAACGAAACCGGTGCAGTAACCTCACCGTCCGGCCAGGCGGTTCGCATCGACAGCGAATCTTTGCCGACCGGAATCGCAACGCCCAGAGCCGGACAGAGCTCCAACGCCACCGCGCGGACGGTATCGTAGAGCTGAACAGCCTCGTCGTCGTCCGCTGCCGCCGCCATCCAATTCGCCGACAGCCGTACATCGGCCAGCGCGCGTACATCAGCCGCGAGCAAGTTGGTGAGCGCCTCGGCCACCGCCAGACGGCCGGATGCTGGCGCGTCGATCGTCGCAACCGGCGTACGCTCGCCAACCGCCATGGCCTCGCCGGTGAACGCGGTGTGGGTCGTGGTGGTAACGGCGACATCGCTGACCGGCACTTGCCACGGGCCGACCATCTGATCGCGCGCGGTCAGCCCGCCAACGCTGCGGTCACCGATCGTGACGAGGAATGCTTTGCTGGCAACGGTCGGATGCGCAAGGACGTCGCGCCAAAGCGTTGCGACGTCGAGATCGTCGAGACCGTCATTGCGCACCGCGGCGCGCTGCGGTCGGCGCACCGCGCGTTCGCGCTTCGGAACGTCGGCGAGCAGCATGGCGACTGGAACATCGATGGGCGTTTGCCGATGGACACGATCGCTGACCGTAAGCTGGCCGCTGGCGTCCAGTTCACCGAGCACCGCCATCGGACAGCGCTCACGCTCAGCGATTGCGGCGAGCCTTGGCAGCTGCGCTTGCGGCACAACGAGCACGTAACGCTCCTGCGCTTCGTTGCACCAGATCTCCATGGGACTCATCCCCGGCTCGTCGTTGGGGATCTCGCGCAGCGCCAGCGTCGCGCCGAGCGCGCTGTGATCGACCGCTTCCGGTATCGCGTTCGACAGCCCGCCCGCACCGACGTCGTGAATCAAAGCGATCGGATTCTCCGCGCCCAACTCCCAGCATTGGTTGATGACTTCCTGCGCGCGGCGCTGCATCTCGGGATTGCTGCGCTGAACCGATGCGAAGTCCAGTTCGGCGTCGCTGCTGCCGCTGGTCATGCTCGATGCGGCGCCGCCGCCGAGGCCGATTTTCAATGCTGGTCCACCGAGCACGACCAGCGCACTACCGGGCTCGACGTCGCCTTTCAGCGCATGCGCCTGACGGACGTTGCCGTAGCCACCGGCGAGCATGATCGGTTTGTGGTAGCCGTAGCGGCGCCGGTCGTCGCGGGCACGTTCAAAACTGCGGAAGTAGCCGGCGAGATTCGGTCGGCCGAATTCGTTATTGAATGCAGCGGCCCCGAGTGGCCCGTCCAGCATGATCGCCAAGGGCGGCGCGATGCGCTCCGGCGACGATGGCGCTAGCTCCCACGTTCGACTCGCCCCCGGTAGGTGTAGATGGGAAACGCTAAAACCCACCAACCCGGCTTTTGGCGTCGCGCCGAGACCGGTCGCGGCTTCGTCGCGAATCTCGCCACCGGCACCAGTCGCCGCACCGGCGAACGGCGCGATCGCCGTCGGATGGTTGTGCGTTTCGGCCTTCATCAGCAGATGGACCGGCTCAGACCGATAAACAAAAGACCCGGACGCCGGCTCGCGCATCAGCCGGTCGGCGCGTGGGCCAGCGACAACTGCGGCGTTGTCGCTGTAAGCAGAAAGCACGCCGTCCGGCGCACAGGCATGCGTGTGGCGGATCATCTGAAACAGCGTTTGCGGCTGCACGTCGCCGTCGATACGCCACGGCGCGTTAAAGGTCTTGTGTCGGCAGTGCTCAGAGTTCGCCTGCGCGAACATCATCAGCTCCGCATCGCTGGGACTGCGTCCGAGCCCGGCGTACGTACTCGCCAAATAGTCGATTTCGTCGCCCGACAGGGCGAGCCCGAGGCGCTGATTGGCGGCGTGCAGCGCACTGCTCGGTTCGGCGCCAAGATCGACGACGACCAGCGGCGCCGGCGACGTTTCGGCGAACCACTCGGCCGCGTCCGGCGGCGCCGTCAGCAATGACTCGGTCATCCGGTCGAAAAGGTGGCCGACGCCGTTGTTGCCGACGCTTGCCACGACACCGTCGACGTAAAAAACCGTGCCCCGCTCCAGTCGTTCAACCGCGCCGAGCCCGCTGAGGGCGAGAATATCCAGTGCTTTCGATGACCAAGGCGAGCGTGTTCCGAAACGCGGCAGGACCCAGAGCGCCGCGTCCGGTAAGGCATCGGCCGTGTTTGCGCCGTCGAGCAACTCGACCAAAGTCGCGTGATCGGCTGCCGGCAGCGCCGTTCGGCATAGCAGCACGTAGAAGCTTGCGGTTGCGGTAACTCTTAAGTCGGCGTCGGCCGCGGTCAGCGCTTGGTTGAGCGCACGCAGTCGGCTGGCCGACCACACCGGCTCAGGATGCAGCAGCAACATCGCGGGCGTCGGTCAGGAGCGTGAATCGCCGGCGGCGATCACGATTGCTTGCTGGAGTCAGGCGAATACATCGGCATCGGAAACTGCGCGACGTTGCCGCCCTCAGCCTTGGATATCTTACTCGGACCCTGCTTTTCGACTTCGTCGATACGCAAAATAGAGTGCATCGGCAAGTGCGTCCGGCGAACCCCGTCAAACTCGGATTTGATCCGTTCTTCGGACGGATCGACGACCACCTGACTGCGTGCACCGAAAGTCAGTTCTTCCACCGTCACGAAGCCGAATAGGTCACCGTGTGTGACGGAACGGGCATAAATTTCGTAGATCTGCCCTTGAGAAATGAAGGAGACGCGAAATAATCGCTGCTTGGACATCGCCAACCGACTGAGTTTGCGAAAGAATCGGCGATTTTAGCGCAATGCGGCCAGGTGGCAACGCGGCAAATGTGATCCGTGCACGTGCCGGATTATGGAAACCGGGCATAATTTACGCGTTGCAGCGGATCCGGGACGCGGACCGTCGGCACCGTCTGGCCGAAATCGGCCCGGCGGCGCCGCACATTGCGAGGAAGCACGATGCCGCTAACGTTACAAATTATCAGTCGCGAAAAATCCGTCATGGGAGAGGACGCAACGCTGGTCGTCGGTAAGGAAGGCGCGACCATCGGTCGTTCCGCAAAGAATGACTGGGTGCTGCCGGACAAGAACCGCTACGTGTCCAGCCGCCACGCCACCATCGACTATCAAGCGGGCTCCTACTACCTGATTGATACCAGCACGAACGGCGTGTTTATCAACGGCGCCGAGGCGCCAGTCGGTGCCGGCAAGCCACAGCGCCTTTTCAACGGCGACAAAGTGGCCATCGGCGACTATGAAGTCACGGTCGAAATCGCTGACGACGACGAAATGGACAGCATCGAGGAGCTGATCAGCTCCGTCGTGATGGATACGGTCGCCGAGGAAGATTCGGTCGACTCGCCAATGATGCTCGAAGAGAACGCCTTGACCGGTGCGCGGTCGCTAAACGCGCGCTTGTTCGACGACGATGACCCCGCGTTCTCGGACACGGTAACGCCGGCCAGTGAGTCGCACGGGAACGTCGTGTCGCTGGAGAAAAACGGTTCGATCGTGCAAGCGCGAACCATCGAGCCGCAGCCCGCGGCCAACTCAGCTGTCGCAGATACCGGCGGCAGCGAGGCCGTTGACGAGATTGAAATTGCGCTCGACGAACCGGAAGTCGACCCGAAAGTCGAGACAACACCTGAAGTACGTCAGGCACGGCGGCGGTCGAAGCCGGCCGAGACGGCGGACCCTTCGATGGTTGCCGGCGGTCATCGACTGCACGGCGAAGCCGGCGCGCAGCTCGAGTTTCTCAGAGGTCTCGGCCTGTCGCTCGCCGAGCTCGGTAACCCAGAAGTCAACGAACTCATGCACAACGCCGGCCAGGCGCTGCGCGAGTTCATCATCGGCACGATGGACCTGCTGCAGACTCGAGCGTCGCTCAAAAATGCGTTCCGACTCGAGCAAACGACCATCCAGGCCGGCACGAACAACCCGTTGAAGTTCTCAGCAAACGTCAATGACGCGATTCGCAATTTGCTGACCAACAATTCGCGGCAGTACGCACCTACGGTAGAGACAGTGCGCGGCGTGTGTCGCGACATCAAAGTACACGAAGAAGCACTATCGCACGCAGCACGCGCGGCCTTTGACGAGTTTATTGAACGGCTCGAGCCCGAAGAACTGTCGCAACGCTTTGATGCCTCGCTGAAACGCGGCTCGGTGTTCAGCTCCAGCCGCAAGGCCAAATATTGGGACTTGTACGCCGAGCTTTACGAAGTCATCACGCAACGCAACAACGGGCAGTTCCCGCACACGTTCTCCGAAGACTTCGTGAAAGCCTACGAAGAGTACCGTAAGGCCGCCAATCGTCGACTTGGCGACGACTAGCGCCAGCGCTGTCGACGGCGCTTACGCCGCGGCCAGCGCGAACACGGCACGGGTCAGCATCGCCCACAGACAGACGGCGGACAGCACGTAGAGTCCAAAGCGCACGAGCACGATGTTTACCGTGCAATGGACGAGGCTGTGCAGCGCCCGAAAGCCGACGAAACCCCACGCCAACCAGACATCCACGGCGCCATACTCCGCGTGCAGCATGGCGTACAGACACAACCCATAAAAAAGAATCGGCAGCTCGGCCAGATTGGCGAAATTGCGTGGCGGCAGCAGCACGGCAGCGGGCGCGTCGGTAGGCACGCCCAGCGCGTATGTTTGTGGCGCGCGACCAACGGCCGCCATCCACGCCAAACGGCGTACGTAGAGATATGCCCAGACCACGAACGTCAGCCCCATCATCGCCAGAAACGGCCCTTCAATCCCCATTTTTGCGCCCCGTGACGTCCCCCGTCCGCTCGAGCATGCCACGAACGTTGCGATCTAGACGCCGCACACAGCACTTGTCTGGAAACTGAACATATACTGGGCGTTCGCGGATCGCGCTTGAAATGCTGCCTCGCAGCAAAAATAGTGGCAGTGCAGGCACGAATGCGCGCGGCGATTGTCGGATGGGATGCCGGACGCTAGCGCCGCAGCGCGCCGCAATGGACGAGGACTTAAGGCATGCAGACCAACAAAAACACCAACTGGCTGCACGACATCACGGGCGGTGACTGCACCGCGCTTGGGCACGTTTCCGGCCGCGACTCATTTTCCGGACGCACGAGCACCGCTTGCGGACGCTGAGCTGTGATGGGTCGTGTCGCGCTGCTGCTGGCTGTCGCGTGTCTCGGGACGTGTTCTGAGGCACCGGACTGGCTCGACCACGTCAAAGCAACCGGCAAGCTGGTCGTCGTAACCCGCAACTCACCAACGACGTACTACTTGGGTCACGACACCGAGCCCACCGGGCCTGATTACGATCTCGTGCGGCGCTTCGCCGACAGCTTGGGCGTTACGCTCGACATACAGCCGCGCGATTCGCTTGAAGCGCTTTTTTCAGCCGTCGCCAACGGCGACGCTCACATGGCCGCGGCCGGCTTGTCCATCACCGACCGTCGGCAGAGCCGATTGACCTTCTCCGAGCCCTACCAGCAGGTGCGCCAGCAGCTCGTTTACAAGCTCGGCACCGGCAGACCCCGGTCGGTCGAAGAGATATTTGGCCGCGACATTGTCGTACTGCGCGGCTCGTCGCACGCTGAAACCTTGCGTCAGATCAAGGCCGATCACCCGCGGCTCACTTGGCGCGAGGTCGATCGCAAAGAGGTGGGGGACTTGCTCGCTGAGGTCGCCGCCGGCAGCATCGAGCTGACGGTGGCCGATTCCAATGAATTCGACGTTCACCGTAACTTCCTCCCCGAAATTAGAGTGGCCTTCGACTTGGGTGTTGACGATGCGCTCGCGTTTGCGTTCGCCAAGGATCACAGTCGCAACCTGACCACCGAAGCCGACCGCTTTCTGGCTCGCGTTCGGCGCGACGGTCGACTGGCCCGCATCCAGGATCGCTACTACGGCCACACCGACGAACTCGATTACGTCGGCACACGTTCATTCATCCGCCACGTCGACAAACGCCTGCCCAAGTACCAGGACTGGTTTCGCGAGGCGGCCGCGCAAAACGAACTCGATTGGCGGCTACTGGCCGCGGTGGGCTACCAGGAGTCGCACTGGCGGGAGCGAGCCGTATCACCCACCGGCGTACGCGGCATCATGATGCTCACGGAGGCAACCGCCGACTATCTCGACATCGCCGACCGCGAAGATCCGCGCTCGAGCATTTTCGGTGCCGCACGTTTTCTGGCGCGACTCAAAGAACGCTTACCGGATACGATCCGCGAGCCGGATCTTACGTGGATGGCACTCGCCGCGTACAACGTCGGCTTCTACCACCTGCGCGACGCCCGCGCGATCGTCGAACTCGGTGGCGGCAATCCGGACGTGTGGATCGAAGTCCGTGAAGCGCTGCCGCTGCTCGCGCAAAAAAAATGGTACAGCCGCGTCAAGTACGGCTATGCCCGCGGCTGGGAGCCGGTGCGGTATGTCGAGAACATTCGCTCGTACGCCTCGATTCTGCGCTGGCTGACCGCCGAGCGCGAACGCGCCATCGATCCTGCGGCGGATGACCCAAAGCTGTCGGTGCCCGCCGCCGCCGAGCTCAGTGACGTCGCGCCCTGAAGAACGCCCGCAATAGCTCCGCGCAAGGTTCCGCGAGAACGCCGCGAGCAACCTCGAAACGATGCGGCAACGCAGCACCCAAAAGGTCGACCGCCCCGCCCAGTGCGCCGGTTTTTGGATCGTCGGCCGCGTAGACGACGCGCGCGACCCGCGCATGCAGCATCGCGCCGACGCACATCGGGCACGGTTCTAGCGTTACGTACAGCGTCGTATCGGGCAATCGATAATTGCCGAGCGACCGTGCGGCCGCGCGCAATACTCGAATTTCGGCGTGTGCCGTCGGATCCTGGTCGGCAATCGGTCGATTGTGGGCCCTAGCGATCAACGCGCCGTCTTTGACCAACACGGCGCCGACCGGCACTTCACCGGCCGCGCCGGCCGCCCGCGCCTCGGCAAGCGCCATCTGCATGAAGGCGAGATCGCGCGCGGGGTCGGTCACAGCGCCAGGTCGCGAGACTGTCGACGCGACCGCCGTAGGTCCGTTGCCGTGCCTACTCCCACTCGATGGTCGCCGGCGGCTTGCCGGAGATGTCGTAGGTCACGCGCGAAATGCCGTCGACTTCGTTGATGATTCGCAGGGAGACTCGCTCGAGAAAATCGTAGGGCAAGTGCGACCAACGCGCCGTCATGAAATCGACTGTCTCAACAGCCCGCAACGCGATGACGTACTCGTAGCGCCGGCCATCGCCCATGACGCCGACCGAACGCACCGGCAGGAACACGGCAAACGCCTGGCTGGTTCGATCGTACCAACCGGCCGCGCGCAGCTCTTCGAGAAAAACGGCGTCGGCGCGCTGCAGCATGTCGACGTAATGCGCTTTGACTTCGCCGAGCACGCGCACGCCGAGGCCAGGGCCTGGGAACGGATGGCGATAAACCATGTTGCGCGGCAGTCCCAACTCGGTACCGAGTTCGCGCACCTCGTCTTTGAACAGCTCGCGCAGCGGCTCGAGTAATTTGAGGTGCATGCGCTCGGGCAATCCACCAACGTTGTGATGCGACTTGATGACGTGCGCTTTACCGGTTTTGGCACCCGCCGATTCAATGACGTCGGGGTAAATGGTGCCCTGTGCCAGCCAAGCAACACCATCCAAACGGGCGGCCTCGTGCTGAAAAACCTCGACAAACGCATTGCCGATGATTTTACGCTTGCGTTCTGGGTCCTCGACCCCTTTTAGATCATTGAAGAACCGTTCGCGCGCATCGACCCGAACGACGTTGACACCCAGATGCCGCGCGAAGGTTTCCATTACCTGCTCGCTTTCGCCGAGACGAAGCAAGCCATGGTCTACGAAAACACAAGTGAGCTGATCGCCGATCGCACGATGCAGCAACGCCGCGACCACCGACGAGTCAACACCGCCAGACAGGCCGAGCAGTACGCGATCGCTACCGACTTCGTCGCGAACGCGTTCGATGGCATCCGTAACGATGTTCCCCGGCGTCCAGCTCGCTTGACTGGCACAGACGTCGATAACGAAGCGACGCAATATTTCTCGGCCTTGCGGCGTGTGCGTAACCTCGGGATGAAACTGCAGCGCAAAGAAGCCACGTGTGGAATCTTCCATTGCCGCTAGCGGCGAATTCTCAGACATCGCCGTGGCGACGAAACCGGGCGGCAGCGACTCGACCCGATCGCCGTGGCTCATCCAGACCGACAAGGTGCCGTCAGCATCGGCAAGCCCGTCGAGCAAAGTCGACGCATCCGCGGTGACCGTTGCGTGACCGAATTCGCGTTCGCTGCTCGCGCTGACCTGACCGCCGAGCTGTGCCGCCATCGCCTGCATGCCGTAACAAATGCCGAGTACCGGCACACCGGCGGCAAAAACCGCCGGGTCGACACGCGGCGGCTCGCCGTCCAACACCGATTCTGGACCGCCCGACAGAATGATGCCGCAGGCGCCGTAGTCAGCGATAAAGTCGGCATCGACATCCCATCCGTGAATCTCCGAGTACACGCCGCTCTCGCGCACGCGACGCGCAATCAGCTGCGTGTACTGTGACCCGAAATCAAGAATGAGGATGCGGTCGGCGTGAATATCGACGCCGCTCGCGGCCGGAACTGCTGTTGGGACGCTGGTCATTTGCTGCGGTAGTTCGGCGCTTCTTTGGTGATCGCAACGTCGTGGACGTGGCTTTCGCGCACGCCCGCGGTGGTGATGCGAACGAACGACGGTTTGGTGCGCAACTCGTCAATGGTCTGACAGCCGGTGTAGCCCATCGCGGCGCGCAGGCCGCCGACCAGCTGATGGACGATCGCAACTAGGCTGCCTTTGTACGGCACCCTCCCCTCGATGCCTTCCGGCACGAGTTTCTCGAGCTGCTCGGTCGCGTCCTGGAAATAGCGATCGGATGAGCCTTGCGCCATCGCACCCAACGACCCCATGCCGCGATACGATTTATACGAGCGACCTTGGAAAAGCTCGACTTCGCCGGGCGACTCTTCAGTGCCGGCGAACAAACCGCCAATCATCGTCGTAAACGCGCCGGCGGCGAGTGCTTTGGCGATATCGCCGGAGTACCGAATGCCGCCGTCGGCGATCAATGGAACACCGGTGCCCTCGAGCTCGCCGGCGACCTCAGCAACCGCAGAGATCTGCGGCACGCCGACACCGGCAACGACGCGTGTCGTGCAGATCGACCCAGGGCCGATCCCGACTTTGACGGCATTCGCGCCCGCATCGACCAATGCGCGCGCCGCTGCGCCAGTCACGATGTTGCCGGCGATGATCTGTAAATCCGGATATTCGCTGCGAATGCGCCGCACACGTGCCAACACGTTCTCGGAGAACCCATGCGAGGTATCGACGACGATGACATCGACGCCGGCGGCCACCAGCGCAGCAACCCGTTCGTCGGTATCCTGGCCCGTTCCGACTGCTGCGCCGACGCGCAACGCACCGCGGTCGTCCTTCGACGCCATCGGAAAGTCTTGCGCCTTCTGGAAGTCTTTCGCGGTGATCATGCCGCGGAGCTCGAAACCCTCGCCGACGACCAACACTTTCTCGATGCGGTGCTGGTGCAGCAGCGCCAACACTTCGTCTTTGCTGGCGCCTTCGCGCACGGTTACCAATCTGTCCTGCGGTGTCATTACCGACGCGACGGGCGCATCGAGCTGTGTTTCGAACCTAAGATCGCGATGCGTAACGATACCCAGCGTCTCGGCATCGTCGACAACCGGCACCCCGGAAATACCTTTACGACGGGTCAGTTCGACGACTTCGCGAATGGTCGTGTCGGGGGTGACGGTGATCGGGTTTGACACAACGCCGCTTTCGTAGATTTTGACCGCCGCGACCTGTTTCGCCTGCAGCGTGACACTCATGTTCTTATGAATGACACCGAGACCGCCCTCCTGCGCGAGCGCAATAGCGGTTCGTGACTCGGTGACCGTATCCATGGCGGCGGACAGCAACGGAATGTTGATTCGAATATCGGTCGTCAGTTTTGTCGCGAGTTCCACCTCGCGCGGCAGAACGTCTGAGTAACCGGGCTGCAACAGGACATCGTCGAAGGTCAGCGCTTCGCTAGCGATCCGCATCGGGTCGGGTTCCGGGGGCAAGGGCATCGGGAAACCGCGTAGTGTACCGCTGTAGCCGTTGTCGGGTAAACGGCGCTGAGCGCAGCGTCTATACTCCGCCAATGAGCACACCTCCGAGCCTGGATACCAGCACCGTCTACAGCGTCAGCGAAGTCAACCAGCTTGCGCGCGCCGCGCTGGAATCGTCGCTCGGCGTTTGTGCGGTTGTCGGCGAAATATCCAATCTCGCCCGACCGGCGTCCGGCCACGTCTACTTCAGCTTGAAGGACACCGATGCGCAACTGCGCTGCGCGTTTTTTCGGCAGCGGCAACGCGGTCTCGACTTTCGTCCGGAGAATGGCGACGAAGTGATCGCGATTGGTCGGGTCAGCCTGTACGAGCCGCGCGGCGACTATCAGCTCATCGTCGATCGCCTGCAGATGGCCGGCAGCGGCGCGCTGCAGAAGCGTTTTGAAGCACTGCGCGCACGGCTCGATAAAGAGGGTCTGTTCGCGATGGACCGCAAACGCGAACCGCCAGCTTTGCCGCGCCGTATTGGGGTCGTCACCTCGCCGAGCGGTGCGGCGATTCGGGACGTTCTCAAAGTGCTGGCGCGACGTTTCCCGGCAATCCCGGTGCGCATCTATCCAAGCGCGGTGCAAGGCGACGCAGCCGCCGGCGAGCTCGCAGCGGCGTTTGCGCGCATCGGCGAACGTGCCGATGTTGACGTTGTCATCGTGGCCCGTGGCGGTGGCTCGCTTGAAGACCTTTGGCCATTCAACGAAGAAGCCGTCGTGCGTGCCATCGCGGCCTGCCCGATTCCGGTCATTAGCGGCGTCGGTCACGAGACCGATGTGACGTTGGCCGATTTGGTCGCTGACGTGCGCGCACCGACGCCGTCCGGCGCCGCGGAGATCGCCGTACCGGACTGGCGGACCTTCGTCGAGCGCAGCCGCCGCGCCGAACGCCATCTCGCGACCGGGCTGGCGCGGCGCCTGGAGCGCTACGCGCAGCGCCTCGACGTGGCGGTCCGCAGCGTTGCAGCCCACAGCCCGACGCAAATCCTGAAGCTTCGCCGCGAGCGTCTCGCGGTGCTCGATCTAAGGCTCGGCAACGCGTTAACCGGTCGGCTGCGAAGCGCCGCTGACCGCACGAGCCGAGCCAATGAGCGACTGACCGCGGCGTCACCAAGGCGTTTGCTGGATGAGCGCCGCGCGAGCCTGATCGGCTGTGAAGCGCGTTTGCCGGGGCTGATCGACACGGCGCTTGCAGCGCGTAGCCGTCGACTGGCCATCGCGGCCAAAACCCTAGATACCGTGAGCCCGCTGGCGACGCTCGGTCGCGGCTACGCGCTCGTGACCGATCCGTCTACCGGGCAGGTGTTACGCGATGCCGCAGACGTAGCAAGCGGCCAAGCCTTGGCCATTCGATTGGCGCGCGGCCGTTTGCGGGCGATCGCTGACGGTACCGATGAATAACGCGATCACCGCAGCGCTGTTACTAACCAGCACCATCGCGTCGGCCGACCTGCCCCAGGAAGCACGGGTGCCCGGTGGGCTTGCCGTCGTGGCCGTCGCCAACCCAGCGTCGGTGGTGACAGTGGACGGGCGCCGGCAACCGGTGCTCACCGTGAATGGCGAGCATCACGCCGTCATCGGCATTCCGCTGTCGGCCACGAACGAAGTCGGTGTTGCGATCGACGGCAACACGGTAACGCTAGCGCTTGCCGATGCCGGCTATCGCGAACAACACATCACCATTGAGCGCCAGGACTACGTGACGCCTTCGGAACACCAGCTCGCTCGCTACCGGCGCGAACGGGCCGCGCTGGACGCCGCGATAAACCGGTTCTCGGTCCGTAAGCCGTTACGCTGGCCATGGCCGGCACCTGTCGTCGGCCGCCAAAGCGACTCGTTCGGCGCACGGCGATTCTTCAATGGCGAACCGCGACGGCCACACAGCGGTATGGACATTACCGCGGCGAGCGGCACGCCGATTGTCGCGCCAACAGCCGGTGAAGTCGTGTTGGTCGACGACCTTTTCTTCAACGGCAACACCGTCGTCGTCGATCACGGCAATGGCGTTGTGTCGCTGTATTGCCATTTGAGCGCCACCGACGTCGCAGTCGGTGATGCGATCGATCGCGGTCAGACGCTAGGTAGGGTTGGAGCTACCGGCCGAGTGACCGGTGCGCACCTGCATTGATCGGTTTACGTCGGCGGTACCGCCGTTGATCCGACGCTGGTGCTTGCCTCTCAGTGATCGTAAGCGAGCGGCCGATCGTGGCGCTCAAACCAGCCGTCGCCGAGCGGTTCGAACACATGACACGCCGTCATTTCGCCGCCGTAGATATGAATCGACACCGCTGGACTGCGCTCACAAGGATTGGCAATGAGGTGGTACTCATACGGCGGGATCAAACAACCCGCGCTCCCGACGCCCGCTTCATACGAGTTGCGCTTCTCGAATCGAAAGCGGTTGTGGTTGGCATCGATACCGGTCAGTTCGTACTGCTCGACATCAATCGAGCCAGCCCAGACACCTTCGACACACCACATGCCGGCGTGATCGTGGATCGCGGTTGACTGGCACGGGCCCCACGTCATGGCGACGATCGAATAGCCGAGCTCGGTGTCGCGCTTCAGCAGCCGCCGCGCATAGTGACCCTCGACCGGCGCCAGCACGTGCGCCGGAATCTCGAGCTCGTGGCCGCGAATCATGCGGCAAAGATTGGCTTTGATGTTGTCGACCGTGGCCTCGACGTCTGTCATTCGCACCGATTCCTCGATCAGCTCGATCAGTGGCTCGATCCCGCGCATACCAGATATAACCCCATAGAATATAGATATTACGAATGGGTATAGTTTAGCCCAGCCGAGCGCCGTCAGCAGGACGTAATGCGCGCGCTACGCAAAGAATTGCGCGAAGACGGGGCGGAAGCGGTCGATATCGACGAGGAACGCGTCATGCCCCTGGATCGAATCCAACGCCACGAAAACCACATCGCGGACGTGCGGCCTGAGTCCATCGGCGAGCTGACGCTGCAGATCGATCGGGAACAGGAAATCGGTTTGCACGCCAACCACGAGCGCGCGTTCGGCTTGGACCCGCGCCAGTCCGGCCTCGACGGTACCGCCGTGCTCCGCGATATCAAACAGATCCATGGCCCGTGACAGATAAAGGTAGCAGTTGGCGTCAAACTGGCCGGTGAATTTGGCGGCGTGGGCTTCCAAATAGGACTCGACTTCAAAGTCCAGGCAGAACACGTCACCCGGCTCGTGCTCAGTCGCAACGCGTTCGCGTCCGAAGCGCTGGTCCCATTCGAGTGCCGACCGGTACGTGATCATGCCGAGCTTGCGCGCCAAGCGCATGCCCTGGATCGGCCCACGGTCGGGGTCGTACTGGCCGCCCTGCCAGTCCGGATCGCGCCGGATCATCTCCCGTTGCAGCGAACGCAGCGCGATCGCAAACGGTCGCGCACGCGCCCCGGACGACACCGACACCAGGCCCTTACAACGCGCCGGAAACAGCATCGCGAACGCCAAGGCCGTTAGGCCTCCCATCGAACATCCGAGGACCGTGTGTAAGCGTTCAATGCCGAGGTGGTCGACTACGTAGCGCCCGCCTAGCGCGACGTCCTCGAGCGACAGAACCGGAAACTCCAAGCCGTAGCGACGACCGGTCGCTGGATTCAGCGACGCAGGACCCGTCGAACCAAAGCAGCTGCCCAGCGAATTGACGCAAATTACGAAGTAGCGCTCGGTGTCGATCGCTCGGCCGGGCCCGACGATTTGCTCCCACCAGCCTGGCGACGGATCGAGCGCCGACGAAGACGCATGGGCCGACGGCGACAGGCCGGTGAAAACGAGCACCGCGTTCGAACGCGCTGCGTTGAGTTCGCCCCAGGTCTCGTAAGCGAGATTCGCATGCACCAGCGTGCCGCCGCGGCGCATGCTGAATGACTCATCGAGCCTGAGCAGCTGCCGCGCAGCACTCATGACGGGTCTTTAGGCGAAAACAGTCGTGGCGACGTTACAAAAACCGCCGCGCCATGCCGAGCAAGTCGTCGACCATCGAGCCGTCATTGTCTTTGTCGAGGAAACTGTCGAGCAGGCCACGACCGTTAGAGCCTTGGCTAGCCAGATCCGACAGCGCACCACCCTGACTCTGCTGCTTAGACAGCGATCCCATTGCCATGGTCGCAATCATCGGCAACATCTTTTTCAGGATGCCCACGTCCATGCCGGTATCCCGCGACGCTTCGGCGGCCACTTCGCGGCTGCGCTGCTTGCTGCCGAGCAAATGGCCGAGGATGGCGTTGCCGTCAGCAATACCGGTATCGCGAACGACCTCGGCTGGATTGTCGACGTAGCGAGCATGATTGCCGCGCGTCAGCGCACCCAGCAGCGAGTCGAGGCCGCCACTCGCGTTGACGTTGTTTTTCATGCTGCCGGTCAGCGCCGGCAGCATCTTCGCAATGGCAGCACCCGCATCCTGCGGTTTGATGTCAAGCGAACCGGCCACTTGCTTGACCAGATCGCCGTTGTTGGCTTTTAGAATTGTCTCAAGAATGCTCATTAGTCCCTCCCTCGAGCTGTCAGGTATAGCCGGCACCGCGGCCCCGGCGGCCGAGGATACCACCGGCCACCGTCATTTCCTGACCTTCTTCATCAGTCGATCGCGCTTGCGTTGCTGCCGCGGTGTCAGCGTGTTGCGCCGGCCGGCAAACGGATTTTCGCCGGTGCGGAACTTCAGCCGGATCGGCGTGCCGGACAAACGAAACACCTTACGAAAGTAATTAATCAGGTAACGCCGGTAACTGTCTGGAATCCGATCGGTTTGGCTGCCGTGGATAACAATGACCGGTGGATTTCGACCGCCCTGATGGGCATAGCGCAAGCGAATCCGTCGGCGCCGCACCAGCGGCGGCGGATGCGCCTCCAACGCGGCTTCGAGCGCGCCGGTCAGCTTTGAGGCCGGCAGATCAACGGTCGCTGCGCGGTAGGCTCGGCGGACGTCGCCGAACAAGTCGCCGACACCGCTGCCGTGCAGCGCCGAGATGTAGTGTTTTCGAGCGAAATCCAAAAACGGCATTCGCCGGTCGATCGCGTCGCGCACGGCCCGCCGTTGCTCGTTATCCAGGCCGTCCCATTTATTGATTGCGACGACCAGCGCGCGGCCGCGCTCGACGACCAAACCGAGCAACGACACGTCTTGTTCGGTAATGCCCTCTTGCGCATCGAGTACGGAGATTACGACGTCGGCGCGATCGATGGCCTGCAATGCCTTGACGATCGAAAACTTTTCAATCGCTTCGCTGACGCGTGAGCGGCGCCGAACGCCGGCAGTGTCAATCAAGGTGTAGGGCTCGCCGTCGCGTTCAAAAGGCACTGTGATGCTGTCGCGCGTCGTGCCGGGCTGGTCGAACGCAACGACACGCTCCTCGCCAACAATGCGGTTGATCAGCGTCGACTTGCCGACGTTGGGCCGTCCGGCCACACAAATGGTGATGCCGGCAGACGTCTGCTCTGTCGGCTCGGTTGCGGCCTCGAACGGGGTAAGTACCGCCTCCATCAGGGCGGCGACGCGGTCGCCGTGCGCCGCCGACACGACCGCTGGCTCGCCAACGCCTAGCGCATAGAACTCGCTGCCGACCAAGTCAGCATCGAGGCCTTCGGCTTTGTTGACGACGAGTCGTACCGCTATGCCGCGGCGGCGCAGCCATGCGGCGATATCTGTGTCGGAACTGCTCAGGCCATCACGCGCATCGACGATGAACAGCGCGACATCGGCCTCGTCGATGGCGCGCTCCACTTGCGCTGCCATTAACGCATCGACGCCCTCGGCATCGCCACTGAGACCGCCGGTATCGACCACGAGGTAAGGCACCGGTCCGACCCGACCGAAGCCGTACTGACGATCGCGCGTCAACCCGGGATAGTCGGCGACGAGCGCGTCACGAGTCCGCGTCAGTCGATTGAACAGCGTGGACTTGCCGACGTTCGGGCGCCCGACAATGGCGACCACCGGCAGCATCTGGTCGCCGCCTGCCCGTCAGCCGCCTTCGGCGATGACTTCGAACGCCGCGACGACTCCGGATTCGGCCTGCACGAGCAGAACGTCACCCTGCGCGTGCGGCAGCGCGCTGATCCGCGCGTCATCGATACGCTTGCGAGCGTCGACGGACCCGCTGGCTGCGTTGATCCAGTGTAGGTAGCCGTCGATGTCGCCGACGACAACATGGTCACCGAACGGTACCGGCGTCGTCAGTTCGCGGCGCGCCAAGCTTGCGTTGCGCCATTGCTCGACGCCGTTGGCCCGCGACAGCGCGACCACGTCGCCGTCGTCGGTGCTGACAAACGTGTTGCTCCAGTCGACCCCTGGCCCGTGATAGCTCGACAACTCGCGCGACCAAACGAGCTGACCAGACTCCAGCAGCAGTGCCGCAACCTGACCCTGAAATCCGGTGACGTAGAGCTCGCGGCCGACCGCGACCGCGCGGCCGTCGAGATCAACCAAGCGCTCCAAATCGGAGCGCCCGGTCGGTGGCGTGATGATTTGCTCCCAAACGATTTGGCCGTTCAGCAATTCGATGGCCATCAGACGACCGTTGTCGAAACCGCAGACGACCAGCGACGCGGCGATGATCGGCCCGGCGGTACCGCGCAAGCTCAGCCGCGGCACCTCTTCTTCGATAACCCACACCTCATCGCCGGTGCTGGCATCAAGCGCGATCAGGCGCCCGTCTGCCGAGCGCAAGATGACGCGTTCGCCGCCGAGGGCCGGGGTAGCAAGCACTTCAGCAGCAATATTGCGACGCCACAGCTCCTCACCGTCCGCGGCGGACAAAGCAATCACATCGCCGTCGATCCCGGCGACGACGACTCGGCCGTCGCCGACGCTGGGTCCAGCGCTGAGCGACAAGCGCAGCCGCGTCGTCCACAGACGCCGACCACTGTCGAGATCGAGCGCATGAACTTGGCCGTCACGACTCGCCGCATACGCGCGGATCGTGTCCGACACTGGCGCGAGCCCGAGCCGCAAGTCAGACGCGCCGTCGCCGACCTTGACCGACCAGCGACGTTTTACCCGGATGATTTCGTCGATATCGACGAGCTCGGCTGGCTCGAGCTCTGGATCGTCGTCGCTCCCGCCGAACAGTCCGCAGCCGCCAAGCGCCAGTGACGCGATTGCGATCAGCGCGAGCCTCACGGCGTTTCGGTCTCCGCCTCGACTGCTGGAGCCTCAATGTCAGCCGGCGGCTCGTCGGCACTGGGTGCGGCCGGCGGTGGCGGCAATTGGGCAAGCTTCAAGCCGACGTAATCGGGGTCGATGCTGCGTTCTTCCACCGGTGTCGCGAGCGCCGATTCATAGGCGATGCGCGCTGCTTCGACATTGCCGCGGGCGGCCTCGATGTCGCCGATCATCTCGTCGACACGCGAACGCTGATAGACACTCGTAATCGGCTGCAATACAGCGTAAGCATCGTCGAATCGATCGACGTAAAAGTACGCCTGCGCAAGCCGCAGCCGCGCAACGACCTTGAGGTCGCTATGCGCATCGGTATCGAGCATGCGGGTCAGCGCGTTGATGCCCGCCTCGGTGTCGCCGGCGTCCATGTGCAATTTGGCAGCGGCAAGCCAAGCCTGGGCTGCGTAGGTGCTGCCGGCGTGTTCTTGCTGCAACGCGTCGAAAGCCGCTTGCGCCGCGTCGGCCTCGCCATCGCGGACCTTGTCGAGCAAGGTCTGGTAGAACATCGAGGCTTCCTCAGCCGCGGTCTGCTGCGCGCTCGAGTAGTAGTTCCAGCCGACCAGCGCGCCGACGCCGAGAACGACACCGCCAATGACGAATTTGCCGTTCTCATCCCACCACCGCTTGAGCGCTTCGACTTGTTCTTCTTCAGTCGCGTAGTCGTTCACGTTGACCTCACTGATTCATAGCCATTGCACCACCCATTGGCAGTGACGTGAGCAAGTTGATGAGCTGTGTCTCGTCGACCGTCTGCTGGCCGTCGTCACTGCGCAGAGGTTTGAGACCGAAACGCTGCTCGTTGAGTTCGTTTTCGCCGATGATCAGCGCCCAAGGGGCACCGCTTTTGTCGGCACGTTTGAGCTGCGATTTGAAGCTGCCGCCGTCGAAGTTGACTTCGACCGACAAGCCGGAAATCGCCGTGCGCAGACGTTCGGCGAGCTGCATGGCGTAGCGGAGCGCCGCTTGGCCGACCGCCACGATATAGATATGTGGCTGAAACGCAAGCTTTTGTTCGTGACAAGCCTGGTAAAGACCGACCAGTCGCTCGACGCCAGCCGCCCAGCCAATGGCCGGTACCGATTTGCCGCCGAGCTGCTCGTAAAGGCCGTCGTAACGGCCGCCGGACAGCACTGCGCCCTGCGAGCCGAGGGCGGTAGTCACCCACTCGAATACGGTGCGACTGTAGTAGTCGAGACCGCGCACCAACCGCGGGTTGACGACAAATGCGATGCCGGCGTCGCTAATGAGCGCCGTCAGCGCATCAAAATGGTCGCGAGATTCGGTATCGAGATCGGCCGTTAGCGTGGGCGCCTCGGCGATGATGCCAGCGAGCGCCGGGTTCTTGCTGTCGAGAAGACGCAGCGGATTGCTGTGCAGGCGACGTTTAGCGTCGTCGTCGAGATCGCCCCTGTAGCGTTCGAAGTAGTCGATCAGTCGCGCGCGGTAGACCGCCCGAGCCGCGGCAGTACCGAGTGTGTTCAGCTGCAGCTCGATGTTGGGCAAGCCGAGCTCGCGAAACAGCCGTGCTGACATCAGTATCATCTCGGCATCGACGTCAGGCCCCTGATAGCCGATCGCCTCGACGTCAATCTGATAAAACTGCCGATAGCGACCCTTCTGTGGTTTTTCGCGACGGAACATCGGGCCGCTGGTCCACACTTTGTGCCGCTGGTTGTGCGTAAGGCCATTGCTAATGGCGGCGCGCACCACGCCAGCCGTTGCTTCCGGACGCAGCGTTAGACTCTCGCCGTTGCGATCGTCGAAGGTGTACATCTCTTTCTCGACGATGTCGGTAACCTCGCCGATCGAGCGTTTGAACAGCTCAGTGAACTCGAGTACCGGGAGGCGAATTTCTCGGTAGGCGTACGCGTCGAGCACACGACGGGCGGCGTCCTCGACGACCTGCCAAGTCGGCGTCTCGTCCATGAGGACATCGTTCATGCCGCGAACGGCGCGCAGAGTCTCGGTCATGCGGTCGGTCCTGGGTGGCGCTCAGCGCCCGGGTACGGAAAAGCGTGCCGTGCGGCCGCGTACGGCGCTGGCCGGAATCGCGAACGGCTGACCGTCGACACGAACGGTCACGGCAGCGCGATTGCCAACGACAACCGCAAGCGGCGACGCGCCGGACAGCTGGCGCGAGTCGCCGGCCGCCGCAGTGCCTGAGTAAAGCACGCGCCGATTGGCATCACGCACCTCGGTCCAGCACTCGGCGTTGAAGTCGAGTTGCAGCGACACGTTGCCCGCAACTGCACGCGGTTCGACCGCGCTGCGCTCGATCGTTTGCGCTACCGGCGGCGAGTCAACGGGACTGCTGCTGCGGGCTGGGCCCGCGGTCGGCGGCGCGTTGTCGTCGCCAGCTACTGACAGGCTCGTCGAGTCGTCACTTGCTTCGGCGCTAGGCGCCGTCTCTACTGGCGCCGGCAAACTCACGGTGGCATCCAGCGGCGCGGCCGGACTGGCGGCGGCACGCGGCGGCGGCTCGCTGCCGGAGAAAAAGAAGGCCAAGAGGACAACGATCAGCAGCAGACCAACGGCAGATGCGATCCACAGCCACAGCGGCACCATTGGCCGCGCTTTGCCGCTGGCTATTGCAGGCACGACCGGCGGCGGTTCGTCGTCCGCGTGCAGCGCATCGTAGTCGGCCAGCAGCGCATCGACATCGGCACCGACGGCAAGCGCATAGCGCTTCAGGTGTCCTTTGACGTAAACCGGCGCTCCGAGCCGCTCGTAGTCGCCCGCTTCGAGCGCCTCGAGCAAACTGGCGTCAATGTGCAGCTCACGCGCAAGCCCGTCGATCTCCCGCCCGGCCGCCTCGCGCATCTTGCGCAAGGTCTGCAGCGGATCGGGTGGTGGTGCAGCCGGTTCTGGCGCCTCATCCGTCATCGTTAATCACGCCGTCGAGGAGACCGGCTTCGCGCGCGTCCGGGTGATTGCGCCGCAAGCGTTCGGCGTAGCGGGTCATTGCGGCGGCATCGCCGGCGGCCTTCTCGACGCGCACAGCAAGCAGCAGCGCTTCGGCGGTCATCGTGTGCGCCGACTCGAACCGTGCAACGAACGCTCGCGCCCGCAACGTATCGTCACGCTGCAGCGACAACACGGCCATCTGCAGCAGCGCATCGGCGAACTCCGGATTGCGGGTCAACGCCGTGCGGAAATGGGATTCCGCAACAGCGTTGTCCGGAATCTCGAGCGCGCAAACACCGGCGTTGGTGTACGCAACCTCTGGCGCCAAGTTCTGTGGCACATCAGCAGCGCGCAGGAAATAGCGCTGACCTTCCGCATGACGGCCGCTTTTGCACAAAAAGACCGCATAGCTATTCAGCGCGTTGGCATCCTTCGGGGCTACTTTGAGTGCCCGCCGGTACTCGCTGTTGGCCCGATCGACATCGCCGGTTTGCTCATAGACCAGTGCCAGTGCGATGTGCGCCCCGGGCAAGTCCGGGTTCTGCGAAATCGAACGCTCGAGTCGTTCGCGGGCAAGCTTCAGATCACCTTGCCGCAAATACTGCGAGCCGAGCTGGTAATTGATCTCGGCAGCGTCGTCGAGGGATGCCTTACTCTTGTCCTCGCCGTCTTCGGTCGTCACGCATGCGGTCGCCACCAGCGCCGCCAGCGTCGTCAGCCAGACTAATCGCATCGTCTATACCTCCGCTGCGCGAATGGGTTTAGCCCCGAGCCGGACGCGCACCCGGTCATTGACCTGGCCGGCTAGCTGCCCGCACGCCGCATCGATGTCGTCGCCGCGCGTCTTGCGAATCGTTGCCAAACACCCGCCCGCCCGAACGATTCCAGCGAAACGATCGATGGCATCGCGCGGTGAACAGCGAAACTCGGTGCCCGGAAATGGGTTGAAGGGAATCAGATTCAGTTTGGCGGGTTTGCCGCGCAACAGTTTAGCGAGCTGCCGTGCGTGGGCCGGCTGATCGTTGACCCCATCCAACATGACGTATTCGAAGGTGATGTGGCGGTTCGAGAAGCGCGACGCGTAGTACCAACACGTCTCCAGCAACTCAGCTATCGGGTGGATTCGATTGATCGGCACGAGCTCGTTGCGCAACGCGTCGTTTGGCGCATGCAGCGACACCGCGAGCGCCACGTTGCACTCGTCAGCGAGCCGTTTGAGCTGCGGCACCAAGCCCGACGTCGACAGCGTAATGCGCCGGCGTGAGAGTCCGTACGCATGGTCGTCGAGCAAAATACGCAGTGCCGGCACCACCGCGCGATAATTGGCGAGTGGTTCACCCATGCCCATCAGAACGACGTTGCTCACGGCGCGTTCGTCATTGCCGCGCGGAGGCAAAGCGGCGTTTGCCCAAAGCACCTGCGCGACAATCTCGGCCGCCGTCAGGTTGCGGTTGAAGCCTTGCTGCGCCGTCGAGCAGAACGCGCAGTCCAGTGCGCAACCGACCTGCGACGATACGCACAGCGTGCCGCGATCCGGCTCCGGGATAAAAACCGTTTCGATCGCCTGCGTGGCGCCGGCACCGAGCAGCCATTTCACGGTACCGTCGCGCGAACGCTCCTCCCGCAAGACCGTCGGCAGCTCGGCTCGACAGCGACTCGCCAACGTCTCGCGCAGCCGCTTCGACATATCGGTCATTGCCGTGAAATCGAGCTCACGACGCTGATGAATCCACGCCATGAGTTGGCGGGCCCGAAACGGCTTCTCGCCGAGGTCAGCGAAAAACGCCGCCAAGGCCTCCCGGTCCATGCCGATCAGGTCGGTTTTGTCGGTACCGGGGTTCATCGATCGCGATCAGCGAGTCCGCGGGCAGACGCCTTCGTCGCCGAAGAAAAATTTAATCTCTTCAGCGGCGGTATCGGCGCCATCCGAACCGTGCACAACATTCTCTTCAATACTCTTCGCGAAATCGGCGCGAATCGTGCCCGGGTCGGCGTCGTCGGGATTCGTTGCGCCCATCAAGTCGCGGTTCTTGGCCACAGCCCCGGCGCCTTCGAGCACCTGCACGACGACCGGCCCTGACGTCATGTAGCTGACGAGATCGTTGAAAAACGGCCGCTCTTTGTGAACGGCATAGAAACCTTCAGCCTGGTCTTTGCTGAGATGCATCATGCGCGCAGCAACGATGGCGAGTCCGGCGCGCTCGAAGCGGCTGTAGATCTCGCCAATGAGGTTTTTCTCGACGCCGTCCGGTTTGATGATGGACAGGGTGCGTTCGACAGACATCATGGTTTCCTTTATTCAGTAATTTTTTGGAGGCGCCCGACATCGCCGGACGCAACGCGTCAAACCCTCCCGAGGGTCGTCCGCGTACGTAAACCTATAATTTTAAGGGCCGGATTGGGCGCAGGCAACGCGCCTAGAGGGACTCTGCGCAAATATTCGCAGCGTTTAGACGCTGAAACTTTCGCCGCAGCCGCACTCGCCGCTGGCGTTCGGGTTTTCGAACCGAAAAGCCTCGTTCAGACCCTGCCGGACGAAATCGACGTGCGTGCCGTCGATCATCGCCAGCGCGTCGGCGTCAACGACAACGTCGACGCCGTTGGAACGAAACACCGTATCGTCTGCACGGACCTCATCAGCGTAGCCGACTTTGTAGGCGAAGCCGTTGCAGCCGGTCTTGGTAATACCCAGACGCAAGCCAACACCGTGCCCGCGCGCGGCAATGTGGCTCAAGATTCGCTCGGCAGCGCTGTCGGACAGCGAAATCGCCATGTCAATCAGTCCTCTTGGTGGGTCACGGCGGACGCCATTAGTGCGTCCACCGCATCCTGAAGCGCGAATAATAGCGCGACACTGTCGTTTGGAACATTGAATGGCCACACGAGTTCCGCCACGGCCGGCCAGGAATCCGCGGACTGCGCGCTGAGTTCGCGGCACAACTCATTGGCGAGGGCGACCAAAAGCGGCTCGCCGCGGGCCCGAAACCGTATGCTCGACGGCTCGCCGTCGGCGCCGGCGTAGGCCAGCAAGCGCACGGATTGGCGCCGATCCGGCGTCGTCTGCCAGCCACTGTCGGCGACCACCGGACGGGCCGGCAACGTCGCAAAACTGGCGTTATCAAAGGCCGCCTGCAGCGAATCGACAGCGTTCATGGACGCAAAACGGGCTCTGGCTCAGCGCCAGCGGCCCGCAAATGCCCCACGGCAGCGCTGAACTGAGCGATTGCCGCATCGACATCGGCCTCGCTCGTGAAGCGACCGAGACTGAAGCGCAGCGTGCTTTCAGCCAATGCCGAGTCGAGCCCAATCGCATGCAACACGGCCGAAGGCTCACGGCGTGCCGTTGCGCAGGCCGACCCGGTTGAGACGGCAATCGGGTCCATTGCGTAGACCAAACTCTCGCCGTTCACGTCAGCCACACTGACGCTGACGATGTGTGGTACTCGTGGCCCGCTCACCGCGTTATGTTGCACGCCGGGAACGCCAACCAGTCCTTGCACCAGCCGTTCGCTGAGCCGCTTCGCCCATGCATTGTCCTCGGTCGCGAGTTCAATACAGCGTTTGGCGGCCTGCCCAAAACCAACCGCCTGATGGGTGGCCGGCGTGCCAGGCCTGAGGCCGCGCTCCTGGCCGCCGCCGAACAGCAACGGCGTCAGGCGCGGCGCAAATTCTGCGGGACACACCAGTGCGCCAATGCCTTTCGGGCCATACATCTTGTGTGCCGACAGCGCGATGGTGTCGGCAGGCACCGCCGCTATGTCGAGCCCGAGCTTACCGGGCACTTGCGCCGCATCGACGTGGCAACTGATGCCGCGGGCGCGGCACAAACGCGCGATCGCGCCGACGTCGGAGATTGTCCCGAGTTCGTTATTGACCGCCATGACGGTCACCAAGATCGTATCGTCACGCAATCGCGATTCGACGGCATCGAGTGTCACCGCACCGGCGGCGTCGACCGGCAACCATTCGACGTCGAATCCTTCGACGGCGAGCTGCTTGAGCGAATCGGTGATCGCTTTGTGCTCGGTGCGCGCACCGAGGATGTGGCGGCCGTCGCCGCGCCGGTATCGGGCGGTTCCGAATAACGCAAGGTTGTCGGCTTCCGTGGCGCCCGACGTGAAGACGATGTCGGCTGGCACCGCACCGACCAGTGCGGCGACGTCGGCGCGCGCCTGCTCGACGCGTTCGCCGGCGCGCCGGCCGGCCGCGTGCGTTGTCGAGCTCGCGTTGGCGGTCAACGCATCGGACTCGAGCTCGGCCTGCATTGCGGCAACCACGGTCGGGTCGAGCGGCGTTGATGCGGCGTAGTCGAGATAAACCGATTGTTCGTTGCGCTTTAACATCAGCGTTGCCGTTCGTCCCAGACCGACGTCAGGATGCCCCGCAAAATATTGACGTCGTTTTGATCGGGTTCGGCGCGGGCGAAGAGGCGCCGCAGGCGCTGCATCAGGTGACGAGGATTGGCCGGATCGAGAAACCCGCTGCCGAGTAGAACTCGCTCGAGATGTGCGTAGAAATTCTCGAGCTCTTCGTGTTTCGCCGCCGGCGCCTCTGACGCCGCCGCCGGCGGCGGCGAGAGAGCGGCCAGACGAACCTCGTACGCAATGACCTGTACGGCCATCGCTAGATTCAGCGATGGAAAAGCCGGGCTCGACGGGATGAACACCAAGCGCTGACAGCGCGCAATGTGTTCGTTGGTGAGACCTGACGTCTCCGGACCAAATACCACCGCAGCGCGCGCGTCGGCTGGCTGCGCTGCGATCGTTGCCGCGGCCTCCCGCGGTGCCACCTCAGGCCAGCGAATCGTTCGCTGCCGAGCGCTGGCGGCGAAACTGAGCGTGCAACCTGCGAGCGCCTCATCGAGCGTATCCACGACGCTCGCGCGCGCCAGCACGTCGTCGGCGCCCGATGCGCGCGCCGTGGCGTCGGCGTGCGGAAAATACTTCGGGCGCACGAGCGCGAGATCGTTGATGCCCATGTTTTTGATCGCGCGTGCGACCGCACCGATGTTGCCGGGGTGCGAAGTTTCGACGAGGACAATGCGCGTGTTCATGGGCTGGACCTGCGGGGCGGTCGCATCAGTGGCGTCTTCCTAGCGGTTGGCGATTCTAGCGCGTCGCGCAGTCGGGGTGCGCAAAGCGCGATCTGGTATCCTTGCGCGCCTTGCCACGACCCCTCGTAGCTGCACTCGCGCGGAGCCCGTCCATGCATCCCCTCGTCAATATTGCGGTCGGCGCTGCGCGCCAGGCCGGCAACATTCTGCTGCGCAGCCAAAAGCGCGTTGACACACTGAAGGTTCGCAGCAAAGGCCGCAACGATTGGGTCTCCGAAGCGGACGTCGCCGCCGAGCAAGCGATCATCGAGCACATCCACAAACACTACCCGGACCACGCCATTCTTGGCGAGGAAAGCGGCAGCATCGGCGAGTCTGATCACGTTTGGATCATTGATCCTCTCGACGGCACGACGAACTTCCTGCATGGGTTTCCGGTGTTCTGCGTGTCGATCGGTATTGAGGTCCGCGGTCGTCTCGAACACGGTGTGGTCTACGATCCGAACCGCGGCGAGCTGTTTACCGCCTCGCGCGGTGCCGGCGCCCAGCTGGATGGTCGGCGCATTCGCGTCTCAGCATCGCGACGCATCGACGACGCGTTGGTCGGCACGGGATTCCCATACCGCGAAGACTCCGATGACGATGCCGATTACCTGCGCCAGTTACGCAAAGTCTTATCGCGTACGGCGGGCGTTAGGCGGCCAGGTGCCGCCGCACTGGATCTCGCCTACGTCGCCGCCGGCCGGCTCGACGGCTTTTGGGAGTTCCATCTGAAGCCTTGGGATATTGCCGCCGGCGCCGTGTTGATACGCGAAGCGGGCGGCATCGTCACGGAGGTCAACGGCGATGGAAACTTCATGCAGTCGGGCCACGTGCTGGCAGCATCCGCCAAACTCTACCCGGAATTGCTGGCGCTGTTGAGCGGCCGCGGCTAGGGCAACTCGTCGATTTCGCCGGCCGGGGGTTCCGGTGGCATCAAGTCCCGCGCGCTGACGCCGAGAGCCAGCGCCGTCGCGCTCGCGACGTAAATCGACGAATACGTACCGACCACGATGCCGACGATCAAGGCGATTGCAAACGGCTGAATCGCTTCACCGCCCAGCAGCAGCAACGCCAGCAACACCACCAGTGTCGTGATGCCGGTAATGATGGTGCGCGCGAGCATCTGGTTGATCGAAATGTTCATGACCTCTTCCGGTTCCTTGCCGCGTAGCGACAGGAAGTTCTCACGAATTCGGTCAAAGACGACGACGGTATCGTTCAGCGAGTAGCCGATGACGGCGAGCAAAGCTGCCAGCACCGTCAAATCGAAAGGCAGGTGCGTTAGCGAGAAAAACCCAACCGTGACGATGACATCGTGCACCAGCGCCGCGACGGCGCCGGCCGCAAAACGCCACTGGAAGCGGAACATCACGTAGACGAAGATCATCAGCAGCGTAAAGATCGTAGCGAGGCTGCCGGCCTCGGTCAGTTCCTGACCGACCTGCGGGCCAACAAAGTCGACACGGCGAAGATCCACGTTGTCGCCGTCACTTTGCAGAATAACGAGCAGCTGCTCGCGAAGTTCGGTGCCATTGGCCGACTCTTGAGGCGGCAGTCGAACGAGGACCCGATCGGCCGAGCCGAAATTCTGCACGATGGCGTCCGGAAAGCCGGCACCGGCCATTTGGCCGCGTATCCGATCCAGGTCGGCAGCCTGCTCGTAGGCAATTTCGAGTTCGATACCGCCCGTGAAGTCGATGCCGAGATTCAGTCGTTGCGACGGAATCGCCAAGGACACCAACGACGTCAACACCAAAATGACGGAGACGGCCAGCGCAACCCGGCGCCGACTGACGCCGAGGAAGTCAAAGCTCGGGACCTTGCTGAGAATACGCATCGTCAGACAGGCAGGTCTTTGAGGTTACGGCCGCCGTACAAAGCGTTGACCAACGCGCGCGTGCCGACAATGGCTGTGAACATCGAGGTCACGATGCCAAGCATCAGCGTAATCGCGAAACCGCGGATCGGTCCCGTGCCGAACACGAACAGCATCAGCGCCGCAATCAACGTCGTGATATTCGCATCGGCGATCGACGAAAAGGCCTTTTCATAACCGGCGTTGATCGCGATCTGTACGGACGAGCCGTCGCGCAACTCTTCGCGGATGCGCTCGAAGATCAGCACGTTCGCGTCGACGGCCATGCCGACCGTCAGCACGATACCGGCGATGCCAGGCAAGGTCAGCGATGCCTGCAGCAACGACAACAGCGCGACGATCATCACCAGGTTAGTGAGCAAAGCGAGCGATGCGAACACACCGAAAACGCGGTAGTAAACGATCATGAACGCGATGACGGCAAAAAAACCGATCTGTACCGCGCTGAAGCCGCGATCGATATTCTCCTGACCGAGCGTCGGGCCGATAGTGCGTTCTTCTACCTTAAAGATTGGCGCCGCCAACGCGCCGGCGCGCAACAGCAGCGCAAGATCGCGTGCTTCAACCGGCGTCAGGCCGGTGATCTCGAAGTTGTTCTTGAAAACGCCGCGGACCGTCGCATCGCTGATGATCACGTAGTCGCGAACGGTACGGTAGGTTTGCTCGCCCTCGACCACTGGGCCCTTCTCGCGATCGGAGGTGATGTAGAGCACCGCCATACGGCGGCCGACGTTTTCCTGGGTAAATTCCAGCATGCGGTTACCGCCGACCGAGTCGAGGCGCACGGTGACCGCCGGTTGACCCTGCGAAAAAGTCGATCCCGCGTCGATGATCTGATCGCCCGACGCGATGATCTCGCGTTTGATGCGCACGGAACGACCGTCGCGGGTCGGGTACGACTTGCCGCCCGCTGTATTGCCCTCTTCGTCGACCGCGTGAAATTCGAGCGTCGCCGTGCTCGTGAGAATACGGTCGGCTTCGGCCGGGTCCTGTACGCCAGGCAGCTGCACGACGATGCGTGCGCGCCCCTGGCGCTGCACCAGCGGCTCGGAAACGCCCAAGGCATTAATGCGGTTGCGCAACGTGACTATGTTCTGCTCGATGGCGAGATTCTCGCGCTCTTCGACCTGTGCCGGCGTCATACGCACCAGCAAACTGGTGCCGTCGGGCCCGTCGTTGATCTCGAGATCGGCGTCGACGCCGCGCACCAGACGACGGGCCTCCTCGAGCGTATCCGCCGACTGCACACGAACGCGCACGACACTGCCCTCCACACGCACACGGCGACGGATGTTCGCATCGCGAAGCTCATCTTCGAACGAGCGTGCGTATTGTTCGAGCCGGGTGCTCTCGGCCGCTTCGAGATCGACTTCGAGCAGAAAATAGACGCCGCCGCGAAGATCGAGACCGAGGCTCATCGGCTCGAGGCCGAGGTTGCGCAGCCAACCCGGACTGTTCGATGCCTGCTTGTAGGTAATTGTGTAGTCGGTGCCGACCGCGGCGGTCAATTCGGTCCGAGCAGCCAGTTGCGAGTCGACGTCGGCGTAGTACAGGAGCCCGCGGTCGTTTTCGAGCCTCGCCTCGGCCGGCGCCAAGTCGGCATCCGTGAGCAGCTGTGACCAGCCCTCGAGCGACTCGGTGCTGACCGGATCGTCGCCGGCCAAAGAGACCTCCAGCGCCGGACTGGTGCCGAAATAATTCGGCAGCGCCAACAAAATGCCGCTCGCTACCAGCGCCGCAACGAGCGCATTGACCGGCCAGGAATACCGATTCATGGCCTGTTATCAGGCAGCGTCAACCGTACCCTTGGGCAGTACGGCGCTGATGGTTTGGCGTTGCACTTTGACCTTAACGCCGTCGGCGATTTCCACGACGACGAACTGCTCGCTCATTGACGCGATGCGACCGACGATGCCGCCAGCCGTCATGACCTCGTCGCCGGCGGACAGCTCGGCCACCATCTGCTGGTGCTGCTTCTGCCGTTTTTGCTGCGGCCGGATCAGCAGAAAGTAAAACGCAACGAACAGCAGCGCCATCATGATGAAGAACGACAGCGGATTCTGCTGTCCGCCCTGAGCCTGCTGCGCGTAGGCGCTAGAGATCAAAAAATCCATCGGTTTCAGTACTTTGCATGCAATGCGGCCGGTCACTGCCGGCCGCGGCGCGCCATTATGCCACAGACGCGCCGGACGTGGCTTCGAGAGCCACGATTTGCTCAACGACACGGTCCAGCTCGCCAGCCTCGATCGCCGCCCGAAGACGACGCATCAGCCGCTGGTAGTACACGAGGTTGTGCAACGTACCCAGCATGCTGCCGAGCATCTCGCCGCAACGATAGAGGTGCTTCAGATACGCGCGCGTGTAGTTTCGGCACGTGTAGCAGTCACAGTCGGGATCCAGCGGCGACAGGTCATTCGCGAACCGCGCGTTGCGGATTTTCAGCGTGCCTTCGGAGGTAAACAGATAACCGTTGCGAGCATGGCGCGTCGGAATGACGCAATCGAACATGTCGACGCCGCGCTGCACGGCTTTGGCAATATCGGCCGGCGTGCCGACGCCCATCAGATAGCGCGGCAGCTGGGGCGCAATACGCGGCGTGGTGTGATCGAGCATGCGCAACCGATCCGCTTCTGGCTCACCGACCGCCAGTCCGCCAATTGCCATACCGTCGAAGCCGAGGCCTTCGAGCGCGGCTAAGGATTCATCGCGCAGGTGCTCGTACATGCCGCCCTGGACGATACCGAACTGCGCTTCACCGCGTGCAGCGACGTCGCGACGATAACGCTGAAATTCGTCCCGACACGCCTTGGCCCACTTCAGCGAGCGCTGCATCGACTCACGGGCTGCACGTTCGGTCGCTGGGTACGGCGTGCACTCGTCGAAAATCATTTGGATATCGGAATTGAGCGCCAGCTGCACGCGGGTCGCCTCTACCGGCCCAAGAAACACAGTGTCGCCGTTGATCGGCGACTGAAACGTAACGCCGTCATCGGCGAGCTTGCGGAGCGCCGCCAGGCTAAATACCTGGAAGCCACCGGAGTCGGTCAGAATCGGCCGCGGCCAGTTCATGAATTCGTGCAGACCACCGTGCGCTTCGATGACGGCAGTGCCCGGCCTTAGCATCAAGTGAAAGGTATTGCCGAGAATGATATCGGCACCGAGCTCAGCGACGGTTTCGGGAAACATCGCTTTGACGGTGCCGTAGGTTCCCACCGGCATAAAAGCCGGTGTTTCGATGCTGCCGCGGCCAAGGGTCACGCGGCCGCGCCGTGCCGCGCCGTCGGTCGCAAGAACCGAAAACTTCACGGGCGGGGCTCTGCCGGAAACAGCAGGCAACAATCGCCGTAGCTGAAAAAGCGATAGCGCTCGCTTACCGCGTGCCGGTAGGCCGCGAGCATCGTTTGACGGCCACAAAATGCAGCGACCAATAGCAACAGCGATGAGCGCGGCAAATGAAAGTTTGTGAGCATCGCATCAACGGCGCGAAACCGATAACCGGGCCGAATGAACAAATCGGTCTCACCATCGAAAGGGCGTACGGCGCCGTCCTGCCAGGCGGCTTCCAGCGATCGTACCGTGGTCGTGCCAACCGCAACGATGCGCCCGCCGTCGCCGCGCGCTTTTGCGACGGCATCGCAAACGGCTTGCGGTACGATGACCCGTTCGGCGTGCAGCCGGCCTGCCTGCAGCTGCTCGTCGCGCAAATTCTGGAACGTGCCCGCACCGACGTGCAGCGTGAGCCGCGCGACGGTCACGCCGCTGCCGGTAAGCCGATCGAGTGTCGCCTCGTCAAAATGCAGTCCCGCCGTTGGCGCGGCAACGGCACCGGCTGCCCGCGCGTAGACGGTTTGGTAGCGCGCGGTATCGGCGCTCTCCGCAGCGCGACCGAGATAAGGCGGCAACGGTACGTTGCCGGCAGCGCGCAAAACCTCGTCGAGACTGGCATCGAATTCGAGATCGAACCATTCGCCGCGCCGCCCTGTCACCCGCGCCTGGCCGGCACCGTCGATTTGCAGTACGACGCCGGCACGCGGTGACTTGCTCGCGCGCACGTGCGCCAGTGCGCTGCGCTCGCCGGTCACGCGTTCGATCAGAATGTCGACGCGACCGCCGGTGTCTTTGGCCCCGGTCAGCTGCGCCGGGATGACCTTGGTGTCGTTGACGACGATGAGATCGCCGCGTTCGAGCTCGTCGGGCAGGGTCGAGAATTGGGCGTCATCGAGGCGTTTGCGACACGGGTCGACGATGAGCATGCGGCTCGCCGAGCGCTGCGCGAGCGGATAGCGGGCGATCAGCTCGTCGGGCAGCGTGTAGTCGTAGTCGCCGAGATCCATCGCGGCGCATGGTAGCAAACCTCGCTAGCGCCGCTGGCGCGTTGCGCGTTTATTCCGGCACGGTGAGATCGAGTGTGCGTTTGCGTTTGTCACGCATGATGCTTACCGACAAAGGCTCGCCGACGTCATAGCTGCGCAGGATACGCATGCCGTGATCCACGGAGGTCGGTGCGCGACCGTCGATACTGACGATAACGTCACCCTCTTCGAGCGGCAGTTCGACATCTTCCGGCACACTGAGTACCAGCAGTCCGCTGTCGGTGCCGAAGTAGCGGCCGAGGCCCGGTGTCATCGGCACCAGCTCGAGGCTGGTCCATGCGCGCTGCGCACCGGATAGCCACGAGTCGTAGCCGTAGCTATAGGCATAGCTCGACCCGGGACCCTGCACGACGGCAATCCGTGGCTCGACAAACTCATTGACGCGATAGCGAACGCCAGACCGCGGCACGACCTCGACCGATTGCACCTTGCCATCGCGATCGATGGTCAGCGATATCGGCTCATCGGCGGCGAGCTCATCGAGCTCACCCATGAGCCGCCGTTCCGCTTCGCGATAGGTCGCCGCCGCCAACGAGCGCTCGCCAATCGCCGTAACGATGTCGCCGCTGCGCACGCCAGCCGCATCAGCAGGCCACCCCGGGGTCACGCCGGTCACGCCGACGCCGGCGATGCCGTCCTCGCTCTCACCAATCGGACCGATGTTGATACCGAGCACGGGCCGATCGGCAATCACCAGTGAGCGGGCAATACGCTCGCGAATCTCAGGTTCGAGCGCGCGCGTCATTTCGGCAAGCTCCAAAGAATTCTCGGCCAGCTCTTTCGCGATGACTTCCATTTCCGCCTGCCGCCGGCGCATTTCCTCGCGCTGCTCACGGGCTTCTCGACGGCGTTTTTCGATCTCTTCGCGCTGCGCTTCGCGCGCGGCTGCCACCTCGGCTTGCTGCTGCTCGATCTCGGCCTGGCGGGCCTCGCGCTCTGCCTCCGCGTGATTGTCGGCGAGTGCATGCGCACCGCAGGCGAGCAGAACAACGGGCAGTAGTCGGTACATGACGTGCATAGCTTTCATCCAGTTCGATTACAAGTCGCTGCGCGGCGTCTGTCGAAAACGCAGTTCGACGAGTTCACGCATGCGTTGTGTGCGTTCGCCCCACAGCGCCGCTTGCCGGGCGGGATCCATCGATACATCGGCGCTGCCGAGCTCCCAATCAATGGCGGCGATCCGATCGCGCAATACGGTCTCGCGACTGGCGGTGCCGACGGTCACCGCACGCGGCGGCGGCGGTGCGTGACGTAACCACGCTTCGAGCAGCTGTGATTGGCGCATCAGCACATCGATCGTCGCCGTCTCGTCGACGACCGGTATGGGCCCTGTCGTTTCGGTGGGCCATCGCATGACCACCAACGCCAGTAACACCGTTGCCGCAAGCGCCAGCGGCCACAGCATTTGGGTGCGCCGCCGCTGTGGCGCGGAGTGATCGGCGAGAAGTCCCAAGGCCTCGGCGCGAGCGGCAATGCGCGGCCAGCTGTCGGGATTGGCCGATTCGTCGCCGAGTCCACGCAGGGCATCTGTCAATTGCGAATCGTCAGTCATGTCAATTCACCACCGGCGCCAGCGAATTCGCGCCATCCGCCGCGCTACCACCGGCGTCGTTGGTTAGGACTTGGCGAAGTTTCTCGTGGGCCCGCGCGAGCCGGCTTTTCGAAAAACTGACCGTTTTGTTCATGAGTGCGGCGATTTCGACATGCGTATAGCCTTCGACGTCATACAGCCAGACCACCGCGCGACTGGCCGCATCGAGTTGCTCAACAGCCCGCACCAAAGCGCGATCAGCGATACCGTCTGGCGTGTCGGGCGCAACCACGAAGTCCGGCTCCGGCAGCGCCTGGCGACGTCGCTCCCAGCTCGAGCGCAGCAACATCAGCGCTTTGCTCACCGCGATGTGCCGCACCCACGTGCCCAGCGACGCATCACCGCGAAAGCCGCCGATGCTCCGGATCACTTCGATAAATGTCTCCTGCAAAACGTCCTCTGCCTTCCCGGGGTCGACGACCAATCGACGGGCGAGCGTGAAGACCGCATCGGCATAGCGTTCGTAAATCAACGCATGAGCGTCCCGCGCGCCGCGTTGTGCGGCGTCGACGACGTCGGCCGGGAGGGTTTTGCCGCCAAATCCGCTCATACGCCTACTATAGATGCCGGACGGTCCAGAACGGTCGCAGCCCCGGCTGTGGTTCTTGCCGGATCGCGCCCGTATACTCTCGCGTTCTGCGCCGGGGTGGCGGAACTGGTAGACGCGCCGGATTCAAAATCCGGTTCTGGAAACAGAGTGAGAGTTCGATTCTCTCTCCCGGCACCAGCAGATCGCGCCGACGACCGCCAAGCGGCGTCGGCGGCCGGTCGCCACCGGCTACGAAACTCAATGATGTAGGTGATCAATATCGGCTTTTGCACCGCGTGTGGCGCACCGACGCATATGGTTACGCCACACGGCGACACTCGCGAACGCGAAGTCTGCACCCGCTGCCAGACGGTTCACTACCGCAATCCCAAACTCGTGGTTGGCGCTATCCCCGTCTTCGACGGGCGTATTTTGCTGTGCAAACGTGCGATCGAACCGCGCTACGGCTATTGGACACTGCCGGCCGGCTTTATGGAACTCGGCGAAACGATGGCCGAGGGCGCAGCCCGCGAGACCCTCGAAGAGGCCTGCGCCGAGGTCGATATCGGTCGGCTGTATGCACTCGTCGATGTCGTTCAGGCAGGCCAGGTCCACGTGTTCTTTACCGCCACCTTCGACGGCAAATTCGCGGCGGGCGAAGAAAGCCTTGATGTGCAGCTGTACGCACCGGAAGATATTCCTTGGTCAGAGATCGCGTTCCCAAGTGGCCGGTATGCACTGGAGTGCTACATTGAACACGGCGCGGACACGACTGAGACGTTTCTGCACACCGCCAAACGAATTCGACTTTGACTGCGTTCGAACGTAAGAGAAAGCCAGGCCATGACCTTCGTTGTCACCGAAAAATGCATTAAGTGCAAATACACCGACTGTGTAGAAGTCTGCCCAGTCGATTGTTTCCACGAGGGACCAAACTTTTTGGTCATCGACCCCGACGAGTGCATCGATTGCACGCTCTGCGAACCGGAATGCCCGGTCGAGGCAATCTATTCCGAGGACGAGATACCGCCCGGACAGGAGCACTTTCTAGAGCTGAACGCCGAGCTCAGCCGTGATTGGCCGGTGATTACCGAAGCGAAAGATCCGCCGGAGGACGCCAAACAGTGGGAAGAGGTCGAGAACAAGCTCGACCTACTCGAACGCTAGTCGCGCTTACGAGCCGCCGAGGCGACGCGCAAGTTCGTCCGGCGGCAGGTAGCCGCTGACGATTTCACCGTCTTCGAAGATGATGGCCGGCGTGCCCTGCAAGCCAACTTGCGCACCCAAACGGTACGAGTCCATCAGCAGCGACGATTCGACACATTCGTCGGAGGTGACGACCTCGTCATTCTTCGCCATCGTAATCGCGACGTTGCGGTCGTTGGCGCACAGCACGTCTTCCGCCTTGCTCCATGACAAGCTGCCCGGACCGCCGCGCGGATACAAGAGGTAACGTACTTCGATACCGGCGCTCGTGTACTCGCCAATCTGGCGGTGTAGTTTTCGACAAAAAGTGCAGTCGATGTCGGTAAAAATCGTTACCGAGTGTTTCGTCTCGCCGTCTGGACTGAACACGATCTCCGCACCTTTTGGCGCCGATTCCATGATTACTTTGCGGGCGATCCCGGCGGACTTCTGGGTGAGGTTGGTGTCGGTTTCAAGATCGATCAGCTCGCCCTGGAACAAGTAGCGGCCGTCGTCGGTGAGATAGGCAACCAAAGTCCCTTCGCGAATCTCGAGCATGCCGTCTACGGGCCCGTCGTGGATGCTCTCTTTCTTGATCTGCGGGAAGCGCGCCGTGAACTCGGCTTTCACCGTGTCGAGATCGGGTTTCGGTTCAGCGAGTGCCAGACCAGGCACCAGCGTGGCGAGCAGCGGCAGAATTCGGAGCAACGAGATTTTCATGCGCGAGAATACCGTCAGTACGGGTTGTAGGGGCTCGGACAGCGGTGCTGACCGTTAGTTTCGCGCAGTCTAGCAGAAGCGCTTGACGCCGATGTGAAGCTCAGCCGCGCGGGTGGTGGCGAGCGTGCAGGTCTTTCAGGCGTTCCCGCGCAACGTGCGTGTAGATCTGGGTCGTGGACAAGTCGCTGTGGCCAAGCAGCAGCTGCACCACGCGCAGATCCGCACCGTTGTTGAGAAGGTGCGTGGCAAATGCGTGGCGCAAGGTATGCGGCGACATCTTCTTGCCGACGCCCGCCTTTTGCGCATAGCGTTTGATGATGTGCCAGAAAGCCTGGCGCGTCATGCGATCGCCGCGCCGCGTGGGGAATACATAATCCGTCTGCCGCTCGAGCAGAATTTCCACACGCGGACCTTCGATGAATTCTTTCAGCCAGCGCTGAGATTCAGCGCCGAGCGGAATGAGCCGCTCGCGATCGCCTTTGCCGACAATACGCAGCACGCCCTGATTGAGGTTTATTTGGCTGAGCTTGAGGTTGATGAGCTCAGACACACGTACGCCAGTCGCATACAGCAATTCGAGCATTGCGCGGTCGCGATGACCGAGCGGGTCATCGATGGCTGGCGCTGCCAGCAAGTCTTCGACCTCAGTCTCAGTCAGCGACTTCGGCAGCGAGCGTCCAATACGCGGCATCTCGATATCGAGCGTCGGATCGACGTCGATGCGTTTCTCGCGGACAAGGTAACGATAGAAACGGCGGAAGCTCGACAGCTGGCGCGCCGTCGAACGAGGCTTGGCGCCGTTGTCGACGCGATGCGCGATAAAGGCGAGCAAGTCCGCCTTCGACGCGGTCTCGACGCCAGCGTTGATTTCCGGCAGCCAGCGCGCGAGCGCCATCAGGTCGGCGCGATACGCGCCAAGCGTGTTCTTTGACAGTCCGCGCTCCATCCAGATCGCATCGATGAATCGATCAATCAACGCTTCGGCGTGCGGGGGTACTGCCGCTTTTTGCTTGGTCATTGCCGGTACGAATCAGCCTTTCAGCGGCGCTACGGAACCTTTACGTGTCGACCATCGAGGCCGGCTGTGGGTTCGCGATCAGCGCCGAAACCTAACCGTGCGGAGTATGCGAAAGTGCGACGAAAAGCGGCGTGACCAGCATCACAAATCCCCGTTTCCGTTAACATAAGCGGACTTACGTCACAAATCGAACAGTGAATCTCGTTCGATCGTCGCCGCGAGCAGACACTTCATGCCGTCGATCCGACGAATCGCGTATGGCACCTACGCAATCAGTGCCTTTGTGATGACCGCCCTGCCAACTTGGCTGCTCGTGGCCGTCGTGCCGGGCCTTGCTCGTCGCCGTCGCATCGCCCATCACGGCGCGCGCGCATTCTTCCGGCTTGCCGGACTGCGGCTGAGTGTCGATCGCTTCGATCGGCTGCCCGACGAGCCCTGCTTCGTGGTTGCGAATCACGCGAGCTACGTCGACGGCGTTTTGCTCACTGCCGTATTGCCACCGCGATTTGCGTTCGTCATCAAAGACGACATGGGCAAGGTTCCCATGGCCGGCTATTTTCTGCGGAGAATTGGGTCTCAATTTGTCGACCGCACGAATACCCGCCGCAGCGCGCTGGACGCTCGGCGGATCATGCGGGCAGCGAGCCAGGAAACCTCGATCGGCATCTTTCCGGAAGGCACCTTTCGTCGTGAACCGGGAGTTGGGCGATTTCGCCCCGGCGCATTTCGCGTTGCCGCCCGGCACGGGCTGAAAATCGTCCCGGTAACGATTACCGGCACACGGCAACTGCTGCCAGACGGCGCATGGCTGCCGCGGCTCACCCGAATCCGGCTGTTCGTCGCCGAGCCGCTGCAAGGGGACGATGCCGAAGACCTTCGCGAGCTGAGCCGCGCACGCATACTGGCGAGCGTCGGCGAGCCCGATCTCGACGCGCGCTGAACGCTGGACTGGCGCCAGGGGCCCGGGCACCATGGGCGCCTTTTTTGATTTCGGAGACGCCGCTGATGTCCCAGCCGTCTGTTGTCATCGTCGCCGCGCGACGTACCCCGATCGGCTCCTTTCAAGGCGTTTTTGCGCCACTCGCCGCCCCTGGACTGGCCGCCACTGGGATTCGCGCCGTTCTTGACGATACCGGTATTGACCCGGCCGATTTATCGCAGGCGCTAGTCGGTACGGTCCTACCGGCCGGTATCGGTCAGGCGCCGGCACGCCAGGCCGCGTTGGCGGGCGGCGTACCGAAGAGCGTCGGCTGCGTTACCGTCAACAAAGTGTGTGGCTCGGGCCTGCAGACTGTGATCCACGGCGCCGATGCCATTCGCGCCGGGTCCGCCGAACTCATTCTCGCCGGCGGCATGGAATCGATGACGAACGCACCGTACTTGTTGCCGAAAGCGCGCGGCGGGCTGCGCATGGGTCATCAGGAAATTCTCGATCACATGTTTTACGACGGCCTGCAAAACCCGTACGACGGCCAAATGATGGGGCAGTTTGGCGACTCGACGGCGGCTCGGTACAGCTTTAGTCGCGAAGACCAAGACGCGTTCGCTATTGCGTCGGTCGAGCGCGCGCAGAGCGCGCAAGCCGCGGGCGCCTTTGCCAACGAGATCGCGCCGGTCACCGTTGTTACACGCAAAGGTCAGAGCGTCGTTGACGCCGATGAAGAACCGCAGCGGCTGAATGTCGAGAAGATTCCGTCATTGCGCCCGGCGTTTGCCAAAGACGGTACGGTTACCGCGGCAAGTTCGTCGTCGATTTCAGACGGGGCCGCGTTCGTTGTGTTGATGAGCGAAGACGAAGCATCGCGGCGCGGCTTGACGCCGCTTGCCCGGATTGTCGACTACACGAATTTCGCGCATGAACCGGAATGGTTCACGACGGCGCCGATCGGCGCGATCAAAAAGCTGCACGAGCGTACCGGCCTCAATCCAGACAGCGTGGATCTGTACGAAATCAACGAAGCCTTTGCGTGCGTGACCATGGCGGCGATGCACGACGTCGGCCTCGCGCACGAGCAGGTCAACGTCAATGGCGGCGCTTGCGCGCTTGGCCATCCGATCGGCGCGACCGGCACCCGAATTCTGGTGACCTTGCTGCACGCACTCATCAATCGCGGCGGCAAGCGCGGCATCGCGTCGCTGTGCCTTGGCGGTGGTGAAGCGCTGGCGATGGCGATCGAGCGACCGTAGCGCCGCGCGACGTCACATGCCGGAATAGTTAGGACCGCCGCCGCCTTCCGGAACCACCCAGTGGATGTTCTGACGCGGATCCTTGATGTCACAGGTTTTGCAATGCACGCAGTTCTGCGCGTTGATTTGGAAGCGCGGTCCGTCCTCGCCATCGACGACTTCGTAAACGCCGGCCGGACAATAGCGCTGCGACGGACACGCGTAGGTCGGTAAATTGAATTTGATCGGCAGCTCTGGGTCGCGAAGGGTTAGGTGAACCGGCTGGTCTTCCTCGTGGTTCGTGCTCGACAAGAACACCGACGACAGACGATCGAAACTGAGCTTACCGTCCGGCTTCGGGTATTCAATCTTCGGGCACTGCTCGGCAGTGCGCAGCGACTCATGATCGGGACGACGGTTGCGCAGCGTAAATGGCAGCCGACCGCGAGCAATGTTCTGATCGACGAAGGCGAACGCGGCGCCGAAGAAAGTCCCGAGTTTGTGTAAGGCGGGGCCAAAGTTGCGGCTGCGGTGCAGCTCCTCGTACACCCAGGAACGCCGCACAGCGTCCTCGTAGGCGACGAGCTCATCGCCGCGCGAGTCGCCCTTGACGGCCTCAAAAATCGCCTCGGCGGCCAGCATGCCGGTCTTCATGGCGGTGTGGCTGCCTTTGATCTTCGCACCGTTCAAGAAGCCGGCGTCGCAACCGACCAGAACGCCACCGGGAAACGTCGTTTTCGGCAGTGACTGCAGCCCGCCCTTGTTGACGGCGCGGGCGCCGTAGGCGACGCGCTTGCCATCTTGCAGCGTTGCCGCGATGGCGGGATGGTGCTTCCAGCGTTGGAATTCCTCGAAGGGGCTCAGCCACGGGTTTTCGTAATCGAGCGCGATGATATAACCGCAATAGACCTGCTGGTTGGCCGCGTGGTAGAGGAATCCGCCGCCCTCGGTGCGGTTGTCGAGCGGCCAGCCGAGGGTATGCACCACACGGCCTTCCTGGTGCTGCTCGGCGGGAATCTCCCAGACTTCTTTGAGGCCAATGCCGTAATGCTGCGGATCGGCGTTGGCACGCAGGTCAAACCGTTCCATCAGGGCCTTGCCGAGATGGCCGCGACACCCTTCCGCGAATACGACATAGCGGGCGCGCAATTCATAGCCAGCGGTGTAGCTGTCTTTCTCAGCGCCGTCACGGTCGACACCCATGTCGCCGGTGACCACACCGCAAACCGCACCGGCCTCATCGTAGATGATGTCGGCCGCCGCGAAACCCGGAAAAAGATCCACCTCGAGTGCTTCGGCCTGCTCGGCCAGCCACTGACACAATCGGCCGAGGCTGATGATGTAATTGCCTTCGTTGTGCATCGGCGCTGGGATCAACGCGCCGGGTACCTTCCACGCGCGCGTGGCGCTGGTCATATAATGAAACGTATCGCTCGTCACCTTCGTGGTGAGCGGCGCGCCGCGCTCACGCCAGTCGGGAAATAGCTCATCGAGCGCCGTTGGCTCAAACACGTTGCCGCTGAGGATATGCGCTCCGACCTCCGCGCCCTTTTCGACGACAACGACCGCAAGATCGACGGACGCCTGCGCCGCCAGCTGTTTCAGGCGGCACGCGGTGGCTAAGCCTGCTGGACCCGCACCCACCACAACGACGTCAAATTCCATCGATTCGCGTTCTGTCACACCGGTCTCGCTCATGCTGAATTCAGCGAAAAATGGTAGCGGTATTCCGGTTTGCAATCACCCTTGGCCGAATCGACAAAACTGGCCAGGACCACAGCACCCCGTTAACCTTCGCGCTCGTGTTGTCTGGCGGATCGTACGGCTTGGATTTCCGCGCCCGGTATTTGACGGAACTCGATGCCCGTGGCTTTACCGCTGACGAGGCGCAACTGGCGGCGGTCGAAACGCTTGCCGAGCGCACCAATTGCTTGCTTCAGAGCGCACCAAGCGGATTGTTCGGCCGACTCCTCGGTCGGCACAAGGCGCGCACGCGCGGCGTGTATCTGTGGGGCGGCGTCGGCCGTGGCAAGACCTTCGTCATGGATCTGTTCTTCGAGCACCTCGAGATCGAGGCCAAGTATCGAGCGCATTTCCATCGCTTCATGCGCTTCATCCACGATCAGCTCGGTACGCTCGATGGCGAAGAAGATCCGCTCGACCAAATCGCCGAGCAGTTCGCCCGCGAGCATCGCGTGCTGTGTCTCGACGAATTTTTCGTCAGTGACATCACCGACGCGATGATTCTCGCTCGTTTGCTCGAAGGTCTGTTTACGCGCGGCTTGATGCTCGTCACGACGTCGAATGCCGCGCCAACGGATCTCTACCGCGACGGTCTTCAGCGCGCGCGATTTCTGCCCGCCATCGCGCTGCTCGAGAAGCACTGCGAGGTCGTCAACCTGGACGCGGGCACGGACTACCGTCTACAGCTACTAGCCAGCGCGCGCACGTATCTCGACGCCAACGAGCCGCGGACCGGCGCACAGCTCGCCTTGTATTTCGAGCGCCTCGCCCCCGGACGCTATACCGAGGGCGAGGCGCTGGAGATCGAGGGCCGCCCCATAGGCACGGTGCGACGCGCCAAAAGCGTCGTTTGGTTTACCTTTGCGCAACTCTGCGACGGCCCACGCAGCCAGAATGACTACATTTCGATCGCGCGGCGCTTTCAAACGGTCATTTTGAGCGACGTGCCGGTACTCGACGCGGAACACGACGACCAAGCGCGCCGGTTCATCGCCGTGGTCGATGAATTCTACGACCGACGCGTCAAGCTAGTGCTCTCCGCGGCCGCCGCACCCGAGGATCTGTACACCGGCCAACGCCTGGCGTTCGAGTTCGAACGCACGCACAGCCGCCTGGTCGAAATGCAGTCCGAGGCTTATCTCGCTCAACCCCACCGCTGCTAAATCCGATGCGCCGGACCGCGACTGTCGGTATATTTGCGGCGTGCACGAATCTTCGAAAGAGAGCCGGGACGAAACCGCCGAGCGCTTGCGGCTCGAACACTTCCTGCCGTATCGCCTGTCGATTCTTTCGAACACGATCAGCGGCAGCATCGCCGCAATCTATGCGGAACGCTTCGATCTCAGCATCCCTGAGTGGCGCGTCATGGCCATCGTCGGGCGTAAACCCGGTTTGTCGGCTATCGAGGTTGCCGAACGAGCCCTAATGGACAAAGTCGCGGTCAGTCGCGCGGTTGCCAAACTCCTAAAGACCGGTCGCCTGGCGCGCGAGTTCGCCGATCAGGACCGCCGCCGTTCCATTCTGTCGCTGACCGAGGACGGCAATCGCGTCCACGCCGAAGTTGCTGAACTCGCCCTCGATTACGAAACCAAGCTGCTGGCCGGTATCGCCGATGAAGATGTCGAGCGGCTCGGATCGCTGATCGACAAATTGCTCGATCGCGCGCGCGGTCTCGGAGCGCCGTCGCTCTAGCGTCCGATTTCGGTACGCACCTGAATCAATTCCGGGAAGAACTCTTCATCCATCGCGCGCTTTAGGAACGACACGCCTGAGGATCCGCCGGTGCCGCGCTTGTGACCAATGACGCGTTCGACGCTTTTCATATGGCTGAATCGCCACAGTTGGAAATTGTTGGCCACGTCCATCATCGACTCACAGATTTCATACTGCGGCCAGTGCGTTTCCGGGTCGTTGTAGATCGCCTTCAAAGCGCGAACGACACCCGTGTTGACATCACGCGTGTGCGAAAAATCGCGCTCGGTGCACACTTCTGGGATATCGAAACCCTGCCGGCACATGCTAATTAGAAACTCGTCGTAAACGCTTGGCGCCGACAGCGTCTGCTTCAGGCGCGTGTACCAGTAGTCGCTATGCTTATGCAGCTCGGCCAGCGCCGCATTGCGATTGCCCAGCAAAAACTCGACCAGCCGGTACTGCGGTGACTGAAAACCGGACGCGTCGCCGAAGACATGGCGAAACTCGGCGTACTCACTCGGTGTTAGCGTATTGAGCACGCTCCATTGGTCGATCATTTGGTGCTGGATACGTTTGACGCGCAACAGCGTTTTTTGGGCGCGGTGCAAGCGATCTTCGCGAAACGCTTGCGCCAGTGCCTCGAGCTCGTGAATCATCAGTTTGAACCACAGCTCAGCGACCTGATGCTGAATGATGAACAGCATCTCATCGTGATGCGCCGGCGAACTCAGCGGCGCCTGCGCCGACAAAATCTTATCGAGCTGCAGGTAGCCACCGTAACTCTTTCGTCGGGCAAGATCGGTATGAATTCCAGGTTCGAGTTTTCGCATAGGTTCGGCTAACACCGCGCATCGCGGACGCAGCTCTCGGGGCCGGAGACGATAGCATGCTGCGCCCGCCGTCTATACCAGGCTCAGTCGCTCCGGCGCAGTTTTGGGCGTATCATCGCGGCTGTCTCGTGATGGACCCGGGCTACCTGCCGTGTCGGGTCTCGATCCGACCAGTGAGGACAGGCTTTGAAGGACACTCGCAGACGACGTGCCGACGACCACCGCAACGATCTGCTGCGACGAATCACCCGCGCCGCCCGGCGACTGCAAACACCGTTAGCGAGTCGTCGCGAACTCGATAGTTACATCGCGCGATTTCACGCCAATGTCGCTGTTGAAGATCTCGAGGTTCATTCTCCCGACGAGCTGGCGGCCGCCGCTGTGGGTCACCTGCAGCTGGCTGAAAGACGCCGCTCCGGGCAAGCCAAGCTCAGAATCTTCAACCCCGACAAAGCCAGCGACGGTTGGTCCTCAACGCACACGATCATCGAGCTCGTTAACGACGATATGCCGTTTCTGGTCGACTCGGTGGCCATGGCCGTCGAGCGCGTTGGTCTGGGCTTACACTTAACGATCCACCCGGTTATCGCGCTGCGCCGACGCGCGACGGTTCTCGAGGCCGTGACCACCCGTGCCGACAGCAAGGCCCGGCCTGAATCTTTCATTCGCCTGGAAATCGATCGCATCAGCTTCCGCGCGACGCTCAGCAAGCTCGAAGCTGAAATCCGCCGCACGCTAGACGACGTTCGAGCGGCCGTGCGCGATTGGCGGGCGATGCGCGATCGTATGTGCGGCGCGGCCAACATCGTCGCGAGCCTGACATCGCGCGACGACCCGACGTTGGCGAGCGAAAGCGCGCATTTGCTCGAATGGATGGTCGAGGACCATTTCACGTTCCTCGGCTTTCAGGAGTATCGACTGAAGCGTGACGGGCGCAAAGCAACCTTGCTGCCAATTTCCGAAACCGGGCTCGGGCTGCTCCATAGTTCGCGCCACGACGCTACGACGATCGAGCTGTCACCGGCCATGCGGCGCGAGGCCGTAACGTCGAACCCGCTGATTATCACCAAAGCCAATTCGCGTTCGACGGTGCATCGAGGAAGCTATCTCGATTACATCGGCGTAAAACAGTTCGACGCGCGCGGCCGGGCAATCGGCGAGTGGCGCTTTCTGGGACTGTTTACATCATTAGCCTACAGCCAGAGCCCAAGCAACATTCCGCTCCTGCGCTTGAAAGTGCATCGCGTACTGGCAGCCTCCGGCGTCGACCCGGCTGGCCATCGCGGCAAAGCGCTGGCCCACATTCTCGACAACTACCCGCGTGACGAATTGCTGCAGACGTCCATCGACGATCTTGCGCGCACGACGTCGGCAATTCTCGGTTTGCAAGACCGTCGTCAGGTCAGGCTGTTCTTACGCCGCGACACCTTTTTGCGGTTTTTCTCTTGCTTGATTTACGTCCCGAAAGAGAAATACAACACGCGGGTGCGCCTCGAAATCGAGCGGATCCTGATGGATGCGTTTGATGGCACTGGCGTTGAATCATCGGTCGAGATTTCCGATTCGACCCTGGCGCGACTGCACAGCATCGTGCGCACCGATACGGCGAGCAGTCAGCGCGTCTCGATCAGTGCCGTTGAAGCACGTTTGGCCGACGCCGTCGTCACGTGGCAGGACAAGCTGCGCGAGGCGCTCGTCGATCAATACGGCGAGGAAGACGGCCTCGATTTTGACGACAAATATGGCGAAGCTTTCCCGCTCGCCTATGAGGAGGATATCTCGCCGGCCGAGGCCGCTCGCGATCTTTGCCGACTGCATCGAGTTTTTACCGGCACCGCCGACGTCAGCGATCGCTACGTGCTCGACGTATTGCCCGGCGACGGCGAACTGTCTTTCAAGGTGTTCTCTGCGTCGGCACCGTTGGCGCTATCCGATGCGCTTCCCGTGCTCGAAAACCTTGGCGTGCGCGTGCTCAACGAGCGCCCTTATGGACTAACCCTGCCCGACGGCCAGCGGTTCACGATTCAGGACTTCACGCTCGCGCGCGAATCCGCCGAAGACATCGACATTGCGACGCGCGGGCCAGCGTTTGCGCGAGCGTTTGCCAACTGCGTTTCAGGCCGTGTCGAAAATGACGGCCTCAATCGCCTCGTGCTGCGCGCGGGTCTCAGCGCGATCGAAGTAACGGTCGTCCGCGCGTACACCAAATACCTGCTGCAGCTTGGCATTCCCTTCAGTCAGTCCTACATGGAGCAGGTTCTGGCCGAGAATCCGACGTTCGCGCGCGCCTGGGTAGATGCTTTCGCCGTACGATTCGACCCCACCCGCTATCGCCGCGGCCGACGCGGCGCGATCGAGCGCACCATGGCACGGCTCGACGACGTGGTCGAGCAGGCAGTCACACTCGATGAGGATCGCATTCTGCGTGCGTTCGCGGCAGCGCTGACCGCGACGGTGCGCACCAATCACTACCAGCAGCCGCGCGACGACACGGACGTTCCGACCGTGTTGGCCCTCAAGCTGATGCCCGAATCCTTGAGCGAGGCGCCGCAACCGCGGCCGCGTTTTGAAATCTTCATCTACTCGACGCGGGTCGAGGGTGTGCACTTACGTGCCGACGATATCGCCCGCGGCGGCATTCGCTGGTCCGAACGGCGCGAGGACTTTCGCACTGAGATCCTCGGTCTGATGAAAGCGCAAACCGTGAAAAACACGGTGATCGTGCCGAGCGGCGCCAAAGGCGGGTTCGTTTGCAAATCGCTGCCGACCGATCGTTCGGCCGCGTTCGATGAGGTCGTGCGCTGCTACAAAGCGTTCATCGGCGGCCTACTGAGCGTTACCGACAACATCCGCGATGGCCAACTGGTACCGCCCACCGACACCGTCCGCCACGATGACAACGACCCGTATTTGGTCGTCGCTGCCGACAAAGGCACCGCGACCTTTTCCGACATTGCCAACGAACTCTCACAGCAACGCGGATTCTGGCTCGACGACGCGTTTGCTTCTGGTGGCTCGGCCGGCTACGACCACAAGAAGATGGGCATCACGGCCCGCGGTGCGTGGGAGGCCGTCAAACGGCACTTCCGCGAAATGGGCATCAACACACAGCGCGACCCGTTCACCGTGCTGGCCATCGGCGATATGGGCGGCGACGTGTTCGGCAACGGCATGCTGCTGTCGCGCAAGATCAAGCTGCGCGCCGCGTTTAATCACCGCCACATTTTCATCGATCCCGATCCGGACCCAGCGGCGTCGTATCGCGAACGTCGGCGCCTGTTCCGCGCGCCGGACAGCGGCTGGGACGCGTACGATCCCGAGCTGATTTCGACAGGCGGTGGCGTGTTTTCGCGCGCCGCCAAACGCATATCGCTCAGCGCTGATCTGCGCGCATGGCTCGGCACTGACCGCAAGGCCATGTCACCGACGGAACTCATCAATGCGCTACTGAAGGCGCCGGTCGACCTGCTGTGGAATGGCGGCATCGGCACATACGTCAAGGCGACCAGCGAATCGGATGCTGACGTCGGCGACCGCGCCAACAACACGTTGCGTGTCAATGCGACGGAATTGGGCTGTCGCGTGGTCGGTGAAGGAGGCAACCTCGGACTGACGCAGAAAGCCCGCATTCAATTCGCGCTTGGCGGCGGCAAGATCAATACCGACTTCATCGATAACTCGGCCGGAGTCGACAGCTCCGACCGTGAAGTCAACATCAAGATCCTGCTCGGCATGATTGCCGCGGCGAAAAAGCTGCCGCGCGGCCGACGCAACAAACTGCTTGCCTCGATGACGGACGCCGTCGCCGAACTCGTACTGCGCAACAACTATCTGCAGACACAAGCCATCAGCATGGTGGAATCGCGCGCGTCCGAGCGCCTCCGCGAACACGTCGAGCTGATGCGCCAGCTCGAAGGCCGCGGCCTTTTGAACCGCACGCTCGAATCCATGCCAGACGAAGAGTCGATCAAGGAGCGCAGTCGGCGCAATCTCGGTCTTACTCGACCGGAAATAGCCGTGCTGCTGAGCTACGCGAAAATCGATCTGTACAACAGCTTGATCGGCCGTAGCATCGTACGGCAGCAATATCACGCCGATGAGCTCAGCGAGTATTTTCCGCCGCCGTTGCCGACGCGCTATCGCGACTGGTTGCTCGATCATCGATTGAGCAATCAGATCTTGTTGACTCGCATCGTAAACAGCATCGTCAACCGCATGGGCCCTGCCTTCGCGCGGCGGATGCAGCAAGACACCGGCGCGAGTGCAGTCGCCGTTGCGCGCGCGTACGCCGTTGTCCGTGACATTACGCGCGCGCGCGAGCTTTGGGCAGCCGTCGAAGCGCTCGACAACAAAGTCGACACGGCACACCAGTACGAAATGATGTTCGAGGTCGCGAGGCGGCTGCGGCATGCGAGCTACTGGCTCCTGCGCCATCGCGGTCAAACACTGGCGATGGACGCGGGCATCGCCGAGTTCGGACCGCCGCTCGATGCGCTGTACCCGCAAATTGGCGAGCTACTGCCCGGCAAAATTGGTGAACGCTTTGCCGAGCGGATCGAATACTTCGCTGAGCGCGGCGTCGAACCTGACGTAGCAGAACGTATCGCTGGCCTCGCCCGAACCACCACGTTACTGGACATCATCGATGTTGCGCGCAACGACGAAGCGGACTGGCGCCTTGCCGCGGAACTCTATTTCGAACTCGATCGGCGTCTCACGATCGACTGGCTGAAACGCGCCATCGAAGCCGTGCGTGCCGATAGCCGCTGGCAAGCGGTTGCGCGCAGCAAACTGCGCGATACCGTCAACGATTCGCAGCGCGAATTGACCCGTGCCCTACTCGCCAACGCGCGTCGGATCGGCGCGAGCGATGCGGTCGCCAGCTGGTTTGACGAGCCAGACCGTGGCGCCAAAGCCTTACGCTCGACCTTGCGTTCAATCCGCCGTAGCGGCCAGGCAGACTTTGCAACACTGTCGGTGGCGGTGGCAGAACTGCACGCGCTGATCCCATCGTAATGGCTTCGACGGGACCAACGGTGGAACCCAAAGTCGCGGTGTTCATCGATTTCGAGAACTTGGCGCTTGGCGCCAAAGACACGCCCCAAGGCACCTTCGACATACAGCTGGTGCTGAAGCGACTGCTCGAGAAAGGCCGGCTGGTCTATAAGCGTGCGTACTCGGATTGGAGTCGCTATCGGCAATACACGCGTGCGTTTCACGAGCACGGTATCGAACTCATCGATATCCCGCAGACCAAAATCAGCGGCAAGAATTCAGCCGACATCCGCATGGTCGTAGACGCACTGGATTTGTGCTACGCGAAACAGCACATCGACGTGTTTGCGCTCGTCTCCGGCGACAGCGACTTCTCACCGCTGGTGTCCAAACTCAAGGAAAACGACAAGCGCGTCGTCGGCTGCGGCATCAAGAGTTCGACGTCTGATTTACTGATTGCTAACTGCGATGAGTTTATCTACTACGACGATCTTGCTCGCGCCGCGGGACGCAGTAAAAAGACCGCTAAAAAACGCACGTCGCAGAAAGCGGATCGGCGCGATGAGCTGATGGACTTGATCGCCGAGATCGTCAGCTCACTTGAAAGCGATTACACCCCGCTCTGGGGCTCGCTGGTGAAACAAACGCTGCGTCGCGTACATCCAGGCTTCACAGAGTCCTATTACGATTTCAAGTCGTTTTCGGAGCTACTGAAGGAAGCCGAGAAGCGCAAAGTGATTCGTCTCGATTACGATGAATCGCGCGGCAACTACAGCGTCACGTCTTACTAGATCGCCACCATAAAGGAACCGCCATGCCACGTCGCCTCGTGCTCTGTCGTCACGGTCAGAGCGACTGGAATCTCAAAAATCTATTCACGGGCTGGACCGACGTCGACCTCACCGCGCAAGGCGTGGACGAGGCGCGCAACGCCGGCAAGACGCTGGCGGCGGCCGGCTACCGCTTCGACGTCGCGTACACGTCGGTATTGAAACGAGCGATTCGGACGCTGTGGCTGGTGCTCGACGAGATGGATCGCATGTGGATTCCCGTGCATCGTAGCTGGCGACTGAATGAGCGCCATTACGGCGCGCTGCAAGGTCTCAACAAAGCCGAAACCGCCGCCAAGTACGGCGACGAGCAGGTGCATATCTGGCGCCGGAGCTATGCCACACCGCCGCCGGAACTCGCTGTCGACGACGAGCGGCACCCGGCGCACGACCCACGCTACGCGGGCATTGCCGAGCTGCCGGCCACAGAATCGTTGGCAACCACGCTCGATCGGGTACTGCCGTACTGGGAATCGGACGTAGCGCCGGCACTGCAAAGCGGTGCCGACGTGTTGATCGCGGCCCACGGCAACAGCCTGCGCGCGCTCGTAAAAATGCTCGACGGGATCAGCGATGACGACATCACCGGCTTCAACATTCCCACCGGTATCCCGCTCGCCTACGAACTCGACGATCAGCTGCAGCCGATCAGTCGCGAGTTCCTCGGCGATCCCGATGCCGTCGCCAAAGCGGCTGCAGCGGTCGCCAACCAGGCGCGCGGCTGATGCGTTACGCGCTCGGTGACGACCGCCCGATCCTGCACGGCGACGGACATTTCGTAGCGCCGTCGGCCGACCTTATCGGTCGGGTCGAACTGCACGCCGGTGCCAGCGTTTGGTATCAAGCGGTGTTGCGCGGCGATCAGGATCGCATCGTCATTGGCGCTGGCAGCAACATCCAAGACGCCGCTGTCCTGCACACCGATGCCGGCATCGAGCTCGTGGTCGGCGAACGCGTCACCATCGGTCACCAGGTCATGCTACACGGCTGCCACGTTGGCGATGAGTCGTTGATCGGTATCGGTGCGACGGTGCTCAATGGTGCGCAAATCGGACGCCATTGCATCGTCGGCGCAAACAGCTTGATTACGGAGGGCAAGGTCTTCGAGCCGGGCCGTTTGATACACGGCGCGCCGGCCAAAGCGGTGCGTGAACTGACCGCCGACGAAATTCAGTTGGTACAGGCCTCGGCCGCTCACTACCAAGCGAACGCGGCCCGCTTCGGCCGCGACGCCCGAGCGATCGACTAAGGATCGCGCCGCGCGAGACGCCGGCCGAGTAGCGCAAAACCAATCGTACCGGACAACGTCAGCACGAACGGAAATGCCAGCGCCGCTGCGCCGAGCTTGACGTCGATACCGACCAACCACTGATAAACGGCCACGCCGGCGAGCGGCGCGAGTATGCCGCGCAGGCCGGTCAACGACACGTGCACGGCCATGTAGTCGGTGGCCCTACCGTCGCTAGCAAATGCGTTGTGGCCGAGATGCCAGCCGATATTGCCGGCCGACGACCCGGTGCCCGACAGTGCCGCACCGAGCGCAAGAATCCACACGTTGCCGACCACGATTCCCACCGCAATCGTGACGGTCGCCGACAAAAAGAAGCCGCCTTGGATCACCCGAAAACGGGCGATGTTGTAGCGCGTGAACAATGCTGCCCAGATCGGAATGGTCAGCGGCAAGGCAAGCATCGGAATCGTCGCGGTAACCAACATCTGCGCGAATCGCGACAGCTCGATTTGCTCGGCGACAAGCAACACATTGATGGCTATTACGCTCAAGTTGCCGCTGCCGAACAAGAACATGATCTGCATGTAGCGTCGGTAGTTGCCATCGGACCGCAGCAACGCAATCGCGCCCGCCAAACCAGACCGCTGGGTGCGGCGCTCCACCTGCTCGGCCTCGAGCAACTGGCGATGTCGGCGAACACGGACCGACCGGTAGACGAGGCCCGCCAATATCAGCGCAAAACCAGCCGCCGGATAGAAATAGCGAAACGCCTCGGTAGAATCGTCGAGCGCAAAGCCAGCGGCGGCGCTGGCGGCTGCCATGCTCGCCGCACCGATGACGGATACCTTACCCATGAAGCTTGCGCGGCTCTCGTCTGGATTGTTGGCGCGCCACACCGCAGAACGCAGCGTCAGGGCGCCGGTCCAGAAGACCCGCGACAAAAACAACGCAACGATGAACGCGATGAGGCCTAGACCGTTCAACGGGACCGACGCCGCAAACACCGGGCCCGCTGCAGCCGCAACGAGCAACCAACCGATCGTCCGGGCCTTTGCACGACCGGCACCGAAGTCGGCCCAATAGAAGCTCATCAAATTGGCCATGGCGGGAGCCGCGGCTGCAAAGGCGACGCCGGCGTTGAGCCATTGGTTGTCGACGGAACCGGCGAACGCGTTTTTGACCACGACGCCGGTAAAGCCGCCTTCGGTCATTGCAACCGCGACGCTCGCGAGCGCCCAGGTCGAAAGTTCGCGCGGCGACTGCGCGCGCGACACGCGCGACAGGCCGGCGCCGCGCAGCCAGTCGGCGTAAATCCGAGCGATACCGGTCATCGCTGTTGGGTGAAATCGGTGCTGCCGCCGGTGCGGGCCTCATCCCATAGACGAATTAGGCCTTCCTGGGCGCTGGAGGCGACGAGCACACCATCGGCGTCAAAGATGCGGCTTCGTGCAAGCCCGCGCGCACCGGACGTATTCGGGCTATCAAAATCACACAGTAGCCAACGATCAACGCGCATTTGGCGATGAAACCACAGCGCGTGGTCGAGACTGGCCATCTGTACCTTGCCCTGCGCGAACGGCAGACCGTGCGGCAACGTCGCCGTGCCGAGCAACTCGTAATCCGACAGGTAAGCAAGCAGCGAGCGATGCAGATTATCGTCGTCCGGCAGCTCGCCGCGGACGCGCATCCAGGTTTGCTTGGCGGGCGCCAGCGCTTTGTTGCTGAGATAGTGCTCCGGGTGCACCGGCCGAAACTCGAGTGGCTCTTGCATACGCAAAAATCGCCGCATCTTCTCGGGAATCACGGCACTGACCCGCTCGCTGATCTCGAGACTCGACAACAGCGCGTCGGGCGGCGGTACGTTCGGCATGTCGCTTTGGTGCTCGAGGCCTGCCTCTGGCACCTGGAACGACGCTGCCATGTTGAAAATCGGTCGACCGTGCTGGATAGCAACCACGCGACGGACCGAGAAACTGCGCCCATCGCGCTGATGATCGACCTCGTAAACAATCGGCGCGTCGATGTCACCGCGACGCAAAAAATAGGCGTGCATCGAATGCGCATCGCGACCGGTCACGGTTTGCTGTGCCGCTGACAGCGCCTGGCCGAGCACTTGCCCGCCAAACACCTGGGCGCTGCCGATGTCGCGACTTTGCCCGCGGAAAATATTGACCTCGAGGCGCTCGAGGGTCAGCAGGTCTAGCAGTTCGTTTACGGAGGAAGACATCGACAGACGGTCTAGGCGGGCGGCGTTAGTCTAGCACCGCACCGGCAGCATGCGTCGGCTTGCGCTATGCTGTGTGGGATCGACCGAGGGGAGTACGCCCGTGACCGACACGGATCCACGTCCGTGGTGGCGCCGCCTGAACACCAGTGCCGGCGCGCTGACAGTTTTGACTTTGCTCGCGCTCGTAATTGCGGGACCGGGACATCGTTTTGGGTTGCTGGATTTCACGCTTGCCGTGCAACTGAGTCTGGGCACCGCTCTACTCGCGGCGCTCGGGCTCATTGCCGCCATCGGCGCTTTGCTCGCTGGCCGTATCGGTCAGCCGAAACGCCTGGGTCTAGGTAGCGTTGTCGCGCTGGTCGTTTGTGGCGCGTTGCTGGTGCAATTCGGCGTTTGGGCACAGCGCGCCACCTCGGTACCCAGCATTCACGACATCACCACCGATACCGAAGATCCGCCCGCGTTTGTGGCCATTGCGCCGCTTCGTGCGGACGCGCCGAACCCGGTCGACTATGCGGGCGAGAGCGTCGCCGAGCAGCAGCGCAGTGCCTATCCGGACCTCGCGACGCTGGAGCTCGATCAGGTACCGGGCGACGTACTCGCGACTGTGGAGAGCTATGCCGCCGAACAGGGTTGGGAAATCGTCGAATCAAACCTTGATGAGGGCCGATTGGAGGCGACCTCGACGACGTTCTGGTTCGGCTACAAAGACGACATCGTTGTCCGCGCCCGCTGGTCCGGCAGCGGGACATCCCTCGACGTGCGCTCCAAGTCCCGCGTCGGCCGCAGTGACCTCGGCACCAACGCCGAGCGCATTCGCGGTTTGCTCGCGGTGTTGAAGCCGCCGACAAACGAGTCCTGACCCTGGTGTAGCGTTGTGTTTCGTCCTCGCCTTACCGGTATCTGGGTGTCGGCCGAGCCGAAACCGAGCGTTGCAAGGGAGGATTTCGACGCGTCGTGCTACCTCGCCGCGCAAATTGTGGGTGGTTGTGTTGACGGCGTGTTTGAGCAGCGCCCGACCGATAGCTTCTTTCGGGTGCGGATTACGGCGTCAGGCGAGACGCGTGACGTGCTTTGCAACACGCGCCTACCAATCGTCGCGTTCGCCGAACCGCTCACCGATGGCAGACCGCCCGTGTTTGTATCGAGCGCCGAGCTGCAGTCGGCATTTGCAGCGATGGGCTACGTGATCTACCGCGCCGACAATCCCGCTCGACCGTTGACGGCCGCCGATCGCGAGACCCTAGAACGCTGGCAAGTAGCCACGCATCGCTTTCGCGGTGCCGCGAGCAGCGTCGAGTCGTTGATCCGTTGGTGGGACTGACGGGGCAGTCCGATCGTCGGTGTTACGCGGACTGCGCACCGCCGCCGTCAACGACCAATCCCTGACCGCTGACGAATACGGCATCGTCCGACGCGAGAAACAGCGCAACCCGCGCGACATCCAACGGTTCACCCAAACGCCGTGCCGCCGACTTTTGAATCCAGTAGTCGCGGTAGTCTTTGTTGCGGCGAAAATGCTCGCGCGTCATGTCGGTCATGATGGCGCCCGGCAGCAGGCAATTGGCCGTTATTCCGTAGACGCCCCATTCGCTCGCGATGGATTTGGTCATGCCGTACAGCGCGTGTTTGGACGCGGCATACGCCGCGCGACCGGACGCGCCGAGCTCCGATAGGACCGACCCCACGTTGATGACCCGCCCGGCTGGGCTTTTCTTGAGGTACGGCAGTGACTCCCGACACAGCCGAAAGGCGGCCGTGACATTGGTTGCCAGCACCTCGTCCCAATCGGCGTCAGCGGTTTCATCGGTGTCGTGACGCAGGCAAATACCGGCATTGTTCACCAAGATGTCCAAGCCACCGAGCGTTGCGTCGACCGCCTCGAAAATCTTCTGGGGCGCATCGGCGTCGGTCACGTCGCACTCGAAGCCGGTCAGATTCGCAACGTGTTCGAAGCGCTGCACGACACCACTATCGGGCAGATCTACCGCCAGCACGCTGGCGTGCTGTTGGGCAAACACTCGGGCAATGGCATCACCGATACCGGCATTGGCGCCGGTAACAATGGCTTTCAGACCCAGCAGTCGGTCAGTATCGGGCATACGGGGTTGCGTCTCTTACTTACGTTGCGGATTTTTTTTGTGCGCGGCTTCGAGCTCTGCAGCCAGTCGACGAAAACTTCGAAATCCCGCCATGAAAACGGCGACACCGATCATCGCGATCCATAGAGTCTCGTTCTGCCCGGCACCGGGGCCACGAACATAATCCCAGCCCGCCAGCAGCGCAAGCAATGCCCCGAGAAACATCGTCGTGTTGGCGGTGTACCGCACGACCACGGCGGTAATCGGGTGCATGCGGTGAATCAGGCCGTTGGCAGCACGTAGTCAGCGAACTGTTTGCGCAACTCCGTCTTCAGAATCTTACCGGTCGCGGTGTGCGGAATTTCATCGACGAAAACGACGTCATCCGGCAGCCACCATTTTGCGACCTTGCCGTCGAGAAAACCGAGAATGTCGGTCTTGCTCGGTGCATCGCCGCCATCGGTCACGACGATGAGCAGCGGACGCTCCGTCCACTTCGGATGGCTCACTCCGATAACGGCTGCCTCGGCGACGCCCGGATGGCCCACCGCCGCATTCTCGAGATCGATCGAGCTGATCCATTCACCGCCGGACTTGATCACGTCTTTGGTGCGATCGGTGATCGCCATGTAACCGTCCGGATCAATCGTTGCAACGTCACCTGTGTCGAACCACCCGGCATCCTCGTGCGCCTCGCTGACGCCGTCGATGCCGAAATACGCCGAACACACCCATGGACCGCGAACCCGCAACGCACCGGACGAGCTGCCGTCCCAGGGCTGCTCATTGCCAGCGTCATCAACGATCTTCATCTCAACGCCGAACACCGCGCGACCGGCCTTGGTTCGCAGCTCGAGCATCTCGTCTGGACTTAGACCGTCGAATTTCGGCAACACTTTGTTGACACTGCCGATCGGGCTGGTTTCGGTCATGCCCCAACCCTGCTGCACGTCGATGCCGTGTCGATCGCGAAACTCGGCGATCACCGCCGCGGGCACGGCGGCGCCACCGACGAGCGTTCGTTGCAACGTACTGAAGGTCTTGTTGTTGTTGCGCACGTAGGCGAGCAGCGCGAGCCAAACGGTCGGCACGCCGGCCGACATCGTCACATCCTCGTCCTCCATGAGCCGCCACAGCGCCTCACCGTCGCCCATTTTCGGTCCGGGATAGACGATCTTGGCGCCCACCATCGGCGCCGAATAGGGGATTCCCCACGCGTTGACGTGAAACATCGGTACGACGGGAAGCACCGTGTCGCGCGGCGACAAAGGCAACACCGCATCGGAATTGCCCACCATAGCGTGCAGCAACGTGGACCGATGCGAGTACAAAACGCCTTTCGGATTGCCCGTCGTGCCGGATGTGTAACAAAGCGCCGAGGCACTTCGCTCATCGAACTCCGGCCATGCGAATTCGGGGTCACCGTCGGCGATGAACGTCTCGTAGCTAACGACGTCGGCCAGCGACGTCTCCGGCATATTGGCCTCGTCGGTAAACACCACAACCGTCTCGAGGCTCGGCAGCTTGTCCTTCAGCTTTTCAATCAGCGGCAGGAACATCGGATCGGTGAACAGCAACTTGTCGTCCGCGTGATTGACGATATAGACGAGCTGCTCCGGGAACAGGCGCGGATTGATCGTGTGGCAGACGAGACCCACACCGGAAATCCCGTAATAGCACTCCATGTGTCGGTAGTCGTTCCATGCGATGGTCGCAATTCGCGTCGCCGGGTCATAGCCCCGCTGCGTCAGCACATCGCCGAGCTGACGAGCGCGCCGAAAGCAGTCACGGTAGGTATAGCGATGCAGCGGATTGTCGGCGGTCACCGATACGATTTCGGTGCTGCCGTAGTAGCGCTCTGCGAATTCGCCGATGGCCGCGATCGCGAGCGGCCTATCCATCATCAAACCTTGCATCGCTCCCCCCTGGTGCTGTGCGACGTCGTGCTCAAGCTAATGTAGCAGATGGCGTTCGCCAGTTGCGGCCGGCGTAGCGCGAGTTGTACTTTGGCGCGGGGACGGCACGGGTGACGGACACCATGACAGACAAAATGCGGGTCGCGCTGGCGCAGATCGCACCAGTTTGGCTGGATCGCAATGCAACAATTGCCAAGGTCTGTGACCGGGTGACCGAAGCAGCTGCTGCCGGCGCCCAATTGGTGGCGTTCGGCGAAGCGTTGGTCCCTGGTTATCCGTTCTGGCTCGAGCTTACCGGCGGTGCCGAGTTTGACTCGGCAACGCAAAAGCGTTGGTTTGCTCACTACTCGAACGAAGCCGTGCATTTGCCCAGCGGTCATCTCGAGCCTGTGATAGCCACCGCAAATGCCCACCAGATCGCCGTGTATCTCGGCGTGATTGAACGTGCCGCCGATCGCAGCGGCCACTCGCTGTACGCGTCGCTGCTGTACATCGGCCCGGACGGCACGATCGGGTCGTGCCATCGCAAGCTAATGCCGACGTATGAGGAACGTCTGGTTTGGTCGGTTGGCGACGGCCACGGTCTGCGCACGCATCGCTTGGGCGCCTTCACCGTTGGCGGCTTAAACTGCTGGGAGAACTGGATGCCGCTCGCGCGGGCCGCGCTGTACGGCCAGGGCGAGGATTTACACGTTGCCGTGTGGCCGGGCAGCCAGCGCAATACAGCTGACATAACGCGTTTTATCGCGCGCGAATCGCGATCCTACGTGCTCTCGGTGTCGGGCTTAATGCGCCCGACCGACGTTGCCGCCAACGTGCCCGATCGCGACGCGTTGCTCGAAAAGCTGCCGGCCTGGGCTGCGGACGGAGGTACGGCGATTGCGCGCCCGAACGGCGATTGGCTGGTCGAACCGGTGACCTGCGAAGAGCGCGTCGTGGTTGCCGAGATCGACCACGCCGAGGTCCGTCGCGAACGCCAGAATTTCGATCCGGCGGGGCACTATTCGCGACCGGACGTGACGGCCCTCGAGGTCAATCGTCAGCGCCAGCGCACGGTGACCTTTGCCGATGACTGACGCTTGGTGGCTGCGGCGTCTGGCGGGCTTGGCGGCCGCCGGTACGTTGGTGCTGGTGCTCGCGAATGTAGCGGCGCTCGGCGCAGCGTTCAGTCCATGGCTCGACTTGGCGACGCATTTTCGACCGCATTACGCCGCCTGCGCACTGCTCGGCGCGCTCGTACTGACGCTTGCCCGATACTGGCGGTGGGGCGGACTGGCAATTGCCGTGTTTGTGTTCAATGCGGCGCTGCTATGGCCGTACCTTGATCCGATGATGCTGCGCGAAGGCCGCGCGGCAGCCAACGATTTGCCGACCAGCGTGGCACGTCTTCGCGTGCTGCACGCCAATGTCCTGACCAGCAATGTCGATCATGACGCTCTGCTGGCACGGATTCGCGCTACCGAACCAAACATCGTTTTGCTGCAAGAAGTCGACCAGGCCTGGTTGGATGCCTTAGCGGATTTGCGCACCGCATTTCCGCACCGGCTCGAACTACCGCGGACGGACAACTTTGGCATAGCCGCCTACAGCCGTTGGCCGCGCACCGAACTGCAGCGCGTCGATCTCACGCCCGACGGTCCGCCGGCGATCGCCCTGCAGATTCCAACCCAGGTCGGCCGAGTTCACGTACTGAGTTTGCATCCGGTGCCACCGGTCGGCCGTGCGTACAGCGACCTGCGCAATCGGCAACTGGCAGCAGCGGCAGCAATGATGGCACGTTGGCCTGACACCAAATTGGCGGTAGGTGATCTCAATATCACGCCGTGGTCGCCGCATTTTCGTACGTTTATCGACACGGCGGGTTTGCGCGACGCGCGGCACTGGCAGGGCCTGCACGCCAGCTGGCCCGCGTCCTTACCGTGGCTGGCTATTCCGATTGACCATGCGCTGCCTGGCGATAGGCTGCGGACCGATCGGTTCGAGTCCGCGTGGCTGAGCGGCTCTGATCACGCCACGCTGTTTACCACCTGGGAGCTGCTGCCGTGACCGAGACCGTACTGGCGGCGCTACTGGCGGCCGGCGCGTCACGGCGGCTTGGCCAACCGAAGCAGCTGCTGCGCATCGGCGAACAAACTTTGCTCGCGCACAACGCGGCGCAGCTGCACGAAGCAACCGGAGAGGCACCGCTCGTCGTGCTCGGCTATCGATCGAACGACATGCTTGCTGCGTTGGGCGACGTTGATTGTATGGTCGCGCACAACGCCGACTGGGCCAGCGGCATGGCGAGCAGTATCGCCGTCGCCGCCCGCGCGGTTCCGGCCTCGGTCAGCGGTTTGTTGATCGCCGTCTGCGACATGCCGCGCGTCGGCGTCGCGCACTATCGCACGCTCATCGACCGCCACCGTGCGGCGCCCAACGCGGTCGTGGCTGCCGGCTATCCGCACGGTCCTGGCGTACCCGCTGTCTTTCCGACCGGCTGGCGCGAACGCCTCTTGCAACTGTCCGGCGATCAAGGCGCGCGTACCTTGCTGACTGACAACGCGACGGAGATTGCCGTCGACCTCGGCGAGGCGGCCTTGGATATCGACACGCCCGACGATCTCCGAGGGTTGACTCGCACAATTGAGCACTAGCTGTGCGGCAATTGACTGAAACAAGCAGCCGATCATGAGGGTCTTGTGAAGGTACAGAACGCTAAAGAGCAGCAGCAATGCATCAGTTAGGACCCTGCACATATGCAACCGCGGCGCTTGCCGCGGCCACCGCACTAGTTCCGGCTTACGCCGCCGAAAACGAACACAGCGAGACGCCGCATCACTTGTCCGCTCTGTTTGCGGCAACCGATAACACCGAGGACACCGCGTTTACGCTCGGTGTCGACTACGAGTACCGCATCAGCCAATTCCTCGGCATCGGCGCTGTGGCCGAACACGCGTTCGCCGATGTCGACGCGACCACCGTGCTCGTGGTTGCCGATCTCCACTTCGGCGAGCATCTCGCGATTCAAACCGGACCCGGATTGGAATGGATCGACGAGGAGTCTGGCAGCGAACGTGAGTTCGTCTACCGGGTCGGCGCTCTCTACGAAGTCGAAATGGGCTCGTTCACATTCTCGCCGCAGCTACATGTGGATTTCACCGCCAATGACGATTCGGTGGTTGCCGGGGTCGCGTTCGGTTTCGCCTTCTGAGAAGCCCTTGCGGTGCCGAGCTGCCGCCATTTCTGGCACCATAGCGGGGTGAAATGGGGGGTTGAGACAGCAATGCGGTTTTTGTTGCAACGCACTGCGCAGCGCGTGGGCTTTTCGGCGCTAGCCTTGATAGTACCGGTGGCGGCTCTGGGTCAGGACTCGGAGCTCGATTGGCTGAGCGGCTGCTGGATCAGTGACGACGGTCGCTCGCGCGAGGTCTGGGTAATCGATCGCGACGGCGATCTCGCCGGCTTCAGCGTCACCATCGACGATGCCGATGTGTCGTTTTACGAAGTACTGACGATCAAGCGAGGCAATCGCAACCGCTGGATTTACTCGGCGCATCCGTCGAATCAAGACGCGACGGCGTTTGCCGCCAGCGATCGCGGCCGCCAGCGAATTGAATTCCTAAATGCCAGCCACGATTTCCCGCAGGTCATCGCTTACCAACGCGAGGACGATCGCTTGATCGCAGTCATCTCTTACCTGGGTGGTGCCGATGCGCAGGAATTCGTGAAGTCGCCCTGCCCGGAAGGCGACGCCGACCAATAACTCGCATCAAGCGAGTGCTTGGCGAATCGTCGCTACTGCGTCGTCTGTATGCGCATCGAAAAAGCCGTGTCCCCAGTCGGGTTTGTCGACGAGTTCGCCGTTGTTCAAGTACGGCTCGATGCGCGGCGTAATGTGCGCGAGATCGTCGTGCGGATTCAAAACGACAACGCGCTGCGACAGCGAAGCAACGACGTCGGGATACCGCGGCGCGTAGGCAAACGCAGCGCGGTGACCCCACTCGTAGCCCTCGCCGCCACGTAAACCCTCGGCAAAGGACTCGGCCATCATCGTCAGGGTCATGCCCGGGCCGCGGTGCTTGACGACGCTCTCCCACTGCTTGCGAAACCGAGTCCCGTCGAGATCGAGCTCGATCGGCGCGTACAGCGCGTTGAACGCCGTTAGCTCCTCGTTGGTTAACACCGGCGCCGAGACCATCACGATTCGCCGTACGCGTGCGGGCGCACGATCGGCCAGTGCGGCCGCTACCTCCGCGCCCGTATGAAAGCCGAGTAGATCCACCGGGCCGAGATCTAGCGCATCAATGACCTCGATGACGCTTTGCGCATAGTCCTCGATGGTGACGTGCGGCTCCGCCGGTGGCGGCGCCGACTCGCCATAGCCCGGGTAATCCGGTGCGACGACGACGCGGTCACTGGCCATCGCCGCCATGAAATGCATGAACTGCCGACCGGACTTTGGGCTCATGTGCAAGCACAGCAACGGCCGCTCGGACGGTTCCGCCGGCACCGCCGTGCGGACGTGAATCTGGCCGAAGCGCCCGTCGACAAACTGTCGTTTGACCGGCCGTGCCGCGCTACCGCTGCTCACGTACGGGCGCGGGCATCAGCCATGCGCATGACCATGGGCGGCGCAACCCTCGCAGTTGACCCAACCGGAATCGCCGTTCTCGTAGTGTTCTTTTTTCCAGATCGGCAGGCGGGTCTTCACGTTGTCGATGATGTATTGGCACGCGTCAAACGCTGGGCCCCGATGCGCTGCAGCGACGCCAACCCACACCGCAAGATCACCGAGCGCGAGCTCGCCCTCGCGATGCTCGCAATACGCGCGACCAATCTCGAAGCGATCCATTGCCTCGGCGATGATCTGCTCGCCTTCGCTAACGGCGATCGGCGTATACACCTCGTACTCGAGACGCACGACCGCCTTGCCTTCGTTGTGGTTGCGCACCCAGCCCTCGAAGCTGACGAATCCGCCGCAGTGGGAGTCGACGAGGTGCTGCGTGAGACGCGACGGGTCGAGAGCGATGTCGCGAATCGCCAGCGAACTCATCCGCCGGCCACCGGAGGAAACAACAGCACGGTGTCACCGTCGGCGAGACTGTGCTGCCAGTCGGTCAAAACGTCGTTGACGGCAACTTTGCAATGTTGACGAGGTTCGTCGAACGACAACCGCTCACGTAGCGCGTCAAAAAGATCTCCGGTTGTCGCGGCGACCAGTGCAACACGCTCTTCCGACGTGCCGGCCAAATCGCGGAAGTACGCAAAGTAGCGCACGGTCAGGTTTTTCTCGGTCATTTAGTGGTTCCGTTTCGCGATCCGCTCGAGATCGTCTGGCGTGTTCGCATTATCGAGTGCGCCCGGCGTTGGGAGTTCCAACAGCGTCGCCTGATTTTGAATCAAGATTTTCCGCGGGCAATGGGAGCCAAGAGCAACCGCTTCGTGGCACGCGCCGAGCGCAGCGGGCATCCAAACCGCACACAGTGGCTCGGGTAAGCCGCTTGCTTCTGCCGCAAACGCGGTCGCGACGGCGTCCGGATCCACTCGGTTTAGCAGCCGCGTCAACGATGCATCGTCGAGCAACGGCAGATCACAAGCCAACACTAACCACGGTGCGTCGCGATGAAACTCGAGTGCACTCATAATGCCGGCCAGTGGACCCAAGTTCGGATAGCGATCAACGACCTGCGGATAACGGGCCCGGAGCTGCTCATTTCGCTGATCGGCGCGCACCGAAACGTACACGTTCGGCACGTGACGCGCTGCCAACGCGACGGTACGCTCGAGCTGATTCTCGTCGCCGAGCGCCATTGCGGCTTTGTCGGTTCCCATGCGGCGACTTCGCCCGCCGGCGAGTACCAATGCGTGGCGAACCTCAACCGTCGCCATGGCGTTTGAAATCCGCTTTGCCGCCGCGCTTCGCAACGAGCTGCGTATCGGCAATGACCATCTCGTGGGAAAGGGCTTTGCACATGTCGTAGATGGTCAACGCGGCAATACTGGCGCCGGTTAGCGCCTCCATCTCGACGCCGGTTTTGTGCGTAACGCTGCAGACGCAGTCAACCACGGCACGGCTGCCGTCGAGCGTAATGTCGATGTCGCAGCGTTCGAGCCCAAGCGGATGACAGAAGGGGATCAACTCGTGCGTTCGCTTGGCCGCCATGACGCCCGCAATGATTGCGGTCGCAAACACCGGCCCCTTCTTAGTCGCCAAGTCACCGTCTTTGACGGCCGTAAGCACGGCGGCCGGTAGCTCGACCACACTACGGGCGTGCGCGGTGCGCTCGGTTCTCGCCTTGTCGCCGACGTCGACCATTCTTGGCCGGCCGTCGTCATCGACGTGCGTCAGCCGTCCAGCTTCTTTAGCCACCAATCCGAAACATCTCCACTTTTTTCAAAGCTTGCTCACCGCCAGGCTGGCGAAGCTCCGAATAGCGATCGCGGCGCGCGCCCCAGATGGCGCGCAGTCTTGCCTCGATGGCGTCGATGTCTTCACCGGCGCGCAGAGCGGGCAACAGCGAGGTGCCCTCGGTGGCAAATAGACACGTGTACAACACGCCGTCCGCCGACAGCCGTGCACGATGACAGTCGCCGCAAAACGGCTGCGTCACCGACGAAATGAAACCGATCTCGCCGGCGCCGTCGAGGTAGCGGTAACGCTTGGCTACCTCGCCGCGATACGCCGGCCGCACCGCCACAACGGGCCACCGCCGATGAATCTCGGCGAGCAACGTCGCCGATGGGACGACCTCGTCGATATTCCAGCCGTTGCGATTGCCCACGTCCATATATTCGATCAGTCGCACGATGTGGCCGGTGCCACGGAAGTGCTCGAGCAGATCCAGTACCGTGTCATCGTTGACGCCGCGCTGTACGACCGTATTGATCTTGATCGCATCGAACCCGGCGCCAGCAGCGCGTTCGATGCCGTTTAGCACGCTCGCAACATCGCCGCGACCGCCGCTCATTGCCGCGAATGTCGCATCATCCAGACTGTCGAGGCTGACCGTTACGCGATCCAGACCTGCGGCACGCAAGCGTTCGGCGACGTCGCCGAGCAACACGCCATTGGTCGTCAACGCCAAATCCTCGACGCCGGCAATGCGCGCTAGTCGCCCAACCAGCTCATCGAGCCCGCGACGCAGTAACGGCTCACCGCCCGTCAGCCGAAGTTTGCTGACCCCCAGCCGAACAGCGGCGCGCGCCAACGTTTCGATTTCGTCGAAGCTGAGTCGTTGTTCCTTGGTGAGAAACCGATAGCCATCGTGAAACGTTGCGGCCGGCATGCAGTAAGGGCAACGAAAATTGCACTGATCGAGCACCGAGATGCGCAGATCTCGTAAAACTCGGCCCAGAGCGTCTACCGGCTTGTCGTTGTCGTCTGCCATTCGGGCTTTTTAACACAACCGGGCCTCGCTGATGCAGCGCGCCAGCGTCGCTTGTGCAATGCAACAAGCTGTTCTAGAGTGCTTACGGGAGGCGGGGGCCTCCCGGGGCGACTCAACGCCTTCCTAAGCGATTGATGCCATTGGCGCGGGCACTCACAGCGCCGTTTTCTAACTTTGGATTTCGCATGCATATCGACTTTTCCGCCGAAGAGATCGAGTTTCGTGACCATGTGCGCGCAACGTTGGCCGACCGCTATCCGACCGACATTCGCGAAAAAATGGACAACGCGATCGAGCTCGACAAAAACGACTACATCCGCTGGCAAAAAATCCTCTTCGAATTGGGCTGGATCGCGCCCAACTACCCGGTGGAGTACGGCGGGCCCGGCTGGACGCCGGTACAGAAGTATTTGTTCGAGGTGGAACGCGCTCGACTGAACGCCCCTGCCGTTGTCCCGTTTGGCGTTTCAATGGTTGGTCCGGTGATTTACACGTACGGCAGCGACGAGCAGAAACAGCGATTCCTACCCGACATCCTGCAGAGCAACGTGTGGTGGTGTCAGGGCTATTCCGAACCAGGGGCCGGGTCCGATCTTGCGTCGTTGAAAACCGAAGCGGTTGCCGACGGCGACGAGTATGTGATCAACGGTACGAAGTTCTGGACAACGCTTGCGCAACACGCTGACTGGATTTTTTTGCTCGCGCGCACGACGACCGACGTTGCCCGTCGCCAGGAAGGCATCAGCTTCCTGTTGTGCGACATGAAAGCACCTGGCATTACCGTGCGACCGATTCTCACGCTCGAGGGCGGCCACGAAGTCAATGAGGTCCACTTCGAGAACGTGCGCATTCCGCGCGACAACCTAGTTGGTGAGGAAGGTAAGGGCTGGACCTACGGCAAAGTGCTGCTGCAACACGAGCGCACCAACATCGCCGGCGTCGCCGTTTCACAATTCCGACTCGATCGACTTAAGGACATCGCGTCACGCGCTCTGCACGGCGGCGAACCCTTGCTGGACGATCCAGCGTTCAGCCGCAAACTCGCGGCGACCCGCATTGCTCTGAAGGCGCTCGAGTTTACCGACCTACGCACGCTTGCGACGGTTGCGGCTGGCAAAGCGCCGGGGCCGGAAAGCTCGATCCTGAAAATACGCGGTACGGAAATGCAGCAGGCGATCGATACGCTGTATCTCGAAGCCGCGGGCTACTACGCCATGCCGTTCTTGCCAGGACAGTACGCCGCGGATGCCGACATTGCAGCGCGCGTCGGTGCCGGCAACGAGACGCAGAGCGCGTTGCGTTATTTCAATTTTCGTAAAGCGTCGATCTACGGCGGCTCGAACGAAATTCAAAAGAACATCATCGCCAAGCACGTGCTCGGCTTGTAAGGCAGCAAAACGCTATGGATTTTTCTCTCAGCGAAGAACAAACGATGTTGGCCGACAGCGTCGCGCGTTTCATCGACAACGATTACGATTTCGAAACTCGGCAGAAAAATGCCGACAGCGAACAGGGCTTTAGTGCCGAGAATTGGCAGACCTTTGCCGAGCTAGGGTGGACCGCCGTGCCGTTTGGCGAAGCGGACGGCGGGCTCGACGGCGGTGCGGTCGAGACGATGCTGCTCATGGAGCAGTTCGGCCGTGGGCTCGTCACCGAACCGTATCTCGCCAGTATCGTCATGGCCGGCGGTGCACTGCGCCGCGCCGGCACGACCGAGCAACGCGAGCGGTGGCTGCCTGGCCTGATCGAAGGCACAGCGATCGGATCGCTCGCGTTCGCGGAGCCGCAGAGTCGCTACCGCTTGCACGACGTTGCAACAACCGCCACGCGCGCCGGTGACCACCATGTCTTGAACGGCCATAAGGCCGTGGTCTTGAACGGCGACAGCGCCACGCATTTCGTTGTCAGTGCACGATCGGCCGGCGAACGTCGTGACGAGGCGGGCATCAGCTTGTTTGTCGTACCGGCGGACAGCGCCGGCGTGGCACGTCACGGCTACCCCACCGTTGACGGACTGCGCGCGGCTGAGCTCACCCTCAGCGACGTGCGAGTGCCGGCAGATCACTTGCTCGGCGAGGACGGTGCCGGACTCAAAGTGCTCGAGGCCACGGTCGACGAAGCAACCTTGGCCGTGGCGGCCGAGGCGCTCGGCATCATGCAGACGCTCAATGCAAAGACCCTGGACTACACCAAGAACCGGACGCAGTTCGGTGTACCGATCGCGTCGTTTCAGGCGCTGCAGCACCGCATGGTCGAGATGTTCATGGACTGCGAGCAAACTCGCTCGCTGTTGTTTTGGGCGGTCATGAGCCAGGACGGCGAGGATGCGGCTCAAGCGCAAGCGGCCGTCAGTGCAGTGAAACACCAAATCGGCACGGCGGGACGCAAGCTCGGCCAGGAGGCGGTGCAGCTGCACGGCGGTATGGGCGTCACCTGGGAGCTCGACGTCGCCCACTACTTCAAGCGACTGACGATGATCGATACGCTGTTCGGAAACGCGGATTACCACCTCGAGCGCTTCGCCACGCTTAGTCGGTAAGGCTGGGCGCTGCACACACGGGGCGTTACCATCACACGAACGTGACTCGCCCTACGATCAGCATCACCACCGACTTTGGCCATCAGGGCCCGTTCGCGGCGGTTATGAAGGCCGTCATCGCCGGACGCTGCCCGAATGCCAATGTCATCGACCTGACCCATGACATACCGGTGCACTGGCCGCCGGAAGCGGGCTTCTGGGTTGCGCGCGCCTATCGATATTTTCCGACTGGGACGGTCCACGTCGCGGTCGTCGACCCGGGTGTCGGCACGGAACGCGACATCGTTGCGGTCGATCTGAACGGCCACCGTTTTCTCGCGCCGGACAACGGTCTGCTTGGCGCACTACTCGACCGGCATCGCGATGCCCGCTGTTACCGCGTCGACATCAACGCTGTTTGTCAGCGCCTCGCATTGCCCGAACCCAGCATGACGTTCCACGGTCGCGACCTGTTCGCACCCATGGCGGCCGAGCTCGCCGCTAATCGCCTACCGCTCGCCGAGCTTGGCGACCTGCACAAGGATTGGGTTCCCAGTCAGCTCGATGCACCGCAGCGCCATGCCGCTGAGGTCATCGGCACCGTTGTGACCATTGATACGTTTGGAAATCTCATCACGAACATCGACGCTGACTGCTTGGCCGGCCTCACTGATCCGGTCGTGTTGGCCGGCGGACTCAGACTGTCGATGGCGGCGACCTATGGTCGTGTCAATCCCGGCGACTATCTCGCGTTGATCAACTCGTTCAGCGTGGTTGAGATTGCGCGAGCGGAGTCCAGTGCGAGCGCTGGCCTCGGTATTGGCCGCGGCGCACCGGTTCGTATCGTCGACGCCGCAAGCACCGACCGCTAGTCGAGGCGCTGGGCCTACTCGAGCGTGACGTAATTGGTGTGCTTGAAACGCGGCGTGCAGATCGCGTAGAAAATCAGATCCGAATCACCGGTGTTGGTTATGCGTTGTTTCGCGCCGGCGGGAATCCAAATGACGTCGCCCACACCCACCATCTCGTCAATGGTCTCGCCGACCTCGACTCGACCTTCGCCGGCGATGATCAGATAGCGCTCGTTCGTACCCGTCAATTCATGCCAGGCGGTGGTCACGCCCGGTAGCACGCGTGCCCGCGCAATCGACACTTCGGGATCGGCGAGATCGTTCGACACTTCCTGAATGGCACAACGTTCCTCGGTGTCGTATTCGAGAACGTCTGTCGCTCGCCTGACGTCTGCTTCCATCCGACGTATTTCCGATCATGACTCGACATAACCGCGGTCCGCGTACAACGCAAAGCCGCGCTGCGTCAATTCGGCAAGCTCGGCGAACAAGCCAACATCGACGCTGGTGAAATTAAAACACGATTTGCCCTGCATGCGTTTATTCAGCGGTGTCGACAGGTCGCAAAGCAGTTTGGGCTCAACATAAACCGGCATCAAGTGGTAGCTGATGTAGCGTTTGCGTATACCCACCGACCCAAAGAACAACGGCTTACCATTCGTCATAATGTGGTCGGTGTCGAGGTAGTAGCGTTTCGGCGTGTCGTGCACGACAGTCATTTTTTTGGCGTAAGGCCCCAGCAGTTTCTTTAGCGCGTCGAACGTTGCGCGAGCGCGATCAGCGTCCACGTTCACCTACCAAACTACGAAACAGGCATTTGGCAAGTGGATCCTGCCTGCGCAAGGACTGATCAACTGCCATCGCATGGGTCCAGGATTTGCGGCTCATCAACGGATCCGTTTTCGCCTGTCTTAATCCGCAACTCTGGTTTCGAGTGACTTCTGCGCGCTTTGCGGCATTTGCCGACTTCACCGAATGGGATTCGGATGTAGAAATAGCTGCCATAGACACCAATGTCGTTGACGATTTCGATTGCGCCGATGTCGGGCGCCGAGATCAGTCCAATTGATTCGAGATCTACCGTGGATTGCTTGTCGTAGATTGCAATTCGAAGCACGGTCAGGATCGCGTTGTTATCGGGGTAGGCAATCTCAGCGGCTATCTCGTACGTACCATCGCCGTAGGCGTCATGGCCTCGGAACACGACTTCGGTCGGCGGGACGATAAACATCTCGTTGCCCAGCGCCGAGCTGGCGATGACGAGTAAGCCAGCGACCACGATCGCAATTCTCATGCCGACAATGCCTCCTTACTTGCCACGCTCCGCTAGCAAGGTGTACACGCCGGCTGCGATCAGTGCACTACCGCCTGTGAACCGCAAACGTCGATGTGCCGCCGGATTTCCGAAACGTTGGGCCAGCGATGCGGCGAAACCCGCATAAAGCGCGGTGTTGATCCCCGCCAGCGCGACAAAGGTTGCTCCTAGAATAAGTAGCTGCGGCAACACCGGCAGGTTTGCGTCGACGAACTGCGGTAGAAACGCCGCGAAAAAGACGATCCCCTTTGGGTTGAGCGCGGTTACCAAGTACGTGTTAGTCAAGATACGCTCGTCGCCACTTTCGGCCGCGCTCGGAGCCGCTTCTCCACGCGCGGCGGCCAACAACCATCGAACGCCGATGGCGATCAACAGCAGGCCACCGGCCCACTTGACTGCCGTGAACGCCGCCGCTGAAATCGCAAGTATCGAGCCTAGCCCCAATACCGACAGCGCGACTGCGGTCGTATCGCCAAGCACGACAGCGCCGACCAGCGGCAATCGCGAACGTGCGCCATGGCGCAACGCGTAAGCGACCACCGTCAACACAGTGGGGCCGGGAACCGCCAACAGCAGCGCCGATGCGATCGCAAAGGCGAACCAAACTGACCCATCAATCATGCGATCTCCCTCTCGTTCGAGTCCCTGCGCAAACTGACCATCGCCTCACAACCAGCGTCGCACCTGCGCCGCGTAACGGTCAAACGCATCCCCAAACAGTGCTTGCATGGCCCGCTCTTCCGGGACGATTTGAAAGCGCGTCAGATACAGAACCAAGCCGAGAATCAGCAGCGGCCCGAACCACGAGCCCATGTGCAGAGCGACACCACTCAGAATCAGCACGAGCCCAACGTACATCGGATTGCGACTGACACGAAACACGCCGGACGTCACGAGCTCGGTGGCCGCGTCAGGGCGCAGTGGATTAACGGTCGTCTGCACTCTGCGAAACGCGCGAATTGCCGCCAAGTCGATTGCAACACCACTCAACGCCAAGGCTGCGGCCAGCAGCGTCTGCGTAAGCGAGGTCGTTCGCAGCATCGGAAACTCGCGCGCCAGCAGCCAAATCGCGAGCGCCACGACGATGGCAACGATCGGCGGCGGAACGCGGCGCTCCAGCCAGCTCATCGGCATACCTCGTCGAGTCGTGCCGCAATCTTCTGAGCAGCGTCGTGCGGCGTGGTCTTGCCGGTATCGATCTGCACGAGCGGCGGCGGCAGCGGCGGAAAGTCGAAACTGCCGTTTGCTTCGAGCTGCCGATAGAGCTCGACATCGGTCAGCTTGCCAAAAGCGGCGCGGCCGGGTGCGGCAATCCGCTCGACAATCGTGGCCGGATCACAGTCGAGCTGGATAAAGTGCATCGCGCCTCCTTGGGCAGCAAGCGTGGTCGTGAGTTCGTCGATGAGGGCGGGCGCCACCGTTGTTTCCGGATTGAATGTGAAGATGAAATTGCGCTTCGCCGCCGCCGCTTCATGAAACGCTGCCCGCCAAATAGCCGCACGTAGTTGCACAAAGCCGTCGCTGCCGAACGGAAACAGCGCCAGCGCCGTATCGACGGCCAAATGATTGTGAAACAGCGGCCAATCCAGTCGCGCGGCCAACGCGCGTCCCACCGTGTACTTGCCGGCTGCGGGCGGGCCGTGTAAGAAAACGACGTGCACTTACGTGACCGACACGTACGCGTACATGGCTTGGTCTTTGAGCACGCCATTTTTGCGAGCGCTAGCCCGCAGCACACCCTCGCGCACGAATCCGGACTTTTCGAGCACGCGGCACGACGCGTGATTATCCGCAAACGGTAACGCGAACAGTCGCGTCAGCTGCCAAGCCGGTATAACCCAATCCCGATAGGCCATCAGAGCATTGGTGACGATGCCGCGACCCCAAAACGCGCGACCGAGCCAATAACCCACTTCAGCACCGACCATCTGCACGTCAGTGCCGCGGGTTGCGCCGATGACCCCCGCTACGTCGCCAGCAAATTCGATCGCCACTGCCTCGGGCCTGCGTTGAGCTTGTGCGTGCGCGATAAAGCCCGCCGCGTCGTCGACCGTGTAGGGATGCGGAAACGCATCGCGAAGATTTAGCCAAATGTCGCGATCGTTGGCGATCGTCGCTAGCGCTGGCGCGTCTTGCAACGCAAGCGGGCGTAAGCGGCCGTTGGTGAACAGCAAAGGTCTCATCGCCAGTGAGTTCTACGCGAGGGTCGCCGCACGTCCAGCGGCGCGCTAGAGCGGACGAAATTCGTTGTTTGGGCCCGGAGTCAGGTAAACGATCCGGCATGGTTCGAGGATATCGACGCGATGCCACTCACCGGCTGGCACGATCAAACCGTCACCCGCGTTGACGTCGACGTCATCGATCGCCGGATTTTCGAACACGACGCGCACGCGACCAGAAATGAGCAGCAAAAACTCGTCGCCATCCGGATGTCGTTCACCGTTGTGCGGCGCGTTTTCACGCATTTCCGCGAAACCCACGACAAGACCCGCAAACGGCGTCGGCGGATCGGGTTCCGCAGGCAGTCGCTGCGCCCCGCCCTCGCGGTCGAAACCAACGGTGTCTGCTCTTGGATCAATACGAATAGGCGAAGCCATGGTGACACTCCTATTAGCCGCAGCCGCCGGTACGCAGCCTACCGCGCAGGCGGCGCTGCCAGCCGGCATCGAGATGGGTGAGTTCGGTCAGCGCGCGGCGGACGGTCTCGCAGTTCGCGCCGACACACGATTCGACAAACGTCAGCCGCCACAGTCGGTCGATACTGATGCCGTCCTTGGGTTGTTCCAGCAGCTCGAAGCAATCGCCGCTCTCGAGGACACCGGTTTTCTCGACCCGCAGGTAAAAACCCAGCCGGCCGCTTTGTAGAAAACGTGCCGGAAAGTGTTTGTCGCCCATACGAATACCGAGCTTGAAACACGGCAACCGGGGTTGCGCGATAACCACTTCGGCGCTACCGACGCGGTAGCGACTGCCCAGCAATACGTCGGACTCCAGCATGCCCTGGACGCTCAAGTTTTCACCGAACTGGGCCGGTTCCAGTTCGCGACCGAGCTCCGCCTGCCAGGCCGGATAGTGATCGGCCGAGTAAACGTAAATCGCTTTGTCGCGGCCACCGTGGACCGACAAATCGGCTTGCCCGTCACCGGCCAGGTTGTCGAGGCCAACGGCCACGGGACCGTCGATCGGACGCTTGACGATGCCGCTCATGACGACGTCTGGCGACGTCAGAATCGCGGTTGGACGACCCACGGCAACGGCTGTGATTAGCCCGTCAGTCGTTACTGCGGCAGTGGATGCCGAGGTGGCGTCTTCTTCCAGCATCGTCGCTCAGCGCTCCGGGTTGGTTTGATGAATGAGGGTTTGGCGGCTCGGGCCATCGCAGCTGGCGCCACACCGTCGCGGAATTCCATCTAAATATTGCGGATATTGGTAAGGCACATAGATTGCCGTTCCACGATTGCCGTGACTGGGCAAACTGGCCCGCGCGTGGGATATCGATACTTCAATACCCACAGCCTCCGACCGGTCTCTTGCAAACCGGCCGAGTGCGCGACAGACGCTCACCGATCCGTCGACAACAACGTATAGCATGATGTCGCGGTAGATCAGAGAATCCTGAAAGGTCGTAATTTTTGCCACTCGACAGCCAGTCGCTTCAGCGTTGGACGGCGGCTCAAACCAACGTTCGACTTCGGCGATCAGCTCTGCCTGGGTCCAGTTTCGAAAAACGATCGGCTCATCTTGGGCGAGCGCCTCGCCGCCGAGCGCCGCGGCGATCAGCGTATAGCCGAGAATGCGTGCGTGGCAGAATTCCATATCGACAACGTCAACGCGAAGAAAGCATCGAGTATAACGGCGCCGTGTTGCGCCGCCGAGTCATCGGCGGCCGCAATTGCCAATTCCTTCTAGTCGATTGCCACCGCCGGAACGACAGGCAGCGCGTGCGTTTCGACCACGCCCTTCCAGATGCCATTGAACTCGTCGAGCAGGGCGGTAAACGACTGCTGCTCGGTCGACCGACGCGCCGTTTCTATGGCGTTGTCGGTCGACCACAGCGATGCGCGCTGATCTTCGCGCGCCGTTGCCTCAGCCAATCCGTACAGGTAACCGGTCCGCACGTCGTAAAGGGCGAGCGATGCCGTCGTTGCCACGTGCGCTTTGCGATTGCGGAAAAACCCCAGCGATATCGTTTGCAGTGGGCCGATGTCTCTGGCCTCGACATGGAACCGCGTGTCGAAGGTGTACAGCAGGATCATGTCGGCGCGCAGCTGCGCTGCAGCCGTCCGTAGATCATCCAGGCTCTGCAAATGCTCCGGCACGATGATGCGATTCATCGGCGCGATGCCAGCAATCATTGGCAGCCCGCTTAGTCGCTCAATATCGCTGTCGTCCTCGACATCTCGACTGGTGATGACGCAGTAGTAGCCATTGCCGTAGCAGCCGTCGTCGTAGCGACGGTAGTCCGACGCCTGAGCGCGAACGATCGCAATTCGGGCGGGAAACTTCGCTGTTGGCTCACGCGCGAGGATGGCCGCGAGTTCCGGTTCGGTGTTTGCAAGATCAACGACGTTTACCGGGCCGGCCGGTGTCGTGTAGGTCGCGCAGCCGGCGAGCGGCAACATGGCAATTACGAGCAAACGGCGTGCAGCACGAACCATTACCCACCCCTGCAGTGGATTCGTCCTTCACTCCGACCGTTGCCGTTGCCGTCGGTTCCGCTGCCATACCGAATCGGCAGCTAACGGTGCAGCATCGAACTAGTCGCCGAGCGCGGCGAGCGCTTCTTTCTCCGCTTTGGCCCAGGAGTCGCGCAACGTGACCACACGATTGAATACCGCGTGGTCGGCTTGCGTGTCCGGGTCGAGCTTAAAATAGCCGGTGCGCTCAAACTGGTACACGGTATCGGCAGCAGCGCTCGCCAGTGAGCGCTCGACGCGTGCCTTCGCGACGTGCAACGAATCGGGATTCAGTACCTCGCGGAAGTCGTCGGCCTTGCCCGGTTCGGCGACTCGGAACAAGCGGTCGTAGAGCCGCACGTCCGCCGTCGCATGATCGTGCGCGGCTACCCAATGAATCGTCCCTTTGACCTTACGGCCGGCGTTCTCGCTGCCGCTGCGGGTCGACTCGTCGTAGCTGCAGATCAACTCAATAACGCGACCCGTGTCGTCTTTGACGACCTCGTCGCAGCGAATGATGTACGCGTAGCGCAAGCGGACTTCGCCGCCTGGCTTGAGGCGAAAAAACTTACGCGGTGCCTCTTCCATGAAGTCGTCGCGTTCAATGTATAGCTCGCGGCCAAACACCAGCTCGCGCTCGCCGAGCTCGGGGCGCGCCGGATGATTCTGCGCCGTTACCGTCTCGGTACGATCCGCCGGATAGTTGGCGAGCGTTATCTTCAGGGGGTCGAGGACGCCCATCACGCGCGGCGCCGTGGCGTCGAGCTCTGCGCGAATACAGGTTTCGAGCAACCCCTGCTCGATCAGATTTTCTTTCTTGGTGATGCCGACTCGCGCGACGAAATCGCGAATTGCAGCCGCCGGCACACCCCGGCGACGCAGCCCAGCGAGTGTCGGCATACGCGGGTCGTCCCAGCCGGCCACGTGCCCTTCTTCGACGAGCTCGACGAGCTTGCGTTTACTGGTCAGAAAGTACGCAACATTGAGGCGCGAGAACTCGATCTGCTGCGGCTGGTGCTCGGTCGCTACATTCGCAAGCAGCCACTCGTACAGGGGCCGGTGATCTTCAAATTCGAGCGTGCACAGGGAATGCGTGATGCCTTCGAACGCGTCCGACAGCGTGTGCGCGAAATCGTACATCGGGTAAATGGACCAGTCGCTGCCGGTGCGTTGATGTTCGACATGGCGAATTCGGTACAGCGTCGGATCGCGCAAATTTAGGTTTGGCGAAGTCATGTCGATCCGCGCCCGCAGGACGTGCTCGCCGTCGCCAAATTCGCCGTCGCGCATGCGCCGAAACAGATCCAGGTTTTCGGCAACGCTACGATCACGATACGGGCTGTCACGGCCTGGCTCGGTCAGCGTGCCGCGGTACGCGCGCATCTCATCGGCGCTCAGGCTGTCGACATACGCCTTGCCGGCCTCGATCAGCGACACCGCGGCGGCAAACAGCGACTCAAAATAATCCGATGCATGCGTTACGCCGGCATTCCACTCGTAGCCGAGCCAGTGCACGTCGCGCTCGATGGCGCTGACGTATTCTTCGGACTCGCGGCCGGGATTGGTGTCGTCATAACGCAAATAGGTGCGACCGTCGAAGTCAGCGGCAATACCGAAATTGATGCAAATCGACTTTGCGTGGCCGATGTGCAAATAGCCATTCGGTTCCGGCGGAAAGCGCGTAACCACTTGGCCGTCATAACGCCCGTTGGCGTTATCGGCATCGATACGCTGACGAATAAAATCGCGGGAAGGACTTTCAGTCATGATGGTTTTTTCAGTCGGGCGCAGAGAAACGAAAGCTAGCGCTTAGTCTTTTCGACAGGCCCGGCAGACACCTTGCACTTCGAGACCGACTGACGTCGCCACAAAACCCAACTGATTGGTGCGATTGCGAATTGACCGTTCAATTGAGCCATCGTCGATTTCCAGCACGCTGCTGCACCTCGTGCAGATCAGAAATTGCCCGGTATGGGCGTGCCTTGGATCGGTACAGCCGATATACGCATTCAGCGAATCGAGTCGATGCACGAGCCCGGCTTCGATCAGAAAATCCAGGGCTCGATAAACGGTCGGCGGCGCGTAGCGCTTGCCGTCGACAGACATTGCTTCGAGGATGTCGTAGGCACCGACCGGGCGGTGAGCGGCCCACACGAGCTCGAGTACCCGACGGCGCTGCGCAGTGAAATTCTTGCCCTGCTCCAGACAGATCGCCTCGGCGCGTTTAAGCGCGGTATCGACACAAACTTGGTGATCGTGTTCGGTGGCCGGAAAGCCTTTTGCAGGAGCACTCATCGTCGCGGATTATATGCCTTCTGTCATAGGCTTTGGAGTACACTTGGGCACTTTGTTCGCGGCCGGACGGCCGCCCGGACGACGCGGTAGTCGAAGCGTCAATCAGTAAGCTCTACGATCATGACAGAAATTCACTTGCCCGATGGCTCTAGTCGGGCATTCGACGGACCGATCGACGGCCTCACCCTGGCAGCGTCGATCGGCAGCGGACTGGCGAAAGCGGCGGTAGCGGTCCGCGTCAACGGCGAGCTGCGCGACTTGTCGCGCGAGCTTCCTGACGGCGCAAACGTCGAGATCATTACCCGAGAATCAGACGACGGGCTCGAACTGCTGCGCCATGACGCAGCACACGTCCTTGCCGAAGCGGTTAAGGAAGTCTTTCCTGAAACGCAGGTCACGATCGGCCCGGCAATCGACAACGGTTTCTATTACGACTTTGCCCGCGACAAGCCGTTTACACCCGACGACCTAGAGACGCTCGAAACACGCATGCGCGAGATCGTCGATCGCGACGAAACGATCGTTCGCGAAGTCTGGCAGCGCGACGATGCGATTCGCTTCTTTCGCGAGCAGGGCGAAGCGTACAAAGCCGAGATTATCGAAGACTTACCGGCCGATGAGACCATCACGCTGTATCGGCAGGGTGATTTCATCGATCTGTGTCTAGGGCCACACCTGCCATCGACCGGTAAGCTCGGCAAAGCGTTTCGGTTGACACGCATTTCCGGCGCGTATTGGCGCGGCGACTCGCGCAATGAAATGCTGCAGCGGATCTACGGGACGGCGTGGGCGAACGATAAACAGCTGAAAGCGTATCTGCGCCAGGTCGAGGAAGCGGAGAAACGCGATCACCGTCGCCTCGGTAAACAGATGGGCCTGTTTCACTTCCAGGAGGAAGCGCCCGGCGCGATCTTCTGGCACCCGAAAGGCTGGACGCTGTTTCAGACGCTCATCGATTACATGCGCGTACGTCAGACCGAAGCCGGTTACCGCGAGATTCACACGCCGATCGTGATAGATCGCTCGCTGTGGGAGCGCTCGGGCCACTGGGAGACCTTTGGCGAGCACATGTACACGACGGAGACTGAAGACGGTCGCGTCTTCGCGCTAAAGCCGATGAACTGTCCCGGCCACGTGCAGGTATTCAAACAGGGCATCACCAGCTATCGCGAGCTGCCGCTGCGCTTAGCGGAGTTTGGCACCGTGCACCGCTACGAGCCGTCAGGCGCGCTGCACGGTATGTTACGCGTACGCGCGTTTACGCAGGATGACGCACACGTTTTTTGCACGGAGGAGCAAATCCGCGACGAATCAATTGCCATATGCGAATTGATCCTGTCGATTTATCGCGACTTCGGTTTTGATGACGTGCGCATTAAATTCGCCGATCGGCCCGAGGTGCGCGTCGGTGCGGACGCCGTGTGGGACCGTGCCGAAGCCGCACTGCAAGATGCCATCGAGTCGACCGGCATTCCGTATACGCACAACCCCGGCGAAGGCGCGTTTTATGGACCGAAGCTCGAATTCGTGTTGCGCGACGCCATTGGCCGAGACTGGCAATGCGGCACGCTGCAGGTCGACTTCAACATGCCGAACAAACTCGGTGCGAGCTACATCGGCGAAGATGGCAATCGGCACACGCCGGTCATGCTGCATCGTGCAATGTTCGGCTCGCTGGAACGCTTTACCGGCATCTTGATTGAACATTATGCCGGCAACTTCCCGCTGTGGCTGGCGCCGCTGCAGATTGTCGTCGCGACGATCACGCAAGCGGCCGACGCCTACGCCTGCGAGGTGGCGGAGCGTTTTCGCAGCGCCGGGTTCAACGTCGAGACCGATCTGCGCAACGAGAAAATCGCCTATAAGGTCCGTGAGCACAGCCTGCAGAAGGTGCCGGTCATCCTGGCGGTCGGTGAACGCGAGATCGCGGCACGGCAGGTTGCGGTACGCCGACTCGGCCAAAAGCACCAGAAGGTCATGGCGCTCGACGAGGCGCTCGCTGGACTCAGCGCCGAGGTCTCGAACCGCAGCGTTCGAGAGGCCGCCGACGCCGCCTGAGGCGGCTGGTCGCGGCTGTCGCCAAAACGTGACAGCGGTCTCAATGCAACTGTGATATACGTCACAGTATAGAGGCGCTGACCCCCGGCTTTCTGACGGGGTTTCGACGCTTCACTAATAATGCGTCACAAAGGGGGCGGCTGACCGTGCCAACCCTCACCTACCGCGAGCAAGCTTCGAAATGGCCGTCGAGCGCTTCAAGACGCAAGTATTGATCCTGCATCCGCACGAGGCGGTGCTGAACGCGTGCCGAACCGTCTTCGGCGACGAGGAATACACGCTGCACCTCGCAACATCCGGGCGCGAAGCGCTCGCGATGCTCGGCGAAACCCCGATCGATTATTTTGTCACGGCAGAAGAGCTACCGGGCATGACCGGCAGCGAGGCGCTGAAGGAGGCGCGTCGCCGCTCACCGGAGACACGCGGCATACTCATCGCAGCGCGCGACACGAGCGCGGATGAAATCGCCTCACTTGCCAACTCGCAGGATTTCGAAGCGGTGTTGCGGAGCAGCGCGTCGCCCCGTGAGCTCTACAACCTCGTCGCAGACGCCGCTAAACGGCGCCGTCTGGGTGAGCTGGGGGAATCGGCCAACGACGCCGACCATGTCGTCGATACGTCAGCCTCGGCCATCAATCTGCCGTCGCTGGCCGAGAACGGCGACGAGAAGCCGCTGTTTGTCGTTGACGACGATGCCGATATCACGGGCGGCAGCGCAGCACTCGGCACCAACGTTGGTACGGCCGACGCAACGCCGCGTGCCGGCACCGTCGAGATTCTGGTGCTGACCAACGATGAGGCATTTTTTCACGCCATCGGTCAGGCAGCGCGCGGCCTGCATTCCACGCAGCGCTGCCCGACGCTCCAGGAAGCCGCTGACATCATTGGGCTGGGCCGGGTTGGTGTTTTGGTGACCGATGCCGCTGTTGCGCCGAGCGAGGTGCAGAGCATCACCGCGCGGCTACGGCAGATTCAGCCGGGTCTGGTAACCATTGTTGCCGGTCGCCGCGACGACGGCGATCAGCTCATGGGCTTGATCACCGAAGGCATCGTGTATCGCTTTCTGCTAAAGCCGGTATCGCCCGGTCGAGCCCGTCTCGCCATCGAGGCATCGGTTAAGAAAGCCATTGAGTACCGTGACAATCCGCCGCCGCCACCGCAGGCACCACCAGCGCGGCTCAGCGGTACATCGACGATTGCCGCGGCGCGTTCGTCGATCATCGAAAACCTGCTCGGCGACGACGACGACGAAGGCGGCGGCTTCGGTCGCTATTTGATCGTCGGCATCGCGCTGACGCTGGTACTAGCCGTTGGCGGATACTTCTTGTTCGGCGATGGTGGCGACACCGTTGAAGCTGCCGCTGAGACCGTCGTAACCGACACCCCCGCGAGCGAGCCTGCAACGGACGACATACCGTCACCGCCGCCAGAAGCAGCGCCGGTCGCCACCGAACAACCGGCCGCACCCGCGCCCGGGCCAGCGGTGGAACCTGCCCCGCAACCCACCGATGAGGTCTTTGAACTCCGTCGGGCCGCGTTCCGAGCGTTGGCAGAGGGTCGGGTCGCCGCTCCGGACGACGACAACGCGCTGTCGCTGTATGCCACTGCGATGCGTCTCGACCCGTACGCCGAAGGACTGCGCGAAGAGTTCGACACGGCGGTTGCCGAAGCGCTGAGCGTGACTGAATCGGCGATAACACGCGGCGCACTGAATGAGGCCGCCGCGACCCTTGCGCGTATCCGTGAAGTGCAGCCATACCAGGCACGGCTGCCGTTTCTCGAATCGCAGCTGCGCAAAGAACGTATCAGACGACTCATTGCACAGGCGCGCGACAGCGCGGCAAACGGCGACACCGAAACGGCGCTCGGCATTCTTGACCGTGCGACTTCGCTGTCAACGGTCGAGGATCCTTCAATCGCCGCGGCGCGCGACGAAATACTGGCCGGCGACGATTCGCGTGAACTGCAGCAGCTGTTGACACTGGCAAGTCAACGCATGACGGAAGGCGCATTGACATCACCGGCGCGTGACAATGCCGCTTTTTACTACCGGGCGGTGCTTGCCCGCGACGCCGGCAACGCGATTGCACGGCAGGGCTTAGAGCTTATCGGTGCATCGATGCTGACCGATGCGAATCGCGCCCTGCAGGCCGGTCAGCTCGATCGTGCGGGTTCGCTCGCCGATGCGGCTCTCACCAACGGCGCCCCTCGCTCTGGCGTCGACCAACTGCGCGGCCAAATTGCTGCGGAACGTGAACGACTCGAACAGATTGCCGAGAGCGAGGCCGCGGCCGAACGCGCCCGCGTCGCCGCAGAAGAGGCGGCCGCACGGTTGCCGACCGAGGAATTCGAAACGCCGCTGGCGAGAGACGCCGAACCATCGGCGAGTAACGACGCAATACCGGTGCCGGCCGGCAGTACCCCCGTGTCGGTGCCGCAGCCGGCGCAATTGCCGGACCTGATCCGCACCAAATACGTCGCGCCGACTTTCCCGCGCGGTGCCGCGCGCCGCAATTTGAGCGGCTGGGCACATCTCGAGTTTACGATCACCCCGGACGGCAAGGTTACGGATGTTGTCGTGCGGGACTCGCAGCCCGGCACGACGTTCGTGAGTGCCGCGCGGCGTGCCCTGCAGCAATGGGAGTACGAGCCCACCATCGTCGACGGCATTGCTGTCGAACGCAAAGCCGACGTACGCATCAACTTTTCGCTGACCAACTGAGTCGGCATAAGCACATAGCCAATCGGTCGATCTCGAGCGGTTTTTTCGCCGCTGCTTGTCGCAATATATGCGCCTAATGGCGACGCCGATGTTGCCCCACCGTATCGAGAGGCTATCCGCTATGAATGCTGCCGCAGAACAAATCCGTCCTCGCGTCTTGACGCTCGACGCCGCGCAGTTTGAGCAACTGCTGACGTCATCCGACGCACCCTTGCTCGTCGACTTCTGGGCTGAGTGGTGCGGCCCGTGCCGCGCCGTAGCGCCGGTGATCGAGTCGCTGGCCGACGATTACCGCGACCGCGTTGTCGTGGCCAAAATCGACGTAGACGCCAACCCGGAGCTGGCCCGTCGCTTTGGCGTACGCTCGATACCCACCGTCATGGCGTTCGCGAACGGCGAAGCTGCCGCAACGATCGTCGGTGCGCGTGGCCGCAACGCCTATGCGGCAGTGATCGAACAACTACTCGCTTGATCGCGCGGTAGCCTCTGCTACAGTGCTGCCGCTTGATGAGCACGGCGGCACCGATGGCTACCGAAGACAACATTCTCGCGATGATCAATGCTTCGCGACCGCCGGTCGTTCAGACCTTGAACGGCCGTGCGGTTGCCTATGACGTTGAGCAACGTGTTCTCGAGCTCGCCTTCGACGTAGCGGCGCCGTACGCTAACAATGCCGACGCGGTGCAGGGTGGCATCGTTGCGACCATGCTAGATGCCGCGATGGGAATCGGTATTGCGGCGGGTCTCGGCAGCATGCAGAACGTCCCGACGCTGGACCTCGCGGTCAGTTTTCTGCGGCCGACGCCGTTAGGGCCGCTGCTGTGCCGGGGCCAGGTGATCCGCGCCGGACGCCGGGTTGCATTTTGCGAGAGTGAATTGCTGAGCGCGGACGGCAAGATTACCGCACGCGGCCGTGCAACGTCCCTGCTGCCCACCAACGATAGCTAGAAGAATTGCGCAACCTGCATCGCGCGCGACAGATCGCCCTCGACTTTCAACTTGCCGGACATGTACGCCATCATCGGCTGCAGCTCGCCAGTCATCATGCTGCCGAAGTCTTCGGGCGTTACAATGAACACGGCTTCGGCGGACTTCTTCTCGTTGCTGATCTGCATCGGCGTGCTATCACCGGCAACGTGAATGACGCCGGTTCCGCCTAGATCGAACAACACATCGAATCCAAGCGCCTGTTTGTCAGCGACGATGCCGCGTACTTTTTCCGTCAGTGTTTCGAGCATGGCTCCCCGCCTCTGCAAAATTCGGCGCTAGCTTATCACGAGGTCGGCAGGTCACCGCGCAAATGTCGGCCGGCAATGAAGAAGTGCCAAGCGCTCCAGAGGTACACAAAAACCATCGCGACGAGCACGAATCGCAGCGCATCGTCACCGAATCGCGGGGTGAGCAAATCCGACGCATAACCACTCGCCAGCGGTCCAATACCTAGCCCGATGATGTTGATAACGAACAACAGCATCGCCGCAGCGGTGCTGCGCATTGCCACCGGCGCCAGGTTCTGGGTCTGGGCGAAACTCGTCGCCTGATAAAAGTTACTGAGCAGCATCGGGATGCAAAGCCCGAGCAGGGCGAGCGTTTTCGATTCGCTGAGAAACGTCAGGAAAAAAAACGGCGCTGCGCCGACAAAGGCGACCGTCGCCACCCACAGCCGCCACCGGGTATCGCGCGCACCTAATCGATCAGCCAGGAAGCCGCCCAAAAATATTCCGGCTCCTCCGGCGATGCCAAAAATCAATCCGAGTACGGTGCCGATCTCCGCCGATCCCATTGCGTGGCTGCGGACCAGAAACGCCGGCAACCAATTGGCGATCGAATAGCCAGCGAGCGCAGCCAACGCCGCGCCAAACGACAGGTGCACGAAGGCGCGGCGCCGACGCAGATAAGCAAACGTTGCCGCGATGCCTGCCGGGGCCGTGACGCTAACGTTGCCGTCAGCCTGCCCGCGTCGCGGCTCTTTCAGCGTGAATCGCACGAGCAAGGCAACGACGAGACCGGGCAGCCCAACGACCAAAAAAGCCGTTCGCCAGCCGAAGAACTCATCCAACCAGCCACCTGCGAACAGGCCAAACATAATGCCGAGCGGAATACCGAGCGAGTAGATACTCAGCGCCGTACCGCGACGCTCCGGTGGAAAGTAGTCGGCCAGCAGCGAATGCGCCGGCGGACTGCAGCCGGCCTCACCGACACCCACACCAATACGCGCCAGTGACAGCTGCCAGACGTTCTGCGCGAGACCGCACAACGCAGTCATCGCGCTCCAGATTGCGAGCGCCCATGCGATTAGGTTGCGCCGGTTGCTGCGATCGGCGAGCCAGGCGATTGGGATGCCGAGCGTGGCGTAAAACAGCGCAAACGCCGTGCCGCCCAGAAAACCGCCCCAGGTATCGTTGAGGTTCAGTTCGGCCTGCAGCGACGGCAGCAATATCGCGAAGATCTGCCGGTCGATGAAATTCAGCGTGTAGACAACGACGAGCACACCGAGGGTGTAGCCAAGGGCTGTTGCCGACGGCCGCTGCGGGTCGGTGGTCACCCGGCGCGCTGCCTCGCGTCGCGCTTGCGCATACCCTCTGCGAGAATTTTCTTGCGTAGTCGGATCGATGACGGCGTGACCTCGACCAATTCGTCGTCGTCGATGAATTCGAGCGCCTGCTCCAGCGACATCCGAATCGGCGGTGTCAGGAGCAGGTTTTCGTCCGAGCCGGCGGCGCGAATGTTCGTGAGCTGTTTCGCCTTGGTGGGGTTGACGACGAGGTCGTTGTCACGCTTGTGTATGCCGACAATCATGCCCTCGTAAACGTCTTCGCCGTGACCGATAAACAGCCGACCGCGGTCCTGCAAGTTAAACAGCGCGTAAGCGAGCGCTTTGCCGTTGACGTTTGACACGAGCACGCCGTTGTTGCGCTGACCGATCAGCCCCGGCACGCTCTCGTCGTAACGGTCAAACACGTTGTAAAGCAAGCCGGTACCGGCCGTAGCCGACAGGAATTCCGTGCGGAACCCGATCAAGCCGCGCGCTGGAATTCGGTAGTCGAGTCGCACACGACCGCGCCCGTCGGCAACCATGTTGGTGAGCTCACCGCGCCGTTCGGCCAAGCGACTCATCACCGCGCCCTGGTAGTCCTCTTCGACATCGACCGTGAGATTTTCCCACGGCTCGAGCCGCTCGCCGTCGCGTTCGATCTCGATCACTTCGGGGCGCGACACGGCGAGCTCAAAGCCTTCGCGTCGCATGGTCTCGATCAGCACCGACAAATGCAGCTCACCGCGCCCGGAAACCTTGAACTTGTCCGGATCGGCGGTCGGCACAACGCGCAGCGCAACGTTGTGTTTCAACTCACGATCCAGGCGCTCTTCGATTTGTCGGCTCGTCAGATACTTGCCATCGCGGCCGGCGAAGGGCGATTTGTTGACCTGAAACGTCATGCTGATGGTCGGCTCGTCGACACTGAGCGGCGGCAAGGCTTCGACCGAATCGCGCTCGCACAAGGTGTCGGAGATGTCGAGCTCATCAATACCGGCAAACGCAATGATATCGCCGGCGCCGGCCGTCTCGATTTTGCGTCGTTCCAGGCCGAGCAACTGGTAGAGCTCGAGGACCCGACCATTGCGGACGCGGCCGTCCGCCGCGGCGATTGCCACCGGCATATTGGCGTTGACCTGACCGCGGCTAACTCGACCGATTCCGATTACCCCGACGTACGGATCGTAATCCAGACTCGAGACCTGCAGCTGTAGCGGACCATGCGGATCGACGTCCGGTGACGGGACGTGTTCGACGACCGCATCGAACAATGCCGTCATGTCGCCACTGCGTACGTCGGCTTCGGTACCGGCGTAGCCGTTCAGCGCCGATGCGTAAATCACCGGAAAATCGAGCTGTGCGTCGGTCGCACCGAGCTTGTCGAACAAATCGAACGTTTGGTCGAGTACCCAATCCGGCCGCGCGCCGTCACGATCGATTTTGTTGATCACCACCAGTGGCGTAAAGCCGCGCGCAAACGCCTTGGACGTGACGAAACGGGTTTGCGGCATCGGTCCGTCGACGGCGTCGACCAACAGCAGCACACTGTCGACCATCGACAGCACGCGTTCGACCTCGCCACCGAAATCAGCGTGGCCCGGTGTATCGACGATGTTGATCGACACATCGTTCCAGCGAATCGCGGTGTTTTTCGACAGGATCGTTATACCGCGCTCGCGTTCGAGGTCGTTCGAATCCATCACGCGCTCGTCGTCGCTCGAGCGCGCCGCTAGCGTGCCGGACTGGCGCAGCAGCTGATCGACTAAGGTGGTTTTGCCATGATCGACGTGCGCAATAATGGCAATATTGCGCAAGCGCGTGAGCTCGGCCATCGGGATGAGATTGGAGTGCGGGCGGCGGGGCCGCGGATTATAGCCGAGCCCGCAGAGCGCCGATACTCACTTTGCACGGTTCGAGCTCGGCAATGCGCCGCCATTGCCGCTGCCGTCGGCCGGCACGCGGTGGCGCTAGTTCTGGCAGGCGACGCGGCTGACCGTGCAGCGGAATTGCCGCGGGCCCATCGCCTCGGCGTCCGGTCGCCGGGGGTCGGCCGCGCCGTAAAACACCCCGTCTTGCCAGAGCACGGCCTGCACCGATCCCATGCCGAAACGCGACGAGCCAATCTTGTGTCCCATCGCCTCGAGCTGTGTCAGCGTGTCGAGCGCGTAGCCGCGCTCGAGAAACACTTCGTCCGGATACCACTGGTGGTGGATACGCGGCGCTCTGACTGCATCGGCGACATTCATGCCGAAATCAATGAGGTTGACGATCGGTTGCAGCGTTGCCGTGATAATGCGGCTGCCGCCCGGACTGCCGAGCACGAGATAGGGTTTGCCGTCTTTGAAAACCATGGTCGGCGTCATCGATGACAGCGGCCGTTTGCCGGCCTCGATCGCATTCGCTTCTGCACCGAGGAGGCCGAACGCGTTCGGCGCACCGGGCTTCGCGGAAAAATCGTCCATTTCGTTGTTGATCAAAAAACCGGCGCCAGCGATTGCGTGCCCGGAGCCAAACGAGAAATTCAGCGTGTACGTATTGGCGACCGCGTTGCCGTCCGCATCGACGATGGAGTAATGCGTGGTGTCGGGGCTCTCGTAACCCGGTTCCTGACCCGGGGCGACATCACTGGAGCGCCGCGCTTTGTCCAACGGGATGGCGTCGGCGACCTCGTCCGCATAGGCTTTCGAGGTGAGCCAGTCGACCGGCACGTCGTAAAAATCCGGATCGCCAAGGTGCTTGCTGCGATCGGCAAACGCTGTGCGCATCGCCTCAACGAGCAAATGCACGGTGCGCGCAGACTCAGCGCCGTATTCGGCCAACGGATAGCGCTCGAGCACATTCAGCATTTGCACGACATGCACACCACCCGAACTCGGCGGCGGCATCGACACGATGTCATAGCCGCGATAGGTGCCACGAACCGGCTCACGCTCGAGCACCCGGTAGGCTGCAAGATCCTCGCGAGTAATCAAACCGCCGTTCGCCGCCATGTCGTCGGCAATCAGATCGGCCACGCGGCCGCGGTAGAACGCATCGGGTCCGCCGCGCGCGATATCGCGCAGCGTACGGGCAAGCAGCGGTTGGCGAAGGACTTCCCCGGCGGCATACGTTGAGCCGTCCTGCTTGTAGTACAGCGCCAGAGCATCCGGGTCGACGGCCATGCGATTGCGTGCGCGCGTCAGGCTACGGGCCATATCGGCGGAAACGACAATGCCACGACTTGCAAGCTCAATCGCCGGCGCCACGACATCGCGCCACGGCAATCGACCGTAACGGCTGTGTGCGTGGTACAGACCGGCGACCGTGCCAGGCACGCCGGCGGCACGCAGCGAGAAACGCGATGCTTGCGCATCCGGCTCGCCGTCCGGCTTGATGAACATGTCGCGGCTGGCGCCGGCCGGCGCGGACTCGCGGTAGTCGATGGCAACAGTCTTGTTGTCATCGGCGAGGTGCACGAGCATGAAGCCACCGCCGCCCAAGTTGCCGGCGCGCGGCAGCGTGACGGCGAGCGCAAAGCCAGTCGCTACGGCGGCATCGATGGCGTTACCGCCGTCGGCCAGAATCTCGGCGCCGACATGGGTCGCGATCGCGTTTTGTGCAACCACCATGCCCGCTGTGTCGCTGATCGGATGGCTCAGTGCCGCGTAGCGCTGCACAACCTCGCGGGCGTCTTGCGCAAGCAAGTTCGTCGCTAGCGCGAGGCTGAGCGTAAGAAGCACAAAGTGTCGCATCATTTTTTCTCCGTTCGTCCGTCATCGGCCACCTGCAGCAACCAAACCGACTCGGTCAGTGACTCAAGTCCGCGCTCCGCAAATTTCGCATTGTGGGCGAGCGCGTCGCCGTCGGCAGCGAGACATCGCCATTGCACCGCATTACCAAACAATGATTTGAATTCCGCAGCCGGCACCGAATACGGTGGGCCCTGCATTCGTGACTGGTCGTAGTCGAACGACACCAGAAGACCCGTGGCGCCGGGCCGGAGCACATCGAGCAATCGGCGGACGTAGCGCGGCCGAACGCCTGTGGGCAGAGCGATCAGCGCAGCCCGATCGTACACGCAGTCGAAACGTCCCAATTCGCCGTCGTCAAGCGCGAAAATATCGGCGGCGTAAATAGTGATTGCACCGTGGCGATAGCGGCGCCCGCCGGCAACGTCGTCAACGGTTGGCGTGAGCCCCGCTTCGGCAAAGAACTCGGTAACCGCTTGCTCGACCAGTTCGACGCCGACCACGTCGTGACCTCTTTCGGCAAGCCAGGAAAGGTCTAAGGTCTTACCGCATAGCGGCACGAAAACCCGCTGGCCTGCATCGATCTCCGACCAATGCTTGCAGAGCAGTGGGTTGACGACCGGGACATGAAAACCGATCTGACCGGCTTCCCAGCGGCGATACCAATCCGCGTCGCTCATGTCGTTATCGGTGGCTCTTGCACCGGAATCGGCAGAGGCAGCGTGTTCGCCGATCCAGTGGCTCGTTCGTAGAGCACCCAGGCGATGCCGATAACGTTGATGACCACCCAGGCCCGGGCCGCGTGACCAAGCCAACGGAAGTCCGTGTTGTAAGCACAGCGCCACATACCGACCAGAATCCAGATCGTGTGCAACAGTATCAATATCAACATCGGGAAGGCATAAACCCGATCTACCTGCAGCACCAAGGCGCGGTTCAACAATTGCAGAAAGACTGTCAGCGCTGCGTACCAGATCCAGACCGTGGCCCATAGCCGCTCACGGCCATTCCAAACGTCGCGGACGATGTTGCCGAACACACCCAACTCAACGCCTCGCCGATGAGCAAGTCGTGCGGCGCTTAGCCATGGTCGCTACGGGAAACGAAAACCAGACCATCGTTCGGGGTCGCTGCTTGACGGCGTCGCAATGTAGCACAGCCGCGTTAAGCTGTACGTCCATCGTCCGAACACCGAGCCGCAACTATCGCCAACGAGACCGAGCCGCATCCCTACGACGCGCTGACGCCCGATACAATCTGTCGGGCGATCGAGTCGCTCGATATGACGCCCGACGGGCGCCTGCTGGCGCTGAACAGCTACGAAAACCGTGTCTACCAAGTCGGTATTGAGGATGCCGAACCGGTCGTCGCCAAGTTCTATCGTCCGCAGCGCTGGCCGGATGCGGCAATCGCAGAAGAACACGCATTCGCGGCCGAACTGGCCGGCGCCGACATTCCAGTCGTGGCACCACTCCCGTTCGGCGGCCAGACGCTGCACACGGTCGACGGCTTTCGGTTTGCGGTCTATCCGCGCCGTGGCGGCCATTGGCCTGAGCTCGATGAACCTGAACGGCTCAAGGAAATCGGCCGACTGGTGGCACGGCTGCACAACGTCGGCGAGCTCGCGCGGTTTCAACACCGGCCGACGCTCGACGTCGAGTCGTTTGGCCGCGAACCGGTGGATACGGTCATCGATGCACAGGTGTTGCCCGATCACCTGTTTGATGCCTATGAAAGCGTCGCCGACGATCTCATCGATGCGGTCGATGCGACCCTCGAGCAATACCCGCACGTACGTCACTTTCGACTGCACGGCGATTTGCATCCCAGCAACGTGCTGGACCGTGACGATGCCCTTTTCCTCGTCGATCTCGACGACGCACGCAACGGCCCGGCCATACAAGACCTGTGGATGTTTCTGGCCGGCAACCGCGACGAGAGATCCGCCGCGCTCGAGGCATTGCTCGAAGGTTACGCGACGTTTCGGGAATTTGACGCGAGCGAGCTCGCGTTGATCGAGTCGTACCGCGCGTTGCGCATGGTGCACTATGCCGCGTGGTTAACGTCGCGCTACAGCGACCCCGCGTTTCAACGTGCGTTTCCGTGGTTCGCCGAAGCGCGCTATTGGGAGGAGCATGTTTTGGCGCTGCGCGAGCAGCGCGCCGCGCTCGATGAGCCGGCGCTGGCGTGGCTGGCCTAAGACCCGCGGAGTTCTGCGCGGCCGTCGTTTCGCTACACCTCTAGCTGGCCGAGGTTGGCGTGCACAACGGCACCGTTCATGACCGGGCTGGCCGCGCAGTAGTCGATCGTTGCGGCGATCTCGTCCGGCGTGACGAGGCGACCGAACGCGTTGTTTGCGCCGATCGAGGTTCGTACCTCGTCGTCGGGAATCCGCGCACGCAACATTTCGGTATCGGTAAAGCCCGGACAAACGGCAACAGCGTGCACGCGGCGCCCGGCCAGATCCTGCGTACACGCGCGCATCAACCCAAGCACGGCATGTTTACTGACCGTGTAGCTCAGCGTATTCGCGACCGCTTTCTCGCTGAGCGTCGAACCGACGAATATCAGTGCACTGCCGTTGCCGCAGAACCGCAACAACCGTTGGCTCAACATCATGGGCACAACCACGTTCAACTCGAGCAGGCGGCGCAGCGCCACCGGATCGGCGTCGTGAAGCGCATCGCTCACTAACTCCGCGGCATTGTGCACAACGACGGTTCGGCGCCCTTCGGTGAGATGAGCGGCAAGCCCAGCAGCAACGATGTCCGACCAATTCGCTGCCGTTAAGTCCACCTCCAAGCTGCGGACCCGCGCATCGGGACAGGGCCGCCGCGACGCACCGACGACCGTCGCGCCAGCGTCGGCGAAGCGCCGTGCGGTGGCAAGACCGATGCCGCTGCTGGCGCCGGTCACCAACACCTGGGCATCGGCCCAGTCGGCGCTCACGCAGCGACCCAGGTGGCCGAGCCACTTTGCCCCGGACCGGACGAAACCTTGATCTCTACCGCCGCAAGTCCGGCGGTGGCGACAAACGCCGCATCCGCAAGCAGCTGACTCAACAGGTACCGGGAGTATTCTTCGACGGTCGAGTTTCGAATGGGCAGTACGAGCGTGTCCGACTTGAGAAACAGCATCGTCTCGGCGGCGAACCGGACTCGGTAGTAGGGGTCGTCGTCGTCGATCGTGAGGTACGGCGAGTGCGCGGGCAAAACCAGGTACTCGTCGAGTTCGTGACACAACGCACGCAGTCGATCTTTCAGCTCAACGTAGCTGAAACACATGCCGTTCTCGCCAACCGGCGCCTCGATCATCGCGTAGACGGCGAAATTATGACCGTGCAATCGCTCGCGCTCGGTCGCGGAAAAAATCGTGAAATGCGCGGCCGAGAACTTCATGTTCTCTTTATAAACCTCGATTTTCGTTGTCGACTTGACTCCGTTGCCCATCAGCACCTGCCGGATCGCAAAATCGGCGGCAGTGTAACCCACGGCCGTAACCCTAGGGGTCGCAGAGCTGCGCTATAGTTCGACGATCGGCTGACAAGTACGCTTATGGCTCGCACCGAACGCTTTGCAATTGCCGGCGCGGGAATTGCCGGATTGACCGCTGCGCTCGCTCTAACGCAACGCGGCGTACCCGTGCGCGTCTACGAACGCCGCAGCGCCGACGCCGTCGAGACAGGCGCCGGCCTGCAGCTCTCACCGAATGCCATGCACGCCCTCGACGCGTTGGATCTCGCCGACGCGATTGCCGAACGCGCATCGGAACCGACCGAAATTGCCGTGCGCGAAGGCTATTTTGGCGCGCAGGTCGCGCAGTTTCCGCTTGGCGCCGCAGCTCGACGACAGTTCGGCGCGCCGTATTTGCAGACTGCGCGCCAGGATCTGCGTGCTGCGTTGCTCGACGCTTGTCGCGCGCAGCAGATCGATATCACCTGTGGCGTTGCGATCGACGACTTCGCGACCAGTGGCGATCGGTTGCGTCTCACGCTCGACTCCGGCACGCCCGCCAGCGCTGATGCGCTGATCGTCGCGGACGGGGTCCACTCACGCTTGGTGGGCCGCTTAGGTGGTGACATGCCGCGTTACGCAGGATTCGTGGCCTGGCGAGCGGTGATCGACATCGACCGGCTGCCGGTGGCACTGCGCCGACCGATCACGACGCTGTGGCTAGGCGATGGCGCACACGTCGTCACCTACCCGATCGCCGACGGCCGCAAGCTCAACCTCTTGGCCTGCGTGCGCCGCGAACAATGGCGTTCGAAACGCTGGAGCCAGCCGGGCGAGCGTACCGAACTCGAGCGTACGTTTCGGCGCTGGCACCGTGACGTTCGCGCGGCGATCGCGGCGTGCGATCAGCTGTATGTCTGGGCACTGCATCACCGCGAGCCGCTCGAGCGCTGGTACAGCGAGCGCGTGGTCGCGATGGGCGATGCCTGCCATCCGATGTTGCCGTTTGCCGCCCAAGGCGCGGCCCAGGCCATTGAGGATGCGCTGGTTCTCGCCCAAGCCCTGACCGATCACGACGACCCGACGCAGGCATTCGCCGCGTTTCAACGCGGCCGGGAGAATCGGGTCAGGGCGGTATTCGAGGAATCGGCCGCGCGCGCGGGGATTTACCATCGCGGCCCGGTACGACGCCTGTTGGGCTTCGATATCGGTCGCGCCGCGCGCGGTCAGGCCGCCGCTTTAGGACAAATCGGTGCCAGTTTCGACTGGCTTTACGGGTATGACGTAACAACGGACGGTGCGGCATGAACAATTCAGATTGCTTGATTTCAGTCAGTGAGCTCGCCAAAACACTGCCCGATTCGGTCGTTTTCGATTGTCGGGCGTGGTTGACCGACCCTGACCGCGCAGCACAAGCCTTCGACGAAGGCCACATTCCCGGCGCACAGCGCCTTGATCTCGAGACCGAGCTGTCGGGCCCACACACGGGGCTAAACGGTCGCCATCCCTTGCCGGGTTACCACGCGTTCGAGACTCGGTTGCGGGCGGCTGGCGTCGACGACAACACGCCCATTGTGCTGTACGACGCCTCTCGCCCGGCCGGTGCGGCGCGTGCCTGGTGGCTGCTGAAATATTTTGGCCACACCAACGCGCGGGTGCTCGACGGTGGGCTGGCCGCTTGGGCAGCCGCCGGTAAACGAATCGAACGCGGCGAAGCACGGGTGACCGACAGCGGTAGCGTGCACCTTGCGCCCGGCAAGACCGAGCTGACGATCAACCTTGCTGGCTTGCAGCGTCAGCTGCGACGCAAACAAAAAGACGTTATCGACGCGCGGGAACCCGATCGCTATCACGGCATCAGCGAACCGATTGATCCGGTCGCCGGTCGGATTCCGGGCGCCGTCAACCTGCCGTGGACTGAGGTGCTGGACGCGGCCGGGCATTTCCTGTCGGCCGACGGCATTCGCAAGCGCTGGGCGGCACTGCCGATCGGCAAACAGCCGGTGGTCTATTGCGGCTCCGGTGTAACGGCTTGCGTGCTCAGTCTGTCGCGGGCCGTCGCCGGTCTCGGTGACGTGCGGCTCTATCCCGGCGGCTTCAGCGAATGGAGCGCCGATATGTCGCGGACAATAGAAACCGACTTGGCTGACTGACGTGACCGGACCGCTCTGCTAGCCTGTCGCGCTCGCGTGCGAATTGGTTTTTGCGATGCTCGACAACCCGGTCATTGATTTCATGCTCAAACGGCGGTCTGTGCTCGCTGCCGCCATGACCGAGCCCGGCCCTGACGACGCTGCGCTCGACGCAATACTGCGCGTGGCAACGCGTGTGCCCGATCACGGCAAGCTCGAGCCCTGGCGCATTCAAGTGCTGCGTAAGCCCGCTCAGCGAGCGCTGGCCGAGGTTTATCGGCAAGCCTTTTCGAGCGCGAATCCGGCGGCAACCGATGCACAAATCCGCGCGGCCGAAACGCGCTTGACACGCTCGCCGCTGCTGCTCGTCGTGAGCTGTCGCTTACGGCCGGAGAAATTCGACAAGGTGCCCGCCATAGAACAGCATCTGTCGGCCGGCGCGGTTTGCAGTCACATTCTTATCGCCGCTGGTGCGCTCGGCTACGCGGCGCAATGGTTGACCGGTGGCCCAGCCTACGACGACGCGGTTAAGGCTGCGCTGGGACTCACCGCCGACACGACGATCGCTGGCTTTGTGCACCTCGGCAGCGTGACAGAACCGCCGCGGGAGAGGCCGCGACCGGAACTCGGCAACATCGTCAGCGAGTGGACACCCGATACTTGAGCTGTCGCGGAACCTCGAGCACGGCAACGCGGCGTTGACGGCACGCTATTCGCGCGCGTCGGCCAGCTGCTCGCGTAGGAAATCGATCGCGACGCGAACACGATGCGGCAGAAATCGCCGCGACGGATACACCAGCCAGATCGCCGTTGCGAAGTTTCCGGCGCTGACATCCCAATCCGGCAATACGTCGACGAGCTGCCCGTCGGCGAAATCCTCACGCAGCATCCAATCGGCCAGCAGCGCCAATCCCAAACCGCGACGCGCTGCATCGCGAACGGCGAGCGCAGACGTGGTAAGCAACGCACCGTCGACCGGCACAGCCTGCGTCTCGGCACCGTCACGCCGAAAGTGCCATGCGTCGCGAAAGCCGGGTAGGTCGAAGCGTACGGTGCGATGCCTGCGGACATCGAGCGGTTGCGCGATGCGCGGCTCGCGCGCCAGATACGACGGCGCCGCTACTAACCGATAACGCGTCGCGACGAGGCGCGCACGAACCAGACTTGTGTCGGCAACGTCGGCCATGCGTAGCGCAAGATCGGTGCCGCTCGCGATGAGATCTACCGGCCGGTCGGTCAGATCCAGCTCAACTGTCAGCGCCGGATAGCGCTGCATGAACTCGTCAAGCAACGGCACCAAGCGTTCTTGCCCAAAGGCGACCGACGCCGATATGCGCAGCCGTCCGGCGGGCGTCGAGCTCGCCGCTCGCGCGGCATCGTTGGCCGCGTGCCATTCGTCGACCAGCGGCTCAATGCGGGCAAGATAGCGTTGACCGGCGTCCGTTAGCGCGAGCTGACGCGTCGTGCGCGCGAATAGCTGGGTGCCGAGCGCACCTTCGAGCTGGCCAATAGCGCGTGACACCAACGACGGATCCGCGGCGGCGGCCCGCGCTGCCGCGGCAAAACTGCCATGGCGAGCCACAGCGATAAACCATTCGAGTTGGGTAATACGCATTAATGCGTTTTTAGCATGAATATGATGATTTTTTCGCTGTTTATTGGTTATCCAGACAGCAATAGGCTACGCCATTCCCGTTAACCGGAGCACCGAGATGCCACAACTGCTGCGTATTGATGCCAGCGCCCGGCCGACCGAGTCAGTCTCACGGCAGTTAGCCGACTCTGTCGAAACCCGCTGGGTGACACAGACGGGCGGCAACGTTCAGCGACGTGACGTCGGTCTGACGCCGCCAACCGCGATTCACGACGAGACCATCACCGGCTTCTACACGCCGATCGACGCGATGACCCCGACACTAGCCGCGGCCACCGCCGAGTCAGACGCGTTGATCGATGAGCTACAAAATGCCGACGCGCTGCTGCTGGCGTCGCCGGTCTACAACTTCACAGTGCCGGCCGGCCTAAAGGCTTGGATCGACCAAATCGTGCGAATCGGCCGAACGTTTGCCTACGACGGCCAAGCGTTTACCGGGCTCGCCAAGCCGCAACATGCGTATCTTTGTCTGAGCTACGGCGCCGCCGGTTACCTAAATGACGGCCCGCTCGCCAGCGCCGATTTTCTAGCCCCCTATCTGACCTTTTTGCTCGGATTTCTGGGCATTGCGCACGTCGAAACCTTCGCCGTGGAAGGCACGACCGGTGACCCACTCACGCTCGCGACTGCACGCAGTACGCTCGAGCAACGCATCACGCAGCAGGTGCCGGCATGAAACGGATTGCGGTTTTGGGTCTCGGCGCAATGGGTGCGCGGATGGCGGTGCGGCTGATTGATGCGGGCTTCGATGTCACCGTTTTCAATCGAAGCGCGGCGCGGACAGAGCCACTGCGCAAACTGGGCGCGGGCGCCGCGGCAACGCCCGCTGCTGCGGCACGCGACGCTGACGTCGTGCTGTCGATGGTGCGCGACGATGCGGCCTCGGCCGCCGTTTGGGATGCAGCAAACGACGGCGCGTTGAGCGCAATGCGACCAGATGCCGTTGCGATCGAATGCTCGACGGTGTCGCCGCGACGCGTCGCAGCGCTCGCTGCCAACGCGCAGGCGCGCGGCATTGCGCTGATCGATGCGCCATTGGCCGGCTCCCGGCCACAGGCCGAAGCGGGTGCATTGATATTCTTCGCCGGCGGTGAACAAAGCGTTGTCGCATCGCTAGCGCCGGTGTTTGATGCCTTAGGTCAAGCGACCCACTACATGGGCGAGACCGGGACCGGCGCCGCCACCAAACTCGTCGCCAATGCGCTGTTTGGCATTCAGCTCGCCGCAATCGCCGAATTGTTCGGATTGGCAGACGCTCAGCGACTAGACGCCGAGGAGCTGCTCGATGTGCTCGCCGCGACACCGCTCGTCAGCCCGGCTGCCGCCGTCGCAGGACGCGCAATGCTGGCGCGTCAATTTGCGCCGGCGTTTCCGATCGAGCTTGTCGCCAAGGACTTTGACTTGGTCGCCGCAACCGCGGCTGACGTAGGCATACCGTTGTCCAAAGCCACGCGCGAGGTTTATCGCGATGCAATTGCCGCCGGCTTCGGTGACGCCAACATCACCGGCATCGTGCAGCGTTATCGTTGACTAAGCGGCCTCGTCGGCGAGTTCGTCGAGGTATTTCTCGGCATCGAGCGCCGCCATGCAGCCAAAACCCGCCGACGTGATGGCCTGGCGATAGACTTGATCGGCTACGTCGCCAGCGGCGAACACGCCAGGCACGCTGGTCGCGGTCGCTTGGCCGGTCAAGCCGCTCGTGATGACAATGTATCCGTTCTTCATATCGAGCTGGCCGTCGAAAATGCCGGTGTTGGGCTTGTGGCCAATCGCGATGAAAACGCCGTGAAGATCGATATCGGCGGTCTCGTCCGTTTTGACGTTGCGTACCCGCATACCGGTGACGCCGCTGTCGTCGCCGAGCACATCGTCGAGCACGTGATTCCAATGAATCGTTACGTTGCCATTGCGTTCTTTTTCGAACAGCCGGTCCTGCAGAATTTTCTCGGCGCGCAATTTGTCGCGACGGTGAATGAGCACGACCTCCGATGCGATGTTGGACAGGTACAGCGCCTCCTCGACCGCCGTGTTGCCACCGCCGATCACCGCGACGCGTCGGTCGCGATAAAAGAAGCCGTCGCAGGTAGCACAGGCGCTCACGCCCTTGCCCATAAAGGCCTGCTCCGATTCAAGACCGAGATACTGCGCCGACGCGCCGGTGGCAATGATCAACGAATCGCACGTGTACGTCGTCGAACCACCGTTCAAGCGGAATGGCCGCGCGCTGAGATCAACGCTCTCGACGTGGTCGTAGACGATCTCGGTATCGAAGCGCTCGGCGTGCTTGCGCATGCGCTCCATGAGCTCCGGTCCCTGCAGCCCCTCGACGTCGCCGGGCCAGTTGTCGACGTCGGTCGTCGTAGTCAGCTGTCCGCCCGGCTCAGCACCAGTGACGAGCAATGGTTTGAGGTTCGCGCGGGCGGCGTAAACGGCGGCGGCATAGCCGGCTGGGCCCGAGCCGAGAATCAAAGTTCGGGCGTGTTTGGTCTCAGACATTGGCGCTCCGAGGCGTTGGCTGACGTTGGCGAAAGATATCGTGACGAATTGGCGGAGTTAAAGAGCCGAATTATTCGAGATCGGGTTCGTCGATTCGATGCCCGCGACTCTTCTTCGCTGCCATGTATCTGACGTTGTCGGCGCCGACGCCGATGACGTGTTTGACTGGCGTTATTTTGGTCAAACCGGCGGCGTTCAGATCGTCGATTTTCTTCGGGTTGTTGGTCAGCAGCCGGAAGGGCCGATTGCCCAAGAAGTAGAGCAGTAGCGCGGCCGCGTCGGAAAAGTCGCGTGAATCCACCGGCAGGCCGACGCTCTCATTCGCTTGGTATGTGTTCTCACCGGCGTCCTGTAAGAGGTAGGTTGCGGCCTTGGCCCAAAGGCCGATACCGCGACCCTCGTGGCCAGCCATGTACACCACCATACCGCCGGCGGGATCGGCGAGAACACGCGACAGCGCCGCGGCCAGCTGTGGGCCGCATTCGCAGCGCGCCGAACCAAACACGTCGCCGGTCAAGCATGATGAATGCACGCGCACGACGCAGTCGTCGCCGGGCGATTGGTGCCGACTGATCAGAACCGAATTGACCGCCATCGAGGATGTTAGCGATGCAAACAAGCGCGGTGCGCCCTGTTCGGTCAACTCGTGCGCAAGCGATTCGACTCGCCTGAGCTCGGTGTGCCGGACCGCAGCGTACCAATCGAAAAAAACCCGTTGACCGTCAACGACGATCGGCAGCGGAATCGGGCCGATCACGTTGATGGCCAATTCGCCGTTGGCCGGTGACTGCGTCGGATCCAGGCGCTCCCCGTGGCGGTTGATGCGGACCAGCTGCTCGGCAGCGATCAACCGTTGCCGGACCGTTGGGTCGATGTACGTAAACATCGCGCGAGTCTATCACTGCCGATCGTCGGTCCAACTGGCAGAACTGCATCGTTGGTCGAAGCTGGTAGTATTTCCTGCTTTCGTTTGCGGAGCGCGAGCTTGCCCGCCATGCCAAACGCCCGACTGTTCGCGGTGCTGTTTATGCTCACCGCCTGCGGCGGGGAACCAGCCGCGCCGGTTGCGGCACTCGACAATCCAGCATTGTCCGGCAGTCGTTATCCAGACCTCAGTATGACGCCCGATGGCAATCTACGGATGAGCTGGCTGCAGCCGGCAGCTGACGATGTCGAGCTCGTGAGAACGGCCGTTTTCGATGGTGCATCCTGGACGGCACCGCTAACGGCCGCCAGTAGCGCAACCATGTTTGTCAATTGGGCCGATTTCCCGCGAGTTACCGAATACAAGCGCGGCCACTTGATTGCCCATTGGTTGGAGAACGCCGCCGCCGATTCGTACGGCTATGACATACGCTTGGCGCTGTCGACAGACGGTGGCCAAAGTTTCAGTGACGCCATCACACCGCCGTCCGCGGGTCCGGCGATCGAGCGCGGTTTTGTTAGTCACTTTCCCGTCGGCGACGGTGTCGGCCTCGTATGGCTGACCGGCCACGACACGGCAGGCCACAGCAGCCACGGCAATGCGGAAACGCTGCTGCGATACGCCGCCTACAGCGCAAGCGGCGAGCTCATGGACGAGGCGACCATCGATACCCGCGTTTGCGACTGCTGCCAGACCGACACGGTCACGTTGCGCGATCGCGTGCTGGTCGCATTTCGCGATCGCTCGCTCAGCGAAATTCGCGACATCGCGCTCGCGGAGCAACGAGCTGGGGCGTGGCGCTCGCTGGGCGTCGCGGCGGCCGACGGTTGGCGTATAGACGGTTGCCCTGTCAACGGCCCAGCCGTTGCCGCCAACGGCAACACGGTGGCGCTCGCCTGGTACACGGCCGCAGCCGACACGCCGGCGATACGCATTGCTCGATCGACCGATCGGGCGAACAGTTTTTCTGAAACGACGCTGCATCTTGGCGGCGAACCGTTAGGTCGAACGGATATTGTCGTGCTGGCCAATGCCGAAATCGTGGTTAGCTGGGTCGAACGCGCGGCGCCTGACAGCGCGCGACTTGTGGTTCGTCGCTACGGTATCCACGGCCGACCGGGACCCGAGCTCGAAGTCGCGCGCTTGCGCTCGGATCGCGCCAGCGGCTTCCCACGCATGCAACGTATTGGTGACCAATTGCTGGTTGCGTGGACCGAAGCCAGCGGTGATGACATGCAAGTTAGAACGGCTCTCGTCCAACTCGACGCTCTCGCACGGAACTGAACATGCTGCCAACGCTCGATGCCGACACCGACCGCTACGCAGTACGCCGCGAACGCGTGTTCCTCGTCCTCGCCGGGATTTTCTTGTGCGCGATGACGCTGCTGAATGTCTTGGGGATCACGAGATTCGTGCACCTCGTGAGCATCGGCAACTGGCCGATGGTCGTCGCTATCGGCGTGCTGCCCTACCCGATCACGTTTCTGTGTACCGATCTTGTCTGTGAGCTGTACGGCAGGCGCCGGGCAAACTACCTGGTGACGGTCGGGCTCGGCCTTAACATTTTCATCGTCGGCGTACTCATGCTGGCGAATGCGCTGCCGTCGGCGCCGGCCGGCATGCAGCCGCCCTGGCAAACGTTGTCGCTGGCTGCCGATGTCGGCTTACCGAACGGTTCGAGTCTCAGCGGCGAAGTCGAAACGTTTTCGATCATTTACGCGACCACGGTCGGCGCTGTATTTGCGTCGATGATGGCGTACCTCGCCGCGCAGTATTGCGACGTGCAGTTGTTTCATTTCTGGAAACGTTTAACGCGCGGCAAACACTTGTGGCTGCGCAACAACTTCTCGACGCTAGTGAGCCAGCTGGTCGACGCGACCGTGGTCATAAGCGTCACCTTTGGCGCGGCCTTTCTGGCCGGCGACATTGCTTTCGCGACTCTGCTCGGGCTCGTCGGCAGCAATTACGTGTTCAAAATGCTGGTCGCGCTGGCCGATACGCTGCCGTTCTACGTTTGCGTACACTATCTAACGCGTTACTTAGGACTGCCGAATCCGCTGCGCCGCGACACCTCTACCATTGAAATGACGGAAGCCAAACCATGAGCGCGACTGAGAACCGCAAATACGACGTCATCGTCTGGGGGGCTACCGGCTTTACCGGCGCGCTGGTCGCCGAATACCTGGTCGAACGTTACGGCACCGATGGCGACGTAGCCTGGGCAATAGCCGGCCGCAACGCAGACAAGCTTGCCGCGCTAAAGAAAACTCTCGGCAGTCGGGCCGACACGCTCGACGTGCTAACGGCCGACAGCCATGACGTCGACAGCTTGGACCAACTGACCCGGGCGACGCGAGTCGTCTGCACGACGGTCGGCCCGTACGCGAAGTACGGTTCGGAGCTGGTCGCCGCCTGTGCTCGCAACGGTACGCATTATTGCGATTTGGCCGGTGAGGTACCGTGGATGCGAGAAATGATCGATACGCACTCGAGTGCCGCTGAGGCCAGCGGTGCGCGTATCGTGCACTGCTGCGGTTTCGACTCGATTCCATCCGACATGGGTGTCTATTTTGCGCAACGCGAAGCTCGCGAGCGTTTCGGCGAGCCATTCGTCGAGATCGCGCTGCTCGTGCGCGCAATTCGCGGCGCAGCCAGCGGCGGAACGGTGGCCAGTTTGTTGGGCGTGGTCGAGGCGGCAACGAAAAATCGCGACACGGCGCGAGTGGTCGTGCATCCGTACAGCCTCAATCCCGACGGTGAACGGCAGGGACCGGACGGTCGCGATCAGCGTGGCAGCGAATATAACGACATCGCCAATGCCTGGACTGCGCCGTTCGTCATGGCACAGATAAACACCAAAGTCGTCCGTCGCTCCAATGCCCTGCTCGGATTTCCGTACGGGCGGGAATTCCGCTACAGCGAATCCACGATGACCGGCAGTGGCCTGCCAGGCTGGCTCAAAGCCAGCGCCGTCAGTCTCGGGTTGGGCGGATTCATGCTCGCCGCCGCGGTCGGGCCATTGCGGAGTCTGCTTAACAAAACGGTGCTGCCACAGCCCGGCGAAGGTCCCGATGAAAAAGCGCGGGAGGCCGGATTTTTCAACCTGCTGCTGTACGGCAAGCGCAGTAGTGGCGAGGTCGTGAGGACACGGGTGACCGGCGATCGCGATCCCGGCTACGGATCCACGTCAAAGATGCTGGCCGAAGCGGCAGTCTGTCTCGCCAAAGATCAAACGGCGAGCGCTGCGGGTGGATTTTGGACGCCGGCCAGTGCGCTCGGCGACTCGCTAATCACTCGCCTCGAGGAAAACGCCGGACTCAGTTTCGAGTTCGACGTCTGAACGCCCGGCTCGACCCGGTTAGTCGGACGATTTTTCGTCGCGATTGCTGGATGGGTCGATAATTTCGCTGACGGCACTGCTAAAGATGCTCTGCAGCTGGCGCGACGTCGCGATGCCCTGTGTCAGCCAGCCTTCCACCAACGCCGGCACGTTGATGTCTTTGACACCGCTGGCAATACGGTCAGACATAGCTTGGACAACCTTCTCTTGCAGCGCCGCAACGTTAGGCAAACCTATACTCTCGCGGAATTCTTCGGGTGTCAGGTCAAATTCGATCTTAATTTTCACGCAAAAACTCCTACAGCCCCCACCGACCGACGCGTCGTAGCGTGCACGCGAGCGGTACGGGCTCTCAATTCCAAAGTATTGTGCCAGACACGTCGGTGCGAAGCGCCTAGAATAGGCGCTTTGCAGACGGCCGGCGCGCTCGCTAGGCAAACGTTTGCGCAAGTATCGAGGGCGCATGTTCAATCTTGCCAACATGCTGATCGCCGATCAGTTTGAAAACGTCGAAAGCTACGAAGACTGGCTTGCGATGGCCGAAGCGCAGGATCAGCGCACCGGTCGTTACGATTGGCGCTTGGCGCCGAAAAGCAATCTCTACAACTACGAATCGATTCGCCATCGACTGAACAAGCTGCGTCGCCTGCGCCGCGAGGGCGACGTTCGGAAACTGTTGTTCACGTTGAATGAAGGCATTCACGGCAATATGGACGGCATGGGTAACGGCGGTCTGTATCGGTACGCGAAAAGCGGCACCAAGCAACTGGTCGACGAATACGTCGACGAGATCAATCGCTCGCTGCGTTACGTTGCCGCGTCAAAATCGCGCACCTTGAGCCGCGCCGACAAACTCGAATTTTTCGATCGCGCCAGCCACTGCTTCGGCTCGACCGCGCTCATGTGCAGCGGTGCCGGTGCCCTCGGCTACTTCCATATGGGCGTGGTCCTTGCGCTGTACGAACAAGATCTATTGCCGCGGGTTATTTCCGGGTCGAGCGCGGGCTCATTGATCGCCGCCATCGTTGGCTCGAAAACGCCACAAGAGCTCAAAAAGACGCTCGAGCGACCGACGCTGAATGCGCTGATCCGTGTACAGGACGATCACGTCAAACCGGGGCGGCTGCGGCGCATGAACACAGATGAAGTCATCGGCCAAATCGAACGGCTGGTACCGGACCTCACGTTTCAGGAAGCCTTCGAGTTGTCAGGCCGGCAAATCAATATCACGGTTTCGGCGACCCAGAAGCACCAGAAGTCGCGACTGCTGAATGCCATCACGTCGCCGAACGTACTGATCCGCTCCGCGGTGCAGGCGTCGTGTGCGGTGCCAGGCATCTACCCAGCAACGACGCTGTTGGCGCGCGACGCCGATGGTTCGGTCAAAAAGTACCTGCCGAAAGAAGCTTGGGTCGATGGGTCGCTGGCGGCGGACCTGCCGGCGCGGCGTTTGTCGCGGCTGTACGGCGTGAATCACTACATCGCGAGTCAAGTTAACCCGCTGGTGCTGTGGTCGGTCATCGAATACCGCAACCAAGACGGCATCGGCCCTAACCTGCTGGACTTCGGTTTGCGGGTACAGCGCGAGTGGCTAAAGTACTTGCGGCGCACCTCGGCGCGTTGGCTGAGCGGTGCGTACGAGACCAGTTATTGGGTGGATAATCTTTTCTCGCTGCTGTCGCAGGATTACGCGGGCGACATCAATGTCGTGCCACGCTTTCGGCTGTTCGATCCGCGTAAACTGCTGTCGCACCTCTCGGAGAAAGATCGCTCGTTCCTGATCGATGAAGGACTGCGATCGACGTGGCCGCACATCTCGCGTATTCGCAACGCATCGTCGATTGCGATCGTATTGCAGGAAATCCTCGACAAAATGACGTCCGGCAGGCGCTCCAACGCCGGCCACGCGCGGGTCGCCGCCGCCCAGGGCTGATGCCGGCAGCAACCGCCAAGACGGCGACAACGCAATACGATTATCCGTTCGCTGACGTCCCGGCGGACGGCTCGACCATCGCCGTTGCCCCTGGCGTGCATTGGCATCGTTTGCCGCTGCCGTTTGAGCTGACGCACATCAACGTCTGGGTCCTCGAGGACAACGATGCCCTGACACTCGTCGATACCGGTATTCGCGGCGGCCACACGCAACAGCGCTGGCAGCAGGTCATCGATACGTTCGACGGCAAAAGACCTTCCCGGCTGCTCGTCACCCACATGCACCCCGATCACGTCGGCAGTGCGGGTTGGTTATGCGAGCATTACGACATTCCGCTCGGCATGACCCGCGCGGAATACTTAATGTGTCGCGTGTTGACGGCAGACACTTCGCCTCCGCCGCCGATTGCGTTTCAGTACTATCGCGCCGCCGGCTTCGATGACGACGCACTCGGGCGTTACGCAAAAATGTTTGGCGGTTTCGGCAAAGCCTGCGACCCGTTGCCGCCGAGCTACGATCGGCTTAGTGCGGGTCAGACGCTATCGATCAACGGTGTCGACTGGGAAGTCGTCATCGGTAGCGGCCATTCACCCGAACACGCATGCCTGTATGCGCCGGCACTCAATGTCGTCATATCGGGCGACCAAATCCTGCCAACGATTTCGTCGAACGTGAGCGTATGGCCGACCGAACCAAACGCGAATCCGCTGGCCGAGTGGCTGGACTCATGCCGCCGGCTCCGCGACTCGCTCCCGGCCGACGTGTTGGTGCTGCCGTCGCACGGCAAACCGTTCGTGGGCGCACATAAGCGACTGACGGCGTTGATCGATGAGCACGAGGTCGCCCTCGAACGGCTGCGTCTGCACTGCCGAGAGCCGCGTCGCGCGATCGATGTATTTCCGGCGCTGTTTCGGTCGGACGTTGGCGCAGGCAGCATGACGCTTGCGACCGGCGAAGCCATTGCGCATCTGAATTTTCTCGTCGACGCAGCTTTGCTGCAGACTTTTGTCGATGATGACGGCATTCGCTGGTATCAGGCGATCTAACGGACCATGGAATCGTTCATGAAAGGCCATTTTGTGCGGTCGGGTTGGCTTGGCGCTGCCGCTCTGACGCTTTGTGCGCAAGTCGCGCTCGCCCAGCGCGCGGGCGACGATAAAGCGCCGCCGATGTGGGTAATCGACTATGCCGCAAGCAGCATCGAGTTTACCGGCAGCCAATCGGGCGCGCCCTTCACCGGGCGCTTCGAACGATGGGACGCCGACATCCGATTCGATGCTGGAGGGCAACCGACGGGCTCGTTCGACGTGCGCATTGACCTTACGTCGGTCAGCTCCGGCGACAGCGATCGCGACACGACGCTGGCCGATCCGGATTGGTTCGACAGCGCGGCGCACCCGCAAGCCAATTACTCGGCCAGCACGTTTGTTGCCACCGACGCTACCGACGACAACGACTTACCGTTTATCACGAACGACGGCCAGCTGACGATTAAAGACCAACCAGCGCCGGCCCGGCTGACGTTTCGAGTCGATGAAAATGGCGCGCGCCGCACTTTAGTCGGCAAGACACGGCTGAACCGCTTGGACTTTAACGTCGGCGTCGGCGACTGGACCGATCCGGAATGGGTCGCGCACGAGGTCACCGTTGAGGTTCGGATAGAAGCGAGCACGTCGCCGTAGCTCGGGAGATATTGTGGGCCTGCTCGAAGCTCTGGATCCACGCCGCACGACGCCCTGGACGTTCGTTACGATTGCCGCGTTGATTGGTCTCACCGCCGTTGACCAGTGGCGCGAACTTGCCGACCCGTGCTGCCCCGTGTTGCGCGGCAGCCTGCCAAACAGCCTTGCCGTACCCGCGTTGGCCTTTGCCGCGCTTGGCTTTAGGTTCGCTCGTCGAGAGCAACGCGAAGCATCACGGCAACGCGCGCAGCGCCGACTGTTTCGCTGGGCACTGGCGTTTACCGTCGTTGCCCTGCTCGTGTGGGAGTGGGTCCAACGGGTACATCGCGCCGGACGCCTCGTGTATGACCCGCTGGACCTGCTGGCGACACTGGCCGGCGCCGCGTTGTGCATTTTTCTGTTTTGGTGGCTCGAGCCAGTATCGTTCAGTCGCGATCGCGATTAACGCGTTCGCACATCGGCAATCGCCGCCGCGAGTTGGGTAAGCCCCTGCTCAGGAAGCCCGGCGACGTTGATGCGACCAGACTTCACCATGTAGACATGGTGCTTGTCGCGCAATGCATCGATCTCGTCGACCGCCAGCGGCAGCATCGAAAACATACCGCGCTGAGCGACCAGAAAATCGAAATTCTCGTTGGGAAGCGCGCTCGCCAAGGCATCGCGAAATTCTCGTCGCAACCGCTGCATCCGCTCGCGGCATTCGCCGAGTTCCTCCTCCCACTGCCAGCGCAATCGCGGGTCGTCGAGGATCGTTCCGACGATAGCGGCCCCATGATCGGGCGGCATCGAATAGATGCGTCGGACAATGCGCAGCAGATGCGATAGCGATGCTTCGGTCGCAGCGGCGTTCGCCGCCAGCACGGTGACCGACCCGACGCGCTCTTTATAGAGGCCGAAGTTTTTTGAGCACGAACCGACGATAATGGCTTCCGGCACGTTCGCGGCAACGTGCCGCAGACCCTCGGCATCGGCATCGAGACCTTCACCGAAACCGAGGTAGGCGGTATCGATAAAGGGCAATAAGCCTTTTTCCAAACAAAGCTCGGTAACCTGTTGCCACTGGGCAAGCGTTAGGTCCGCACCGGTCGGGTTATGGCAGCTGCCGTGCAGCAGCAACAGATCGCCGGCGCTCGCGGATGTGCTGAGTGTCTCGCACATGGCGTCGAAGCGAAGTGCGCCGGTGGCGCGATCAAGGTATGGATACTCTTGGACGTCAATTCCAACGTCGCCAATCAGCGGCCGATGATTGGGCCAGCTGGGATCGCTGAGCCACAACCTCGCGTCGCCGCGGGCGCGCTTCAGAAACTCGGCTGCGACGCGTAGGCCACCGGAGCCGCCCGGGGTCTGGAACGTACGCATGCGATCGTTGGCCGGGTGCTCCGGACCGAATATCAGCGGCTGCATCGTGTCGTTGAAGAGCGGGTTGCCGGCAAGGCCGACATAGGCCTTAGTCTGCTGTTCAGCCAGCACTTTCTGCTCGGCCTCAGCGACCGCCGCCATCACCGGCGTCCGCCCGCTTTCGTCTTTGTACACGCCGGCGCTGAGGTCGACTTTGTTGTCGGCGGGATCCTGCCGAAACGCCGCCATCATCGACAGAATCGGATCGCCGGGCAGCGGTTCCAAATGTTCAAACACAGTCAACGCCTCACTCGGTAACGAAAACTCGCAAGATACCGACAGCCTAGCATCGCACGCGATCGGCGACAGCTAGGCGCCGTGAGTGCGCGCTACGCGCCGTCGGCGTCGATGACGCCACGGCGAATCTGGTCGAGCTCGAGCGACTCGAACAGCGCCTGAAAGTTGCCCTCGCCAAACCCTTCGTTGCCTTTGCGCTGAATGATCTCAAAGAAGATCGGACCGATGACGTTTTCCGTGAATATTTGCAGCAACAGACCCTGGCCCTCGCTTGGCGCGCCATCGATGAGAATTCGACGCTGACGCATCGCCTCGACATCTTCGCCGTGTCCGGGCAGCCGCTCGTCGATCATGTCGAAATAGGCGTCGTTGGTGTCCTGCAGACCGATACCGTTCGCCTTGACCTGATCGACGGTCGCGAATATGTCGCGGGTACCGAGCGCAATATGCTGAATCCCTTCGCCGCGATACTCGCGAAGAAACTCCTCGATCTGACTCTTGTCGTCTTGGCTTTCGTTCAGCGGAATACGAATTTTTCCGCAAGGGCTGGTCATCGCCTTCGAGAACAGGCCAGTGACCTTACCTTCGATATCGAAATATCGAATCTCGCGGAAATTGAACAGCCGCTCGTAGAATTCCGCCCACGTGTCCATGTTGCCGCGCTGCACGTTGTGCGTCAGATGGTCGAGGTAGGTAAGGCCCGTGCTGGCGTTGTCCAAGCGCTCGCGCCAATCGTCGGCAAACACGAAATCGACGTCGTAGATGCTGCCGTTGTCGCCGTAACGGTCGACCAAGTAAATGCGCGAACCGCCGATACCTTCGATCGCCGGGATGTTGAGCTCCATCGGTCCAGGATTGCTCGGCACGGGCGTTGCGCCGAGACTGACTGCGCGGTCGAATGCGGCGCCCGCATCCTTGACGCGAAAAGCCATTGCACACGCGCATGGACCGTGCTCGCGCGCGAAGCGCTGCGCGAAACTGTCGGGCTCTGCGTTGATAATGAAATGAATGTCGCCCTGCTTGTGCAGCGTGACGTTCTTCGAACGGTGGCGCGCGACTTCGGGAAAGCCCATGCGCAGAAACAGCGCCCGCAACAGCTCCGGATCCGGGGCAGCGTACTCGACGAACTCAAACCCATCGGTCCCCATCGGGTTCTCAAACAGATTCTTGTCAGGTTGGCTGGTCATGGCGGCTCCCCCTTGAAAAACAGAAAGGATACCAGCCCTAAATTGGCTTTTTTCGGAGTTCTTTGACCCAAAATTGCCTATAGTTAGTGATATTCTCTAACAATGTAAAGGTTAGTAGTGAAAGCCTTCAATATAGATCGTCAAGATCGAGCTATCCTCGATATATTGCAGCGCGACGGCCGACTGGCCTGGACCGCGCTCGCCGAACGCGTGCGCCTTTCGCCAACGGCGTGCCAGCGTCGCGTGCGCCTCCTCGAGGAAGCAGGCGTCATCCGTGGCTATCGCGCCGACGTCGATCTGGCCGCACTCGGCTTCGGGGTTGAGGCATTTGTCGCGGTTCGGGTCGAACGTCAGTCGCCAGAACTAGCGGCCCAGTTTCGTGAGGCAGTAACGAACTTCGACACGGTGCAGAGTTGTCACCTCTTGTCCGGCGACACCGATTTTTTGCTGCGCGTGGTCGCTGCCGATCTAGCGAGCTTCAGCCAGTTCATTCAACGCGAACTGCTGACTTTGCCGGGGATTAAGGACGCGTCGTCGCTGATTGTGCTGGAGACGGTAAAGGATCAGTCGCCGGTACCGGCGCTAACTCGCTAAACGTGGCATCGGCGAAGCGTTCGGCGACAATGCGCCGATGGACGCGTTCGATCAGCTCAGAACGCAACTGACGCGTTAGTTTGACGGCATCGCGCACGTCTTCACGCATCGCTGCTAATTCACGGGCGCGCTGCTCGTACGCGTTGCGAAACTCGCTCAAGGACTCCTCGCGCCGCGCAACGTCCTCTCTGGCGCGATCGAGAGCCCGGCGCAGCCAGCGCACCGATTGATCGGGTGCGAGGCGCTGCGAGACGTCGCTGACGAGGGTGTAGCGGCGCACGATTAGGCTGCCGGCCAGGCGGGTCGCAAGGACTCCGAACACGAGGCCGGCCGTAACGCTTGCTGGGTCCAGCATAGGTCGACTCCGGCATTGACACCTAGACCCAAGTGTAGGGTCGATTCGCGACCGAGCCCCTGGCCTGGTTCACATAACGGCCGATAAATGCCCTACAAGGGCGTCACCACCTGGTCGATCGCGCCAAAAATCGACCGCCCGTCAGATCCCAACATGTCGATTCGCACGCGGTCGCCAAACTTCAGGAACGGCGTCTGTGGCTTGCCGTGTTCGATCGTCTCCAGCATGCGGATTTCGGCGAGGCAACTCGAGCCACGACTCCGATCGTAATTAGAGATGGTGCCCGAACCGATGACGGCACCGGCGCCAAGCCGTCGGGTCTTGGTCACGTGCTCAATCAGCTGTTCGAAATTGAACGTCATGTCGACTCCGCAGTTCGGCGAGCCGATGTGATTGCCATTGAGCTCGGTCGTCAGTGGCAGGCGTATCGTTCCGCCGCTGTAGGCATCGCCCAACTCGTCGGGAGTCACGGCGACCGGCGAAAACGCCGTTGCGGGCTTGGACTGATAAAAGCCGAAGCCCTTGGCGAGCTCGCCCGGAATCAGATGACGCAGCGAGACGTCGTTGACGAGCATCAGCAGCTTGATGTGCTGGCTCGCCGCGTCGGCCGCTGTCTGCATCGGGACATCGTCCGTGATCACCGCGATCTCGCTTTCCATGTCGATACCGTAGTCTTCGCTCGGCACAACAATCGGATCGCGCGGCCCGACGAAATCGTCCGATCCACCCTGATACACGAGCGGGTCGTGCCAGAAGGACTCGGGCATGGCCGCACCGCGCGCCTTGCGAACCAATTCAACGTGATTCACGTAAGCGCTGCCGTCAACCCAGTGGTACGCCCGCGGCAGTGGTGCGGCCAGGGCGGTTTCATCGAGCGCAAAGACGTGGTCAGCCAGCCCGGACTCGAGCGCCTCGGAACGCTCGCGCAGCTGCGGCTCCACCGTCGCCCAGCTATCTAATGCCGCCTGCATGGTCGGTACGATGTCGGCGGCACTGGCGGCCTTGCTGAGGTCGCGGCTGACGACGATCAGCTCCCCGTCGCGACCGGATTTCTTGCTGGCTAATTTCATGGTTTGCTCCGCGTTGGCCGCGTCCGGCCGGAATGCGGGCAGTAATGTCACACGCAATTTCGACGTTCGCAAGCCGCCTTGCACAGCGCGACATGGCGTAGCACCATCATTCTGCGTGCCGGCCGACGGTCGCACGGACGAGCCCGACGAGAACAGTCCTGAGCGCCACAACCCCACCGACTCGCGCAATTTCGCCCGGCCTGTTGGCGATCTTGCTGGCCGCCATGGTCGGGCTGAATGCGCTCGCTATGGATGCCTACCTGCCAGCCATTGCCGAAATGGCGCTGGAGCTCGCCGTACCGGTGCAGATCATCGAGCACTCGGTGCCAATGTACATGCTCGGATACACGCTAGGCCTATTAGGCGCCGCGCCGTTTTCGGATCGCTTGGGCCGCAAGCCGATCTGCACGACAGGCGTGGTGTTGTACATGCTGTGCAGCTTGGGGGCCGCGCTCGTGCAAAGCGCGGCGTTGCTCGGTGCCCTGCGCGTTCTACAAGGCATCGGCGCCGGCATTTGCCTCGTCAACGTCGGCGCTATCGTTCGCGACCTTTACGACGAACACGACAGTGCCCGACAGCTTTCGCGCATTACATTGCTGCTGATGGCATTACCGCTCGTCGCGCCCTTCGGCGGCGCGTTCGTGTTGAACATCGCATCGTGGCGCTGGATTTTTGTTGCGCTCGCGTTCTATGGCTTTGTCGTATTGCTGGCAATCTGGCAATTTCTCCCGGAAACCGGGCGCCGACGGGGTCGCACGTCGCCGGATCAAGGGCCGCTCTCATTTCTCATTAGCCACGTGCTCTCGGTACTCGCGCATCGCCGCGCAACGTTCTTTGCGCTGACGGCCGCGCTGTCGGTCGCCAACTTGTTTTTGTTCTTGAGCGATGCGGCGTTCGTGTATCTGAAGCACTTCGGCGTTTCGACGACGCGTTTCCCGGTGTACTTCGGCGCCAACGTCGTGCTGATGGCGGCGATGCATTTTCTGAATCTGCGGCTGCTGAAGAGTTTCAAGCCGCGCGCCATCATGCCGGTCGGACTGTGGCTGACGCTGACCGCCGCCGTGTGGGCCTGCGTATACAGCGTTGCCTTCGAGCCGACCCTGGGCGTGACGGTTTTGAACACGGCGCTGGTCATGGCCATGCAAACCCTGGTGGTCAATAACGCGCAGGCAGCCTACATGTCGCGCTTCGATGAAAACGCAGGCATGGCCAACGCGCTCATCGGTGGGCTGATTTTCGCAGTTGGCGCCGGTGCCGGCTTGGTCTTGGGCGCGCTGCACAACAACCACCCGTCCGCGCTGACGACGGCATGGGTGGTGGTCAGTGTGCTTGCGCTCGTCTGCGCACGTATTGCGCTGCGCGAACGTTAAAGCGAACTAACCGTCGCGCTCGGGTAACTCGTCAGCCGTGACTCGATACCACTCCCACGCGACGCCATCCGGCGCGGTACTCCAGATCTTGGCCTGTCGCGAGTGGCAACACTCCGTTTCGTGGGCGGGGCCGGCCGCAATACCCGCGCGTGTCAGACGCCCGGCAGCCGCGTCGAGCGTCGCCTGCTGCTCGACCTCGACGCCGAGGTGGTTGATTCGCTCATCGGCCGCGGCATTTTCGAACAGCACCAATTTCAGCGGCGGATTGTCGATCTGGAAGTTGGCGTAACCGACCTTGCGCTTATGCGGTGACACCCCGAACAAGCGGCTGTAGTAGTCCACGGACGCGTCGAGGTCGGGCACGTTCAAAGCGAGTTGGAGGCGCATTGCAGAGCTCCTTATATTGATACACATCGATATAATGCTGTACAGTAATATATCGATAATCATCAATACAAGCCTATGTCGCCCGAAAACGCCCGACGCCCCGCGAATTGCTGCGTGCCAAAACCGGTTCGAGCTTTGGCGGCGGACGTCGCCGCAGTCGCAACGCAGATTGCCAAATCGCTGAGCGACCCTAACCGGCTGCAAATCGTGCATTTGCTGGCCGGGCAGACGCTGCCGGTCTGCGCGTGCGACATCGTTGAATGGCTCGACGTCAGTCAGCCAACCGTGTCACACCACCTGAAAACGCTCGCGGACGCGGGCGTCGTCGATGTTGGCCGTATTGGAACGTGGCGCTTTTATCGGCTCAAAGACAGCGCGCGAGCGTTGCTGCAGACGCTGCTGGCCGGCGCCCGCTAGGCGGCCGCCGCCAGCGTTGCGCTATTGCGCGGCCTCTTCGAGACGGTCCAATTCACGACCGATTTCACCGGGCGCGCCGGTCAGGTTGCCGACGAAACTGTAGAGCACCGGTACGACGAACAGCGTCAGTAACGTTGCGAGCAGCACACCCCAGAAAATGACGACGCCCAGCGAATGCAGTCCCTCGGAACCGGGCCCGGTCGAGAGCATCAGAGGCACGGAGCCCATGACCGTGGAGGCCGTCGTCATCGTGACCGGCCGAAAACGCATCGTCGATGCGCGAACGATGCCGTCCATGAGCTCCACGCCGGCGTCCCGGATCTGATTGATGAACTCAACAATCAGGATGCCGTTTTTGGTCGCGATGCCGATCAGCATGAGCAGCCCAATCTGGCTGTAGATATTGAGCGTCGTATCGGTGATGGCGAGGCCGAGAAATCCGCCGGCCAGCGCCAAAGGCACAGTGCACATGATCACCAGCGGCTGAACGAAACTCTCGAACTGAGCGGCCAAGACCAAATAGACGATGGTCAGCGCAAGCACAAACGTGAACAGCAACGAGTTACCGGCATCGATGTATTCGCGCGATTCGCCCTTGTAGCTGATCTGCGCGGTCGCCGGCAGCTCTTCGTCGGCAATGCTGCGCATGTAGTCGAGCGCCTCGCCCAGCGAGTAACCTGGATTGAGATCCGCAGTAATCGTGACAGCGCGTAGCCGGTTGTACCGATTTAGCGAGGCCGGCTCAGCGAGCTCGCTCAGGCTCACCAAGTTGGACAGCGGGATCAGCTCGGCAGACGTCGACGATCGCACGTAGACATGCGTCAGATCCGCCACCGAGCGACGTTGCCGCGCATCGGCCTGAATGACGACGTCATACTCCTCGCCGTCGCGCTGGAAACGCGTCGACGTCTGATCGCTCATCAATAGCTGCAGCTCACGGCCAATCGCTTCGACCGGCACGCCCAGCGCAGCCGCTCGATCCGAATCGACGTCGATGATCATCTGCGGCTGCGTCTCGATCAGATCGGCGTCGAGGCGGTTGAGCCCAGGGTTTTCGCTGGCCCGCGCGATGATGCGATCACGCCAGTCCGCAAGCTCCGCGTAGCTCGTGCCGCCAAGCACAAACTCGACCGGCCGACCGCCGCCGCCGATGGGCGATCGACTGAACGTAAATACCCGCAAGTCTTCGATCTGCGACCACGCGCGATTCAACTCAGCGACCGCTTCGGCGGTCGTGATGTCGCGCTCGTCCCACGGTGCAAGCGTCATCGACACGACGCCGGAGTTGGCCGACTCGCCGCCGCCCCAGCCGGGTATCGCGATGAGCGCACGCTCCAGCGAGCCTTGCTCGACCAACGAAAGCGCCGGCTCCTCCAACTCGGTCAGACTCTCCAGCATGAAGTCGACGCTGGCGCCCTCCGGACCGCGGAAGCGGCCCAGCAACGACCCGCGATCCTCATCGGGCACGTACTCGCGGTCCACCGAGCCGAGCAAGAACCACGCGCTGCTGGCAGTCGCCAGCGCGACGGCGACCCAGACAAAGCGATAGCGAAGCGACACAGCCAACAGAAGCGAGTAGTGCTCGGACAGTCCCTCGATAAACCGTACGACCGCGTTTTGCTGTCGCAGCTCATCGCCGTGGCCGCGCAGCAGCTTGGATGCGAGCATCGGCACGACGCTCAGCGCGAGCACGCTGGACAGAACAAGCGCGGCACACAACGTAACAGCGAGCTCGCCGAATATTCGACCGACGTTGTCCGTAAGAAATGCGATCGGCGCGAACACCGCGACGAGTACTGCGGTGGTTGCGATAACGGCGAAGACCACCTGCGACGCACCGCGTTTGGCGGCCAGTAGCGCCGGTTCGCCCTTCTGAATGCGGCGATAGACGTTTTCCAGTACGACGATCGCGTCGTCGACGACCAGCCCGATACAAAGAACCAGCGCCAGCAGCGTGATCAGATTGATGCTGAACCCAGCGAGCGCTATCGCCGCAAATGTCGCAATCAAGCAGATCGGTATCGTAACGACCGGCACAACGGTCGCGCGCCATTGCGTGAGAAACAGAAAGATGACGCCCGCCACCAGCAAGGTCGTCAACAGAATCGTTTGATAAACCGTATTGACGGCCGCACGAATAAAGACTGAGTCATCGGACGATTTAACCAATCGCAGACCGTCCGATGCCTGATTGAGCGCGCTGATCGTCGCATTGACGCCATCGAGCACGTCAACGGTGTTGGCCGTCGATTGCTTGAAGACGCCGAGCGCCGCGGCTTGTTCGCCGTTGGCGCGAAAAACCCGTCGCGGATTGCGTGGCCCGAGTTCGATACGCGCCACTTCGCCAAGACGAATCAGATGATTGTTGTCGCCTTCGCCGATGACCAGCTGACGAAAATCGTCCGGCGTTTCGTAGCCTCTCGCCACGCGGACGGGAAACTCACGGTCCGACGACTCGAGCATGCCGGCCGGCGACTCAATGTTCTCGCGTCGCAAGGCTGCGTCAATGTCGCCGACCGTAAGGCCGCGGGCCGCGAGCGCGACGCGGTCGACCCAAATCCGCATGGACGGGCGGCCGGGCCCGTAGACCTCCACCGACGATACGCCCGGAATCGAGCTGAATCGCTCGGCGATGTAGCGCTCGGCGTAGTCGACGAGCTCCATACTGTTGCGCGTCGCGTCGAACAGGCTGACGTAAACGACCGGCCGTGCATCGCTGTCTTGTTTTTGCACGCGAGCGGGTTCGACACCGTCCGGCAGTTCATCGATGACCCGACCAACACGATCACGTATGTCGTTGGACGCCTCGTCGATATTGCGTGCCAACGTAAACTCGACGTTGACCCGTGACGACCCGTTGCGGCTCGACGACGTGATCGAGCGAATGCCTTCGACGCCGCTAACGGCGCCTTCAATGATCTCAGTCACCTGAGTATCGACAATGGCTGAGGCGGCACCGGGATAGTCGACCCGAACCGAGACGATTGGCGAACTAACGTCGGGATATTCGCGTACCGACAGCTCGCGCAGGGAGATGATCCCGGCGACAATTAAGAGGACAGCGAAAACGGTCGCCAGCACGGGGCGCCGCACGCTGAGTTCGGCGAGCCACATCGCTTAGCTGTCCTTGCCGGGAGTGGCTGGCGGCGCTACGGCGGCCTGGACTGCGACACTGGAGCCATCGCGAAGCTTAACGACGCCGCTCACGACCACACGCTCACCAATCTTGAGTCCGGCAAGAATCTCGACGTGATCGGCAGATCGGCTGCCAAGTTTGACCTCGCGTCGCTCGGCAATGTCTTCGGCGGTGGCAACGAACACATACGCACGGACCGACTCTTGCACGACCGCTCGTGCTGGCACGCGAATGCCGAGACGCTCGTTGACGATGACGTTGACCGTTAGCAGCATGCCGGGACGCAGCAAGCCGTCGTCGTTCGGCAAGACCGCGCGGACTTGGGCCGATCGGGTTACCGGATCGATGCGCGAGCCGATCGACTCGACCCGCCCACGAAACGTCTGATCACGAAACGCGACGGACTGCGCTTGCAGCGCGTCGCCCAGGCTGATCGATCCCAACACCGCTTCCGGCACCGTGAAATCGACTTTGATCCGCGAAATGTCATCGAGCGTCGTGATGGTCGTTCCCGGCGTGACGAGCGTGCCGACACTGACGTCGCGGAAACCGAGCACGCCGTCGAACGGCGCGGTGATCAAGCGATCGCCGACGCGCGCACGAACCGTTGCAAGCCGTGCCTCGGCGCCTTCGAGAACGGCGCGCGCATCGTCGACTTCCGACGTTGAAACCAGCGAACGTTTTCCTAGGTCTTCGAGTCGAATGAGTTTGCGCCGGGCATCGGCGACCGCAACTTCGGCTTCGCGCAACTGGGAGCCTTCCTCGGCGCTGGTCAGCTCGACGAGCACATCACCAGCAGCAACGTACTGGCCGTCCTCGAACGCCACCGACCGAACCGTTTCCGTCACGTTTGCGGTCAGAGTCACGGACTCATTCGCCACCGCCGTGCCGAGCGCTTCGACCGTTTCCGACAGTTTCTCCTGGGCAACCGTGACCACCCGCACCGGCACGGCGCGATTGAAGCTGGGTCGGCCATTTGCCGCAGCTTCCTCCCGATCGGCAAGGACAAACCAGTAGACGCCGCCGCCTAGAGCGGCAACAGCAAGCAACGCAACAAAAATACGCACGGGCCCGACTCCGTGGGCAGAAAGGCGTAGTTTACGTCAACATTGTGTCAACGCGTTGTGAAGGAGCGCATTGGTCGCTAACTGGTCAGTCGCTGACTGTGAATTTCGCTGAATTTAGCGGGTTGATCCAGCCGATAGAAATGCCGCAGCTCACGCACGGCCTGGTCGTGACTGTCGGCGCCAAACAAACCCAGCTCAGCGCAGAAATAGCTCGCGTAGCGTGACGCCGTCGAGTACCGCTCGGCCTCTTCCGCACTGAGATTAGTCGCGAGCGCCGTATCGACAAACAGCCGCCGCCAGAGTCCCTCGCGCACGTCGCGATGGCCTTGGGCCCGCGCCAACCACCACGTCGCAACGAATTTGTCGATCTCCGCCTGCAGTTCCAGCTCCAGTAACGAGACCGCCGAATCGCGGTGCAGGCGGTGGACGAGATAGCTGAAGTGACTCACACCCTCGATGGCGAGCCATAGATCGGCGAGCACGTCATCCGTTAGCGCTTGCAGCGGATCATCGTCCGTGAGACGGGTCAAAACGTCGCCGGCTAGATAGACCGCTAGATCGACACCGTCGGCCGATTCGCGCAGCAAGACACTCTCGTCTGGCCGCCGATCGTCGGCCGCCAGATGCTGCTGGCGCTCCGCGGCATCGATCAGAAAATCGCGTACGTCCGGACCCGCATCGAGCGCGTAAATCGCCTCGAGCTGATTCTGCAGACTGCGCAGCACGTCGGTCATTAGTGCTGACGAGCCGACGAACCAATCGGGCGAATGTTGCGGGCAATAAGCTCGGCGTACGCGCGTTTCGATCCGGTACGCTGCCAATACGCGTAGAGCTTGAGCAGGTTTTGATCACTCGCTGAATCGCTGCTTTCGCAAACCTCGTGCAGAACATCGACTAACGGCTGAAACTTTGCGGCCAACTCGGCGAACACCGCAGCCATCGATGCGGTTCGAGTCGTCGTGCTCATGGCATCGGACAAACTGGCATACGCACTGCCGCCCATCCGGATGTAGTACTGATGATCGACCGCCTTCTCGTGCAGCGAGTCGAACAAACACCCGGCTACGAACAGCGCGACGTCGCCAAGACGTTGCAGGGTCAGCGATCGCTCTTCAGCGCTGTCGGCCTCCATCGCGCTGGCGAGCATTGTCGCGAGTGGCGCCAAACCGTAATAGTCGCCGCGGTCTTCGAACAGTTGTTCAGAACGCGAGAACAGCGTTAGCAAATTGACAACGTAGTGTTCGGCGTGCGGCTCGAGTTCGACCCCTTGATGGCGGGCTGCGGCCTCGACCGACTGCCGAAAATAGTCGCGAAGATTTGCGACGGGGATGACTTCGCCGGAACCGTTGGTCGTTTGCACGTAGCACGTCTCCTCGCTGAGTTGCGATAGGACAGCTGCGGCTCGGCATGTCGGCTGGCCAGCAGCCGTTGGTTAAACCTACGATATTTAGACTGACGCTAACGTGAATGCGTTCACAGACGCAAAGCGTTTCGCCGTGCACCACGTGGATACATTGCATGCGCCATAATGTTCATCCGGTGTCGTCGATTGAGCGACTCGTGCTTGCGTTGCGAGCAACCCGTAAGCCCTTGTTGCCCACGACAATCGATACCCGTAGCACTCGCTCGTGACTGCTGCTAACGTACGGCGCCATAGTGGCAATGCAGCAGCGTGCATCGTGGCGGTGCAACGTCTGCGGAACCTTTCGGCAACGATAGGAATCACAATGCGCAGACCACGCCTAATCAGAGACTCAGCCATGAAAAACGAGAGCAAGCTGCCGACCGCGAAGCGCCGCGCACGAACGATCGGCCAGGTCGCGGCATTTTCCCTTGCCCCATTGGTGTCCGCGTACGGTCAATCGGCACACGAACACGGCACGGCTTACCTGCGCTTGGCATTTGAAGACGCGCAGGTCTCGATCGAGTTCGAATCACCGCTGGCAAACTTGGTGGGTTTCGAGCATGCACCGCAGAACGACGAGCAGCGCGCGGCGCTGACGACACTGACGAGCACCCTTGGCAAGCCCGACCAACTCGTGCGCTTTGCCGCTGCCGCGGGCTGCACTATGCAAGCGGCGGCCGACGTTCAGATGCCAGACTTCGACGCTGACCGGCACGACGATGACCACCACGACGATGACCATCACGGCGATGACCATCACGACGACGATCACGATGGCGATCACGCCGAGCATGGCGATGATGAGCATCATGATGACGACCACGGCGGGCACAGCGACGAAGATCATCACGACGACAATCACGCCGAGCACAGCGACGAAGATCATGGCGATGAGCATTCCGACGTGCTCGTGCGTTACGACTACGCGTGCGCGTCACCGGGCGAGCTCAGCGCTGTCACGTTGACGATGTTCGATCAGTTTCCCGCGCTGGAAACCGTCGATGCACAAGCCGTTGGCCCGAATGGTTTCGCCACCGGACGCTTGACCACGAAGTCACGTCGCCTGGATCTCACGTCACTGTAGGGTCACGATGACGACGCCGCCTAACGCGGTCGTCGGCACCGCCGTCTCCGCCCGGGCGCTCGGTTTCGGCTATCAACCGGCCACGCCGGTGCTCGATATCGAGTCACTCGATATCGAGCGCGGCGACAAGGTGTTCGTCGAAGGTCCGAGCGGCAGCGGCAAGAGCACGCTGCTTGGCCTTATCGGCGGCATTCTCACGCGAACCAATGGTGCGCTGACCGTGCTCGGCACCGAGCTTGCCGATCTGTCGGCTGCGAAACGCGATCGGTTTCGGTCCGACAACGTCGGTTTCGTATTTCAGATGTTCAACCTGCTGCCCTATTTGTCGTTGCTCGACAACGTCCTGCTGCCGTGTCGTTTCTCTCGGGTGCGCGCCGAGCGCGCCGGCGACAGTGCGGTAGCCCGGCGCACGGAGGCGGAACGCCTTTTGGGGCGCCTAGGACTGGCACCGGAACTGGCCCGGCGCCGGGTGACCGAACTCAGCATCGGGCAGCAGCAGCGCGTTGCCGTAGCGCGCGCATTGATAGGCCAGCCGCCGCTACTCATTGCCGACGAACCCACCAGCGCGCTTGATGCGCGTACTCGCATGAAGTTTGTCGAGCTTGTCGTGGAAGAGTGCGATCGGCACGGCACCACCTTGGTGTTTGTCAGCCACGACCCGCAGCTCGCGAACTCGTTTGATCGGACGCTGTCGCTGCCGGCGATTAACCGCGTTGCGGACCTCGTCGATGTCTAGACTGCGTCTGTTGTTTTCGCTGGCCACGCGCAGTCTGGCGAACCGTCGCTTGACGGCGCTGCTTACGGTCTTGTCGATTGCCGTCAGTGTCGCGCTAGTGGTGGGTGTCGACCGAGTTCGTACCGAGGCAAAGCGCAGTTTCACGAATACGATATCCGGTGCCGATTTAATTGTCGGTGCGCGCAGCGGCCCGCTGAATCTGTTGCTCTACTCGGTGTTTCGCATTGGTGACCCGACCAACAACGTGAGCTACGACGCGTACCTCGACGTCGCGGCGCGCGACGATGTCGCTTGGACCATTCCGATTTCACTCGGTGACTCGCACCGTGGCTTTCGCGTCATGGGCACGACGGACGCGTACTTTGAGCACTATCGCTACGCCGACCGGCGACCGCTCGAGTTTTTGGCCGGCGAACGCTTCGTCAACGTCAACCACGCCGTGGTCGGTGCGGACGTCGCGCGTGCGCTCGGCTACTCGGTTGGCGACGACATAATTGTCTCGCACGGTATTGGCGCGACCAGTTTTCAGGATCACTTGGAGCTGCCATTCCAAGTCACCGGAATCCTTGCCCGGACCGGCACGCCGGTTGATCGCACCGTGCATGTCACGCTCGCCGGCATCGAGGCGATTCACAACGGTTGGGCACGGACGCCGGCGGCACGCGAACCGTTGGCGGCGACCATCGCCGAACAAGCGGCGCTGCGACCGCAATCGATTACTGCCTACATCGTCGGCATGGAATCGCGGATCGGCATATTCACTCTGCAGCGCTGGGTGAACGAGTACGACGAAGAGCCGCTGATGGCGATTGTCCCCGGCGTCACGCTGTCCCAGCTTTGGGGGCTCGTCGGTATTGCCGAAACCGCCCTATTCGCTGTCAGCGGTTTTGTCGTGCTGGGCGGTCTCATTGGTCTTCTGACCACGCTGTTGACCAGCCTCAACGAGCGACGGCGCGAAATGGCGGTTCTGCGTTCGATTGGCGCCGGACGCGGACTGGTGTTTGCGTTGTTGATCGTCGAGGCCGGCATTCTCGCATTCATTGCGGCGCTGGCCGGCAGCGCGTTGATACATGGGATCCTCGGCTTTGCGCGACCGTTCATCCTCGAGGAGTTTGGTTTTTACCTCGCCGGAGGCGGACCCGGTTTATTTGACGCCACCGTTATCGTTGTCGTCACGCTCGCGGCCGTTATACTGGCGGCGCTGCCGGCCTGGCGGGCCTACCGCTATTCGCTGGCCGACGGACTGACGGTGCGAACCTGAGCGTCCTCACGAGGTCTACAACGGCATGAAAAGTTTTTTCGCCGGCGGAATCGCCGCCCTTTTGCTCGGACTGGGCGCGACCGCCATCGCCACCGAGGGCTCGTATCGTGAAGTGGGCTGGGACGAGTTACTGCCCGAGGGTACACCCGAGCTCGTCGTGGACCACAGTCAGCCGGTAGATCAGGTTCAGCCGTTGTTTGGCGACGCGCCACAGCTGCCGACCGGTATCGTCGCCGAGCTCAACAATCAGAAGATCAAAATCCCGGGGTTTATCGTGCCGCTCGACGTCAGCGGCGACGACATCTCGAGCTTTCTGCTGGTGCCCTATTTCGGCGCGTGCATCCATCTGCCGCCGCCGCCGCCCAACCAGATTGTCTACGTTGTGTTCGAGAAGCCCGTGCAGGTCGAGTCGATCTGGGAGCCCGTTTGGGTGACCGGAACGATGATGGCCGAAGGCCATCGCAGCAATATCGGCGAAGCTGGCTACACGCTGCTCGGTAACGACGTCGAAATCTACGAGTACTAGGCGGCGCTTGGCCGCTAGAAGCAGGCCACCAAAACCCTCACCGTCCTATCAGCTGTGGGTAATTCGCGCCCGGAAGATGCGGGCGACAAAGCGGAGCGTACACGACAGTACGTGCGTATGTTTCGCTCGCCTCTGCCAACATTACGCGCTGGCTCCGCGCAACGAGCGCTAGCTGAGTTCTGAGCGCCAGCGGGTCGCGTTCCTACCCTTACGCTTGTAGCGCGTCTTGTCCTCGACAATGCGTTGACGCAACTCGGGCGTCCGCACGGCCGCCAGTAGCGCGTTCGGTCTGCCAATCCGATTTTTTTTCTTTTTCGCCATGTCGGGCTAGTCTAACGCAGGCGCCGTCAGTATCCACCGATTGTTCCTTCGCGATCGTCAGCGCCACGCCGAAGCCGAACCCAAGAGTTGCCGCATGGACATCGCCGCCGCGAAAGATCTCATCGCTCAGTGGGCCAACACGGATGTGCTTGACTCGAGTGTGCTTGCCTGGATAACCGCAACTGCGCTGCTCACGCTGTTTATCGGCGGCGGCCTCATTTTCCGGCGCGTTCTTATCAAGCGCGTCGATGCACTAGCTGCGCGCAGCACACGTGACGCCGCCGCAGTCGTGGCGGCGATGATCGACGCGATCGCATCGTGGTTCATCGTCGTGTTTGCGCTGTTCATGGCGTCGCGACCGCTGCAGCTCCATACCCAGGCCGAGGACGGTCTCTCGCATCTGATGGTCGTGGCCGTACTGATTCAACTCGGCCTCTGCCTTGCAAGCGGAACCACGCAGGCACTAGAGCGCAAACGTGCGCGCGAAGCCATCCGCAATCGCGGTGCCGTCGCGGCAATGGACCTCTTGAGCCTCATTCTGCGAGTTGCGATATGGAGCGTGGTTTTTCTGCTCATACTGAGCAACCTCGGCGTGAACATCACGGCGCTGGTAGCTGGGCTCGGCGTCGGCGGCATCGCGATCGCGCTCGCAGCGCAGAACATTCTGGGCGACCTGTTCGCATCGCTGTCGATCATCCTCGATAAGCCGTTCGTCGTTGGCGACTTTCTCGCCGTCGACTCGTATCTCGGCAGCGTCGAGCGGGTTGGCATCAAAACTACCCGGCTCCGCAGCTTGTCTGGCGAACAACTCGTCTTTTCGAACAATGACTTGCTCGGCAGCCGCGTTCGCAACTACGGTCGACTGCACGAGCGGCGCATTGTGTTCTCGATCGGCGTGACTTACGAAACGACGCCGGCGAAACTCAAGGCGATTCCGACCATACTGCGTGAAGCAGTTGAAGCCGAACAAGACGTGCGCTTCGATCGCGCCCACTTTAAGAGCTACGGCGACTTCGCGCTTATTTTCGAGATCGTCTACTACGTCCTCGTCGCGGACTACAACCGCTACATGGACATCCAGCAGAGTATCAATTTCGCGTTGTTCGAACGCTTAGCCGAGGAAGGTGTGGCATTCGCGTATCCGACCCAGACGGTGTACGTCGCCGGCGCGGGAATGGAGCCGACATTGCTCGACGGCAATCAGTCGCCGCGGTAAGCGCTGCGGTAGAACAGCAGCGGCTCCTGCTCGCTGGTCTCGAAACGGTTGACCGCCGCAAGAATCAGCACGTGATCGCCGGCATCAACGTGCTCGCGCGGCGTACAGAAAAAGCGCACAGGACAGGCGTCCAACACCGGCACGCCGCGCTCATCGCGGTGCCAGCTCGCTGTGTCAAACGGTTGCTCTTCGGGACGCGCAAACGCTTGGGAAAGCTCAGACTGCGCCGCCGCGAGGATGTGCACATTGAACGGTCGCGGCCCGACAAAGTGCTCAAAACACGACGCGTCCAAGCCGACACACCATGACACCAGCGGCGGCTCCAGCGACACGGAACTGAAACTGTTGACCGTCATCCCAATCGGCTCGTTCGTCGCCGTCGTCGTGGTGACGACGCAGACACCAGTCGCGAAACAGCCAAACGCATCGCGCAGTGCGCGCGAGTCTTGATCACTCAAAGCCGTGCAGTCCTACGATGCTCGCAATCGGTCAAAGCGCTTTCAGAACCGCGTCTAGCGAGTCTTTGGCATCACCGAACAGCATCCGGGTGTTGTCTTTGAAGAACAGCGGATTCTGCACGCCGGCATAGCCGGTCGCCATCGAGCGCTTCAATACGATGGTCGTGTCGCCTTTCCACACCTCGAGCACCGGCATGCCCGCGATCGGGCTGTCGGGTACTTCCTGGGCCGAGGGGTTGACGATGTCGTTCGCGCCGATGACGACGGAAACATCGACGTCGGGGAAGTCCTCGTTGACCTCATCCATTTCGTAGACGATGTCGTACGGCACGCGTGCCTCGGCGAGCAGAACGTTCATGTGCCCCGGCATTCGCCCGGCCACCGGATGGATGCCAAAACGCACGTTGACGCCAGCGTCGCGAAGCCGCTTGGTGATCTCGAACACGGTGTGCTGGGCTTGCGCGACGGCCATGCCGTAACCCGGCACGATCATGACCTCGCGCGCGTTCTTCAGAAGGCCCGCGGTTTCCGCGGCTTCAACGGCGACGATTTCTCCGTCGACGTCACCGGCTGCGGCGGCACTGCCGCTGCCGGTACCAAACCCACCCGCGATCACCGCGAGAAAATTTCGGTTCATCGCTCGGCACATGATGTACGACAGAATGGCGCCGCTGGAGCCGACCAGGGCACCCGTAACAATCAAAAGATCGTTGGCAAGCATGAAACCGGTCGCTGACGCGGCCCAACCCGAATAGCTGTTCAACATCGACACGACAACCGGCATGTCGGCGCCGCCGATGGCCATCACCATGTGCACGCCGAACGCGAGCGCGAGGAGCGTCATCAGTATCAGTGGCGTCACGCCGCCCCCGGCGGTTGCCTGCAGCACGAACTCGCGACCCAGCAAGACCGCGACGACCAACAGACCAAGGTTGAGCCAATGACGAGCAGGCAGCAGCAGCGGTTGCCCGCCAATGCGGCCGGACAGTTTGCCGAAGGCGATCACCGAGCCGGAGAACGTCACGGCGCCAATCAAAACACCAACGTAGATCTCAATGTCGTGAATGGTTTTCTCAATGCCGTAATAGCTCGCGTCCGGATCGAGAAAACTGGCAAACCCAACCAGCACGGCAGCCAGGCCGACGAGACTGTGCAGTATCGCGACCAGTTCCGGCATCTCGGTCATCTGTACGCGGCGCGCGAGCTGCAGGCCTATTGCCGCGCCAACCACCATCATCAGCACGAGCCAGACGAAGTTCTCTGTGACGACACCGAATATGGTGGCAAACACCGCGATCGTCATGCCGGCGATGCCGTACATATTTCCGCGGCGCGCGGTTTCCTGATTCGACAGGCCGCCGAGAGCAAGTATGAAAAGAATTGTGGCCGCGATGTAGCAGACCGTTAGTACACCCTGGCTCATTCGTTTACTTCCGGAACATCTCGAGCATGCGGCGCGTGACCGCGAATCCACCGAAAATATTGACGGCGGTGATGAGGAGCGTGATGGCGGCGATAAATACAATCAGACCGCTCGACGAGGAGATCTGCAGCAGCGCCCCGATAACGATGATGCTGGAGATCGCGTTGGTCACGCTCATGAGCGGCGTATGCAGCGCCGGCGTCACGTTCCAGATCACCATGTAACCGACGAAGCAGGCGAGCACGAAGACCGTGAAATGCGCCATGAACGAGGGTGGCGCAACCGAACCCAAGCCGAGTAGCGCTAATGCACCAATTGCGATCGCAATGATCGGGCCGGCGTTCGAGCGTTTCGGCTCGACGACCACTGGCGGCGGCGCAGCAGCCGCGGGCTGCGCCGGTGCTGCGGAGAGTTTCGGTGGCGGTGGTGGCCACGTGATCTCCCCGTCCTTACAAATCGTCGCACCGCGCACGACTTCGTCTTCCATGTCGACGACCGCAACGCCGTCCTTGTCAGGCGTCATGTCGGTTAAGAGATGCTTGAGGTTAGTCGCATAGAGTTGGCTCGACTGTGTCGCCAACCGACTCGGCAAATCGGTGTAGCCGATGATCGACACGTCGTGCTGGACGACAACCTTGTCTTTTTCAGTGAGCTCGCAGTTGCCGCCCTGTTCGGCGGCGAGATCGACGATGACGCTGCCGGGACGCATCGACTCGACCATCTCGGCGGTGATCAGCTTAGGCGCCGGCTTGCCGGGTATCAGCGCCGTCGTAACGATGATATCGACGTCGCGCGCCTGCTCGGCGAAGAGCGCCATCTCGGCCTCAATAAACGCCTTACTCATGACTTTGGCGTAGCCACCCTCACCCGCGCCGTCCTCGTCTTCTTCGTAATCGAGCTCGAGGAACTCGGCATCCATCGATTCGACCTGCTCCTTGACCTCCGGTCGAGTGTCAAAGGCACGCACGATGGCACCCATGTTGCGCGCCGTACCGATCGCGGCGAGACCAGCCACGCCGGCACCGATAACCATGACTTTGGCCGGCGGAATCTTGCCGGCCGCGGTTATCTGACCGGTAAAGAAGCGGCCAAAATGCTGCGCGGCCTCGACAATCGCCCGATAGCCGCCAATGTTTGCCATGGAACTCAGCGCATCCATTTTCTGGGCGCGGGAGATGCGCGGGATGCTGTCCATCGCAAGGACCGTCAGGCCTTGTTGGTTGAGCTCCGCGAGCAGCTCCTCGTTCTGGGCAGGCCAGAAAAACGTGATCAGTGTTTGCCCTGCGCGCAGCTTTTTGACTTCCGCGGGGTTCGGCGCGCGAACCTTGAGGACGATGTCAGCGGCGTCATACACGGCTTTTGCCGACCGACCGATCTCGCAACCGACCTCGCGATACGCATCGTCGCCAAAGCTGGCTTTGTCGCCGGCCTTCTTCTCGACGATGACCTCATAGCCGAGTTTGATCAGCTCAGCGGCGACCGACGGCGTGGTCGCGACACGACTCTCACCGCCAAACGTCTCTCTCGGAACTCCGATTTTCATGCGCTTTCCTGTTGCTTTTTGTTCGCTGCCGAACGTGCCGTCGGTGGATCCTCGAACGAGGGAACGGCCTCGGCTGGGCGATGGTAGCGTACCGTGACGCGTTGCGCCGCTCGGCACTTCTTTTCTATGTCTACGATAGCCAGGCTCTTCACAAACGTGATTCGCGGCTCGGTCAACGCTCGCTGAGCGAGGGCCAAACTGCTATTATTGTCGACAATCTAGCCCGTAATCAGCGATTTTTGCCAGAATATAGGCGAATCGCCGTATTTTTGTCGACAATACAGCCATGACCGATAGCGTCGCAGCAGCAGCCACTACCACGCTCGCCGACCGAATCCTGACCGATTTGACGACCGCGATTGTCGAGGGCGACCTGGCGCCGGGCGAAAAACTGCGTGAGCCGGACCTAGCGCGGCGCTTTGGCACGTCGCGCGGACCGCTGCGCGATGCGCTGCGCCGGCTGGAGTCGCGACGTCTCGTCGTGACGACACCGAATGCCGGCGCGCGCGTCGTCTCGCTATCGGCGGAACAGCTGATTGCGCTTTATGAACTGCGCGAAGCGCTGGAAGGCCAGACGGCGCGGCTGGCGGCCGAGCGCATCAGCGAGCAGGAACTCGGCGAGTTGGAGCGGCTGCTAGATACGCACGAGCAGGAAATCGAGCGCCGCCACGGACGCGAGTATTTTCGCCAGCAGGGTGATCTCGATTTTCATTTCCGCATCGCGCGCGCGAGCGCAAACGCGCTGCTCTATGACACCTTGTGCGTCGATCACTACCAGCTGATGCGCCTGTACCGCACAAAATTCTCAAACCGCGTCGGCAGACCACATCGAGCTCTGACTGAACACCGACGGATTCTCGATGCCTTGCGCGATCGCGACGGTGAACTCGCCGAGTTCCTGATGCGCCGACACATTCGCACGGCACGGTCGGCCATCGCCGAGACGTCAGCCGTATCTTCCAATAAGGAAACAACCTCATGACCACCGCCAGCGCCGGTGCGCGTTTTCGCGCCGCTCTCGAAATCGAACAACCGCTGCAAATCGTTGGTGCCATCAATGCTTACACGGCCCTGATGGCGACCCAGGTCGGTTATCGCGCCATTTATCTCTCGGGCGCCGGCGTCGCGAATGCATCCTTCGGCCTGCCGGACCTCGGCATGACATCGATGAACGACGTCTTGGCCGATGTCGAACGCATCACCGGTGCGGTCGAGACGCCGCTGTTGGTCGACATCGATACCGGCTGGGGCGGCGCCTTCAACATTGCACGAACGGTCCGCGAATTTACGCGGGCTGGCGCCGCGGCGGTCCATCTCGAGGACCAAGTCGGCCAGAAGCGCTGTGGCCATCGACCGAACAAAGAACTCGTCTCACGTGACGAAATGGTCGATCGCATCAAGGCCGCTGTCGATGCGAAAACCGACTCGGATTTCGTTGTCATGGCACGCACCGATGCGCTGGCCGTCGAAGGCATGGGCCCGATGCTCGAACGCATTGCGGCATACGAGGAAGCCGGGGCCGATATGCTGTTTGCCGAAGCGATGACAGAAATCGGTCACTACAAAACGGTCACGGAAACGGTATCGATTCCGGTGCTGGCCAACCTTACCGAGTTTGGCATGACACCGCTGTACACCACCGAAGAGCTTGCGTCGGTCGGCATACAAATGGCGCTGTATCCGCTCTCAGCATTCCGGGCCATGAACGCGGCCGCGTTAAAGGTCTACCGCAGCATTCGCGACACCGGCACTCAGCAGGCGGTCGTTGACGACATGCAGACCCGCATGGAGCTGTACGAGTTTCTGAACTATCACGAATTCGAACGCAAGCTGGACGAGCTGTTCGGCAAGCAAGCCTAAGCGGCAAGGAGAATAACGATGGCAGAGAAAAAAGGCGGCGCCGGTCTGCGCGGACAGATTGCCGGCAAATCGGCAATCTGTACCGTGGCGATGGGGCACTCGGGACTGACGTACTACGGCTACGAAGTCGACGATCTCGCTGAAAACTGCGATTTTGAGGAAGTTGCGTATCTGCTGCTGCACGGCGAGTTGCCAAACAGCGGCGACCTTGCCGCCTACAAACAAACACTCGCAGCGGCCCGCGATCTACCAGCGCCACTCAAAGAAGTGCTGGAGCGAATCCCGGCGTCAGCCCATCCGATGGACGTGATGCGCACCGGCGTATCGTTTCTCGGCAACATGGAGACCGAAGGGGACTTTGGCGTGCAGAAAGCGGCCGCCAATCGGCTGCTCGCTACGCTGCCAGGCATGGTGGTGTACTGGTATCGCTACTCGCACGACGGCGTGCGGGTCGATCTCGATACCGGCGCGGATTCCATCGGCGGTCATTTCCTGACCCTGCTGCACGGCAAAGCGCCGAGCGAATTGCACGAACGAGTCATGCACGTTTCGCTGATCTTATATGCCGAGCACGAGTTCAATGCATCGACCTTCACGGCACGGGTCTGCGCATCAACGCTCTCGGATTATCACAGCTGTATCACGGGGGCGATTGGGTCGTTGCGCGGCCCGCTGCATGGCGGCGCCAACGAAGCGGCGATGGACATGATCGAAAAATGGTCATCGACGCAAGAAGCCGAACGCGAAATCCTCGGCATGCTCGAGCGCAAAGAGAAGATTATGGGTTTCGGGCACGCCGTGTACACCGAATCCGACCCGCGTAATGCAATCATCAAAGCGTGGTCAAAAAAACTCGGCGAAGCCGTCGGCGACACGGTGCTGTATCCCGTCTCAGCCAAAGTCGAGGAAGTGATGTGGCGCGAGAAAAAGTTGTTCTGTAACGCCGATTTTTTCCACGCATCGGCCTATCACTTCATGGGCATCCCGACCAAACTGTTCACGCCGATTTTCGTCATGTCACGCACCACCGGTTGGTCGGCGCACATCTTCGAACAGCGCGCCGACAATCGCATCATTCGCCCGAACGCTGAATACATCGGCCCGGCACCGCGCAAAGTCGTGCCGATCGCCGATCGCTAATCCCTCTCAAGCTGACCAACAAAGGAACCCGAAAACATGTCCAGCGCGACCGTCGAGAGCAATTTGAGGCCCGACTACGATCAGGTGATCCAGGACATAGCCGATTACGTGCTCGATTACCGCATCGATTCCGACGAGGCCTACGACACGGCCCGCAATTGCTTGATGGACACCTTGGGCTGCGGCTTGCTCGCGCTGCGGTTCCCGGAATGCACCAAGCATCTCGGTCCGCTGGTCGAAGGCACCGTCGTGCCGTTTGGTGCACGGGTGCCGGGTACGCAGTTTCGGCTCGATCCGGTCAAGGCAGCCTGGGACATCGGCTGCATCATTCGCTGGCTGGATTTCAACGATACGTGGCTGGCCGCCGAATGGGGTCATCCCTCGGACAACCTCGGCGGCATACTCGCCGTTGCTGACCACCTGTCACAGCAACGGGTCGCCGCCGGCGGTGCTGCGCTGACAATGCGTGACGTCCTGACGGCGATGATCAAGGCTCACGAGATCCAAGGAGTGCTTGCACTCGAGAACTCCTTCAATCGTGTTGGCCTGTGCCACGTCCTGCTGGTACGCGTTGCATCAACGGCTGTTGTCACCGCGATGATGGGCGGCAATCGCGAGCAAATTATGGCGGCGTTGTCACAGGCTTGGGTTGACGGCTCGGCGCTGCGTACCTACCGACATGCGCCGAATGCCGGCTCGCGCAAGTCATGGGCCGCCGGTGATGCAACATCGCGTGCCGTACGCCTCGCCGACATCTCGATGCGCGGCGAAATGGGCATTCCCGGCGTACTGACGGCACCGCAGTGGGGCTTTTATGACGTCGCGTTTTCGCAGACCAACAAAGATCTGCAGCTAAAGGCGCCTGCAGATCGAGCGTTCAAATTTCAGCGTCCCTACGGCAGCTACGTCATGGAGAACATTCTGTTCAAGATTAGTTTTCCGGCCGAGTTTCATTCGCAAACGGCGTGCGAGGCGGCCGTACGTCTGCATCCGGACGTGCGCGATCGGCTCGACGAGATTGAACGCATCGAACTCACCACGCACGAGTCGGCGATACGCATTATTTCCAAGGAAGGCGATCTCAATAACCCGGCCGATCGCGATCACTGCCTGCAGTACATGACGGCGGTCCCGCTGATCTTTGGCGATCTTGTCGCCGAACACTACGAAGACGATTTTCACGCGGCCCATCCTGAGATCGACGCACTGCGAGCGAAAATGGTCGTCGCCGAGGACGAGCGTTACAGCCGCGAGTACCACGATCCCGACAAGCGCTCGATCGCGAACGCGATGCAGGTGTTCTTCACCGACGGTTCCTCGACCGACAAAGTCGAAATCGAGTATCCGATCGGCCACCGGCGCCGTCGCGGCGAAGGCATCCCGGTACTCGAGGCGAAGTTCCAGCGCAATCTCGCGACGCGTTTCCCGGCCGGTCGAGCAGACGACATCTTCGCGCTGTGTAAAGATGCGGAGCGTTTGGCCGACACGCCAGTTAACGAGTTTATGCGCAAACTCGTAATCTGACGGCAAGCAGTCGGTCGTTTTCGATCGGTTTTGTCAGATTCTCGGGCGTGGACGTGTCTAATTGGGCGTGTCTGTTACGTGGTCCGTCGTTGAAGGAGATTGTGCGTGCAAGCATCTGACCTCATGGTTCAGTGTCTCGAAGCCGAAGGCGTCGAGGTTATTTTCGGCGTGCCTGGCGAGGAAAACGCCAACTTCATGCTGTCGCTCGCGAGATCGGACAAAATCCGCTTTGTTCTGACCCGCCACGAACAGGGCGCGGCGTTCATGGCCGAGATCTACGGCCGGCTGACCGGGCAGACCGCCGGCTGTCTCGGCACGCTGGGCCCCGGCTCGACCAATCTCATAACCGGCGTCGCTGATTCGAACATGGACCGCGCACCGATGCTGGTGTTGACGGGCCAGGGCGCCACGAGTCGGCTGCACAAAGAGTCGCACCAGATCATGGACGTGGTCGAGATGTTCAAGCCGGTCACGAAATGGGCGACCACGGTACTGAATGCCGAGACGATTCCGGAGATCGTCCGCAAAGCGGTGCGCATCGCGCGTTCGGAAAAACCGGGCGCCGTGCACATCGAGTTGCCCGAAGACGTCGCCAAGCACGCAACGGAAGCTGTGCCGCTGCAGCCGCGACGCTTTCGTCGCCCGGTCATCGACGACAAGATCGCCGAACGGGCTTTCACCGCGCTGAGCCAAGCAAAGCGCCCGGTGATTATCGCGGGCAATGGCTGCATCCGCCGCCGTGCGTCAAAGCAGCTGCGCCGCTTATGCGAGAAAACCGGTATCGGCGTGTTGTCGACGTTCATGGCCAAGGGTGCCGTCGACGTTGACGCACCGTATTGTCTCTACACCATCGGCCTTGGCACGAAAGACCTGCCGACGTACGTCATCGACGATGCCGATCTCGTTATCACGCTCGGTTTCGACATGGTCGAGTATCACCCGTCGCTGTGGAATCCGAAGGGCGACAAGGCGATTATCCACGCCGATTTTCTGCCGGCCGAAATCGACGCCAACTATCACCCGGACATCGAGTTGGTGGGCGACCTCGCGCACACCTTATGGGCATTGAACGAACGTCTGGATCTGCGCGGCGTGCCTGAGTACGACCTCGCCGGGCAACGCGAGATGCGCGAGCGCATGCTGGCCGAGCTAAACGCCCACAACGACGACGACACCGACGGCAGCATCCGCCCGCAAAAGGCGCTGGCCGATGTACGAGCAGTCATGGGCCCCAACGACATTGTTTTGTCTGACGTCGGCGCGCACAAAATGTGGATTGCCCGCCACTACCATTGCCACGAGCCCAACACGTGCCTGATCCCGAACGGATTCTGCTCGATGGGTTTCGCGCTGCCCGGTGCCATCGCCGCCAGCCTCCTGTATCCAGAGCGACGGATTCTCGGTATCGCCGGCGACGGCGGCTTTTTGATGAACGTGCAGGAGATGGAAACCGCCAAACGCCTCGGTGTGAACCCGGTCATGCTGGTATGGGAAGACGGTGGCTATGGCCTCATATCGTGGAAGCAGGAAGCCGAGTTCGGTCGTCATACCGATCTTGCCTTCAGCAATCCGGACTGGATTGCGCTCGCCAACTCGTTCGGCTGGACGGGCCACTACGTGTCTCGGGCGCGCGATCTCGCCGGGGCGCTCGAGTCCGCGTTCGCGGAAGACGGCCCGAGTCTCGTCGTCATACCGATCGACTACCGCGAGAATTTAAAACTCACCGAACGACTGGGCGAACTTGCTGGAACGGCGGCGTGAGCGCGTTGCCGGAGTTCGCGCAGCTCATTGTCGATGCACCGGCCGCCGCGGGTCGACGATCGGTAACGGCGCCGTTCGACGGCACCGACCTGGCTGTCGTCGAAACCAGCGGTATGGCGGCGCGTCAGCAGGCGCTGGCAACTGCCGAGGCATGGTATCGCGATCGTGACGGCTGGCTCAGCGTCACCGAACGCATTGCGATGTTCGAGCGCGCAGCGGCCATCATGCAGGCGCGCTTTGACGAACTCGCGATCGGTGCTGCAGCCGAAGGCGGCAAGCCGCTCATCGACTCGAAGGTCGAAGTAGCCCGCGCTATCGACGGATTGAAAATCTGCATCGAGACGTTACGGACCGAACAAGGCACTGTTGTCCCGATGGCGGGGACCGCGTCCGGCGAAGGGCGACTTGCGATTACGCAACGCGAACCCATCGGTGTCGTGGTCGCCGTCAGCGCGTTTAACCACCCGCTAAACTTGATCGTTCACCAGGTGGCTGCCGCGGTTGCGGCCGGTTGCCCCGTCATCGTCAAACCGGCCGACGACACACCGCTGTCCTGTTTACGGTTCGTGTCAATCTTGCATGAAGCCGGCCTCCCGCCAGCCAGCTGCCAGGCCATCATCAGCGACACGCTGGATGAAGCCGAGGCGCTGGTTACCGACCCCCGCGTTGCGTTTTTCAGCTTTATCGGCTCGGCCCGAGTCGGTTGGATGCTGCGTTCGAAGCTCGCGCCCGGCACCCGTTGCGCCCTCGAACACGGCGGTGCCGCACCACTGATCTTGGCGGCCGATGCCGACCTCGATGCTGCCGTTCCGAGCGCGCTGAAAGGGGGCTTCTACCACGCCGGACAGGTCTGTGTGTCCGTGCAGCGGGTCTTTGCCGACGCGCGCATCGCGCGCGAGTTCGCCGAACGCCTGGCGCATGGTGCCGACGCGCTGCGCATCGGCGATCCGACCGACCTTGCCACCGAAGTAGGTCCGTTAATCCGCCCGCGGGAAGTTGAGCGTATCGGGACGTGGGTCGATGAGGCCGTCGCCGCCGGTGCCGAACGCCTGGCGGGCGGCGCCGCACTCAGTGATTCGCTGTACCCATGTACCGTGCTCTATGACCCACCAGCCACGGCGAAGGTCTCGACCGAAGAGATCTTCGGGCCGGTGGTTTGCATCTACCCGTTCGACGATCTGGACGCCGCCATTACCGAAGCCAACGCCGTGCCGTGGTCGTTTCAAGGGGCCGTGTTCACACGCTCGTTGGAAACCGCGCTGCGCGTTTACAAACGGCTCGATGGATCGGCAATCATGGTCAACGACCACACCGCCTTTCGGATCGACGGCATGCCGTTCGCAGGTCTCAAGCAGAGCGGGCTTGGGGTCGGCGGTATTCCGTACAGCATGCACGACATGAGTATCGAGAAAATGCTGGTGATCAAATCCGCCGAACTGTCGTGACAATCTCAACGCCCGACCTGTGCGACGCCCACCCGGACGTCGACGTACTCGACCTTGCGCTGGCAAGTTTCGGCGGTCTGAGCGCGTTCGCCGGCGAGATCGTCACGATCAAGTGTTTCGAGGACAACTCCTTAGTAAAGGCGCAAGCCGGCGAACCGGGCAACGGTCGCATCATGGTCGTCGATGGCGGTGGCTCGACCCGCCGCGCGTTGTTGGGCGATCAAATTGCTGCCAATGCGGTCAAGAACGGTTGGCGAGGACTGATCATTTGGGGCGCTGTGCGCGATGTCGATGCGCTGGCAGAACTCGCGCTTGGCGTCAAAGCGCTGCAGCCGGTCCCAGTCAAGACCGACAAGCGCGGACTTGGCGATTTGAACGTGCCGGTGACGTTCGGCGGCGTTCGCTTCGAACCGGGTGATTGGGTGGCCGCCGATGCCAACGGCGTGATCCGCAGCACCACACCGCGGGCTTGACCATGCTCGACGCTGCTGCCGCGCAAGGTTTGCTCGAGCAGTACGCCGCCGCCTGGGCCGCAAACGATCCATCGGCGCTCGCGCTTTTCTGGGACCAGAATGAGCCGCGACCGTTTTACAAAGCCGAAGAAGTCGAGCACTTCTTTCATTCGGCGGTCGACATCGCCGCTTACTGGCAACACAACGCCCAGTTTCACGATGCGATCCAGCTCAGTTTTAGCCACACGCACGCGCAGTCACTGAATGACGGCCTCACGCTGGTCATCACGCGCATGCGCTGGGACATTCGGTTCGCTGGCGATGCGAAAAACGCCGACGGCTCGCCGTTTGCAAGCGCCGGTAAAGCGATGGGCGGCGAAAATCACGTGCTCGCGATCGTACGGGCGACGGCGAACGGGCCGAAACTGATCGGCTGGAGCGAAACCCCGGACGCGCCCATCAGCTACATGCGAAGACTCTACGAATGGTCGGCGCGCCCGCTCCCGTAGCGGCGCGGCGGAACGCTAGTCGATATTGCCGGCGGCAATTGGAAAGCCGAGCGCGGACCAACCGGCGTAGCCCTCGAACATGACCGCAGTGTTCTCGTAGCCGAGCGAGCGCAAGCGGTTGACGGCCGAATCCGCCGCCGCTCGCGGACACTCGCAGTAGGCAACGATCCACGTGCCGTCGTTTGGCAGCGCGTCGTAGATTTCGTCGCGACTCGAGTAATACGGCACTGGCACTGACCCTTCGATATGCGCCATGGCCCAGAAATACGGCACGCGCGTGTCGATCAGAATCATCCGCTTGCCGGCCTGCAGGGCGGCGTTGAGGTCTTGCGCCGATACGTAGCGGTTGTCAGTCAGCTCGAAGTCAGGCGCATCGCCGTCAGGGTTGATAACGATGTTGTCGAGCGCCGGCGGCTCGGCGAATTGCATGTCCGCCACGTCCCAGCCGCTTGCTCTGGAACGCAAGAATGTAACGATGCCGTCGATGTCGGCCTCAGACAGCGTCTCGCCGTACGCTTGCATGGGTGTGCCGTCGCGGCCCTCGGTAATCGCGAGCTTGAGAAACAGGTCCGGTGTCGTTGCCAACATCGTAGGATTGCCGAGCGCGGTGCCCTCACCGCCCTCGCCGTTAGCGCCGTGACATTCGGCACAGTGCTCGCCGTACAAACGCTGTCCTAACGCCGCATCGCCTCGCACGGGTTCGAGCTCCGACGTGCGCCGGCGCCGCGGCTCATACCCAGCGGAACGCGCGAGCCACCGAGCTAGCGCCTGAATCTGCCACTCGGTCATTGGCCCGCCGACCTCATCGAGATACGGCCCCATCGGCGTACCCGGTCGACCGTAGGCGATTGCACCTGTTGGCACCCGCAGGCCGGCAGAGAACAGCGTCTCGGTCTTCAGCGACGGCGCATTGTCGTTGGCGTAGCCCGCCCGATCCTCGCCGTGACACAGCGCGCAGTACTCGGCGTAATCGTCGGCCGGGTCGGCAGCGGTATTGAGAGATGCAAGTAACAGCCAAGCAGTCAGGATGGTGCGCGACGGCATCGTCAGGTCTCGCGAATATTGTTGGCTGGCATTGTGACCTGCGACCCACAGCGCGTCCATGGCGTATCGATGGCGACACGCACAGCTCGACGCGCCAAAAGCACCGTTCGTGCGATGGGCGAACTCGCGTTCATCGCGTTACGATCACCTGCGATGTCACTGTATTTTGAACACGAGTTCGACGCCGTTATCGAAGAATACGATGTCGGCTCGGAACGCTACCGGTACACCGTGGTGTTTTGTCCCAATAGTGTCGCCGCTGTACTGCCGCTCAAGGAGCACCCGCGGCTACGCATTCACGGTGAAGTCGGCGAACAGCCGTTCAACGCCGCGTTGAATCCAGCAAAGGGCCGTTGGTATTTGTTGCTGTCCAAGCGCACGCTGCGAGCGCTGAGCGCGGGCATCGGCGACTCTGTCAACGTCCGATTCAGCGTTGCCGATCAGGACGCCGTTGATGTGCCGCCGAGTCTCGCCGAGCGACTGGCGGTGAACGCCGAACTCACGCGGCTCTGGGAGGAGCAAACGCCGGGCATGCAGCGTGGCCTTGCTTATCGAGTCGCATCGGCAAAACGGCAAGCAACCCAGGCGCGGCGCGTCGACGAGGTCATCGACATACTCGAAGGTAAGCGCAGCCTTCGCACGGCACCGGCACGACCGGGCCGGCGAGTACGCCGGCCCGATCGCAGCGATGACTAACGCGCTAACTGGCTTTGCTGAACTGCTCTTCTTCGGTTGAGCCTGACAGCGCCGTGACGCTCGACTCGCCGCCCTGGATGACGGTAGTCATATCGTCGAAGTAGCCGGTGCCGACTTCCTGCTGGTGGGCGACGAAGGTGTAACCCTTGTCGGCATCGGCGAACTCTTGTTCCTGCAGCCGTACGTAAGCGGTCATGTCCTCACGCGCATAGTCGTACGCGAGATTGAACATGCCGTTCCACATGTTGTGGACGCCCGCTAACGTGATGAACTGGTACTTGTAGCCCATCGCTCCGAGTTCGCGCTGGAATTTCGCAATCGTCGCGTCGTCGAGGTTTTTCTTCCAGTTGAATGACGGCGAGCAATTGTAGGCCAGCAGCTGATCCGGATATTCGGCGCGAACGGCTTCGGCAAACTTGCGGGCTTCCGCAAGGTCTGGCGTTGCGGTCTCGCACCACAGCAGATCGGCGTACGGCGCATACGCGATCCCGCGAGCGATCGCTTGGTCGATTCCGGCCCGCGTTCGGAAAAACCCTTCCGGCGACCGCTCGCCGACGATGAACGGCGCGTCGTATTCGTCGGCATCGCTGGTAATGAGATCAGCCGCATTGGCATCGGTGCGCGCGAGCACGATAGTCGGTACGTCGGCAACGTCAGCGGCGAGCCGCGCCGCACACAGTTTCTGCACGGCTTCAGCCGTCGGTACCAACACCTTGCCACCCATGTGGCCACACTTTTTCACCGACGCGAGCTGATCTTCGAAGTGCACACCAGCTGCGCCGGCCGTGATCATCGCGCGCATCAGTTCGTAGGCGTTCAGGACACCGCCAAAACCCGCTTCGGCGTCAGCAACCACAGGCGCGAAATAATCGATGTAGCCGTCGTCGCCCGGACCGATTCCCTTTTGCCATTGAATTTGATCGGCACGCGCAAACGCGTTGTTGATGCGTTCGATCACCTTCGGAACGGAATCCACCGGATACAGCGACTGATCGGGATACATCGAATACGCGCTGTTGTTGTCCGCAGCGACCTGCCAACCTGACAGGTAAATCGCCTGGATGCCGGCTTTGACCTGTTGGACGGCCTGGCCGCCGGTCAGTGCACCCAGGCAGTTGACGTAGTCCTTGCCGAAGCGTTCGGCCGCACCACCGTTGACGAGCTGCCAGAGTTTTTCGGCGCCGCGTTTGGCGACGGTGTTTTCACGTTTGATGGAACCGCGCAAGCGGACGACGTCCTCGGGCTGATAGTTGCGCTGCACATTGGCCCAGCGCGGGTTGGTAGCCCAGTCCTGGCGAATGGCTTCAATTTCGGCGTTGCGATCGTAGTTCCCAGTCTGCACGGCTCATGCTCCGAACGTGGTTTGAGTTTGTAGTGTCGACAACGCCCTGAAATAAAGCGAGGATATAGTCTAAATACCTACTATTCACGGTGTTTATATGCCCCATCCACTCGAGCGCATAGATCTCAATTTGCTCGTCTACCTGGACGTGTTGCTGGATGAGAGCAATGTCACGCGCGCCGCACAGCGGCTCGGTATCAGTCAGCCGGCGATGAGCAATGGCCTGAAACGACTGCGCGAGACCTTCGGCGACCCGCTGCTCGTGCGGACCAGTGACGGCATGACCCCAACCGAGCGCGCCGAATCGCTGCGCACACCGCTGCGCGAGATTCTGGCTGGCGTCGAAACCGTCGTGCGGCCCGTGGGTGGCTTCGAGGCAACCACCAGCGAGCGGGTGTTTCGCATCATGGCGAGCGACTACGCAGAAACGACGCTCTTGCCGGCGTTTTTGAAGCGGCTGCGCCACGACGCACCGCTCGTCACCGTGGATATTCTGACGCCCAGCGACGTGGTGTTTCGCGACGTGGAGCAAGGCAAACTGGATTTGGTCATCAACCGTTTTGACGACTTACCCGCTTCGTTTCATCAAGCGGCACTCTGGCAGGACGCCTTTGCGTGTGTGGTCTCCGCCGAACGACCGCTGCCGGACGCATTCGACCTCGACACCTACTTAAACGCCCGCCACGTCTGGGTTTCCAAGACCGGTATGGGCGTCGGTGTCGGCATCGATCCGGCCGACGTGCAGCGTCTCGGGTGGGTCGACGAAGCCCTCGCGCGAATCGGCAAAAAGCGCAATATCGCCGTTTTCACGCGTCACTACCCAGCGGCGATTCAGCATGCCGAACAACAAGACTTAATCGCCACGGTGCCGCTGCGCGCCGCCCGCGCGTATGAGCACCTTCGCGAGATTCGACTGCTGCAGCCGCCGTTTCCAATTCCGCAGATGGAGCTGACCATGGCCTGGAGTCCGCTTCTGCACCCGGATCCTGGGCATCGTTGGTTCCGAGCGTTGCTACGCCGGATTGCGACCGACAGCTTCGTCGAGCCGCTCGACACATCGGCATGAATTCACGAAACGAATGCTCGCTATAGCGCTCATAGATTTCTGAAATGCCAGCCCGCTCGGTACACTGCCGACGAATCGCGCAGAAGGCATTTCGCTGGGCGCGCCGCACTAATAGGAATATCGGGCAATGACGACGACGCTACGCCGGGCCAACTTGACCGTCGATGAGACGCTGTGCCGATTCATCGAGAACGAAGCGCTGGCCGGACTGCCGCTCGACCCGGAAGACTTTTGGGCGGGCTTCAGCGACTTGGTCGCCACGATGACACCACGCAATCGCGCGCTGCTCGCCACCCGCGACGCGTTACAAGAGAAAATCGACGCGTGGCTCACCGAGCACGGCGATCCGAACGCGCAGCGCGACGCGTACGTTGAGTTTCTAACCGACATTGGCTATCTGGTGCCCGAAGGGCCCGACTTTGACATCGGCACGCGCAATGTCGACACCGAGATTACCGCGCAAGCGGGACCGCAGCTGGTCGTGCCGATCATGAATGCGCGCTTCTCGTTGAACGCGACCAACGCGCGGTGGGGCTCGCTGTACGACGCGCTGTACGGCACCGATGTCATCAGCGAAGACGGTGGCGCGGAACGTGTCGGCGCCTACAACGCAATCCGCGGTGGACGCGTCATCGCGTTCGCGCGCGCGTTTCTCGACCGCTGTTTTCCGTTGGCCGACGGCAGCCATGCCGACGTGATTGCATACTCGATTGACGATGGCCGACTGCTTGCGCGCACCGGCAACGACCCGCTTACCGAATTGCTGACTCCGACACAGTTCGTCGGCTACCGCGGCGACGCCGCTCGACCAACGGCGATCTTGCTCAAAAACCACGGTCTGCATGTCGAGATCGTCATTGATCGCGACTCAGCGGTCGGGAGTGAGGATCCCGCCGGCGTAGCCGACCTCGTAATGGAAGCGGCAATAACGACCATCCAAGATTGCGAAGATTCGGTCGCCGCCGTTGACGCCGCGGACAAAACGCTGGTCTACCGCAATTGGCTGGGACTGATGCTCGGCACGCTCGAGGATACCTTTAACAAAGGCGGTCGCGACGTTACCCGTCGACTGGCCGCTGATCGAACGTACACCGCGGCTGACGGTGCCACGCTGACCTTACCGGGCCGCAGTCTGCTGTTTATTCGCAACGTCGGCCACCTGATGCGCAATCCGGCGATCCAGGACGCCAACGGCGACGACATCTTCGAAGGCATTCTCGATGCGGTCATGACCTCATTGATCGCCATGCATGACTTGCAGGGCAACGGTCGTTTCCGCAACACGCGCAGCGGCAGTATCTACATCGTGAAACCCAAAATGCACGGTCCCGACGAAGTCACCTTTGCCGACGATTTGTTCGCAGCAGTTGAGGACTTACTCGGTCTCGATCGGCACACGATCAAGATGGGCATCATGGACGAGGAACGCCGCACAACCGTCAATCTCAAAGCATGTATTCGTCGTGCGAGCGATCGCGTCGTCTTCATCAACACGGGCTTTCTCGATCGCACCGGCGACGAGATCCATACGAGTATGGTGGCCGGCGCGATGCGTCGCAAAGACGCGATCAAAGACGAACCGTGGATCCGCGCTTACGAGGACTGGAACGTCGACATTGGCCTCGCCTGCGGCTTCTCCGGCCGCGCTCAAATCGGTAAAGGCATGTGGGCGGCACCGGACCGTATGGCCGCGATGCTGGATACGAAAATCGCTCATCCCAAGGCGGGCGCGAACTGCGCCTGGGTGCCGTCACCAAACGCGGCGACACTGCACGCCATGCACTACCACGAGATTGACGTGTTTGCCCGTCAACAGGAACTCAAGGATCGGCCCCGCGCGGCACTCGCGGACATCCTGACGATCCCGCTCGCGGGCGACGGCGACACGTGGGATGCGGCCGCGATCCAGGCGGAGCTCGACAACAACGCGCAGGGATTGCTGGGATACGTCGTGCGGTGGATTGACCAGGGCGTCGGTTGCTCCAAAGTACCCGACATTAACGATGTCGGGTTGATGGAGGACCGCGCCACGCTGCGAATCTCGAGCCAGCACATCGCGAACTGGCTGCGCCACGGTGTTTGCGACGAACGGCAGGTCCGCGACACGCTCGAGCGTATGGCCCGCGTCGTCGACGCGCAGAACGCCGGCGATCCGCTGTATCGGCCGATGGCGCCGGATTTTGACGCGAGTGTGGCGTTCCGAGCGGCGTGTGATCTCGTATTCAAAGGCAGCGATCAGCCGAACGGGTACACTGAGCCGCTGTTGCATCAATACCGACTCGAGGCCAAACGCGCCGGATGAAAGCGCTCTCGCTGATCCTGAGGTTCTTTGCTCGTTACCTTCCAAGCTTCTCGCGCATTGGCTATTGGGTGCGCAGCCTCGGCTGGTCACCGCTGCGTCTCGACGCGAGCGGCCAAACGTGGCTGGTTACCGGTGCATCCGGCGGGCTTGGCGAAGCCATCGCGAGCGCCGGCGCAGCGGCCGGCGCTGACATTCTCGCGGTGGCACGCTCGCGCGACAAACTCGAGGCCATGCACGCGCGACAAACCGAAGCGCGGGGCGACGTCACGCTGATCGAGGCCGACTGCGCCTCGCTCGACGATTTGCGCAGGCTCGCGTCGGACCTTGCCGGTACCAAGATCGATGTGCTCGTCAACAACGTCGGTGTACTGCTGAACGAATACAGCGAGACGTCGGAGGGTTTTGAGACGTCGTACGCCACCAATATCCTCGGCCAGTTCGCGTTGACCGAAGCGCTTATCGAGAACGGCACCCTAGGCCGAGACAGTCTCGTCGTGTCGATGTCGTCGGGCGGAATGTACAACGTACCGACGCTGCCGGACGAGCTCGACGCACCGGCTGAGAACTTCAACGGCGCACGCGCATACGCCCTGCACAAACGGGCCCAGGTCACGCTGACCGATCTTTGGAAACAGCGCCATGCCGAGCGCGGTATCGCGTTTCTCGTCGCCCATCCCGGCTGGGTGGACACGCAGGGTGTCAAGACATCGTTACCGGTGTTTCGCCGACTGCTTGCGCCCGTTCTGCGGGGCGTCAAAGAAGGCGTCGATACGGTGCTGTGGCTCATCGGGCGCCGACCAGTCACCGGCGTCGAGCGCATCTGGTTCGATCGCGCGGCACGCCCGGTACATATGGGTTCTGCGACCCGTGAGGCGTCGGCGCCGGCTGCGCAGCTCTGGGATCGTCTGGCGAGCGACGCTGGCCGCTAGCCCGCGCCGATGTAATGTTTGCCGGAACCGCTAGGTCTATAGCGGTACTGCAACTGCTTATAACGCCTAGCGCAGGGTCAAACCATGAAAAAACTCATTATTCTCGCGATCATCGTAGCTGCGCTGGTCGGTTTCTATCAGTTTGGCGGCGTGGAGTATCTTCAGCCGGCCACATACCAAGCGCTATACGCGGAGAATCCCACGCAAACGCTGGGGCTGTTCTTCGCGGTCTACGTGATCGTTACGGCACTGTCGATTCCAGGCGCAGCCCTAATGACGCTGATCGCCGGTGCCGTGTTCGGGCTAACAACCGGTTTGGTCCTAGTGAGCTTTGCATCGACGATTGGCGCAACGCTTGCGTTTTTGTCGTCGCGGCTACTGCTGCGTGACTGGGTACAGTCAAAATTCGGCAGCTACCTAAAGAGCATTAATGACGGCATCGAGAAAGACGGCGCGTTCTATCTGTTCAGCCTGCGCTTGATTCCGGTCATTCCGTTCTTCGTCATCAACTTGGCGATGGGCCTGACGCGTATCTCGACGCTGGCGTTTTATCTAGCCAGCCAGCTCGGCATGCTGGCCGGTACCTTTGTGTACGTTAACGCAGGCAGCGAGATCGGCAAGATTGACTCGCTGTCACTCGGCGGCATTTTGAAACCGAGTATTGTGATCGCGTTCGTGCTGCTTGCCCTGCTGCCGTACATTGCACGTGGCTTGATGAACGTCGTCGTGAAAGGTGTTCGGCGGCGCTGGCAGGCACGCAAGGCGTATGCCCCGTTCCGCTCGCAAAAGCCCAAGACTTTCGATCGCAATGTCGTCGTCATCGGCGCAGGCTCGGGCGGCTTGGTGGCATCGCTGATCGCCGCCGCCGTGAAAGCCAAAGTCACGCTGATCGAGAAAGGCGACATGGGCGGCGACTGCCTGAACACCGGTTGTGTTCCCAGCAAGGCGCTGATTCGTGCAGCCCACTCGCGTCACGAAGTCATACACGCTGGACAGTTCGGTATTGAAACGAGTGACGTCACGGTCGACTTTCAACGCGCGATGGGACACGTGCACAACACCATCAAGGCGATTGAGCCGCACGATTCGGTTGAGCGCTACGAAGGTCTCGGTGTTGATGTAATCAAAGCGGAAGCCGAAGTCGTCAACCCGTGGACGGTCAAAGCCGGCGGTCGCACGATCACAACGAAGCACATTGTTATCGCTACGGGAGCCGAGCCCTTTGTACCGCCCATTCCCGGACTCGATGACGTTACGTACGTGACGTCCGAAACGATTTGGTCGCTGCGCGAACAGCCGAAACGTCTGCTCGTCGTCGGCGGCGGTCCGATTGGCAGCGAGCTCGCACAGGCCTTCAGTCGACTCGGTACGAAGGTCACGATTACCGACATGTCAGGTCGCCTGGTGCCGCGCGAAGACGTTGAGGTTTCGGCGTACGTCGAAGAGGTCTTCACGAACGACGGCATTGATATCAAATGCCGCTACAAAACGACCGCATTCAAGCGCGACGGCGAGCGGCAATACGCGCTCGTCGAAGCCGAAGACGGCAGTGTCGAAGAGCTCGACTTTGACGTCGTGTTGTTGGCCGTCGGCCGTCGCGCCCGCAGCAAGGGCTATGGCTTCGACGTGCTGGACCTCGAAGTTAGGCCGAACGGTACGCTGGCAGTCAACGAGTTTCTGCAGACGCGCTTTCCGAACATCTATGCGGCGGGCGATATCACCGGGCCGTTCCAGTTTACGCATACGGCGGCGCACCAGGCCTGGTACGCATCGGTCAACGCGTTGTTCGGCCTCTTCAAGAAGTTTGCCGCCGACTACAGCGTGATTCCGTGGGCAACGTTTACCGATCCCGAGGTCGCGCGCGTCGGGCTCAACGAGCAGGAAGCCAAAGAGCAAGGTATCGAATACGAAGCGCACCGCTACGATCTCGACGACCTCGATCGCGCGATCGCCGATGCCGCGACGCAGGGCTTCATCAAAGTACTGACCGTGCCCGGCAAGGACAAAATTCTCGGCGTCACGATCGTCGGCTACAAGGCGGGCGACATCATTGCCGAATACGTGCTGGCCATGAAGCACGGCATTGGTCTTAACAAGATCCTCGGTACGATTCACATCTACCCGACGATGGCCGAAGCAAACAAGTTCGTGGCCGGGGTTTGGAAACGCGCCAACGCACCGGAGAAAGTGCTCGGGTACGTCGAACGTTTCCACCGCTGGCGTCTGGCCTAGCCGCAACGCTGCATGGACGGCCGCCGGCCGTCCATGCAGACTAGGGGTTCCCAGGATAGGACCCCTGCCGTGACCCGCTCACTGCTGCTGCAGGCCGCTGACAAGGCCTGCAAATACCTCGACGACATCGCAAGCCGCGACGTCCGCCCTGACCCGGGCACCATCGACGCCATTGCCGAGCTGCTCGAACCGCTACCGGATACGCCGGGCGACGACGCAGCGATCATCGAGCAATTGGATCGCATTGGCTCGCCGGGCTCGATGGCGATGGCCGGCCCCCGGTTTTTTGGTTTTGTCATCGGCGGCGCACTGCCCGTAACGGTCGCAAGCAATTGGCTCGCAACCGCGTGGGATCAAAACTCCGGCATCGATCAAGTGACGCCGGTGACGTCGGTTCTCGAGCGCATCGCGCTCGATTGGCTCATCGATTTGTTTAATCTACCGGCGGATACCGGTGCCGGTTTTGTCACCGGGGCAACGGTCGCTAATTTCACGGCGCTGGCAGCAGCCCGCCATCAGGTGCTGCAAGACGCGGGGTGGGACGTTGAAGCGGACGGCCTGTTCGGCGCACCGCCAATCGCCGTTGTCACCAGCGAAGAAACCCATCCGTCCGTCACCAAATCGCTCGGCCTACTCGGCTTGGGACGTACACGGGTCACCGCCGTACCGACCGACGGCAATGGCGCGATGCAAGTGGCAGCGTTTCCAGATGTCGACGGGCCCACCATCGTTTGCACGCAGGTCGGCAACGTGAACACCGGCGGGTCCGATCCGGTCGCAGCCATCTGCGAACGAGTGGCAGATAAGAACGCGTGGGTCCATGTCGACGGCGCGTTTGGACTCTGGCTGAAAGCGTCTCCGAGCCGGCGCGACCGAGTGGCTGGACTGGAGCGCGCTCATTCATGGGCGACTGACGCCCACAAATGGCTGAACGTGCCATACGACAGCGGCATCGCTTTTGTCCGCGACGCCAATGCGCTGCGCGCGGCGATGTCGATCACTGCTGCCTACCTGCCCATGGAGCAAGCCATCCGCAATCCAGCCGACTTCACGCCAGAATTATCGCGTCGCGCACGCGGCGTCGACGTCTGGGCGGCGATGAAGTCCTTGGGGCGCAGCGGTATCGCGGCTCTCATCGACCGACACTGCGACCAAGCGCAGCGGTTTGCCACCGGACTCGCGGCGGCGGGCTTCGACATTCTCGCGCCCGTTACGATGAATCAGGTGTTGGTGTCGTTTGGCGATGCCGCCACGAACCAGCGCGTGATCGAAGCACTGCAGCAAGAAGGCACGTGCTGGTGCGGGATAACCCGTTGGCAAGGCAAAACCGCGATGCGTATCAGCGTAAGCAACTGGTCGACCACCGACGCCGACGTTGATCGCAGTATCGAGGCTATGCAGCGAGTGGCGCGTTCGTTGGGCGCCGCGCCGGTGGCAGCCAACGGCTAGCCGCGAGATGTACGGGACCGGTTAGCACAAACCAGTAGACCGTTGCCGCAAGCGCCGGGTACAGCCATGCCGGCATGAATGATTGGGTTACGCCGAAAGGACCCCACACCCAATTCACGCCGGTCGCGGGGTCCGCGAGCCAATAGCTCAAGTAGTAAGCAACGAGCGCGCACGGCGCACAGCATAGCCACGCGCGGCGGTCGTAACCGAGCCAAAGCAGCGCACCGATGAGCAACAGCGGCAATAGCGCATGTTCCCACGACAATGCGCGAACGCTGAGCGGTATCGCGCTGTCGAACATGTACTCGGTGCCGCCGATGGGGTGCGCACCGGTTGCGAATCGCCCGACGACGTCGACGACCCAGAGCAAGTCCGGAATCAACGTAAACACCAGTGCCATCGAGACCAACAGCGGCCAGCGGAAAACGACACCGAGCACGCCAACAACCAGACCGACGTTGCACGTCCAAAGGAAGTTGGTCGTTGGGTAGAACTCGGCGTAGTGCCACACCCAGCCGCCTAATCCGGCGCCGAGCAGGCCGCGGAACGCTGTCACGGGTGCGGCGAGCATGCGTCAAGTGTAACAATGCGCCCGCAGGGTCGCCTGTCCCGCCCGCACCGCCTTGGGCGGCTGCGCTACAACCAACCATTGCCGAGGAATCCATCATGCTTCGACTGACTGCAGGCGTTGTGTGCGCGCTGCTAGCTGCCACGAGTCACGCCCAATCCACCGCCGAGAAACTCGCCGCCGCGATGGCTGCAGAGGACCGCCCGGCTGGCGACGTTGCGCGCGACGCCAACCGACAACCGATTGAAACGCTCGCGTTCTTTGGTTTCGAGGACGACATGCGCGTGCTCGAACTGATTCCTGGCGGCGGCTGGTACACGCGCTTGCTGGCGCCGACGCTAGCGGACGAGGGTACGCTTTACGTGGCCATCGGTACTGGCCGCGTAGAAGAGCGGCTCATGTCGCAACCGGGCTTTGAGGGCATCAAGGTGCTAAACCCCGATGTCGAATTCGAGCGTACCGAGCCGTATCGACGCAATCGCGCGAACAAGCCGTACTCGTTTGGGGTCTCCGACCTCGACATGGTCCTGACCTTTCGAAATTTGCACAATTTCACGGCCGAGGCGCGCGGCTATATGAACAAAGCCGCATTCGATGCGCTCAAACCGGGCGGCATCTACGGCGTTGTGGACCACACGGCCCGCCACAACGAACCGGTCAATGCACCCAATCGTCGGCGCTTAGACCCGGTGCTCGCGATCGACGAAATCGTCGCCGTTGGATTTGAGTATGTCGGCTCATCGAACGTGCACTACCGCCCAAATGACGACCTCACCAAAGAGGTTGGCGACGAGTCGGTGGCCGGCAAAACCGACCGTTTCACGCTGAAATTCCGCAAACCCTAAAGTTCTTGCCAATCCGGCCGATACGTCCGTAAGCGGAGCGGGCCCGAGCGTCCCCATCGAATGGCGCCCGCTACGACGTGGTGGGTTTTTCCTGAGGACCTCCCCCATACCCGTATGCCGCATGGCAAGAATCCACCATCGCTTGGGCGCCCCGCACCGCGGGGCGCTTTTTTATGCGCGCCAAACGCATTGACCTGCCCAGCACTCGGCCCTAGACTCAATTTAGACAAATGCTTGACGGCCTACGTGCCGCCGTTACGAGTGACACCGTTTCAATAGGGGGGAACGCGTGAAAATCGTCACGTCGTTGGTAGCAGCGCTGCTCTTGGCTTTGGCATCGCCAATCTCGAGCGCCCAAGAAGACGCAGGCCCGCACGCGGCGGGCCGTGGTGCGGACACCGAGGGTCGGCTGGTCGCCGGCCCTGACCCTGCCAGCACCGAGCAGCTCGAGGACGCGTTGACCAAGGTAGGCGCGGCCATAGCGCCACTGACGCTGGCAGAGCTAGCCGCGCCGGCGGCCGACGATGCCATGGCCGTCAGCGGCGGTGGCGTGGTTATGCCGATGCAGTCCGTGCAGCGCGACGACGGCGTAACTTTGACGATCATGTCGGCCCAGCGCAGCGCCGACCAACCACCGACCAATGTCGGCATATGGCACGGCAGTGGCGGTGGCGGTCTCGGTGCGATCCTGGGTGGCAGCGTGGGCAAACTCGCCTTGCGTTTACACGACCCTGACGAGGACGCAGCTCCGTTTGGTTTTCGACGCGTGCGATTGTTCGCTGCCGGCGAAGAGACGGAGTACGAGTTCGCCGACGGCGAGTGGGTCGTGCGGCGCTACGAAGACGCCGAACGGTGAACCGGGCCGCGCTGCGCGGTCTGCTCTTGGCGATCGCTGCGGGCTTGCTAGCAGTCGCTTGCGCCGGCGCGGGCTCGATGACCGGCGCGGCATCGCGTAATGACGTCGAACGCATCGACGCGCTCGTGCGCAAGGGCTTCGACGTCAACAAGCCCGAGCCTGGCGGTGCGTTGCCGCTCGAATACGCGACCCGCGCCAATCACGTCGCAGCGACGGAACGGCTGCTGTACCACGGCGCCGATGTCGACATTCGCAACAAAGAAGGCCGCACGTCGCTGTTTCACATAGCGCGCAACGGCCGACCGATTGCGATGGCGCGCGTTCTGCTGGACTACAACGCCGACGCGAATCTCGCCGACCACTTCGGCATGACGCCGCTCCTGATCGCCGCGATGCGTGGCAACGAGGACGTCGTCGATCTGTTGTTGGCCCACGGTGTCGATCTCGAGCATCGCAACAGCCTTGGCGAGAATGCGCTCGATCTTGCGCTGCAACGCGATCGCCAAGGAATTGCGGCGAAACTCTCGCAACATGGACTGACGGCGACGAGTTTCCCACCGTTGAACAAGCCGGACGACGCGCCGCATCTGCCGGTCGTAGGCTGCGGCTCGGTGGTTGATTCCGCCGTGCTCGGCGCCCGATTTTGGTGTGGCGTGCCCTACGCAGAGTTTGGCCGCGAGACCGGCATTTTATTCGGTATCGAACGGTACAAAGGCATGCGTACCGAATCGATCCGGGTTGTGGACGGCACGACGACGATCAACGAACCCCGTTGCCCCGAATTGAACGACCCATACTCCTGGGGACCCGGTCCCTGGCTCAGCCATCGTCAATCGGTGTTGCGTCGCGGCACACGCGTCGCGACGGTAACGTTTCTGTTCGACGGCCAGCGCCGTCTGCTCGGGCTTAGGTGCGAGAACACGCCGACCGGCGTCGTCATTGCAGAAGGCTACAGCGACATCGTGTACTGAGCTCGCAGCGCCGGCGAGTCGCCATCCGTAGCGGCCGCAGTTTCGGTGGTCAATGCGTATCGACTGAGCTCGTACTCATCAACGACCCTTTACGACCTGAGCAATCGCACGCGCAGGGGTCGCAATGACGAAACATGGGGTATGGCTTGTAGGCATATTGGCAGCCTGCACGAGCACGACATCGACGCTCGACGAATACGAGCAGGTCGAGTCCTCCACCGAGTTGACGGCACCGGCGGCAAACGTTGACGAGGCCGCGGTCAAGCACGGCCGCTACCTCGTTGAGCTGCTCGGCTGTGCCAGCTGTCACACGGACGGTGCATTGGTCGGCGCCCCGGATCAGAGCCGCTGGCTGGCCGGCTCGAGCATCGGTATCGCCTATACCAACCCGTTAGACGATCCGCGACCCGGTGTCGTTTTCCCCAAGAATTTGACGCCCGACACTGAGACGGGCATCGGCAGTTGGCGCGACGTTGAGATCAAGGCAGCGATCGTGCACGGCCGCAATCGCGTCGGCGAACGCAACATCGGTGTCATGCCTTGGCGCAGCTTTGCCCGCCTGTCCGGGTCCGACCTCGATGCAATTACGCAATACCTGCGAAGCCTCGAACCGGTTCGGCACGACGTACCGAGTAACGTATTGCCCGGCGAGCGCTCGCCCGCCCCGTTTGTGCACTTTGGCGTTTACCAGAGTCGCGATATCACCGAGTAAGTCGCATCGTGACCAAGATTGCGTTGCTGCAGGGGCACCCCGACCCCGCCGGCGGACACCTTTGTCACGCGCTTGCCGAGAGTTATTTGGACGGTGCTTGGCACGCCGGCCACGAAATCGCGAACATTGACGTCGCTGCGCTCGAGTTTCCGCTGCTGCGTACGCAGGCGGATTGGCATCGAGGTCAAGGTGCGACGCCGCCGGGCCTTTTGACGGCTCAGCAGCAGTGTGTCGACGCGCAGCACATCGTGATCGTGTTCCCGCTCTGGCTTGGCACCTTACCGGCGTTGCTGAAAGGTTTTTTTGAGCAAGCCTTTCGACCCGGAGTAGCGCTGTCGTACGGCGAATCGCTGCCGGCGCCTTTGTTCAAGGGTAAGAGCGCCCGCATCGTCGTAACCATGGGCATGCCATCGATCGCCCACCGCCTTTACTACCGCGCACATGGCGTCAAGAACCTCGAGCGCAGCATCCTTCGCTTCGCTGGCGTTAAGCCCGTTCGCACGTCTCTGTTCGGCATGGTTGAACAGCGCCCTGATACAAGGCGACAAGCCTGGCTGACCACGATGCGCCGTTTGGGGCAACGCGCGGTTTGACGTAGCAGCGCGACGCGCGGTCAGTGCATCCGTGTGGCGCGGCCCGCGAGCGTTTTCAGCCCCTCCGCCAACAGCCAGACAAACACCAGCGGGAACACGACCGTCTGCAGCACGAAAATCACAATCAAGTTGATGATGTGCTCGCTCGCGTTTGACAGCGCGTCGCGAAAACGCTGCATGCGATCGGCCACATTGACCGTAGCGAAGGTTTCGTCGAACGCCGCCCCGATCCGACCGAGCAGCGTCGTATCTTGCGGCTCCTCCGCGGCGTCATCCTGATCGTTCATCGCCTCGATCTCTTCGCTGGTTGCTTTTAGCGCCGCAACTGCAGCCTCTTGCTCCTGGGCGAGAAACGCATCGAACACGATATTGGAGCCGACGATCAAAACCGGCACGACGAAACGCAGAAAGGTAAACACCAGGAACAGCCGGGTGAGCCAATGCAGCCCGAGTGCATGCGACTGCCGAGGCCACCAGATGGCGATCAACAGCGCCAAGCCAGCGAGACCGAAGCCAATGTTGGCGAAATCCGAGCGAAATATGGGCAGCAGAAAATTCTGCAACCCAAGCGATGACGCGGCGATCAGCATGACGCCGCTGAACCGTTCCACCAGATCGTTGACCGGATCGAGAATCTGACCGACGCCGAAGTTAACGCCCACGCCGCCCGGCTCGACGGCGACCTCGGTGCCCTGCGCAACCGAGATTACTCCATTGAGCGCGCGGGCAACTGCAAAGGTGACGAGGGCGCGCTGAAAGGCATCACCGCCGTAGGCCTCGGCCGCTTTGTCGGCGATGTCACTCCATGCCAATGCGACGCTGGATATCGCGAACAGCGTCCAAAGCACACGCCGTGACGTGGTCATCTCCGCCATCACGAAGCTCCTCCGTGCTGCGCCCGGCAGCGGAGACCTCAGTTTAGCTTACTGTCGCGCCAGTAACGGGTACCTTTCAGGGTCGCCTGCAGCGCGAGACCGCTCTCGGTTAGCTGATAAACGGTGACATCGTCGGCGATGGCCTCCGCGCCGACGGCTTTGCCTTTATCGCTTGCTTTCGCCGCGGCGTCGGCTTGGGCACCGAAAGACCAGCCGTTCTCGACGAAATCGACCATCGTCTCGCGGTCGTGAAAAACGAAGACGACGCGGTAGTCCTTGATACCTGCCCCTAAACCAAGACCGACTTCGCCCATGCGCATGTAGGTATCGACGCCGTTCGCGTTGTCCCGCACGACGCCATAACCACCGCCGACGCTGGCCAGAATGACGTTTACGTTGGCATTGGAGAAAACTGCATAGCCCGGCGCCGCGGCGATTTCATCGCGCGCACTCGCCTTCTCGACATACAGATCCGCGAGTACCTGACTACGCATATCCGTCGTCGCGAGGCGCTGCTCGGCGGCCGTCTGACCGGGCGAAGCGCAACCGGCCGCGATACCGATCAGCATTAATACGACCCAACGCATGAGACTTCTCCATGAACGAGATGCTGTGACCCTAAACCATAGGCTACACTGCCACTGTGATTCAGTCGTGGCTGGCAGATTTTCGGCGTATTGCGCGACTTGCAGCGTCGGGCCTATGCGGTGCCGCTCTGGTGTTTGCTGGCTGCGCGTCACCAACGGCGCCAACTCAAGATCGCGATATCGCCGAACGCGGCAGCGAGACAGCGGCCTGGTGGGATGCTCAGCCGCGCGCTGGCTGGCAGGCGTTCGTCGCCTTGCCGGACACCGGCGAGTGGTTCGAGGTGTATCGCGTTCGCCCGCACGTTTTCGCGCTGTACGAGCCTGGCCAATTCGAAGAGGTCATCTCGTACCTCATTGTCGGCGACGAACGCGCCGTGTTGCTCGACACCGGTCTTGGCATTGGCGATATCGCAACGCTGGCCGCAGCGATCACCAACCGGCCGATCACCGTCGTCAACTCCCACGCCCACTACGACCACATTGGTGGCAATCATGCGTTCGCCGACATCCGCGGCCGCGCGACGACGTTTTCCCGGGCACGATCGGCCGGCGCCGACAACGCCACCGTGCGCGACTACCTGCGCGGCGACTGGCTGGCAAGACCCTTGCCGGACGGCATGTCGGTCGATGCCTATCGAATCCTGTCGTATGCCGCGCCGGCGACTCTCACCGACGGCGAGCGCATCGATCTTGGCGGCGTCGAACTCGAGGTCCTTCTGACGCCCGGCCACACGGACGATTCCTTGTGCTTGCTCGATCGCGCCAACGGCCTCTTGTTTACGGGCGACACGTTTTACCCGGCGCCGCTGTACACGCATCTCGACGGCGGCGATCTCGACGCCTACCAACGCAGCGCCGAACGGCTGGCCGAACTCGCGCGCGACGTTGAGCTGATCTTGCCAGGCCACAATGAACCGGTTGCCGACCCCGCGGTGCTGTTGCGGGTCGCCGAAGCGTTTCGCGCTATCCGTCGTGGCGCACGTCCGGACGCAACTCCGGACGGACTGAACGAATATCGTTTTGACGGGTTTTCCATTCTGGTAGCGCCGGCGGATTTGACCGAAGAATGAGCAGCGAGACGCGCTCGCCATGGATTGGCGCGCCGGCGGGCGCCGATATCCTGTTCCTGCTGGATACAGATGCCGACCTCGACCGTGATTTGCTCCGTCGCTGGGTCGAGGAATCCGCCCCAACCGACGCACCGGCACATACATTGTGCGCGGCGAATGCCGCAGCGGTCGCCGGGTTTCTCGCCGGTGTACGCGATACGGACTCCGTCTGGCTGCAGCCGTTACGCATTGCGTGGTTACCGGCCCGCCGACAGCGCGAACGCGGCATGATGGGCGCCATCTTCGGCTCGCTGGCGATACAACCGACATCTTGGCGCCGCCGCAGCATCGCTCAGCGCCATCCGGAACGCGTGCGACGACTGCTTGGCGACGGTGCGCTGCTCGGCGACTTAAAGCGCGAACACGCTGAACGGCATGCGGAAACGAGCTTGGTGCCGTTGGCCGACTTCATCGTCCGGCAAGCGGTTGTGGCGCTGGAACGCTCCGAGCGATTAGCCCGCGGTGCGCGTTACAAAATCGCCAAACTGCTCACCGGCGACATCCTCGGCAACACGAGCTTTCAACGCCAGCTCGCCGACATAGCGCAGCAGCGCGATGCGGACGTGGCGGAGCTGCGACGCAACGCAACAGGCTACCTACACGAGATGGGCGCGCTGCAGTCACCCATAACGGTCGACTTCGTCACTGCGCTGTATCGTCAGATCGCCGCAGCCAATCACGACCCGGACATCGATGTCGTTGCGGAGGAAGTTGCCGGGGTTGCCGATCGGCTGGCGCGCCAGCCGGTGGTCTTTTTGATCAGCCACAAATCGATGCTCGATACGGCCGCCCTATCGTTGGTGCTGTATGACGCGGATTTGCCGCTGCCGCTGACCTTTGGTGGCATCAACCTGAAGACGCCCGGGTTTGGCGCACTAGCGAGACGTGCGGGCATCATTTTCTTGAGGCGCTCGTTCCAAGACAACGCGGTCTACAAGGCGACCTTTCGCCGCTACATCGACTACCTCATCGAGAAACGCTTTTCACTGCTGTGGGCGCTGGAAGGCACGCGTTCGCGCACCGGCAAGCTGTTGCCGCCGCGTTTCGGCTTGTTCAACTACGTGGTTGATTCGATTCTGCGCACGAGGCTTTACAACACCGTCTTCGTACCGGTCAGCGTTGCGTACGACCAGATCACCGAGGTTGAGGACTACGCCCGCGAACAGCAGGGCCACAGCAAGAAACCAGAAGGCATCGCATGGATGGTGCGCTTCTTTCGCCGCGGCACGCCACACGGGCGAATATTTGTGCGCTTCGGTGACGGTCTCGAGTTCGGCGAATTGGCGTCGAGCGCCGAACTGGACGACGGCCTGTCGCTGGATCGCAAGCAGGAACTCGTGCAGTCGCTGGCGTTTCAGGTTGCGGTCAACATGAATGCGGCGACGCCGATTACGACGTCAGCGGTCGTGACGCTCATTTTGCTGGCGGGCGGCACCCGTGCGCTATCGCTGCGCGACGTCCATGGCTTAATGCGCATCGGTGCCGCGCTGTTGCGGCGACGTAAGATTGAGCTCGTCGGCGCTGAAAATCTAAAGTCGTCCGATGAGATTGAGCGAACGCTGCGCCAACTCGAAGGCACCGGCATCATCACGGAGCATCGCGACGGCATGGAGCCTTTGTACGCGATCACCGAAGACCAGCATCTCAAAGCCGCGTATTACCGCAACACCGCGATCCATCATTTTGTGCTCGACGCGATCGTTGAGCTGAGCCTGCTCGGCGCCGACGGCGAACACAAACCGACCGAACGCTTTTTCGGCGAGGCCAACGCGCTTCGCGAAATGTTCAAATTCGAGTTCTACTTTCCGCGGCGCGGCGAATACGAAGACGCGATCAGGCGCACTGCCGAGGAACGCTTTCCTGGCTGGGAGCAGCAGCTCGCGATCGACTCAGGCGCCGTCACCACGCAGATGAGCAAGACGGCACCGCTGCTCGCGCATGCGGTGCTGCGAACGTTTGTCGACGCTTATCGCATCGTCGCCGAACACTTGAGCCTCGAAGGCGACCGAGCCGTGACCGATCGCGCGAGCCTTGCAACGGACTGCCTGCGCTTTGGCCGGCAGCTGCGCCTGACCGGACGCGTGTTCTCGGCCGAGTCCGTGTCGAAAACCCTGTTTGAGACCGCGTTTCGACTCGCTGACTATCGTGACCTCCTCGGCGGCAGCCGCAGCACCGAGCGCGCCGCGTGGTTCGAAGAGCTTGCGGCGCTCGCCAAACGCTTGGACCGGATTCTCGGCATGACCCTCGCGCAGGACGACGAGCGACGCAGCGAGCGTCGCCAGCATGGCCAGTGATCCGCCGCCGACCGCCGGCGCCACCACCGACGACGCAGTTACCCAACCAACCGTGTTCAGTGCGGCGGTCCTGGTTGCCGTCAATCTGCTCCCGCTTCTGGGCGTTTTCCTCGCTGACTGGGATGTGTTTCAGCTGCTGGCGCTTTTTTGGGCCGAGAACGTCGTCATCGGCGCACTTGGGATCGTTCGACTGCTGAAAGTCGAACGACGCCTGTCTACGCCGCTGTTCTTCGTCGCCCACTTTGGTGGCTTTTGCACCGCTCACGCGGTGCTTTTGGCTAGCCTGTTTGGGCCCGGTCAGCAAGGCCCAGATGTTGTCGGTGCGTTGCAGCTGTTGACGGCAACGCTCGGCTCGACTGGCGCGTTGCTCAGTCTCGCGGCGTTGGCGACGTCGCACCTGTGGTCGCTCGCCGCCAATTTCATCGGCCAGCGCGAGTACCAGCGCATCGGCGTGCGTGAGGCGATGCGGCTGCCGTATCAGCGCATCATGATGACCCAGGTCGCGCTGATCGGCGGTGCCGCGCTCATCGCGCGCTTCGATGAGCCCCTGCTCGGCCTGGTGCTGCTCGTCGCGATCAAAACCCTATCCGACCTGCGCGCACACTGGCGTGAGCACGCGAGCCTGCGTCGGGGCTCGGCACCGCGCGGGCTCTAGCGGCTGAAACTGCACTGTGATCCAGGTCACAGTCCACAAAGTTTGCACATTTGCCGTCAACGATACGCCTGCAAACGCGTTACCAGCATCAGAGACACGGCATTGGCGCCGCCAGCGCCACGCAAACAGGAATCGGATCATGTTCGGAAAACACAAAAGCTCGTCCCGCAACGGCCTGCGCGAATTCACCCTTTCGGTGTTGGCCGTGCTGCTCTTCGCCTTTGTTGCGACGACGGCCCGTGCCGCTTCGAGCGATGCATGGGTCGAATTGGACGCGCCGGGCATCGATCAAGCGTACCTAGCGATTGGCGCCGAAGCGCGGGACTTCACACATTTTCGGCTCGAACCGGTAGGTTTTTGGCATCTGGCCGACCCAACGACAACGCAGTCGGATTTGGTGACAGAGGTTCGCGACTCGCTGACTCGCCGCGTAAGCGGCCTGCTGGAATCGGCCGGCCTCGCGGCGGCTGACGCTGCGACCGCCAACGCCGACACGACCCTGGTCGTTCGTCTGCAGATCGTCGATTTGCTGCTGCACCCGGCCACACACTTCGAGCCGGCGATGAACGATCGCTTCCGCTTCGAGCTAGTGCCGGGTCAAATGACGCTAGTTGGCGAAGTGCTGAGCGGCAATGGCGACACGCTGCTCCGCATTGCGGACTCGCGCGCCGATGCCGGAGTCGCTGGCTGGGATGCGGTCGAAGGCTTGCTGGCCGCCTGGCACGGGCAACTGAACGCGGTGTTTGCCGATGCCGGTTTGCCGTCCAGCGACCTTGCCAGTGCTGCAGTGCAGTAGTCGAAACACACCGAGGCACCACCTCCTCCACCGTTTCGTTCGCATGCGGTTGTTTTGATCCCCCTCCTGCAACCGCCCTTCTAAACGCGTCGTCCATTTGGCCGACGCGTTTTTTTTTGCGCTGCGGCAAAGCCCAATTGCAACGACATTCAGGAAATCTATCGTCGCGACTAAAAAAACTGATTTCCGTTGGCTGCAGGCGAGGACGATACTGCGTTCGCGGATACGCTTCGTCGCCAACGCCCGCCTCATCGACACAACCGGGCTTTGCGCACATTCACGACTGGCGACGCCGCGTCTTTTTTGATGTGCGACCAACCAATACCCCAGGGGGTGGAAATTCTATGCACAGACAGGCGAAAGCTTGGATCGCTGTTCTGGCCATTGCACTGGCGCCGTTCGCTGCGAACGCGCAGGGCACGCCAAAATCAAATCAGTTTTGGTGGCCGGAGAACATCGACTTGAGTCAACTGCGTAACAACGACGCAGCCGGCAATCCATACGGTGCCGACTTCAATTACGCGCAAGCATTTGCAACGTTGAACCTCGACGATGTCAAAGCCGACGTCGCCGCGGTAATGACCGACTCGCAGGATTGGTGGCCCGCGGACTATGGCCACTACGGCCCGTTCTTTATTCGCATGGCCTGGCACAGCGCCGGTACCTATCGCACGCTCGACGGTCGCGGTGGCGCAGCCGGCGGGCAGCTGCGTTTTGAGCCGCTCAACAGCTGGCCGGACAATGCCAACCTCGACAAGGCCCGCCGTTTGCTGTGGCCCGTCAAAGCCAAGTATGGCCGCAACCTGTCGTGGGCCGACTTGATGGTGTTGACCGGCAATGTTGCGCTGGAGTCGATGGGCTTTGAGACGTACGGTTTTGCCGGCGGTCGCGAAGACGATTGGGAAGCCGATCTCGTTTACTGGGGCCCTGAAAACGAGTTTCTGGCGGACGAACGCTATAGCGGCGATCGCAAACTCGCGAAGCCGTTGGCTGCCGTGCAAATGGGCCTGATCTACGTCAACCCGGAAGGCCCGAACGGCAATCCTGATCCGTTGCTCGCGGCGCAAGACATTCGCGAGACCTTCGGCCGGATGGCGATGAACGACGAAGAAACCGTCGCGCTGATCGCCGGTGGTCACACGTTCGGTAAGGCGCACGGCGCGCGCAGTCCAGAAGGCTGTGTCGGTGTCGAGCCGGCCGGTGCCGACACCGAAGAGCAAGGCTTTGGCTGGACCAACAAGTGCGGCAGCGGCAAAGGAGTCGACACGATCACGAGCGGCCTCGAAGGCGCGTGGTCGGCCAACCCGATTGCCTGGACCAACCAGTACCTCGACAACCTATACGCGTTCGAATGGGTCAAGACCAAGAGCCCGGCCGGCGCCACGCAGTGGATTCCGAAAGATGGCGCGGCCGCGAACCTCGTCCCGGACGCGCACGACAAGTCCAAGCGTCACGCGCCAATCATGTTCACGACGGACCTCGCACTGAAGGAAGACCCGTCGTATCGTGAAATCTCGATGCGTTTTCGCGAGAACCCGGAAGAGTTTCGCCTGGCGTTCGCCAAAGCGTGGTTCAAGCTGACCCATCGCGACATGGGCCCGCGTGCCCGCTACGTCGGCAGCGAGATCCCGCAAGAAGCGTTGCTGTGGCAGGACCCGGTTCCGGCGGTCGATCATCGACTGATCGATGCCAACGACATCGCCGATCTCAAGGCCGACATCCTCGAGACCGGTCTGTCGATTCCGGAACTCGTTCGCACCGCGTGGGCATCGGCGTCGTCGTTCCGTGGCACCGACATGCGCGGTGGCGCGAACGGCGCACGCATTCGGCTCGAGCCACAAAACCAGTGGCCGGTTAATGACCCGCGTGAGCTGCAGAAGGTGCTGACGAGTCTCGAGCGCGTCCAGCGCAGCTTCAATCGCTCGCAGCGCGACGACACGGAAGTGTCGATGGCCGATCTGATCGTCCTGGGCGGTGCCGCGGCGATCGAACGCGCGGCCAGCAATGCGGGCTACGACGTGACGGTGCCGTTTACACCGGGCCGGACCGACGCCACGCAGGAACAAACCGACGTTGAGTCGTTCGCAGTGCTCGAACCGACGGCAGACGCGTTTCGCAACTACTACAGCGATGCGGCGTATCGTTCACCGGCCGAAATGCTGGTCGACAAAGCAAGCCTGCTGACCCTTGACGCGCCGGAAATGACGGCATTGATCGGCGGCCTGCGCGCGCTCGACGCGAACGCTGGCGGCAGCCAGCACGGCATCTTCACCGATCGCCCCGGCACGCTCAGCAACGACTACTTCGTCAATCTGCTGGATATGTCGATGGCGTGGACGAAGTCCGCCGACGCGGAAGGCATTTACGAAGGTCGCGATCGCGCCAGCGGTGATGTGAAATTCACCGCGACGCCGGTCGATCTCGTGTTCGGCTCGCACGCCGAGCTGCGCGGTGTCGCAGAGGTCTATGCAGCAAACGATGGCGACGAGAAATTCATCGCCGATTTCGTCGCCGCATGGACCAAAGTGATGACGCTTGATCGCTTTGACGTCACGTCAGGCGCGGCGGTCGCGGCCACGAGCCCGGTCGCCGTTCCGGTCGCTGATGCGTCAGCACGCGCTGAATAGACGAAAGTCCTGTCACGTTTTTTTTGGGATCAACGGGGACACGCAGGCAGCTGCGTGTCCCCCATTTGGTTGAGCCGGGCCCGCTGCCAGAATATGTAGTACTTAGTGTTTTGCCACTGGGTGATCGCGAACCGACCAAGCTCGATCCCAAATACATCTCCCCAAACGACGCCGCTGTCGAGAACACCAAGGTGTACGTAGCTATGCGGGTACCCACGAATCGCACCCATCAGTATCTTCCAACCGTAGCCGCGTTGTGGGATTCGCATCCGTGGGCCCATATCGATAACGGAACGAACATCGACGACAACCTCGCGCCCGTCAGGTAGGTGCATTTGAAACCCGACATCGTGCTCTTTCTCAGCTCGCTCGAGCAAGCTGAGCAGAGACAGCAGATCGGGCAAGACAACTGCGGCGCGAGCGGTTTTTCGATCTGCCAGCCAGCAATTGAGGGCACTTGAATCTATCTCGGAGCGATCCGCATGCTGGATGGGAGAATCGAGCTGCTCCTTCGTTAACGAGTTGTTCTGCGAATTGGCTGATGTCGTAAAGACGAGTGCCGCGGTACAGACGCATGCTAGCGCTTTTGATACGGCCGCCACTTGCTTCGAAAACCGTGACAAGCCGAACTCAAATGAAGCTGCGGTGAATAACGCTCGATTAATCGCCACAACCTAGCGCTCCGCTATTCGGTGAGTTGCACGATGACCTTGCCGGTGTTCGTGCCAGCGAGCAAGCACTCGATCGCTTCGGGCACAGCATCGAGCCCGCTGAACACCGGTTGATGTGTCCAAATTTCGAGCTGTCCTGCGGCGAGCCGGTCGAACAGCGCATCTCGTGCTGTGGGCTGCTCCGCGGCGAACAGCGGATTCATAAACGCCCGAATCGACGCCGCCTTCCAATACAGCTCGTGATAGATGCGCGGTCGAGTAACCGCTTCCGGCGCACTGGCGTCCGCGGTGAAGCCAGCGCTGACCAACCGACCGTGCGGCGCGAGATGTCGAACGGCCGCATCGAACACCGCACCGCCCGACGTGTCGATGACGAGATCGATGCCGTCCGGAAACCAATGCCGGAGCGCATTGTCGAGTTCCTCGGAGTGGCGATTAATGACCCCGTCGACGCCGAGTGAGCGCACACGCTCGGCCTTGGCGTCAGAGCCGACCACAGCTACGACGGTGTCAGCGCGCTCGCGGGCAATTTGCACGGCGACGTGACCAAAGCCGCCAGCGGCTGCCGTTACCAGCACACGATCGCCGTCGCGCAACTCGCCCGTCTGCGTGACGGCAAGGTAGGCCGACGCGCCCGTTGGCACAATCGTCAGCGCTTCCGGCGACGCCGCCGTAACCGGCACCAAGCTTGCGGCCGGCGCCGTGAACCGCTCACGGTACGCTCGGCCGAAGCCGACGGACGCGACTGCCTGGCCGACCGCGAGCCCAGTGACGTCCGGCCCGACCGCCAGCACGCGACCGACCGATTCGAAACCAAAACACGTCGGCAGCGTCGCGTCGGGCCGGGTGATCGTGCCGCGAATCAAGCCCATGTCGTAGACGGCATTGACGCCGGCGTAGTGGTTTTCGACCAGCGCTTCGCCCGGACCAGGCGCCCGTGACGGCCGCGACACCCGGCGAATCGCCCGCTCCGGGCGTTCGTCGTGACGATAGATTTCGAGACACGTGCTGCCGTCGCTCATTGAGTGTCCTGCCTGCCTGCTACACTTGTCGCTCTCGCCGCGACGGACGATGCCATGCCAGCGCCCGCCACGACTCCGCTGTACGACTACAAGCCGCACTGGGCCGAATGCTACGGCACCGCTGAATTTCTGCCGACCACACGCGCGGAAATGGAAGCCCGTGGCTGGGATCGCTGCGACATTGTCATCGTCACTGGCGATGCCTACGTCGACCATCCGTCGTTCGGCATGGCGATCATCGGCCGTCTGCTCGAAGCGCACGGCTTTCGTGTCGGCATCATCGCGCAGCCGGATTGGCGCAGCAAAGACGCGTTCCTGGCACTCGGTCAGCCGGAGCTATTTTTCGGCGTGACTGCCGGCAACATGGATTCGATGATCAATCGCTACACCGCCGATAGAAAGCCGCGTAGCGATGACGCCTATACGGCCGGCGGATTGGCAGGTAGCCGCCCTGATCGCGCGGCGATCGTTTATGCACAACGCTGCCGCGAAGCGTTTCGCCATGTGCCGATCGTGCTTGGCGGGATCGAGGCATCGCTCCGGCGCATCTCGCATTACGACTACTGGCAGGACAAAGTCCGCCGCTCGATTCTGCTCGACGCCGGCGCTGACCTGCTGCTTTATGGCAACGCCGAGCGAGCACTGGTTGAGATCGCGCATCGACTCGCGCGCGGCGACGCAGCCGACGCCATCACCGACGTGCGCGGCACCGCGTTTGTTCGAGACGACACACCGGACGACTGGTGGTGCATCGACTCGACCCGCATCGATCGCCCGGGTCCGGTCGCCGAGCCCGTCAATCCGTACATCAATACGTCTGACGAGGCGCAGTGCAACGACGCGAAATCTGCGGATGACGGCGCGGCGCCGATTCGGTTCGTGCCGAACGCGCGGCGCAACCGTGGACGCACCGTCATTCGGCTGCCGTCGTTCGAGAAAGTTCGCGCCGATTCGGCGCTGTACGCCCACGCGAGCCGCGTCTTGCATTTGGAAACCAACCCCGGCAACGCGCGCGCACTCGTGCAAGCGCACGGCGATCGCGATGTATGGTTGAACCCGCCGGCCGAACCGCTGACGACCGAAGAGATGGACTATGTCTTCGGTATGCCGTTCGCGCGCGTCCCGCATCCGTCATACGGCGCCGCCAAAATTCCGGCGTACGAGATGATTCGGTTCTCGGTGAACATCATGCGCGGCTGCTTTGGCGGCTGCACGTTCTGTTCGATTACCGAACACGAGGGGCGGATCATTCAGAACCGTTCGGAAGCGTCGATCCTTGCCGAAGTCGAGGACATTCGCGATCGTGTGCCGGGCTTTACGGGCGTTATCTCCGACCTCGGCGGGCCGACCGCCAATATGTATCGCATTGCGTGCAAGAGCCCGGAGATCGAAGCGGCCTGCCGCCGGCCGAGCTGCGTCTTCCCGGGTATCTGTCCGAATCTCAACACCGATCATTCGGCGCTGACCCAGCTATATCGCAAGGCGCGCGAATTGCCGGGTGTGAAAAAAGTGTTGATCGCCTCAGGGCTTCGCTACGACCTTGCCGTCGAAGACCCGGAATACGTGCGCGAGCTCGTGACGCACCACGTCGGTGGCTACTTGAAGATCGCCCCAGAGCACACCGAACGCGGCCCGCTCGATAAAATGATGAAGCCGGGTATCGGCACGTACGACCGCTTCAAAGAGATGTTCGAACGGTTCTCACGGGAAGCCGGCAAAGAGCAATACCTCATTCCGTACTTCATCGCCGCGCATCCCGGCACCACCGACGACGACATGATCAACCTCGCGCTTTGGCTCAAGCGCAACGGCTTCCGCGCCGATCAGGTACAGGCGTTTTACCCGTCGCCAATGGCGACGGCGACTGCGATGTACCACTCAGGTCGCAATCCGTTGCGCCGGGTTCGCTACGCGAGCGAAAAGATTTCCGTCGTTCGTGGTATGCGCCAGCGTCGGCTGCACAAGGCGCTGCTGCGTTATCACGACCCGGCCAATTGGCCCGTGCTGCGCAAAGCGCTGCGCGAGTCGGGCCGCGCCAATCTAATAGGTCCGGCGGATCACCACTTGGTGCCGGCTACCGATGGCACTGGTGGCTATCGATCAGCGCGGCGACGCAATTCGCCCGATGCTCACCAACGACGGCTGAAAAAGAATCGACTGCTCACGCAGCACACCGGACTGCCGCCGCGCAATGACGGCGGTAAATCGAAGCGAGGTCGGTAAGCGCTTAGGGTTTGTTTGGCATCAAGCCGGCGAGTTGGGCCGGCGTGACGTTCAGCGCGTCGTAGACTGAATTGAAGAAGTCGACTTCGGCGCCGCGAATATCCGAATCGCTGCGGATGATGTCGGCAAGCGCGGTAACGATCGCAACGCGTTGCTCGATTTCGAGTGAGCGACCGGCCTTTTTCAGGTAGTCGTTCAGCGGCGCGGACTCATACAGTGCCGACGCAGCGGCGACTCGAATATCGGCAGGGTCGACCGAATCGCCGGTAATCCGCTCGATGACTGCTTTGACGGTGTCCACCTCCGCCGGATCGATATTGGTGTCGGCGCTGGTAGCCCGCGACAGGGTCAGCAACAGCGACTCTTTAAACAGCGTCTCCTTCTCTTCCGGCGTAGCCGTGTGGCCGCCGAAGATTTTGAGTAGGTGGCTGAAATCGACCAGGCTCATGGTGTCGCTCCCCTGTTGTTCTTTGATTTGTGCCGCGCGCCCACGACGAGCGTCGCCAGCGCAGTATACACGGCCGTTCTCGGCGCGTGGCAACCCGGACACGGCTCGTCGCAGCGTATCTGCCGAAGCGGCGGCCAGCTGTGGTAGCGTTGCCGGCTCGAAGCCCGACTATCGAACGGATAGCGACCCTAAATAAGGAGTCACGACCATGCGACACCTCACTCTGAGCGCCGTCATGCTGATCGCAGCCGGTACCCTCGTCGGCTGCGGCGACGACGACGCATCGACACCTGCGACACCCGCGACACCCGCAACGCCGGCCGCCGATGCACAACCTGCGGCCGCACCCGCGCCCGACGCACCGTCTCTAGCTGCCGTACTCGACGCGCAAGACGACGCTGCAAAAGCACGCTACGGGGCACGTCACCCGGCCGAGACGCTCGAATTTTTCGGGATCAAGCCAGGCATGCGCGTCGTCGAGGCACTGCCCGGTGGCGGCTGGTATTCGAAAATTCTGATGTCCTACCTCGGGAGCGATGGCGAGTTAATCGGCGTCAACTACGAATACGCCATTTGGGAGTTGTTTGGCTTCCTGTCAGAAGAAGATCTCGAGGAACAGAAAACCTGGGCGACCGATTGGCCGGAAGAGGCCCGCGGCTGGGGCGGCGAAAACTCAGCCAAAGTCAGCGGCTACATCTTCGGCGGCCTGCCTGCCGAACTCGACGGCGAGGTCGACGCCGTTCTGATGATCCGTGCGTTACACAACATGGCGCGCTTCGAGGACCAGGGGCAGTTTTTGACGACGGCTATCGCAGACAGCCTTCGCATTCTGAAGCCCGGCGGCACGCTCGGCGTGGTCCAGCATCGTGCCTCGGACGCAATGCCTGACGAAGCCGTTGGCGGCGGCCAGGGCTATTTGCGTCAACAGTTCGTCATTGACACGATTACGAACGGCGGTTTCGAGTTTGTCGGCATGAGCCAAGTCAACGCCAATCCGAGCGATCAGCCGGGCGCAGAAGATATGGTTTGGCGTCTGCCGCCGACCTATTTCGGCACCAAGGAAGAAGATACCGAAGGGCGCGCCGCGCTCGACGCCATCGGCGAATCCGACCGGATGACGCTGCTGTTCCGCAAGCCCGAATAGGGCCTGAGCCCGCTTTTTGAGGGCCCGGCCGCCTTGATATAGGCGGCCGGCGCCCCAATCCACGTCCGACGGGTGAAAAACGCCCGTTTCGGCTGGTATTATTCGCGCCCGCATCCACGACCGGATCGGCGCGCGGCCGCCTCATGCGCCGCGAACCGTCGGTACGCGGACCGGATGTACGACGAACTCTGTGCGGCCCCGACTGAGGGAATTTCGGAACCGCTCTTGCGCAATGGCGTCAGAGCGGAATCGGCGTTTCCTTGGGTGATCGGGGCCGTTGGTATTTACCGGACACAGATGGTGTCCTGAACATAAGTCGAAGCAAAGCCATGACTGACCTCAGCAAATATCGAAACATCGGCATCTTTGCCCACGTTGACGCCGGCAAGACCACCACGACCGAGCGGATCCTGAAACTGACCGGCAAGATCCACAAGATCGGTGAGGTGCACGATGGCGCGGCGACGACCGACTTCATGGATCAGGAGCAGGAACGAGGCATCACGATCCAATCGGCTGCGACGACGTGCTACTGGAACGACCATCGCCTGAACATCATCGATACCCCGGGCCACGTTGACTTCACGATCGAGGTTTACCGTTCGCTGAAAGTGCTCGACGGCGGCGTCGGCGTGTTCTGTGGCTCTGGCGGCGTTGAACCGCAGTCGGAGACAAACTGGCGTTACGCCAATGAGTCCGAAGTTGCGCGTTTGATCTTCGTCAACAAGCTCGACCGTCTGGGAGCGGACTTCTATCGCGTCGTCGCGCAAGTAGAAGACGTGCTGGCGGCCAACCCGCTCGTCATGGTGTTGCCGATCGGTACGGAAGAGAACTTCGTTGGTGTGATCGACCTTCTGACCCGCAAGGCGTGGGTTTGGGACGATTCTGGCGATCCGACCAAGTACGAGATTCAGGACGTGCCGGCCGACATGGTCGACAAGGTCGAAGAGTATCGCGAGAAGCTGATCGAAACGGCTGTCGAGCAGGACGACGATCTCATGGAAGCGTATCTCGAAGGCGATGAGCCATCGATCGACGACCTGAAACGCTGCATCCGCAAAGGCACGCGCGATCTGGCGTTCTTTCCGACCTACTGCGGTTCGGCGTTTAAGAACAAAGGTGTACAGCTGGTCCTCGACGCGGTTGTCGACTACCTGCCGAACCCGACGGAAGTCGATCCGCAGCCGGAGATTGACCTCGAAGGCAATGAGACGGGCGAAAAAGCAATCGTCGATCCGACCGGGCCGCTGCGTGCGCTGGCGTTCAAGATTATGGACGACCGCTACGGTGCGCTGACTTTCACGCGCATTTACTCCGGCACGCTGCAGAAGGGCATGAGCGTACTTAACACGTACACGGGCAAAACCGAGCGCATTGGGCGTATCGTCGAAATGCACGCCGACTCACGCGAAGAGCGCGACGACGCACAGGCCGGCGACATCGTTGCCCTGCTTGGGATGAAGAACACCCAAACCGGCCACACGCTGGCGGATCCGAACAATCCGGCGACGCTGGAGCCGATGGTGTTCCCGGACCCGGTGATCTCGATTGCCATTGCGCCGAAAGATAAGGCCGGCATGGAAAAAATGGGCGTTGCACTCAACAAGATGATGCAGGAAGACCCGTCGTTCCGCGTCGAGACGGACGAAGAATCGGGCGAGACCATCATCAAGGGCATGGGCGAGCTGCACCTCGACATCAAGGTCGACATTTTGAAGCGTACGCACGGCGTTGAGGTTTCTATGGGTAAGCCGCAGGTGGCCTACCGCGAGACCATTACTCAGCCGGTGACGGACAGCTATACCCACAAGAAACAGTCGGGTGGTTCGGGCCAGTTCGGCAAAATCGATTATCTGATCGAGCCAGGCGAAACCGGCAGCGGCTATCAGTTCGAGTCGACGGTCACCGGCGGTAACGTGCCGCGCGAATACTGGCCGGCGATCCAGAAAGCCTTTGGCGACAGCATGGAGGCCGGCACGCTGGCTGGTTTCCCGCTGCTCGACGTCAAGGTCACGCTGCAAGACGGCGCGTTCCACGCGGTTGACTCTTCGGCAATCGCGTTCGAACTCGCGGCGAGGGCAGCGTATCGCCAGTCGATTCCGAAGGCAGCGCCACAGCTCCTCGAGCCGATCATGAAGGTCGACGTCTTCACCCCGGAAGACCACGTCGGTGACGTGATTGGCGACCTCAACCGGCGCCGCGGCATGATCAAGGCGCAGGAATCGGGTCCGACCGGCGTGCGCGTCAAGGCTGACGCACCGCTTTCGGAGATGTTCGGCTACATTGGCGACCTGCGCACGATGACCTCGGGTCGCGGCCAGTTCTCGATGGAATTCTCGCACTACGCGCCTTGCCCGCAGAACGTTGCGGACGCGGTCATCAAAGAGACCGAAGAGCGCAAAGCGGCGAGCAAGTAGCGGCCAGGACGGCGGGTCGTCCTCAGCGACGACCCGCTGTCACTCCCCTTTATGGGTCGTTGGCGCGCACCACAGCAACCAGGCTCGGCGTACATAACGCCCGCCGGCTTTGAGCGCCTTCAGCAAGAACTCAGCGATCTTTGGGTACGACGCCGCGACGTCGTTGCGGCGTTGTCGGCTGCCGCGGCCGAAGGCGATCGGTCCGAGAACGCGGAGTACATTTACCGCAAGAAAGAACTCGGCGGCATCGATCGGCGTATTCGCTACCTGCAAAAGCGCTTGCCTGACCTGACGGTTGTTCGCAATACCACACCGCGAGACGCGGTCTTCTTCGGCGCGAGCGTTACCTGCCAAGACGACGCCGATAACACCTACCGTTACACCCTCGTCGGTCCCGACGAAGCCGACGCCGGCGCCGGGCGCATCAGTATCGACTCCCCGCTCGCCCGCGCGTTATTGAAAAAAAGCGTCGACGATGAGGTCACGCGACCCGATGCGACGACGTTGACGATTGTCGAAATCGACTACACTCCCGACCCGTGAGTGCCACAAACGAAACCTTGCGCGACGAGCTTGCGACGCTGGAGTCGGGCCGAGCGGTCAATCAAAAGCGCCTGATCAGCCGCCTGCGCCGGCTGACCGGCAAAGCCATCGACGACTTCTCGATGATTGCCGACGGCGATCGCATCATGGTCTGCGTCTCTGGCGGCAAGGACTCGTACACGCTGCTCGACCTGTTGATCGGTCTGCAGCGTGCGGCCCCGGTCGAATTCACGTTGACGGCCGTTAACCTCGACCAGAAGCAACCCGGCTTTCCAGCCGACGTCTTGCCGCGCTACCTCGAACGCTTGGGCGTTGATTATCACGTCCTCAATCAAGACACGTACTCCGTCGTCAAACGCGTCGTGCCGGACGGCAAGACGATGTGCGGCCTGTGCTCGCGGCTGCGCCGCGGTGCCCTTTACAGCTACGCACGCGAAGCCGGTTACACCAAGATTGCGCTCGGACATCATCGCGATGACCTGTTGGAAACTCTGTTCCTGAACATGTTCCACAGCGGCCGTATCGCCGCCATGGCGCCAAAGCTGCGTTCCGACGACGGCGACTGCGTCGTGATTCGTCCGCTCAGCTATGTCAGCGAACGCGATATTGAACGCTACGCCAAGTTACGAACGTTTCCGATCATTCCATGCCGGCTTTGCGGCAGCCAGGAGAAATCCGAGCGGCGCGAGATCAAAGCAATGCTCGCCGACTGGCAGCAGCGCTATCCGCAGCGCATCGACAGCTTGTTTCGCAGCCTAACCAAGGTCGTGCCGTCGCATTTGCTGGATGCCGACGCGATGGATTTTGACGAGCTCTGATGCTCCCCATCCGCGACGACAACCCGCAGATCTATACGCCGTTCGTCACCTACGGTCTGATCATCATGAACGCGCTGGCCTGGTTCGGGCTACAGGGTTTCGGTACCGATCCGGCGCTCGGTGAATCGATTTGCCGCTTGGGCCTCATCCCGGCCGACTTGCTAGGTACCGTCAATCAGATCGACGTCCGGGCACCGGTACCCTGCCGTATCGACGGCCGCTCCGACTGGATCACGGTCGTCTCGTCGATGTTTATGCACGGCGGCTGGATGCACATCCTCGGCAACATGTGGTTCCTGTGGATTTTCGGCAATAACGTCGAGGACGCGATGGGCTCGGTGCGGTTCGCCGGGTTCTACATCGTCTGTGGTTTGGCCGCGGCCGCCGCACAGATCGTTGCCGATCCGGCATCGGCTATTCCGATGGTCGGTGCGTCAGGCGCGATTGGCGGCGTGATGGGTGCGTACATCGTGCTGTATCCGCGCGTCCACGTGCACATGTTTATCTTTCTCGGCGTGATCTTCACGACGATCGCCGTCCCGGCCGTAGCCATGCTGGGCTATTGGGTGCTGCTGCAGGTACTCGGCGGGTTAACGTCGCTCGGCAGCGAAGGCGGCGGCGTGGCGTTTTGGGCGCACCTCGGCGGCTTTATCGCCGGCGCGATTCTCATTTTCGTGTTCAAGAACGAGCGACTGCTCGCGCAACACCCGTACCGCGGCTGGAAACAACGGCGCCACAGTTCGTCGCTGTGGCGCAAAATCGATTCACAGCGCGATCGGCGTTGGCACTAGGGTAAACGCGGCCCAAATTTCGCAATTCGCTACGGGCGCGCGATCGCCGCCGGTGACAAAGCTCTTACGCTATTTGTCCTCGCCCCATGTGAACCAATCGCCGTTGCTGGGCGGTTCGGGCGAGTAAACAAACCGCTCAAAACGCGCTTGCGATGTCGTCACTGCTCCGTTCGATGATCCATACACACCAATGTAAACACCGGTGTAATTGAAGCCGCGGAGTACGTTGGGCGATAGAACCGGAGCGGCGTCAATATCGCCGCCCATTTGCGCCATGGAATCAGACGACCCGGCGTAGAACCGATAGGTCGTGCCGTCTCCTTCGACCCGTAGCACCGTCGTCGCACTCGCTATCGGCTGCACCGCAATGTCGGTCCGCTCGCCATACAGGGTCTGCCACAGAACCGCTTCGTGTGAGTCATCTCCGCCTCGGACGGTCAGCCCAAAGGCCGCTGCATCTTTTTGAACGATCATCAAGCCGGCCTCTTCGCCGGTCGATTTGGGCTCGAACTGCATGGCAGTTTCCGCGTGGAAGGCGAAATCTCGCTGGCGAACGCCAAGGAAACTGTACTGCGCACGATTGGCGATCGCCTGCGCTTGAAGGTCGAGTACCAACTTGCCATCGGCAAGCGCATGAAACGGCTGTGAATGTGATCTGCGCATGTTCCATTCGAGCTTCAGCGTTGCGCCGTCGAACTCATCGACAAAGCCAGCGGTAGCCCGCTGCCGCTGGTCGGCGAACGGCAGCGGATATTCGAGATCGACACGCCCAGACGTTGGGCTGAACACCGGGTATGTACGTTTCGGGTCAACCCACCATTCCCGATCGGTTTCCCAGGTGACCGGCAGCAGAAAAGTCTCTCGTCCCAGCAGTCCATGCTGGCGTTCCATCAGCCGCCAACCGAGCGCCACTGCATACCACCGCCCGTCCGCTAACTCGACGAGGTCGGCGTGGCCGACGCCGGTGATCGGGTAGTCCAAGCTGAGATGTCGATGCGTCAGGATGGGATTGCGCGGATTGTTTTGGTAAGGACCCTGCACGTCGTCCGCGATCGCAACAGCGATGGCGTGTTTGTACGACGTGCCTCCCTCGGAAATCAGCAGATAGTAAGTTCCGTCGCGCTTATAAATATGCGGGCCTTCCGCCCAGACGCCCTGGCAACAGCCGCTCCAGAGCACGCTGCGCGGACCGATTAGCTGCAGCGTGTCGCGGTCGAGCTCTTGCAGCCAGATCTCCGCCTCACCGGGGAAGCTCGGCTCTTCCTTCGTGCGGTTGGCGTGATACCAAACGCGACCGTCGTCGTCGAAAAACAGCGATGGATCGATGCCTTCGGCATCCTCAACCACGACCGGATCCGACCACGGCCCCGCCGGGTTGCGAGCTGTCACGATGAAACTCACGGGCCGCTCGTGAACGATGTTGGTCGTTACAACGTAAAACACCCCATCGTGGTAGCGAATCGTGGCGGCGTGGATACCGCCGCTCGCGTCGACGTCGTCAAGATACGCAGTTACGGGATTGGCAAGCGCGTAGCCGATTAGCGACCAGTTCACCAGGTCGCGCGAATGGTAGATTGGCAACCCAGGGAAATACTCAAAACTGGAATTGACGAGATAGAAGTCCTCGCCAACACGCACCAGTGACGGGTCCGGCGCGAAGCCGGCAATGATGGGGTTGGAGAACGATGTGGCGTCGACGTACAGCTCGTCGGCCGGTGAGTCCGGGGTGGGAAGATCCTTGCCACAACCCGTCAGGGCAAGCGCAAAAACCGACATCACAGTCAATCGCACGGTATCTCCCGTCCATTCTCAGTGTCGCGTGCCGTCATCATCTCAAAGTGTCGCGTGCCGTCATCATCTCAATCGGCGGGCGCAAGCGTACCCGGTCGAGACGACATCCATGATCGACGCCCGCAAAGGGGATTCTATCGTTGCGCCACCGCCCTTCGCCCTCATCGCAAGATCCGTCGCACAACTCGTTCGCGCCTGGCAATGCGCGTAAAGTGCTGAAATGGTGAGGAAAAAAGGTCGATTATTTGCGATAGACGAGCTTCGTGATAGCGTGATCTCGAGGTGATGCATGGCCAAAACAGCGACCGAGAAACTCAGGCAGAACAAGGCGACCAAAAAGGTCGTGTTGGACAAAGATTTTGCCGGTATCAAGGCCGGTCAACGGATGCTCGTCGGCACGCCGCAGATGATGGACGCCTACATCCGCAAGATTCCGTTTGGCGAGACCCGTACGATGCAGCGACTGCGCAACGAACTTGCGCGTCGCAACAAATGCGACGCAACCTGCCCGGTCTCGACGGCGATTTTCGTGCGAATCTCGGCGGAAGCGGCCATCGAAGCGATGGAGCTAGGCGCAGACATCGCCGACGTCACGCCGTTCTGGCGCATCGTCGGACCGGACGACAAAATCGCCGCGAAACTCAACATCGACAGCGAGTGGATCCGGCAACAACGAGCGCTCGAGATATGAGACAGACGCAGCAACGACGCCATGACCGCTGACGCGAGAGACCGCGCTACAAAAGGCCGATCCTTGCTGGTGCTGGCACGGGACCTGGTGATCGTTGTCGTCGGAGTCTTCTTGGGCCTGCAGGCGCAAGAATGGAACGAGCGCGTCACGGACCGCGAGAACGAGCGCGCGTATCTCGAACGCCTGAGTGCCGATTTCCAGCTGCTGGGCCAAGAACTAAAGGGTTGCGTCGATTTACACCGAAAGACCGTTGAGGCCGTACGATTCGTCTCAAACAGGATCGAGAGCAACAAGCTTGGCGACGATGAACACGAGCGCTTTAAACGTGCGCTTATTGGCATGACCGCCGGCGACGTACCGCCGGACCGATCGACCACGTTCATTGAAATGCTTTCCAATGGCGATTTGGGTTTGGTGCGCAGCGTCGAGTTGCGTGACGCGCTCGTCGAGTATGACCAGCTTGCACAAACCAATCGCGAGATCTGGCGTCTTCTGCGTGCCGAGATCAGTGCGTACCTGCCAACGCTTTACCGACACATCGAGGTTGATGTCGATCTTGCGAATATCGACGACACCGTGCAGCGCATAACGACAGTGCAGAATTTTGATTGGGACGGCATCGTTTCTGATCCGGCGTTTGCAGCGATGCTCAACGTGCTAGCCGGAACCAACGGTAACTTTTTTGAAGTGTGTGTTTTCCAGCAGAAAGACGCGAGCGACGTAATCGAGCTCCTTGCGCGCTGACCGCCCTAGCGCGGTCGAACGAAACCTGGCCGCCAGACCTCGACGCCGATGCGGCGCTGGTAGCCCACTACCACGACCTCGAAAATGAACGAAAGGTCAGCAGTTGGCGCGACCGACTGTCTTACGGGAAACTCGCCGGTCAGCGTTCGCCTGGAAAATTGCCGAACACGCCAATCTGGCCAGAGAGCGAATCGCCGTCCGCCCGTCCGTACAAAACGACGACTTCGTCGCGATCGTCGCCGGTCAGGTCGGCAAGCACAACGTTGGTACCGTTCGCTGGGCCTGTCACATCCAAGTCGATCGAGTCCGTATCGAAACTGCCGTCGCCCATACCGCGTCGCCAATTGAGTGCCCGCCGACGCTCTTTGACGATCAGGTCATTGACGCCGTCGCCGTCAATGTCGCCAAATGCAATAGTCGGAAACTCAACCTGGCCGGTGCCGAAGTCGAACTTCACGCGCGCTTTCACGGTGGTGCTCGGCTCGGGCGCGATGGTCCCATCATCGCCAGGCGGGTAAATTTCGATGCGCATCGTTACGGCTCGGGAAAACAGGGCGCCGATAATGGTCCGAACACCGACCTGAACGCTCGCCGTTACCATGATCTTGCGCTGCTCATCGTCATCGAGCGGCGCAATGCGCGCACCGACCTGAAATCCGCGGCTCGATAGCACGGTGTCAGCTTCGCTGTCGAAAGTCAGCGCGTCGTACTCGAGGCGGCCGTGATGGACGCGATAGGTAGTGGTTTTGTCAAACACGCCTTCACTGACTGTTTCCAGCGTCACAATGTCTGGCAAATCGTCACCATTGATATCCGACATGCTGTCAACTTCGCGCAGCACCAGATCGTTTTGGTCAATATCCTCGAATCCGTTGTAGAACGTCTCCCGCTCGAGCTCGTTGCTGAGTCCAAGACCGAGTTCGGATGAACGGGCCGTCGTCGCCGAGGCGGCGAACGTCAGCAGCTCGTTGCCGCGTACGTTGTACAGCGTGCCGCCGGCGAGACTCGGTGCCGCGACGACCGACGGGGCGATATACGCAACGGTCTGATCCCACCCGCGTCGGTAGCTCGGCAACTCGATGCTGCGGCTTTCGCCGGCACGGATTACGTGCAGAACGTCAAAGTCGGGGATCAACAGATCTGCGCCGTTGTCGCCGTCGACATCGCGCGCAAAATCGAGTTCGCTGCTCAGTTCCGCCAATGAGCGACCGCGGTACATGCTGCTGCCGTTGGCGACTTCCGCCAAGTCGTCGGCAAAGGCGCGCACCGCATAAACGACGCCACCGGCCAGCACGAAGAGTGCATCGCTGTCGTCGTTCACCGGCCCAACGTCAATGGCCACGGCGCTAGCCGGCAAACCAATCTCCCGATAGCGAATGTCACCTTGCTCGAAACGGACCAAGCCGAGCACCGGCTCACCGTCGCGGTTGCGCCCGGCAAACGCCAGCGCCGCGGCCGGCTGATTCGGGAAGTTCACAGGCAACACGGAAGTCTGCACACGGAAAGACGGACCGACGTAGTCCGGGTCGACTTCGTAGTCCGCGTAGGCGCGCGGGAGAGTTAGCAGTAGCAACAGCAGCGTCGCAAAGCGGTGCAAAAAAGAGACAGTGTCGTCGTGCATGGGGGACTCTCGCGTGTAGGCAATGTGCGCCGCGTGCAGCGAGGCGAAACCTTTTGAAGCGAAGGCTCAGCCTACCTTTCTGCGTGCACCCGCGATAGGACTGCCGGGCGAAAAAACGGTTCCCGGATAGACCTACGCTCGCGACGAACGGTGCTGGTCTGTCCGCCGCCGACGGACTACAGTGCAAAGAGCAACGCCGTGAGCACCAATAAGCCATAGCCGTAGCACCGCGGCGATCGGCCTCTCCGGCGCGGCAAAAAAGGCTTGGTATTGACATCGGTTTATGTGCCGCGAACACGTCAACGTTCGTCTACTTAAGCAGCTGAACCTGCAGGATTTGTCAGGTTGCGCGAACCTTTTTGCCGAAGACTTCGTCTGGCATTTCTGCAATCCGAAACTGCCAACTATTCAAGGCGAGTATCACGGCGTCGCTGGTCTGATGGAGTTTTTTGCAAAAATGACCGCGATCACGCACGGCACGTTTGGGGTGCAGCCGCAGTCGATCTCTGCGTACGGCGACGAGCTGGTGGTAACACATGTTATCGACCGTCTCACCATCGACGAGGAGTCTATTGAAACGGATGCGTTTGTCGTCTGGCGGATCGTCGATGAACACATCCTCGAGGCGTGGGACATTCCGGCCGTTCACGCGGTGAATCCGACGAAGCAGACGTCCGGCGCGGTGTAAACGAGCCCATCGAGTCCAGAGTCGCCCGTGTTCTGCGGGCGTTCAGCTAGGCGCCGTAGACTGATCTGTACCCGCAATGAGGCCGACGTGACCGATGTCACGGGGCACGCGCGCGCGCCTGCCTATAATCACGGTCAACGGCTTCCCGGCCCGCACGGTCAACCCGACGGGCTTTTCTCGATCGAGCTTTGGGGAAATACGCTTATGTTGAATACCTGCAAGGCGCTTTGCGCCGCATTGTGTCCCGTGTTGCTTGTGCTTGCTGTGACGAGTAAGGCTGCCACGGCAAACGAGCCTGCCGCCGCCGCACCAATCGTGCTCGCGCAAAGCGAACGACAAAAAGCGCGTGGTAAGGGCGCCGAGCGCGAACTTACCCGCACGGGGGCCGACGGTCGCACCCGCACGCGTCGCAGCAGTGTCGAGCGCGACGGCAACGGTTATCAACGCTCAGACACCTGGACCGACGCCAACGGTCGCGAGGTTAACCGCGAAGCTGAGGGGCGCTGGGACCGTGAATCGGAGACCTGGCGCCGCAAAGCGACAACGACGGGACCGAACGGCGGCACGGCGAGCGTCGACGCTGAAACCCGACGCACCGACTCTGGCTACGAACACTCGAGTACTCGAACGCGCGGCGATCGCACGTGGCAGCGCGAAGGCAGCGGAAACTACGACCCCGAGACGAAAACCTGGCGCCGCAATGCAACGACCACTGGGCCTGATGGGCAAACGCGCAACGTTGCGAAGGAGGTGCGCCGCACCGATGACGGCGTCGTCACTCGCGAGGTTTGGACCAATCCGGACGGCGAGCAGGTGATTCGCGAGACCACCGGTCGCTGGGATCCGGAGACCAAGACCTGGCGCAATGACGTTAGCGTAACGGGACGCGACGGCGCCACGCGCACTCGCCGCACGCAAGTTTCACGCACCGACAATGGTTTCGATCGCACCAGCACCGTAACCGATGCGGACGGTCGCAGCGCGACTCGCGATTCGTCGGGTCGATGGGACCCTGAGACTCGCACCTGGCAGCGCAACGCTGTAACTGTCGGTCGCGACGGTGAAACGCGCGCGGTAGACGTTGAGACGCAACGAACCGACGACGGCTACGAGCGTGACGTCACCCGAACTGGTGCTGACGGCCGTACGTCGCAGCGTCGTGCCCGCGGCCGGTGGGATCCGGAAACCCGTACGTGGACGAGAGACGCGACGATCACCGGACCCGATGGCGAAACGCTGACAGAATCGGCTACCACTGAATTCAAAGACGACTAAACCAGAGCTCAATCAGATAGAGCGTGAAGTCAGCCGTTCGGTGCACGGGTTGCCGGGCACTGATGCACTGGTGAGCCGGAACACCTGGTGAGAAGCCCTTTGCGGTATAGGTCGCAACCGCTGCGCGTTGCATAATCGAACGAGCTGCACGCCAAGCGATGGCGTTGCGACTTGATCAGGCGAAAATCTATGCTGAACACACTATCGCGGACGGCATTCGGCGTTGCTGTCATTGCGCTTTCGCTTCTTGCGCGAGCCGACAGCCACGAGGATTCGCGCGACCGGGTCGTCTTTTACCAGTACGCGCTGTACTTGCTGCCGGGTTCTGAAGGCGATCCGCTGGCGACCGCAAGCCAATTGATCGAACGTCGTTTCGATCAATTTGCGATCGTTGATAAATGGGACGATCCGCCGAGCCAGCCTACTCTGTCGCTCAGTCTGATCGACGATGCTCAAAGGTCTTACGCGCCGCCGGACTTGGAGTCGATCAGCTACTTCGGCCGCGGGCTCAGTCGCGCGCAGGCCTTGGCCGTGCAAAAGGCCGACCAGGCGCTGCTAGTCAACTTTGCCTATCCGGCGCAAATGACGGCAGCCGAGTTCCCAAATGCGCTGGCGCTCATGCATGCTGTTGCCGGCGAACACGACTGTCTGATTTGGGACGAAGCGACGCGTGAGATCTTTCATCGCGACGCATGGCGCGAAATGCGCATCGAGACCTGGAACGACGGCGTTCCGTCAGTCGAGGATCACACCGTCATTCACGCCTACAAGAACGGCGAGTACGTTCGTGCTATCACCCTCGGCATGGAGAAATTCGGCCTTCCGGACATCGTCGTAAACGATTTCTCCTGGTCGTCAAACACCCGCGTCGGGACGCTCATAAATCTGGTCGGCCAAACGCTCATCGAGGGCGGCGAGCTGTCGGATCAACTGACCTTGGAGCTCGACCTCGAGCGCATCAAGCACATCGAGACGCGCGACAAGGTGTTGGCGTCGCTCCTCGACAACGCCGAGCGTCAAATGACGCTGCACTTCAAACCGGCCGACCGAGACGAAGGTGATCCGAGAAACTTCCTTCTCGAGATTCGCTTTGACACGGCGGCTGGCGAAACCACCCAAGAGCAACAGGACGCGTTGCTGAGCGCCCTGTTCGGATGGACAGACTCGATCGTCGAAGTTGCCCACAACGACGCAATTCTCGCCGCCAGCAACAGAGCGAAAGCGCAAATGTCCAGGCTGCGTGAGGACTTCAATGCTGGCCTCGAACCAGGCGAGTACATCCACGTCAAAGCGCCGTTTCGGACATCGGTCGGCGGCAGCGAGTACATGTGGGTCGAAGTGATTGAATGGCAGGGCAGCAAGATTCGCGGGCTGCTGCAAAACGAGCCGTTTAATGTTCCCGAGCTAACGGCTGGCTCCGAAGTGCGTGTCGAGCAAGCGGACTTATTCGACTACATTCGCTATTTTGCGGATGGGCGGATCGAAGGCAACGAGACCGGCAAGCTGATTCAGCAAAGCCAACAGTAGAACGCCCATCGGTTCGCAGCGAGCGAAGGTCAGCGCGTAATTTCAACGCCAGCCTGCGCAAGAAAGCGCACCGTCTGCTCGCCGCCCGCGACGGTTTCCTCTTGATCCGCGGAGTCGACAACGTCGGCGATGCGCGCAGCGACCTGCTCAGCGGTACGATCACGTTCATCGAGGGTGATGCCTTGCGTACCGAAAATCCGGGTCGCGCCGTAGCTGCCGGCACCCGCGCAGAGGATCAGTCGCGCCGGGGCAGCGTCACAGCAAAGATACACCAGTCCTTCGCTAACGCTGTCCGGGGTTAACTTCGCCAAGGCTTCCTCAGGCATCAGGCCTTCGGTCATTTGTGTGGCGGCGACGGGCGAGAGGGCATTAACGTGAATACCCTTCGCAATCCCTTCCAGGTGCAGGACGTTCATCAGGCCGATTACACCCATCTTGGCAGCACCGTAGTTCGCCTGACCAAAGTTGCCGTACAAACCAGACGATGATGACGTAAACACGATGCGCCCGTACTGGCGCTCGCGCATGTGCTGCCACACCGCGTGCGTGCAGATGGCACTGCCGGTCAGGTGAACATCGATCACCGCACGCCACTCGTCCAAGGTCATCTTCGCAAACGACCGATCACGAAGAATGCCGGCGTTGTTTACGAGAATATCGATGTGGCCCCAACGATCGATGGTCTTCTCAACCATCGTCGTAACCGCTGCTGGGTCCGTTACGTTTGCAGCAATGGCTATGGCTTCTCCGCCGAGGGCTGCGATTTCGTCGCAAACGCTGTCCGGCGACTGAATATCGCTTGCGACAACGCGTACGCCGCGTCGGGCAAGCGCGATAGCGTGGCTGCGGCCGAGTCCCGCACCCGCACCGGTGATGATCGCGACCCGATTATCGAATTCAATGGAAGCCATTCGCCAACACTCCGTAAATCGTTCAAATGCGCGCCGCATCGTACCGGTGAACGTCGTCGAGAACACCCGCTACAGCTCATCGACGAACCAGATGTTGCTAATCAACAACATTTCTATGCATCACAGGCCCGTTAAACTGTGTGAAAAAGCCACAAGTGTTGCGGAGCCAATTGAGCACGTAGCGTATTGTGACCTGCCCACAAACGGGTATTATCTTTATTTTTAACAATTATTTATAAACTCAAAACTTTCCACTGACACCATCTGCGTCAGTTAAACACTACAGTTTTTGTGTGATTTGCAACACAGCAGATAAAATCTGTGTTCTTTTTGTTGCTTATTTGCAACACTTTTTGTATCGCAGTAATTTTGCTCCACCAACGCCGAGGGGCGGCGGTGCCGCGGACGCGTGTCCGGCGGCCAAACCGACAAGGAGCAACGATCATGAAACACCGCAGAAGCGCCCGTGTCTGGCGTCTCGCGGCAGCCGGCCTGGTTTCAGCCTGCCTACTGCCTGGGACGACCGCACTGGCCCAAAGCGAGTCCGAGGAAGGGCTCGAGGAGATCGTCGTCACTGGTTCGCGAATCGTTCGCAACGACTTGACGGCCAATAGTCCGATTGCAATTTTCGATGCTGAACAACTGCAGTTGCAGGCAACCACCAACGTTGAGGAATTCCTGCGCGACATGCCGCAATTTGTCGCCGGCGTTGGTTCCAACTCCAATAACGGTAACGATGGGTCGGCCACGGTTGACCTAAGAAATCTCGGCGAGTCACGTACGCTCGTCTTGGTCGACGGCAAACGCTTCGTACCGTACGACTTTCAGGGCTTTGTCGATCTCGGCATGATCCCGGCGTCGCTCATTGAGCGGGTGGAGGTCATCACCGGTGGTGCATCGGCGGTTTACGGGTCCGATGCAGTTGCGGGTGTCGTCAACTTCATCATGAAGAAGAACTTCTCCGGTATCGAGTTTGATGCCAGCTATGGGGTCAGTAACGAGAACGACGCGAGCCGACGCGACTTTGCATTGACGCTGGGCGGTGACATTGCCGGCGGTCGCGGTAACGTCGTGTTCAATGTCGGCTTCACGGATCAAGAAGCACTCACGCAGGGCGATCGCGACTATTCGCTGTTCTCCCTCGATGACGCACTTCAGCCTGGCGGCTCCTTCACGACGCCGTGGGGCACGTTGATTGGCAACTTCCCGAGCGTCGATACAGCCGGTGCAGGCGTTGTTCAGTTCGCCCGTGACGGCAGCGGCGACATTGTCGCCACGACGGACCTCTTTAACTTCAATCCGTTCAACCTGCTGCAAGCACCGCAAGAAAAGTGGACCGGTACTGTCATCGCCGACCTCGACATTAATGAGGACTTCCGCGCGTACGTACGCGGCTCGTTTGCCAACAACCAGATCAACACGGTTATCGCACCCTCAGGAACGTTCTTCTTTCCGTTCGTTGTCAACACGAACAACCCGTTCCTATCCGCGCAAGGACAAAGCGTCCTGAACGACTTCGACCTCGCTGAAACAGACCCGACGACCGCCGGCGACGGCTTCGTGAATATCGCGCTGGGCCGGCGACTCACCGAACTCGGCACGCGCGATTCGCTCTACGAGAACACGGCGTACCAATTCGTCGGTGGTCTGACTGGCGAAGTCGGTAGCGGCTACAACTGGGAGCTGTTCGCGCAGCGCGGCCGCACCAGTCGGACGCAGAACTTCATCAATGACGTCAACTACAACGCGGCGCTGCAGGCCATTCAAGCCGTGGAGAATCCGGACGGCACAATCAGTTGCATCGACCCGTCGGGCGGCTGTGCACCGGCCAACTTCTTTGGTGAAAACACGCTGAGTCCAGCGGCCGCTGCGTTCATTCGCTTGAACCTCAACGAAAACAACAAGACCGAGCAGACAATCTACGGTGGTTCGATCAGCGGTGACATGCCGTTCGGTTCAGCCGCTGCAGACTCGAACTTTGCGTTCGCGGTCGGCTTTGAGCTGCGCGAGGAAACCGGCGTCAACCTGCCCGATCAAAACTACTCGAGCGGTAACACGATCGGTTTCGGTTCCAGTTCGCCGGTGGACGCGCAGATTGAAATCACCGAGTTTTTCGCCGAGGTTTCGCTGCCGCTGTTGTCTGGCTCTGCCGTTGGCGACATCACGCTCGATGGCGGTGTCCGCGTTGCCGACTACGATAACGAGGTAACTGGCGTTGCCAGCAACTCGTTCAGCAACACGAGCTGGAAAGCCGGCGGTGAATGGGCCGTTAACGATGCAATCCGCTTCCGTGGTGGATTCCAGCGTGCGGTTCGTGCGCCGACCCTGCGCGAAATCGGCTTGCCGCGCACGCCGAGTACCGGTGACCTGTCTTCCGATCCTTGTGAAGGCACCAATCCGGTTGGCGATGCGGACCTTACGGCACTGTGCATTGCGACCGGCGTGCCGGCAGCCAACATCGGCACGGTTACCAGCATCATCGCCGGGCAAATCAACAACTTCGTTGGTGGTAACGCGACGCTTGAGCCGGAAGAAGCCGACTCGATCACCTTTGGTGTCGTCTTTACGCCGGAAAGCATCCCGCTGACCGTCGCACTCGACTACTACCAGATCGAAATCGAGAACGCGATCCAACAGGTCTCTGAGCAGAACATCGTCAATGCGTGCTACGAGAACGAGCGTGACCCGAACGGACGCTTCTGCTCGCTGATTTCTCGGAGCTCGTTGAACGGTTCGCTGTCGGGTGGCACCACCGTGGGCGTCGACGTATCGCTGATTAACGCGGCGGTCCGAGAGGCCAGCGGTATCGATCTTGCGATCGACTACGCGTGGGAAATCGGTGAGTTCGGTTCGCTGGACTTCAACTTCACCGGTGTTCACATCATTAAGAACGAACGCCAGGAAGCCGAGTTCTTCCGTGTCGATGATTGTGTCGGGCTGGCCGGCAACACATGCACCGCGCCTGATCCAGAGTTCCGTTTTGTGCAGAACACGCGCTGGAGCCGCGGCCCATTGACCGTCAACCTGCGCTGGCAGTATCTGTCGGAAATCACCAACGACTCGATCGAGCTCGATGGCGTCAGCCCGTCGGCATTCGGTCGGCCGGACTTTGGCTCGTTCAGCTACTTCGACCTTGCGGCGCTGTACAACTTGAACGAAAACCTGACGCTGCGCGCCGGCATCTACAACTTGCTGGACAAAGAACCGCCGATCGTCGGTAACGACTATGGCGGTACGCTGGAGAACAGTGGCAACACCTACCCGGCAACGTACGACCCGATCGGTCGGTCATTCACCGTCGGAATCAACGCAGCGTTCTAGTTCGCTGGGCGTTTGTGGAACGGGCCCCGTACGGGGCCCGTTTTTATTTGGGGTGACTGCGGTGTCGCTCAGATGGCTTCGTCGCCGGACTCGCCGGTGCGGATGCGCACGACACTGTCAAGATCGGTAATGAAAATCTTGCCGTCGCCGACCTTGCCGGTACGAGCGGCCTCGACGATCGCTTCGACGACGGCTTCCACTTGGCTCGCGCCCACGGCTATTTCGAGCTTGGTCTTCGGCAGAAAATCGACGACGTACTCAGCCCCGCGGTAAAGCTCAGTATGGCCGCGCTGCCGCCCGAATCCCTTGACCTCGGTGACCGTCATGCCTTGGACGCCGACCTCGGCGAGCGCGTTACGAACATCGTCCAGACGGAAGGGTTTGATGATGGCGGTGATCAGCTTCATGTCCGCTCAGTTCCATGCGGGTCGGTACGCGGAGCGTAACAGATACCGGGCGGCGCCGCCGCGCCGCCCGGTCTCCAGGTCGATCAGAAGTTCAGTCGCAGACCGGCTTCCCACGTAAGGCCTGGGCGTGGGGCGAAGTCCTTGATGAACGAGCTGTGGTGACGCTGTTCTTCGTCCGTCAAGTTGCGTCCGATCAGGAACAGGTTGAGGTCGTTGCCGGCAACCTCGACTTGGTAGCCGAGCTGCAGCGACAGATCGTAGAAGCTGTCGGTCGGCAGCTCGAAGTCAGCAATATCGTCCTGCTCGTCAACACGCCGGTAGCGTACGTCGCCCGAGAATGCGCCCTGAGTCAGTTCGATACCGAGCCCGTAACTGGACGGCGGCAGCCGCGGTACGTTGTCGTTGCCTTCAATGTCGAGATCGGCGCTAACGGTATCGTACATACCCACCACGCGAACCCATTCGTTGACGGTAAAGCCTACTTCGAGATCCAAGCCGAAGAACTCAGCGTTGTCCTGCCGGAACACGAACACCGGCAGGCCGTCTTCGACCTCACCCGTTGCGGTTTCGTAAATGAAGTCCGAGAAATCGTTGTAGTAGACGGAGAACGCGGTGTCCCAACGCTCGCCCTGGAAGCCGTAATTCACAACGACCGAGAACGAGCGCTCCTCATCGAGATCCGGATCGCCAATTTCGAATGCTCTCGTTGCCAAATGCGGTCCGTTCGAGAACAGCTCCTCGGCAATTGGCGCACGACCGGCGATGTCGAACATAACACCCAGCGAATGACGTTCGGCAAGCGGCGCCGTCAGCCCGGCCGCAAAGCCGTACGCACTAAAGTCACGGTTTATTCCGGTAACGGAATCGTGCTCGACACGTTCCAGGCGAGCGCCAATTTCAAAGTCGAAATTCTCGAACGCACGCTCACCGACCCAGAAGATACCTTGACTATCAGTATCCACCGGTTCGACGAAGGCTTCTTCGCCGATTGCCGAAAACTCACGGTCAGTCAGCTGCAGGCCAACGACGCCGCGCCACTTACTGTCGTCGCCGCCGTAAGCGAGTTCGACGCGCGCGTCGTAGGCGTCGTTTTCGAAGTTCGTACCGGCTTCGCCGTTTGGCTCGAATTCCGTGTGCTCGTAGTCGTTGTAGCCGGCCCGGAACGACAGCGACGAAAACCCAGCAAACGGATCGGCAATGCTGAACTCGACGTCGATGCGCTGCTGCTCGAGATCGAGCACCGGATTGCCTTCTTCCTCTTCCTCTTCGCCGCCTTCTTCCTCGCCTTCTTCGATATGCCCGCCCGGCAGACCGTAGAAGCCGTTGTAGGTGTTAAAGCTAATGCCAGCCGTCACCCGATCGCCGACGAACGATCCACCGATCGCAATACCGTCTGCTTCGAGCTGGCTGCCCGGCAGTACGCCGAAGGCTTCTTCTTCCTCTTCGCCTTCTTCGCCGCCTTCCTCGGCCTCTTCGAGTGCGCGCTGCCCCGCAGACTCCGCGAAGCCCGGAATCTCAAACTCGTCCGCCTCGCGATCGAATGCGTCGATGTGCCACGCGAACTGGCCGCTGCCACCGTCCAGCGCAAGGGCAAACGTGTTCTGATCGCCGTTGTTATTGCGGCGCGCTTCGAAGCGACCGGAAATCGGCTCATCGGGAACCGTATGCGGTATGCGATTCGTGACGACATTGACGACACCGCCAATCGCACCGGAGCCGTACAGCAGTGTTGACGGCCCTTTGAGAATCTCGATCGATTCGGCCGCGAATGCCTCGGTCGTCACAGCGTGGTCAGCACTTGTGACCGACACGTCGAGCGTGTCGATGCGATCCTGCATCATCCGTACCCGCGGTCCGGACAGGCCACGAATATACGGTCGACCGGCGTTGTTGCCGAAATCGGCGAAGTGGACGCCCGGTCGGCCAGCGACCGTTGCACCGATGCTCTCCCGCAGAGCGCGTTGCAACGTCGCGCCTTGCAAGACGTCTGAAGATTGCGCCAGCCCGTCGTCGGCGAGTGGATGTGCCGTTACGACGAGCTCGTCGACGGCCTCAGCGTCGTCATTGGATTGTGCGAACGCGGCCACCGGCGCGATCGCCAACAGCCCTATCAGGGTTTTGGATTTCATTTTTTAGTGTCCTAATGATGAAAGGCACGTTCCCTTCAGGGAATGTGCCGATTATTGGTATTTGTTAGCGCCGCCCGCGCGGCGTAGGTCCCTAGGTGAGAGGGTTCTCGGGTGGTCCGCGTGCGTGTAACTCCGCTATCGGTACCGGTGATGCCTCGAACGGCATGAAGCGTTCGTCACTGATGCCGGGCGTCTTCAAGGACGCTGCGCCGGCGCAATCCGCCGCGGCAGCGTCCAACGCGATATCGGTGACACAGATCGAACAATCCGCGTGCACCTCACCGTCGTCATGATGGTGGCCGCTGGTTACGAGACCAGCGGCGAGGACAGCAAGCGCCAGCACGGCCGGCAGCCATTGCGTCCTCAGGGTCGCAGAATGTAATAACATAACAGTTGGAATTGTAGAGACGGCTCCCAACAGCCGCAACTAAGCTTTTTTTGAGGTTCGCGTTCTAACCTAGAACGGCACCAACAATTCTGACGATACGTGCCGACCCAGGCGGACAGGATTTATACACTCGATGACGCCTGTCGGCAGCGATTGGCGAACGCTGTCCCAGCGACGCCACACCTGCTCGCGACAAAACGGCCCAACGCAGCCCTTGAGATGCAAGCGATCCGGGGACAGCGGAGTGACGACGGCGCGGTACTGACGACCCGATGCGGGGTCGAGCACCCGGCCGTCTCGCCATACCGCGCCGTCGAAAACCATCCGTTCGAACAGCGCCGTACCGACGATGTGCTGGGCATCGTCGTCCCACACCCAAACCACCGTTGCATTGAGCGAACCGCTGGCGCTGGTGTCCCCTGCGACGACGGCGATCGCGTCAAACCCGCCGGTAACCCAGAAACCGTCGACCGACGAGCTCCCGGCTGGCGCCGCGCGTGTCTCGGTCCATAGGACCGATGCCATGAGCAGCGCAACAAGTAGCGGCCGAACGCTGCGTTTGGTTGCTGACGCCGCCGCTTGCGGCTGCCCGACCGCCCGACGAAAGCGCTGCTCGTAATCTGGGAATTCGGTCCCCATCAAGCGATCCCAGAATCGAAAGTACAGTCCGTAGTTGCCCTGCACGTGTTGGTGATGCATGTCGTGATGAGTCGTGGTCGTGATCCAGCGCAACAGCGGCCAGTCGAGCCAGCCAGCGGGGAACAGCTCAGTTCCCGCATGGCCAATGACATTGCGAACGATCATGTGGGTTGTGAATGCAAAAACGACGAGCGCGTGCGTTTCGGCAAACACTAGAAACAGCGGCAGAAAAATGGCTTCCAACACTGCCTCGCTCGGCGCAAACGCATAGGCCGCCCACGGTGTTGGTGTCCTCGACAAGTGATGAACACGATGCACGTGACGAAACAGCCGCCGATGATGGATCGCACGATGCATCCAATAGAAATAGGCATCGTGCGCGACTACGATTAGCGCAAAATCGATCGCCAAGGTGACAAGGGGCGGCATCGGCCCACCGTAAACAGCAAACACGCCAAACGCTTCACCGAGGACAATGGCGTAGCCGTTCAACGAGAAGATCAAAACCGTCGCTAGCGAGTAGCGAATCTCTCTGGAGACGTCGTGCCGGCCCGGCTTGCGCTTTTGTAGACGCCGCTTAACGAGCCAGCGTTGGCCGAGCGCCAGCACGATGACCAGCACGCTCGCGGCAATCGCGTAGCGCAGAAAGTCGGTTGCCAGCAGCAGCGGCCAAATCGTGCGGAAGTGCTCGAGCAGCGAGAGATCCATGATGTGCTCCGAATCAACGCGGTCGTCGCAGCATTACCGGGAGCGCGGCTCGATGCGCGCCGATTGCGAACGCAATCGCACCGATTTCGAATTTGCTCAGTTTCTTTCGGAATCGGCGAGCTGTGTGCGCCGGTATTCAGTGGGGGTTACGCCATTGGCCCGGCGGAAGGCACGATTGAACGGACCGATCGATGCGTAGCCGACGTCGAGCGCGATGCTGAGTACCGGTCGACGCGCGAGCGCCGGGTCCGTGAGCATCGTAGCGGCGGCCGGGACGCGGTACGAATGCAAGAACTCGCTGAAGTTTCGATACCCGAGTCGCTGATTGATCAGTCGGCGCAGCTGATGTTCGGGTATCCCGACATGCTCAGCCAGCTTGCCAATACTGAGGCCCGTCTCCGCGTAGCCGCCGTCCTGCATGTGTGTCAGCAGCCGCTCGATCGTCGGGTCGGCGGGTCGCTCCGGCAGGTTATTTGCGGCGACGGATGACTGGACGCCCCAGAGAATCTCTCCATTCGTGGTCAACAGCGGTAAACACAGCGCTAGCGTCAAAATGGCGATCATTGCTAGGTTTAGCAGTTCGAGCGACAGAGGCGGCGGCTGATTCAACGACCCGTAAATCAATTCCACCAGCAGCACGGCACTCACCTGCACGCCGATCAACGCAACGAACAGGAAGCGATAACGCCGTCGCGGCGCGATCAGGTCGTCTGCCTGCTCGCGCAGGACTCGCCACAACATGTAGAGGGCAACCCCGATGCCGGCCAGGTGGTGACCGACGTTCAACCATCCGATCAGGGCCGGATCGGCGCTAACCACCGTTGCCGACAACGTCAGCGCCGCCGGTACCGTATAGATCAACGCTCGCAGCCAAGGCGGCGCATGCCGTGTCTCGAACACGGCGTGGGCGAACTCCCAGAGCACGTACGGCACCGAAATCGCGAGCGCCCGCGCGACAAATTTGCCGAGACTGTGCTCGGGTTCCAGCTGCGCGAGCTGCAGCAGATACCCGACCACACCGAGCATCAGCAGCGCACCGATCAATCGGGCGCGCCGGTTTTCCTGGCCTTTGAGGAACAACAGCGCAATCAGCAGCTGTTGGCCGATGAGAACGAGCGTCAAATCGTGGCGCAGCGCTTCCATGCTCAGCATGTTACCGGGCAAAACTCATGATTCTGCGAAGTGCCCCCTTGCCGGCCTCGTTTAAGGACCTTCACACTGCTGGGCAAGCTGGAGCTTAGCGCACCGAACTTCGCTGGATTACGTCAAATGACGAGAAAATTACCCCGCGCGGTAAACCGGCGACACATTCGATGCACCAACAGCTAAACGCGCGACCGTCGTACCCACGAAGGAGACACGCACATGCTATCGACGCGCACGCTCGGCTGGACGCGGCCGATCCGATTCTTGCTACCGCTGGCAGCCGCACTCACGGTGTCGGCTTGCGGTGGCGGTGGCGGCAGCTCGCCGCCGCCCAACGATCCACCTCCGCCGCCACCGACGTTGACCAAACAGCAGCTCGTCGACGCGTCGCGACTGACGGCGGCGGCGACATTTGGCATGCCGTACGAGGCGATCGAGGCGATCGCGCGACAGGGCCACGAAGCCTGGCTCGATGCGCAGTTCGCATTACCGCCGTCACTGCATCGACCGCTGATCGACGACTTTGTAGCGCGGCGCGAAGCGGGCGAATTTGCGGCATTCGAGAACGACATCGAGTTTCTGATCTACTTCCGACGCCTCGCGTGGTGGCACACCACCGTGGTTGCCGAGGATGCGCTGCGTCAGCGGGTTGCTTTCGCACTCAGCCAGATTTTTGTGGTCTCTGACAATGTCGATTCGCTGACGATCAACCCGTACGCGCTCAGCGACTACTACGATACGTTGCAGGAAAACGCCTTCGGCAATTTCCGCGACTTGCTGCGCGACGTCTCTTTACACCCGGCAATGGGTATCTATCTCAGTCACCTGAACAATCGTCGCTCCAACCCGGCGACCAACACGTTCCCGGATGAGAACTATGCGCGCGAGGTCATGCAGCTGTTCTCTATTGGTCTGTTCGAACTCGACATTGACGGTACCGTGCAGATTGACGGCAACGGTTTGCCGGTACCTACCTACTCGAACGACGACATCCGGGAATTTGCCAAGGTGTTCACGGGGCTGTCTTTCGGCGGCCCGGGCGCGTTTTTCGGCTCGCAGACGCCGAATTTCGTCGAACCCATGCGGATGTTTGACGACTTTCACGAGCCCGGTGAGAAGCGCCTGTTGAACGGGACCGTCGTGCCAACCGGTCAGACCGGCGATCAGGACATCGAAGCGGCCATCGACAACCTGTTCAATCACCCGAACGTGGGTCCGTTCATCGGCAAACAACTGATTCAGCGCCTGGTCACGTCGAACCCGTCGCCGGCGTACATCGAACGCGTGGCGCGTGCGTTCAACGGCGACGGCGGCACGCCACGAGGCGACATGCGCACCGTGATTCGAGCGGTTCTGCTCGACCCAGAGGCACAAGCGACGCCCGGTAGTATCGCGAACTTCGGCAAGTTGCGTGAACCGGTGTTGCGCTACACGGCACTGCTGCGGCAGTTCAACGCCGAAAGCGACGACGACTTCATCGCCAACCTCGGCTACTACTTACAGTTTCTGACACGCCAGCATCCGCTGTCGGCACCGAGCGTATTCAACTTTTACCTGCCGAGCCATGCGCCACAGGGTGACATCGCAGCCGCCGGTTTGGTGGCTCCGGAGTTTCAAATACTGAACTCGAACACGGTCGTTAACTTTGCCAACATTCTCGATGCCGTCCTGTTTGCCGATTTCGTCACCGACGCGCCCGAGCCGTTCGAAACGGTTCGACTGAATTTCGATGACTACATCGCCATCGCCGGCGACGTCGACGAACTGCTCGAACGGCTCGATATCGTGCTTACGTTCGGCACGCTGAGCGATGCAACACGCAGCGCAATTCGCGATGCCATCGAACCGTTCGACGACAACAATTTGCGGGTGCGCGCAGCGATTTACCTGATCGCCGTCTCGGCCGACTACACGGTTCGGATTTAGGAGAGTCACGATGCTCAATCGACGACGTTTTCTCGGCCACTCCTGCGCCCTCGGTGTTACCGGCGCAACGCTCGGCACAACCCTCGGCCAGCTAGTTCTCGCGCGCGAAGCGGTCGCGCAGCAAGCCGGTGACTATCGCGCCCTGGTTTGTATCCTCCTCGCCGGCGGCAACGACTCGTACAACATGCTGGTACCGACCGGCACCGCGCAATACAACGAGTACTCCGCGATCCGTTCCGATCTCGCGCTGCCGGCCAACGATTTGATTGCACTACCCGGCACGGCCTCGAACGGCGAGACCTATGGCGTCCATCCCGGTATGCCGGAGCTAGCCTCGCTGTTTGCGAACGGCGAGGCCGCTTTACTCGCCAACGTCGGCACCTTACTCGAAGCCGTCGATGCGGCAGCCGTCGAATCGGGTGCAGCGCGCGTGCCGGTCGGCCTGTTTTCACACGCCGATCAAATCAACCAGTGGCAAACCGCAGCCCCGGCCGATCGCATTGCCGATGGCTGGGGTGGCCGAATCGCCGACCGGATGCAAAACGTGAACGTCGCCAACGGGATTTCGATGAACATCTCGCTGGGCGGCACCAATGTCTTCCAGAGCGGCAACCAGGCCGCCGAATACAGCATTGACGCTAACGGTGACGGTGTCGTCGGCATCAACGGTTACGGCGAAAACTCCGAATTCGGACAGTTTCGCACCGCCAGTATCGATGCTTTGCTCGGTGTGAACCAACAAGGCCTGCTGCGGCGCGAGTACAGCCAGCGCCTGCGCAGCGCCATCGACGCCCAGTCGGTCTTCACGAGCGCGCTATCACAGGCGCCAGTGCTTACAACCAGTTTCGGTGACAGTCCGTTCTCGCAGGCGCTGCGGCAGATCGCCCGTGTGATTGGCGTACGCGATCAACTCGGCGCCACCCGGCAGACGTTCTTTGTCCAAGTCGGTGGCTGGGACCACCACGACGAGGTGCTCAACAATCAGGCCGCGATGCTGCCGATGATCAGTCAAGGCATCTCGGAGTTTCGCAACGCACTGGTCGAGCTCGGCGTATTCGACAGCGTCACGACGTTCACAACGTCGGACTTCGGCCGCACGTTGACGTCGAACGGCCGCGGCTCCGACCACGGTTGGGGCGGTCATCATGTTGTTATGGGCGGTGCGGTCAACGGTGGCCAAATTTATGGCGACTACCCGATGCTGGCTGCGAACAGTCCGCTCGATGTCGGCCGCGGCATCTACATCCCAACGACGTCGGTTGATGAGTATTTCGCCGAGCTGGCGCTGTGGTTCGGTGTCAGCACAGCCGATCTCGACTACGTGCTGCCAAACCTGCGCGCGTTCTACACGCCGGGCTCGCCACCGCCAATCGGCTTAATGCAGACGACGTAAACCCTTTGCCACTGATGTGCACAAAACCAATAACGATACGGCGAAATGGCGAATGAGGATGCGTCCGATGACGAACTGGTACGGCGATTTCAGCGCGGCGATGCGCTGGCATTTGATGCCCTGGTGCGCCGTCACCAGGACCGCCTGTATCGGCTCGCCAGCGTTTGGCTCATCGATCGCAGCCGCGCGGAGGACGCCACACAAGAAGTTTTTCTACGCGCCTACCGCGGGCTGCCGAGATTTCGGTTTCGGGCACAACCGTTTACGTGGCTGTATCGCACCGCGCGCCTGGTCTGCAACGAGATGAACCGGCAGCGACGCTTTGAGCCGATGCCAACCGAGCTCCCTGCTGCAGGCACGACGGCCGATAACGCGGCCGACGCGCAACTCGCCTTGGCACACGTTCGTTCGCTCGTGGCCGACTTGCCGCCGCGACAGCGCGAAGTGGTCTTGCTGCGCATTTTTGAGGAGTGCTCGGTACGCGAGACCGCCATGGCAATGGGTTGCCGTGAAGGCACGGTAAAGGCGCTACTGAATAAAGCCAGGACTCAGCTGGCGGGACGTTTAAACGAATGACGGACGTAGACCAAGACCTCGATGCGATCGGTCGGCAGTACCGGCAACTCAAGGCGCCGCCGACGCTCGCTGCGCAAGTTCGCGACGGCGCGGCAAAAACGGCGCGGCCGCCGGCCTTTGGGCTCGCTGTCGGCCTCGCCGCCGGCGTCGTTGCAAGCGTTACCGCCGTTTTGACCGTGGCGCTGTGGATGCAGCCCGACAAAGCGTCGATCCCGACGATGACCGAGATTGCCCGCGCCATGCCGGAACGACCGAACGTCAGCGTTCCTGGCCTCGGCAACATCCGCTTGCCCGATCGGCCGGCATTACCGAAGCCGGAGCAACCGCCACTCGACGATAACAATCTGCCGCCGGCCACCGACGAGGCTGGCACGACGGCGCTGCCGTCAACCGATGCGAAGGAGAAAAACGCATGAACACCTTGACCCGCTGCGCCGCCATTATCGGCTTTGCCCTGGCTGCGGCCAGCCCGGCTGCCGCCCAGTCGGCGGACGATCTAAATCGGATGCAGAGTTTTTTGAGCCTCGTCCAAAACTACTTTGGATTGATCGAAGCGACGCATGAAATCAGCGACGACCCCGAGAAGGCGGCCATTTTGCAGATGCAAAAAATCCAAGAGGTCTATGAGGACCGCGGCGAAAAAGCGCGCGCCCAGGAAGTGTTCCGACGCGTCATCGAAGAATCTGACAATCAAACCATTCGCAACGCCGCCTTTTTGCTGTTGGGCGACAGCCTTAAGGAAACCGGCCGCCACGAAGAGGCCATCGACGTCTTGCAGCAGGCGCTTGCCGAGAACGTGCGCGCCGCGGACTAAACGCCGCGCGGCCCCGCCACGTCACTGGGCGCTTTCGAGCGACGCACCCAGAACTCTTCGACTCAACGGCAGTTAGAGAATGCTGCGACCGAACGCACTTTGGATGAGGGTCACCGCACGTTCGGCAGAAACGTTGCCTTGATCCAGGAACGGATTGAGTTCGACGACTTCCATCGACGTCATACGACCCGTATCGGCGCAATTTTCCAGTAGCTGGTGCGCTTCGCGGTACGAAACGCCGCCCGGCACCAGCGTACCCGAGCCCGGCATGACGGTTGGGTCGCAACCGTCAACATCGAAGCTGACGTGAAACCCGACGGTGTTCTCGGTGACGGTCGCAAGCGCCTGTTGGCACACTGCCGTCATACCCATCTCGTCGATGTCGCGCATTGTGAACGTGCGAATACCGGATTCGTGAATGATGCGCCGTTCGCCGTCGTCGATATCGCGAATGCCGATCAATGCGACGTTTTCCGGTTTGATGGTTGGCGCGAATCCAGCAATACCGGCAAGCTCTGCATCGCCGCGACCGAGCAGATGAGCCAGCGGCATGCCGTGAATATTGCCGCTCGGCGAGGTGGCGGGGAGGTTCATGTCGCCGTGCGCGTCGAACCAAATCAGCCCCAAGTCTTCGCCGCGACCGTGGAAATAGCGAGCCGCGCCGGCCACTGTGCCCATGGCGATGGAATGATCGCCACCGATAACCAGCGGCGTTCGATTGCGCGCGAAGGCTCGCTCGGTCTCGTCCGCAAGCGCACGACAGACCGCTAGAATTTCGTCCTTAAAGCGCGCCTCGTGTCGATCCGGCTCGCGGCTCTCCATGCTTGGCACGTCGATGTCGACTTCGGTGGGCAGCGTGTAGCCGAGGCGTTTCAACGCCCTGGCAAGACCTGCGATGCGCACAGCCGACGGCCCTGCATCGGTACCGCGTCGTGACGCGCCAAGATCCAGCGGGACGCTAATCAGTTGAATCGGTGGTTTCGCTGTCATGATGTGCTCTTACGCTGCCTTGCGACCGAATGCCTGCCCATGATTGTCGAGTACCAGCTCGAACAAGTCTTTCGGATCCTCGAGTTCCGGGACCAGCGCGATGGTCTCACCGATGTTGTATTCACGTGACTTCTCGTAAATAAAGCGCAGCGCCGAGAAATCCTCGAGCGCGAAGCCGACCGAATCAAACACCGTAATTTGCTCGGCGTCGTTGCGTCCTTGACTGACCCCGGCCAGCACCTCCCAAATCGGCGTCACTGGATGATCGGCGGCGAGCTGTTGGATGTCGCCTTCAACACGCGTTTGCGGTTCAAACTCGACGAAGATTTTGCCGGCATGCAGAACGTCCGCGGCAAGTTCCGTTTTTCCGGGGCAATCTCCGCCCAAAGCGTTGACATGCATACCCGGCTCGACCATGTCGCCGGTCAGAATCGTCGCCCAGGTCTTGTCCGCCGTCACTGTCGTTACGATATCGGCGCCGCGCGCGCATGTCTCTGGCGCATCGACGGCAACGACTTCGAGCGCCGGTGCCGCTGCCGCAAGATGACGCTCGAGCTTCTGCATGGCCGCTGCATCGATGTCGTAGATCCGCAGCTCCTCGATGCCGAGCAGGTGATGAAACGTCAGCGCCTGGAACTCGGCCTGCGCACCGCTGCCAATCATGCCCATGCTGCGCGAATCGGGTCGCGCCAGGGCACGGGCCGCGACTAGCGACATGGCCGCCGTGCGAAACGCCGTCGTCAGCGTCAGCTCGGAGAGCAGCAACGGATAGCCGGTCGATACCTCCGCGTAGGCGCCGAAGGCCATGACGGTCGATAGGCCCATCGCGGGGTTGCGCGGATGGCCATTGACGTACTTAAACGCGAAGCGTTCATCGTCCGCGACCGGCATTAACTCGATGACACCGACGTCGCTGTGATTGGCCGTTCGCGGGCATTTTTCGAAATCGTTCCAACGCCGAAAGTCCTCGGCGATCGCAGCGGCCAGCCCGTCCATGAACGGCACGACGCCAACCGCGTTAACGAGGCGGGAGAGGTTCGGTACGTCAATGAATCGGGTCATCGGTGGCTCCGACAGGCTGCAACGAAAGCAACAATCTAGCCGAAGACGAGGCTAACGAATAGCCAAAATATCTGTACAGAATGCTAGTTTGATAGCATATTGCTAAGTATTTTTTGACGTTCTGACAGGATCTCCGTGGACGACACCGATCGAGCTCTGATTCGCCTGCTGCGCCGCAATGCTCGTCGGCCGCACGTCGAGCTCGCGCGCGAACTCGGGGTGTCGCGCGCCACCGTTCAAAACCGCCTGCGTCGCCTGGAAAAGAACGGCGATATCGTTGGCTACACAGTTCGGCTTCGCGCGGAGTTGGCGCCCGCCCCGGTTCGAGCATTGATCAGCGTAACCGCCGACGCCCGCCGCGAAGCGGACATCGTGCGCCGCATCGAAACCCACCCGGCAATCGCGGCGATTCATCACACCACCGGACGCTGGGACCTGATCGCCGAAGTCGGCACGGCGACACTGGCGGAATTCCATCGTTTGGTCGGCGAAATTCGCGCGCTGCCGGGCGTTACCTCCACCGAGTCGAACCTGTTGCTGGACAGCCAAACCTATGCCGGTGCAGGACCGGATCCGGCCTAACAAGTGACTCTATTGACACGTGACTATATAGTCACCTAATATTTCGCCGTGGATGAGATTTTTAAGGCGCTCAGCGACGTCAGCCGCCGCACCCTGCTGGACCGGCTTCGCGAACGCGACGGCCAGACGCTGTCCGAACTCGAGGGCGCGCTCGGCATGACCCGGTTCGGCGTCATGAAGCACCTGAAGATTCTCGAAGCGAGTGGGCTTATAGCCAGCCGGAAAGTTGGCCGGTTCAAGTACCACTACTTAAACGCGGCACCGTTGCAGGAGGTCATTGATCGCTGGATCGAGCCGCTGACCCAAAAACCCCTGGCAAGGGCCGTGCTCGACCTGAAGGCCGGCCTGGAAGGAAACGAAACAGTGAGCCAAGAATCCGCTAAACCCGACTTTGTTTTGCAGACCTACATTCGCACGTCGCCCGAGAAGCTCTGGGCAGCGCTGACCAGCGCGGACATCACGCAACGCTACAACATCGCCAACGCCGCCTTTCACGGCACGGTGGCCACGGGCGAGCGCTATGAGCAGCGCCGACCGGACGGGAGCGTCATGCTGTCCGGCGAGATTCTCGATGCCGAACCCGGTCGTCGTCTGGAAATGACGTTTGAACCTGGCTGGCTGGGGCCGGACGCGAAAAGCTCGCGTTGCGTTTATGAAATCGAAGCGTCTGGCGCCGTTTGTCGATTGACCGTGTTGCACTACGACCTGCCGGCCGATCAACCCGGCGTGCGCGAGGGCTGGTCGAGCATTGTGGCAAGTCTCAAGTCGCTACTCGAGACCGGCGAGCCGCTCGAGTTTGCGTAAGGAGTCATGACGATGAATTTGGAAATGCTTTGCTTGCTGCTCGTCGCCATCCTTGCTGCCAGTTTGTGGATCCCGTTTGTCATTGGCATCAACACGACCGAATTCGCCGGCAAAGCGGACAGCTTCTCGCGACCGCCATCGCTTGCGTCGATGGCCCCGTGGGTGCATCGCGCGCATCGAGCTCACCTCAATTTGCTCGAACAACTGCTGCCGTTCGCCATTGTCGTGCTGATTGCGCACGAGCTTGGCGTGTCGACGACGGCCACGGGGATCGCCGCCGTTGCGTTTGTCGTACTACGCGTCGTCCATGCCATCGGCATGATCAGCGGTACTGCGCGTATGCCGTTGCGCCCGCTCCTGTTCACGGCAGGTTGGATCACTATCCTGGTCGTCGTCTGGGAAATTTTCCGCGTCGCCGCCTGGACGTAAGCCTGACCACCCGGAGATCAGCATCGTTGCTCAAGACGCCGGCGCCGGATTGGCGCCGGCCGCGGCCATCGGTCACAATGGCGCGGTCACTACGTAGGAACCGCGGGATGAACGCACTGACTGACGAAGCGCTGGATGCGGCCAAACAGAACTTCGCCTTTTTCGATCAGGACCAAAACGGGTTTATCGACTTCACCGAATTTCACGACTTGCTCAAGGTCATCGCCGGTGAGGTAACAACCCAACAAGCCGCGGAAGGCTTCTCGATGGTCGACACGGACAGCGACGGTCAGGTTTCCTTCGACGAGTTCATTAGCTGGTGGCAAACCGCTTGGTACGAGTTCTGAGCGAGCAGCAAACGCACGACGCTCAGCGACTCTCTTGACGACGCAAGATCAGGTCCGCTTCTCGACCCGACTCGGGTTGCTGCTCAGCGTCCTCGGTATCGCGATCGGTACCGGCAACATCTGGCGGTTCCCGCGCATTGCCGCGCAAAACGCCGGCGACGACGGTGCCGGCGCATTTCTGGTCGCCTGGCTCGCCTTCTTGTTCATCTGGAGCATTCCGCTGATCATCGCGGAATACGCGCTCGGCAGAGCCGGTCGACTCGGTGTCGCCGGCACGTTTGGACGTCTGGCAGGCCGCGGTCTGACGTGGATGGGCGCCTTTGTCGGCTTCGTCGCGATGGCCATCATGTTTTACTACTCGGTCGTCGCCGGGTGGTGCCTTTACTACACCGTTGCCATGATCGGTACGCCGTTGCCGCTAGAGCGCGCCGGCGCCGAGGCTATATGGAACGGCTTTCATTCGAGCGGTCTGCCGCTCGCCGGCCACGCGATAGCAATGGGGCTCGGGGCACTGGCCGTGGCTGGCGGGGTGCGCACGATCGAACGGGTCAATCGCATCCTGATCCCGGCCTTGCTGATCATCATCGTCCTCGCGCTGGGCCGTACGCTGACGCTGCCCGGTGCCTTCGACGGCATCGGCTTTTTGTTTACGCCTGACTGGGCAACGCTCGCCGAGCCGCGCATCTGGCTCGAAGCGCTGACGCAAAACGCCTGGGATACCGGCGCCGGCTGGGGCCTGATCCTCACGTACGGTGCGTACATGCAGACCCGCCACGGGATCGTAAAGAACGCCGTGCTCACCGGCGTCGGCAACAACCTAGTATCGCTAGCCGCCGCGGTTGTCATTTTCGGCACCGTTTTTGCGGTGCTCGGCAGCGAGATGAGCAAACCCGAAATCCTCGGCATCATGCAAACGAGCGGGCCGGCAGCGACCGGGCTGACGTTCATATGGATGCCGCAACTGTTCGCCCGCATGGCCGGTGGTGAGCTGTTTGCGATCGTGTTTTTTCTCGCATTGAGCTTTGCGGCGTTCAGCTCATTGATCGCCATGATCGAGCTATCGGTAAGAACGCTGACGGATATGCAGATCGATCGGCGCCGCGCCGCGCTCATCGTCGTTATCGTCGGCTTTATCGCCGGCATACCGTCGGCGATCAACCTCGGCTTTTTCGCCAATCAGGATTTTGTCTGGGGCGTTGCGCTCATGATCTCCGGCGCATTCGTTGCGATTGCGGTCATGCGCCAGGGTGTCACCCGCTTTCGCGGCAGCAAAGTCAATGTCGCCGACGACGACTGGCACATTGGCAGCTATTGGGACCTTGCCATTCGCTGGGCCATTCCGGCACTGGCCGTCGTATTGCTGGGTTGGTGGCTCTACCAGGCCGCCGCCGTGTATGCGCCGGACCGTTGGTACGATCCATTCGACCCATTCAGCCTCGCCACGTGTCTCGTGCAGTGGGGTATCGTGCTGATCGTCCTGATAGCCCTCAACAGGCGCATTGCGGACGCCCATCGACTTTAGCAACACGTCTGATTGTTATAGCATTAGGACATTTCCACACACCTGAGGGGGAAGTGTCATGAAGCTCATGGCGTACGGCTGTTTCGCTCTGCTCGTCGCGTTCGGCGGATCGATCGCAAAGGCCGAGACGATGGAACTGACGGGTTACACGGCCTGGCAGGCACGCATGAAAACCACCTGTGGCACGACCGAGGCCGGCAAGGTGCGGTATTTCTATTGGGAAGGCCGCGGCTATTCGCGGGTTCCCGGAGAGCGCGATAAGCATTTGTTCAATGTCCTCGGAACCAACATCCGCCACTGCAACGTGGTCGACGACCCGGTACGCGGCAAGGGTTTTCGTAGCGTCTCGCGCGAAATCATGGTCTACATGGACCCGACAAGTGGCGAAGTTATCGATACCTGGACCAACCCATGGACAGGCAACGACGTCACGGTGCTGCACGTCGCGAACGACCCGGTGAACATGCGCGGCTATCGTTACGAGAAAACCGCGGCAGGCGAAACCGAAGCGCCGTTCAAGCTGCGTCGCTACGGCGACATCGCGGCCAGCGCGGCTGAGATTCCGCTGTTCTACACCAACCCGCTCGGCGGCGACTATCAGCCGTACGTCGGCGGCACGTATCACGCGATGGAGATTTTCGACAGCTTCTACGATGCCGAAAACCTTGCGTCCACCCGGCGCAAATCTGTCGGCGATTCACACCTCGGTTGGGTGCGCGTCGCCAAGTGGCTGCCGTGGATGGAGATGGGCGACAAGCCCGGTATCATGGTCTTCAACGCAACCGGGTTCGGCACGTTCGACAAGGACCGAATGCCCGAGCAACTACAGACGATTCTCCGTGACCGGTATCCGCTGTATCAAACACCGCCGCCGCTCGACGACAAGCGACCGAACGAGACGTCCTGGACGGTGTTCAAGAAGTACATCGACGAGAAGAACGCCGCCGAATAGGCGTTTGTCATCGTGAACGCGGCGCGCGCGAGCTGGCCGTTCTGGCCGCTCGCGGTCGTCGTCGTGATTCTACCGATCGTCGCGGTCACCGTCTCGGCGACCATATCGATGGCGCTGGAACTGGTGCCGCGCTGCATGCCCTTCGTCGAGGGCTGCACGTCGATCAGTGCCACCGGCCGCTACCCGCCGGCCAGTTACGTATTCAAAGGCTTGCTGCTGCCGTACACGATGTTGCTCGCCGCGTACTGGTGGTTCGTCGTTGCCTGGCTGGCTCGCTTGCCGGATACGCCGCGCTGGCAAACCAGCCGGACGTGTCTGGGCCTGGCGCTGTTCTCAGCGTTTGCGCTCGCCGTGTATGCCGTATTACTTGGCACGCGCGGCGACGCCTATGAATTCATGCGTCGTTTCGGGATCTATTTCTTCTTCCTGTTTACCGTTGTCGCGCAAGTGATGTGCGCGCTGCGTATGGCGCAATCGGCGGAAACCCGTGCCGCCGGTCGCTGGCAACTGCGAATCGCTATCGGCATGCTGGCGTTCGGTGCGTTGAATCTGGCGTTGAAAGCGATACTCGAAGATCCGGACCGAGCTGAAAACGTCATTGAATGGAACTTCGCGCTGATCATGTTCGCGAACTTAGCGCCGGTCATTCGCCCGCTGCATCGCGCCGGCGTACGGATTGAGTTGGCGACTACCCCGCCAAACGCTTAACGGTTGAACCATTAGCGAAGCGGCAACCGGTAAAGCATCACGGAACGCTTGCGTGGGCGGTGCGCCGCGCGAGCGCCGCTCTTTCGTGAAAGAAGTGAAACACTCACGTCACTGCCCCGTCACCGTCTGGTCCTAGTCTCGATCTCAAGACGTATAGGCGGAGCCTGGACATCCTCCGTTGCACGCGTCCGTTCGAACGGTCTAGGCACAAGGAGGAATGTCGTGACAGCGCGTAAAACTCTGCTCGTTGCTTTCGTGTTGGCATTTGCAGTTGATGCCGTCGCACAAACCGTCAACGTCGACGTCAATGGCGCGGCCTCCGGCGACGTGACCTACGCCGGCGCCGACGGCATTCTCAGTGGCGCCGGTACGCAATGGAACGGGTCGACACCGGGCACAGACATTGCCGATCTCGCCGACGAATCCGGCGTATCGACTGGGTTTGGTCTCGAATGGAGCGGGTCCAGCGGCGGCACCAACAGTCAATCGACGAATACGCTGCAAGACTCCGGCACGTTCGCGAGCTTTGACATTGTCGGGCTTGATCCTGCCGCGACCTACGACGTCGCTCTATACGGGGAAGGCTTGCTCGACTTCGGTGATGCGGCATCGCCGTTCAACGGTTGCAACAACTTCGGCTCGACCTTCGTACTTCCCGGCGTCGAAAATGCGGACTACTGCCTGTTTACCGATCGCACACCACGCGAGATCAGCACCGGTGTATTTGGATTTTCCTTTGCGGGCTCAGACGGCGCGCTGGCAGGGATCCAGATACGCGGCGCGGCGGCGATACCGCTACCGTTGTGGGCCGTGATCTTGCTTGCCGGTGGATTTGCCGCGGTCGTTTGGCGCCGCTTGAACGCTTAGCACACCAGCCCTGACGGTCACCGGTGCCGTCTCGTTGGACGAAAAGCGAACGACCAAAGCACGCCAGCACCGAACATCGCGTACAGACCGAGAGCGGTAATCGGCCGCTCGAGCGTGCCGCTCGTCGGCTCGACGAGAAAACCGGCGATCATGACGATGGGGGACACGGCGACGATCGCGCTCGTCACGCGATGGACTCGTCGCCGCCAGCCAGGCGCGGGCGTCTCCGCGCGTGCGATCGCCAGATTGATGAGGCTGGTTAGCAGCAAATAGATATGGCTCGAGCGGTACAGCATCCGCGGGCCATCGGCGAGCTCAGGCATCGGCCCCGCGACGTGCACAAGGTATTGACCCTGCACCACGAACACCACGAGGCCGGCGAGGCCGATAAACCAATGGGCCGATGGCGGCATGCGCAGTCTCCGGAGTCGGAATGGCGGTGACGGTAAACCAAATCGCCACCGGGGTCACAAACAGGGCAAGTCAACCATTTCCGCGGCAAGCCGTTAACCTTAAGTCGACACCCAATGCCGCGCCGGAGGACCTCGGTGACTATTGACGCTGCTATCGCAACCAACCGATTTGGGCTGGGGGCTCGTCCTGGCGATCTCAATGACATCGGCGACCCGCAACGCTGGCTGAGAAAACAACTCGACAAGCCCGCCAAGTTGCCCGCCGACCTTGCCGCGCTCGGCAGCAGCGAGACCGTGTTGGCGGAGATTTTGGCGCTGCGGCGTGAACGTAACGAAATGCGCAAAGCCGGCGAACAAACTGTCAACAAGTATGCGCAGACCGTACGTAAACACTACGCGGCTCAAGTACTTGCCCGCTATCGCGCTGCGGCGACCGCCGAGCAGCCGTTTCGCGAACGGCTCGTGCATTTTTTCAGCAATCACTTCGCGGTTTCGGCGGATAAACAGCCCATGCCGGCTATCGCAGGTCTGTTCGAACAAGAGGCCATCCGGCCCTACGTCGCCGGACGTTTCGTCGACATGCTGATCGCCGTCGAGCAACACCCGGCCATGCTCACGTACCTCGACAACCAGCGCTCGATGGGGCCAAACTCGCGCGCCGGTAAAGCCGCTGCTCGGCGCGCGCCCGATCGCAACCTCGGCCTGAATGAAAATCTGGCGCGGGAAATCCTCGAGCTGCACACGCTCGGCGTTGACGGGGGCTACTCGCAGAGTGACGTCACGTCGTTCGCCAAAGTCATCACCGGCTGGTCGGTCGCCGCGGATCGCGACGCGCAGCGTGATCGCAATGCCAAGATCGGCAGCTTTTATTTTCGCGCGAATATGCACGAGCCTGGCGCACAGCGAGTCGTCGGTAACCGTTACGCCCAGGACGGCCTCGAACAAGGCGTGGCCGTACTCAAAGATCTCGCGCGCCACCCATCAACCGCGCGCCACCTTGCCACAAAGCTGGCTCGGCATTTTGTTGCCGACGAACCGCCGGCGGAGGTGGTCGCCGACCTCACCGACACGTGGCTCGACTCGGACGGCGACCTCAAAGCCGTTCTGACGACGCTGATCGAGCACGATGCAAGTTGGCAAGTCGATCAGCAGAAATACAAATCGCCGCACGAGTACGTCATCTCGACGTTTCGCGCACTGAATCACGCGCCCGATCGCGCGCCCATGGTATTCGCAATGCTCGAGCAGCTCGGTCAGGCCCCTTACCGCCCGGGCTCGCCAGCCGGCTGGCCGGACACGGCCGCGGATTGGGGCAGCGCCGACGCGCTGTACAAACGCATCGAATGGGCCGGCGCCGTCGGCGGCGTTGTCGGCACGAGCGCCAAACCGTTGACCTTGGCGCGCGCGATACTCGGTCACAGCCTGAGCGCCGCGACGACGAAGGCAATCGCCGGCGCTGCAAGCACCGAACAGGGCCTGACGCTGCTGTTTGCGTCACCGGACTTCCTGAGGAGATAGACGATGCTGTCAAGACGCCGCCTACTGCAATCGACGTTGGCCACCTGCGCGATAGGGCCTGGATTGAGCCTTGCCAACGCCGCTACAGATCGACGTTTTCTTATGCTGATTTTGCGCGGTGCGGCAGACGGTCTAGCGCTGCTGCCACCGTACGCGGAACCCGGCTACGCCAAGCTCCGCGGCGAACTCGCGATCGCCGCGCCGGGACGCAGCGACGGTGCGCACAAAATCGACGGCACCTTTGGCTTGCATCCGGCGTTCGATTGGCTGGCGCAGCGCTTCGCGGACGGTCAGGCGCTCGGGGTCCACGCCGTCGCGAGTCCTTATCGCGAGCGTTCGCACTTCGACGGCCAGGACGCGCTCGAAAACGGCACGGCCACGGCGCTCGGCCGGCGCGACGGCTGGTTGAACCGCGCCATCGCGCCGCTCGGCGGCAAGCTGGGCGACGAGGTCGCGATCGCGCTAGGCACGAGTACGCCGCTCATTTTACGTGGCGATCAGTCGGTCGCTAACTGGGCGCCGTCGCGACTTCCCGGTGCCGACGACGACACGCTTGCACGCCTCGCGCGGCTGTATGAAAAAGACGAGTTCCTGCACATGCGACTTGCGCAGGCGATGCAATCGCAGGCCATCGCCGACGATGCCGGCACGATGAGCACGCGGCGGCGCGGCAACGCCCAGGCGCAGTTCCGTCAAACAATGATTCAGGCAGGTAACTTTCTGGCGACCGAAGACGGCCCGCGTATTGCCGTCGTCGACTCGGGCGGCTGGGACACGCACGCCAATCAGGGCGGCGCTAACGGCGGGCTCGCCAACCGCTTTCGCGGTCTCGATCAGGGCTTGGCAGCTTTTCAGTCGACGCTCGGCGACGCGTGGCAATCCGCACTGATCCTCGTCGTCACAGAGTTTGGCCGCACGGTACGGGTCAACGGGACACGCGGTACCGATCACGGCACGGCTGGGGCCGCACTTCTCGTCGGCGGCAACGTCGACGGCGGACGGGTGATCGCGGACTGGCCGGGGCTCAACGAATCCGCGTTGTATCAGGGCCGCGATCTGTATCCGACGACGGATCTGCGCGCGCTTTGCAAAGGCGTCGTGACCGAACATCTCGGTCTCGATCCGGCGATTGTCGACCGATCGGTTTTTCCCGACAGCGGCAACGTTAAACCGCTGACGGGGCTAACGCGCCGTCGCTACTCCTAGAACCCTGGGTACCAGGTCAGATACGCCCGGACCATGCGCGGCTCGATCGGGTGGAAGTGCACGTCGGCGATGCCGTCAGCCGGCTCGCCGGGCAGGCGCGACTCATAAAAGTACGTAATGTCGTCGTCGTTCGAGTCAGCGAGATTCAGCAGTTCCAGGCGAACGTCAAACGACTCGCGTTTGTAACCCAGCGCGGCATTGATGACGGTCGACGTCGAGGATTTCACCTCACCGGACTCGATCAACGGGCGCTCGCCGAAATGACGAACGCGCACACTGCCGTACATGCCGTTCTCGAACTCTCCCGAGATTCCAGCCGCGATGACGCGATCGAGGCTGCCAGGAATCTCGCGTTCGCCGGACGGTGCATCCGTGAACTCCGATTCGGTCAACGCAATCTCGACATCGATCAGCCACGTGTCGTTAATACGCAGGTAAACCGGAATCTCGAGACCGTACCGACGGCTCGCGCCGCTCGCTTCGGTATTGCCGGCGTCACCGACGAAGAGCAGCTCCGAATCGAGTTCGAGATACCACAGCGCCGCCGAGACGTTGAAGCGGTCACCGTCAAACCAACGCAAGCCAATTTCGGCACCGGTTGACGGCACGGTCGGGTCAACGCGCTCCGCTGGATCGCCGGACGCCGGATCGATGGTGATGACAGTGCCACGCGCATCGTTGCTGTGAAAACCTCGCCCGGCGCTGATATAGGCCTCGAGGGAGTCGCTTACCGTCGCAATCAGGTTCAACTTCGGCGAAAGAATGGTGTCGGTCGCGGTACCGGTGTTGGCGGCAACGTTGCTGCGGCTAACGTCGAAGTCGAAAGTATCCGCGCGTAGCCCGAACGAACCGCGCCAGCGGTCGTTGAAGCGGTAATCGAGGTCGTAAAAAACACCCGCTGTCAGCTCAGCAACCGTGTCGAGTCGGACCGTGTCGAAACGCTCGCGCCGCTGTGTACGGAACAGGCCAACTTCATCGATATCGTCATAGCGAAACGACACGCCGACGGTATGCACGAGATCGTCGCTCGCACGCCGGCGCCACGTGACGTCGCCGCCATAAGTATTGCGATCGTCGACCTGCTCGAACTGATCGCCATTGACCGGATCGTCGAGGAAGTACGTGAAATTCGAGAAAAGCTCGAGCGAGTAGTCGATGGCGTAGCCGCGCACCGTTAGCGAGCGATCGCCAACATCGCGGTGCCAGCGCGCCGACAGACTGTATCGATCGGTGGTTCCGCCGACCGTGTCATCGATGGTGCCCAACTCGTCCACCAATCCTGATTGCACCGCGCGCAGCGGCACCTGATCGGCCGAATCCCAATCCGCGTCGTAGCCCATGAACAGCACACTCCACGCGGTATCGTCGACTTCGCGCGAGTAGCGCACGTGCGTCGTGTAGGCCTCGAGATTCTCGCTGACATTTGACCACGGGCCGTTGTAGACCTGCGATTGCAGTCCCGCCAGCAACGTCCCGCCGGCGGCCTCGAAGCTGTCGGCAACCAATATCCGACCGAAGTCGTTTTCACCGATGCCGGTTTTGATCATCGCCGAATCGAGGCTGGACATCACCGAGAAAAACGCCGCACCGGCCGACGAAAAATCGGACACATCGGCATAGTACGGCCCTTTGCGAAACTCGAGTTTCTCAACGAGCTCCGGGATGATGAAATTGAGATCGGTATAGCCCTGACCATGGCCGTGTGTCGGCTGGTTGATGGGCATGCCGTCGATCCAGGTCGCAAAATCGGTGCCGTGATCGAGGTTAAAGCCACGCAAAAACAGCTGATTCGACTTACCGCTGCCGCTGTGCTGGGTCACGACGAGGCCGGGCACGGCCTCGAGCAAATCGCCGGTTCGAAGCCGCGGCCGCACATCAATCTCTGCTTGCCCAACAACTCCCTCAGAGGCCGACACGGCAAGACCGAGCGGCTGATCCCAACGTCCTTCAACAACGATCTCTTCGAGCTTCTCTGGATCGTGGGCGACGGCCGTGCCGGCTACGCCGCAAAACACTGCGAGCAATGTCCACCTACGCATCGATCAATGCCTCGTATTTTTTGAATAAGGGCCGTATCGGCCCGTTAAATGCTATCGCACCGACGTAAGTCGGCGCTGGCTCAAGATGGGCAAGATGCCAGTCGTCGCGCTCCGTGTCAGTCGCGTCCCAGACACGCAGCGGATCGTCCAGCGACACACGAAACTGCCGCGTGTCCATCGCGAAACCGTCACCGGTCGCCTTGACGATTGCTTCTTTCCGCGTCCAGCAGCGAAAGAACGTGTTCATCCGTGCTGCCGCGTTGGCCGCCTCAATGCCGCGCTGTTCATCGGTCGCGAATACGCGTTTTGCCACACCGCGCCACCAGTCGATACCTCGAACGCGCTCGATATCGACGCCCAGCGGTCCGTCCCGACAAACCCCGATCAGCGCCATGCCGTCCGCATGCGACAAGTTGAAGTGCAGCGGCGAGCGCACGGTCGATGCCGCGAGCCGAGGTTTGCCTCGCGCGCCAAAAGCAAACTTGACGCGCGCCGGTTCGTCGTCGAGCCATTGGCCCAGTACGCGGCGCAGCGCATAGCGGGCCGTTTGCCAGCGCCGCCGCAACTCAGGTGTCGCGAAACGCGCCGCTCGTCGTCGTTCGGCTTCGTCGAGCACACCGGTAACGGCACGCTCAGAAAGGCCCACCCGATCGAGATCGACCGTGTAAAGGCAAACCTCAGGAGTTCGAGTCGAATGATCCATACTGGCGCCGCGTGGCTGCATCATGCACTCCGTTTACGGGTATACGCGGCTGCCTCCTGAATGGATGCAGCAAAACCGTACGGATCGCGCGGATCATCGCTGGCCGCCGCCATATCGATCCACGTTCCGCAGCCGGTGTCGCGCGCGAGGTCCGTGAGTATTGTGGCGGCCACGTGATCTTCCAACGCCCAGCCCGTCGAATCGAACACCGTCAGGCGATTACGCGCTTCGCTGAAGCGCGGCGCCGATTGCACGAGCTCATAAAGCTCCGGGCCGTGCGCTTTCCCGTCGAGCTGTTGACACTCCCCTTCGCGCTGCGCCTGTGCCGCGAAGTCGGGACACACGAGTGCACGGCGAACGAGATCGGCCGGTAATTCTGTTTTACCGGGAAAATCCGAACCAACCGCATTAATGTGCAGGTGCGACCGAAACTCGCCGTCTGGCATGACGGGGCCTGCGCCAACTGCCACCGATGTGGCGGTGCAAATGATGTCGGCCTTAGCGGCAATGTCGTCGGCCGTCGTCGTCTCGACCGTCGTTTGAATCTCCAACGCCTGAATCCGTCGCTCAAAACTCGCGCAACCGGCCGGATCGATATCGGCAATGAGGCAACGATCAAAATCAAAGACGCGCGACAGCGCATGCAGCTGGGTCACCGCCTGCGCGCCGGCGCCAATCAGTCCGAGCACGCGACTACTCGGCGCCGAAAGTATTCGGCTCGCAACGGCGGATGCGGCGCCCGTTCGCAACGACGTCAAGAACGTCGCATCGAGAATACTGGTGGCGCGACCGGTCGCGGTATCGAACCCGATCATTGTCGACAGGACGGTTGGAAGCTTATGTCGAACCGGATTGTGCGGGTGATAGCCGACAAGCTTCAGCGTCACACCGACTTCGGAACTGAGCAGCGGCATCCATTCGATCAGACCGCCGTCGTTGCCGTCGTAACTAAATCCGTCGCGTACCGGAATGTCGAAGTGATCGGCGCGATAATGTAGACAGGCGTTTGTGATCCCGTCGATGACCGCATCCATTAGCGCATCTAAGCCAACGATTGCGACTAGTTCTGCGATGTCGTTACGGGTTAGCAGTAGAGTCTGCACGCCCTCGAACCCCCTATCTGCACGGCAGTTTCTTGTTTGGCTGCGGTGCGTTTATCAAATGCTCAATAAACTACCGCCACCTAGGTAAATGCTTACAACGCGCACTGAATAGTTAAAAACAGTTCAGATTTTTTTTCTGTAAAAAACACCGACACACAGCGGTGTTTCGCTGCACCGAACTTTGACGCTAGGATGCAGTCCCCGTAACAGGCAACACGTGATGACGGCACGTTGCATTCATCACGTTACATTGACTGGATGCGGAATACGGTTGTTGGCTAACGATCTGTTGCGGTCCTGACGCATCGTTAGCGAGGGGGCATAGATGGACTTTGCATGGTCCGACGAGCAACTCGACTTGCAACAACGCACAATCGAGTTTGCAAAAGAACAATTGAACGACGACCTGACATCGTCGGCACCAGACCCGAGCTTTGACCGAAACCTCTGGCAGCGGTGCGCGGACTATGGCGTGCAAGGAGCTTACGTGAGCACCGACCTCGGCGGTCGAGGCCACGACATACTCACGACCATACTGTTACTTGAGTCGATCGGATACGGCTGCCGCGACAACGGGTTGACGCTGGGACTCAATGGGCACATGTGGGCGGTTCTCGAACCCATATATCGCTTTGGCTCGGCCGAACTTATCGAGAAGTACGTGCCCGGACTTTGCGACGGGCGACTAATTGGCGCGCATGGCATGACCGAAGCGGAGTCTGGCTCCAACGCATTTGGGCTCAAGACTACCGCCACACCAGTCGATGGCGGATACCGGCTCAACGGGCGCAAAGTCTATGTCGGCCTTGCACCCGTCTGCGACGTTGCGCTGGTCTTTGCGAGCACCCGTCCTGACCGACGGGAGTGGGGCCTCAGCGCGTTCGTCGTCGATGCAGACAGCGACGGTTTTAACGCCGGCCCGGCACAACACAAGATGGGTGTCAACGGGTCACCGCTCGGCGAAATCACTCTCCACGATTGCTTTGTGCCAGCCGAGAACCGGCTCGGCCCGGAAGGTGCCGGTGCGAGCGTTTTCAACCATTCGATGGAATGGGAGCGCAGCTTCATTTTCACGAGCCACGTCGGTGCGATGGCGCGGCAACTCGACGAAGCTATTGCATACGCCAATGAACGGCGCGTATTCGATCAGCGCATTGCCGATTTCCAAAGCGTCTCGAACCGCATCGCCGACATGAAGCTCCGCTTGGAGACAGCACGACTGCTGCTGTATCGCTGCGCCTGGCTGAAGCAGCGCAACGAGCGCACGACCCTCGATGCGGCGCTCGCCAAACTGCATATCAGTGAGTCGTTTTTAGAGTCGAGCCTGGATGCGGTGCGCATTCATGGCGCTCGCGGGTATTTGTCCGAGTTTGGCGTCGAACGCGATGCACGCGATGCGGCGGGTGGCGTCATCTATTCAGGCACATCCGATATTCAGCGCCAGTTGATTGCCAAACTACTGGGGGCATAACGGCACGTGCGCTACCTACTGACTCATCTCATCGACAACGCCGCAGACCGCAGACCGGGTAACCTCGCAATGCGTTGTCGTGACGAGGAGCTCTGCTACGCGGCGCTGGCAGAGCGCAGCAATCAACTCGCGCATCGGCTCGTTGAAAGCGGCATCAAGCGCGGCGACCGCGTCGGCATTCTCATGCACAAGCGCGTCGAGTGCGCGATTGCCATCCACGGCATCATGAAAGCCGGGGCTGCCTACGTGCCGCTCGATCCATTGGCGCCGCTCGAGCGGCTCGCCTTCGTCATGCGCGACTGCGGCATCTCGCACCTAGTCATAGAGCCCCGCAAGTCTCCGATGGCAAGTCAGCTCGCCGACATGCTCGAGCTGCGCTCGATTACCGGGAGCGAGGATGAGGTGCCAGGTGTCGATGATTGTGCGTCGCTCGAGGAGCTCGAGCAATTCGATGGCGCGCGACCACCCGACGTCAAGATCATGGAGCAAGACCTTGCTTATGTCCTCTACACATCCGGCTCGACGGGAGTGCCAAAGGGCATCGTGCACAGCCATCGCAGTGGGCTTGCGTGGGCGGAAACAGCGGCAGCGGCCTACGCGCTTCGGAGCGACGACCGCATCAGCAACTACGCACCGCTGCACTTCGACCTGTCGACGCTCGATTATTTTGCCGCGGCGTTAGTGGGCGCTGCGACGATCGCTATCCCCGAGGAAGTCACCAAGCTCGGGGCAAGCCTTGCAAACTTCGTTGCCGATGAGCGGCTCACGGTGTTGTACACAGTCCCGCTCGCCCTAACGCAACTGGCGCGCTACACCGAAACAACCGCCGTCCCGTGGGATGCGCTGCGGTGGGTTTTATTCGGCGGCGAACCCATGCCCGTCAAAACGCTCAATCCTCTAATGGCGCGTTATCCGCATGTGCAGTTCGTAAATGTGTACGGGCCTACAGAAACCAACGGCTGCACCCATTTTCCGATTGAAACGGCGCAGGTCAACAGCGATGCGTTGCCGATTGGCCGACCGTACGACAACGTCGAGGCGCTGGTCATCGATCAACATGACAACGTCGTCGCCGCAGGTACACCCGGCGAACTCGTCATTCGAGCACCGACGCTCATGCGCGGCTACTGGGGACGTGACGATCTCAACGCGGTCTGCTCGTACTACCGAGAGAACGCGCCTGGCATCGCCGATCGATTCCATCGTACCGGAGACCTGGTCAATCGTAGGGCCACTGGCGAGATTCAATTCATTGGCCGTAAAGATAGGCAGATCAAAACACGCGGCTGCCGTGTTGACCTCGACGAAGTTGAAAACGTGCTTGGCAATTGCCCGGGCGTAACCGAGGCGGCCGTGTACGCGGTGGACGATGCCGAAGGTTATCGGAACATCCACGCTACCGTTACAGCCAATGCCGACGGTTTGCAGCTAGCGTCACTGCGCGCCGCGTTGCGACGCAAACTCCCCAACTATGCGATCCCCGTTGACATTGACGTTGTTGCAGAACTGCCCCGAACGTCGACCGGCAAAATCGATCGTGTGTCGCTTGCCGCCCGGGCGAGCGACTTCCACAAACCTACGACCAACGCGGCGACCGCCGGACGCTGAAATGAACAGTAACGAATCCCGACTTGTCGATTACATCCGCTCTGTGCTGCTCGAAGATGCCGAGTTCGCGCTTAGCACCGAAGACGAACTGCTGCTGGGGGACATCGTCGACTCGATGGGCATCATGCGGCTCGTACAATTCATCGAAGACGAGTCCGGCGGTGCAGTGCCGGCCGAAGACATTACGATCGAGCATTTCGCTACGGTTGCATCGATCGGTCGTTATCTGGATCAGCGAGATCTCGATCTTGGCGCTGCAGGGTCACGTTGTGACTAAGAGCAACCACAGCAACCCCGCTCTGCTGCGCTGAGTCCGCGCACCGAACCGTATGACGACCGCTTCCATCGAATACCGTGCCGACATCGACGGCCTGCGGGGTGTTGCGGTGCTCGCCGTGATCGCGTTTCACGTTGATGATGCGCTATTGCCGGGCGGTTTTGTTGGTGTCGACGTATTCTTCGTTATATCCGGCTACCTGATCACGCAGTGGATCCTCGCTCAGCTTGATACCGGACAATTCTCACTCAGCGAGTTTTTCCGCCGGCGTATCAAACGGCTCGCACCGGCCTTGCTGGTTGTCATTGCCGCTACGCTGCTCGCAGCGCACTGGCTGCTGTTGCCCGCTGACGCTGCCGAAGTTGCAAAGACGGCACTCGCAAGCGTCGTCGGGCTCGCTAACGTGTACTTCTGGGGCTTTGTCGATGTCAGCTATTTTGCGGCCGACCTAGCGGAAGCACCGCTGCTGCATCTGTGGTCGCTCGGCGTCGAAGAACAGTACTACCTGATCTGGCCGTTCGTGCTGTTACTTGCGTACCCGCGCATTCCGTGGCGTTGGCTTGCGCTGCTCGCGCTTGCGTCGTTTGTCGCGGGATCGCTGCTGTACGCGAGCGCACCGCGATTCGTGTTCTACATGCTGCCGACACGCGCTGGGGAGCTGTTGCTCGGCGGCATGCTGGCCGCGGCCGTTCGTGCTGGCCTCCAGCATCAGCTGACAACGTGGCAAGCCATGACGTTGAGTATCGCCGGCACGCTCGGTCTGGCGGTCGCGTTCGTGAGCATTACAAACGCAACGCCGTTCCCTGGCCTTGCGGCACTCGCGCCGAGTCTGGCGTGTGCTTGCGTCATCGTCGGCAACGGCGTCGCCGGCAACCCGCTGCGGCGTGCTTGGTCGAACTCGCCACTGCGCGCCACCGGACTCATCTCCTACTCGCTGTATCTATGGCATTGGCCGCTGCTGGCGTTCTATCGTTACGGCTACGGCGAACCAACGGTGCTGGCGGCACTGTTGATCGTCGCGACCGGTTTCGCGTTGGCGACACTGAGTTACTTTTTCGTCGAACGGCCCGCACGGGCGTCACGCCTTACGCTAGCGCCGTTGGCGCTGCGACAGTACGCCGTTCCGGCGACGCTCATTGCAGCGATTGCCGCCGGCAGCTACCTGACGGCAGGCCATGGCTTTCGCTCGAGCGAGGATCCGTATCGACAAAAGCTGGCGGCGCTCGAGCAGCGTCTGGCGCCGGCACATCGTTTTGCACACATCTGCCAGCGCGCGCGTCTCGATCGGGCCATGCTAAGCGACCCTGCCTGCACGGTCGGACCTAGTGGCGCGACCGAACCGCAGGTTTTGGTTTGGGGCGACTCCAACGCATCGCACTACGTGGGGGTTCTCGAAGCCATTGCCCGCTCGGCCGGCTTTGCGTTTCGTAACGTGCAGATTCAATCGTGCCCGCCGCTGCTCGGCGATCCGACGCCCTATTTGTATCGCCGCGATATCGACAACTGCCGCTTCTCGTTGGCGCTCGTGCACGACAGCTTGCCGACGTTTGACGTGATCATGTTGGCAGCCTCGTGGCCCGGTTACGCAACGGCTGACGAACGTTTCATGGCAGACCTTGCGGCTACCGCGACAGAACTCACCGCGCGCGGCAAACACGTCGTTCTGTTCGGCAAAGCACCGGTGCCCAACGATTTCGATCGCCGCTGCGAAGCGAAAGCGCTCCGTTACCCTGGGCTTACCTGCCAAACGGCACCGACACCGCTGGCGGCCGACGTCGTTGCCACAAACCGCGCCTTGCACGATCTTGCCGCCAATCTGGATGGCGTCGACTATTTCGACCTGACGCCGTATCTATGCACCGCGGCCGGCTGTCGATCGTATTCGACCGCGGGCGAGCCGATGTATGTCGACGCTCACCATCTTTCCCTGGTCGCAGCACGAGAAATCGGCGAGCAAATCGTCGCGGCCGATGACCTACCGACCGTGTTTGTCGAGGTCGCCACACTCGTCGCCACTGCAAATGCCCATCGAGGACGCCCATGGCACTGAAACTCACGCGGCTCTTGCTGCTGCTAACGCTAGTATTTTCTGCAACGGCCAGCGCGCACTCGATTGGCCAGACGTACCTCTATTTGGGGCTCAGCGAGAACGAGATTGGGGTGCGCTTCGAGGTCGCGCCGGCAGATCTCAATCTCGCGCTCGGCATTGACCTACCCATCGATAAATCGATGACCGATGCCGACATCGCGCCGCACTCCGCGCGAATCGTTGAATATTTGCTCGCCGGATCGGCGCTAGCGCCAGATGGCAATCCGCGCGAGCTGGTGTTTGTCGAACATTCGATTCGCGATACGCAAACGCTGCAGTTTGTGTTGACCGACTTTCGGATTGCCAATTTGCCGCAGCCGCCGGCGTTCATCGATATCGATTACAGCGTCTTGTTTGACGAAGACGACGAACAGACCGCGCTGCTGGTCATCGAGAACGACTGGAAATCGCACACCTTCGAGAACGAAGCGGGTGTTTCGCTGACCTTCGACCCCGACAATCGTTCGCAGCGTTTGGATTTGACCGGCTCGACAGTGCTGCGCGGCCTCGTCGCGATGATTCGGCTCGGTATGGTGCACATCATCGAGGGCCTCGATCACGTGCTGTTTCTCATCGCCATCCTGCTGCCGGCCGTTGTCCGTCGAGAGCAGGGCCAGTGGGCCGCCGTCGAAGGATTTCGACCGGCGATCTGGCATGTCGCAAAAATCGTGACGATTTTCACCATCGCTCACTCGATTACGCTGAGTCTTGCGGCACTCGAAATACTCAACGTTCCATCTCGGCTGGTGGAATCGATCATCGCGCTGTCGATCGCGGTAGCCGCATTGGATGCCTTCTACCCGATACTCGGCAAGCGCATTGGCTGGGTGATCTTTCTATTTGGTCTGTTCCACGGCGCGGGCTTCGCCGGAATCATTTTGTCGATGGACATCCATCCCGATTACATTGTGTGGACCTTGCTCGGTTTCAACGTTGGCGTCGAAATCGGTCAATTGATTATTGTCGCCGTCGTTTTCCCGCTGCTGTACCTACTGCGACACCAAGGCCTTTACCGCCGCTACGGTATGCCGGCGATAGCGTCGGTGTTGGGGGCCATCGCGGTCTACTGGTTTATCGAGCGCGCCTTCAATGTCGATTTACCGGCTGGCGAGTACGCGCAGAACCTGCTGGCATTTGTCGGCCTAATCTGAGCGACGCGATGACCGGCGACGGCAACATCGATGCGATTTATCGCCTCACGCCGATGCAAGAGGGCATTCTTTATCATGTCCTCGAGCGCGGCGACCCGGCACTTTATGTTGGCCAGTACACGGCGTTGTTGCATGGCCGAGTCGATCCAGATCGCCTGATCGCCGCGTGGCAAACCGTACTTCAGCGTCATCCGTCTTTGCGTGCGCTCTACACATGGGACGAACTCGAAGCACCGCTACAGGTCGTTCGCAGCGACGTTACGCTGCCTTGGCAATTTGTCGATCTCAGCGAGCTTCCCGAGACCGAACGCGCCGTGCAATGGCGTAAGCTGGCCGCTGCAGATCGTGAGCAAGGCTTTGACCTCGAACGGCCGCCGCTGCAAAGACTCTTGCTCGCCAGGCTCGGCTCCAGTGAGTTTCAGCTATCGCTCTGCTACCACCACATTGCGATCGACGGTTGGTCGTTACGACTGTTGCTCACCGAGATCGAAACGCTGTGCAGCGAGCGGGCAATCGCTCCTCCGGCGAGTACACCGCCGCCCTTTGTCGACTATGTCGAGCACGTTCTGAACCGGCCAACGGCGCCGGAGCGTGAATTCTGGCGCGCTAAGCTCGCCGACTTCGACACCGTAACGCGCCTTGCCCCCGCACAGCCGACTGGCGACGTTGGCTATGCCAGCGTATGTGTCGACCTTGGTGCCGAGTTTGTCGAGCGGTTGCAGGCGAGCGCTCGGACCCTACGAGTTACGCTCAATACCTTGTGCTGTTCGGCGTGGGCACTGCTATTGAGTCGCTACTGCGATCACGACGATGTCGTATTTGGCACAACCTGGGCTGGACGGCCATCGTCGCCGGGCGGCTGGCAACATGCCGTCGGCCTTTTTATCAACACGCTGCCGACCCGCATACAGGTTGCCGATCTGGACATTGCAACCTGGGTCCGCCGTGTACAGAACCAACTGACGGCAATGCGTCAGCATGAGCTTACGCCGCTCGGCGAAACGCAGAAGCACGCGTCGCTACCGGCGGGCGAAGCGTTGTTCGACACCATTGTCGTCGTTCAGGAAGCGCCGACCGCGCCGATACTCGACTGTCCGTGGCACTGCGAGCACGAAACCTTCGACGAGTACAGCAACTTCCCGATTGCACTGTTGATTCGACCGGGTCGTCGGTTTGCGGTGAAACTGGTGCACGATCGCGCCGCGGTGCGGACAGAATTTGCGGCGCAGCTACTGCGACATTTTCGCCAGGCGCTCGAGCAATTGTGCGGCGATGGCGCCCGCAAACTCCGCTCCGTCTCCATTCTCGGCCCGGCTGAGCACAACACGCTGCAACAATTCGGCCGCGGCCCGGCCGTCGACTTTGGATCGGACGACAACGTTCTCGATGCCATCTCGCTGGTCGCGCGGGCACGACCGGAGCATACCGCTGTGCTACAAGACGACGCGTCGCTGACGTACGCCGAGTTGCTCGCGCGCGCCGATGCCGTAGCCAGTGCCATTGTCGAGCGCGTACCAGACGCTTCGCATTCGCCGCTCATCGGCGCGGTCCTGCTCGAACGAACGCCGGACGCCGTCGCCGCACTTCTCGGCGTTCAGCGCGCCGGCGGCGCTTACGTCGCGCTCGATCCGGCGTACCCGCCTGAGCGTTTACGGACTGTTCTCGCGGACGTCGCGGCTGCCGGACGACCGAGCGTCATCGTCACCAGCGCCCAGCACGGAGGCCTGCTCGGCGATGTGCCGATGCCGGTGCTGAACATTGAAACCGTAGGCACGACGCCCGTTGCCCGCGCGCCGAGACCTATCGACGCCGACACGGACGCTTACGTCGTTTACACGTCGGGATCGACCGGTCGGGCCAAGGGGGTATGCGTCACACACGCCAATCTCGCCGCATCGACCCAAGCGCGTGGCGTCTACTATCGAGAAGCGCCGGAGCGTTTCCTGCTGCTGTCGTCCCTCGCGACCGACAGCTCGATCGCTGGGCTGTATTGGACGCTGACGACCGGCGGCACGCTGATACTGCCGCGTGTGCGCGAAGAGCAAACGCTACATACGTTGCTTGACCGCATCCGGCGCACTGGCATTACGCATCTGCTCTGCTTGCCGTCGCTGTACGCGCTGCTACTCGAGCATGCGCCGGCGGATGCGTTGGCAACGCTGCGGTGCGTTATCGTCGCCGGTGAGGCCTGTCCCCAAGATTTGCCGTCGCGGCACGCCACGGTCTTGCCTGGTTGCGAACTGCACAACGAATACGGACCGTCAGAAACGACGGTTTGGGCGACCGCCGCTCGACTCGACCCGAACACGTCCATCACGATCGGTCGCCCCATCGCCAATGCGGCGGTGCGCGTGCTCGGCCGACATGGACATCTCCAACCGCCTAATGTGCCAGGCGAACTGCACATCGGCGGTATCGGCGTCGCACGTGGCTATTTGAATCAGGCAGACCATACCGCGACGCGGTTCGTGTCGGACGAATCCGACCCAACCGCGCGGTGGTATAAGAGCGGCGACTTGGTCGCGTGGTCCGACGACGGCGAGCTGCATTTCTTAGGTCGCACGGACCATCAAGTGAAGGTCCGCGGCCACCGCGTGGAGCTCGAGGAAGTACAGCGACACCTGCGCGATCACCCAGACGTACGCGACGCCGCCGTTGTGCTCGCGCAGACCCCTACACGGCTAGCAGGATTCCTTGTCGGCACAGCCACCGGCAACGCGGTCCGCCGCTGGTTAGCGCAACGTTTGCCAGATTTTATGATCCCAGCGACGCTCACGGTCCTTGATGCAATTCCGCAAACGCCCGCTGGCAAGATCGACCTTGCCGCGCTCGCCCGACATACCGATGACACACCGAGCGGCGGTGTTTCTGTCGCCCCCCGCAATGCGGCCGAGGCGACCTTGGCGGAAATTTGGGCAAACGTACTGGACCGTGAACGGGTCGGCGTTACCGAGAACTTTTTTGAGCTCGGCGGTGACTCGCTGCTGAGCATTCGTCTGTTGGCTCGAGCACATCAGGCCGGTTTCGATTTGTCGCCGGCAGCGTTTTTCGCCGAACCAACGATTGCGGCTCACGCGCGGGCTGCCGCGGGCACGGCGACTACGATTGAACCGCCAACACCGACTGCGCCGCAACCGTTCGATCTGGTCGATCTCGACGATGCGGCGTTCGCGGCCATCGCAGAGCAGCTCGACGATGGGTGACTAGCGACTCGTGCCGTTTATCCACTGACGAAGCTGATCGCCGACCACAGCCGCGTGATGATGCAGCGCATCGCCGGTATCGCGCCCGGGAATCGACGCGATTTCAACGTTTGGCGCAAAGTCATCGATCCACTGCCTACGCGGATCGTCGGCGGACGAGACATCGCGATCCCGCGTCAACAGCACCCGCACGGTTCCGGAATACGCACGCGGTTGATAGCTGCGCGCCGCCTTTGCGTTCGCGGCTCTAACCCGCCGTTGCCGAAGCTCGGACCGATTGCCACGCAACGGGTCTAGGTGGCGTACTTTGTCCCACAGGATGGCAGCTTTTTCGCGACGCCAAGCACGCCGACCGACGCCGTCGAGGGCGCGATAGGCCTGCGCATGCATCGCAATGCGCTCACGAACCAAGGCCGCCAAGCCAGGCGATGACGGCGGCGGGGCCTCATCATCGGCACTCGAGGGATCCATCACTACGATCAGACGAGGTGCGCGGCCGGCCGCTTGCAAGCGATGCGCCATCTCCAGCACGACATTGGCGCCGAAGCAAACGCCCAGCAATACGTACTCGGCATCGCAGAGAGTGGTCGCTTCGTCAATGTACGTTGCGGCGATCGCCTCGATACTCGACGCCGGCGCGTCATCGCCAACCAGGCCCTTTGGCTGCATGCCATAAAACGGCTGCTCGGCACCGAGCACACGCGCCAACGCCGACATGCCGATTACGTTACCGCCGATCCCGGACGATGCGAGTATCGGCGGACGGGCACCGTGGCGCTGCATCGCGACGATGACTGACTCTTGCGGCGGCGGCTGATCGAGTTGGGCAAGCATTTTGCGGACGCTGCCGGCGCCGACCAGCGTTGCTAGCGGCAATTCGACGCCCAAGCGACTTTCGATTTCGGCAAACGCTATGGCAGCTTGGATCGATGTGCCGCCGAGCGCGAAGAAATCATCGTCCGGCCCAACGGTGTCGAGCCCGAGTGAGGTGCGCCAGATGTCTGTCAAGACTTCCTCTGCCGTTGCCGCTGCCGTCGACCGCGAAGTCACAACGGGCGTCTGCTTTGCCGGATCGCTACGACTCGTTGCTGCAACCGACGGTCGCAAGGCGGCCAACGCTGCTCGTGGATTTGCGACGAAACGATCGAGTGTTCGCACCAGTTCATCGAGCAACGCGGCTGCGTAATCCTCCGCAACAATTCCGGGATCGATGACGGCGGTGAGCTGCGCAGTCTCGTTGGCTGGCTCGAGCGCCAGTGTCAGCGGATACGCCGTATCGTACGGCCCGACCAAGGACTCAACGGCGAACGACTCGCCGTTTGGAACAGGTGCGGTTTGGCCCTGCAACAACAGCAAGACGTCAAACAGCGGTTGGCCGACCGGCAGCGCGCTCCAGCGCTGCACGTCGATGGGCGAGACGTACTCGTACGGCTGCCGTTCGCCGTGCTCGCGCTGCAATTGGCGCAACCACTCAGCCAACGGTGGTGCATCTGATAGCTGCGCCCGCACCGGCATGTTGTTGATGAACGAGCCCAGAATCGCTTCGACGCCCGGCAAGTTGGCGGGGCGACCGGATACCGTCAAACCAAACACGATGTCGTCACGTCCGGTGAACGCCGCGACTACCAGCGCAACGGCCGCCTGTACGGCAATGTTCAAGGTCGCCCCGGATTCGCGCGCGAGCGTTTGCAGCGCACGAAATTGTGCGGGTTCAATCGCGCGGCTCAGCGTGGGCTGGCCTTCGCGACGCCACTCGCCGCGCCGCGAGCGACTGTCGAACAGCAGCGACGGCGCGACGTAACCGGCAAGATACCGGCGAAAAAACGCTTCGGCGTCGGTCGCGTCCTGTGCCGAAAGCCAGCCGACATAATCGCGAAAACCCACCGCCGGCGCTGCCGCCGCGTGTGGCCGATCGTAGTTTGCGACGATTTCCGCAAACAGCACTTCTACCGACCATAGATCCAAGATCAAGTGATGCCGGCTCCAGATCAGGAGGTGCTCTTCTTCGTCCAAACGCAGCAAGGTCAAGCGCATTAGCGGCGCGCGTTTGAGCTCGAATCCGCTGTCGCGATCCTCGCGTTGCGCACGCTGCACGGTCGCCTCGCGCTCGGCCGCGCCAAGCCCATGGCAATCGATGTACTCGAACGGGACCGTTACCTGTTCGCGAACCACCTGCACCGGTTGTTCGACGTTTTCCCAGACGAACGCCGTGCGCAGCGCCGGGTGCCGCTCAATGACACGCTGCCACGCGGCTTCGAATCGCTCGACATCCAGCGGCCCCGTGATCCGGTAGCGGAACTGATTGGTCAGCGATGACGACCCCGCCACTCGCGCAGAGTGCAGCAGCATGAGCCGTTGCATCGGTGACAGCGGATAGATGTCGGCGACGTTCTTCATGGTTCGGCACGTAGGCTACGCGTTGACCACCTGCGCGGGCGCGTCACCAGGCGAGCGCTGCAGCAGCTCGATGATTGCACGATCCAGCGTAGCGTTGGCACGGTCACGGCGAATGTATTCGCGGTACACCGCAACCCGCTCACGCACGGCCGTGCTCGCGAGCAGCGTATCGAGTCGGGCGACGATTTGTGGTGCACGATCGCGCCGCCGATCACCGACCAAGCCGACGCCGTGATACTCGACCCGCGCTGCCGTTCCGAATTGATCGAAGTGATCGAATGGATACACGAGCATCGGTACGGCGTTATCCAAACATTCGTACACCGACGTCATGCCACCATGAATGACGGCCGCGTCGGCGTGCTCGAGCACGCGCATCTGCGGCGCCCAGGCAAACACATGTACGTTGGCGGGCACGGTCGGCAGTGCGTTCTTGTCGACGCGGCCACCGAGTCCGAGAATAACGCTCCACTGCGGTTTCTGACCGACGGCAGCGAGCAGTTCAGACCAAAAGGTCGTCTCATCGCCGTGAAAGTAGCCACCAAATGCGCAGTAGATCAAGCGCGCGTCCGGGTCCGCCGATTTGACCTTGTCAATCAACGCGTCGACACGCGCGTTGGCCGCTTGTTGTGCAACGTCGAACCGCAACGTGCTGCGCTGGCGCGCGACCATCGGTCCGACGTAGCGATGGCGCGGTAGGCGGTCATGTGGCAGTTCCAGCTCCCAAAGGTTGGTGTTTAGTAAATCGACGTCGGAAAACACCAACGGAATCAATCCTTGATACGCATCGGTAACGCGCACGAGCGGATAATTGAGCTGCTCCGCGAATTGATGCAGTAGCGCAGATTGATCGGCGCCGTGCAGCACAGTCATCTTGAGCTCCCACCAGCGTCGCGCGTAGTAGCGCCACCAGGCGAACGTGACGGGCCACTGTGATGCAGCACTATCGGCGCTTGGCGTCATCCGAACGTGCAGCGGCGGCACGTTCGGATGACGCCACAACGAAAAAAACACGCAGAGCTGCACAACGCGGAAACCGTTCGCCGCGGCAACGAGCAGGTGCTCCGGCATTTCGATATCGACAAGCACGAGGTCTGGCGCGAGGGCACGCAGCGTTTGCTCAAATCGCTCACCGCCCGCGTCAGCGACCGCCGCCCGGCCGGCGGCGCGGCGCTTGCGGCGACCGGTCAGCCAGTGCCAGGCTCTCACCGGCCGCCACCGGCTACTTGATACTTTGACCGGCACGAGTCGCAGTCCGGATGGCTGGTAAGGCAAGCCTGAGTCGTCCATGCGCCCGTCTCTCGGCGCGACGAGCGTCACATCATGACCGCTTGCTTCAAGCCGCGACGTGAGCTCGGTGACGGTAACGAGCTTCGAGCGAATAGCGTGCGGTACGACGACGATCCTGGCCACGTCGTCTATCCGCCGGAGTTTCCGAATTTGCGCAGCACGCGCGCGAGGTCTCGCTGCGACACCGCGCTCGGCGTCGTCGCCCTCCCAAGTCCGTCGGCTTGCTCGGGAGCTTCTCGCCGACCGGCCAACAACGCGGCTAGTTTGGCAACGGTTGGCGAATCGAACAGTTCATGAGCCGCAAACGAGAGCCCGCCCTCTGCCGCCCGCGCTGCGATTTGCATGGCCTGAATCGACGTTCCGCCAAGATCGAGAAAATGCTCGTCGACGCCGACGGCTGGGCGGCCGAGTACGTCGGCCCAGATCGTCGCCAGCTGACGCTGCAGCGGATCGTCTGACGCAGCCCGTGTAGCCGGCGACCAGCGCGGTTCGGGCAGCGCGTCGCGATCGATTTTGCCTGCGCGCGTTTGCGGCAACTTTTTTAGGACGACGAACGCAGCTGGAATCATCTGCGCCGGCAGCCGCGGGGCGAGCAATGCGTGCCACTCACTCGATGCGCGCACGACATCGTTCTCGCTGACAACGTAGGCGACCAACTGGCGGATGCCGTTAACGGTGCGATCGAGCACCAGCGCATCGCTGACGCCCTCGAGCGCCAGAAGCGCGCGTTGAATCTCAGCCGGCTCGATACGATGACCGTGCAACTTGATCTGGTGATCGATCCGACCGACAAACTCGAGATTGCCGTCGGCCAAACAGCGGACCCGATCACCGGTGCGATAAAACCGGCGCTCGCTCGTTGGGTCAACGGGATCGCTGACAAAACGCGCGTTGGTCAAGGCTTGATCATTGAGGTAACCGCACGCAACCCCAACGCCGCCGACATAAAGCTCGCCGACACCGCCGCGAGGCACCGGCAGACCCAACGGGTCGAGCACGGTTGCGCAGTTGTTCTGCACCGGCACGCCGATCGGAGTACGCGCGTCGCGCGACTCGCCCTCGGGTAGCGTATACAGCGTCGCACAAACGGTGGTCTCGGTTGGCCCGTAACCGTTGATGATGCAGAGCCCAGGGACCGCATCGCGCAACGCTGCCAACGTTCGCTGCGGTATCGGCTCAACACCGACCAGCACGCGCTTGAGGGCCAAAGCGCCGGGCGATGCTTGCGCGTGACGCGCGAAACCGGCCAATGCGAACGGTGGCAGATACGCTGATTCGATGCGTTGCTCGCACATCCAAGAAAACAGCGCACCAACGTCGGTTCGCACGGGCTCCGGCACGACATTCAGCGTGCCACCGGCAGCCAACGCCGCGAACAGTTCGTACACGGAGACGTCGAACCCAACACTCGTCCAAAGACTCGCGTTGGCACCGTCGCCAGGATCGTTACGCCGATCCAGATCGTCCAACAAATTGATCACGCCGCGGTGATGACACACGACGCCCTTCGGAACGCCAGTCGAGCCGGACGTAAAAATGACGTATGCCGGGTCGTCAGCATGGCGCTCGACAGGCCGCGGGATTGGCAACTCGGCGGGTGGCTCATCAACCGCCAAGATCGATCCAGCAACGCTGATGTCCAGGCTACTCGTCACTAGCGTTACGGCTGGCGCCGCCAGCTCGAGCAGCTGTGTTACCCGTGCCGGCGGCGACTGGGTGTCAATCGGCACGTAAACCGCACCGGCTTGCAGCGTACCGAGCACGGCGATCGCGAATTGCGTTCCGGCCGGCACACAGATCGCGACACGCTGACCCACGCTTACACCGGCTGCCTGCAGCCGTCCGGCAAGTCTCGTGCTGGCCTCGTTGAGGGCCGCGTACGTCAGCGCTGTTGCAGCGTCGCTCACCGCAACACGGTCCGGGGTTCGCGCTACATGCGCGGCAAAACGGTGATGCAAGGTGTCGGGCGCCCGCAATGCAAGCGGCGTTGCCGATGGAGTTGGCAACATTAGCGCCGGCCCGGCGGGATCAACGAGATCCACAGCAACGACCGCGCGACTCGATTTGTCGAGCAACACATCCAACAGCGCTGTGTACCAACGCACGAAAACGTCACGCAACGCAGCAGGCATCGCCGCGCTGTTGAAATCAAAATCGATCTCAAACAGACCGTGTACGTGGTAATCGCGAACCTGCACGCGCAGCACGTTGTGCGGCTCGACCGCAGCGGTGTCGATCGGCACTACCGTAACGGAATGACCAGCGAAATCCGGGTAAGCGCCACGCACAAAATTGAACAGCACCGAGAATGTTCGAGCCAGCGCTGCGCTACTCACCCCCGGCAGGCTGTGCTTTAAGAATGTCATGCTGGCGTCGCGCACCTTGCCGTGCAGCGTGATCAACGTGTCGTCGCTGTCGACCACTACACGCAGCGCCAGCACCTCCATCAACAGTCCGACGGTGGTTCGTTGCCGGGCCGTCGACCGATTTGCAGCAGGCGCACCCAAGGACAGCGACGAGCGCCCAGTGACCCGAAAAAGCGTGGCGAACAGCACGGTGGCAAACAACTGAAACAGCGCAATGTCATCGTTGAGACTACGAAATTCAGGTGAGCGAATAGCCTTGGCAATACGGGCTGAGCGCGCCTCACCGAGCGCCACGCTGATACGCACGCTGTCCGCACTCGTGGCGTCGTTCGGCCAACCGAAAAACGCTGGCTCCGCAAACTCATCGCGCTTCGCAAACTCGTCCCAATACTGCTGCGCACGGACCAGCGCCGGTTGCTCGAGATCGTCCGCCTGCTGATCGAGTAACGCAGCAAACGACGGCAACGGTGTGTCCGGCGCGTTAGCCACGTAGCGCGCGGCAACGGTTTCGTAGATCAAGCGAGTGGACCAGGCATCGGCAACGAGATGGTGTTGGTTGAAAAACCAAACAGTATCGTCGGCAGCGCTCAGGAGCAGCGCCGACTCGAATACGCGCTCAGCGGGGTCTAGGGCGCGCTGGCTGTGGGCTGCGATCCAGTCGTCACGCGCAGCACCGGGATCGCGCTCGGTAGAGAAATCGACAAACGCAAAATTCGCGCTGAAATCCTCCGTCGCTGGTCGAACGATGCAGCGCGGCGACCCGTCGATGGTCGCGAAACGGCACCGCAGCGCGTCGGCTTGCGCGACGACCGACCGGACGGCCGCCTCGAATCGATCTCTATTCAGCGACGCGCGAAACCGAAACGTGTACGGCGCGTTGTAGATGGGATCGCTCGGCCGGCGTTGCATGCCGAGCCAGATCAGCATCTGCGCTGCGCTCAGCTGCCGTTCCGACTGTTTACTGGACGCGCTCATGGCAATTCATCGGCGGCCTTGAGCAGCAAAAAATTGCACGGCGTGCCGCCCTCGATATCGAGTGCAGCCACCACCGAGTATCCGGCCGATGTCGCCTCGGCACGCACGTCTCGATCCGCGAAGTCGTGCCAAAACAATTGCTTCGTAAACCGATCACCGCGCTCGGGGCGACGTTTGTTGAACGTCAACCACGACAACGCCGTAGCAATGCCGTGACGAATCCCCGCTGCCGATCCTGCCGGCTGCGGCGTTACCGAAATGACCAGCACGCCTTGCGGCGCCAGCCAATCGCGAAATCGCTTCAACCAGGCGAGCCGTGCGGCACGATCCGGTACTGTCGAATACATCCACAGCGATGTGTAAATGACGTCCCACGCCTGGGCACGCGGCGTCCAGTTATCGATATCCGCAACGAGAAACTCCACGTCGATACCGATGGATTCGGCATAGGTGCGGGCTCGATCAATAACCGCCGGCTGCGCATCAACCCCCGTTACTGCGAATCCTGCGCGCGCAAAAATTTCCGCCTCGCGACCGTGCCCGCAATACAAATCGAGTAGCCGGCCGCCATTGGCCGCCACGTGCTCCTGCAGTAGTGGCAGCAGCTCGTCCTCGTAGCGAATGGCGTAAGAGTCAGGATCGTAGAAATCAGGCGCGTTGCGATACGCTTCAAACACGAGGTGTTTAATGTCGTCGCTCGACAACATGCCGACTGGCACCGCCGTCTCAACAATCCGCGCCAGCCGCAGCAACCATGCGAACGGTTTCGGCAGCCAATGCACGCGGCGGGCTATCGCCGCCCGCCATGCGGATGCAGCGGGGACCGATGCAGACGAGGCCGGCGCGTTGCCCGCAAACGAGTCCGCCTCGCGACGCGGCGCCGTCACGTGCCGCTCCCGGTCGCATCGACCATGCGCTTGAACAAGTCGCTGGATCGGTACAGATCATCGTAGCAACCGGCAGCAACGATCTGTCCGTGTTCAATCACGTAGATTCGGTCACAACCGCGTACCGTCGACAGCCGGTGGGCTATGGTAATCAGCGTAACCCCAGGCAGAGCATCACGAACGTCATTGATGACGCGTTCTTCGGTGAGCGTGTCCAACGCGCTGGTGGCCTCATCGAGCACCAGCACAGCCGGCTGACGATAGACCGCGCGCGCGATACCGAGACGCTGTCGCTGCCCGCCGCTGAGCCTGACTCCGCGCTCGCCGACAAGTGTGTCGAAGCCGCTCTCGAGCTCGTTCATCACGAACGCGTCGAGCTGCGCCACTTTTGCCGCGCGGCGCAGGCGAACTTCGTCGCGCGCGCCCTCCGCCACACCAAAGGCAATGTTGCCGGCGACGGAATCGTCGTACAAAAACACATCCTGCGGAACGTAGGCCATGCATTGTCGCCACGCCGCCGCGTTTTGCAGCGTCACCGGTACGCCGTCGACGCGCAACGCACCGCCCGTCGGGATCAGCAGCCCAACCGCTATGTCGACCAAGGTCGTCTTGCCCGACCCAGTCGGGCCGACAAACGCGATACTCTCGCCTTTCTTGATCGTGATATCGATGCCGCGCAGCACCGCGCGCTGCGTGCCCTGCCGATACGCAAACAAAACATCGCTGAACGAAAGCTCGTCGGCGAAAGTCAGCAGCTCAGGGCTGTCGGTGATCGCAGGTTCCATCAACCGATCCATGCGTAAGTCTTCGGCCAGCGAATTTAGGACCGGCCAACTGTTACTTAGACGCGCGGCTTTCTCGAAAATGATGTGCAGTGCGGGCATTAATCGATACGTCGCTAGTGCAAACACGCTCAGTAGCGGCACGGCGGCGCCGAAATCCTCCTTGACCGCCACGAACACCAGCACCATGAGCAAAATGCCGCCGAAGGCCAGAATCTCCATGACGTGACGCGGAATACTGGTGGCGAGTTCGAGACGCGGATAAATACGCGTATACAGATCCGACACGCGCGCAAACCGGCGCACGAAAAACCGTCCTGCGCCGGTCGCTCGGATCGCCTTGATCCCGGCGATTGCGTCGATAAACGACGTGTACCGGCGATGATCCATGTCGATGCGTTCGCGACCGAGTCGAATCAATGTCGAATGGCGCAGCCAGTGCAGCATCATGTACGTGGAACCGAAGCCGGCGAACGCAATTAATGAGAGCAGCGGATCGACGAGCAGCAAGAGAATCAGCAGGCTGAGGGCGAGAATTGCGTTCGAGACGAGTTGGGTACCGGCAAGCAGAACGTCGCTCAGCACCTTATTGATGTCGGCAACGACCCGGCGCAATAGCTCAGTCGAGTTGTTCTCGAGAAAGAACTCGTACGGCAGGCGCATGTAGAGCTCGAGTTGCCGCACGCTCAATCGATGTGCCGCACTCCATACCACGCGCTGAATACGCCAGTTGGTGATGGCAACGACGACGACCGACAACATGAACAACAGGAAGACAGCGCTGCCGATTGCGAGGAGCATTTGGCGTTCGCTCGCAAAACCCACATAGCCGTCGAGCCACCTGAGCCATGCGCTGTCGGCGGACGTTCCCGGCTCTGCCACCAGCTGCATAAATGGAAAAATCGCCGCAACACCGACGACCTGCAGCGCGGCAGCGATTAACATAAGGATGAGTAGACTGGCGAATTGACGCAGGTCGTCAGCGACAAAGATTCGCCGCAGCAAACCAATCATGGTCTGCACCGGTCGTTGCGCCGTCTGCGTCACGTCTGTCAACTGCGCTCGCCCACCCCTCGAGAATCACGGTATCGCATTTTACTCGTCGACGATACGTGAGGGCGTAAGCCCAAGACGCTCAGGGCGACTTCCGCCGCACAAACTTCAGCGCCGACCAGTCGGCATCGACAGCACACACTTTCACATCGACCCAACCGAGCGGCAGCACGACCTCGCGCAACTGATCCTCGGTGAGATCGCGGTACAACGCGGATGATTTTTTTGGCCAGGAGATCCAGCACATACCGCCATCCGCGACTTTGTTTAAGGCGCTGCCGATCCGCCGGTCGAGGTCAGAGCGGCGTCGGCAAAACAAGTGCACGACATCAACCAACGACGCTCGCTGCAGAAATCGAACACCCTCAGCTCCAGCAACGAGCGCGTCATAATTTGGCGGTGGCGCGAGAGTCAGACATCGCATACCGGGCTTTAGGCCCAGCTTCTGAAACAGCGGCTTGCCGGAATAGCCATGGGTGTTGGTCGGTGCGGGCACGTTTCGCAGTTATCGCCGATTGCGTTGCAGGGTGTGATCGAGACGATAGTCCGCAACGACGCACGGCGCCACCGCGTTGCCCGGCGGATTTCTCTGCGGTCACAGCACACCGAAAATTCGAAGCGCGAAAATCGATTCGGCAACGAAGCCGAGAAAGAAGGCGATCGTGCGCAGCAGCGGAACGCCAGCCGTGTAAATGACGGCGTGTGAGACACGGCTCACGACAAACACGATGCACATTTGGTCGGTCAGGCTGTCACCGATGGCGAGCACGTGCACGACGATCGCGAGCGGCGCAAACACCACGAGATTCTCAATCGCATTGCGATGCGCGCAGGCAAGCCGATATGCCCACTGCGCTGCCGGGCGGGTATCGGGCTCCGGATTGGTGAGTGCGCGCCAGATGCCCATCTCACGGAGTCGGTTGACGATGATCGGGATCCAGAGGATCCCGGTAAACATCGCGGTGAACGCAACAGCCATCAGTTCATTGGTCAGCATCGTCATTGACTCCACTTGCGAGAATATCTACGGGCGACTAGGCTAAAGCGTATTAACAGCCTTTCTAATGCCTTATATGGCTGATTTCTTATCTAAAACGACTGAGGTCATGCCTAAAGAGGCGCTAGACGATGCACTGGACGGATTGCGTGTACGCGGCAGTTTGCTGCTGCACGAGACCTATGCGCCGCCGTGGATGATCGAGATTCCGCCGCAGCGCGAACTCGCCGACCTGCTCGGCATTGCCGGCAACGATCGTGTCGTCCCGTTTCATATCGTGCGACGCGGGCGCTTTGATCTTGCGGTCGACGACGAGCCAACCCGATCGATTGAGACCCACCAGGTCGCCATCTGCGCATCCGGTCGGCAGCACTGCATGCAACATGGCACCGCCGACGCTGCGGTCCGGATCGACAAGCTGTTGTCCGGTGAAGCATCGCTGCGCGCTAACCCGGACCGAACCTTTGCTACCGAGCTCATCTGCGGCGTGTTCGTTTTGGGTGCTACGCCGCTCAACCCGCTGTTGAACGCGTTGCCGAGCGTGTTGACCCTTGACGTTGCGAGTCCGGACGCCGATCCGATTCTGCGACAAACGACCGAGCTGCTGGCGGCCGAGCTGGCACGGCTACGCGGTGCGACGCGCAGCTACACCGCTGAACGTCTGCTGGAGATATTCTTTGCCGAGGCTGTCCGCAGCTTCGCGGTCACGAGCGATCGCAACTGGTTCCGCGGGCTCAACGATCCCAAGATCGCTCGCGCGCTGGCGGTGATCCACACGAACCCAGGCCAAGCTTGGACCGTCAACGAGTTGGCAACGCACGTCAATCTGTCGCCGTCTCGATTTGCTGCACGCTTTCGGGATTGCCTCGGCGAAACGGCCATTGCTTACTCGAAGCGCCGGCGCATCGCGCGTGCCTGCGAACTGCTCGCCGATGCGCAATCGATCGACGCGGTTGCCGCCAGCGTCGGCTACAGCAACGCAGCGTCCTTTACGCGCGCCTTCCGCGAATTGGTCGGCACTACCCCAGCTCGTTGGTCGCGCAATGCACGCAGCGTGTAATCATGCGGGTCGGTTCGACCGGCCTAAGTCTCTTCGCCGCTGATCAACGCGAACAGCTCCGCGCCGGTGAGTCGCTTGGTGTCGTTTGCAAAACGGTAGTAGTGAGGCTGCTCGTCGACGAACACTTCCTGCGCGAATTCGAGCCCATCGGTATCGTCAAACAGGCCAACCGGGATGAAATGCTGGCCGGTCGCCTTGAGTCGGTAGAACAAATGCGTGCCGCAGATCGAGCAGAAACCGCGCTCAGCCCATTCCGACGAATTGAACACGCGAATTGCGTCGCCGCCGACGAACTGCGTGTCGGGGTCACCCGGGATCTCCAGGAACGGCCCGCCGCTCCAACGTCGACACATGTCGCAATGGCAAGCGCCAACAGTTGTCGACGTGGCCGGCAGTGACACGCTGACGGCCCCACAAAGGCAGCGCCCGTGCCGCTCAGTTTTCTCACTCATGGCCCGACCTTCTTATCTCTGGGTAAGCCGATCGTAGCGAGCATGGTCAGCGCCGACAATCGAGCGGCCAGCCACGCCTAGCCGTGGGCGCGAATTTCGTAAACGCGGATCGCGGTGATGTAAGGATTGTCGTTGGCGAGTTTTTCGGCCGCCGCGCGATCGTCGACGTCGATGATCGAAAACCCGGTCAGCGTGTTCGCGTCCCAGCCGAGCTCGGTGTTGCCATCAGCGCTGATCTCCACGCCATTCATTAAACCGCCTTGTTCGACGGTTACGCCAGCGGCCGATTCGAACCAGTTCTTCCAGGCCGCCATGACTTCTGGCGTGGGCTTCTCAAAGCCGACGTGCAACAACATGAACTTCATAAGGCCTCTCCTTGGTTTGATTTCGAGCTTGCCACGATTGTCGTGAGATTACATGAGCGATGGGGAGCCGCAACACGGATAGCCGCGCTAAACTCGTTACCGCAACGTAACGCTTGTTCGAGGCCAACCGATGCGACGACGATTACGCCCCGTGGTGCTGCTCTTGCTGTTAGCTGGCTGTTCGAACGACGCGCCGCGAACGACCAGCGCAAACACAGAGTTCGCAACCGGCGCTGCACTGCTGGCGCCGTTCAAGCGCGACCTCAAGACGGCGCTGCAACGAGGCCTGACTGACGGCCCGGTCGCGGCAGTTGCTGCCTGCCAGCTCGAAGCGCCAACGCTCGCTGCGACCCACGGCAACGATACGCTGCGTGTCGGTCGCACCAGCCATCGCTTGCGCAGCTCTGCGAATACCGCGCCAGATTGGGTCGAGCCAATCCTGCGCGACTATCTCGCCGACCCGCAAGCAGCAGCGCCTGTCACGCGAACGCTCGACGATGGCAGCGAAGGCTATGTCGAACCGATTCGCATGCAGCCTTTGTGCGTCGTTTGCCACGGAGCCGCGCTGGCGCCGGATGTAGCTGCACGCATCGCCGAGCTATACCCCGACGATAAAGCAACTGGCTTCACGGTCGGCGACCTCCGCGGCGTCTTTTGGGCTGAATATCCGGCCGCGAACTAGCGCACCAGCAATTTAACGATGCGCGAGACCGTTGAGCGGCAGATTGCGATCAACGAGCTCACCTGGAACCCATTGATGATATTGAAGTTCCTGAAAAAAGACCGCATCGACGGGAGACCCTGAGTGGGTGTTGTCGCACGCGGCCATCCAGCAATCTCGAAGCAACTAAGCGATAATCGACAAATGGACGGACCAAACCGCACAAACAGCAAAACGTCGATGGCCCGTTTCGACTGGGCCGATCCGTTTTTCCTCGACGATCAGCTCACGGACGACGAGAAAATGATCCGTGAGTCTGCCAACGCGTACGCGCAAGGCGAACTGCAGCCGCGCGCCACGGAAGCCTACGCCACCGAGCACACCGACCCGGCAATTTTTCGCGAGATGGGCGAATTGGGTTTGTTGGGCATTACGGTTGACGAACGCTACGGCGGTGTCGGCGCGTCGTATGTCTCGTATGGTTTGGTTGCACGCGAGGTCGAGCGCGTTGACTCCGGGTATCGCTCGATGATGAGTGTGCAGTCGTCACTGGTGATGTACCCGATCGAGGCGTACGGCAGCGAGGACCAAAAACAAAAATACCTGCCGGGCCTTGCTCGCGGCGAGCTGATTGGTTGTTTCGGTCTCACCGAACCGGACGCAGGGTCAGATCCTGCCGGCATGCGAACCCGCGCCGAGAAGACCGCCACCGGGTATCGACTCAGCGGCTCGAAAACCTGGATCTCGAATTCGCCAATCGCCGATGTCTTTGTGGTCTGGGCAAAATCCGATGCCCACGACGGCCGCATTCGCGGCTTCATTCTTGACAAAGGCACGGCCGGCCTCGAAGCACCGAAAATTGATGGCAAGCTGTCCTTGCGCGCATCGATTACCGGCATGATCATGATGGACGGGGTCGAAGTCGGCGACGACGCGCTGCTGCCGAATGTCGAAGGGCTGAAAGGTCCGTTTGGCTGTCTCAACCGAGCTCGTTACGGCATCAGCTGGGGCGCGATGGGCGCCGCCGAATTTTGTTACCACGCAGCGCGCAGCTACGGCCTAGAACGGGAGCAATTCGGCCGCCCGCTTGCCGCCAATCAGCTCTACCAGAAAAAACTCGCCGACATGCAAACCGATATCGCGCTCGGCCTGCAGGCGAGCCTGCGAGTCGGCCGGCTAATGGACGAGCACCGGTTCGCGCCGGAAATGATTTCCATCGTCAAGCGCAACAACGTCGGCAAGGCACTCGACATCGCACGCGCGGCACGCGACATGCACGGCGGTAACGGCATCGCTGACGAATACCAAGTCATGCGCCATATGGTGAACCTGGAGACGGTCAATACTTACGAGGGCACGCACGACGTGCATGCGCTTATCCTCGGCCGAGCCATCACCGGTATCGCTGCGTTCTAACAATCGTGTTCAACGAACGCATCCGGCGCTTCGCGGATGAGGTGACTAAAGCCCTGCATAGATTTGCCGACAGCGAGTCGATGATGGATCAAAGTCTCGGCGACATGGATCGACTATGACGGTTGCGCCGTCTTTTCCGGCCAACGAGCGGCAGCGACTGATCGAGCTGCATGCGTGCGAGGTTCTCGATACGGAGGCGGATCCCGCCTTCGACGACATCGTTGAGCTCGCGGCGGAGATTTGCGAGGTGCCGATCGCATTGATCAGTCTCGTTGATCACGATCGGCAGTGGTTCAAAGCCCGGGTCGGGCTCGAAGCCGAACAAACCAGTCGCGACGTCTCGTTCTGTGGGCACGCGATTTTGACGCCCGAGCAGCTCATGCAGGTGGAAGATGCGACCCGCGATTCGCGGTTTCGCGGCAATCCGCTGGTGACTGGCGAACCAGGAATTCGTTTCTACGCGGGCGCTCCGCTGGTATCAACGACAGGCAGCGCGCTGGGCACACTGTGCGTCATCGACCGCGAGCCGCGTCGCTTGTCCGATTTCCAAAACCGCGCGCTCTCCCGCTTGGCCGGCCAAGCGACGCAGTTGCTCGAGGCCTTATCCGTTAATCGCGCGCTGCAGGAGTCGAACGATGACCTGATGCGTTTTGCGATCAGTGCATCACACGACATGCAAGCACCACTGCAGGGAATTCGGCAGCTCGCTGAATTCATTAAGGCCGACGTTGGCGAGACGCTGCCCAAAGAAAGCCTCAGTCACCTGACAACGATTGTCAGTCGCGCCGATCGTATGTTGGACTCGTTGCGCGGACTGCTGCTTTATTCGCGCATCGGCACATCGGAACGTGTCGCCGACTGCGTATCCACTGACGATGTCTTGACGCAGGCTGCCGAGCTTGCGTTGGGCAATTCGGACTTCCGCATCGAGCGGCCCGAGGCGATGCCAAACGTCTTTGCACCGCATGCCATTGTCGAGCTGGTTTTTCGCAACTTGCTCGAAAATGCCGTCAAGCACCACGACAAAGCGCGAGGTCAGGTGACAGTTAGCTGGCAGGAACTACCCACTGCCGTCGAGATTTCTTTTTGTGACGACGGTCCCGGTATCGACGCTACCTATGCCGATCGGGTGTTCGAGATTTTCGAAACGCTGCAGCCAAAAAGCCGCGGCGGCGGGAGCGGTATTGGTTTGGCATTGGTGCGCCGCGCGATCAATAAAGCGGGCGGCAGTGTGGCGATCGAACCGCGTAACGGTCGCGGCGCCTGCTTCGTGACGGTCTGGCCGAAACCGTAACGACCTAACGGCACGAAGACGACTATTGCAGCGCCGCGGCGACGCGGTCGCGCAGCATCGGCAACACCTCGTTAGCAAACCACGGATTCTTCTTGAGCCAGATATTGTTGCGCGGACTGGGGTGCGGCAGCACGAACGTGTTCGCGGGATATTGCCGCCAGTCGCGGACCGCATCGGTCACCGAGCGGCTTGCGTCCGGCAGATGCCAGCGCTGCGCGTATTGACCGATGATCAGTGTTAGTCGGATTTGCTCGAGCGTCGCCAACACGCGCGAACGCCAGGTCTCGGCACAACGTGGCAGTGGCGGCAAGTCGCCCGACTTGCCTTTGCCGGGATAGCAAAACCCCATCGGCACAATCGCGACCGCGGTTGGGTCGTAAAAGGTCGTGCGACCGATACCCATCCACTCGCGCAGCCTGTCGCCGCTCGCATCGTCAAAGGCCACACCGTGTTCATGCACCTTGCGGCCTGGTGCCTGACCGGCAATCAACACTTTCGCCTGCGGATGAATCGCGAAAACCGGTCGCGGTTCGTGCGGCAAGTCAGCATCGCAGAGGCGACACGCGCGAATTTCGCTGTCCAACGTTGTCACGACAGCGCGCCGGAGGATCGAAGCACCGCGATTTCGTCGGCGCTGTAGCCAAACTCCGTAAGGATGGTATCCGTGTCGGCGCCTTCGCGGTGCGGGGCCTGCGGCGTAGCCGGTTGGCTTTGGCTAAAGCGTGGCGCGGGCGCCGGTTGGGTCACCCCAGCGATGTCAATGTACGTATCGCGCGCCTGGTGATGCGCATGCGCCGGCGCATCGACAATATCCAATACCGGCGTAACGCAGGCATCCTGCGCTGCATAGTTGGCTAGCCACTCGTCGCTCGTATGCTCGCGAATACGGCGGGCAATCACCGCTTTCGCCTGCGGCCAGCCGTCCCGACCGTCGGCGATCGTGCGCTCGCCGTCGGTGAGGTCAAGGCCATCGAGAAACGCCGCCGCAAACTGGGGTTCCAACGCGCCGACGGCGAGGAACCGGCCGTCCGCCGTTTCGTACACGTCATAGTTGGGCGCAGCACCGTCGAGCAGATTGCTGGCCCGCTCCCGTTTCCAGAAGCCCAGCGCCTGCCAGCCGTGAAATGCGCTCATCAGACTGGCGGTGCCATCGACGATGGCGGCATCGATGACCTGGCCTTTGCCGGTTCGCGCAACGTCGAGCAGCGCTGCCAACACGCCGATGACGAGAAACAAACTGCCACCGGCATAATCACCGACAAGATTCAGCGGTACGGTGGGTTTTTCGGCATTGCCGATCGCCGCCAGCGCGCCGACCAACGCGATGTAGTTGATGTCGTGACCGGCCCGCGGCGCCAGCGAACCTGCCTGGCCCCAACCGGTCAGCCGACCGTAGACGAGACGCGGATTGGACGCCAGGCATGTGTCGGGACCGAAGCCGAGCCGCTCGGCAACGCCCGGCCGAAAACCTTCGAACAAGACGTTGGATTGCCGTACGAGCCGCAGCAGCACGTCCAGCCCGGCGGGGGTTTTCAAATTGAGCGCGATGGAACGTTTGCCGCGTGAATGCACGTCCTTGTCGGCCGGCGGTGCCAGCCCCGTCGGCGTCGACGAACGTTCAACGACAATAACGTCGGCGCCAAGGTCAGCAAACAGCATGCCGGCGTAAGGTCCGGGCCCCAGACCCTTAACTTCGATAACACGGATGCCGGTCAGCGGGCCCACGCGCGGTCCTTGCTACGCATCAAACGCAACTCAGCGCGGCTGCATACGCAAACCGCCATCCAGGCGTATGCACTCACCGTTCAAGTAGTCGTTCTCGACGATGGTCTGCGCAAGATGTGCAATTTCATCGGGCTTGCCGAGCCGTTTCGGATACAAAACAGTCGACTCGAGCGCGTCAAAAATGTGTTCCGGCAATGAATCGAACATGGGCGTGTGAATGAGCCCGGGTACTAAGGTGTTGACGCGGATGCCGTACTGGGCAAGGTCACGCGCAATGCACAGAGTCATGCCGATGATGCCGCCTTTGGACGCGGCGTACGCCGCCTGCCCCATTTGGCCCTCGTAACCGGCGATCGATGCGGTGTTGATGATGACGCCGCGCGTACCCGACTCGGTCACCGGCTCTTGCTGAGCCATTTGTGCGGCCGCTAATCGAAGCACATTGAAACTGCCGACGAGATTGACGTCGATGACCTTGCGAAAGTCCGCCAGCGGGTACGGCTTGAACTCTTTGCCAACCGTCTTGGCCGCACCGAGAATGCCGGCGAAATTGTTGACGATATGCACGGCGCCGAACGCGTCGACCGCTTTGGCAACGACCGCCTCGGCATCGGCTTCGCTGGTCACGTCGGTAGCGAGATACAGCGCATTGCTGCCGATATCGTCCGCAACCGCGTTGCCGCGCTCGTCGTTCATGTCGGCAATCACTACGTTAGCGCCGTTCGCCGCGTAGCGTCGTGCCGTAGCCTCACCGAGACCGGATGCACCACCGGTCACGATCGCGACCTTGCCGTTGATCTGCATGCGTTATCCTTGTTGCTTGTTGTCGCAGGCGCTAAATTCTCGCAGGTCGGCGTATGCGCGGCCAGCCAAGGAATGCGCTGTCGGTTCGTGCCAGAAGATTGCTCGACAGCATCTTGCTGCACTGAAATCGCTCGAAGCGCGGCAACAAGTAACCTGTCTCGGATTTCGCGTAACGGCGATACGCGTCGCGATGACCAGATCAGCGCTCTTGCAAGGTGCTGGCCTCGTCGAAAAGCACTAGGGCTACGCCACTAGTTGTCGGCTGCGGGCTCGTTGGGTGCCGATTGCTGTTGGCCGAGCTCAGCGCTTTCGAGTTTCAACGGCCGACCTTCCGGGCAAAAATTCACCAGAAAGTCGTTCATCCCGGCAAACAGGTTCTGCTTGTTGAGCCGATAATGCACATGCAGGCCGCGCTTCTCGCTTTCGACCAAGCCGGCGTTCTCTAGCACGCTCAAGTGCTTGGACACAGCAGGTTTGCTCATCTCGAATCGCGACGCAATTTCCCCCGCCGTTAGGCTGGCCTGCGACAGGTAGGCAAGAATCCGCCGACGCACGGTCGACGAAAGTGCTTGAAACACATTATCCACTATTTTACTATTTAGCTAATTAGTTAATGAACTAAGTAGTTTAATAATAACACGGGTGGCGCAAGTGCTAACGCGGCGCAGCAGACAATCGTGGCGACAGAGATGGACGAGCCTGTCCGAACGGATCGGCCCCGGTCGCACGCTTGCGTTGTTCATTCTGCTGGTGGCCATGGTTGCCGCACTCGCAATCCGGCTATTGGTAGTCGGCGGCTTGCACACGAGCGCCCTGCTCTACGTCGGCATACCGTTCTTGCTGGCGCTATTTTTCATAGCGACCCTTGTCAAAGACCCAGGCGAAGCGCTCGGCGCACAGTTCATTCGTCATATCCAGGTGTCGATAATCGTTTGCTTGACGGTGTCGATGCTGCTGGGTGAGGGCTTCATCTGCGTCGCCTTCCTGCTGCCGATTTATTTGTTCTTCGTATCTCTGGCCTATGGAATCGTGGCGCTGTTCGAGTATGCCGAGCGGCGCGGCACGCGAACGATGGTGTCGTTGCTGCCGTTCGCGGTTGTGCTCTCCGCGTTTGAAGGCACGACGCCGGCGTTGCGCGCGCCAGACCTCTACACGGTAACCGCCGCGGCCGTAACCGCCCAACCACTGGATGAAGTGATGGCGAACGCCGCTCGTCCCTTCGAGCTGCGTAAACCGCGGCATTGGCTGCTGGCAATTTTCCCGATGCCGTACGCCATCGACCAACCGTCGATGCAAGTGGGTTCGGTGCACACGGTTTACACGCGCTATCACCGTTGGTTCGTCGCCAATACACACGAGGGCAGCGTGCAGCTCGAGATCGTGCGCAACGATCCTGACCGACTAGTGATGCAATACCGTGATGACTCGAGCTACTTCGCCAATTATTTACAGGTCATCTCTAGTGAAATTCGTGCCCGACCGATCGATGGCACACAAACGGAGGTGACGTTATCAATCACCTTTAGGCGCAAGTTGGATCCAGCTTGGTACTTTGGCCCGCTGCAGCGATTTGCGGTGACTCGCATGGCCGAGTTTTTGCTCGACGAGGTCACGATCCGCAATGATTGAATCCGGTCCGTATGCCAATCCGCGTTTGGACTACGACGGCCAATTTGCCGACGCCACGCGTGGCCGCGTGGTGCCTGACATCACCAAAATCGCTTGGGTTGGCGCGATGGCGATCGCCGCCGCCGTTGGTTGTATCGCAACGTTCTCACTGGAGGGCATTGCCGTCTTTCTCGTGTCCACGGCGGTGACCTTGTGCCTCGGCCATTCCCTGGGAATGCACCGGCGCTTCATTCACCGCAGCTACGATTGCCCGCGCTGGGTCGAACTCACGTTCGTGCATTTGGGCACGCTGGTCGGCCTTGCGGGTCCGCTGGGCATGCTGCGAACGCATGACCTTCGCGACTGGGCGCAACGCCAGCCCGAATGTCACAGCTACTTTGCCCATCGCGAAGTCTGGTACCGAGATCTATGGTGGCAACTGTTTTGCCGCATTGACATGCCGGCCCCGCCGACGCTGCGCATTGAAGCTGCCATCGCCGGCGACCGCAGCATCGCTTGGATGGAGCGAACGTGGATGTGGCAACAGCTGCCTTGGGCAATTGTGTTCTGGTCGATCGGCGGCTGGACGTGGGTGGTTTGGGGCATTGCCCTGCGCGTCTTCGTCTCGATTTTCGGCCACTGGCTGATCGGGTACTTCGCCCATCGCAGCGGCGAACAGAACTGGCGCGTCGAGGGCGCTGCCGCTCAAGGGTTTAACATCCGCTGGGCATCGCTGCTGACAATGGGCGAGTGCTGGCACAACAATCACCATGCGTATCCAGGATCGGCAAAGCTCGGCCTTGAACCCAATCAATGGGATCCAGGTTGGTGGGTACTGCTGGCGCTGCAGCGTGTCGGGCTCGCCAGCAATTTTCGGCTGCCCGAGTCCTTACCTGATCGCGACGAACTGATCGCCGTACGCTAATGCGCCCGGATGTCTTTCGCATCGACGCCACTGGCGCAGACGCCGACGCCGGACGCGTGGTCTGGGCACCGACGAAGTCGCTCTGGAACAGCTCGCTGCTCGCCATAGCGCTCATCGCCGCGCCTTTGACAATGAGCTTCGACACGGTGTTGGTATGCATCACGCTGACCTACGCCACCCTTTTGCTCGGTCATTCGGTGGGTCTGCACCGTCTGATCATTCATCGCGCTTTCGATACGCCGCGCTGGTTGGCGCGGACGCTCGCGTACCTCGGCGTACTGGTCGGCATGGCCGGCCCTTTCGGCACGATGAAAATCCACGACGTACGTGACTGGGCTCAACGAGAGGCTCGTTGCCATGATTTTTTTGCGCACCGCCGATCGCTGTGGCGCGACGCGATCTGGCAGCTGCATTGCCAATTTGAATTTGAGAGGCCGCCGCGGTTTACCGTCGAATCACGTTACGCGGACGATTGGTTCTTCATCTGGCTAGAGCGCACGTGGATGCTGCAGCAATTGCCATTGGCTGGCGTGTTGTATCTGCTCGGCGGCTTGCCCTGGGTAGTCTGGGGAGTTGCCGTTCGCGTGGTGATCAGCGTCACCGGTCACTGGGTCGTGACTTACTACACACACAACCCCGGCCCCGGTCGCTGGTCGGTCAGAGGCGCTGGTGTCCAGGCTGCCAATCTCCGCGGCGTTGGATTCATAACGATGGGCGAGTGCTGGCACAACAATCACCACGCTTTCCCAGAATCAGCAAAGATCGGTCTCGAGCCGGGCCAAACGGACCCGGCGTGGTGGATTATCCGCGGCCTTGAACGCGTCGGCCTCGCCCAGAACATCGGTGAGCCGAGACCAAGCTGCACTTGGGAGGACATCGAACAAATCTCGGGCTGGCCGGCTCCGCAACGCGTGCGACAGGTTTGCGAGACACCGATTACAAGTGTCCGTGCTGAAGTGCGGCTGCCTGAAAGGCGTTCTTCGAGAATGACTGATCCGGCGTGCCTCGAAAGCACCGCAGGATCCACGGATACGCGTCCGTTACGTAATACCCATACTGACCGTTAACGGTCATACCATTGCATTCGTCGAGATCGCCGCCGTCGGTCCACTCCCAATCCTGCACGTAAAAGCCGTCGAAAGTGCCACCGGGCCCGTCGGGGCGCAGGCCTTGTTTGAGCGTGTATCCGGATTGCGCCACGCGTACTTCGCCTGACGCAGGGTCCAGGAAATACGAACCATAGATTGGGTATCCATCTGCCGCGAAACCGATCACCGGTGAACCGTTTGGCCCCGGATTGGTATCGAACATCGCGTTCGGATTGCCGTGATAGTGATACGACCCATCAGGCTGCGCATGAGCGTTGTGGGAATCTTCACCGAAGAACCCGCTGCCGACGGGATCGATGAGCCAAGCCGATGCGTCGTCGCATCCAACGGGCGTGTTTTCACCGCGTGCGGCATCCCAGCAGCCAGCCGACAAGATATCGATAACGACGCCATTCAGCATGATGCCGTTGATGCGATCTTGCGATACCGGCGTGGCGTTAGCTGCGAATACCGACGGCAATCTTGGAATCGTGAAGCGTTTGCCAACTTCAGCGACGGCATTGGGTTGGGGGGCGGCGCCATCATTGAAATCGTGATTGGGGATGTTGTTGCTCTCGATGACGCAGCTTTCCACATCCGCGAGCACCGTCGTGCTGCCAACGAACGGCACGCTACGATTTATGTCCACCACACGCGATGAGTACGATTGATCATACGCCGCGCAGTCTGCGCTGATCGACTCGAAGATGGCATTGGTGATATCGACCGATGTCGCCCCGACACCCGGATCGGCTGTGGCGTCGTCATCGATCAGCGTTTGGGAGGTACCGCCGCCGCACGCGACGACAGTCCATGCAACAAACACAATTATGGCCGGCTTGCGCAATGTCATTGTAAGACTCGATTTGCCATGCTCAAGGCCAATTTCAATCGCTGAAAGTGTAGGAAATAAGGACAAATTACGGAGTTCGCTGAAACGGCTCTGCGACTTGGTATCGTTGCAACATGCGATGGACCATCGGCAAGCGAATCTTTCTGGCGTTGACGGCAACGAGCCTCGTCATCGTTTCGCTGAATGCAGCCATAACGCGTTGGTCGTTTAGCCGCGGATTCCTTGATTACGTCGCCGAGCAGGAACTGGCAACAATCCGCGACACGGCCAACGCGCTCGCCGAGGTTTATCGGTCGGACGGTGATTGGGACAAGCTACAGCGGGATCCGCGGCGCTGGCATGCCGTGTTACGAACCAGCACTGGCCCGCCCGAACCGCGCGGACGGCGTCCGCCACCGCCTCCGCCGGGTCGCGGACCGCCGGGCGGACCACCACCAGGCGTCGACCCGCTGGAATTCGGCCGACGAATCTCCGTGATGGATGCCGATCAGAACGTCATCGTTGGGCCAAAACCCGGCGACGGCGTCGTACGTACCGTGCCAATCGTCGTTGCGGGCGAGACCGTCGGTTTTGTCGGTATCGCACCGCTGCGGCGACTCACCGACCGCATCGACCAGGACTTTGCCCGCGAGCAGGAACGCTCGATTTGGTTGACGGCGGTCGCGAGTCTCCTCTTGGCGGCGTTGATCTCCGCCGCGCTGGCCCGCCAACTCACGCGCCCAATTCGCTCATTGGCCGCTGGTGCAAGGTCAATCACGGCCGGCGACTACGACACGCGCATTGTCGCATCGCGAGACGATGAACTCGGCGATCTCGCCGGTGAAGTTAATCAGCTCGCGGCAACGTTAGAGGCAAACCGACAGTCGCGCCGACGCTGGGTCGCTGACATTGCGCATGAGCTGCGCACGCCCCTTGCGGTACTGCGCGGTGAGCTCGACGCGATCGAGGACGGTGTTCGCAGGTTCGATGACGCGACCCGTCGATCGCTGCAAAGCGAAGTTGCGCGACTCGGGAAGCTCGTCAATGAGCTGCACGAGCTGTCGATTTACGACGAAGGCGGCCAAAGCTATGCGCACGAGCGCGTCGACGTCGCTGACTTACTTCGAGACTTCGTCGCCGGCACAACCAGTCGTTTGCACAACGCCGAGATCACGTTACAAACCAACCTGCCTGATACACCGATCGACATCTTGGCCGATGCCGCCAAGTTGGAACGTGTGTTCGTGAACCTGATCGAGAACACCCTGCGCTACACCGACCGTCCCGGTACGCTCGAGATATCGGCGCGAACGAGCGACGGCTGCGTGCTCGTCGAATTCTCGGATTCACCGCCGAGCGTTGCCTCCGCCGACCTGCCGCGACTGTTCGACCGCCTGTACCGTGCCGACCAATCGCGCAGTCGCGCGAGTGGCGGCTCAGGGCTAGGCCTTGCCATCTGCAAAGCGATCGTCGAGGGCCATGGCGGTACGATCGCGGCTGATACGTCCAAGCACGGCGGAATCTGTATTCGTATTTCACTGCCGATCGCAACAGCAACTGACCATTCGATATGAGTGCACAGCCGACCGTACTGATCGTCGAAGACGAGCCGAAAATTGCCGATCTGTTGGTCGACTATTTGCGCCAGTCCAACTACGCGACGCACTGGATCGCCGACGGTTTAGGGGTCGAGCCATGGGTTAGCGAACACGACCCGGACCTGATCCTGCTCGATCTGATGTTGCCCGGGAAAGACGGCCTCACGCTGTGCCAAGCGCTCAGAACGAAATCCAATGTACCGATCATCATGGTGACGGCACGTATCGACGAGATCGATCGATTGCTCGGCCTCGAACTGGGGGCCGACGATTACATTTGCAAACCATTCAGTCCTCGTGAGGTAGTTGCGCGCGTTAAAGCGACATTGCGGCGAATTGAATTTGCGAAAGCGGACCCAGCCATCGCTTACCCGGGCCTCGCCATCGACGAGCAGAAATTCACTGCCTCGATCGACGGTACCGATCTCGACTTGACACCCGTGGAGTTCCGCTTGCTGGCGCTGCTAGCAAGTCAGCCCGGTCGGGTTTTCTCGCGCGACCAGCTGATGGACAGCATTTACGTCGACGGCCGCGTCGTCAGTGATCGTACCGTCGACTCGCACGTCAAAAATCTACGGCAGAAGATTCAGGCCGCTGTAGGCACCGACGATATGATTCGCTCGGTGTACGGAGTCGGTTACAAGCTGGACTAACAGCAACGAGATTCGCCGATTCTGCACATTTGCTGCCTTTTTGCTCCGGAGTCGATGTGCATTCTGGAAACTCCAAGCCGCTTACATTATTAGGAGTTAGCCATGAAGCGAATCCTCGTCCCCTTGCTCGCATCGACACTGCTCACGACCGGCGCTTTCGCCCAGGACAGCGATGACCCTAGCGAACGCAAACACCGCCGACCACCGCCAGTCGCGCTCGAAGCCTGCGCTGCAGCCGTCGAAGGCGACTCCTGCGCGTTTGAGGGACGTCGCGGCGAAACGCTGGAAGGCACGTGTCAAGCACCGCAAGACAAACCGCTCGCGTGCCGCCCCGACGGAGCACCCCCGCCAGAGCGACTCGACGTCCAGTAATAGCCAAGGCCCCGCATGCGGGGCCTTGTATGTATTGGGCGTGTTGCCGCGGCCATTCAACGTAGATTTCCTGCCAGTCGCAACAGCCAGCATTCGTTGATTGTCACAACGACAACGGTACTTCAACGGTTCCCCAGTTAGCTAAGGTGGACTAATTCGTCCGCGACGTTTTCTCCTTTGCCGCGCGACAACGGCAGCGACACGATCTCCCGCAGTTACTCACATGCACACCGGGAGATCACTATGCTCGTTGCAACGACGTCGCGACAAGCGAAAACGCAGCCACACCGTTGGCGCCAAGCGCTGACTTGTGTCGCGCTGATTTGCTTGGGCAACAGCCCACTGTTTTCAACGCGCGCGTACGCGCAGTTTGCCGTGCCCGTCGACTATCGCGTCGCGACCGCGGACGACAATTTCGATGGCGTTGACCTATACGCCTTCGCCTTTCAGCTCGATGCCGGTGATCGTTGGCGTATCGACAGCATCGAAATCGCTGCCGGCTTGATGACCGATGGATCAACGCAGCGCGAATTTTTGTCCGTCGGACCGGTCTGGACGGCGCGATCGCCGACGCGGCGTTGGTTTGCTCGCTTTGGGTTCAGTCCAACGCTGCTCGCTGGCTCAACCATCGCCGGTCGCGACCTCGGTGGTAATTTTCACTTTACGTCGTCGCTGTCGCTCGGCGTCGCTTTCGGCCAGCGTCGGGCGTTTGAGCTTGCCTTGCGTGCCCAGCACACATCGAACGGCGGTCTGGCCTCGACAAATCCAGGCATCGACTTTTTTGGCGTAAACGTCCGCTACGCATTCGACGCGATTTAGAGTCTCGTCCAACGCAACTTCCTAGCGACGTTCGCGCCGCGAGTCTCATCAGCATCGAATGTCGCCGATTGGCACGGCATACTACCGTGCATGTATAACCTGCTTGCCGCTCGTTCGGTCTGTGGCCGACTCCTGCTCAGAGCGGCTGCAAGCTTTTGCCTTGCCATCGGCGTCGCCCATGCCAATGGCCTGCCGACAGGCACGGCGTGCCTGCCCGCCTGGTTCGATTTGCCGAACGCCGCGAGCTCCGACGTCAGCACCTTCGTCGCGGCGCGCGGCAACGACGGCTTCCTTTATTTCGGTGGCCTCGAAGGCCTGTATCGCATTGAGGGCGGGCGAATTCGCGGTTGGTTCCCCGACGTCGATGATGCTAATTCGCTACCGGCCGGTTACGTCGGTGACCTCGCACCGGCACCGGGCGGTCTGTGGGTCGGCACCAGTCGCGGCTTAGCGTGGTTTGATCATTCGACTGAATCATTCGAGACGGTCGCGTTTCTTGAAGACACCGCACAAACCCCGAAAATCTACGGCCTGCTGTTCAAAGACGACCGACTCTATATCGGTCACAACGAGGGCGGCACGATCATCGATGCGACCACCCGCGAACGCATCGCCGATTTTGAGACCGGCGGCACGGGCAGCCGCCGACGCGTTCAGCATTTCGCCGAGTTTCGTGGAACGGTAATCGCGGTGTCGTATGAACGGCCTGTGCTCGTATCGCCTTCCGGGAGCACCGAGCGTCTGACGACACCGGACGGTAACGAGATCGCTATCAACGGCTACACCGCGGCAATTGCGCCAGACGGCTCGCTGTGGATGACCCATCGCGGTGCGCAACTCGTCAATGTGTCGCTCGACGCGTCGCAAAATCCGGTCTATTACGACCGCGAATCGCTGGCTGGTCTGCCGGAGGGTACGCTGCAGGAGCTTGGTTTCGATCCAGATGGCGACCTTTGGATTGCAAGCAATAGCGCTTTATCGCAATGGCAGGCTGGCGCCGAGCATCCGCAACCTTGTCGCAGCACGGCGATCCCCGAAAGCCCGCTCGTGATTGCTACATCGGCATTAAGCCGTGCTGCGGATCCATACTTCTTCGTCGGCTCGCTGAATCGTGCGCCGCTCGTTACCCGCGAAACAGCAGGCGTTCGCCGCTTGGTAAACGGCGAGGCCTTTAACGCAGGCATTCCGGAAAGCGGAATCTGGAGCACCTTGCTTGATCGAGAGCAGCGAGTTTACGTCGGTACGCTGGACGGGTTGTATCGAGAAACCAGCGCCGGCAGCGATGAATTCGACGCCGTTGCCCCGGACACGCTCGGTGAGCTTCGCGTTTATGCCTTACGCATTGGGCCCACCGGCAAACTTTGGGTCGGCACACATCGCGGCCTTTTTGTCGTCGACGATAATGACGCGCGCCGTATTCCCCTGGTGTCTCGCGACGATGGTCGGCCGACGAGAGACATTACTTACTACCTCGACACGTATGGCGAGCGCATGCTGGCAGCGACCGAAGGCGGCCTCGTTGTCATCGACGCCGCGACGGAAACGGTGACTTTCTTGTATCGATCCGACGCCGGTACCCGCGCCGCCAACAACGCGCCGCTGATCGACACGCAAACGCCACGCTTCTGGCACGTCGATGTCGCCGGCGATGACGTTTACGGCGTCGGCGACGACGGCGTTTATCGGCTGGATATCGACGCCGGCAGTATCGCGGCGTCAACGGTCGATAGCAGCCGGCGTGGCGAACTCAAGTTTGGCACGTTGTTCGCAGCTGCAGCGCATACGAGCGGGCGTGTCTTCGTGGCGGCGGACGCCGGTCTGGTGGTAACCGACCGAGACTTTGCAAACTACGAGTACATTACTGACATCGACGGGCAGCGCTTTGGATCGCTCGTCGCCGCCGAACAGGCGCCCGACGGATCCATATGGTTTGCGGGCAAGCTCGGCGTCGTTCGACACGACCCCACGACCCGTGATTGGCGCGTTTTTTCGAGTGCTGACGGTCTGCACGCATCGGACACACAGCAGAACGGTTTGACGATCACGTCCAGCGGCCTCGTCATGAGCGCCAACGATGTCGGCGTCTCAATCATGGACCCCGCGTTGATCGAGACACACACGCCATCGGCACCGCAACTGATCCACGCCGAAAGCGGCGGCCGAACCATTCCATTTGGTGACGGGGCCGTCGAAATTGGGCCAGACGCGCGTGATTTGAGTCTAAGTTTCGCCGTACCGGACCTGCGGGTTGAGGACAGCACGCGACTGGTCTACCGGATCGGCAAGGACGTGCCGAGCAGCATCGAGCAATCACTGCGCCTCGACGAGCAACTGATCTTCCCACGTCTTGACCCGGGCCGGTACGTATTCGAGGGCCGCGTCGTGCAGCCCGGGGTCGGCACATCGCCAGTCTATCGCCATGTGATCAACGTCAAGGCATTCTGGTGGGAAACCTCAGCCGCTTATGCCGTGGCTGTTCTGATGCTGTTGGCGTTGATCGCCGCGGCATTTGCGTGGCGTGCACGGCGTATCGCACGACGTTACGAGCTTATCGGCGACGAACGACGGCGCATTGCGCAAGATTTCCACGACAGCTTTATGCAGGAAGTCTTTGGCGCCCTAATGATCGGCCGCACACTCGAGGGCAGCAGCGCAACGCAAAATTCGGCAACGCGATTGGTGTCACTGCTGGAATCGGCAACCGACTCGGCTCGCGCAAGCGTCAACGAGCTGAGCGACCGAACCGACGACGCGTCTCTTGCGGACGCGCTACGTGCGCACAATCCGGCGCAAACAGTCGGCCGCGACGCCGCCAATATACAAATTGAGGAACTGGGCGATGCCTGGCCGTTGCGGCGCGAACGTGCGTTCTTTCTGTCCCGTGCGGCCAAAGAAGCTATTACAAACGCCGTCAAACACGCGCGCGCCTCATCAATCGAGGTCACGCTGGAGTGGCAAAGAATGTCGCTGCGCATTCAGATCGTCGATAACGGCATCGGATTTGATGTTACTGACGCTCGCCAGCTGAACAGTTTTGGATTGGAAGCAATGGAACGTTTGGCGAAAGCAGGTCGAGCAGAATTCACGTTGCGATCGTCGCTGGACGAAGGCACCAGCGTCGCGATCACTGCTCGTCGCTACGCAATCTGAACGCCCTGACCAAAAGTTGAGTGCAATCACCGACCAATGCGTGGGAGACTTCTGCGCTCAGAAGCGCAGAATCACGTTATGAATGAGGAAACGGATAGCCGCCGCCGCGTGCTCGTCGCCGATGACCACCCGATCGTTCGCGAGGGCATGGTCGCCATCGTCGAATCGACGCACGATTTAACGTGCGTTACACAAGCTGATGGTGTCGAGGCCGCTGTGGAGAAGTGGGCCGAACACCGGCCCGACGTGGGGCTTTTCGATCTGCGCATGGCCGACGGTGACGCCGTCAGCGCAATCACCCGTATTCGCAAGGACTTTCCGGACGCGCGCGTGCTGGTGATCAGCTCGTACGACACCGACGAAGAGGTGTACCGGGTGATCAAATCGGGCGCCAAAGGCTATCTGCTGAAGGACGACAAGCCCGAGGTTATTCTGTCAGCGATTCGCATGGTCCTGCAGGGCCAAACGTACCTTGCGCCGCACCTTGCAACCAAACTCGCCTCACGCGTCAGTGAGGACAGCCTGTCCGAACGCGAAGTCGAGATCCTGTCGCTCGTGGCTGCCGGTCGCAACAACAATAAGATTGCCAGCGAACTCAACATAACCGCATCCACAATCAAATTTCATCTCAATAATATCTACGCGAAGCTAGCGGTTGAGTCGCGCACGGCGGCGGTCGCCGCCGCGGTGAAGCGCGGCATCATCTCGATCTAACGCGCCCGCGCCGCCGACCCGTCGGCTCGACGCGATTGCACGCAACCTATCTCAAAAAAAAGACCCGGCATCAGGTGATACCGGGTCGTAAGGAGACTTGTGCAGAGTCTCCATCGGGGGTTTGTTGCTACGCAGACTTTGCGACCGGCGCTCCCGCTTGCTGGATGCGGTTGACCGCATCTTTGGTCCACCAGACGGCGTTCGCCAGCATGCGGAAGTTGATCAACGACGCTAGGTATCCGTCGCCTTCGGGCACATTGGCGCCGGCGGTTGCGTCACGTACGACGGCCACTTCAAAGCCGTGTTCGAGCATCGCGCGCAGATGGCTCTCAATACAAAGATTGGAGGACATACCCGCAAGAATGACCTTGTCGATTTTGTTCTTGCGAAGTTGCAGCATGAGGTCGTTGTTCTCTGGACCGTAGACCTTATGCGGATTCGCAATGATGGTCTTGCCGTCAAAGATGTACGGCTTGTACTGCGGCATGAAGTCCGCGCCTGAGCCTTCGAAGCCATCAAGATTGAGTGGGCCGCTGCGGTCAAACATCTTGATGTCGTGCATGACTTTCTCGAGCGTGCCCTCGAACGCCCAGCCATGATCGCTCGGGTAATAGTAGTGCGGTGAGATAACGGTCAGCATGTCGACCGCCTTCGCCGCCTTGAACAGATCTTCAAGGTGCTGCACGACGTTGTGTTCTTCGACGCTCGCGCCGATAACGCCCCACGCGACGCCGTCGTCGCGCAGAAAATCGATCTGCGGATCAACAACGACGAGCGCCGTGTCGCGCAACGTGACGTCGACGTCGCGGGGCGGCAACCCCGGTTCGGCTGGATCGGCGTAAGCAGGATTGTTGCTGGTCATGGTGTGTTCCCCTTTATTGAGCAATACATAAATAGTCGGCGTAGGCGCCGGGTCGAACTGAGTCAGGCGTTGACCGCCCGAAGAAAAGGCGCCGCGGGTTGCTGCGGCGGGATAAATTCGGAGCGCAGCCAGTCTTTGAACGCATCGACTTTGCCGCGCTGCCGCGGCCGTAGGCTGCTGGCCACGGCGTAATGCGACTCAGCAACGATTTCCGGTCCCCATGGCGACACCAACCGACCGTCGGCCAGCTCCTTTTCAGCCAGCACGCGAGGCCCGAGCAAAACGCCGACGCCCGAAACGGCGGCATCGATCGCATGATCGACGCGATCGCCAAAATCGATGACCGGGCTGCATTCCGGCGCATCGAGACCGCACGCTGCGAACCAGTCGGCCCACGTCGGGGCGCCGCTGTACAGGCTGCCGCACGCATCGCCGAGCAACGGCGCACGCGTCAGGTCCGCCGAGCAGGTGAGCTTGTGTCGCTTGATAAAGTCGGGTGACATCAGCGGCAGAAACGATTCGGTGACCAAATGCTCGGCGCGCAGCTCGCTGCGCTGTTCGTCGCTGAGCTGAATCGTGATATCAACGGCTTCGCCACTCGGTCCCGACACTTCGGAATCCGGAGCGATGCGAATGTTCAGATCCGGATACTGCGCCGTGAATCGACCGAGGCGTGGTACCAACCATTTGGTGGCAAACGGTGGCGGGCAGCCGACAATAAGGCAATCCGAATCGACCGACATGCGGGTCGCAGCAACCGCATCGCGAATACGCACGAACGCCGCCGTCAAACCGCTTAATAGGTCGCGTCCGGCATCGGTAACCTCGATACTGCGGTTGTGACGTATCAGAAGTGCAATGCCAAGGTCGTCCTCGAGTTTCTTGACGTGCTGACTCAGCGCGCCGGGTGTGACGCAGAGCTCGTCGGCAGCATCTTTGAATGACTCACAACGCGCTACCGCCTCAAAGGCGCGTAGTGCAGTTAGTGCGGGCAGTCGTCGAAAAGGCATGGCTATCACTCTCCTCGGTTTCCGGCTAGCCCAATCGCGTCATCGCGTGGGTCAACGTGGCCGATGGAGTATTTGTAGCAGCGCAAGCGGCGCGTGCCCCTAGCCAATTTGCCAGTCGTTATCCGAACTTTAGGCGTCCAAAATTGACGTCGCTAAAGCGAATTGTTGCTGTTCTGAAATGTGGCATGGTTGCTTCGAGCAACCCGGGAGAATCGTCCGATGAAAAAGACGACACGCATCGTGTGCGCATTGACGCTACTGTTCACGGTCTGTCTAGGCACAACGTTACGCGCAGAGCAACAAACCTGGACAAGCGACCAACAAGCCGTGATCGATGCCCTAAAGAACGGACCGATAGGTATCGAGAAAAATTTCGATCGATGGGCCGATGGCTATGCCAGCCACTGGTCTTATTGGCGGGTCGGTGACCGGACTGTCCGCCCGAAAGATGAGCACATGGCGCTCGTACGAGCGTACATCGATGCTGGCAATAAGCCCGTATCGTTTGAATTAGAGCCCATCGATGTGATCGTGCGCGGCGATGCGGCCATGGTTCGCCTCATCGCGACCGAGACACTGTTGAGCGCCGATGGCGAGGCTCGCATCGTTCGCTACGCCTCGGCAACCATGCTGTCTCGAGAAACGGGCGACTGGAAAGTCCTCGCCAGCAACCTCGTTTACCTTGACGATGACTGATTGCACCGACTGGCTCGCGACGCGACACTCTACGGGCAGCGGCTCCAGCCGGCAGTTGCGTTTCTAGGAAAACGGTCACTTGCCCAACGATGGAACGGGACCATGAGCGAGAAGAGATACAAAAACCTGAAAGAGTTTTACCCATTTTACTTGGGCGAGCATTTGAATCCGGTGTGCCGCAGCCTACACGTCGTTGGCACTGGGTTGACTTTGGCCCTTTTGGCCTACTTTGTTATCACGCAAAACTATCAGCTGATTTGGATTTGTTTGGTAAGCGGCTATGCGTTTGCGTGGGTTGGGCATTTCTTTTTTGAGAAGAACCAACCGGCCACCTTCAAATATCCGCTGTTCAGTTTGATCAGCGACTTCATACTTTTCTTCGACGTCCTAACGGGACGGCAGAAAATCAATCCAAGGTCGCAGCTGCACTGATTAGCGCAGCACACACGATGCGAACATCAAAGATAAGGCGGCTGACATGCAAGCCAGCCAAGCTGGGTGCAAGACTTGAAGCATGAGTAGTTATCGATGCCAAAACTAGAAGCAAACGGACTTCAGATCGAATACGACGCGTTCGGCAACACCAGCGACGACGCGTTGCTGCTGATCATGGGGCTCGGCACGCAGATGACGGCATGGTCCGTGGATTTTTGCGAAACGTTGGCGGCGCACGGTCATTACGTGGTGCGATTCGATAACCGCGATATTGGCCTGTCGACAAAACTCGAAGGTGCGCCGGCACCGAGCCGCGTTCGATACCTGCTGCACCAGGTGTTTGGTGTTCCGATCCACGCGCCTTATTCGCTGGATGACATGGCAGACGATGCCGCCGGCGTACTCGACGCGCTTGGCATTGAAGCGGCGCATATCGTCGGCGCGTCAATGGGCGGCATGATCGCGCAGCTCATGACGGTCAACCATCCGCAGCGAGTGCGAACGCTGACGTCGCTCATGTCGTCCAGCGGCGACCCTCGCCTACCCAGTGCGCGGCCGGACTTGGTAAGGCACATCCTGATGAATCGCCCGAACAACAATGACACCGACGCGATCCTCGCGCATATGACCAAGTCCTTGCAGCTGCTCGGCGGTGCGGGCTACCCGCGCGACGAGTCGGAACTGCGCGCGTTTGCGAGCGCCGCGCTGGAGCGCAGTTTCTACCCGAAGGGTTTTACCCGGCAGATGGCGGCGATCGTGGCCGATGGCAGTCGTGTCCAGCGGCTCAAGACCATCCGTACACCGACGCTGGTCATCCACGGCAACGATGATCCACTGGTACCGGTGGAGTGTGGCATAGACACCGCCAAGCACATCGACGGCGCGCGACTCGAGATCATCGACGGCATGGGCCATGACTTGCCGCCGCAGCTCATCGCAACTCTGACATCACTGGTCGCCGACCACACACGCAACAGCTTTGTCGCTAGTAGTCAAAAGGCCAGAGCAAACAAGAACTGAAGTCTTGCACGCTGTTGGTCGATCAACTCTGCGCTCGGCAGGCAGCAAGGTCACCGGCGGCAGACGCAGCTGAATCCTCGGGTGAAAATTGTTTACAAAGATTCACCGATAAAGAGGTTAGATTACACAGCCACCGCGAGAAACCGTCCGCACACCAGCCAACCACATAGGAGACCACCGATGATTTACCGCCCAACGCACGCAGCCGGCCTGATTCTGTCACTGATGTTGCCGGCAACACTTCTTGCCGACGAAAAGCTATTTGTGTTCCCTGCGGACGGTCAAACGCCTGATCAGCAAAAACAGGACGAGTATGAGTGCTATCGATGGGCTTCCGGGCAGACAGGATTTGATCCCGTGCTTGCTGCCCAGCAACCGGCACCGAGCACGAGCGACGACAGTCAGGCCGCGTCATCCGAAACCAAAGGCAATAGCACGGGCAAAGCCATTGTGAGAGGCGCCGCTGCCGGTGCTGTGGTTGCCGAAGTGACCGGTGGTGAAGCCGACGATGGCGCCGGCTACGGCGCCGCAGCAGGGCTGCTGAAATCACGCCGGAACAAAAAGCAGCAGGAAAAAGAGGCCACGCAGAAAAAAGCGCAGGCAGAGCAACAGGCCAAAGCAAAAGCAGAGGCAGAGGCAGCCGCACTCACAGCAAAACGCGACGAGTACAAACGCGCAATCACCGCGTGTCTCGAAGGGAAAGGCTACACGGTCAAATAAACGCTCGACCGGAGGGCCATGTGGCCGGCGAACGGCGGCGCACGGGGCCTAACCTTCACCGTCCACGCTAGCGCCGGTTTTCCTGACCGGTTGGACGACCGTAAGACCAGCCCTTCCTGATCGGAGTCGCCCAAGGGGCAGGTCGTCACGTGCGTCGTAATTCGCCGCGGCCGCACCGTGCGAGGATTTGACGCGCCCCGCTGACCTATTTTTTTGGCTTTCGCTCACCGAACCACAGGTTCAAGCTCTCTTCGAAAAGATCAATCGGCGCCTGAGTCGCCTTGCGCGCGGCTTTGTTGGGCAGTTCGGCCAGACCGGTTGAGATCCCCTCGCGCACGCCTTCTCTGACCTGGGCTCTCAGCAGACGCCCAAGCTCCTCCGATTTCGCGTCTATTTCCGACCAGTAGCGCGGCTTTAGATAGCGGTCAAATACCCACCACGCGCCGGCAAGCGTCAATGTGGTCGTTAACAGCGCGGTCAGGACGACCCAAAACAATGGCAACAGCATAAGCCAGGAACTCGGCAGAGGATTGCCCTAATCATGAATGAAAAAGCCCCGCGAGCGGAGCCTACGAGCCATTAGTGCGCTGGGATAAATTGCGCCGAGGAGCCGATGCTCTTCGCCGCCGCGCCGTTGGCGATGACAGTTACGGGTTTCTTGGTTCGGGTCGTCTTTGGTCCCCGTTCGTCGGCGCCGACGTCCCGCTTCCCGATCAATTTATGTAATATTATAACATTACGAGTTGCTGGGCCGGCATTGGGGCGCGGCTGCCGGCTCGGTCGGGGGTAAACGGTTGCGGCGCGTGGGACGTGGACCGTTACCGATCGAATACTTGCGATGCGAACGGGCGCAGTCACTGGCTTGCGTCACCAGCTTTTTCGCGGAATTAGCGAGACGACCTCGCGTATTGATGCTCGCTCGGCACGAGTGAGCGTCTCCATGACCTGACAACAACACCCTAGGAGCCATTCACCATGTTGAGGGGAATTCCGAGCGAGCGGACGCAACCAGCGACTCGCTCGTTCGGCGCCATTATTGGCGCCAGCATTGCCATCGTCGGATTGAGTTACCAAATCGCTATTGCGCAGACTGCCGGCGACGACGCAGAAGCAGACGCGATCGACACGATTTTCGTGATCGGTGACCGCCGGGCCTACCAAGGCAACTTCGATACGCTCGAAGAACCGACCGCCATCCAACAGGTCGACCTCGAACTGATTCGCGACGTCGGCGCACTGAACCTCAACGATGCCCTCGACTTGTCGGCATCGGTTGCCCGCCAAAATAATTTCGGCGGTCTGTGGAACAGCTTCTCGATCCGCGGCTTCTCTGGCGATATCAATCTGCCGAGCGGCTTCCTCGTGAACGGCTTCAATGCCGGCCGCGGCTTTGCAGGCCCCCGCGATCTGGTCGGTATTGAGGCGGTCGATATTTTGAAAGGCCCCCGATCGGCGCTGTTCGGTCGCGGTGAACCCGGCGGCACAATCAACCTCATCACGAAACGCCCGCAGTTCAAAACGGGCGGCGATGTTCGCTTCACGCTTGGCAGCTGGTCGCAACAGCGTTTTGAAGGCGACTATCAGTCGACCGCCGGGGCCAACAACCAGTTTGGTTTCCGGTTCGTTGGATTCTATGAAGACGCCGAGAGTTTCCGCGACACGGTAGAAACCGAAAAACTCGGCTTCTATCCATCTGCGACGTGGGAAGTCACCGACAACACCAAAGTCACGTACGAACTCGAATACACGGAGCAGGAAATCCCGTTCGACCGTGGCGTCGTGTTCAGCGAACAGTTCGGTTTTTCCCCACGCGAAACCTTCGCAGGCGAACCGGGCGACGGACCGATCGACACCGAAGTCGTCGGTCATCAGCTCGAAGTGCAGCACAACTTCTCCGAGAACTGGAGCTTGCTGGCTGGCTTTGGATTTCGCGACACGTCGTTCACCGGCAACGCGTCGGAGCCCAACTTTGGCAGCCGGCAGACCTATTTCATCGATGGCCAAACGCTGTCGCGATTCTTCCGCTTCCGCGACTTCGAGTCCGACTACACGGTGCTGCGCGCCGAACTGGCTGGCGAATTCGAGACCGGCTCGCTGCGGCACCGCCTGCTGGTCGGCGCCGACTACGACCGCTTCGAGAACAGCTTGTTCATTTTGCGGTTTCGCCCGCCCGGCATACCAGCCGGCACGGATATCGCGACGCTCGACCCGGCGACCTACTTGCTCCTCGACGTGTTCGAACCGATCTACGGGCAGTTTCCGCTGCCGATGCCCACGCCGAACACCGACCGTGACGAAGACCTGACCGGTGCGGGCATTTACGTCCAGGATCAAATCGACATCAACGACAATCTGCAGATTCGCCTCGGGCTGCGTTTCGACGACTTCGAACAAGACCTGACAAACCAGCTTGCCTCGCCAGCAACGACGCAAACATCGTCCGACGACCGCGTCTCACCGCAGTTCGGTGTCGTTTATCTCGTTAACGACGGCTTTAGTCTTTACGGCTCGTACGGTGAAGGCTTCCGCCAGCAAACCGGTGTCGATTTCCAAGGTAATCAGTTCGACCCGAACATTACCGAATCGGCCGAGATTGGCTTTAAAGCGGACTTACAGCAGTTCTTCGATAGTATTGCCGGCTCGGTAACGTTTACGCTGTTCCAAGTCGATCAGAGCAACATTCTGGTCAACGACGATCGACCAGAGGCGACCGCCGTTGGCTTCTTCTCATTCCCGGCCGGCGAAGCGCGCAGTCGCGGCATCGAGGTTGATGCCAATCTCGAAACCGACAACGGCTTCAAACTGTGGCTCTCGTACGCCTACATCGATGCTGAGTTCACCAACAGCAACCCGGACGAGAATGGCTTTGGCATTATCGAGGACGGCGATCCGCTCGTTAATGCTCCCGAGAATCAGCTTAATATTCAGGTCAGCAAGGCGTTCACCGTCGATGGCAAGGAAGCGCAGGTAGGTGCCGGCGTTCTGTACACCGACGAGCGGCTCGGTGGGGCCGGTTTCGACTTCTTCCTGCCAAGCTACACGACGGTACGCGTGTTCGGTCAGGTTGAGCCGGCTGAAGGTCTCGCGCTGCGTCTTGACGTGGATAACATGTTTGACGAGACCTTCTACACAAACTCGTTTGCCGACGTCTGGATCGAGCCCGGCGCACCGCGGCGCGTGCGCTTTACGGTTGCGTATGAGTTCTAATCGGTTGGGTAGTTGCCGGTAACCCTTGGCGCAGAGGACCTCGAGCCTCTGCGCCACGTTCGATACGTATCAAGCAAGACAGTGAGTTTTTCGAAATGACCGATCCTATTGTTGTGGCCGACCAGCTATCGGTATCGCGGGGTGGACGCCCGGTGTTGGAGTCCGTGAGCTTTAGCGTCGACAAGGGCAACGTCTTCGCGCTGTTGGGCGGCAATGGCGCCGGCAAGTCGACGACGTTGCTGACCTTGCTCGGCTTGGTCACGCCAACATCGGGTGAGGCGCGCATCAATGGCATTCGGGTGCACGACAATCCTGAGGAAGTTCGAAAGACAGCTGCCTTTCTCCCTGAATCGGCCAATCTGTACCCGCACCTGACCGCCCGCGAGAACCTCGACTATTTTCTGGCACTGGCCGGTGTCGATCGATCGGTCAGCGATAGAGAAGCGGCGCTCGACAAAGTCGCGCTTACCGCTGAAGCGCGCGGTCGACGGCTCGCTGGGTATTCGAAAGGTATGCGCCAGAAGGTCGCGATTGCTCTCGCGATACTGCGTGAGACGCCGATCCTGCTGCTGGACGAACCGACGTCGGGCCTCGACCCAATTGCCGTCGACGAATTCAATGCGTTAATTAGCGCGCTCTCGCAACAAGGCACGACCGTTGTGATGGTGACCCACGATGTCTATGGGGTGTGCCACGTCGCACGCAGCGTCGGCTTATTGAGGCACGGCAAGCTCGTCGCCGTATTCGATGCGCCCGACGACGGTCATTTTGATGCGGAGACATTGCATGAAGCGTTTGCGAATCGGGGTGCCGCGTGACGGGCAGTCTCCGAATTGTCGCCGAAGAGTGGCGTTATTGGTCACGGTCGCGGCTTGCGGTTAGCGCCACTGGGTTATTGCTGGTCGTTATCCTGGCGGCCGTGATCAGCACGGTCAGCCGTGTTCAGTCGGAATCGGACGCGCGACGTTCGATGCAGATCGCTGCCGAAGAGACCTTCCTGGCCCAGCCGGATCGACACCCGCACCGCATGGTGCATTACGGGCACTACGTGTTCCGAACGCCGGCGCCTCTGGCCGTTATCGACCCGGGGGTCGACCCGCTGACCGGTACCGTTATGTTTCTGGAAGGCCATCGTCAGAACACAGCGACGTTTCCGGCGGCGTACACGGCGCCGCAAGTTGCCGGCTTTGAGTATCTGACGCCGGCCTTTACGTATCAGGTGTTGGTGCCGCTCGTGCTGGTCGTTGTTGGGTTTTCTATCGTCTCGCGCGAGCGCGAACTGCAAACCGATGTGCAGTTAACCGTGCAAGGACTGGGGTCGCGGGCGCTCTGGACGGGCAAATCGTTGGCGTTATTGTCGCTGAGCGTGCTGCTGCTATTGCCACTCGCTGCCGGCGCACTGTTTGCGTTGTCGCGAGGGGCATCGGCGTTTGCCGCGCTCGTGCTGATCGGCGGTTATTTCGCGTACCTCGCGTTCTGGTCGTTCGCCATTGTCGGCATCTCGGCGCGGACGAAGTCGAGCGCGATGGCGTTGCTCGTCAGCTGCATCGCCTGGATCGCCATTGCCGTCGTCATGCCACGACTCGTCAGCGACCTTACCGGCGCGCTGTCGCCAGTAACGGGCAAGATTGAATCTGACTTTGCTCTGATTGAAGCAATGCGCGACGTCGGCGACGGCCACAACGCGGCCGACCCCGCCTTCGACCAATTGCGGGCGAACCTCTTTGCCGAGTATGGGGTCGACAAAGCGGAGGATTTGCCCGTCAACCTGCGCGGCATCGTTGCGGAGGCGGCCGAAACCGAACTGACGAAGGTGCTCAACGAATTCTCCGATGCGCGAATGCAAGAAGAGCAAGCGCAAGCAGCGCTCGCGCGGCGCGGCGCGCTGCTGTCGCCGATGCTGGCGCTGCGCAATGCATCCATGCAGACCGTTGGCAGTGACCTCGGCAACTATCACCGCTTTCTGCACGAGGCGGAGGCTGCCCGATTCGAGTTTGTGCAAGGCTTGAATCGCGCCCATATCTCCGAACTGTCGTACATCGACGACATAAACCGCAACAAAGACGAAGCGTCGGGCATACGCGCACGAATCAGTGCCGATAACTGGCGCGTCTTGCAGACCTTCGATTTTCAACCAGCGCCCGCTGGCGAACGAATTCGGACCGCCAGTGTAGGTCTGTTATTGCTACTGCTCTGGTGCGCCGCGGCAGCGGTATTTGCGTACACCGGCACGCGCTTTTCAGAAGGTCGATTTCATGCAGCGTGACATCGCGCGCGAGTGGTGGTTCTTGCGTCGTGACCGCCTGACAGTGGCGACACTCATCGCCGCCGTATTGCTGGCAACGCTCACGATCGCCATCGGCCTTGCCGACGTCGCCTCGCAAAAAGACACCATTGCGGCGTTGGAAGCCAGCACCATTGCCGATCTCGAGAACACGCTAGCGGACCAACACGATGCCGGTAGCGCGGCGTACTATGGTTTTCGCTTGGTCGTTAGTCCGCCGAGCGCGCTCGCGTTTGCGGCCAGCGGCGTGCGGGATGAGCTGCCGTGGAAACACCGCATTCGGTCATTGGCCCTCGAAGGCCAAATCTACGAGAACGACGCCGGTAACCCGGAACTCGTCCAGCTCGGCCGAATCGACTATGCGTTTCTTATCTCGGTACTTGCACCATTGCTCGTCATTTTAATGCTACACGACGTTGTCGATGCCGAGCGACGCCAAAACCGTTACGACTTGCTGGCCGTCACGGCCGGTAGCGTACGGCCGTTGCTTCGCTGGCGTGTGCTGTTGCGCGCCGTCGCGTTAGCCACAGCGCTGCTGGTGCCCTTTGTTGCAGCGGCTGTCTGGTCCAGAGCCGCGACGGCTGACATTGTGGCGATCGTCGCCGCGACTTTACTGTACGTTTTGGCATGGGCAAGCGTTGCCCTGTGGGTTGCGCGACGACTGCCCTCCGCCACCGCAACGGCAGCGACGCTCCTCGGTGGATGGACGGTGTTCGTACTGGTCATTCCGCTGACGGCTGGCGCGCTTGCCGAGCGAACGATCGATGTGCCGCAAGGCGGCGAACTTCTGCTGCAGCAACGCGAGATCGTTAACCGGGCATGGGATCTCCCCCAAAACGCGACGATGGAAGCATTCGACGCAACGCACCCGGAATGGGCGGGGCAAACGATCACGTACGAAGGCTTTAATTGGATGTGGTACTACGCGTTTCAGCAGGTCGGCGACCAATCGGTCGAGGACATCTCGACGGCCCTGCGAGTGGGCGTTCGCGAACGTGATGCATTCATGGGCCGCGCGGCGCTGCTCTCGCCACCGCTTTTGATCGACCGTTTGTTCGCCCGTTTAGCGGATACCGACATCGCCGCGTTCCAGCGCTATGACCGTTGTGTCCGAGACTTTCACGCGAGCTTACGCAAGGCCCACTACCCGATGTTGTACGGCGTCGAACCGTTCGACGTAGACAAGCTGCTCGCGCTCGATAAGACGCGCACTTGCTCGTAGGCGGAGTTCAACAGCTAGAGACGCAAAGAAAAAGGTAGGCCCGATGGTCGCCACTTTTGGTGGGCTGTTCTGGCCCACTTTAGCCACAGTGAGCCTCAAGATAGCCCAAGGTCGCGCCAGTGCGTCTAGGTCGACCGCTAATGACGCGCGTGAGCGCCTTGCTGCACCGCACTCTCTGCCGCTAGGTAGATGCCCTTATTCGCGTTTCGCGTACGATCTTCTACTCTCAAGACAATTGTCGCTTGGTTGCTCGTTTCGACAATCAAATACAACTCATTAGGACACACACGATGTCTGACACAACGCTTGCCGAATTTGTCGATAAGGCGTTGAGTGCTGGCGCCTCCCGCGCCGACACCGAGCGCGCTCTACTCGAGGCCGGCTGGGCGAAGGATGAGGTCACGGACGCGCTCAACTCGTTTTCCGACGTCGAGTTCGCCATACCGGTTCCCCGGCCGAAAGCACGGCTGTCGGCACGCGACGCATTCCTGTACCTCGTCATGTTTGCAATGCTCTATATCAGCGCATTCCACCTCGGCAATCTTCTGTTTCAGGTCATCAACCTGAACATCCCGGATCCTCTGGTTGAGGGACGCGGCGCACGCTCGGTCGAAGCCGCCAGAGACGCCATTCGCTTCGCGACGTCGTCGCTGATTGTTGCGTTCCCGGTGTTCTTGTTCACAGCACGCCGCATCGCAAAGGGCGTCAGTGAAGACCCCACGCGTCGCGGTTCCGGCGTGCGAAAATGGCTAACGTATCTGACTATGTTTGTGTCGGCCTGCATCATTGTCGGTGACCTGATTAGCCTGCTGTACAGTTTGCTGGCCGGGGAGCTGACCCTACGCGTGACGCTAAAGCTCCTTGTCGTCGGGTTGATCGCTGGCGGCGTCTTCGCTTATTACCTTCGGGCGATGCGCGTGGACGATGAGGCGCTGTCGCAATGAACATCGATCGCATGGCTGCGGTCACCGCCATCGCCGCGTTCGTCGTTGCTGTCGGCATTGGCCTGTACTTCAGCGGTTCGCCCGGTGAGCAGCGACAATTGCGTTTCGATCAGCAACGCATCACGCACCTGAAACGAGTCAAGAACTCAATTGACGCGTACTGGCGTACGCATCGTTCATTGCCGGCTCGGGTCGATGCCGACGTTATTGGATTGTCACTGGGACAGATACCCCGCGACCCCGAAACGAATACGGAATACCACTACGAGGTGACCGGTGACAACGCGTACCGGCTATGCGCCGTGTTTGTTCTTGCGTCGCCAGAACATGGAGCCGATGATTTCTGGGCCCATGACATCGGCCGACAATGCTTCGATTTTCGGGTGACCGAAAGCGGCGCCTAGCCACCCCACCTATCGCGACCTATGCGTTGTTTTGACACTACGCGCGTTCCGCCCGTGGCCGTGGGTAGCTGAGCTTCGTTGTCGCAGCTATGCGGCGGAGCGCCTAGAGCACAACGAAAACTCGGCCGGAACAGCCGTTGCCTGCGCGCTCCCGACCTAAGGTCGATAAAATGCAACGCTATCCGATAGGGACGAACGCAGTGGATTTGCATAACGCCAGTCTCCATTTCCTCATCATAGATTCGTTCCTGAAGCGTGGATCGGCCCCGAGCATTCAGGAACTCGCAGAGCGGTTTGACGTCGACAGCGACAGCATTCGGTCTGCGCTACGCAACCTGCAGGACTATCACGGCGTAGTGCTGCATCCACACAATCAAGAGATCTGGGTCGCGCACCCGTTCTCCACCGTCCCAACCGGCTTTCTTGTACGCAGCAATCACAGGGAGTGGTGGGGCAACTGCGCGTGGTGCTCCCTTGGAGTCGCGGCACTCGCCGGATCGGTCGCAACAATCACAACGTGTCCTGGTTTCGATAGATCCACGGTCGAGATTCTTATTGAAGATGGTGATCTCAAGGATCGCGACTTCGTCGTGCATTTCCCAACGCCGATGGCGAAAGCGTGGGACAACGTGATTGCGACCTGCGCCATGATGCTACTGTTTGATGATGAAGCGCATGTTGATGAATGGTGCGCTAAGCACAACAAGCCAAAGGGCGACGTACGTCCTCTCGCGCAAATATGGCATTTTGCGAAGGAGTGGTACGGAAGGCACGCTGATCGAGACTGGAAGAAGTGGTCGGCGAACGAGGCAACCGCACTATTCGCTCGTCATGGACTTGATGGCCCGATCTGGGAAATTGAAACGCAGAACGAACGTTTCTAACGGCTTGTAGAGATTACCCAGAACAGCCGATGGGCTGTTCTGGCCCCATTGGCTTCGCGGCTGCGCCGCTCGGTAAAAATTGCTCCCGCAATTTTTCAAAACAAGAGGTTCTCATCAAACTTCCAGACTCTCCAAATCAAAAAGGGGCCCTGTCGGACCCCTGTTTGATTTGGCGCGCCCGGAAGGATTACCCAGAACAGCCGATGGGCTGTTCTAGCCCCATGGGCTTCGCGGCTGCGCCGCTCGGTGAAAATTGCTCTCGCAATTTTTCGAACCAAGAGGTTCTCATCAAACTTCCAGACTCTCCAAATCAAAAAGGGGCCCTGTCGGACCCCTGTTTGATTTGGCGCGCCCGGAAGGATTCGAACCTCCGACCCTCTGGTTCGTAGCCAGATACTCTATCCAACTGAGCTACGGGCGCATTGTCCAAATTGTCGCCTGCCTTGGCAGACCGCCTCGCCCTAAGGGCTCGGCACAGCCGCTCGGATGCATCCTCGCGGCGTTCGCTTCTGACCGAGCATGCTCGGTCTCCGCTTCGCGGACCGAAGCTCACCTATCCAACTGAGCTACGGGCGCATTGTTCAGCGAGCAGAAATTGTAGCCGGAAACGGCAATCTCGTGGCACCGTGATGGGCGCTTCTTGAGCTGCTCGAACCCGCCGTTGCGACGGGCGGCGTAGTATAACCGCGTTGTGACGTAATGCCACCGTTCTGTCCAAGTCGAACGGACAACAGCCTCTAAAAGTGTAGGACAAACCTTGGAAAACGGGCGCTCGGCCTTATAATTTCAGAAATTCCTGAAATTACGAGAATTCGATGAAAGTCACGCCGTATCAGCAGGATTTCATCCTGCATTTCGGCGAAATGGGCAGCCGCTGGGGCATCAGCCGCACGGTCGGGCAAATCTACGCCCTGCTCTTTATTACTGAGCAGCCCCTGAACGCGGACGACATTGTTCGAGCCCTCGGATTTTCTCGCTCCAACGTCAGCATGGGCCTGAAAGAGCTGCAGTCGTGGCGCCTGATTCAGCCGCAGCACCTGCCCGGTGACCGCCGCGAGTATTACCGCGCGCCCGAGGACATCTGGCAGATCTTCCGCACGCTCGTTGAGGAGCGTCGCAAACGCGAGATCGACCCTACCCTATCGATGCTGCGTAACGCGCTGATGAACGACCGCACCGGAACCGACGACGAATACGCGCAAGCGCGTATGCAAGACATGCAATCGCTCATCGAGCTGACGACCGACTGGCTGGACGACGTCCAGCACCTCGAACGCGGCACCGCCATCAAGCTGATGAAGCTCGGTGGCGGCGTCAGCAAGCTCATCGCCGGCCGCGGCAAGCGTGCCGGCAACTCATAAGTAAACGTAATTCACACCTCCCTGACCTAAACCGACATGGAACCGATCCTCCTCGCACGCATTCAGTTTGCCGCCAACATCAGCTTTCACATTATCTTCCCGATGATCTCGATCTCGCTGACCTGGCTGTTGCTGTTTTTCAAACTGCGCTACAACGCGACCGGCGACGCAGGCTGGATGAACGTCTACCGATTGTTCGTCAAAGTCTTCGCGCTGTCGTTCGCCCTCGGCGTCGTCAGCGGTATCACGATGAGCTTTCAGTTCGGCACGAACTGGCCAGGCTTTATGGAGACCGTTGGCAACATCGCCGGCCCGCTGCTCGCGTACGAAGTGCTCACGGCGTTTTTCCTCGAGGCGACGTTCCTCGGCGTCATGCTGTTTGGCTTCAACCGGGTGAGCAATCGCGTCCACACGCTGGCAACGTTCCTGGTCGCCATCGGCACAACGCTGTCGGCGTTTTGGATCCTCGCGCTCAATTCTTGGATGCACACGCCAGCGGGCTTCGAAATGATCGACGGCCAGGCGCACGCCACGAACTGGTTCGAGATCGTCTTCAACCCGTCGTTCCCCTACCGCCTGGTGCACACACTGTTGGCGTCTACGCTCACAGCTGCCTTTCTCGTGGCCGGGCTGTCGGCGTACCGCTGGCTGCGCGGCGATCGCGACGGCGCGGTATTCAAAGGTTTGAAAACCGGGGTCTGGCTCGGTGCCCTTGTGATTCCGCTGCAGATCGTCGCTGGCGACCTGCATGGTCTGAATACACTCGAACATCAGCCGGCCAAGATTGCAGCGATGGAAGGTCTGTGGGAGACCACCGAGGGTGCGCCGCTAGTCCTGTTCGGCTTTCCGGACGAAGCGACTCAGAGCAATCGCTTCGCGATCGAGATACCGAAGGGCGCCTCTTTTCTACTGAAACACGATCCGAATGCCGAGGTGCAAGGCATCGATGCATTTCCGGGCGAGCATCCGCCGGTCGCCATCGTGTTCTGGAGCTTCCGCGTCATGGTCGGTGTCGGCGTGCTGATGCTGCTGGTGTCGTGGGTCGCCGCCTGGCGAATGCGCGGCGGCCGCGAACCGGGCCCGTGGACAGCCAGGGCCCTGGTTGCGATGACATTTTCCGGCTGGATCGCTGTCCTCGCCGGCTGGTACACGACCGAGATCGGTCGGCAGCCGTTTCTCGTACACGGTGTGATGACGACCGCCGAAGCGGTTGGTCCTATTCCAGCAGGAGCGGTTGGACTGACATTGACGGCGTGGCTCGCGGTCTACGCCATTCTGACGTTTGCGTACATCTCGGTTGTCTTTTTCCTGGCTCGCCGTGCCGGCACCCCGACCGAAGAACGTCAACCGGTCAACGCGTACGGACCGAAGGTCGCCCCGCTGGTCGATCGCGACGGAGCGCCAAGCCATGCCTGAGCTAATGATCCCCGATCTCACCACGCAGGCCGGATGGCTGCCGCTCGCGTTCATGGCGATGATGGGTATCGCCATCCTGGCATACGTCATTCTCGACGGGTACGACCTCGGCGTTGGCATCTTGCTGCCGCTCGCCACCGACGCCGAGAAAGACTTGATGATCGCGTCGATCGGTCCTTTCTGGGATGCCAACGAAACCTGGCTGGTGCTTGGCGTCGGCATCTTGTTGGTGGCGTTCCCGATGGCGCACGGCGTGATTCTTACCGCGCTGTATCTACCGGTGTCATTAATGTTGATTGGTTTGACCTTGCGTGGTGTCGCTTTCGACTTTCGCGTCAAGGCGCACTACAAGCACAAAGCGTCTTGGAACCGCGCGTTTTTCGCCGGGTCGTTTATCGCCGCGATGGCACAAGGCTACATGCTGGGCCAAGTCGTTCTCGGTTTTAAAGCAACGCCACTCGCCCTCGCCTTCTCAGTGGCAATCGGACTCGGCCTGGTCGCGGGCTACACGTTGCTCGGCGGTGCGTGGCTGACGGCAAAGACCAGCGGCGCGCTGCAGCGCAAAGCGATTCGTTGGGCGAGGAATAGCGTCGTGCTTACCGGCATCGGCGTTGCGGCAGTATCGATCGCCACACCGATCTTGAGCGAGGCAATCTTCGAGAAATGGTTTTCATTTGAAAACCTGCTCGTTGTCTGGCCAATCCCAATGGTGACGGCGGCGCTTTTTTTCATGCTGTGGCGCACCTTGGGTCGACTGCCGGTGCGCTTGGATCAAAACAATGAGTACGGTATCTGGGTCCCGTTCGCCTGCACGGCCGGTTTGTTTTTGCTGGCATTCCACGGCATCGCGTACAGCTTGTTCCCGTGGCTGGTAATTGACGAACTGACGATCTGGGACTCGGCCAGCGCGCCAGAGTCGTTGTTGATCATGTTTGTCGGTGCCGTGATCGTTTTGCCGATCATCGTTGCTTACTCAGTGTTTGCCTATCGCGTGTTTGGCGGTAAAGCGAAGCCGTTGGAATATTATTGATGCCGAAAAACTAGATCGCGAACTTGGATTGCTGCCATCAGTACTGTTCGTTGCCCCGTTCGACGCGAGTTACGATGCCCCGAACCCAGATCAGGTGATAGGGCCGCTCTGGCGCTTCACCGAAAAGGTTCACAGACGAATCTCAGCCAAGTCGGCCTGTTCCGAAACAGCGGCGTGGACCAATTGGACGCGGTGGGCGAACACGTAACGGCTTAAGTCTCGTCAGCCTTACATTGCGGCGCTGACATCGAAGCTCTCATTGATCCGGCGTATGCCGCCGGAGATGCGCGACGAATTCTGACGTACGTTATAACGTACGACCTCCGTCACTTGCCGTTTGTCGAGCCACGGCCAATTCGAGTATCGCGGTGCTCTCGCCGATTGCCTTGGCCAAACCCATCGCGTTCAGAAAAGGACTACTATCCTCTATGCGGGTGCGCACGTAGCGTTTTTGCCGCTTGTGTCTGCGGCTAGACGGCGAGGGAGAACGTTCCCGCGAAGCAACAACAACTAAAACGATAGGGGAATTCCATGAACAAAACAGTGACCGCGCTGCTTTCGGCCGGACTGCTCTTCGCTGCCGGATCATCGTCCGCCGAACACCACGAAGGTGTGCAACTGGACCCGGCCGCACCCATCGAGCTGTATGCGTGCAATTTTAATGAGGGCAAAGGCCCTGCCGACTACGACAAGGCAATCGGGCAATGGAACAAATGGGCCGATCGGCAAAAAATGAGTAGCTACTCGGCATGGACGCTGACGCCCTACTACGCAGGTGCAGAGCAGGACTTCGACGTGATCTGGCTTGGCGCTACGGAGAAGATGAAGGACATGGGCCGCGCCCACGATATGTATCTGGCAAAAGGTGAGTCCGTGCAAAAGGCGTTCGCCGACGTGATTGATTGCGACACGCATGCCATGTTTGCCGCGATTCAATTCAAAGAGCCGCCCGAGCGCGAAGACCCGTCGTCCGTTGTGATCACATTCTCCGATTGCAGCGGCATCAACGGTTCGTCCTTCGATGACCTCGTGCCCAGCATGGCCGAATGGGCGAAGTACAGCGAAGCAAACGGCTCGACGGCCGGCATGTGGGCGTTGATGCCCGCACTCGGCGGTGGCGGCGAAGAGTTCGAGTTCAAGTGGGTCAGCTCCTTCCAGAATCTCGAGGAAATGGGCTCTCACCAAGACCACTATGCCGAGGAAGGCTGGAAGAAAGGCAACGAGCTTTTCAAAGGCAAAGTCGAGTGCGACTCGTCGCGGGTTTACATTGCGACAAACCGTCGGATGGCTGACGAAAGCTAAGGCGCATCACAAACGGAGTGCAGAGCCGGCCTTAGCGCCGGCTCTGTTGTATGTGTCAAGGTTAAGGGTCGACAGGACACGGCATTTGGTCGGCGCCACAAAGTCGAGCTTGCACCGTTCGGCGGCTGAGCGCCCCTTTGGTCGAGCAAGGCGGTTCATAGACAACGACTGAACTGCGATTGGGCCGTCGCCTCCGATACGTGCCTGAAAGTCACGCAGGCCGCCGCAAGCACCGTCGCGGCGAACGGTTTCATTTAGCCGTCGAAGCGAACAAGTTCCCCGATGAACAATGGTATGCGCTACGTTACGATACGCGTCTAATTTCTCGAGGGGGAGCTCGAATGCCATTCCTGCGGATCGTTTCAGGCGTATTGTTGCTGGCTGTCGCTGGCGTCGGGGTCGCGGACGACACGCGTCTGCTGCGGTTTCCCGACATTCATGAAGACCGTGTGGTGTTCGTTTATGCCGGTGATATCTACACCGCGTCGACGGCGGGCGGCACGGCCACGCGACTGACGTCGCACGATGGTCTCGAGCTCTACCCCAAATTCTCGCCGGACGGTTCCGAGGTGGCGTATTCGGCCGAGTACAACGGCACGCGACAGGTCTACGTTGTGTCTGCCGCCGGCGGCACCCCACGCCAGCTCACTTGGTACAACGACGTCGGCGCTATGCCACCGCGCGGCGGTACCGACTATCGCGTGCTGGATTGGTCGCGCGACGGCGAGAACGTGCTCGTCCGGGCCAATCGCCTGCCTTGGGGCGTCCGCATGGGTCGCTACTACCACGTGCCGGTCGACGGCGGCGACGAAACGCCGCTCGAGATTCCCGAAGGCGGCGGCGGCATGTACTCGCCAGACGGCACGAAAATCGTCTACACGCCCATCGACCGCGAATTCCGTACGTGGAAGCGCTACCGCGGCGGCCGTGCACAAGAAGTCTGGGTCTACGATCTCGCCAACAGCACGTCGACACAGCTCACCGAGAACGTTGCCACCGATCAGCAACCGGTCTGGGTCGGCGACGATATATTCTTTACCTCCGATCGCGACTACACCCTCAATCTGTATCGCTACTCCGCCGACGGGGCGCAAGCCGTCACTGCCCACACGGATTTCGATGTCCTGTGGGCAAGCGCCGGTCCGCGCGCCGTCGTTTACGAGAACGGCGGCTGGCTGTATCGCTACGACCCGGCGACCGGCGAATCACGCAAACTCAGCATCAACGTAGGCGGCGACCGTCCCGCCACGCTCCCGAAAGTCGTGGAGGGCGCAGACTTCATCGAGACGGCCGACCTGTCGCCAGCCGGTAATCGGGTGCTGATAACGGCCCGCGGCGAAGTGTTCAGCGCACCGGCGAAAGACGGGCCGATCAGAAACGTAACGCGCACACCGGCGAGCCGTGAAGTCGAAGCAAGCTGGTCTCCGGATGGCCAGCAAATCGCTTATCTTTCCGACGCAACCGGCGAATACGAGGTCTGGGTGCGTCCGGTCGGTGGTGGCGAGGCTCGGCAGGTCACCCAGGACGGTGCGATCTGGCGGTTCGCGCCGGTCTGGTCACCGGACTCGAGCAAATTGATGTTTGGTGACAAAAACCAGCGTCTTTCCGTCGTCGATGTTGGCAACGGCCGGGTCAGCGTCATTGACACGTCGACGCATAACGACATCACCGACTACAGCTGGTCACCCGACAGCCGTTTTGTCACGTACATCAAGAATAACGAGCTCGGTATCGGCAGTATCTGGGTCTATTCGTTTAGCGATCGGCAAACGAGCCAGGTCACGTCCGCGATGACCGACGAGAGTGAACCGGTCTTCGACCCGCAAGGTCGGTACTTGTATTTCCTATCGTCACGCGACCAGAACTTGGAGTTCAGCTCGATCGAGTTCAACTACATGGTGACGAACTCGGTGCGTGTCTATGCCGCGCAGTTGAATGCCGATCAGCCGGCTCTGTTTCTGCCTAAGAGTGACGAGGTTTCACAAAACGGCGATGGCGACGAACAAGACGAAAACGGCGACGATGCGGGCGCCGATGTAGTCGTCCGAATCGATTTCAACGGTATCGAAGATCGAGTCGTTGCACTGCAATCCGAGGGTGGCAATTACGCAAGCCTTGCCGCCACCGCGAAAGGTCCCGTGTATGTATCGACGAATGGCGATGACAACAAGGTCGTCCTATTCGATCTCGACAAGGAAGAGGAAGCCACGGTTCTCGAGGGCGTCGGCAATTTTGCAGTGTCGGCGAACGGCGAGAAAGTGTTGTTCTCGGTCAACGGCGGACTCGGGATCGCCGACCTTGCTCCCGAACAAGACGCCTCGGCGGGTCATCTCGACCTCGACAATATGGAGCTGCTCGTCGATCCGAAAGTCGAATGGCAACAGATGTACGTCGACGGCTGGCGCATTCTTCGCGACTGGTTCTACGACCCCAACATGCACGGCCAGGATTGGGACGAGATCCGCGCGAAATACGAACCGCTGGTTGAGCATGTCGCGCATCGCGCCGACCTCGACTATATCTTTGGCGAAATCGCCGGCGAGATGAATGCTGGGCATATCTACGTGCAGTCCGGCGATCAGCCGTCCGTCGATCGGCGCGCCGGTGGCCTGCTTGGTGCCGAGGTCGAACGCGACGGGGACGCGTATCGCATCGCTAAGATATTCAAGGGCGAGCCGTGGCAGACGGCATTCTATTCGCCGTTGGCGGCGCCTGGTGTCGATGTGTCGGTCGGCGATTACATTATTGCCGTCAACGGCGCCGCCGCAGCCGATGCACAGAACTTCTATCAGCTGCTAGAAAACACGGGTGGCGACGTCGTCACGCTGACAGTGAACAGCCGCCCATCTGTGCGCGGCAGTCGTGACGTGATGGTCCGCACGGTCACGTCAGAAACCAACCTGCGCTATCTCGACTGGGTTTTGGACCGGGCGCGTCGCGTTGAGGAACTCTCGGGTGGCCGCATCGGGTACGTCCATTTGCCGAATACGGCCGGTGCTGGTAACCGCGAGTTGTTCAAGCGCTTAATGCCGCAAATGAACAAAGACGCGCTCATCATTGATGCGCGCTACAACGGCGGTGGTTTTATCCCCGATCGCATGATCGAAATCGTCTCGCGTCGGCCGCTGAACTATTGGAAGCAGCGCGGTCTCGAGCCACTTGCGACGCCCACGTTTTCGCACACCGGACCGAAAGCGACACTGATCAACGGCTATTCATCGTCCGGTGGCGACGCGTTCCCATACTACTTTAGAAAGCTCGGGCTGGGCCCGCTGATTGGCACGCGCACATGGGGCGGACTCATCGGCATTTCGGGTAATCCGTCACTAGCAGATGGTGGCGGTATCCTGGCGTCGACGTTCCGCTTTTTGGACACCGACAACCAGTGGGCTGTCGAGAACGAAGGCGTGGCTCCTGATATCGAAGTCGTCGATCGTCCCGAACTCGTTGCCGCAGGCCAGGACCCAACGCTCGAGGAGGCCGTAAGGTATCTGCTGCAAGCGTTGGAGGAGAACCCATCGGCTGAGGTAGCGGCACCGCCGGCTCCGACGGAGTTCTAGGCGACGCGACAAAAACAAAATTCCGGACATGGGGCTTCGCGAGCTGGCGTTAGTTTCGGCGCAACGCGGTAGCGATGAACGAGGCAACCGCGGGGAGAGGGAGTGACTCGCTTATGCCTTGCTCGGCCTCCAGCAGGTCATCGCTCCGCAATGCCGTCTGTCGCCACGCTCTGCGCGGCTCGCCGGTCTCGCGTCGCTGCGCGCCGCTCGGCTCGAACCAAGCCGCTCGCTACGGTCAAAGGAACGCTAACGCCGAAGTGCGGCTTTGCTCGATATGGTTCTTGCCGACGAAACCAAGGACGGCGAACTTAGGCAAGAGGCGGATCGATTCAAACCCGCAGGGTTCGAATCCTTCGAACTACCAGTATCAAAAAGACCCCTCGCAGGGGTCATTTTGATACTGGCGGAGAGAGAGGGATTCGAACCCTCGATACGCTATTAACGTATACTCCCTTAGCAGGGGAGCGCTTTCGACCACTCAGCCATCTCTCCGCGCTCAAAACGCGGGCACACAAAAGCCCGCGAGCGCGCAAGTATATCGGCCGAGCTCGCGTCAATAAAGCCGGGTCGCAATCACCCGTTACCGCTGGCCTTGGCTTTGGCCGCCGATTCTTTTTGGATTCGCTCGAAGATCTCTTCGCGATGCACCGCGACATCACGCGGAGCCGAAACACCAATCCGAACCTGGTTTCCTTTCACACCAAGAACCGTTACGGAGATGTCATCACCAATGACGACGGACTCGCCGACGCGACGGGTCAGAATCAGCACGAGACACTCCCGCGGATTCCGCCATGCATTTTTCTGGACATGAGGTCTGCCTTGCCCGGCGCTGTCAAGTTGCTGACATCCCTGGCCGGACCTAATCGTTAAGGCGCGCACAGAAGGTACGTGCCAAACACAGTTGAAACGCCGAGTCCCGAGGCGTCAACAACTGCAACGTAGACCCAACAATGTGAAATTTAGATCACGACGCGCTGCTTTCGTTCCCGAGCCGTGATTCAACCCATGGCTGAACCGCCGCCAGTGCCGCTGGCAACTCGTCAACATCACTTCCACCGGCCTGCGCGAAGTCCGGACGTCCGCCGCCACGGCCACCGACGACTTCGGCAACGGCCTTGATCAAGTCGCCGGCGCGGATCGTTGTTGTCAGGTCTTTGGTTACTCCAGCGGCAAGCCGTACTTTACCGTCTTCCACCCCACCTATGACAACCACTCCGCGACCCAATCGGCTCTTGAAGCGATCCACCGTATCGCGCAGCGTGCCGGGGTCGGTCTCGTCCATCCTTAGTGTAAGAACGCGCACATCGCCGAGGTTGATCGCCGATTCCAGTGGATCGCGTTCATTGCCGCCGCCTTCGGCAATGCGGCGCTTCGCCGTCGCCAACTCTTTCTCGAGGCCACGCGTCTTGCCGATCAGCTGCTCGACCTTTTCGGCAGCGTCCTGGCGCGATCCTTTGACGTGAGCCGCAATCCTGGCAAGCGTTCTATCCCCGGCATTGATCCAAGCTAGTGCGGCCTCGCCAGCAACCGCTTCAATCCGCCTCACCCCAGACGCAATGCCGGTTTCGGTGATGACCTTGAACAACCCAATATCGCCGGTGCGACCAACGTGCGTGCCACCGCAAAGCTCTACCGAAAACTCACCAAGACTCAGCACGCGCACTTTGCTGTCGTATTTTTCGCCAAACAGCGACATTGCGCCGGACTCGACCGCGGCGTCGAGGTCCATTAACCGAGTCTCCGCATCATGGTTTGCCATGATTTCTTCGTTGACACGGCGCTCGATCGTTGCGAGTTCGTCCGCACTGACCGGCTCGTAGTGCGAGAAATCAAAACGCAGCTTCTCGTCGTTCACCAGCGAACCTTTCTGGGTGACATGCGTGCCGAGTACTTCTCGTAACGCAGCATGTAGCAGGTGCGTCGCCGTGTGATGACGGCGTATCAACGCCCGCCGGCGCGTATCGATCTCTGCTTTGACCGACGTTCCGACATCGAGTTGACCCTCGATGACCTTGCCGATGTGCACGAGTGCATCGCCACTTTTCTGCGTGTCCTCGACGCAAAAACGCACGCCGGGAGCCAGCAGGAAACCGGTATCGCCGACCTGGCCACCACTCTCGCCATAGAATGGCGTGCGATCGAGTACCACAGCACCCTGCTCACCTTCGTTCAGACGCTCCGTTGGCGCGTCGCCATTGAGAAGCGCAACGACCGCACCCGTCGCTTCATCATCGTCGTAGCCGAGAAACGCCGATTCGGCATCAACGTTGATGCCACCCTGCGTTGCCTTGCCGAACTTGCTCGCCGCCTGCGCTTTCTTTTTCTGTGCATCCATCGCCGACTGAAAACCGACTTCGTCAACGGTCAGTCCGCGCTCACGGGCAATATCGGCCGTCAGGTCGACCGGAAAGCCGTACGTGTCGTAGAGCCGAAACGCCACGTCGCCCGGGATGACCGAGCCGTCCAAATCGGTGATGGCCGACTCCAGAAGGCTCAGTCCATCTTTTAACGTCTCGTCGAAGCGTCGCTCTTCTTTATCGAGAACGCGAACAACGTGCTCGCGGGCTTCGACAAGCTCGGGATAGGCATCGCCCATCACCTCACAGAGCGGTCCGACGAGTTTGGCAAAAAACGTGTCGTCGGCGCCGAGCTTGCGACCGTGACGAATCGCTCGACGAATAATCCGCCGCAGAACGTAACCGCGACCTTCACGGCCAGGCAGCACACCGTCGACGATCAGAAACGAACAGGCGCGAATGTGATCGGCGATAACGCGCAACGATGCGTGGCCATCGTTATTCACGCCGAGCACCTTCGCCGTCGTATCAATCAGTCGTGCAAAGAGATCGATTTCGTAATTTGAATGGACGCCCTGCATGACGGCCGCAACACGCTCGAGGCCCATGCCTGTATCGACCGACGGTTTCGGCAGCGGCGTCATTTCGCCATCGGCGGCTCTATCGAACTGCATAAACACGAGATTCCAAATCTCGATGTAGCGATCGCCATCCTCGTCCGGTGATCCTGGCGGCCCGCCGGCAACGTCCGGACCATGGTCGTAGAAAATTTCAGAACACGGTCCGCACGGTCCGGTGTCACCCATGGACCAGAAATTGTCTCTTTCACCCAAACGGGAAAACCGCGTGGCCGGTACGCCAATTTCGTTGAGCCAGATGTCGGCCGCTTCGTCGTCGTCTTGATAAACGGTGACCCAGAGGCGCTCCTCGGGAATGCCGAGAACGTTGGTAACAAACTCCCACGCGTAGCGAATCGCGTCGCGCTTGAAGTAATCGCCGAAGCTGAAATTGCCCAGCATCTCGAAGAACGTGTGGTGGCGTGCCGTGTAGCCAACGTTCTCGAGATCGTTGTGCTTGCCGCCTGCGCGCACGCAGCGCTGCGACGTGGTCGCGCGCACGTAGTCGCGTTTCTCATCGCCGAGAAAAACGTCTTTGAACTGCACCATACCGGCGTTGGTGAACAGTAGGGTCGGGTCGTTACCCGGCACGAGCGGCGACGAGCGCACGATCCGATGATCGTGGCCCTCAAAATACTTGAGGAACGCGTTGCGCAGCTCCGTGGTCGTCATGGTCTTCATGTCGCGGAGTGTACGATCAAAGTCAGGCGGATGGGAGAGTTGGGGCTAGCCCGTTTATTTGATGGGCGAGAACCGCTGTGACCCTAGAACTCGGTCACTACCCGCTCAAACTCCAGTCCGAACGTTTGCAGCGAGAATCGCTTGTGAGCGAGTTGGCGATCGTCCTGGTAATAAAAGTCGATGCTAGCCGCGCGGCCACGAATCTCGCGCAGCAGGATTGGGCTTGAGACGGTCATAATCTCAGTGTAGCCCTGACCATCCGTCCTCAGCAGCGCGATCGTCCGATCGTCTCGATCGGTCAGCGAACCGTCTGCATCGGTGTCTTCCTTGACGATCTCGGCAAGCAGTGCCCGGGCCCGCGGCGGCTCATCGGTGTTCATCGAGCGGATTGTGAGCGCTTCGATCGAGAGCACGCGAAAACGCTGGTGCTCGAACAGCCAGTGGGCGCTCGACTGCGCGCCAGAGAGAAACAGAACGTTGCGAGATTGCTGCCCGCGCCCGCCGGAATACTTACCGCTCGACCTTCGCGTCTGCAGCAGCGAGTAACGCGTGACGACGCCTGGCACAGCGAGAAATTGCGATAGCGTCAGTTCGAGCACCGGCGAATCGACCCGACTCGGATCCACGGCGACTTCGATGGCGCCGTCGGGAGCGCGACCGTTGCCCGAAACCGTGCAGCCAATTGCCAATACGCTGAGCATCATGGCTATCGGGACCAGGCACTGCCCGACGGTGCTTTTTTGTGTGCGGGCCACGGTCATGCTGAACCTCCGTGTTAGTCGCCTATGGCGTGGCGAATCTGCTCGCTGTTAAAGCCCCGATACTGCAAAAACCGCATCTGCTTGGCCTTGTCGGGGAACGCGGCCGGAACCGTCGCGCCGAACTTGCCGACACGAACGTCGCGGGCGAGCTCGAACCAATCAACCCCGGATTCGTTGATCGCATCGGCAACGAGTTCGCCGGCGAGGCCGCGTTCGGCTAAGTCCGCTTCAATGCGCTTCGGACCCTTGCCGCGGCGCGCCGCGCTAGCGACGGCCGCTTCGGCAAAACGGGTATCGGACTGCAAGCCTTCGGTTCGCAGCGCAGCGACGGTGTCGTGGGCCGCATTAGCATCAAAGCCACGCTTCTCGAGCCGCGCAACGAGCTCGTTGAAACCGTATTCGCGCCGCGCTAGCGCGTCCATCGCCGCACGTCGGGCCTCGCGCGGATCGCGCGGCAGATCCTCGAGCAGCTCGCTCAACGCGCCCCTCGCTTAGGCTTCCTTGAGCTCGACTTCTTCGGCGTCCGTTGGCGCCGTCTGCGGCAACAGGATCGCGCGCAACCGCCGATCGATCTCGTCGGCAGTATCCGTGTGCTCGATCAGGAACTGGCGGACGTTTTCCTTGCCTTGACCGATACGGTCGTCGCCGTAGGAATACCACGAACCGGATTTCTCGACGATATTGTTGGCAACGCCCAAGTCAATGAGCTCGCCCTCGCGGGAGATGCCGGCGCCGTAAAGGATCTCAAATTCGGCGGTGCGGAACGGCGGCGATACCTTGTTCTTAACGACCTTTACGCGGGTCTGGTTGCCGACCACTTCATCGCCCTTCTTGATCGCACCGATACGACGGATATCCAACCGGACCGACGAATAAAACTTGAGCGCGTTACCGCCCGTGGTCGTTTCCGGGCTGCCGAACATGACGCCGATTTTCATGCGGATCTGGTTGATGAAAATCACCATTGCGTTGGAACGCTTGATGTTGCCGGTGAGCTTTCTGAGCGCCTGCGACATCAGACGGGCCTGCAGACCGACATGCGAATCGCCCATTTCGCCTTCAATTTCGGCCTTGGGCGTAAGCGCCGCCACCGAGTCGACCACGATCACATCAACCGCACCGGAACGCACCAGCATGTCGGTGATCTCGAGCGCCTGCTCGCCGGTGTCCGGCTGCGAGACCAAGAGATCGTCGACGTTGACGCCGAGCTTCTCGGCGTACACAGGATCGAGGGCGTGCTCGGCGTCAACGAACGCCGCGGTGCCGCCCGTTTTTTGCGCCTGGGCAACGACCTGCAGCGTCAGCGTCGTCTTACCGGACGACTCCGGGCCGTAGATTTCAACGACACGGCCTTTCGGCAACCCGCCAATCCCTAGCGCAACATCGAGACCGAGTGACCCGGTCGAAACAACGTCGATGTCTTTGTGCGCATTGGCGTCGCCAAGGCGCATTACCGAGCCTTTGCCAAACTGTTTTTCGATCTGGCCAAGGGCGGCAGCGAGGGCTTTTTTGCGGTTGTCATCCATAGTGGGAGGCGTACCTGTCTTCGTTCGAACCAATCCGTGATTATCCCATACCAAAGCAACCGATGCCGACCTCAAACCGCGCTGAAGTGACCGTATTGCTGGCGTCCGAACACGTCTCAACTCGGACTCGAGCGCAAAATCAAAGACGTGATAACACTCCTTCGAGTGCCGTCTCACAACTCAAGGTGCGAACGGCATTGCGGTCGCCCTCGAACCGCCAGCAGCGTGTCTGGACATCGCCGTTTGGCACGGCCCAACCGAACCAAACGAGACCGACCGGCTTGTCGGGCGAGCCGCCACCCGGGCCGGCAATGCCGCTGATTGCCACAGCGTAGTCGGCGCCGCTGGCGGCTTTGGCACCAGCGGCCATCGCCGCGACCACCGGCTCGGACACGGCACCATGGGTCTCTAGCGTTGTCGCCGGTACGCCGAGCATCTCGGTCTTGGCGCGATTGGCGTAGCTGACCCAACCGAATTCAAACGCCGCTGAACTGCCGGCGACGTCGGTCAGGCACTTGGCGACCCAGCCGCCGGTGCAGGACTCGGCCGTGGCGACGGTTTTCTCGCGCCGCACGAGTTCGTTGACGAGTGCAGCGGCCAGGACGTGGTGTTTCATGGTGGCGCTCCAACGGCCAAAAGTTTCTTGTAAAGGGCAACGTGTCGTTCGACGTGTTCACTCACGGAGAACGACGCCTGAATGCGCCGCCGCGCCGCCACGCCGTACGCGCGGGCCAGCTCGCGATCGCCAAGCACTTTGCAGACGGCGCCCGCCAGCGCCGCGGTATCGCCGCTCGCCACCAGCAAGCCGGTTTCGCCGTCGATCACCACCTCGCCGACGCCGCCGGCGTGAAAGGCGACCACAGGCAGCGCCGCCGCGGCCGCTTCCAGCAGCGCCACACCCATGCCCTCGGCGGTGGCCGGATGCACGATTAAGTCGAGGCACGGCAGAATGCGCGCAAGATCGTCGCGAAATCCGCAAAAGACAACTCGTTCCGCCAGGCCGAGTTCGTGGGTAGCCGCACGTAGCTCGACTTCTAGCGGACCGCGGCCAAACAACAGCACCCGCGCCGCCGGAAACTCAGCCAGCACGCTCGGCAGCGCGTCGAACAGCAGCGCGTGACCCTTGCGAGGGATGAACTGCGCGACGACGCCGATTAACGGAACGCCGAGCGGCACTTTCAGCGCTTGGCTTACCCAATCCCGTTCCGGTGACAGCACCAGCGGTGCAACATCGATGGCGTCACGAATCAGGACGAGCCGCTCATCGTCGACACCAGCCGCACGCAGCGCCGCAACGACGGCATCCGAAATCGCGACGATTTTTTGATACGGCCAGAAACGCAGCCGCACGCCCATCGCGCTTAGCGGATTGTCGACGCGCCGTGTCAGCACGGCCGGAACGCCGATCGCGTGGGCCGCCGGGCCACCGTACAGATCGGCACCACGCCGGGAGTGGACATGCAAAATGTCGGGCCGCGCGCGGCGCAATCGGCGGATCAGCCGCGCCGTCAACGTCGGATCGAGGTCGCCGCCCGTTTGCACCGCGTCTATCTCGTGACCGGCCACGCGGGCATGCGCGAGCAACTCGCTGTCCCGGGCCGCGTACAAGGTATTGCGATGCCCGGCGTTGGCCAGCGCATTCATGAGCTGCAACACCTGCTGCGGACCGCCAAAGCGATGGCGGCCGGTCTCGAGATGAGCGATGTACATGGCAGCGTCGGGTCTTGGTGTATGGGCGTACGCTACCACAGCGCAAAGACCTGCACGCGAGCCGGCCGGCAAGGCATACTTTCACGTTTCGCCGCTGCCCGACTGCGATGAGCGCCAACCCAACACCGCAACACACGCCGATGATGCGCCAGTACCTCGGCGTCAAAGCGGAGTACCCGTCGACGCTCGTGTTCTATCGGATGGGCGACTTCTACGAGCTTTTTTACGACGACGCGAAAAAAGCCGCAAAGCTCATCAATATCACGCTGACGACGCGCGGCCAGTCGGCCGGCCAGCCGATTCCGATGGCCGGTGTTCCGTACCACGCCGTCGAGCAGTACCTGGTCAAACTGATTCGCCTCGGTGAGTCGGTGGCGATTTGCGAGCAGATCGGCGACCCGGCGACGAGCAAGGGACCGGTTGAGCGCGCGGTCGTCCGCGTCGTCACGCCCGGCACGTTGACGGACGAATCGCTGCTCGCCGATCGCGAAGATAACCTTGCCGCTTCGGTAACCGGCGCCGACGATCACTATGCCCTGGCGTGGCTGGACTTGTCCGCCGGTCGCTTTCGAGTCACCGAGATCGACTCGCTGGCCAGCCTCGACGCCGAGCTGGAGCGGCTCAGGCCCGCCGAACTGGTGGCACCTGAGTCGTTGGCCGTGCCGGACGCCATCGTCGAACGAACCGTGCTGCGGCGCCGCGGCGACTGGCTGTTTGATGCGGTTAGCGCCACTCGGCAGCTCTGCGAGCAATTCGGCACGCACGATCTAGCCGGCTTCGGTATTGCCGACCGGCCGCTGGCCATCGCGGCGGCCGGCGGCCTGCTCGACTACGTCGTTGATACGCAAAAAGGCGCGCTGCCGCACCTGACCGGTTTGCGCTACGAGCCAGTCGATGCCGCGGTACGGATCGATTCGGCCACGCGTCGCAACCTGGAAATTGCGAAGAGCCTCGCCGGCGACGACGCACGCACGCTGGCGGGAGTACTCGACACGTGCGCGACCACTATGGGCGCGCGCGAGCTCCGGCGCTGGCTCGCCCGGCCGCTTCGCGATCACGACGCGCTGCGGGCCCGCTACCGCGTTATCGAGGCGTTGCACCGCACGTCGTTGACCGAATCGCTGCGCGCTGCGCTCGACGGTATCGGCGATCTCGAGCGTATTTTGTCGCGCGTCGCACTGCGTTCAGCGCGGCCCCGCGATCTCGGCCAATTGGGCGCGGGACTCAGCGCCATTCCGACGCTGCGCCGCGCGCTGGAGACGAGCGGCGAGGACGAACTGGCGGCGCTTGCCGGCGATCTTGGGGAGCATATTGAGCTTGCCGATCTGCTCACACGCGCACTGGTCGAATCGCCACCGCTGGTGCTCCGCGACGGCAGCGTTATCGCCGACGGTTTTGACGCCGAACTTGACGAGTTACGCGCGCTGTCGTCAGGCGCTGGCGATGAGCTTGCCGCGTTCGAGACCAACGAACGCGAGCGAACCGGAATCCGCACGCTGAAAGTCGGCTACAACCGAGTCCATGGTTATTACATCGAGATCAGCAAAGGCCAAGCCGACGCCGCACCGGTGGAGTACACCCGCCGGCAAACCTTGAAGGCGGCCGAGCGCTACATCACGCCAGAATTGAAGACCTTCGAGGATCGCGTACTCGGTGCCCGGGAGCGCGCGCTAACGCGTGAGAAGGCGTTGTATGAAGCGCTGCTCGATACCCTTAACGACGCACTGGCGCCGCTCAGCGCGAGTGCGGCAGCCCTTGCTCGACTCGACGTTTTGAGCACCTTGGCCGAACGCGCCGCGACGCTCCGCTATGTCCAGCCGACGCTAGTCGATGAGCCGTGCATCGCTATCGACGATGGTCGGCATCCGGTGGTCGAGCAATTTCTCGATGCGCCGTTCACCGCCAACGACGTCAAGCTCGGCGACGCACGACGTCTGCTCGTTATCACCGGACCGAACATGGGCGGCAAATCAACGTTTATGCGCCAGACCGCGCTGATCGTCTTGCTCGCCCACATCGGCAGCTTTGTGCCTGCTGCGGCATGCCGGCTCGGGCCGATCGATCAGATATTTACGCGGATCGGCGCATCGGACGATCTCGCCGGCGGTCGTTCGACGTTTATGGTGGAAATGACCGAGACCGCCAACATCTTGAATCGCGCGACGCGCCAAAGCCTCGTGCTGATGGACGAGATTGGTCGCGGCACGTCGACGTTCGACGGGCTGTCGCTCGCCTGGGCCGCAGCGCATCACATTGGCACGGAAGTCGGTGCGTTCACGCTGTTTGCAACGCACTACTTCGAGCTAACCGCATTAGCCGACGAACTGCCAGCGTGCGCCAACGTGCACCTCGACGCCGTCTCGATGAACGGCAAGCTCTCGTTCCTACATGCCGTGCGCGAAGGGCCGGCCAACCAAAGCTACGGCCTGGACGTGGCAGCATTAGCCGGTGTTCCGAAGACCGTGATCAGCCGCGCCAGGCGCTACCTCGCCGCGCTCGAGTCGCAACAGGCGGCCGGTGTTGCAAGCCCGCAGCAGACGCTGGATTTTGGCCCGCCCGAAGATCCGGCCCCCGATCCGTTGCGCGACGCCTTGGCTGATGTCAACGCGGACGAATTGACGCCGCGGGCAGCATTAGACCTCGTCTACCGCCTCAAAAGCGTTAAATAATTGCCATGGTGTTCTGCTGCGATCGAGAACACGGCCGGAATTGAATCGCCGCTGCCGCCCGGGCCGTTTGCGTTCGCGCGATGAATTGCCTGCGAGGCGTCGGATAACGCGTCGGACGACGCTTCATCACCGTCCGTGCGTGGGCAATGCCAACAATGCCTCGCGATTGGTCCACGACCAAAACCGTTCGGCAGCCACATCGATGGGTAGCCACGCGTATTCAGAATGCTCCGACGCTTGTAGCTCAATCGGGCAGCGTTCCGGAAGCCGTAGGTGAAACTCCCATTCGGTGTTCTCAGTGACGCCGGGCGCGTAGCGGTTGCGCCAGCGCGGATCGATGATGAATACCCGGCTAACACCGGTGTCGAGCAGCGCGTCGCCGGCGTCGATGCCCGTTTCTTCATAGAGTTCGCGCCGCGCGGTTTGCGCGGGCGTCTCGTCGGGCTCGAGACTGCCGGTGACCGACTGCCAGAAATCGAACGGCTGACAGCGGCGTAGTGCCAGTGCCTCGCCAGCCGTCGTGTAGACGACCACCAGCACCGACTCCGGTCGGCGCACGGTCATGCCTTCAGGCGGCGCTCGATTCGCTGCCCGGCGGCTTGCGCAGCCGGATACCGACTTCCTTGAGCTGGGCGGCGGACACCTCGCCTGGCGCGTTCGTCAGCGGGCAGCTTGCGCTTTGCGTCTTCGGAAACGCGATGACGTCGCGTATCGAGTCGACGCCGGCCATCAGCATCACGAGGCGGTCGAGGCCAAAGGCGATACCGCCATGCGGCGGACAACCGTACTGCAACGCGCGCAGCAGGAAACCGAATTTTTCTTCCGCTTCATCGGGGGTTATCGACAGCAACTCGAACACAGCAGCCTGCATCGCGGTGTCGTGAATACGCACCGAACCGCCGCCGATTTCATTGCCGTTCAAAACCATGTCATACGCGCGGGACAAAGTGTTGCCGGGGTCTTTCGCAAGATCCTCGGGCGAATCGACGCTGGGCGCGGTGAACGGGTGGTGCAGCGACGTCCAGCGCTTGGTGCCCTCGTCCCATTCGAACATCGGGAAATCGACCACCCACAGCGGTTGCCAGCCTTCGGCAACGAGGCCGCGATCTTGGCCAAGCTGCACACGCAGCGCGCCGAGTGCATCGTTGACCACCCGTGCCTTGTCCGCGCCGAAGAAAATGAGATCGCCGGTCTTGGCGCCGGTGCGCTCGAGAATACCGGCGACGGCGGCATCGTGCAGATTCTTGAGTATCGGCGACTGCAGTCCGTCGCGGCCAGCGCTGGCATCGTTGACTTTGATATAGGCCAACCCCTTCGCACCGTAGCGACCGACGAAGGCGGTGTAGTCGTCGATTTCCTTGCGCGTCAGTGAAGTACCGTCGGGCACATTCAGTGCCGCCACCCGGCCCGCGGGGTCGTTGGCCGGCCCTGCAAACACCTTGAAGTCGACGTCCGTCAGCAAGTCGGTTACGTCGACCAACTCGAGATCGATTCTGAGGTCGGGTTTGTCCGAGCCAAAACGTTGCATGGCGTCGGCGTACGTCATGCGTGGGAACGGATCCGGCAACGCGACGTCGAGCACGTCGTTGAAGAGCGTGCGAATCAAGCGCTCGTTGATCGCCATGACCGCTTCTTCGTCGACGAAGCTCAGCTCGATATCGAGCTGCGTGAATTCCGGCTGCCGATCGGCGCGCAGGTCCTCGTCACGAAAGCAACGGACAATCTGATAGTAGCGGTCGAGGCCCGACATCATTAGCAGCTGCTTGAAGATCTGCGGCGACTGCGGCAGCGCAAAGAACTGTCCTGGGTGCGTGCGACTCGGCACGATGTAATCGCGCGCACCTTCCGGCGTCGCGCGCGTCAGCATCGGTGTTTCGGTATCGACAAACCCTTCGGCGTCGAGAAACGCGCGCAGCGCCTGCGTGACCCGGTGGCGCAGCATCAAGTGGCCCAGCATCTCGGGCTTGCGCAGATCGAGATACCGGTAGCGCAGGCGCAGCTCCTCATTGACCTCGTCGTCGTGATGGAACGGCGGCGTTTCGGAGCGGTTCAGGACCGTCAGCTTCGTTGCGAGCACCTCGACCTCGCCGGTCGGCAGGTCTGGATTGACCGTGCCGTCTGGACGAGCCCGGACCCGGCCTTCGACCGCGAGCACGTATTCGCTGCGCAGTCGCTCGGCCTCGGCGAACATCGCCGCATCGTCCGGATCGAAAACGACCTGCAGAAGACCTTCGCGGTCGCGTAGGTCAACGAAAATCACGCCGCCGTGATCGCGACGACGGTGAATCCAGCCGGTGACGGTAACGGTCTGATCGATCAGGCTTGCGTCAACGGCGCCACAATAATGAGTGCGCATAGCGAGGCCCCGAAACGGGAATGAGGCCGCGACCAGCGGCCGAAAAGACGCGAAATGTTACGGCGTCGCCTCAGGAGGCGCAAGCGAGGTCGGTTCACCCGATCGATTCCAGGGTGGCACGACTACGCCCAGCGAGATGATCATTTTCAGCGCCTGATCGACCTCCATGTCGAGCTCGATGACGTCCTCTCGGGGCACCATGATGATGAAGCCGGACGTAGGGTTGGGCGTCGTCGGCACAAACGTGCAGATCACGTCCTTACCGGTACGATCGTCGATTTCGCCCAAATCGGTGCTGGTCTGAAAGGCCAGGCTGAAAACGCCCTTGCGTGGGTATTCGATCAGCAGCACTTTCTTGAACGAGTCGCTGCCGGGGCCGAGCACGATTTCGGCGAAATTCTTGACCGCCGAATAAATCGTGCGCACCAGCGGAATGCGCTCGAGGATCGCCTCGCCAAACTTGACCATTTTGCGGCCAAAGAAATTGGCCGTAATGAGTCCGGTAACCAGCAGAATCAGAATCGTCAGCGCGAGGCCGATACCCGGTATCTCGAAGACCGAAACCTCGAAATACGGAATGACGAGCTCATCGCGATACTGCTGCGGGATGAGCCCGAGCGTGCGGTCCATTTGCGCAACAGCGAAACGCAGCACGATGATCGTGACGCCGAGCGGCAGCCATATCAACAGACCCGCGAGCAGATATCCGCGCAGACGTCGAAACAGCCCAGGGCCCGAGGACGAATCGCCGCCGTCGACTTTTTTGATCACGCGGCTTTTCCGGCCTTCTTTTTCTTGCCCGCGCTGGCGCCGTCGGTTTTGCTCGGCTTGTCGCCAGCGGCTTTCTTATCCGCCTTGTCGGACGATTTCGATTTGTCGTCGGTCTTCGCGGACTCCTTGTCGCCGCCGTCGGCAAGGTTGCGCTTGTCGCCGGTTTTGAAATCGGTCTCGTACCAGCCCTCGCCCTTCAGACGAAACTTCGGTGCCGAAATCAGCCGGCGTAATTTCAGGCGCCCGCAACTCGGGCATTTGCGCGGTGGCGAGTCCGACAGCTTGTGCAACACATCATGCACAGCGCCACAGGCACCGCACTCGTACTCGTAAATCGGCATCGCGTTTTTGCTCCTTTACCGAACCCCTCAGGAGCCCACGGCGGCAATACTCGCAGATGGGCCGGCGCTTTCAAAGACCAGCTCATCGTCGCGTACGTCGACCCGTACCGTCTCACCCGGGGCGAAGGCGCCCTTCAGGATGCGTTCGGCGAGCGGGTTTTCGATCCGAACCTGGATCGCTCGCTTCAGCGGCCGCGCGCCGTACACCGGATCGTAGCCGGCGTCAGCCAGCAGATCGCGAGCGCTGTCTGAGAGCTCGAGCGCAAGGTCACGCTCCGCCAATCGCTGATGCAAAAGCGCCAGCTGAATATCGACAATCGCGCGAATGTGCTCTTTCGCGAGCGGGTGGAAAACCACGGCGTCGTCGACGCGATTGATGAACTCGGGTCGGAAATGCTGGCCAACGATCTCCATCACGGCGTCCTTCATTGCCGCATAGCTTTCCTCGCCCGCGAGCGACTGAATGCGCTGCGAACCCAAGTTCGACGTCATGATGATGACAGTATTGCGAAAATCGACGGTGCGGCCTTGGCCATCGGTCAGACGACCGTCATCGAGCACCTGCAGCAAAACGTTAAATACGTCTGGGTGCGCTTTCTCGATCTCGTCCAGCAGTACGACCGAGTACGGCTTGCGGCGTACGACCTCGGTGAGATGGCCGCCTTCCTCGTAGCCGACGTAACCCGGCGGCGCACCGATGAGCCGCGCGACCGAATGCTTCTCCATGTACTCGGACATGTCGAGGCGCACCATCGCGTCTTCCGTATCGAACAAAAACTCGGCGAGCGCCTTCGTGAGTTCGGTCTTACCGACACCGGTTGGGCCGAGAAACAAAAACGATCCGATCGGCCGGCGCGGATCGGCGAGACCGGCGCGCGAACGGCGGATCGCGTTGGAAACCGATACGACTGCTTCCGACTGACCGACTACGCGCTGCTGCAGCGCAGCTTCCATCGCGAGCAGCTTTTCCTTTTCGCCTTCCAGCATCTTCGAGACCGGGATGCCGGTCCAGCGCGAGACAATCTCGGCGACTTCGTCTTCGGAGACGCGGTTGCGCAACAGCGTAAATTTCTGATCGCCCGCTCCGCTGGCGTCGGCCAGCTGCTTCTCGAGCTCCGGGATGCGCCCGTATTGCAGCTCCGACATGCGGCCGAGATCGCCGGCCCGGCGCGCCGTTTCGAGCTCGAGTCGAGCACGCTCCAGCGATTCCTTGACGTCGGCTGAGCCCTGCGTTGCCGCTTTTTCGGCTTTCCAGATTTCCTCGAGATCGGAGAACTCTTTCTCGAGACCCGCAAGCTGCTCTTCGAGATCGGCGAGGCGCTTCGTCGACGCATCGTCGGACTCTTTCTTGAGCGCTTCGCGTTCGATCTTCAGCTGGATGATGCGCCGCTCGAGTCGATCCATTGCCTCCGGCTTCGAATCGATTTCAATGCGAATACGCGAGGCTGCCTCATCAACCAGGTCAATCGCTTTGTCGGGCAGCTGTCGGTCGCTGATGTAACGGTGCGACAGCGTTGCCGCCGCAACGATAGCCGGGTCGGTGATCTCGACGCCATGATGAACTTCGTAGCGTTCTTTGAGGCCACGCAAGATGGCAATGGTGTCCTCGACGGTTGGCTCGTCAATCAGCACCTTCTGGAAGCGACGCTCCAATGCGGCGTCCTTCTCGACGTATTTGCGATATTCGTCGAGCGTGGTCGCGCCAATGCAATGCAGCTCGCCGCGCGCCAGCGCCGGCTTCAGCATATTGCCGGCATCCATCGCGCCTTCGGCCGCGCCGGCACCAACCATTGTGTGCAGCTCATCAATGAACAGGATCACCTGACCTTCTTGCTTGGCCAGGTCGTTAAGCAATGCCTTGAGGCGTTCTTCAAACTCACCGCGGTATTTCGCACCGGCAATCAACGCGCCAAGATCCAGCGACAAAAGCCGTCGACCCTTGAGGGCCTCCGGCACTTCTTCATTGATGATGCGCTGGGCGAGCCCCTCAGCGATGGCGGTCTTGCCGACACCGGGTTCGCCGATCAGTACCGGGTTGTTCTTGGTGCGGCGCTGCAGAATCTGAATGGTGCGCCGAATCTCCTCGTCGCGACCAACGATCGGGTCGATTTTGCCCTGCTCGGCGCGTTCGGTGAGATCGATCGTGTACTTCTCGAGCGCTTGACGCGTTTCCTCGGCATTCGGATCGTTGACTTCCTGGCCGCCGCGTAGCTCATCGATGGCACTCTCCAACGCGCTGCGCACGGCACCGGTGTCTTTCAACGCGCGGCCGACCACCCCTTTGTCGTCGAGTGCGGCGAGCACGAACAGCTCGCTGGTGATGTATTGATCCTTGCGCTGCTGGGCGAGCTTGTCGGTGACATTCATCAAGCGCGCGAGATCTTGGCCGATGTGGACATCGCCGGGTGTGCCCTCAACGGTTGGCAAGCGCTCGAGCGCCTCGCCCAGCTGTGAGCGCAGCGCGTTGACCTTGACGCCGGCGCGGGTCAACAAATGGCGGACAGTGCCGCCCTCTTGGTCGAGCAGCGCGAGCATCAAATGAACGGGCTTGATGATTTGGTGATCGCGGCCGAGCGCGAGAGACTGCGCGTCCGCGAGCGCAAGCTGTAGCTTGCTCGTCAGTTTGTCCATGCGCATGGCACAGGTCCCCTCAAAACATTGAAATCTGGCGGGGAATTGGTGTCGGAAACGGCCCTTTTCAACCCTGCCAGGCTGTTCGGGGCGATCAGCGCGCGAAAATCAGGCTGGCATGGCGGCCGGTCCTACCGTCGCGGCGGTAGGAGAAAAAGCGCCCAGCATCGCTGTACGTGCAAAGCGCCGCTTCATGTACGGCACCGACCCCGAGTCGGCGCAGCTCGGTGGCGGCGATGGCCGGCAGGTCGCAGAGGAAATGTCCCGGGCGAGTCGGGCGAAAATGGACCGCGAAATCGGCGTGGCGGCGACAGAACGCGTCCCGGACCTCGGCGCCGACTTCGTAGTGCTGCTGGCAAATACCCGGGCCGACCCACACGCTGAGTTCGGACGGCGACACGGCCATGGCGGCCAGCAAGGCATCGATGACGCCGCCGGCCAGCCCGCGCCAACCGCCGTGCGCCGCACCGACGACGTCGCCTTGTCGGCTGCACGCAAGAATAGGCAAACAGTCGGCTGTCTGAATCGCCAGAGGGCGGCCGCGCCGCGAGATCGCAGCGTCCGCTCGCGGCACGGCGTCGTGGCCAAATTCGTCGGCATCGACCACCTCCGATCCGTGCACTTGATTCAGCCACAGTGGCGCCATTGGTATCGCCAGCTCGTCGGCAAGCGCGTCGCGATTGGCCATCACGACGTCCGCGGCGTCACCGACGGACAGGCCAACGTTGCAGCCCTCGTAAGGCCCAATGCTGTAGCCACCGCCACGCAAGGACATGCCGGCGACGACATTGGCGGGCGCCGACCAGCGCGCCGCTAACCATTGCTCAGACATAGCGGGCATGCTCCTCGAGGGCCGTAGCCAGCGCCAAATAGTCGGTCGGTGGCGGAACCTCGACCGTTACCTCGTCGCCACTGTCCGGGTGCGCGAGCGTGAGCCGTTCGGCATGCAGCGCTTGACGGTTGAAGCGGCGTAGCTGCTCGACCAGGGCCTCATTGGCACCTTTTGGCAGTCGCAGCCGACCGCCGTAGACCGGGTCGCCGAGCAGCGGATGGCGGATATGCGCCATGTGCACGCGAATCTGATGGGTGCGGCCGGTCTCGAGCCGCACACGAATTTCAGTGTGCGCGGCAAATCGTTGCATTACCCGATAATGTGTGCGCGCCTCGCGACCCTCTGGATGTACCGCCATACGGGTGCGCTGCGTGGGATGGCGGCGAATCGGCGCATCGACGAGGCCGCCGCCGGTCAACACGCCATAGCAAATGGCGCGATACTCGCGACGAATGGTCCGTCGCGCGAGGGCGCGTACCAGAGCGGTTTGCGTCGTCACCTGCCGGGCAATAATCAACAGCCCGCTCGTGTCTTTGTCGAGCCGATGCACGATGCCGGCACGCGGTACCGTCGCGAGCTCGGGATACGCATGCAGCAGACCGTTTTGCAGCGTTGAGTCGCGATTTCCCGCACCGGGGTGGACGACCAGGCCAACGGGCTTGTTGATGACCAGCAGCGCCTCGTCGCTGTAGACGACATCGAGCGCGATCGGTTGCGGCGCTACCGAGTCGTCAACGGCAATACTGGCCTTCAGCACAAGGCGCTCGCCGCCATCAACGCGGTCCTTGGGTCTTTTGGCCGCGCCGTCGAGCGTCGCCGAACCGTCCAGAATCCAACCTTTTAGGCGGCTGCGGGAATACTCCGGGAACAGCGTGGCCGCCGCCTGGTCGAATCGCATACCGGCGCAGGACGGTGGGACGATCGTGTCGCGGTCAACGCGTTCCATGCCCGGATTCTACGATATCGGCGCGAAAGCCAAGCCGTTATACTGGTCGGATGCGTGTAATTCCTACAATTTTATTGGTCGCACTGCTTGCGGCGTGTTCGGGCCAAGAGCGCGACGACGGTGTCGTACCGGGCTCGGTCGCCGATGTTTATCAGCAGGCCCAGCGCTCGATGGACAGCGGCAACTTTCCGCGCGCCATTTTCATTCTCGAGCAAATTCAGAACCGCTTCCCGTTCAGCGATCTCGGCAAACAGGCGCAGGTCGACCTGATTTACTGCTTTTACAAGTCGGGCCGTGTCGAGGAAGCGATCGACGCAGCCGATCAGTTCATTCGCGAAAACCCGACCAGCCCGCTGCTCGATTACGCGCTCTACATCAAAGGGCTGACCTACTTCGACGAAGAGCCGGGACGATTCTCGCAGATGTTCGGGGTCGACCGAGCTGCCAGGCCGCCGGCCGAGAACCGTCAGGCGCTAGCCACTTTTTTGCGGCTGCTCGAGCGCTACCCGAGCTCCGAGTATGCCGACGATGCGCGCCAACGCGTGCTGTTTTTGAAAGAGCGCCTCGCGCGCTACGAAAACTACGTCGCTGAGTTTTACCTGCGCCGCGGCGCGTATGTCGCCGCCGCCAACCGCGCCAAGCAAGCGCTCGAGCAGTTCGACGGCGCAGACGCCAACTTGCGTTCGCTCGAGATCATGGCCGAGGCATACGACAACTTGAATCTGCCGGAACTGGCCGCGGATGCCCGCCGGGTGCTGGCCGAGAACGAGCGCAGCCGTTCCCTGTAACGCGATCCGGATTTACTAACCAGGCGGAAAGCGATAGCCGGACGTAATCGGGTAGCGCCAGTCGCGGCCAAAAGCGCGTTCGGAAATACGTATTCCTGGCGGCGCCTGACGACGCTTGTATTCGTTGCGCCGGACCATGGTCAGTATGCGGACGACGGTTTCGAACTCGTAGCCACGGTCAACGATCTGCTGTACCGATAAGTCCTCTTCGATAAACGCACCGAGAATCGGATCGAGGATCTCGTACGGCGGCAGCGAGTCGGTGTCTTTTTGGTCTGGGCGCAGCTCCGCCGACGGTGGCCGCGTGATGACACGCTCAGGGATGGCCGGCGAGCGCGTGTTGCGGTAGCGGGCCAGATCGTAGACCAGCGATTTCGAGCAGTCTTTCAGCGGCGCAAATCCACCGGCCATATCGCCGTAGAGCGTCGCATAGCCCACCGCCATTTCGCTTTTGTTGCCGGTAGTCAACAGCATATCGCCGGTCTTGTTCGAGATCGCCATCAGCACCATGCAGCGCGCGCGGCTCTGCAGGTTTTCCTCGGTCGTGTCCTCGCCGTAACCGTCGAAAACGGGCGCAAGCTGATCGATGGCCGCTGTCACGATAGGCTCGATCGAGATGATGTCATAGCGTACGCCGAGCATTTCCGCTTGCGCCGCGGCATCGATTTTCGAGATATCCGACGTGTAGGTGTACGGCATCATGACGGCGCGGACACGGTTGGCACCTAAGGCATCGACCGCGACAGCCAAGGTCAGGCCCGAATCGACGCCGCCGGACAAACCGATGATGACGCCGCCAAAACCATGCTTGTTGACGTAGTCGCGTGTGCCCATCACCAGCGTGCCGTAAACGCTCGGCACGGTCTCCGGCAGCGGCTCTGCCTCGCGTTCGGCGATAACGGGCGAACCGGCCGCAGTGTCGACATGAATGGCGTCGAGCCGTGTCTCGTTGGCGGGCGCTCGATAGGCGATATCGCCGTTGGCGTGCATGGCGAACGAACCGCCGTCAAAAACGAGTTCGTCTTGGCCACCGACCATGTTGACGTACACGAGCGGCAGATGGGTTTCTTGCACGCGATCGCGTGCGACGCTTTCGCGGCGCGCCTGGGCGCCGATCTGATACGGCGAACCATTGATCGATAGCAGCACGTCGGCACCGGCCGCTTTCGCAGCCGCAGCGGGTGGTGGCTGCCAAATGTCTTCGCAAATAGTCAGGCCGACGCGAACGCCGCCAATCTCGACGACCGCCGCCGAATTGCCCTTGGCGAAATAGCGTTTCTCATCGAACACGCGGTAATTCGGCAGCAGCCACTTGCGATAGCTCGCCAGCGTCTCGCCGTCGCGAAACAGCACACATGCGTTATAGATCGATTCGCCGTCATACTCGGGCACGCCGAGCAGCACGCTGATCCCGCGGATCGATGCCTTCAGCTCCGCCAGCGTCGCCTCGATGCGGGTCCGAAAACCGCCGTGGAACAACAGATCCTCGGGCGGGTAGCCGCACAGGAACAGCTCCGGAAAAACAATGAGATCGGCGCCGAGGCGCTGCTGAGCGTCGCGACTCGCGTCAATAATCTGCCGCGCGTTCGCCGGGATATCGCCGACAAGCGGATTCAGCTGGGCTACGGCGATCGTGAGCGCGGCCATGTCGCGCCTTGCTGGTTAGGCTTTTAGCGCGTCGGCAAGCGCGCTGCCGAGCTCGGCCGGCGAGCGTACGGTCGCCACGCCCGCCTCGCCGAGTGCGGCGAATTTGGCTTCGGCCGTACCTTTGCCGCCAGCGACGATCGCACCGGCATGGCCCATGCGTTTGCCCGGCGGCGCCGTGACACCGGCGATGTACGCGACCACCGGCTTGGTCACTTTGTCGGCGATGAACTCAGCCGCAGCCTCTTCGTCGGTACCGCCGATCTCGCCAACCATGATGATGCCGTCGGTGGCCGGATCGTCCTGAAAGAGCTCGAGACAATCGATGAAATTGAGACCACGAATTGGATCGCCGCCAATGCCGATGCAGGTGGTCTGACCGAGGTCGTTCAAGGTGGTCTGATACACCGCCTCGTAGGTCAGCGTGCCGGAGCGCGACACGATGCCGACCCGACCAGGCTGATGGATGAAGCCGGGCATGATGCCGATTTTCGCCTCGCCCGGCGTGATGATGCCCGGACAGTTCGGGCCAATCAGCCGAGTTGGGTAGTCACGCAGCGCATCCTTGACCTTCAGCATGTCGAGCACTGGGATCCCTTCCGTGATGCAAACGATCAAGGCAACGCCAGCATCGGCGGCCTCGAGAATCGCATCGGCGGCAAACGGCGCCGGCACGTAGATCATGCTGACATCGGCGCCGGTTTCGGCCACCGCGTCATTCATCGTGTCGAACACTGGCACATCGAGGTGACGTTCGCCGCCGCGGCCCGGCGTGACGCCGGCGACGATCTGCGTGCCGTACTCGATGCACTGCTCAGCGTGGAACGAGCCCTGGCGACCGGTCAAGCCCTGGACGACGACTCTGGAGTCTTTTCCGACAAGTACGCTCATTATTATTACCGTGCCGCGTTGACGGCTTTTTGGGCGGCATCGGTCAGATCGTTGGCCGCGATGATATCGAGACCGGACTCGGCAAGTTTCTGCCGGCCCGCTTCTACGTTAGTGCCTTCCAGTCGAACAACGACCGGCACGCTAACCCCGACGTCGCGCACTGCTGCGATGATGCCCTCGGCGATCAGGTCGCAGCGCACGATGCCGCCGAAAATGTTGACGAGAATCGTGGTCACTTTTTCGTTGGACAAAATGAGCTTGAATGCCTCGGTCACGCGTTCTTTGGTCGCGCCGCCGCCGACGTCGAGGAAGTTGGCAGGCTCGCCGCCGTACAGCTTGATGACGTCCATCGTCGCCATCGCGAGACCGGCACCGTTCACCATGCAGGCAATATCGCCGTCCAACGAGACATAGCTGAGATCGTGCTCGGCGGCTTCGCGCTCGCGCTCGTCTTCTTGGCTCTCATCGCGCAGCGCTTCGATGTCGGCCTGCCGAAACAGCGCGTTGTCTTCGATGTTTATTTTCGCGTCGAGCGCGATGACGTCGCCGCCTTTCGTGACGATTAACGGGTTGACTTCAATAAGGCTGGCATCGACGTCGACAAACAGTCGGTACATCGCGTCGAGAATTTTGGCGAACTGGCTGACCTGGCGTTTATCGAGGCCGAGCCCAAAGCCGAGCTCGCGGGCCTGGTAAGGCGACAGACCGACCGACGGCGATATCACCGACGTCAATATTTTCTCTGGCGTTTCCTCCGCGACGGCCTCGATGTCCATGCCGCCGGCCGCCGAAGCGATCAGCGAAATACGGCGGGCCTCGCGATTGACCAGCATGCTGAGATACAGCTCGCGAGCAATGTCCGAACCCGCCTCAACGTATACCGTATTGACCGGCATCCCGTCCGGCCCCGACTGGTGCGTGACCAGCCGCGTGCCCAGCATGCCGTCGGCGGCGCTGCGAACCTCGTCGACCGACCGGCACAGCTTGACGCCGCCGGCTTTGCCGCGCCCGCCGGCGTGCACCTGCGCTTTGACGACCCACAGCTCGCCCGCCAATTTTTCGGCGGCAGCCGTGGCCTCATCGGCGCTGGTTGCAGGGATACCTTGCGGTACTGGAATTCGGTAATCGGCGAACAGTCGCTTCGACTGATATTCGTGGAGATTCATTACGGTGTCGTCGTCGGTGAGCTGGCGGGATGCCGTGCGCCAGGCTGTCGCGACGGCGGGCGTATTGTGGAACAATCGTCAGGGTTTCGCAAAAGCCACGGGGCCAAGGGCCATCGCCCAACCGAACGACTCCAGTCTGACTGCAACCGCGATTCTGCGCGCCGAATTGCGCCAGTCCGACAGCTCGGAAACCCGCGACCGCGATCTGGCCTGGCGGGTCATCCGCTCGACCAGCGTCATCCGAATTCTCGTCAGCGCCCTGCTGTTCGGATTTTTCGTCGCCTTCGACGATCCGAAGATCGTGGGTGACGAGCTGCCGCGGCTCTATTCCATCGTTGCAGCGCTGTACTTCTTGTTCAGTCTTGGCACGGCGTTGATCGCCTTGCGCGAATTACTGCCGCTGAAGTTGACCAGCATCGTCGCGATTGCAGTCGACATCGTCGCTATCGTCCTGCTGATGCACGCGAGCGGCGGCATTGCGAGCGGCATCGGAGGATTGCTGGTTGTGTTCGTCGCGGCCAGCCTGATCGCCGATCGCGGCGCCACGCCCTACTTCGTGCCGGCGGTTGCGACCATTGCGCTGCTGATCGAGCAAGGCATCTCGCAGCTCGCCGGCCAGTCCGCGCCGTCCCAGTACACGGCGACCGGCATTCTCGGCGCGATACTGTTCGCGATTCCGCTGCTCACGGCGCCACTCGCCAAACGGTTGCTGGATTCTGAAGCGCTGCTGCGCCAGCGCGGCGTCGATCTCGCCAACATGGCACGGCTCAACCAATACGTCGTCCAGCACCTGCGCGAGAGCATCGTCGCGCTGGACTCGGACGACACGATTCGGCTGCTCAACCCATCCGCCGCCGAGCTGCTCGGTGCACCGACCAACGCAACCGGGATGGCGCTGGCCGACGTCGCGCCGGAACTCGCGCGCCGCGTGGAGATCTGGCGGGAGGGCACCAACACGCAGCAACCGGCACAGCTTTCGATGACCGGTGCAGACGGCAGCTCGTTAATCGAAATCAATATTGCGCCGTTTGCGCGCCACAACGACGGACCGTCACCGATCCTTCTGTTCATGGAGGACACCAGTGTGCTGGCTGAGCGGGTTCAACAGTCGAAGCTAGCGTCGCTCGGCAGACTCTCGGCAAGCATCGCCCACGAGATCCGCAATCCGATCGGTGCGATGAGCCACGCCGGGCAACTGCTCGCCGAAGTCGATCAAACCGACGACACCCAACAAAGGCTCACCGATATCATCTGTTCGAACGCCGCACGCGTGAGCGAAATCGTCGACAACGTGCTGCAGCTATCGCGGCGAGACACGGGGCAACGTGAGAAAGTCCGACTGCTCCCATGGCTCGCGCAATTCGCCGACGAATTCGTTCAGACAGTGGGCTTGAACGAAGGCGAGATTCGTCTCAGCAGCCGTGCGGTGGACCTCCACGTGCTCGTCGATCCGAGTCATTTGCGACAGGTGTTGTGGAATCTTTGCGACAACGCCGTTAAGTATGCGAGTGACAGCGGTGGCATTTTGGTGGAGCTAACGCCAGGCCGGGTCGAATCGACCGGCCGGCCGTATCTCGACATCGCTGACCATGGCAAAGGTATTGACCCAGCGTTGATCGATCATATTTTCGAACCTTTCTTTACTGCGCGTCAGGGTGGCACTGGCCTTGGGCTTTATATCGCGCGCGAGCTGTGTGAACTGAACGGCGCGGCGCTGTCATACCGCCCCGGCGCTCATCGCGGCAGCGTGTTTCGCATCGTGTTCGCCGATCCGGCGCGCTGGCGCCAGCAGGGGCCAGATTTATGAGCAGCGTGGCATTGGTCGTCGATGACGAACCGGACATTTGTGAACTGCTCAGCATGACCTTGAATGCGATGGGTATCGCGACGGTGACCGCCAGTAACGTGGCCGAGGCGCGCGCCGCGTTGAGCGACAAGCCGTTCGACGTCTGCCTGACCGACATGCGTATGCCCGACGGCGATGGGCTGGAATTGCTCGAGTGGATCCGCCTGCACAAGCCGGACCTGCCGGTCGCGATGATCACGGCGCACGGCAGCGTCGAGACCGCCGTGCAGGCATTGAAGCTCGGCGCGTTCGATTTCATCACCAAACCGGTCGACGTCACCAACCTAAGACAGATCATCGGATCGGCATTGAAGCTCGCGAGTGCCGACGAGACCGGCCGTTTTGCACGAGATCGGCTGGTCGGTACCTCACCGCCGATGCTGGAAGTGCGCGAGGTCATCCAGCGGGTCGCCCGCAGTCAGGCGCCGGTGCACATCTGCGGTGAGTCGGGCACCGGCAAAGAGCTCGTCGCGCGCATGATCCATGAATCGGGTCCGCGCGCCGACCAGCCGTTCGTCCCTGTCAACTGCGGTGCGATTCCCAGCGAGTTGATGGAGTCCGAGCTGTTCGGCCACAAAAAGGGCAGCTTTACTGGCGCCGTAGCCGACAAAATCGGTCTGATTGCGTCAGCGGACGGCGGCACGTTGTTTCTCGATGAAATTGCCGACCTGCCGCTAGCGATGCAGGTCAAACTGCTGCGTGTGATTCAAGAGAAGACCTTGCGTCCAGTCGGCTCAGAAAAAGAACGCTCGGTCGACGTCCGCATCCTGAGCGCAACGCATCAGAGCCTCGCCGACCGGGTAAAGGAAAACTCGTTCCGCGAAGACCTCTACTATCGCATCAACGTCATCGAGGTCACGGTACCGGCTCTGCGCGATCGCGGCCGTGACGTGCTCGAGTTGGCAGAGCTGTTTCTGAAACGCTTGTCGCGCCGCCAGGGCGGCGGCCGAACGTACCGTCTGACGGCAGACGCAGAAACGGCACTGCTCGACTATTCGTTCCCGGGCAACGTGCGCGAACTCGAGAACATTCTCGAGCGGGCAGTCACGCTGTCGCCGAACGAAACCATCGACGGCGGCGATCTGAACCTCAAAAGCGCTGATGCAGCAACCGCTGACCCAAGTGCGAGCGGCGAGCTCAATCATCAGCTGCAAGACGTTGAACGGCAGGCGATCATCGATGCGCTGGAGCAGACCCGCTACAACAAAACCCAAGCCGCAAAACTCTTGGGTCTGTCGTTTCGCCAGCTTCGCTATCGGATCAAAAAGCTCGGCATCGACGGCTGACGCGGCCGGGCGACACAGACGTCACAATGTGACAACTTTTGTCACATTGTGACAGCCCTGGTCCATGCTGACGCCGTTGCCAAACGCTTGCACACCGCCGTGAACCCGGCATAAACCTCGAAAAGTCAGCAAGTTATGATTTTTGCGAAAATCTGGCACGAGCCTTGCTTCTGGCTTGAAAGCGGCGGATGCGCCGCCGAATAGAGCCTGATTAAAGCTTATCCTTACCAGGAGTTTTCACTGATGAAGAAAGTTCAGCAGGGTTTTACCCTCATCGAACTGATGATCGTTGTCGCGATCATCGGTATTCTCGCCGCGATCGCTATCCCGGCTTACCAGGACTACACGATCCGTTCGCAGGTTTCGGAAGGCATGAGCCTCGCCGCTGCTGCTAAGTCGGCTGTTGCCGAGTCGTTCCTGAACGACGGCGCTCCGCCGGCCGACCGCACGGCTGCTGGCATGACGCCGGTTGCTACCGATACGTCGGGCAAGTACGTTGTCAGCGTTGGTGTCAACAACGGCACGATCACGATCACGTATGGCAACGAAGCCAACAACCAGATCACGATTGCTGGTCAGAACACGCTGACGCTGACTCCGTACGAGTCGGTTGACCTGTCGGTCGTATGGCGCTGCGGTAACGCTCTGGCGCCGGCCGGTACGAACCCGATGGGTACCGCCGGTGGTGGTGCTGTTGCAGCGTATGTTGCACCGACGGTTCAGAACCAGTACCTGCCGTCTGCTTGCCGTCCGTAAGATCGGTCCGCGAGTATAAGCAAGTCCCAAGGAAGGGCCCTCCTCACAGAGGGCCCTTTTTTTCTGCCCGGCTTTCGCGGACATAACGCAAGACTCTCGGATGACCATGGCAAAGACTGAACTAAACAAGGCCCGCGGTTTTACGTTGATCGAATTGATGATCGTCGTTGCGATCATCGGGATCCTCGCTGCAATCGCGATACCGGCGTACGAGAACTACACGGTTCGCTCGCAGGTCACCGAGGGCATCAGCATGGCCTCGCAGGCCAAGGTGCCGATCGTCGACGCTTTCCTCAACGACGGCGAGGCGCCGGCAGACCGGCTCGCCGCCGGCATGTCTGCGGTTGCCACCGATACCTCAGGCAAGTACGTAACGGCCGTGAATGTCGTCAATGGCCGGATCGACGTAACCTTTGGCAACGATGTCAACGCCATAATCGACACGCTGGTGCTGACCTTGACGCCCTACACCGTCAATGACTCATCGGTGGTTTGGCGCTGCGGCAATGCCAACGCCCCGGCCGCGCCAGCAGTTCTGATGGGCACGGGTCTTGGCGGCAACGTCTCTGTTTACGCGGCTACCACGGTTCCTAATCAGTACTTGCCGTCTGCCTGTCGGCCCTGACCGACACCGCCTTTCGCAGGCGAAAACCCGGTTCGTCGCGGGTCGCTCGCAAAACTGTGAAGGAGCGCACGAAACCGAGTTGTAGTCATTTCGCGGATCAGTGACACTTATGTATTACGTCTAGTCCGGAATTGTTTTTCTGGGTCCGATCCTGACGCATGGCCGTAACTGCAGCTCAATCATCTCTTAGCGGACTTCCGCGCCGCCTCGTTCAGGACGGTATCGTTGACCAGGAAACGATTGTCAGCGCTGTCGAGGACTCCCGGGCTGCCAGCCAATCGCTCGTTGCATACCTAGTCGATAAGAGCCTCGCAGACGCACGCGCGGTCGCCGTCGCGGCATCGCACGAGTTTGGCGTGCCGTTGCTCGATCTCGATGCGCTCGAGCTCGACCTCGATGTCGTTCGCGCCGTCGATCAGAAAATTCTCAACAAGCACCGCGTACTGCCGATCAGCATGCGCGGCAAACGTCTGTTCGTGGCGGTCGCCGACCCGACCAATTTGCAGGCCATCGACGACATCAAGTTTCAAACCAGCTTGCGCGTCGATCCGATTGTCGTTGAGCAGGACAAACTCGAAGACCGGGTCGGCAAAGCGCTCGAAGCGGTCGACACGAGTATGTCTTCGTTCGACGATGAAGACTTCGATTTAGAAAACCTCGATGTCACGGCGGGTGAAGAAGAAACCGACGACGTTACTCGGGACGAGATCGAAGACGCACCGGTCGTGCGCTTCGTCAACAAAGTTTTGCTCGATGCGATCAAACGCGGCGCGTCGGACGTTCACTTCGAGCCGTACGAAAAGTTTTTCCGCGTACGCACGCGCCAGGATGGCGTGCTGAAAGAAATCGCGCAGCCGCCTAGTGCGCTCGCTGGCAAAATCTCGGCGCGCCTCAAAGTCATGTCGAGACTCGACATCGCCGAGCGGCGCGTCCCGCAAGACGGTCGCATCAAGATGCGGCTATCGAAAAACCGCGCCATCGATTTTCGCGTCAACACGTGCCCCACGCTGTTTGGCGAGAAGATCGTTCTGCGTATCCTCGACCCATCCAGCGCGCAGCTCGGTATCGAAGCGCTCGGTTACGAGGACCAGCAGCGCCAACTGTACGAGAAGCATCTGAAAAAGCCGTACGGGATGATCCTCGTCACCGGCCCCACCGGTAGCGGTAAGACCGTATCGCTGTACACCGGTCTCAACATACTCAATACCGAAGACCGGAACATTTCGACGGCCGAAGACCCGTCGGAAATCAACCTGCCCGGCATCAATCAGGTCAACGTCAACCCGAAAGTCGGTTTGACGTTTGCATCGTCGCTAAAAGCCTTCCTGCGCCAAGATCCGGACGTGATTATGGTCGGCGAGATTCGTGACCTCGAAACCGCTGAGATCGCCATCAAAGCAGCGCAGACCGGTCACCTTGTGCTCTCGACGCTACACACGAACGATGCGCCGAAGACCCTCACCCGCATGGTCGACATGGGCGTCAAACCGTATGCTATTGCGACGTCGGTAAGCCTCATCATCGCTCAGCGCCTCGCGCGGCGGCTGTGCAACAATTGCAAAGAGCAGCGCGACGTGCCGAAGGAAGCCTTGTTAAAAGAGGGCTTCACGGAGCAAGATATCGAGGCGGGTATCACAGTTTTTGGGCCGGTTGGTTGCAATTCCTGCACAGACGGCTACAAAGGACGGGCGGGGATTTTCCAGGTGATGGAAGTCAGCGAGGAAATGGGCCGCATCATCATGGAAGGCGGTAACGCCATGCAGATCGCCCAGCAGGCCGAAAAAGAGGGCGTGTGGGACCTGCGTCGTTCTGGCCTGCAAAAGGTCAAAGACGGCATCACCAGCCTCGAAGAAATCAACCGTGTGACGATCGAGTAAGCGGGACGGAGAGATGGCAGAAGCGGCAACGGTTCAGCAAATCCCCTACACCTGGGAAGGCACGGATCGCAAAGGCAATAAGGTTCGCGGAAAGAGCCTGGCTGCCAGCGAGGCTGCTGTACGCGCGGAACTGCGCCGGCAAGGCGTTGTACCTCGCGTCATCCGCAAGCAGACCCAACTCTTTAAGAGCCAGGGCAAAATCACGCCCGGCGACATTGCCATTTTCTCGCGTCAGCTCGCGACGATGATGGCGGCCGGCATCCCGCTGGTACAGTCGTTCGAAATCGTCGGCAACGGTCACGAAAACCCGGCGATGCAGAAACTGATTCTGGACGTTAAAGCTAGCGTCGAGGGAGGCAGCTCGCTACACGAGGCGCTCGCCAAGCATCCGCTGCATTTCGACGACCTGTTCGTCAATCTCGTGGAAGCCGGCGAACAAGCCGGTGCACTCGAGACACTGCTCGACAAGATCGCCACGTACAAAGAAAAAACCGAGGCCATCAAGAAGAAAATCAAGAAGGCCTTGTTCTATCCCGCAGCCGTTATGGTGGTCGCGCTAATCGTGACCGTCATTCTGCTGATCTTCGTGATTCCGGCCTTCGAGGATCTGTTCGTCGGCTTCGGCGCCGACCTGCCCGGCTTCACGCGCATGGTCATCGATTTATCGGTCTTCGTCCGAACACAGGGCTGGCTGCTCGGTATCGGGGCCGCCGCGGCGATCTACGTGTTTCTCTATTTCAAGAAGCGATCGAAGAAATTTCAACATTTCCTCGATCGCATGTCGCTGAAGATTCCGATCGTCGGTCCGATCCTCGAAAAATCGGCGATCGCGCGGTACGCCCGCACGCTGTCGACCATGTTCGCCGCCGGTGTGCCGTTAGTAGAAGCGCTGGAGTCGGTATCTGGTGCAACGGGCAACGTCGTATTCGCCGAAGGCGTTTTGCGCATGCGCGATGAAGTCGCCACCGGCCAACGTCTACAGCAGGCGATGGAGAACACAGACCTCTTTCCGAACATGGTCATCCAGATGATCGCGGTCGGTGAAGAGTCGGGTTCGCTCGACGAAATGTCGGGTAAAGTCGCCGACTTCTACGAAGAAGACGTCGATGCGGCTGTCGACAGCATGAGCAGTCTGCTCGAGCCGTTGATCATGGCAATTCTTGGCGTGCTGGTGGGTGGCCTGGTCATCGCTATGTATCTGCCAATCTTCAAAATGGGCGCCGTCGTCTGATCGAAACAGCATCAGGCGGCACGATCCTGCGTTGTATTGCGGCTCAAAATGCTCACGTATGTTCATAGACGCTGCGCTTTTTCGCCGCACGACGCCTTGTCTCGTATGCGCCTGATGCACCTTCGCAACGCCAGCGATGCTTGTGTCTCGTCAAATTAACGCGGTTGAGGCTCCGCACCTTGCCTTGCACACCACTAAGACTTGCTGCGCTGAGCGCCTAACGCCGCAGTACGCTGTGCCCCGTACACAACTGACGAAATGTCGCTGCGTAGGTGCGCCGGCGAATGCTCGGCGTTAGGCTGTGGTCCGCGATGCCTTTGTACTCGACCAACATTACCGCTCGTACGCTTAAGCGCTCATGACGATAATCGATCTATTCGCGCAGTCACCGGCGATCTTCATCGGTGTCGTGTTCGTGTTTTCGTTGCTGGTCGGCAGCTTTCTCAATGTCGTGATCTACCGCCTGCCGGTGATGATGCAGCGCGAGTGGGCCGAACAGTGTGCCGAACTCGAAGAACGAGACGTTCCGGAGCAAGAGCCGTTCAATCTAGTGGTGCCGCGGTCGCGCTGCCCGCATTGCGGTCATGCGATTACGGCGCTCGAGAACATCCCGCTCATTAGCTGGGTGGTGTTACGTGGCAAGTGCTCCAATTGCAAAACTCCGATCAGCGTCCGGTATCCGCTGGTTGAGCTCGGCACCGCGATACTCGCTGCTGTCGTCGCGTGGCGATTCGGTTTCGGCATCGAAGCGCTTGCCGGGATTTTGCTGACGTACGCACTCGTTGCGCTGTCGATGATCGACGTCGATCATCAACTGTTGCCCGATTCCATCGTGCTGCCGTTTCTGTGGTTGGGCATGCTGCTGACGCTGGCGCGTGGTTTTGAAGACGCCGACGTATTGTTGATCGAACCGGCTGCCGCGATCGTTGGTGCCGTGGTTGGCTATCTGTCGCTGTACAGCGTGGCAACGCTGTTTCGGATGGTGACCGGCAAGGTCGGCATGGGCGAAGGCGACTTTAAACTGCTCGCTCTATTCGGCGCCTGGCTGGGGGTCGCCAAGCTGCCCATCATCATTCTGCTGTCGGCCGGCGTCGGCTCTGTCGTCGGAATCGCCATGATCTTGTTCATGGGTCGCGATCGACAATTGCCCATTCCTTTCGGGCCGTACCTTGCGGCGGCGGGATGGCTGGCGATGGTATTCGGTGACTCATTGCTTGACTGGTACAACCAGACCTTCGGTATCACGCCGACACCGCCACTGTGACGCCGAGTCACACGTATGTGGTCGGTCTGACGGGCGGCATCGCCAGCGGTAAGAGTCTGGCATCCGATCGCTTTGCGACGCGCGGTGTTGCCGTGGTCGATACCGACGTCATTGCGCGCGAAGTCGTCGAGCCCGGTCAGCCGGCGTATCAGGACATCGTCGCCCACTTCGGCAACAACGTGGTCGCGACAGACGGAACGCTGGACCGCGCACAGCTGCGTCAGCGCGTGTTCGCCGACCCGGCGGAACGCCGCGCTATCGAAACCATGACGCACCCACGCATTCGCGAGCGTGCGCTAAATGCCACAAAAGCCGCCGACGGGCTCTACGTGGTGCTCGTTGTGCCGCTGCTGGTCGAATCGCCGATGCGCGAGGACATGAACCGCGTTCTGGTCATCGATTGCCCGGAGGATGTCCAGCTAGCAAGGTTGCTCGCCCGCGACGGTTCGGACCCAAAAACGGCCCGCGCCATGATCGCCGCGCAGGCCAGTCGAGCCGCTCGGCGCAGCATCGCCGACGACGTGATCCTGAACGACCGTAGTCCGGCGCACCTCGAGGCGAGCGTCGATGCATTAGATCGGTACTATCGCCAGCTCGCAGCACTTAGGCGTCGTCGCGTCAACCTGTAGCCATTTTGCGGCTATTTGCTCTGATCTGCCGCCGTGGCGCAGAATACCGACATGATCCGAGCGGCATCAGGCTCTGAAGCGACCGCTGGCAGCTCACAACGGGCCGAATTCGAACAACCTCTCACCGAGCGGTTGCGGACGTTCCTGCGCCTCGAATTCCTGTACAAGCAAGTTTGCTTCCATATGGACAGCGACGCGGACTACTCGAGTCGTGCTGCGATCGCCACGCTCCTGGACATCAAGGCCATTCTGATGCGCGGCGACGTGCGGGCGGATGTGCTGAAGGAACTCGAGCGGCAGTCGCAGCAGCTCGGCCAATACCGCGGACAGGCCGGCGTCGACCAGGGCCGCTTGAATCGCATACTCGAGCAACTGTCACGATCGCAGCGTGCGCTGCACGACACCGGGCCACATTTCTTGCAGTTGCTGAAAGAGTCTGAGTTTCTCAGCGCGATCAAACACAGAAGCGCGATTCCGGGCGGCACCTGCGAATTCGATCTACCGGAATACAGTTTCTGGTTGCGTCAGCCGTTTACCACTCGACAACGCGATCTCGAACGTTGGCTCAGCGATTTGAAACCGCTGCTCGACGCCGTGAGCGAAATGCTCTGGCTGTCGCGCGAAAGCGCGCCGGCGCTCGACTGCATCGCCAAGCAAGGTATCTACCAATACAACGTTAGCCGCGACACGCCGTGTCAACTGCTTCGCGTATCGCTGCTTCCCGAGCAACGCGTTTATCCGGAGATCAGCGGATCGCAGCATCGCTTCACGATTCGCTTCATGGAATCCGGCGCCAGCGCTGACCGTCGCGCACAAACCAACGAAGACGTTCCTTTCAAACTGTTTGTTTGTTAGCGCGTCGCAAACTTTGCCTGATACGGATCTGGCGCCTTGAGTGAACACTGGGAATTTTTCCCGTGCATGGTCGGTGAGAGCGCCGCGTCGATTGCCTACGATCATGGCATTCGGGAATCCATCGACGACTTTGCTGTCGACCGATTGGTGCAGTTTACGCTCCTCTACAAAGCGCCGGCGGAGAACGGCCTGCCCACCAATGAGGAGTTTGATGTCGCTGTCGACATCGAAGACCAACTCGAAGCTTTCGCGATCGAGAACGGCGGCATTTATGTTGGCCGGTTGACGGTTGACGGCAAGCGCATTTTCAACACCTACCTTGATACCGACGAGCTCGCAATCGAGCGGATCAAACGCGATATCGCCGCGACGCACGGCTACAGTCTCGCTGTGACTCACCGAGACGATCCAGAGAAACAAGGCTATTGGAAAGAGCTGTTTCCGACCGCGGACGACTGGCAGATGATTCAAGACCTCAAGGTCACGCAGCATCTGCAGGAAAACGGCGACTCGCTCACGAAACCGCGCCGTGTCGATCATTGGGCTTACTTCGAGAATCGAGCGGACGTCACGCAGTTCAAAGAATGGTTAGGTGAGCAGCAATTCAATGTGCACGAAGAATCGGAGAACGCCGACTACCCGAAGCCGTTCGGGATCCAGTTCTTTCGTACGGACCTGCCAGACCTGTACGAAATCAACAGCGTCACGTTTGCCATACGCAAAGCCGTGACCCGGTTTAGCGGCACTTACGACGGCTGGGAAACGAGCGTCGAGCGCGATTGATGGCCAGCCCTGCGCCGTACTTTTCCGTGGCGGCCTTTTGAACCGCACCGCATAAGGCCACTCCCCACCGATAACTCGGTCGGTGCGGCCGTGCGTCTACGCGAGATCTCGACAAACGCCGAGCGGCCTAGACGGTGAAGTCTCCGCGCTGCTCGAACGCCTCGGCCGAAACCCTGGTCCCGAGTTCGTGCATCGTTTTCATGCTCACCAGCATGTCTCCACCGATGAACGCTTGCCACTGTTCGAGCCTGTCCCATTTGGCAACGGTCAGAATCTCGGTGGGCCGATCGACGCTGACAATGCAGAGGCTGCCGCGCGCGCCGACGATCGTTTCCCGGATAGTTACGGTTGTCTTCTCCCAAGCAGCGATAAACGCCGCCTGTTTGACGAGCGGGACCTCCCAGCGATAGATGACCTGAATCACCGACATTCTCCCGAGCGACGCATTGACGCGACTGATGCTACGCGGATGGATCTTCCATTCAGAGACCCGTCCGCACTGACGATTGTCATGTTGATTTTTGATACCACACAAATTTGCCCGCGAATACCGCGCTGGGTTGCCACATTCACTCGCTGCTGAGCTTCCTGACGAGTCAACGCGGAAAATTCGGTCGAACGCTGACCATTTTCTGATGGCCGATTCGGTCGCCAACAGCGACACTTAGCGACTCGACGAACCGAGTCGGTGCCACACATTGAGTTTGCGATCCGCAGCGTTAACCGCTGGTTTTGGCCTGCTAGTCATGGCGATCTGTGCGCCGCTGGCTTTTTCCAACTGCTGCCGCAAGGCATCGTGCCGAACGACGGCGCCGCTACCGTTGAGCGCTTGCGGGGCGATGCAACACCTTATCTCGCCGGTGCCTATCTGCTGTTTCTAACGTACGTGATGGACGTCGTTGTTGCGTGGGCATTGTATTGGTTGTTGCGTCCAGGTCAGGAAGCGCTGTCGCTGCTCGTCGCATGGATGCGACTCGTCTATACCGCTCTGGCCTTCATCGGGCTAATGGCCTATTTCCAGGCCTATGAACTCGCAGCGGCGCCGGATCTATCGGCGATAGCCAACGTTGGTTCGCTGCAGCACGACGTCATGTCGCGGTTGCTCGCAGCGCAGACCACGACCAACGTCGCACTAAGCTTTTTTGGTGTGCACCTGTTGGTCATGGGCGCAGTCATATGGCGAGCCAAACACGTTCCACGTTGGACGGGTATTGTTGTCGCGCTGGCCGGCGCTGCTTACGTCTTAATGAACGCTGCCGGGCATTTCGCCCCGCAACTGTCGGTGGGCTGGTTAATGGTCTTCGCGCTGGGCGAGTTGGTGTTTATGGTTTGGCTGCTGGTTGCGGGATGGCGTCTAACAGATACGGTGCCAAACGGAACATGAGGCATGCCTCTAGGCCGTGCGTGCCACGCCATCAACCAACTGGCGCGCGCACCAGATTTGGCAAGGTCCGAATGATCGGCTCATCGCCCGGCAGCATGTTGTAGTTGTCGATCTCGTTGACGCGCGCCCAAGCAAGTCGTTGCCCTTCGACGGACCGCGGTGTGCCCTGCCATTCACGGACGAGAAAAAAATGCAGGGTGACGTCCCGCTCGCGATAGTCGTGGCGGTGTGTCGTTACGAAGCGCGCCGTCGCAACGACGACATCGATCTCTTCCTGAAGCTCGCGCACCAGCGCATCGTGCGGCGACTCGCCCGACTCGAGCTTGCCACCCGGAAATTCCCAGAAACCGGCGACATGCGATGATTTCGCCGGCCGCTCGCTCAATAGGATTCGTTGATCGACATCAACCAGAATCCCCGCCGCAACCTCAATGCTCGGCTTACTAGCCACCGCTACAATGCGCTCGGGCCAGCAAGTTGCCGCTTGAAAATCACGCTGGTGGATGCGCGACGCGCCACTGAGGCGCACTCAGGTGAGTGCAGTGCGAGGAAGAAAGCCCCGAAAAAGCGGAGTGAATTCGGCAACCACCGACCGATGTCTGCCTACCTGCGTCAACACGGCAGTCGCCAAACGAACTCGATTCGCGCGCCGCCACTGCAAGTTGCCGGTTGAAAATCACTCAGGTGGATGCGCGACGCGCCACTGAGGCGCATACAGGTGAGTGCAGTGCGAGGAAGAAAGCCCCGAAAAAGCGGAGTGAATTCGGCAACCACCGACCGATGTCTGCCTACCTGCGTCAACACGGCAGTCGCCAAACGAACTCGATTCGCGCGCCGCCACTGCAAGTTGCCGGTTGAAAATCACTCAGGTGGATGCGGGACTAGGAAGAAAGAGCCGAGGAGCGGGAGCGTACGAGCGTGGTACGTGAGCGTTGCTCGGCTCTTTCTGACAACGTCCCGCGCCGCTTGAGGGGTTTTCAAGATAACTTGCCGCAGCATTGTTTGTACTTCTTGCCACTCCCGCAAGGACACGGCTGATTCCTTCCTACCTTCGGCTGCGCACGTTTAAACGGTGCCGCCTCCGCCGGTCGTGACGATGGCGGTGCCGGCATGCGGCCGCCGCCGCCGACAGCCGCACCGGCGACTGCTCCGCCACCGGCCGCTGCTGCCTGTGGATTCGACAGCGCTGATGCATTGGCATGCTGGAACTTCAATTTTTCCGCACGCTGGCGCTGCTGCTCGATCTCGGCGATCTCCGCTTCGCTGCGTACGCGCATACGTGACAAAAGGCTAATGGTCTCGCGCTTGACCTGCTCCAGCATGTCGCCAAACAGCTCAAACGCTTCACGCTTGTATTCCTGCTCCGGCTTTTTCTGCGCAAAGGCGCGCAGGCCAATACCTTGGCGGAGATAATCCATCGCCGCCAGGTGTTCTTTCCAGCGCTGGTCGAGCTGCTGCAGCATCAAGGCTTTCTCGAGTTGGCGCATTGTATCGCCGCCGTACTCCTCGACCTTGGCGCTGTACGCGTCACTGACCGCTTTTTGCACACGCTCGCGAATGCCCGCTTCGTTGAGCTCTTTCTCATTCTCGACCCAGCCAGGCACGTCGAGCTCTACGGTGAATTCAGCGGCCAGCGCTCGTTGCAGCCCCGCGGTGTCCCATTGCTCTTCGAGACTGCCGGGCGGGATGTACTCGCTAATCGTGCCGTCGATCACTTCTTCGCGAATCGCCTCGACCGATTCGGCAATGTCGTCGGCTTCCATCAGTTCGACCCGCTGTGAATAAACCACGCGACGCTGATCGTTCGCTACGTCGTCGTATTGCAGCAGGTGTTTACGAATATCGAAGTTGTGCGACTCTACTTTCCGCTGCGCTTTCTCGATCTGCCGCGACAGCAGCGGGCTCTCGATCGCTTCGCCCTCTTTCATGCCGAAGCGTTGCAGCAGCGCTTTCGTGCGGTTCGGGTCGCCGAAGATTCGCATGAGCGTGTCTTCCATCGATAGGAAGAATCTGCTCGAACCCGGATCGCCCTGTCGTCCAGAACGACCGCGCAGCTGATTGTCGATGCGCCGCGACTCGTGGCGTTCCGTGCCGACGATGTGCAAACCGCCGGCCTCGAGGACCTGGTCGTGGCGTTTTTGCCAGTCTTCGCGCGCCGTTGAGCGCGTTTTATCGTCGCCACCAATGCGCTCGAGCTCGGCTTCGAGGTTGCCGCCCAGCACAATGTCGGTACCGCGTCCCGCCATGTTGGTGGCGATGGTGACGGCACCCGGCTTGCCGGCATCGGCAACAATGTCGGCCTCGCGTTCGTGCTGCTTCGCGTTCAGCACCTCGTGAGGAATCTTTTTCTTGTTGAGTACGCCCGACAGCAGTTCCGACGTCTCAATCGATGTCGTGCCGACCAGAACCGGCTGCATGCGATTGCGGCATTCCTCGATGTCCTCAATGATGGCGTCGAACTTGTCGTCCTGATTGAGAAAAACGAGGTCAGGATTGTCTTCGCGAATCATCGGTTTGTGGGTCGGGATCACGACCACTTCCAAACCGTAAATCTGTTGAAATTCAGCGGCTTCCGTGTCGGCCGTACCGGTCATACCGGACAGCTTGTCGTACATGCGGAAAAAGTTTTGGAAGGTAATCGACGCAACGGTCTGGTTTTCTTCCTTGACCGGCACCTTTTCTTTGGCCTCGATGGCTTGGTGCAGGCCGTCGGACCAGCGCCGGCCCGGCATCGTGCGACCGGTGAACTCGTCGACGATAACGATTTGCTGATTCTGAACGATGTACGCGACGTCCTTCTGGTACAGCGTATGCGCGCGTAGCGCTGCGGTCAGATGGTGCATCAGGCGAATGTTGCTTGCGTCATAAAGACTCGCGCCTTCATCGAGCAACTCGTTCTCGACCATCAGGTCCTCAACCTTATTGAGACCTTCTTCCGTTAGGTGAATCTGCTTGGCTTTCTCATCCGCCCAGAAATCGCCGGACTCGATCCCCGCTTCCGGGTCGGCCTCCTCGGCCATCTGCTGTTTGAGTTTCGGCACCAGCTTGTTGATCGCAACGTACAGGTCGGTGCTTTCCTGCGACGGCCCCGAAATAATGAGCGGGGTGCGTGCTTCATCGATCAGGATCGAGTCGACCTCGTCGACAATTGCAAAACCGAGTGAGCGCTGTGCACGATCTTCAAGTCGAAACGCCAAGTTGTCGCGCAGATAGTCGAAACCGAGTTCGTTGTTGGTCGCGTAGGTAATGTCGGCGCCGTACGCTTCGCGTTTCTCGTCGGGACCCTGGCCGCTTTTCGAGACGCCGACCGTCAGGTTAAGAAACTCGTATATCGGCCGCATCCAATCGGCGTCGCGTGCAGCCAGATACTCGTTGACCGTAACAATGTGCACCGCATCGCCAGACAACGCGTTGAGATACGCGGCGAGTGTCGCCATCAACGTTTTGCCTTCACCGGTGCGCATTTCGGCGATGTTGCCGTCATTCAGCACCATGCCGCCGATCAGCTGGACATCGTAGTGGCGCAGACCCAGCGTGCGGCGCGATGCTTCGCGTACTGCGGCAAACGCCTCAGGCAACAGTTGCTCGAGCGTTTCGCCATCTTTGAAGCGCTGGCGAAACTCATCGGTCTTGGCGCCGAGCGCCGCATCGTCGAGCGCTTGCACCGACTCTTCGAGCTGATTGATGCGCTTGACGGCTTTGCGATATTGCTTGATCAGCCGGTCGTTGCGACTGCCAAAAAGCTTAGTAAAAACAGCCACTGAGAAGTCCTAAATTCTGGGGCGACAGGCCTGGCCGGTCGGTATTTTATGCGGTTTCGGAGGCACGGTCGCGGGCGAATTCGCACGAACCGCGTGATTTCCGCTTACGCGGAATAGTCTAGGAGTGCCGACGCGTACGGAAATTCCGTTGGGGAGCTTGCGATTGGGGCGGATGGGCGTATCGGCGGGGTCTCGCGACCGCTCGGCGGCGCGTTGGGCCGCGCTATTTCGGGCTGGCTTTGCCGCGGATGAACTTGACCGGATCGACCGGTTTGCCGCGGTACAACACTTCGAAATGCAGATTTGGCCCAGTAGCGCGTCCGCTGCGGCCCATGGACGCGATGATCTGTCCACGACCGACCTCGTCGCCAACGGCGACGGCGTTTTCGGAGTTGTGCGCATACCGCGTGACGTAACCCTTGCCGTGATCAATCTCGACCATGTTGCCGTAACCGAAGCGATCGCCGGAGTACGTCACAACGCCAGCGGCCACCGCGACGATGTCGTCGCCTTCTTTGCCGGCAAAGTCGACCCCCTTGTGCCAAGCGGGCTTACCGGTAAACGGATCGGTGCGCTTGCCGTAGTACGACGACAGCCATCCGGAGTTGACCGGCCGACCTTCGGGTACGGTGCGCTGGGTGAGATTGCGACTCATCAGCATACTTTCAAGTACACCGAGCTGCTGCTCGCGATCGGCAAGCTGATCGCTGAGGTCGCCGAGCGATTGATTGATGTCAGCGACGCTGCCGGACTCGAGTGTCTCTGGCTCCAGCGGACCACCAATAGCCGGCGTGCTGTCGAAATCGAATTCGCCGTCCTCGAGCTCGGCCATCTCGGTCAGGCGCTGGCCGAGCGCATCGAGACGAATAACATGGGCATTCATGCGACCGAGGCGAATGGCTAGTGCATCCAGCGTGTCTTCCGTTTCCTGCTCGAGCTTCGCAATGTGTTCGCGGTCGGCTGCGAGCTGCTCGCGCAACGCACGAACCTCGGCAAGATCGGCGCCGGTCGCAGCGCGCTCTGAATTAGCTTGACCGGCTACGAAGCCACCGGCGGCGAGTGTTACGCAAAGCGTTAGGAAACAAAGAACAGGTATTGCGGCTGCCAGATTGAACTGGCGGACACCTTTCAAATCGCGTCGGACGACGAGAATCTGCATGAAGCGATACTCTGCTCTTTATGTGTTGCGTTGTTAGATCAGTAGCTTGCAATCACCGCACGCCACCCCGTACGGTTGCTACCGGAGCACGGGAGTCGAGACTCCCTAATCGTTCAAGTACGGCAGCTCCGCTGTCTTTCAATCGTGCTGTCAGGTGAAAGACCGGTAGCTTTGCGTCCCCGACTCACGCCGGGTATGCCCTGATCGTCGATGAATATGCCTAGCGATCGTCTCTATTTCAAGGACTTGGCGCACAAAAAGTCTGCGCTGCGACAATTGCCGTGTGCGCAGGATCACACTTCGATGGCGGATCGATGACCGAAAAACGCCTCAGCGAATTGCTCAGCGGCGATGACCTGCTGACCCAATTGGCCGACCAAGCGCAGGCCCACGACCGTCAGCAGTCGGCGTTGCTGGCGATACTGCCCGCCGAAATGCGTGCCGAAGTCGCGTCTGCCGGGTTTGGCGACGGAATACTGACGCTCACGACCGCGAGCGCCGGCTGGGCGAGTCGATTGCGCTACGCGGAACCGGATCTCTGCCGGCGTTACGTCGCGGCGGGCTTTGACGTGCGCAGTATTGCCGTTCGTGTCCGCCCGACGGCAGCCGATCAGGCGTAGGCAGGCGGACGATAGGAGATGGGTGCTTTGCGCTGATCGCCGAACACCACGAGCTCGTGCGCATTAGCATCATCCAGCACCGCGCGGGCGAGCTGATTGTTCAATTCGTGTCCAGACTTGAAGGCGCGGTATTCACCAATCAGCGAATGGCCCATCAAGTACAGATCGCCAATCGCGTCGAGAATTTTGTGGCGTACGAACTCGTCGTCGTAGCGCAGGCCGTCTTCGTTGAGGATGCGGTAGTCGTCGAGCACGATCGCATTGTCCATGCTGCCGCCCAGCGTCAGGTTGCGCGAGCGCAGCGCTTCAATGTCGCGCATGAAACCGAACGTGCGTGCACGGCTAACCTCGCGGAGGTACGTGCCGGTTGAAAAGTCGACGCTCGCCTCAGCCGAGTGCTTCTTGAACACCGGATGATTGAAGTCGATCGAAAAATTCACTTTGAAGCCCTTGTACGGGCGGAGCTCGGCCCATTTTTCACCGTCTTCGACACGCAGCCGACGTTTGATGCGAATGAGTCGCTTCGCGGCCGATTGCTCGGCGATGCCGGCGGATTGCAGCAGGAAGACAAACGGTGCGGCGCTGCCGTCCATGATCGGCACTTCCGGTGCGCTCAGATCGACGTAGCAGTTGTCGATGCCGAGACCCGCGAACGCGGAGACCAAGTGTTCGACCGTTGCAATACGGATGCCGTTTTCATTGAGCGTCGTGCCGAGCATGGTCTCGCCGACTTTGTGGGCGGCTGCTCGAATCGCTGGTTTCTCGGCGAGATCAGTGCGGCAAAAAACGATACCGGTGTCGACCGGTGCCGGCCGTAGGGTCATAAAGACCTTCTCGCCGTTGTGCAGGCCCACGCCGGTGGCCCGTATTGCTGTTTTCAGTGTGCGCTGTCGCAGCATTACCACAATCCCTTTCATTCCCGCGCAGCTCTACCGCCCACCGTCGGTGCTGCTTATGTTGTTGAATTGACTCGTTTAAACCGCGGTCTCGTGCTGCTAGATAACGATGTCCCCACACCGATCCAGCCCCCCAAAGGCACGACGTGTATCAGAATTACAACTTAAGTATCAATAACTTACGCGGGTTGTTTCACAAATATTGCGGGGCAGACTAGCAGAGAAGCCGCAGTCTGACACCCCTTTTGTGTCATTTTTTTTAAACCGTTCCGCAACGCCGCCGGCCCGCGGAGAGTGGCCGGCGGCGTGCGACGGTTGCCGGCCTAGTCGGCCTGACGGCGCAGGAAGGCCGGAATGTCGAGCATGTCTTGCTGTTCGCCGGAGTCGGTAAGGCCGTCACCCGCGGCGCGGCGCCGAACAGCCGGCGGTGCCTCAAACGCCGTGTAGTCCGGCCCGTTCACCGCTTCGGCGCCGGCTGGCGCCGCAGCTTGCGGCGGCGGCGTTGCCGGGCGACCACGCGGCACCACACGGATATCGGGCGTGGCGGTGCGAATAGCCGGCTGGCCGAGCCCGGTTGCGACAACCGTGACCCGCACGGTGTTGGACATGTCGGGATCGAGCACCGTACCAACGATGACTTTCGCATCGTCCGACGCAAACTCGCTGATCGCCTCGCCCACTTCTTTGTACTCGCCGATGGTGAGGTCATAGCCCGCCGTGACGTTCGCGAGAATCCCGTTAGCGCCGGCCAGATCAATGTCCTCCAGCAGCGGGCTGGAAATCGCTTCCTCAGCCGCGCGCCGCGCGCGACCCTCGCCGCTCGCAGCACCGGAGCCCATCATCGCCATACCCATCTCTGCCATGACGGCTTTGACGTCGGCAAAGTCGACGTTGATCAGACCGGGACGCGTAATCAGCTCAGCAATGCCCTGTACCGCACCTTGAAGTACTTGGTTCGCCGACTTGAACGCATCGAGCAGCGTGGTGTCGCCGCCGAGTACCGTCAACAGCTTCTCGTTCGGGATGGTAATCAACGAGTCGACATACTTACCGAGTTCGGCGATGCCGTCCTCCGCCGTCGTGTGTCGTTTCGTGCCTTCCATCAAGAACGGCTTTGTAACGACCGCCACCGTCAGAATGCCCATCTCTTTGGCAAGTTGCGCAACCACCGGCGCCGCGCCGGTTCCGGTGCCGCCGCCCATGCCGGCCGTGATGAACAGCATGTCGGCGCCTTCAATCACCTCTTGCACGCGGTCACGGTCTTCCATGGCGGCCTGACGACCGACATCGGGATTCGCACCCGCACCAAGCCCTTTTGTGATGTTGCAACCGATCTGCAGCGCCGTGCGAACGCGACAGTTCTTAAGTGCCTGCGCATCGGTGTTGGCGCAAATGAAATCGACCCCGTCAATGCCGGCATCGACCATGTGCGCAACGGCGTTGCCGCCGCCGCCACCGACGCCAATCACCTTTATCACAGCACTTTGGCTGTAGGCGTCCATCAATTCGAACATAGTTACTTACCTCCGCTAACGTTGCGTACCGCAAACAAATCCGGTGACCGCGTCACCGCAATCAAAAATGACCCTGGAACCACGCCTTCATGCGTGACCAAACGTCGCGAACACCGCCGCTCTCGGAGCCGCGGTATTCTTGCTCGTGCATGCGTTCGTGGCCGTACAGCAACAGCCCAACGCCAGTGGCGTGAATCGGGTTGCGAACGACCTCGGCAAGACCGGTGACAAACTGCGGCGAGCCGAGCCGCACCGGCATGTGAAACACTTCTTCGGCGAGCTCGACAGCGCCTTCCATCTTGGCGCTGCCGCCGGTGATGACGACGCCGGCGGCAACCTGCTCTTCAAATCCGCTGCGCCGAAGCTCGTCGCGCACGAGGCAGAACAGCTCTTCGTAACGAGGCTCGACGACCTCGGCGAGCGTTTGCCGGGCGAGTCGACGTGGTGGCCGGTCCCCGACGCTCGGTACCTCGATGGTCTCGTCCGCGTTGGCGAGCTGCGACAACGCACAGGCGTACTTGATCTTGATGTCCTCGGCGTACGGCTTTGGCGTGCGCATCGACACAGCGATGTCGTTACTGACTTGGTCGCCTGCGATCGGGATCACCGCGGTATGCCGAATGGCGCCACCCAAAAACACCGCGATATCGGTCGTGCCGCCGCCGATATCGACGATGCAGGCGCCGAGCTCTTTCTCGTCCTCGGTCAACACGGCATAGCTCGAGGCGAGTTGCTCAAGCACGATGTCATCGACCGCGAGGCCGCAGCGCTGCACACACTTGACGATGTTCTGCGCCGCGCTCTCGGCGCCGGTCACCATGTGTACTTTGGCCTCCATGCGCACACCGGACATTCCAACCGGTTCGCGAATACCGTCCTGCGAATCGATGATGAATTCCTGCGGCAGGATGTGGAGGATCTTCTGATCGGCCGGTATCGCGACGGCACGCGCGGCGTCGATAACGCGCTCGACATCGCCAACGCTGACTTCTTTGTCGCGAATCGCGACGATGCCGTGTGAATTCAGACTGCGGATGTGACTGCCCGCGATACCGGCATAAACCGAGTGAATATCGCAGCCGGCCATCAGCTCGGCTTCTTCAACGGCACGCTGGATCGAGTGCACGGTCGACTCGATGTTTACCACCACACCTTTTTTGAGACCGCGTGATGGGTGTGAGCCAATACCGACGACCTCGATGGTTTCGTCCTCGCTGACTTCGCCGACAATTGCGACGATCTTCGACGTGCCGATGTCGAGACCTACGATCAAGTTTTTGTCGCTACGTCTGCTGCTCATTCCGCCGCCTTGCTCGCCGCCAACACCGGACGCGTCGACGGATCGTTGTCGGCGCGGTCACGGTAGTCGTCGTGCTTCCAACCGATCGAAAAACCGTTCGAATAACGCATATCCACGAAATCGATGTCTTCCTGACGCCGGCTCACCAGCTGCGAGACAATCGTCAAAAACCGTTCACCGCGCTCGTCAACGTCGCGGCGACCGAGCCGCACGTCGACGCCGTTTGCAAGCGTCAGTCGCCAAGAACCACGCTCATCGAGTTCGACTGACGAGAGCCGCAGTCCGGCCTGCACGAGCCGGCCGTGCATTGCGAGGTATCGCCGTGCGACAACATCCGACGACCCTTCTGGCCCCGAGAGCCGCGGCAGTTCCGTCGGTATGTGTCTGGCGCCGTTCACGAACAGCTCACCGCGCGTATTCAGAAGGCCGTCCTCGCCCCAGCGCGCCGCTGGGACCTGCTCGACGACCAGCACTTGCACACGATCGGGCCAACGACGGCGCACGACAGCAACGTCCACCCAGTCCAAGGCCTCGAGCGAGGCCCGCATGGCGCCGAGATCGACGCTGGCGAAACCGGCCTCGAGGTACGGCTCGGCAGCCGCAAGAATCTGCATTTGCGAAACCCGCTGCAGCGGCGCTTCGAGATCGAGCGCGCGGATCGGCGAGTTCAGCGCCAGCGTGCCGGCAACGAACACGACGTAGCAGCCGGCCGCCGTCAACAGCAGTGCCAGCACCGGCTTCCAAGGCAGCGTGACGCGGACCCGCGGCTCGCTGCGCTTGGCTTTTTTGCGCCGCGCTTGCTTAGCCGCCATGGTTGGCCCTCGCCGGAACCGGCAGTGCGATCGGTGCCGTTGCCAATATCGCTAGACACAGTTCGGTGAAATCCATGCCCCGTGCCGCGGCTGCCATCGGCACCAATGAGTGATCGGTCATGCCGGGCACCGTGTTTACCTCGATCACCTGCATGGCGCCGGCGGCGTCGGCGATGAAGTCGACCCGCCCCCAGCCATGACAGCCGAGCGCATCGAAGGCGGCGAGCGCGAGCGTCGCCAGTTCAGCCTCAGCCGCGCCGGTCAGCGCCGGACAGATGTAACGCGTGGTATCGGCGTTGTACTTCGCCTCGTAGTCATAAAAAACGCGCGGCGTTTCGATGCGAATCGATGGCAAAACGTCGCGACCAAGCACCGTTACGGTGTATTCGCTGCCAGCGACGAAGCTTTCAATCAGCACGCGCGACTCCACCGCTCGCGCTGCATCGACCGCAGCGGCGAGGTCGGCCGGCTCATCGACGCGGCTCATGCCAACGCTGGAGCCTTGCGACGCCGGCTTGACGAACACGGGCCAGCCGAGATTCGGATCCGTTGGAACGGCATCGTTGACGCCGAGCTCGACCCAATCGGGTGTCGGCAGCTCGGCGTGCCGAAACAGCAATTTGCTGACCACCTTGTCCATCGCCAATGCCGACGCGCGCACGTCGCAACCCGTGTACGGAATGCCGAGCAGGTCGAGCGCGCCCTGCAAACGGCCGTCTTCGCCGCCCGGTCCGTGCAAGACGTTAAAGACGCAGTCGATACGGGCGTTAACGAGCCAATCCAGCGACTGCTCGCTCGGATCGTAGGCCACGACGTTGATACCGGCGCGTTCGAGCGCCGTCAGGACGGCCGCTTGCGAGCGCAACGACACCTCACGCTCCGGCGAATCGCCGCCACCGGCGACCGCGATGCGCACGATGGCGTTCATGCCGGCTCTCCAAGCATGCGAACTTCGTGCACGAGCTCAACGCCATGCTCTTGCGCAACGGTCGATTGCACCGTTTCGATCAGCTGCTCGATGTCGGCCGCCGTTGCGCCATCCGCATTGATGATGAAATTCGCGTGCTTGGGCGATACCTGTGCGCCACCGAGCCGCGTACCTTTCAGACCAGCCGCCTCGATGAGCCGCGCGGCGTGGTCGCCCGGTGGGTTGCGGAACACTGAGCCGCAGCTCGGCAGACCCAAGGGCTGCGTCGCTTTACGCCGCTCAAGGAGTGCTGCCATCTCGGCCGCCTCATCGGGTCCTGCGTCGGCAAATTCGAAACAGGCCTCGGTAAACCACTCGGCGCCCGGACCACTGACCTCGCGATAACCGACGGCGTAGTCGTTCGGCGTGCGCTCGTGCACGTTGCCGGCCCGGTCAATGGTCGTAACGCCGACCACTTGGTCCCAGGTCTCACCGCCGAAGGCACCCGCGTTCATCGTCAGTGCGCCGCCGACAGTGCCGGGAATACCGGCGAAAAAGCCGGCCGGCCCCAGGCCCCAGGCCGTGACGCGCCGCGCGAGTTGCGTGCATGCAATACCGGCGCCCGCGTGAACGCGGCGTCCCGCGCCGCGCTCAAGCCGATTGAACACTTTCAGCGTATTAATCACGGCACCGCGAATGCCGCCGTCGCGCACCAGCAGGTTGCTGCCAAGACCGACCCAGTGCAGCGGTACGTCGAGCGGCAATTCCGCGAGAAAACGCGTTAGGTCGTCCAGCGACTGCGGTTTAAAGAACACATCGGCCGGTCCTCCGACGCGCCATGACGTGTGCCGTGCCATGGGCTCGTCGAACACAAGACCAGGCAATGCCGGCATTTCTACGGCAGCCATCATGACGACACGCTCCGCAGTTTCGCGCGCCGGTATGTCGCAGCGAGCTTCGGTGCCAACGAACCAATGTTGCCGGCACCCATCGTTAGCAAAAGATCGCCGTCGACCAGCAGCCGTTCGAGCAGCGCGGGAACGTCACTCGGCTGACTGACCACAACCGGCTCGACACCGGCCCGCGAACGAATAGCGCGCGCCAACGATGGCGCATCGGCACCGGCGATCGGTTCTTCGCCGGCTGGATATACGTCGAGCAAGACGAGCGCATCGACCTCGGCCAAGACTTGCGCGAAAGCGTCGAGATGATCGCGAGTGCGCGTGAAACGATGCGGTTGAAACACGAGCACGAGCCGTCGGTCGGGCCAGCCGCTGCGTGCCGCTGACAAGGTTGCAGCGAGTTCGGTCGGGTGATGACCGTAGTCATCGACCAGCATGACGTTACCCGTGCCGGTCGAGAATTCGCCGTAAATTTGAAAGCGTCGATCGATGCCTTGGAAGCGCTCAAGCGCACCGACGATAGCGTCGTCGGCGATATCGAGATCGGTTGCGATGGCGACAGCCGCGAGCGTGTTGAGCACATTGTGCCGGCCTGGAAGATTCAGGCGCACGTCGAGCGGTGTCGCAATGCCGCTGCGTTGAACGGAAAAGGCGCTGCCGGAGCGCTCGAAGCGAATGTCGTGAGCGGAAATATCCGCCGGTGCATCGATCGCGTACGTCAATTGCGCGCGCTTGACCCGCGGCGCAATACGCATGACGCCGGGATCATCGGCGCACAGGACAGCAAGGCCGTAGAACGGGAGGTTGTGCAAAAAATCAACGAAGCTTTGTTCGAGCTGCGCAATGTCACCGCCATAGGTCTCGAGATGATCGGCGTCGACGTTGGTCACAATGGCGCGCACCGGCTGCAAATGCATAAACGACGCGTCGGACTCATCGGCCTCGGCCACGAGGTAACCGCCCGTTCCGAGCCGCGCGTTGCTGTCGGCGCTCTTCAGCCGCCCGCCAATGATGAAGGTCGGATCGAGGCCAGCCTCGGCGAGTAAGGTGGCCACGAGCGACGTGGTCGTGGTTTTGCCGTGCGTGCCGGCGACCGCAATGGAATCGCGGCTGAAGCGCATTAGCTCACCGAGCATTTCGGCGCGCGGGACTATCGGACAGCGCCGCTCGCGCGCCGCGACAAGCTCGACGTTGTCGTCGCGTACCGCGCTCGAGACGACCACGACGTCCGCGTCGGCGACATTCTCCGCCGCGTGGCCAATGCGAACGTCCGCGCCTAGCGCCGTGAGCCGCCGGGTGATGTTGTTTTCGCCGAGATCAGAACCCTGAACGCGATAGCCAACGTTCAGCAGTACCTCGGCAATACCGCCCATGCCGACACCGCCGATCCCGATGAAGTGCACGCGATGGATCCGGCGCATCCGATCGATCATGGCTGTGCCTCCGCCAAGTTGAGGCAATGCCCGGCGATGGTGGCCGTGGCGTCGGGCGCGGCGATACTGCGTGCGGCCTCGGCACGGCGGGCTAGTGCATCGCGCTCGGTACCGAGTTCGGTCAGCGCGGCGAATACCGTGGCGGCCGCCAGTGCAGCGTCGTCGAGCACCAGTCCGGCACCGACCTCGACGAACTGTGCCGCGTTGGCGCGCTGATGATCGTCGACAGCAAACGGATACGGCACGATGACCGCCGGCAAACCAGCCGCGGTCAACTCGGCCACCGTGAGCGCGCCGCCGCGACAAATGACACAGTCGGCCCACCGATACGCCGCGGCCATATCGTCGATAAAGGTGAGTACGTCGGCGTCGACCTTGGCTTCGCGATAGGCCGCTGCAACGGCATCGATGCTGCCGCGGCCGGTTTGATGGCGAACCGCCAACGCCTGCGAAACGGCGGCAAGGCCGAGACCCGCTGGCACGTGTTCGTTCAAACTACGCGCGCCGAGACTGCCGCCGAGCACCAGTACACGGAGCGGCCCGTCGTGAGCCGCGATCCGCGCCGCCGGCGCCGGTAACGCCGCGATACTCTCACGCACCGGATTACCCACCAATTGCGCGTCGATCCGGCGAGAAAAGCTGCCCGGGAAGGCTTCGAGCACAACCCGGGCAAAACGAGCCAGAAGACGGTTGGTGAGTCCTGCAATTGCGTTTTGTTCGTGAATGATCAGCGGGCGACGAGCCAGCCAAGCCGCGATGCCGCCGGGGCCAGCCACAAAGCCGCCCATGCCGAGCACGGCAACCGGATCACGCCGGCGAATCACCGCCAGCGCTTGCGCAATGGCGCGGCTAACGCGCCAAGGTGCCGCCAGCCAGCCGGCTAGGCCTTTGCCGCGCAGTCCGCGAATGCTCAACCATTCGATGTCGATACCGGCATCGGGAACGACCCGCGCTTCGAGACCCTGCTCCGTGCCGAGCCAAACGACCGGCCGCGACTCGCGCTGCAGCGCCGCGGCTACGGCAAGCGCGGGATATACGTGGCCACCCGTGCCGCCAGCCATAATGAGCACCGGACGCACGTTCATCGTTTCGCCTCGCGCCGGCGTCGGCGGCGCTGAGTCAACGAGCCGGGTTCACTGACCTCATGGTGAATGCGCAGCAGCAAACCGATCGACACCAAGGTCATGATCAAACTCGAGCGACCGTAGCTGATCAGCGGCAGGGTCAGCCCTTTGGTCGGCAGCAAGCCCATGTTGACGCCGAGGTTGATGAAGCTCTGCAAGCCAAACCAAACGCCCAAGCCAACGGCGACGTACGCGGCAAACCACATCTGTGCTTTCGCCGCGCGGCGCGCCAGGGAAAACACCCGCAGCACCAAGGCTAGAAACAACCCAATCAATGCAATTGAACCGAGCAGGCCGAACTCTTCAGCGAAAACGGCGAACACAAAGTCGGTGTGCGCCTCGGGCAAATAGAAGAGTTTTTGGACGCTCGCGCCAAGACCGACGCCAAACCATTCACCGCGACCTATGGCGATCAATGATTGCGTCAGCTGGAAGCCACCCACATACGGATCGCCCCACGGATCGAGAAAACCGGTCAATCGCGCCAGCCGATAGGGTGAGGCGACGGCCAGTGCCGCCAGCGCACCGAGCGCAAGCAACCCAAACAAGAGAAAGTCGCGCAGCCGGGCGCCGCCGACGTAGAGCATCGCCAGCGTCGTTGCGACCAGCACGGTCGCGGCACCGAAATCCGGCTCGGCCAGCAACAGCGCCGCCGCGATACTCACGACGACCATCGGTTTCAGAAAACCGGCAAAGCGCTCGTTGACGTCCTCAGCCCGTCTCACTAGATAACCGGCGATGTAGAGAATCAACGCGAGACGCGCCGGATCGGAGACCTGCACGGTGACGCCGGCCAACGAGACCCATCGCGTCGCGCCTTTTTCGGTCAAACCGACCCCCGGCACGAGCAGCAGCGCTAGCGCCATCAGCGCTGCTAACGCTAACAGGCCGCTCAAGCGTTGCCAGAGCGAAATTGGAATCAGCAGCATGCCGAGCGCGGCGACAAAACCGAGAACCACGGCGATCATCTGACGACGGACGTAGTGAAACGCGTTGCCAAAATCCGCTTCGGCAACGCTCATCGACGCCGACGCCAAAACGACCATCCCGACAAATACCAAGCACAGCGCGAGCGTCAGCAAGACCGGATCGAGTCGTGGACGACCCGGCAGCTCGAACGGCAGATGCAGTGTCGGCGCGAAACTCATTGCTCGAGCTCCGCAACGGCCGCGGCGAACTGTTGGCCGCGATCACGGTAGTCGCGAAACATATCGAGACTCGCGCAGGCCGGCGACAACAGGACCGTGTCGCCAGGCGCCGCTTGCGCGGCTGCAAGGCTTACGGCTTCGCGCATCGACGCCGCGCGACGGATGACCGGAACTTCGTTGACAAGCAGCGTTTCGAGCTCGTCGGCAGCGCGACCGAGCAACACGGCTGCGTGTACTTTGCCCGCCGCAACCGTGGCTAGGGGCGACAGGTCGGCCCCCTTCGCATCGCCGCCGGCGATCCAAACAATCGGCGTCGTCACCGATTCGAGACTCGCGTACGCAGCGCCCGGATTGGTCGCTTTGGAATCGTCGATGTAACGAACACCGGCAACGCTTGCCGTTAGCCGTGCCCGATGCGGCAGCGGCTCAAAATTTCTGAGCACGGCTGTGACCGGCGCACGCGGCAGGTCGAAATCGTCGATGAGCGCGAGGGCCGCCAACGCATTGTCCACTTCATGTGCCAGCGGCGAATAAAGTTCGGCGACCGGTAGCACGCGGTCGTCGCCGCGCGCCAGCCAAGCTTGCCCGTCGGCCTCAATGACGCCGTAGTGACACGCGGCCGGTCGATCGCGACCATAACTCGTCGATGGCACGTCAGAATCGGTCGCCACATATGGTTCGTCGCGATTGATGACGACGCGCCCAGCGCCGTCGAGTATGTGCCGCTTCGCGTCGCGATAAGCCCTGGCCGTGCCGTGCCAGTCGAGATGATCGTCGGTGACATTCAGTACCACCGCGGTGCGCGCGCCAAGATGGGCCGTGCGAGCCAACTGGAAGCTCGACAGTTCGAGCACCACGACATCGCCGGGCGCATCGAGCAACGCGAGCACGGGCGTACCGAGATTGCCGCCGGCAACAGCATCGACGCCGCCCGCCGAAAGCAGCGCAGTGACGAGCGAGACGACCGTCGATTTACCGTTCGTGCCGGTGACCGCAATGACCGGTCGCGTGTTGGCCGCAACGAAAAGGTCGACATCACTCGCCGCACGCAAGCCGCGCGCTTCGGCTGCGACCAGGACTGGCTCGTGCGGAGCGATGCCCGGCGATACGTACAGCGTATCGATGCCGTTCAGTAGGCTCGCATCGAACGCACCGAGCACAATGTCGTGCCGTGCGTCGAGCGAATCGATACCGCTGACGTCCGGCCGTGAGTCGGCAAGGCGCAGACGCTCGTTGTCGCGACCCAGATAAGCGACCAACGAGCGGCCGGTCTCGCCGAGCCCGAGCACGAGCGTGTGCGGCGCAAAGCTGCGCTTTAGATCGGCTGCCGGTGTCATCGGATTTTCAAACTCGCAAGACCGATCAGCACCAAAATGACGGTGATGATCCAGAAGCGGACGATGACTTTTGGCTCTGCCCACCCTTTGAGCTCGTAGTGGTGATGCAGTGGCGCCATCCGAAAGACGCGTTTGCCGGTCAAGCGAAACGAGGCCACCTGGATCATCACCGAAACGGTTTCGACGACGAACACACCGCCCATGATCATCAGGACGAGCTCTTGCCGAGTAATGACGGCGACGGTGCCGATCGCGGCGCCCAGCGCCAGCGCACCAACATCACCCATGAACACCTGGGCCGGGTACGTGTTGAACCACAGAAATCCGAGACCGGCACCCGACAGCGCGGCGCAGAAGACGAGAATCTCGCCCGTGCCGGCCACATATGGAATACCAAGATAGTCGGAGAAGTTGATGTTGCCGGTCACGTACGCGAAGACGCCGAGCGCACCACCGACCAACACGCTCGGCATGATCGCGAGACCGTCCAGCCCATCGGTGAGGTTCACCGCGTTGCTGGTACCGACAATGACAAAATACGTCAGCGCGATTTGGCCGATACCGAGCGGAATCGCAACGTCTTTCAAATAAGGAACCAGCAGTGCCGTCTCCACGTCGGAGACAGCACTGCTGTAAAGCACCGTGGCCGCAACCAGGGCAACCAGCGACTGCCAGAAGAACTTGTAACGCGCCGAAAGTCCCTGCGGGTCTTTCAGCATGAGTTTTTTGTAATCGTCGACGAAACCGATGATGCCGAACGCGGCGGTGACCAGCAGCACGACCCAAACGAAGCGGTTGCTGAGATCGGCCCACAGCAACGTGCTGAACGCGATCGCAATCAGAATCAACGCACCGCCCATCGTCGGCGTACCCGATTTAGACAAATGCGATTCCGGACCGTCGGTACGTACCGTTTGGCCAATCTGCCGAACGGTCAGTCGGTTGATCATCATCGGACCGACGACGAAACTGATTACCAGGGCGGTAAGCGCACCGAGAATGGCGCGCATCGTTAAGTAACTGAAGACGTTGAAGCCCGATTCGAACTGGGTCAGATACTCGGCGACGAGTTTAAGCATGGGCGCTCTCCTTGGCGTCTGGCGCCAGAGCGCGGACAACAGTTTCCATGCGCGCGGCGCGCGATCCCTTGACGATAAGGACCACGTCGGCCGTCAATGTGGCAGCAAGATGGCGAATCATTGCGTCGTGATCGGCACAGACTGTCGCGTCGCTGCCAAACGCCTCGGCGCAGTGCACCATCAGCTCACCGATCACCGCGAGTCGCGCAACACCGCGCTTGGCCAACGCAGCACCGAGATCGCGATGCATGCCAGCGGCGCCCGGGCCGAGCTCACCCATATCGCCCAGCGCCATCCAGACCTCGGCGCCAAGGCTGGCGCCGTATTCGGCCGCGGCGAGCACCGACGCGGGGTTGGCGTTGTAGCTGTCGTCAATCAACACCCCGCCCGCGATCGTTGCTAGGCGTCGTAACCGCGACGGCGCCGCCTCGACGCTGCCGAATCGCTCAAGCAGCAGACTTGGTGCTGTGCCGGCGGCCCAGGCCGACGCGGCGGCAGCGCACGCGTTGACGACGTTGTGGCCGCCGGCAAGCGGCAGGGACACGGCCCCCGAAAAATCCGGGCCGTGCAAGGTAAAGCGCGAACCGTCGGGTTCGCTGACGATATCGCTCACCGTGAAGTCGGCATCGGGGTGCAGACCGAACGTAACAATTTGGGCCGGTTCGGCCATGTCGCACCACTGCGAAAAGTAAGTGTCGTCGCGATTGATGATCGCGGTGTTGCCGTCGCCAAGCGCGTAGAAAAGCTCGCCCTTGCCCTGCGCAACACCATCAAGCGAACCGAAACCCTCCAGGTGGGCCGGTCCCGCATTGGTTACCAAACCAACATCAGGGCGCACCAGCGACGTGAGATACGCAATCTCGCCGATGTGATTGGCGCCCATTTCAATGACGGCGGCGTGATACTCGGCGTCGAGACCAAGAAGCGTCAGCGGTACGCCGATGTCGTTATTGAGATTGCCGCGGGTCGCGTACGCATCCGGTCCGAGCAACGCTGCAATGAGTTGTTTGACGGTCGTCTTGCCGTTCGAGCCGGTCACACCGATGACAACGCCGGCATAGCGCGCGCGCCAGTGCGCTGCGATGACGCCGAGTGCGTGGCGCGTATCGGCAACCTCGATCTGCGGCAGATCCACGTCGACGAATCGCTCTACCACCGCCGCTGCGGCGCGCGCCTTGGCAACGTCAGCGACGAAGTCGACTCCGCGAAAACTCGGTCCATTTAGCGCGACGAACAACTCGCCGGCACCGATGGTTCGTGAATCCGTGGACACACCGGTCCATGGCGCATCAGCGCCGCGCTGGCGCGCATCCAGAAGCCGAGTCGTGCTGGCCACCGTCCCGTAACTCATCCACGCGCCTCCAGCACCGCAGCCGCGACGACAGCGTCGTCGAACGGGATTCGTTCGTCGCCAACGATCTGCTGCGTTTCGTGACCGCGGCCAGCAATCAGCACGATATCGTCGGCCTGCGCGAGATCGATCGCGCGTTCAATCGCCGTGCGCCGATCCGGCTCACGCATCGCATCAACGGCGGTGGGCACGCCACGAAGAATGTCGTCGATGATGGCGTCTGGGTTTTCCGAGCGTGGGTTGTCGCTCGTGACGATGAAGCGATCGGCACGCTGTGCGACGGCCTCACCCATCGGACCGCGTTTGCCGACGTCGCGATCGCCACCGGCACCAAAAACGCAGATGAGTCGACCGGTGCAGTGCGCACGCAACGCATCCAGCGCAACGGTCAACGCGTCGGCCGTGTGGGCGAAATCGACAATGACCGTGATATCGCTGGCGCCAGCAATCCGCTGCATACGACCGGGCGGCGGAGCAACCCGACCGAGCGCCCTGGCAGCCTGCTGCGGCTCGATACCGGCAGTCGCAAGTACCGCGAGAACGCTCAGAAGATTATCGACATTAAAGGATCCAAACAGCGGCGACTGCAGCGTCACCCGCTCACCAGCAACGTTGATGTCGAGTGCCAAACCGTCAACGCTGGCGTCAATGTCAACGGCAACAACGTGACGCGGGTCGCCGGCACGAGTGCGGTCCTTACTGGTTTGCCAACTGCCGGCGAATCGCTTGGCGAGTGTCGCGCCGAATGCATCGTCACCATTGACAACACGGACAGCGAGTTCGCGGCGTGCAAACAATTTCGCTTTGGCGGCCGCATATGCCGCGTGCGAGCCGTGGTAGTCGAGATGATCACGACCGAGGTTGGTGAGCACAGCAGCGTCGATCGTAAGCCCCGCCAATCGATCCTGATCGAGCGCATGCGACGATGCCTCGAGCGCTGCTGCCTCAGCACCGTCATGCACAAACTCGGCGAGCGTTCGCGACAGTTCGACGACATCCGGCGTCGTGAGCCCAGTCGATGACAGCGCAGCGGAATCAACGCCGGCACCGAGCGTGCCGATGTAGCCCGCTGGACGTCCGAGCTCGTGCCATGCACCAGCAAGCAACCATGCCACTGTGGTCTTGCCGTTGGTGCCCGTGATGGCGCTGGTGTGCAACTGGGCGGACGGATCGGCAAAGAATCGACGGGCGAGGCGGCCGAGCTGCGTGCGCAAGTCAGTTACCGGGACGGCAACGGCCTTACCGGTTACGACGGGCAGATCGTCGCGCGGCTCGTAGGCGATGGCGACAGCGCCGGCGGCCAACGCCTGATCGAGAAATTCGAGACCGTGGTGCTCGTGACCTTGGCAGGCAAGAAACAGACTGCCGGGCGTTACCCGTCGCGAGTCCAGCGTGACGTCAGTGACGGCAATCGGCGGCGCCGCGCCGATTCCGGCAAACAACTGATCGAGCAACGGTCGCCCAGACATCGCTTGCTGCGCCATCATCGGGCGTCCGCCTGCACGAGATAACCCGTCGCATCGTCGCCAAGATCATCCGGCGTCACCGCCAGCAAACGCAGCGACTCTGCCACGATGCGCGCAAACACCGGCGCAGCGACATCGCCACCGTAATAGTCATCGCGGCTCGGCTCGTCGACGATAACGACGACGGCCAATTCCGGTGCTGACGCCGGCGCGACCCCGGCGAAAATCGAAATGTACTTGTTCTGCGAATAACCGCCCGCCGAGAATTTCCAGGCTGTGCCTGTTTTGCCGGCGATGCGGTAACCGGGCACAGCCGCCTTGGTGCCGGTTCCACCGGGCGCCACCACCTGCTCCATCATCGACAAAATCGCCGCGGCGTCTTCAGGCTCTAGAATTTGTACGCCATCGACAGGCGCGTTCTGGCGCACCAGCGTTACGGGTCGCAACACACCGCCGCCGCCAATCGCTGCATACGCTCGCGCGAGCTGCAGCGGGGTCACCGAGACGCCGTAACCGTACGCAAGCGTTGCCTGACTGATCGCCCGCCAATGCGTGTAGTGACTGAGCAAACCGGACGACTCACCCGGAAAGTCGCTGCCGGTCAGTGCACCGAGGCCGAAACCGACGAGCGTTCCGAACAGCTGTTCGGCCTCGAGCTGCATCGCAAGTTTGGTGATCCCGACATTGCTGGACCGCGCGATGACCTCGGTCAAGGTCAAGCGACCGTGATTGCGCTTGTCCTCGATTTTCTTTGGCCCTACTTGAATCCAGCCCGGTGCCGTGTCGACGACACTCGCTGCATCAAAACGGTTGCTTGCCAAGGCCGCGGCGACGATCAACGGCTTGATACTCGAGCCCGGCTCGAGGATGTCGGTCACCGCGCGATTGCGGTAGCGACTCGCGTTGAATTGCGATCGATCGTTCGGGTTGTAGCCCGGCTGGTTGACCATCGCCAGCACCTCACCGGTGTCGATATCGAGCACCACCACCGACCCGGACTCGGCATCGTGTTCGGCAATGGCACGCATCAACTCGCGATAGGCAAGGTACTGCAGCCGCAAATCGAGGCTAGTCACGAGCGAATTGCCGTGTCTTGCCTGGCGAACGCTGTCGACGTCCTCGATCACCCGGCCCTTTTCATCTTTGATGACACGCTTGCTGCCGGGCTGGCCGGCCAACCAATGATCGAAGGCGTATTCCAAGCCTTCCTGGCCTTGGTCATCGATATTGGTAAAGCCGAGCACGTGCCCCACCACTTCGCCGGCTGGATAAAAGCGTCGGTATTCACGCTGCAGCGCGACACCGGGTAAATCCAATGCCATGACATTCGCTGCGCGCGCCGGCGGCAGATGTCGACGCAAATAAACAAACTCGCGATCGGCCGATCGCGAAATACGCCGAAGCAGCTGATCGCCATCGACGTCGATCATGCGCGACAGCGCCGGAACGTCATCGATCGCCGGGCCCAGCAAACGCGGATTGGCCCACACGCTGTCAACGGGCGTGGAAACGGCCATCGGCTCGCCGTTCCGATCGACGATAGGCCCGCGGTGCGCGGACAGTGTTACCTCGCGGACGTGCCGTTTGCGCGCTTCGTCCTGCAGAAAGTCCTGTTGCAACACCTGCAGGTGCGCGGCGCGACCGACCAGCACGACGCTGATCGCAATAAAAAAGCCGTTGACGACGACGCTGCGAAAACGAAAGCGCTTCGCATTTGCCTCTCGTCGTTGCTTGCGGCGAATCATTCGGCGTCCTCGACGACGTAGATGTCGGCCAATGCCGGGCGCTTCAATTCCAGCTCATCGATAGCGACTTGCTCGACCCGGCCGTGCGTTGCAAACGTGCTTTGCTCGATAGTCAGCTGACCCCATTCGATGTTCAGTTGGTCCCGCTCGCGCGTGAGGTTCTGCAGCTCGACAAAGGACTTGCGGGCCTCATGCTTTGTGTAGACGAGTGCCAGTGCCGACATGACAACGGCGAGCGCGAGTGCCAGCACCAACCAGACCGAGGTGTAACGTTGGTCGCTCATGCCGCAAGACGCTCTGCGATGCGCAAGCGCGCGCTGCGCGCACGCGGGTTGCGCGCGATCTCGTCGTCACTTGCGCGAACCAATTTACCGACGGCGCGTAGCGGTGGCCGATGTTCGACCGGCACGTTTGGCAAGCCACGATAAGGTGCCGGGACTTCGGACCGTTTGCGAATGAACTGCTTGACCCGCCGATCCTCGAGCGAGTGAAAACTGATTGCGACGAGCCGGCCACCGGTCGCGAGCATCGGCACGGTCGCATCGAGCGCTGCGTCAATCTCTTCGAGCTCACGATTAACGACGATGCGAATTGCTTGAAAACTGCGGGTGGCGGGATCGATGTTGTCGCGTGCAAACGGGACCGCAGCGCGGACGATGTCCGCCAGCTCCAGCGTGCGAGTGATCGGCGCGCGGCTTCGAGCCGCGACAATCGCGCGGGCGATGCGCCGCGCATGGCGCTCTTCGCCAAAGCGTGCCAAATCGCGCGCGAGGTCACGTTCCGAAGTGTCGGCAATGTAGTCCGCCGCGTTCATACCCCGACTCGAATCCATCCGCATATCGAGCGCGCCGTCGGCGCGAAAACTGAAGCCACGAGACGGGTCATCGAGTTGCGGCGACGAGACGCCGAAGTCGAACAGAACGCCGTGAACATGGCCGTCCATGCCATGTCGCGCTGCTATCAGTCCCACGTCAGAGAACACCCCATGTTCAATCCTTACGCGCGGTTCTTGGCCGTAACGCCGCTCCGCGACTTCTATCGCTGCCGGATCACGGTCTATGACCAGCAGTCGCCCCGTCTGCCCCAGCGCATCGAGAATCAGAGCGCTGTGGCCGCCACGCCCAAACGTGGCGTCGATGTAATTGCCGTCCTCCTGCACTGCGAGCCCAGCGAGCGTCTCGATAGGCAGAACCGGCAAGTGGCGAGCGTCGCTGGCGACATCGCTCACCAGGCAATGCCTGCCAACTCTTCTGGCGGCGCCTCGTCTTCGCCGTCCTCGGGACCAGTCCAGCCGTTCGTTTTGGCATCCCAACGGCCCTGGTCCCACAGCTCGAAACGCGTGCCCTGGCCAATTAACCAGGACGCGCGATCAATGCCCGCAAACTCGCGATGCTCCTTTGGCACCAGCACGCGACCGGCACTGTCGAGCGCAACGTCGGTGGCATAACCGACCATCATTTGGCGGTAGGCACGCACCTTCGGGTTGGAACTCGGTAGCCGGTTGAGCTGGCGTTCGATATCTTCCCAATCACGCAGTGGATAAATGAGGAGGCATCGCTGCCGATCCACAGTCACGACAACGTTGCCGTCGCAACGCTCAAGCAGGCTGTCTCGATGCTTAGTCGGGATGGCCAGCCGCCCCTTGGCGTCGAGCGTTATTTTTGTGGCACCGCGGAACACGACTGGGAGGGCCTTGAATAACCCTTTTCTCCACTTTCTCTCACTTCCTACCACTATACGGTCGCCCGCTGCGGAGCGTCAACCGTCGTGCGCACGTAACTGCTTGTTTCTCAGCAGATTTCGAAAAATAAACGCAGCCGCGGAATTCGCCGAACGCAGGCCGACTCTTCGACAAAAATCAAAGAGTTAGTGCGTTTATCTCAAATGGAGATCGACCATTGGTCGCGAAACGGCGACAAACGGCTGTCGAATGCCGCGTGCGTCGAAGGCTCGTGGAGACAGTGAGGGAGCCGGCCGATAAGCCGGGTTCTGTCGCGGGCAATCATTCATCTGGAGTCGCCGTCACCGACGCTCTCAAGCAGCCTACCCGGGAGCCCGTTCGGCTCAACGGTGCGCCGTTAGGCGCGCGCTCCCCTATTTGGCCTTGCTCCGGACGGGGTTTACCCTGCCGCCGAGTGTTACCACCGGCGCGGTGCGCTCTTACCGCACCTTTTCACCCTTGCCGGCGTCGATTGACGCTTAGGCGGTATGTTTTCTGTGGCACTTTCCGTGGGCTCGCGCCCCCCAGGCGTTACCTGGCGTCCTGGCCGAAGGAGCCCGGACTTTCCTCGACGCATGTGCGCCGCGATTGCCAGGCCGACTCCCTCACCGCCCTATAGTACACCCGCCGGACGGCGGGCAATGGGATCAGACCAGTGGGAACAGGCCCATCGACAGCTTCGCCAGGGCGAGGCCTAGGGCTGCACCGGCAATGACGTCGGTCGGATAATGCAGGCCGAGAATGACTCGGGACGCGGCAACCAGCAGCGTGAACGGTACCGTCACGATCAGGAGCTCGGGTGCGTAGGTCGCAAGCATTGCCGTTATGCAGAATGCGTGCTGCGTGTGGCCGGACGGGAAGCTGTAGCGATCGAGCGCAGGCGTGCCCGCGACGATATGGCCGTTGAACACGTAGGGCCGCTCGCGAACCAACACATTCTTCAAGGCTTTATAAAGGGCGACACCGATGGCCACCGTGACGATAATGTGGGCGCCCGGATACACCGCTGCCGACCCGTACAGCGCAAAGAAGACCGCACCGATGATGACCCAAAACGGCCAATCACCCAGTCGGCTTATCGCGGCGAAGAAAGTCCGGATCGGTCGGACGCTGCCGAACCGATTGATTTTCAAACACAACTGGCTTTCTATCGCGTCAACGCGTGCTAACGAGATCAAGGACTTGCCCTAGGATGTCGGTTTGGCGCGAAGTCTGCGGCGCATCGCTTACAAACGGGTTGCAACTTCGTGACACTTTTGTGAATCCGGGCCCGCAAGGGCTCGTTTCGTGAGCCGGGTCACGCATCTTCCGTAACATAATGGAAACGAAGATTGATGAACATCATTATTGCGACGGATGCCTGGAGCCCGCAGATAAACGGGGTCGTACGGACACTTTCTCAGGCCGCCGAAACGCTGCGTACCGAAGGCCACGACGTCCTCGTGATCAACCCGGAGGGACGGCGCTCTTACCCGTGCCCGAGCTACCCGGAAATCCGCCTGTCGTTTTTCCAGGGACGCAGTATCGCTCGCGCGATTGACGGCTTCTCGCCCGACTGCATACACATTGCAACAGAGGGCCCGCTTGGGCTCGCAACGCGCCGCTTCTGCGAGCGACGCAATCTCTACTTCACGACGTCGTATCACACGCAGTTCCCGGAATACGTGCGCGCCCGTTATCCGGTGCCTACCCGTTGGACATACGCGTTGTTGCGTTGGTTTCACGGTCGCGGCAGTCACACGATGGTGGCGACGCCGACTATGCAGCGGCAGCTCTCAGAACGCGGCTTTGACAACATCGTGACCTGGACACGCGGGGTAAACACGGATCTGTTTCAGCCGGACGCACCGTACGACTACGATCTGCCGCGACCGATCTGGATCTATACCGGTCGCGTCTCGGTTGAGAAGAACATCGAAGCCTATTTGCAGCTCGGCTTGCCGGGCACCAAAGTGGTCATCGGTGACGGTCCGGATCGAGAGAAACTCGAAGCGCAATACCGCGACGTTAAATTCCTCGGTTACCGCTTCGGTGACGAACTGGCCTCACTGATGGCCGGTGCCGACGTGTTTGTCTTTCCGAGCGTCACCGACACCTTTGGTCTCGTCATGCTCGAGGCCATGGCCTGCGGTTTGCCTGTGGCCGCCTACCCGGTGGTTGGGCCCATCGATGTCGTCGAACCTGGCAAGACTGGCGTTCTGGATAAAGACTTGGCCGCCGCGTGCCTTGCGGCAATCAAGCTCGACCGTGACGTCTGTCGCCAGTTCGCGTTGAGCCGTAGCTGGAGTCATTCCATCGGTCAGTTTTTTGGCAATCTAGTGCATTGCCGAACGGGCGAAGCGGTCGTCCAAATGCCCGCTGCGAAAGCGGCGTAGCGACGTTCAGGGCGGCGCTCGCTAGCGCTCGCGTGTTAACGCTAACGCCCGTTGATAAAGGCGATTGCGCGGCGCACCGGTCAGACGCTGAGCGGCCGCCACTGCCGCCTTCACGGGCAGCTCGTCGAGCAACACCCCGAGCAGACTATCGGTGTCGACCGCGTGGCGTTCGACTGCCTGATCGGCGCTGCCTGCGATGACCAGCACGAACTCCCCTTTCATGACGATTTCGCCTGCCGCCGCGGCGGCGGCGAGATCGGCCGCGCTGCCGCGATACGTCGATTCGAATTGCTTGGTCATTTCGCGATGCACACTCAACTGCCGCTCCGGCGGCAGCACATCGGCGAACGCCGCCAGCGTCGCGGCTATTCGGTGCACTGATTCAAACGCCACCACCGTGCGGCGCTCCTCGACGAGCTCAGCGACGAAGCGTTGCCGCGCCTCATCGCGCGACGGGATAAAACCGACGAACGTAAACTGATCGACCGGAAGGCCTGCTATCGACAGCGCGGCGGTAACCGCACTAGGGCCGGGAACGGCGACGGGGTCGACACCAGCGGCGATGGCAGCACGGACGAGACGAAATCCAGGATCGCTGATCAGCGGCGTACCGGCATCGCTGACCACCGCAACGTCTTCGCCGAGTTCGAGACGGCGCAGTATGTTGGTGAGCGCCGTCGATTCGTTGTGATCGTGCAGCGCCATTTGCGGCGTATGAATGCCGAAATGCGATAGCAAACGACTGGTGTGCCGAGTATCCTCAGCCGCAATCAATGCCACCTCCGACAGCACGCTGCGGGCTCGCGCGCTCAAATCGGCGAGGTTCCCGATTGGCGTTGCGACCACATACAGTCGCCCATGGCGGTGCGCTTCAGCCTCTGTGACCATCGAACCTTCAGGCCTTGTACGGAGTCTCTGCAATAAACCGGGCTAGCATGACACACTCGACTTGTATGAACCGACGCCGACTGCGACGACACCCAGCGCTGAGCAGCTTGTGGCTGCTTGGCATCACTGTGCTAGCCGGCTGCCAAAGCGTCGGCTCCGGCGTTGATCGCGTGCGTGACAGTGAGTCGCTGGCAGAGTCGGCGATTTCAATGACGGACTACGTCGATGCCGCAGCAATTTATGAGCGGCTGGCGAGCCGCGCGGATGCAAGCAACGCGCGTCGCCTGAATACGCTTGCCGCACTGGCATGGCTCGATGCTGGCGACATCGACCGTGCGGTCGAACTGGCGTCGACACTGTCTGCACCGCAACCCGGCGCACCGGGCGTCGACACGTGGTCGTTGCTCATGGCCGGTATCGCCACGTCGATGGGCGATTGGGATGACGCACGCACGCGTCTCGACGCCTTGTCATCGCAACCTTTGCCTACTAACCAACGCATTCGCTATCAGCGCTGGCGCGCGAGCGTGTTGTTCAACGACGCCGACCCAGCACTCGCCACCTCCTATCTCGCGCGCCGCGAACTGTGGCTGACGTCCGAACGGGCCATCGCCGAGAACCACCAGCTCATCTGGGATGGACTTCGCGCGACATCGATTGAACAGCTTTACGAAGCGCTGGCGGCGACATCCGACCAAACGGTCCGCGGTTGGATTGAACTCGTGGTCACGACCAATCCAGTTCGTACCAACCCGTCGGCGCTCGCCACCGTCGTCGGCGCTTGGTCGCGACGCTATATCGGCCACCCGGCTAACGCGACGTTCGTACCGGCGCTGATCGGCGACGGCGCCGGCATGACCGACGCACCGCGTCAGGTTGCGTTGATTCTGCCGTTGGGCGGGCGCAGCGAGCGCTTTGCGGCGGCCATTCGCGACGGTTTTCTTGCGGCACACATTGCCGACCTTGCCGACGGAGGTGCGGCGCCACGAATTCGGGTTTACGACGTCAGCACCGATGGGGCGACCTTGACCGTGCAGCGCGCCTTGGCGGACGGCGCCGAGATGGTCATCGGACCGCTCACTAAGACAGCTCTGACCGAACTCGCGTTGCAGCCGGCGCTACCCGTTACGACACTTGCCTTAAATCGTCTGCCGCCAGATGTATTGGCACCGACTGGCCTTTACCAATTCGGACTAGCGCCGGAAGACGAAGCGCGCGCCGCGGCAGAGCGCGCGATTGGCCTCGGGCTCACGCGTGCCGTTGCGCTCGCGCCGATTGGCGATCTAGGCGAACGATTGTTGACCAGCTTCGCTACCCACTATCAAGCCTTGGGCGGCACGCTGCTCGATTACGAGCGCTATGATCCGCGCGAGACCGACTTCTCGACGCCGATCAAGCGCGTGATGCAAATACAGTCGAGTATCGGGCGGCGCTCGCGATTGCAAAATCTGCTGGGCGAACGGGTCGAATACGAGCCGCGCCGGCGCCAGGACGTCGATATGATTTTCATGCCGGCGTCAGCGGCGAGCGCTCGTCAGCTCAAGCCGCAGCTCGCGTTTCATTACTCGGGCGATATTCCGACGTTCGCGACGGCACAGATCGCGAATGCAGACGGTCGCGATTCGAGCGAGCTCGCCGGTATTGAGTACGCTGAGATTCCGTGGCTGGTGGCGGCGCCGGACAGCCTGACGCCGAGCGCCGAGCAAATCGCGGTGCACTGGCGCGGCGAGGCGCAGTTTCAGCGACTGTATGCACTCGGTATGGACGCGTATCGACTGATCGACGTGCTCGGCGGTTTTGAACTTGCCGAACCTTTGGCCGGCGCGAGCGGCAAACTGTCCGTTGATGTCGACGGGGTCGTCCGCCGGCAGCTGGTCTGGTCGCTATTCGACGGCACCGAAGGCACCGCCCTGCCGTTGCTCGCGCCGTTGCCCGTAGAACCGATCGAAGAATCCGCATGGCCCGAGGTCGAGGCTCAGATCGGCAGCAATTAGGCTGGTCCCACGAGTCGCTCGCCCTCGAGTTTCTACGTCGCGAGGGTCTGGCGCTGCTCGCACGCAATTACCATTGTCGCCACGGTGAGATTGATCTCGTCATGCGCGAGCATGACGTATTGGTCAGCGTCGAAGTCAGATTTCGATCGCGGCGCACGCACGGTGGCGCCGCCCTCAGTATCGATCACGGCAAACAGCGGCGTTGGATGCAAGCGACCGAACACTTTCTCGCAGTGCGGCCCGAGTTCGCATCGTTATGTGTGCGATTTGACGTCGTTGCGGTGGACGCGGCAGACGGCGACCGCCGGGTGAGCTGGCTGCGCGATGCGGTGCGGCCGCTCTAGGGAGCTATTTGACGACGCGCAGACGCGGCCCGCGACGGCTGTTGGCGTCCGACGTGTCGTCGGACCCGGTTGGTGGCCGTGGCTGATCGCCGCCCGGTGAGAAGATCATTCCTTGACCGGTCTCGCGGGCGTAAATACCGAGCACGGCTTTGACCGGCACGGCGACGTCAAACGGCCGACCGCTGAATCGAGCGCGAAAACGAATGGCGTCATTATTCATGGCAAGGCCGTGCGCCGCCGAATGACTTATGTTCAAAATGATCTTGCCGTCGTTGACGTGCTCGGAAGGTACGACTACGTCGGGGTGCGTCGCGTCGACGACGATGTGCGGCGTGTGTCCGTTATCGGTCATCCATTCGTGCATCGCACGGACGAGATACGGCCGCTTGGAAGCGGTCGGTCCAGCCATTGGGTCTCCAGCCTGCGATTCGACGTCGCGGCGAGCGTCGACAGCCTGAAAGCATACACGCCGACGGGCGCTAGAGTGAAGGGCACTCGGCGGACTAGCGCGCCGTCAGAGTCGCATTTCCTGTTCGAGCTCGGTGAGACTCGCTTGAAAGGACGGTCGGGCAAAAATTCGGTCCATGTATTTGCCGATATGGATGCTGCCTTCACCGAGATCGACACCGTAATGCGGCAAGCGCCACAGGACCGGCGCGATGCTCGCATCTACGAGCGAGAACTCATCGCTCAAGAAAAACTCTTTGGCGGCGAATACCTCTGCGCTGGCCAGCACGCTTTCGCGGAGCATTTTGCGTGCACGAACCGCCTGTTTCTTCTCTTCCTCGGCCTCGATCTCTTCGGCAAGCTGGTACCAATCGGTTTCGATCCGGTACAGCGCTAGCCGAAACTGTGCCCGCGTCACCGGATCGACCGGCATCAATGGCGGGTGCGGAAATCGCTCGTCGAGATACTCAATAATGACGCGCGAGTCGTAAAGCACCAGATCGCGATCGACCAGGGTCGGAACGCTGTGATACGGATTTAAGTCCAGCAAATCCTCCGGTAGATCCGGCCCATCGACATTAATGATGTCGATATTGATGCTTTTTTCAGCAAGAACCAGACGCGTCCGATGACTGTGCAGACATGTCGGACGCGAAAAAAGGCTCATCACCGAGCGACGGTTCGTGATCACGGCCATAGTCCCTCTCTTCCCAGGCTTACAGGCTTATCTTGTTGTTTTTGCCGCGGAAAGCCGCTGCGCGCTACTTGACGTCTTTCCAGATCTCTTTCTTCAGCATGTAGGCAATGACGAAGAAGAAGGCAAGGAAGAGCAATACTTTGATACCGATCGAACGCCGCTCGAGCTGCATCGGCTCGCCGATGTAGTCGAGGAAATTAACCGTATCGCGGACCCACTGATCAAACTCTTCAGGCGACAACGTACCTTGGGTTACTTCCTCGAAATCGTCGAAGACCTTGATAACGTTACCGTTGGCATCGGTTTCTTCTTTGAACCTGGCACGCTGGATGCCCTGGAGCTCCCACAGCACGTTCGGCATGGCCACGTTTTCAATGACCATGTTGTTGACGCCGGTCGCGCGGGAGTCGTCGACGTAATAGCTACGCAGGAAATTGTAGATGTGATCGGCGCCGCGGCTGCGCGCGATCAACGACAAATCCGGCGGCGCAACACCAAACCAATTCTTGGCATCGTCGGCCGGCATGTTGACGAGAATCGTGTCGTGGATTTTCTCGCCAGTGAACATCAGGTTTTCAATGACCTGCTCTTCGCTGAGCCCGAGACCGTCAGCCAGCGTGTTGTAACGCACGTACTTGGCGGAATGGCAACCCGAACAGTAGTTCATGAAGTTGCGGGCACCGCGGCGCAGCGAATCTTGATTGCCGACGTCATTACCGGCGTGCTCGGCGAAGCGCGGATCGAGCGCACCGCCGGCGGCGAAGACAATCGCGCTGCTCCCGAGGAGCAGCGCGAGACCTAGGGTTGCACCGCGGACCACGCGGCGTGCTCGCGAGCTACGCATGATAGACAACTCGATCGGGGACGGGCTTGGTCTTATCCATCGCGGTGTATACCGGCATCAGCAGGAAGAACGCGAAATACAAGACCGTAAAAATGCGCGACAGCAGCGTGTAGAGACCGGTCGCCGTCTGTGTACCGAGGAACCCGAGTACGATGAAACTGACGACAAAGATGGCCAAGGCGGCTTTATATATCCAGCCGCGATAGCGAATGCTCTTGACCCGAGCACGATCCAACCACGGCAGGAACAGCGGCAACAGCACAGCGGCGCCCATCAATATGACGCCGAGGAGTTTATCCGGTACCGCGCGCAGAATCGCGTAGAACGGCGTGAAGTACCAGACTGGCGCAATGTGATCGGGGGTTACCAACGGATCAGCCGGGTCGAAATTGGCATGCTCGAGGAAGTAGCCGCCCATCTCCGGCGCGAAAAACACAACAGCCGAGAACAGCGCCAAGAACACAATGATGGCAACCAGGTCTTTCGACGTGTGGTACGGCCAGAAGGCGACGCCATCGAGTGGAATGCCGTTTTCGTCCTTGTGTTCCTTGATCTCGATGCCATCCGGGTTGTTCGAGCCGACTTCGTGCAATGCGAGGATATGCACGACAACCAGCATGACCAATGCCAGCGGCAGTGCAATCACGTGCAGCGCGAAAAAGCGATTCAGCGTGATGTCGGAGATCGAGTAGTCGCCCCGAATCCACTCGACCAACGTCTCACCGACCACGGGTATCGCGCCGAACAGCGACACGATTACCTGCGCACCCCAGTAGGACATCTGTCCCCATGGCAACAGGTAGCCCATAAACGCCTCGGCCATCAGCACGAGGAATATGAGCATGCCGATGATCCAAATGAGCTCACGCGGCTTTTTGTACGAGCCGTAAAGCATCGCCCGGAACATGTGCAGATAGACGACGACGAAGAACGCCGATGCACCGGTTGAATGGATATACCGAATCAGCCAGCCGCCGGATACATCGCGCATGATGTACTCGACCGACGCAAACGCATCGGCGGCAGCCGGTTTGTAATTCATGGTCAGAAAGATGCCGGAAAGGATCTGGATTACCAATACCAGCATCGACAGCACGCCGAAGACGTACCAAATGTTGAAATTCTTTGACGCGTAATACTCGGTGACGTGCTCCTTGAGCATTTTCGTCATCGGAAAACGGGCGTCGATCCATTGCAGCAGGCCGCCCTTGTCGCCGGCAGCCGAACGAACTTCGGACTCTACTCGGGCCATCTCACGCTACTCCTTCTTCGGCACCAACCAGGATGCGGTCGTCGCCGACAAATCGATATGGTGGAACAGCGAGGTTAAGCGGTGCCGGTACGCCTTTGTAGACGCGTCCGGCAAGGTCGAACTTCGACCCGTGACAGGGGCAGTAAAAACCGCCGAACCAATCGGCGCCGAGGTCGGCCGGCTGGATTTCGAAGCGTTCCACCGGCGCGCAGCCTAAGTGCGTGCAGCTGCCGATGACGACCAACCACTCAGGGCGCTGTGAGCGGTGCGGGTTGGCGGCAAACTCGGGCTGCTGCGGCTCTTCGGAATTGGGGTCGCGCAGTACAGCGTCGTTTTGCGCGAGTCGCTCGATCATCTCTGGCGTGCGGCGCAGCACCCAAACCGGCTTGCCCCGCCACTCGTAGCGGACCATGGCGCCCACGTCGATCGGCGACAAATCAATTTCAACCGGCGCTCCCAGCGCCTGCGCGCGTGCGCTCGGCTTGAGTGAGACGACGAAGGGCGCCAGCGCAAAAGCGGTACCCACTCCTCCAGTTACGGCCGTTGCCATCGACAGGAAGTGCCGACGACTGCTCTTGGCGTTGTCTGACATCGAAAGCTCCTCGCGGCCCCGCCCATGCGAGACCTGCTATGATCAAAACTGTGTTGCGAGCCGTTGGACCGGCGGCCGCGGATGAGGTTGCGGAGTGGACGGTTTTGTCGAGGCGCAAACCACACCCAAAACTAGCCGGGCATTATACACATCGCATCTTTTGAGTGGGTACTGACCGCACACCTTCAAGCATCGACCGAGCGGCGTCGATTTTTTGACCAGCAGACTGCGAAAATGACCCTCGATTTCTTGCACCGCTGGGTCGCCACCGGCTTGGCGCTGGCATTCCTGGTGGTGCTGGTTCGCCCGGACCTGCTGCCGGCCTTGCGTCGCGCCGACAGCGCCGACGGTTACGCGGACGCCGTACGGCTGAGCGCACCGGCGGTCGCCAATATCTACACGTCGCGCTACGTGCTGAGCCCCGATCCGAGCGAAATCGCGCGCAGCGAAACCGACCTCGGGTCCGCCGTCGTCTTGGACGACCGTGGCCACGTCATCACGAACTACCACCTGGTGAGCGCCGCCGAGGACATCTGGGTACAGCTATCCGACGGTCGGGTTGCCGAGCCGGTGCTGGTCGGCGTCGACCCTGAGACCGACCTCGCGCTGTTGCGCATCGATTTAGGCGATTTGCCTACGATAACGCTTGGCCGCTCAAACGACGTCCAGATCGGCGACGTCGTGCTCGCCATCGGCAACCCGTATGGGCTGACCCAAACCGTCACGCAGGGCATCGTCAGCGCGACCGGCCGTGGCCTTCTCGGCCTCAGCAATTTTGAGGACTTCATTCAAACCGATGCCGCAATCAATCGCGGTAACTCGGGCGGCGCGCTCGTCAATACCCGTGGCGAATTGGTCGGCATCAACACCGCCACCCTCGCCGAAGAGCAATCCACCGAGGGCATCAGTTTCGCCATCCCGGTAAATCTCGTACTCGGCGTCGTCAACGACCTCATTGAGCACGGCCGAGTCATTCGCGGCTGGCTGGGCCTACAGCCGCACGCGGAGATCCTCCGCCACGAGCAGTTACGTCGGCGCGGCATCGTCAGTGAGACGGGCAGCGGCATTTTGCTGGAGCAGGTCTATGAGAATGGCCCAGGTTGGAAAGCAGGGCTGCGCCGCAACGACATCGTGACCCACCTCAACGACGTTCCGATTCGCTCGCGCCAACAGGCGCTCAGACAAGTGGCTGGATTAAAACCCGGCGAAGCCGTGCGGATCCGCGGCTACCGCGGCACGCAGGCGTTTCGCGCCGAAGCCGTCGCCGGCGAACGGCCCATCGCCGGTCTGCGCTAGGGGTTGGCCGAACGCTCAATCGAGCCGGCGAATCCGCGCCCCCAACGTGCGCAGTTTTTCCTCGATGCGCTCGTAGCCACGATCGATGTGATAGATCCGATCGACCAGCGTCTCGCCATCGGCAACGAGCCCGGCCAGCACCAAGGACGCGCTGGCCCGGAGGTCCGTGGCCATTACCGGCGCCGCGCGCAGCCGATCGACACCGGAAATTATCGCGGTATTGCCCTTGAGCCGAATTCCGGCACCCATGCGCTTCAGTTCCGGTATGTGCATGAAGCGGTTCTCGAAAACCGTTTCGGTCACGGTGGCAACGCCATCGGCGATCGCGTTTAACGCGCAAAATTGCGCTTGCATGTCGGTAGGAAACGCCGGATGCGGATCGGTGCGAATATCGACCGGTAATGGCCGTCGACCGCGCATGTCGATGTCGATGCGATCATCGGTTACGTCGACATCGGCACCGGCTTGGATAAGCTTGGTCAGGACCGCTTCGAGATGCTCGGCACCGGTCCCTCGCAGCGTGACGTGTCCTTGGGTCATCGCGGCAGCCACCAGATAGGTACCGGTCTCGATCCGATCCGGCATTACGGCGTGCTCGGTCCCGCCGAGACGCTCGCTGCCGCGGACTCGAATCGTCCCAGATCCGGCGCCTTCGATGTCCGCGCCGAGCGCGATCAGGAAGTTCGCAAGATCGACGACCTCAGGCTCGCGTGCCGCGTTCTCGAGCACACTTTCACCATCCGCGAGCACAGCGGCCATCAGGAGGTTTTCGGTACCGGTCACCGTTACCGTGTCGAACACGATGTGCGCCCCCGACAAACGGGTCGCGCGCGCATCGATGTAACCATCGACAATCTCGATGTCAGCGCCCAGCGCCTTCAGACCCGCCACGTGCAGATCGACCGGCCGCGCGCCGATCGCGCAACCACCCGGTAAAGAAACGCGCGCCCGCCCGTAGCGCGCGAGAAGCGGGCCGAGGACGAGAATCGATGCGCGCATCGTTTTGACCAGTTCGTACGGAGCGGTGTGGCTATGCAGTCCACTGGCGTCGAGCGTGACCGCGAGCTGCTCGCCGACCGTCACCTCCACGCCGAGTTGCTGCAGCAGCGACAGCGTCGTGGTGACGTCGCGAAGGTGCGGAACATTGGTCAGCGTAACCGGCTCGTCGGCAAGCAAACTTGCCGCCAATATCGGCAGAGCCGCGTTTTTGGCGCCAGACACGCGGATCTCGCCCGTCAGCGGTTGGCCGCCGGCTATCGCTAGTTTTTCCAAGACGGACTACTGCTCGGCGCTTTTTTCGCGCCATTCGTCCGGTGTAAACGCCTGAATCGACAGCGCGTGGATTTCCCCGCCCATGCGGTCGCCCAGGCTGGCATAGACCATTTGGTGGCGTGCGATCGCGCGTTTACCTTCGAAGGCCTCAGCAACGATCCGGGCTTCGAAGTGGGTGTTGTCGTCGCTTGCGACGCGAACGTCTGCGCCCGGCAAGTGAGCGCGAATCAGCTCGGCGATCTCTCCTGGCGACATCTTGGTACTCCCGATTGATAAGTGGCGGAGTCTAGCAGTCGGTGGACGGCGCTCAGAAGAGATTGGGTGCATTTGGCCGTGATGCGCTACCATGGCGCGTTTTTGTAGCTCATAAACGCCCGCACGGCCCGAAGCGCCGTAACCGCGGTTTCGAGCGAGCAACGCATGTACGTCGATATTCTGATGGTGATTGGCGGCCTCGCGCTCCTGGTTTGGGGCGCGGATCGATTTGTCGTCGGTGCTGCATCGACCGCACGCAATTTGGGTATTTCGCCGATTCTGATCGGCCTGACCATCGTCGGTTTTGCTACGTCGGCGCCTGAGATCTTAGTGTCAGCCACGGCGTCGCTGAAAGGCAGCTCTATGCTCGCCGTCGGCAACGCCATTGGCTCGAACATCGCCAACATTGCGCTGGTCCTCGGGTTCGTCGCCATCCTCCACCCGGTAGAGGTCAAGTCGCAAACGCTAATGCGCGAACTGCCGGTGCTGCTGGCGGTGACGTTGTTGGCCGTGAGCTTGTTCTTCGACGAGTATTTGAGCCGAATCGACGGCGCGGTACTGATCGGCACGATGGGCGTAGTGATGTACTGGATCGTGCGGCTCGCGACCTCGTCCGAACGCGACGACCCGATCGACATGGCCTTCGACGCCGACATTCCGTCGGAAATGCGAATGCAAACGTCACTGATCTGGCTCGCTGTCGGATTCATTACGCTGCTGGCCGGCGCCGAGTTACTGGTTCGCGGCGCAACCGAAATGGCCCTGTTGTTCGGCGTTAGCGAGCTCGTCATCGGCGTGTCGCTGGTCGCCATCGGAACCAGCCTGCCGGAGCTGGCCGTTTCCATCATTAGCGTCTTGCGCGGCGAGTATGGACTCGTGGTCGGCAACGTCATCGGCTCCAACATATTTAACCTGGTCGCCGTTATTGGCGTCGCCGGCCTGATTCACCCGACAGCCGTCGATCCGACGGTATTGACGGTGCATTTCTTTTTCATGTCGTCCTTCACCCTCGTACTTTTCGCGATGGCCTATACGTACAGTGGCGCCGGCTATGTCAATCGAGTCGAGGGCGTCATCCTGTTGCTGGCCTTCGTCGGCTACCATTACTACGTCATCACCAACGACGTGGCGATGCCACAAGGCTGATGCCAATGAGCAGCAAGCCACTGCCAGCCACCAAGCACATTGACTCGGGTCGCCGAGTGATTGAGATCGAAACGGCAGCGCTCAACGAACTCAGCGAGCGAATCGGTCCGAGTTTTGCGGCTGCGGTGCAGCACTGCCTGGAGACGCGCGGTCGCGTCATCGTGACCGGCATGGGTAAGTCCGGACATATCGGCAGCAAGCTTGCGGCGACCCTCGCCAGCACCGGCACGCCCGCTTTTTTTGTCCATCCGGGCGAAGCCAGTCACGGCGATCTCGGCATGATCACGCGAGACGACACGGTTATTGCCATCTCTTACTCGGGTGAAAGCGCTGAGGTCATCACGATACTGCCGTTGATCCGGCGACTCGGACTTACGCTCATCACCTTGACCGGCAGCGCGACATCAACGCTCGCACGCACCGCGACGGTCAACCTCGATGTCAGTGTCGCCGAGGAAGCCTGCCCTCTCAATCTGGCGCCAACGGCGAGTACGACAGCAACGCTGGCGATGGGCGACGCGTTGGCTGTCGCATTGCTCGAAGCCCGGGGCTTCACGCGCGAGGACTTCGCGCTGTCGCATCCCGGCGGGACGCTGGGTAAACGCCTGTTACTGCGGGTTGGCGACATCATGCGAACTGGCGATGAGTTGCCAATGTGTACTCTCGAAACACCGTTTCGCGACGCACTGATGCAAATGACCTCGAAAGGCCTCGGCATGACCGCCGTCGTCGACGGCGAACAGCGGGTGGTAGGTATTTTCACCGACGGTGACTTGCGTCGAGCGCTCGATCATCACCGCGACATCGTCGAGCTGACCATGAACGCATTGGTCAAACCGGGCTGCAAGACCTTGGGCCGCGATGCGCTCGCCGTCGATGCCGTGCGCATGCTCGAAAGCCACAAAATAACGTCGGTGTTAGTCGTTGACGACGACGATCGGTTGATCGGCGCACTCAATGTGCATGACTTGCTGCGCGCTGGAGTGATGTAGCCGTGAGTGTCGATCGCGCGCGCATCGTTCTTGTCGTGTTCGACGTTGACGGCGTGTTCACCGACGGGCGGTTCACGTACGACGAAGACGGCCGTGAATCGAAAACCTTTCATACCCAGGACGGCTACGGCATTCGGCGATTGCTCGCGGCCGGTCGAGAAGTCGGCGTCATTACCGGCCGTCGTTCTGGCGCCGTATCCGCGCGCATGAATGAGTTGGGCGTGCGCCACGTCATTCAGGGCTGCCGGGATAAGCTGTCCGCCCTTATCGATATGCTCGACATGCTCGGTGTTCCACCGGAGCACTGCGCGTTTGTCGGCGACGACATTCCCGATCTTGCATCAATGCAACACGTTGGGCTGGCGATTGCCGTCGCGAACGCGGTTGCCGACGTTCGCGCTGCCGCTGACATTGTCACCAACGCGAGCGGCGGCGGCGGGGCGGTCCGTGAGGTCTGCGACTGGCTGTTGGCTGGCGCCGCGAAATCATGAACCTGCGTTCGGCAATCGGTTATGCGCTGCTCATTCTTGCGGCCATCGGCAGCTACTTTGTTGTCTATGAGCCCGAGCCCGACAGCCCGCCGGCGGTGGACAACGCGCTGATCAGCGGCGGTTACTACATGCTGGGCGCCGAGGTCAGAGGTTTTGGCGTCGACGGCAACTATCTTTACGCGTTGAACGCCCGGGAGATCGCTGAGGACCGTGAAGGCAGTATCGTGCGACTCGGCGACGTTGAACTCCTTTATCGAGACGACGTCGATATACCGTGGAGACTGTCGGCAACGAGCGGTGAGCTCGCGAGTGACGGTAGCCGACTAGAACTTATTGGCGACGTCGTAGCGCGCAACCTCGCGGGTGACGTGCCGACATCGCTGACGACGACATCGCTGACGGTAAATCCGCAGCGCTACGAGCTCTCAACCGACGCTAGAGTAACGCTGCGCGTCGGTGAGCGCTCGATCAGCGCGACCGGCATGCTAGCATTTCTAAATGAAGACCGGATCGAGTTTCGCTCCAACGTCAGCGGCAAGTTTCTGCCGTAGCGCGTTGCTCCTTACGCTGCTGCTCAGCACCGTGGCGGTTGCCCAGCAGCCGTCGGCGCAGCTGCCGATCTCGTTGGACGCCGACTCCAGCGTGTTCGATCGCAGCAAAGACCGCATCGAATTCGCCGGCCTACGAATCACCCAAGGCGCGATCGGTATCGAGGCGGATCGCGGTGTTACCCGTCTTGGCAGTGACACGAAGCTCGACTTCGCCGATTCGACGTGGGAGTTCACGGGTAACGTTCGTATCGATATCGAGACCGCGACGATCGTCAGCGAATCGGCACAGCTGTATTTCCGTGACCATGCTTTGCAGCATGCGACCATCAACGGCTCGCCGGCGACTTTCGATGACAGCCGCGGCCCCGATCAGCCGCCACTGCATGCCGAAGCTGAACAATTCGAATACGACTTGGCAGAATATGTAATCCGCTTTGTCGGCAAAGCACGGATTGCTGAAGGCGACAATGAAGTCACTGGCGCAGATCTGCTCTATGACCTGACCGGCAAGCGGGTGAATTTTCAGGGCGACCCCGACACCGATGAGCGTGTACGTATCACCATCGTGCCGACGGAGACGATGGAAGCGATAGACGCTGAAGACGACACCGACGACGACCGACCGTGAGCATCCTCAGCGTGCAAGACATCGCGAAACGCTACAAGTTTCGCGAAGTGGTCAAGGGCATCTCGCTCGAACTCGAAAGCGGTGAAGTTATTGGACTGCTCGGCCCCAACGGTGCAGGCAAGACCACCGCCTTTTACATGATCGTCGGTCTCGTGCCGCTGGATCGCGGCCGCATCATGCTCGACGGCCAGGACCTGACCCACCTGCCGATGCACCGACGCGCCCGACTCGGACTCGGCTACCTGCCGCAGGAAGCGTCAATATTTCGTCGCCTGACCGTTGAGCAGAACATCCTTGCGGTCCTCGAGACACGCCGCGATCTGTCGCGGGCCGATCGCGAGCGCAGTCTGGAAGAGCTGCTCGACGAGCTGCACGTCGGCCACGTGCGCACGAGTCTCGGTATGAGCCTGTCGGGCGGCGAACGACGCCGGGTCGAAATTGCCCGTGCGCTCGCCGCAAACCCGCGATTTGTGCTGCTTGACGAGCCCTTCGCCGGCGTTGACCCGATCTCAGTGCTCGATATCCAGCGCATCATCAGGCACCTATGCGACCGCGGTATCGGTGTTTTGATCACCGACCATAGTGTGCGCGAAACACTGGGTATTTGCGGCAGAGCCTATATACTGAATGATGGGAGCCTAATTGCTTCAGGCCCTCCCAACGAGATTCTGGAAAATCAACACGTTCGTGAAGTCTATTTGGGTGAAGGATTTCGTCTGTAGCGGCGCAGCAAGTGCCGCTCGAATGCCCGAGCGCCTACGGTTTTGATGAGACCGGCCCTCCAACTCAAGCTCAGCCAGCAGCTCACCATGACGCCGCAGCTGCAGCAGGCCATTCGGCTGCTGCAGCTGCCGGTGATGGATCTGAATGCACAGATCCAGGAAGCGCTGGAAGAGAACGTCATGCTCGAGCTCGAGGAGCCGGTTGAAGCCGCACCGGTCAACGGCGAGACCACCGCTGAAGTACAGGCGCTCACTGGCGACGACAGTTGGCGCGATGTAGCTACGCGCACGCAAGATTCGTTCGGCAGCGACGGTCCTTCCATGGCCGAGTTTGCCGACGAATCGGGCGATACGCTGCGCGATCATCTTTTGTGGCAGCTCGAGCTCGAGAATTTCTCACCCCGCGAAGCGCTCGTCGGCGAGGCCATCATCGATTCGATCGACGATGAGGGTTATCTCACCGCAACACTCGAGCAAATCCACGATGAACTGGATCGCGATGCCGGATTCGACATTGACGAAATCGAGCGAACGCTGTCGAAGGTGCAACGTTTCGATCCCGCCGGCGTTGGCGCGCGGGCGCTCGACGAGTGCATCGGATTGCAGCTGTTGCAACTCGACCCGACTACACCAGGCCTCGCCACCGCCCGGCGTATGGCGCAGGAGTTTCTCTCCTTAGTTGCCGAGAAAAGCTTCGCCGAATTGCGGCGCAAACTCGAGGTCTCAGACGACGAGCTCGAACTCGCGCTCGCGCTCGTGAGAAGCTGTCATCCCAAGCCCGGGCTCGCCATCGCTAGCGGTCGTACCGAATATGTCGTGCCCGATGTGTTCGTGCGCAAAGTCGACGGCGTCTGGCAGGTCGAGGTGAGCTCGTCCGGCATCCCCAAACTGACCGTCAACCAGCGTTACGCAGACATGCTACGGGGCGAGTCATCACATGGCGCGTTGCGTGCCCAGCTGCAAGAAGCGCGATGGCTGGTGCGCAGCCTGGAAATTCGCCACGACACGGTACTGAAGGTGGCGCGATGTATCGTCGAACGACAAATGGCGTTCTTCGAGCACGGCGAGGAACACATGCGGCCGATGGTGTTGCGCGATGTCGCCGAAGCAATCGAAATGCACGAGTCGACAATCTCGCGAGTCACCAACAACAAGTACATGCATACGCCGCGCGGCGTGCTCGAATTTAAATATTTTTTCTCTTCACACGTGTCGACGGTCGACGGCGACGAACAGTCCTCGACGGCCGTGCGCGCGAAGATTCGCAAGTTGATTGGCGCGGAGAATCCAGCCAAGCCATTGTCCGACAGCCGAATCGCAAAACTACTCGAGCAGGACGGCGTGAAAGTGGCGCGTCGAACTGTTGCCAAATACCGAGAAGCAATGAACATTCCATCGTCGAGCGATCGACGAGTTCGGTGATTGCAAACAGCCAGTACGCAAGGAGGATCAGCAACTACCGACTAATGTAGCCCAAGTTCGCAAGCTGCAGCGAACGCCTGAGATTCAAGGAGATAACGTATGCAGATCAACCTGACCGGCCATCATTTGGACGTAACGGATTCGTTACGAAACTATGTTCAATCAAAACTTGGCCGCATTGAGCGACACTTTGACCACGTCACCGATGTTCACTGTATCCTTACGGTCCAGAAGCTTGAGCACAAAGCTGAAGCAACAGTAAACTTGAGTGGCGGCAGCGTATTTGCCGATTCAATCGAACCCAACATGTACGCCGCAATCGACAGCCTTGTCGATAAGCTTGACCGTCAGGTAATCAAATACAAAGAAAAACTCTGCGATCACCACGCACGCGAGGCTAACAAACGCAACCCGATGAGCTGACCACCAACCCGCAAGGGTGCAAGGGACTGCTCGGCTGAAAACAGCCGAGGTGGCGGCTACGCATTCGCCATGAAACTCATCAACGTCTTGAATCCAGAGAGCGTTCTCTGCAACGTCGAAGTACGTTCGCGGAAGCACGCCATAGAAGTGGTCGCGAAACTTATCTGTCGCGGCCGCGATACGCTCGCGGAGACGTATGTCTTCGAGAACCTCATCGACCGCGAACGGCTCGGGTGCACGGCACTCGGCAACGGCATCGCGATACCGCACGCGCGCGTCAGCGGGCTGTCGGAACCCGCTGCTAGTCTGATTCGGCTGAGCTCGGCCATCGAGTTCGAAAAAGTCGAAGACATCGATGTCGATCTGATTTTCGGTCTGGTCGTCCCCGAAGACTATCGCGACGGCGACAGCGGCGATTTCCGTGCGCTGGTCGCAACGCTCAGCGACGACGATCGACTCGCCGCCATGCGCAGCGCGCGCACCAGCCGCGAACTCTTCGATGCAGCCGTCGCCGGAACCGACAACAACGACAGAATCGACGACGACGACAACGACGACACGGTCGAGCCGCCCGACGCGGACGATTTGCCGGCAGTACACAGCGGCACACGGTCCGGCTAGCACCCGGACTCGAACGAGTATGCGTCTGATCATCCTCACCGGCATGTCCGGCTCCGGCAAGAGCGCCGCGCTCAATATGCTCGAGGACCTCGACTACTACTGCATGGACAATATCCCGGCCGCCATGCTGTCGTCGGTCATTCCAGTCGTGACGCAAAGCACCGTGGGTCGTCCGGTCACCGAGATCGCGGTCGGTCTGGACGCCCGCAATGCGCCAGAGGAACTCGATGCGCTGCCGGTCTTCATTCAGCAACTGCGGGCGAGCGGCTATCAATGCGACATCCTGTACCTGCAAACGGACGAGGAAGTCTTGCTCAGACGGTACCGGGAAACCCGTCGCCGTCATCCGATGAGCGCGGAAGGGCTGAGCCTGCGCGAATCCATTGCGCACGAGCGCGAATTGCTGCGGCCGCTGTTGAATCTAGCCGAGCTCATCGTCGACACCAGTCATACGAGTATCTACGAGCTGCGCGACATCGTTGCCAACCGCGTCGCCAATCGCCATGCGAGATCGCTGTCGCTGTTGATCGAATCGTTCGGGTTCAAACACGGCATCCCGGCCGACTCGGATTTTGTTTTCGATCTGCGCTGCCTGCCGAATCCGTACTGGGAGCCGCACCTGCGCAATCTGACCGGCAAAGACCAGCGCGTCGCCGATTTTTTGGAGAACCATGACATCGTCCAGACGATGTTTCGCGACATCCATGAATTCATGGCGAACTGGATCCCCCGCTACATGAGTTTCAACCGCAGTTATTTGACGATCGCCATCGGCTGCACCGGCGGTCAGCATCGCTCGGTGTACATGGTCGAAAAACTCGCGCGCGCGCTAAAAGCCGAGCACCCGCAGGTGCACGTTCGCCACAACGAACTTCCTTAGGGCGACTTTCATTCGCTAGCGCTGCACGCTCGTCCGGGTGGCAGAAGTTTCTCCCTGCAACCGCTACACTCCCGCCAGGCAACGACGACCTAGGCGCAAAGCAGGATGGATCTGCGGCAGACCAAAACCAGTACGCTCCAGACGCTGCGCGGCGCACTAGACACCGGCGCGATGCGCCGCGTCCGGCGTACGCTCGACAGTCTGCATCCGTCAGAAATCGCCAGACTGCTCGAATCGCTGCCGCTCGCCGAACGGCAAATCGTCTGGGATTTGCTGGACAGCGAGTACAGCGGCGAGGTTCTGGTCGAGCTTGCCGAGGAAGTTCGCAACGGCGTCATCGAACGGATGGGCGATGCGGAACTCGTCGCCGCCGCCGAAGGCATGGATCTGGACGATCTGGCCGACCTGCTGATCGATCTGCCGGAAGCGGTCACGCGCGAGGTTCTGACCTCGCTCGATCAAGCCGATCGCGAACGCCTGCGCGCCGTGCTCGCCTACGACGAGGACAGCGCCGGCGGTTTGATGGATCCGACCACGATCTCGGTCCGTCCCGATGTCCCGCTGGAAGTCGTCCTGCGCTACTTACGCATGCAAGGCGAGATTCCGGAAGGCACCGATAGCGTGTTCGTCGTGGACCGTCACGAGCGCTATCTGGGCATTCTCCGGTTCTCGAGTCTGTTGACCAGCGACCCGGAATTGCCGGTCAGCGACATCATGGACAAAGACGTGCCAGCCATTGCTGTCGATACGCCGGACGTCGAGGTGTCGCGTCTGTTCGAAGATCGCGACCTGATTTCCGCGGCGGTCGTCGACGCCGGCGGTCGCCTGATCGGTCGAATCACCGTCGACGACGTGGTCGACGTCATTCGTGAGGAAGCCGAACACTCGATCATGAGTGCGGCCGGCCTCGACGAAGAAGACGACCTTTTCGCGCCGGTACTGACCAGTGCACGCCGTCGAGCCGTGTGGCTAGGCATCAATTTGGCAACGGCATTTCTCGCTGCCTGGGTGGTAGGCCTGTTTCAGAGCACGATCGACAAAGTGGTTCTGCTGGCGGTTCTGATGCCCGTCGTTCCGTCGATGGGCGGCGTGGCCGGCACGCAGTCGTTGACCATCATCACGCGTGCACTGGCGCTCGGCCAGATCGAAACCTCGAACGCCATCAGTGTGCTCAAAAAAGAACTGTCGGTGGGTCTGATCAATGGCATGGCTTGGGCGTTAATCGTGTCAATCGTGACGCTGGCCTGGTTCAAGACCCCCGAGATCGGTGCCATCGTCGCCGCTGCATTGATGGTCAACATGATCGTTGCAGCGACCGCCGGCTACAGCTTGCCGCTGCTGATGCGCCGCTTGGGTTGGGACCCAGCACTCGGTGGCGGGGTCGTGCTAACGACGATCACTGACGTCGTCGGCTATGGCGTGTTCCTCGGCCTCGGCGCCTTGTTCTTGCTATAGCGACGTTAAGTCGCGACTGAGCCAGCGCGGCGCGAACAGGCGCGGTACGGCTGCGCCACTCAGAAAACGCTGCAGCGGTTCGCGAACCCGCATGGCATCGTTGTAGCCAAGATCGATCAACGCCTTGGTGAAGCCCGACTCAAATAACAGAAAGCTGAGCAGGCGGTTGCTTTCGAAGTGTCGCCCGCCGACACCGCGCAACAACAGACGCACCGGTCGCGGCAACTCCATCACATGGCGCGCCGCAAGGCTTCGCAGATCTTGGCTCGGCACGATTACCATACAGTCGATCGGTCGCAGACGTTCCGCGACGCCGTGGCGATGCTCGGGCTCGATCGAATCGAGCAGTGCGTTGATTCGCGACAGCCGCTCTAAATCCGAATACAGGCCATCAAGAAACAGCGTATCGAGTACGTACCCAGCGATCTGTCCGAACGACGGAAACTCGGCGGGTGCAGCCGGATCGGCGGCCGGACTGGCGATCTCATTGCGCACACCGACAACGAGTATTCGATCGGCGCCGAGATGCACCGCCGGCGACAGCGGCGTGGCTTGCCGCATAGCGCCGTCGCCGTAATATTCTCCCTCGATCTGCTGCGGTGGAAAAACCATCGGTACGGCGATGCTCGCCATCAGGTGATCGAGTCCGATCGGCACCCGCAAACCCACCCGGCGGGTTCGCTGCCACGGCAGCGCCCGTGGCGCGGCCTGATAGAAACTCACCGATCGCGCTGAGCTGTAGCCCGCCGCAGTAACGGCAACGGCTTCCAGGTAGCCGCGGTCGATGCTGCGACGAATGTTGTCGAAGGGCACATTGCGCCTCAGCAACTCGCGCAGTGGCGCGTTATTCAGTAACGAGCGTGGATTACGCTGCCCTAGCCCGCCGGTCATGATAGCGGCGGTCCAGTGCGCGGAGGTTTTCAGCATCGTCCAGGCATCCGATAAGAACACCTGATCGACGCGAAAGCCGCCCCACACGCGTTCGAGTTCGCCGGCGGCAAAGCGCAGCCGACGCGCTTTGCTGGCCAACACGGTGGCATTGATGGCGCCAGCGGACGTACCGGACAATATCTGGAACGGATTGTGTGCGGTGCGAGGCAGCAATTCCGCAATCGCCTTCAACACGCCGACCTGGAACGCACAGCGCGCGCCACCGCCCGGCAGGACGAGCGCGAGCTTGTGCGCAAGATCGCTCAATGGATCGGCTCGTTCAGCGCAGCGCCTTGATGGCGTCGTCGAGCCCAGCCAGCGTGAGCGGAAACATTCTGTCGGTCATCAACTCTCGGGTCAGCTTGATCGACGGTGTGTATTCCCAGCGCGGCATGGGTTCCGGATTGATCCAGACCGCTTTGTCGAAGTGCCGCAGCAATCGATTCAGCCAGACACTGCCCGGCTCCTCGTTCCAGTGCTCGACACTGCCGCCCGCATACACGATCTCGTACGGGCTCATTGTTGCGTCGCCGACCAATACCAACTTGTAGTCGGGCCCGAACGTGCGAACGATGTCAACGGTGCCCATGCGTTCGTTGTTGCGGCGGCGATTGTCCTTCCAGAGGCTCTCGTAGACGAAATTGTGAAAGTAAAAATACTCGAGGTTCTTGAATTCACTGCGTGCCGCTGAGAACAGCTCTTCGCAGACCCGCACGTGATCGTCCATCGATCCGCCGACGTCCAGACAGAGCAACACTTTGACGGCGTTGTGGCGCTCAGGCTGCATCCGAATATCCAGCAACCCACCGTTGCGCGCAGTGCCCTCGATGGTGCTGGCAAGATCGAGCTGATCGGCTGCCCCCTCGCGCGCAAAGCGCCGCAGTTTGCGCAACGCTAACTTGATGTTGCGTGTTCCGAGCTCAACGCTGTCATCGAGGTTGCGATACTGGCGTTGCTCCCAGACCTTGGTCGCGCGGCGATTGCCGCCGCTGCCACCGATGCGAACCCCTTCGGGATGAAAACCGCTGTTGCCGAACGGCGAGGTGCCCGCGGTGCCGATCCATTTGCTGCCGCCTTCGTGACGATCCTGTTGCTCTTCTAGGCGCTCACGTAGCGCTTCCATCAGCTCTTCGAAACCGCCGAGGGTTTCGATCTTCGCTTTATCCTCGTCGCTGAGGTTCAGTTCGTTGAGCTGGCGCAGCCATTCGTCGGGCACTTCGTCCACGCCAGTCGGCAACAACGACTCGATGCCCTTGAAGTACGCCGTGAACACCTGATCGAACCGGTCAAAATGCGATTCGTCTTTGACCAGGGCCGAGCGGGCGAGAAAGTAGAAGCGCTCGACGCTGGTATCGGCGATCCCGCGTGACAGCGCCTCGAGCAACGTCAGCAGCTCGGTAATCGATGTCTTCAGGCCAGCATCGCGCAACAGGCTGAAGAATGGAATCAGCATGCTGCTACTGGCGGTTGCTGCGACTCATGAACACCAGCTGCTCGAACAGATGCACGTCCTGTTCGTTTTTCAAGAGCGCACCGTAAAGTGGCGGTATGGCCTTGCGGTCTTTGGCACGCAACACTTCGGGCGGTACGTCCTCGGCCAACAGCAGCTTGATCCAATCGAGCAACTCGGAGGTCGATGGTTTCTTTTTCAATCCCTTGACGTCGCGGATCTCGTAAAAACGATTCAATGCGTCGCGTAACAGATCTTTTTTCAGATCTGGGTAGTGCACGTTGACAATCTCGGTCATTGTGTCGCGATCCGGGAAACGGATGAAGTGAAAGAAACAGCGGCGCAAAAACGCATCCGGTAGGTCTTTTTCGTTGTTGCTCGTAATGATGATGACCGGGCGGTGTTTGGCCGCTACCGTCTCGCCGGTTTCGTAAACGAAAAACTCCATCCGATCTAGTTCGTGCAACAAATCGTTTGGGAACTCGATGTCGGCTTTGTCGATCTCGTCGATCAACAGCACCGGCTGGTGGTCAGACGCGAACGCCTCCCACAGCTTGCCGCGTTTGATGTAATTGGCGATGTCGCCAACCCGATCGTCGCCGAGCTGGGAATCGCGCAGCCGCGCCACGGCGTCGTACTCGTAGAGGCCCTGGCGTGCCTTGGTGGTCGATTTGATGTGCCACTCGTAGAACGGCATGTCTAGCGCGTCGGCAACCTCCCGCGCCAGCATGGTTTTACCGGTACCGGGCTCGCCTTTGACCAAAATGGGTCGCTGCAGCGTTACGGCCGCATTGACGGCCATTTTCAAATCATCGGTCGCGACGTACCGGTCGGTTCCGTCGAACTTTCTGCCGGACATAGAGAGGGGTTCCACTGCGAGCAAGGCTACCGATGGTAGCGGATTTGCCGCAGCGCGGCATGTCAGTTGAGACGCGCGACCCGCAGAATCTTCATGGCATTGGTGCCGCCGGAGACACCGGTGAGATCGCCTTTCGTGAATATGACGAGCTCGCCTTCCTCGACGAAGCCAAGGTCCAACAGCCGATCGAATACGTCAGCATACAGCCGCTGCGACTCGGTATGCGTAATGTCGAACGACACCGGGTAGACGCCCCGATACAGCGTCACGCGCCGCCGGGTCGCCTCATGGCGAGTGAATGCGAATATCGGAATGTCCGAGCGAATACGTGACATCCACAGCGCCGTCGAACCGGACTCGGTCATTGCGATGATCGCTTTGACGTCCATGTGGTTGGCCGTGTACATCACGGCCATAGCGATCGCCTCGTCAACGTAGGTAAACGTGTCGTCGACGCGATGATTGGTGCGGCGATGGTGCTTGTGATATTTCTCTGCGCCCTGACAAACGGCCGACATTGCCTTGATCACTTCAACCGGGTGCGATCCGATGGCCGTTTCGGCGGACAACATCACCGCATCGGTGCCGTCGATAACGGCGTTGGCGACATCGGACACTTCGGCGCGCGTCGGAATGGCGCTGTGGATCATCGACTCCATCATTTGGGTGGCCGTGATGGTGATCTTGTTGGCGCGACGCGTTCGATTGATCAGTCGTTTTTGCAGGCCAGTAAGCTCGGCATAACCGACTTCAACGCCGAGATCGCCGCGCGCGACCATGATGACGTCAGTGACCCGAATGATCTCATCGATGTTCTGGACGGCTTCGGTGCGTTCTATTTTCGCGACGATCCGACCTTCGCCGCCGGCATCGCGCAACAACGACCGAGCCTCGTCGATGTCGGACGCACTGCGCACAAAAGACACCGCGACATAATCCGCATCGAGCTCAGCAGCAAGCCGAATGTCGTCGCGATCTTTGTCCGTCAGGGCGGGCGCAGACAACCCACCACCCTGCAGGTTGATGCCCTTCTTATTAGACAGTCGACCGCCAATCTCGACGACCGTGTTAACTCGGGTGCCGTCAACGCTTGCGACCTTGACCCGCAGCTGGCCATCGTTCAGCAGCAGCATGTCGCCCGCGGCGACGTCGCGATGCAGATTCTCGTAGGCGGTACCGACGATCGTTTCGTCGCCGTCGTCGTCACCGAGTGTCGCGTCGATGGCGAAATCCTGACCCTCGCGTAGCGTCACCTCGCCATCACGGAACGATGCGATACGAATCTTTGGGCCCTGCAGGTCGGCCAGAACACCGACGTAGCGGCCTTGTTGCGCCGCGATTTCGCGGACTGTGGCAACACGACGACGCATTTCTTCGTGCTTGCCGTGCGAGAAGTTGAGCCGAACGACATCCAGTCCCTCGGCGACCATCGCACTCAATACGTTGGGGTCGTCGCAGGCTGGTCCTAGCGTGGCAACGATTTTTGTCCGACGCGGCATCGGCGGTTTCCGTCACAAGTTCGAAAGGAGTGCCGTCGAACGCGCAATGTCAGCCGTCGGCGGTCGCCGGTAGCGTAGTCGCTTTGTCGAACGATTGCGACCGTGCGAGCGAGCTAATTTGCAGCGCGTTGTTCGAGGGCGACGACCGCCGGAAGCGCCTTACCCTCGACGAACTCGAGAAACGCACCGCCGCCCGTCGAGATGTACGAAATATCGCTGCTCACGCCGAATTTTTCGATCGCGGCGAGCGTGTCGCCGCCGCCGGCGATCGAGAACGCCGTCGACTGGGCGATCGCCTCCGCGATAGCGCGCGTGCCATTGCCGAAGGCCGCGAACTCGAAAACACCTACCGGACCGTTCCAGATGATCGTACCGGCCTCGCGCAGTTGACTCGCCAGCCGTTCTGCCGTAGCCGGGCCAATATCGAGAATCATCTCGTCTTCGCCAACTTCATCGACCGCACGGACCGTCGCTGGCGCGTCTGGACTGAACGACGGCGCGACAACGACGTCTGTCGGAATCGGTATTTCGGCAGCGCTTTGCTGGCTCAGCCTATTGGCGAGATCGCGCATATCCGGCTCGTGCAGTGACTGTCCTATCGGGTGACCCTCGGCCGCAAGAAAAGTATTCGCAATGCCACCGCCGACAATCAGTGTGTCGACTTTCGCGACGAGGGCTTCTAGAACGCTGAGCTTGGTTGAGACCTTGGAGCCGCCGACGATAGCGATCAGCGGCCGAGCCGGCCCAGCCAATGCTTGGTGCAGCGCGTCCAGTTCAGCGACGAGCAGCGGACCGGCCGCGGCGATCGGCGCAAATCGCGCGACGCCGACCGTGCTCGCCTGGGCGCGATGGGCGGTGCCGAACGCGTCCATCACGAATACGTCACAAAGCTCGCCGAGTCGTCGCGACAGGCCCTCATCGCAGGCTTTCTCACCGACCTCGAAACGGACGTTCTCGAGCAGCGCCACCTCTCCTGGCGCAACGCTTACGTCGTTATCGCGCCATGCGTCCACGAGGCGAACCGGTCGACCGAGCAACTCACCGAGTCGCGCCGCAACGGGCGCCAACGACAGCGCCGGGTCGCGCTCGCCTTCTTTCGGTCTACCGAGGTGCGACGCGACGAGCACCGCAGCACCCTTATCGAGCGCCAAACGGATGCCGCTCAACGCCGCGACGATTCGCGTGTCCGATCGAATGACGCCGTCGTCGATCGGAACATTGAGATCCTCGCGCAACAGCACGCGCTTACCGGTGAGATCAAGCTCGCGCATATCGATGACGTTCATGGGCAGTGGCTACGCGAGGCTTGCGCTTAGACTTTGGCGAGCGCCAACGACGTGTCTAGCATTCGATTGGAGAAGCCCCACTCGTTGTCGTACCACGCACACGCCTTGACCATGGTGCCCTGCATGACTTTGGTCAGCGTCGCGTCGTAGGTCGACGAGGCCGGGTCATGGTTGAAATCGATCGACACCAGCGGACCATCGCTATAGGCAAGGATGCCTTTGAGCGGTCCTTCGCTGGCGGCACGCAAAATGTCATTGATCTCTTCGACGCTCGTCTCGCGCGAAGCTCGGAATACAAGATCGACCATCGAAACGTTGATCGTCGGCACGCGGACCGCGTAACCGTCGAGTTTGCCAGCCAATTCGGGTAACACCAGTCCAACAGCTGCCGCCGCACCGGTTTTGGTCGGTATCATCGACATCGTTGCCGATCGCGCCCGGCGCAAATCCTTGTGGTAGACGTCGGTCAGCACCTGATCGTTGGTGTAAGCGTGCACCGTCGTCATTAGGCCGTGCTCGACCCCGATCGCATCGTGCAGCGGCTTGACCAGCGGCGCCAAGCAGTTGGTCGTGCATGAGGCGTTTGAAATGACGACATCATCCGGACCCAAAGACTCGTGGTTGACCCCGTAAACGATGGTCGCATCGACGTTGGTACCGGCAGGTGCCGAGATGACGACCTTGCGTGCGCCGGCCGTCAAATGCGCCGATGCCGACTCTTTGGTACGGAACACACCGGTACATTCGACGACGACTTCGGCACCGAGCTCCGCCCACGGGAGTTTCCCGGGGTCACGCTCAGCCGTAACGCGAACCCGATCGCCGTTGACCACCATGTCGTTGCCGTCGACCGCGACCTCGCCCGGAAACGGGCCGTGCGCCGTGTCGTAGCGAGTCAAATAAGCGTTGGTTTCAGCATCGCCAAGGTCGTTGACGCCGACGACCTGAATCTCATCGCGACGATTACTCTCATAAACGGCACGCAGCACGTTGCGGCCGATGCGGCCGTAGCCGTTGATACCAATTTTTAGGGTCATGACGCTCTCCTGCCGTGGGTTCCAATTGCTGCGCTAAACACGGCCCGCAGCAGTGGTTTGAACGAATGAGTAAAGCGGTCGCGGGTTGCTGTCAGGCCAGCATCTCGCGGGCAACCGCCGCGACGTTGTCGGCGGAAAATCCGTATTTCGCAAACAGCTCGCCGGCTGGTGCCGACTCGCCATAGTGATCGAGGCCGATGACGCGGCCAGCACTGCCCACCCAGCGATACCATAGCTCGGTCGCGCCGGCCTCGACGGCGAGACGACGCTCCGTCGCGGGCGGCAGTACGCTGTCGCGGTAGCTCTGGCTCTCGGCGGCAAAGCGATCGCTGCAAGGCATGGAGACGACTCGAACCGCGACACCCTCTGCGGCCAGCTGCTCAGCGGCGGTCATGCATATCGCGATCTCCGAGCCGGTCGCGATCAAGATGACGTCGGGTTGGCCGTCGCAGTCACGCAGCACGTAGGCACCGCGGCGAATCGCGGCAATCTGCGCGGCGTCACGCGGCTGGAATGCAAGACTCTGGCGAGTAAACACCAGCGATGATGGCCCAGTTTGCTTCACGATCGCTTCGCGCCACGCGACCAGCGTCTCAACGGTATCGCAGGGACGCCAAACGTCCATGTTCGGTATCAGCCGGAGACTCGAAACATGCTCGATCGGCTGATGTGTCGGGCCGTCCTCGCCGAGACCGATTGAATCGTGCGTGAACACAAAGACGTTGCGAATACCCATCAGCGCAGCCATGCGCAGCGAGTTTCGCGAGTAATCAGAAAACGTCAGAAACGTGCCGCTGTACGGAATGAAACCGCCGTGCAGCGCAATACCGTTGCAGACTGCGCCCATGCCGAACTCGCGCACACCGTAATAGATGTAATTGCCTTTCGGCGCGTCCGCGCTGATCGTTTTCGCACCGGCATGACGGGTTAGGTTGGAGCCGGTTAGGTCGGCCGAGCCACCGAGCAGCTCCGGCAGTGACGGTGCTAATGCGTTCAACGCGAGCAGCGATGCTTTGCGCGTTGCCGGCGATTCGGCGGCCTCGCTGGCCGCAGCCACGGCGACGTCGGCAGCGGCAGCGAAGTCAGCGCTGAGCTCGCCAGCCATGCGGCGTTGCAGCTCGGCGGCCCGATCTGGAAATTCGCTTGCGTACGCATCAAAACGCTGTTGCCAGGCTGACTCCAGACGCTCGCCTTTGGCGGATGCATTCCAGCCCGTGTAAATCGCATCCGGAATCTCGAACGGCGGATGCGACCAACCCAACTGCTCGCGTGTTTTGGAGATTTCCTCGTCGCCCAACGGCGAGCCGTGCGACGAAGCCGAGCCGGCCTTGCCGGGCGAGCCGAAACCAATGACCGTTTTGCACGCGATTAGGCTAGGCCGGTCATCGACCGAGCGCGCTGTCTCGATTGCGTCGCGTACAGCCTCGCTGTCGTGGCCGTCCACGTTGCCAACGACGTGCCAGCCATAGCTCTCGAAGCGTGCCGGGGTGTCATCGGTAAACCAGCCGCTGACCTCACCGTCGATCGAGATGCCGTTGTCGTCGTATAGACAAATCAGCTTGCCGAGTCCCAGCGTGCCGGCAAGCGAGCAAGCCTCGTGAGAAATGCCTTCCATCAGGCAGCCATCGCCCAAAAACACGTAGGTGTGATGGTCGACGACGTTGTGGTCGGGCGTATTGAATTCTGCTGCCAACAGCTTCTCGGCAAGCGCCATCCCGACACCGTTCGCAAGCCCCTGGCCGAGCGGACCGGTGGTCGTCTCGATGCCAATCTCGGGCTCGTGCTCGGGGTGTCCGGCGGTCCGCGAGCCAAGCTGGCGAAACGCGCGGATCTCGTCGAGGCTCAGCGGGTATCCGGTGAGATGCAGCACCGAGTACAAGAGCATCGAGCCGTGCCCGTTCGACAGCACGAAGCGGTCGCGATCGATCCACTCGGGGTTGCCGGGGTTGTGTTTGAGGAAATCGTTCCACAGCACCTCGGCGATGTCGGCCATGCCGAGCGGCATGCCAGGATGCCCGGAGTTGGCGGCCTGCACGGCGTCCATCGACAGTGCACGGATTGCGTTGGCGAGTTCGCGGCGTGGCAACACGGTCGCTTCGGACGACTTCTTTTTATCGTTAGACATGGAGTTGGGCTGGCGATGCGATGCCGCGCATTCTCGCCTGATTGGCTGGGGCGCGGCAAGCAGCGTATTTGCGTATTCATCGCCCTGCGCCGCTATACTACCCGGCTTTGTAACCGCCGCGAGCGGCACACCTGGCCGACAAGAGCACCCAGCCATATGTCCACGTATTCCCTGTTTACCTCCGAATCCGTTTCCGAAGGCCATCCCGACAAGATTGCCGATCAAATTTCCGATGCGATCCTCGACGCCATTCTCGAGTCGGACAGTGAAGCGCGCGTGGCTTGCGAGACGCTGGTCAAAACGGGTGTTGTCATCGTCGCAGGCGAAATCACAACGCGCGCCTGGATTGACATCGAGGAGTTGGTCCGCCAGGTCGTGCTCGATATCGGCTACGACAGCTCGGACAAGGGTTTCGACGGTGCTTCGTGCGCCGTTCTAAACGCCATTGGCAAACAATCGGTCGACATCGCTGCGGGCGTCGATCGCCGTAGTCCGGAAGAACAGGGCGCAGGCGATCAGGGGCTGATGTTCGGTTATGCCACGAACGAAACCGACGTACTGATGCCAGCGGCGATCACCTATTCGCACCGCTTGGTTGCGCGACAGGCTGAAGTGCGCAAGAACGGCACGCTGCCGTGGTTGCGCCCAGACGCAAAAAGCCAGGTCACGCTTCGCTATGTCGACGCCCAGCCGGTTGGCATCGACGCCGTTGTGCTGTCGACGCAGCACGCGCCTGAAATCAGCACTGCTGATCTGCAGGAGGCGGTCATGGAAGAGATCATCAAACCGGTTCTGCCGGCAAAATGGCTCGACAAAAATACCGCGTACCACATCAACCCGACGGGCCGCTTCGAGATCGGCGGACCAATGGGTGACTGTGGATTGACGGGTCGCAAGATCATCGTCGACACGTATGGGGGCGCCGCGCGCCACGGCGGCGGTGCGTTCTCCGGCAAAGACCCGTCGAAAGTCGACCGATCAGCCGCCTACGCGGCGCGCTACGTCGCCAAGAATATCGTGGCGGCAGGCCTTGCGGATCGCTGCGAGCTCCAGGTTTCGTACGCCATCGGCGTCGCCGAGCCAACGTCGATTAGCGTAAATACTTTCGGTACCGGCAAAGTCGACGAAAATCGGTTGACAGAAATGGTACGCGGCCAATTCGATCTCAGACCCTATGGGATACTGACAATGCTGGATCTTGTTCGCCCGATCTACCGCTCCACCGCCGCCTACGGCCACTTCGGACGCAACGACGGCAACTTCACTTGGGAACACATCGACCGCGCCGACGCACTCCGCGACGCCGCCTAATTTCGCCAACGTTTTTCGGAGACACCAAATGAGCACGCAAGCTGTATCGCTGCCGGACCAGGACTACAAGGTCGCGGATATCGCGTTGGCCGATTTCGGCCGCAAGGAAATCGCCATTGCCGAGACCGAAATGCCGGGTCTGGTCGCGGTTCGCGACGAATACGCCGCCGAGCAGCCGCTAAAGGGCGCACGTATTGCCGGTTGTCTGCATATGACCATACAAACGGCCGTCCTGATCGAATCGCTGCAGGCGCTTGGCGCCGATGTGCGCTGGTCGTCGTGCAACATCTTCTCGACGCAGGATCATGCCGCCGCCGCCATTGCTGCTGCCGGAATACCGGTGTTTGCATGGAAAGGCGAAACCGAAGAGGAGTACTGGTGGTGCGTCGAGCAGACCATCCACGGCCCGGACGGTTGGACCCCGAACATGATCCTCGACGACGGCGGCGATCTCACTCAGCTCATGCATGACAAGTATCCGGAGCTGATGAAAGACATCCGCGGCATTTCGGAAGAGACGACGACCGGCGTTAAACGGCTCTATGAAATGGCCCGCGATGGCTCGCTCGCATGTCCGGCCATCAACGTCAATGATTCGGTTACCAAATCGAAATTTGACAATCTGTACGGCTGCCGCGAATCGCTGGTCGATGCCATCAAGCGTGCGACCGACGTGATGGTCGCCGGCAAGGTCGCCGTCGTTTGCGGATTTGGCGATGTCGGCAAAGGCTCAGCTCAAAGCCTGCGTGGCCTCGGCGCGATCGTGCACGTCACCGAAATCGACCCGATCTGCGCGCTGCAAGCTGCGATGGAAGGCTACCCGGTCGTTCGTATCGAAGACCTCGTCGAATCAGCGGACATTTTTGTTACGGCAACCGGCAACCTCAATGTCATCGACGGTGAATTGCTCGAGCGCATGAAGCACAACGCGATCGTTTGCAACATCGGTCACTTCGATAACGAAATTGATGTCGCTCACCTGCGCAAATACGAATGGGAGAACATCAAACCGCAAGTCGATCATGTGATCTTCCCGGACGGGCATCGACTGATCCTGCTGGCCGAAGGGCGCCTGGTGAATCTGGGCTGCGCGACGGGCCACCCGAGCTTCGTCATGTCCAATTCGTTCACCAATCAGGTGCTTGCACAAATTGAACTTTGGCAAAACGCCGAGCAGTACCAAAACCAAGTGTTTGTGCTGCCGAAACATCTCGATGAAAAAGTGGCCCGCCTGCATCTCGACAAAATCGGTGCACGGCTGACCGAACTCAGCGACGAACAGGCGGAGTACATTGGCGTTGCGAAAGACGGACCGTACAAAGCCGAGCTGTACCGCTACTAGCGCGCAGCGTGCGGCCGCAGGTACCGCGATGCGGTGCCTTGCGGCCGGCTTTCTTGGCGTTCTTGCGACGCTGACAGCGGCTGACGCAGCGCCGCTGTGGCGCGCGGAGCGCGGTGACGAATCCTTTTACCTGTTGGGCTCGGTTCACGTACTCGAAGCGGGTGAAGTCGACGCCAACGCCACCATTCGGGCGGCGTACGCCAATGCCAGCACCCTAGTTTTTGAGCTGGATGTCGGCGCACTCGAACCTACCGCAGTGCGCGCTTTGATCAGCGTTATTTCTCGCTCGCCGGACGGTCGGCAGCTTGCCGACCTGGTCGGGCCAGAGCACTGGCCGGAAATCGTCGCCGACGCGGAAACCGCCGGTGTCAGTCTCGACCGATTGCGGTACAGCGAGCCTTGGCACGCCGCCATGCTCGTGTCGCAGCAGCTACTGCGTGGCCTCGGCTACGACGGCACGCACGGCGTTGAGGCCGTGCTCGGTCAATGGGCAGCGCGCGACGCCAAACCCGTGATCGGCCTCGAAACACTGTCGCAGCAATTGCGCTATTTCGACTCGCTGAGTCTCGACGCGCAGCGCGAGCTGCTGGGCAAGACCTTGCGCGAAGCGGACGAACTCGATGGCGAGATGCGCACGCTGGTAAGCGCTTGGCGCAATGCCGATCTCGCCTACTTCGAGGCGGAACTCTACGAAGAACTGCAAGAGCTGCCCGAGTTACACGATCGATTGCTCGTCGAGCGCAACCGCGATTGGGTCGACCGCATCGAGCATCTCGCCAAACGCGGTGATCGGTTGCTGATTGTCGTCGGTGCGCTGCATCTGGTGGGGCCGGACAGTTTGTTGGCAGCGCTCGAAGCGCGCGGCTACCGGCTACAAAAGGTATTCGACCCTAGCTGATCACCACGATCGCCCTAAATCTCGACCATCTCGAAGTCTTCTTTGCCGGCGCCGCAATCTGGGCACCGCCAGGACAGCGGTACGTCATCCCAGCGCGTGCCGGGCGCGATGCCGGATTCAGGATCGCCCTGTTCCTCGTCGTAGACGTAGCCACAAATTAGGCACATGTAAGACTTCATTGCTAAGCGCACCGACCAAGCTGAACATCACGCGACATCGATCATACCGCTCGCCCCAGCCGCGCGCGAACGCGGCCCGGGCTGTGTGATAATCGGCGCGCCGCGGAGGCACAAAAGGTAACCATGAACCTGTTCGACCAAGCAAAGCAGTACATTCCCGGCGGCGTGAATTCACCCGTTCGGGCGTTCAACGGGGTCGGCGGCGAGCCGCTGTTTTTCAAGAGCGCAGCCGGGGCTCACGTGCACACCGAAGACGGTCGCGATCTGATCGACTACGTCGGCTCGTGGGGCCCGATGATCCTGGGACATGCAAACCCAGCGGTCGTCAATGCGGTTGCCGCCACGGCGCGCGACGGACTCTCGTTCGGCGCACCGTGCGCGCTCGAAACCAAACTGGCAAAACGCATTTGCGAATTTGTGCCATCGATCGAACTGGTGCGGATGGTCTCGTCGGGCACCGAAGCGACAATGAGCGCCATTCGGCTGGCGCGTGGCTTCACGGGACGTGAAGACATTATCAAGTTCAACGGCTGCTACCACGGTCATTCAGACTCGCTGTTGATCAAAGCCGGATCCGGTGCGCTCACGCTTGGCGTGCCGAGCTCGCCCGGCGTGCCGGCTGCGCTGGCAGCTCACACCATCACACTCGAATACAACGATGCGGCAGCGGTCGACGCTGTTTTCGAGGAACGCGGCGATCAGATTGCCTGCATTATCGTCGAGCCGATTGCCGGCAACATGAACTTTGTGATGCCCGATCGTGCATTTCTCGAAACGCTGCGCGCACGTTGCACCAAACATGGCACGGTGCTGATCTTTGACGAGGTCATGACCGGTTTTCGCGTTGCCAAAGGTGGTGCGCAAGCGCATTTCGAGATCGAGCCCGACCTGACGACACTCGGCAAAATCATCGGCGGCGGCATGCCAGCTGCGGCGTTCGGTGGCCGCCGCGACATCATGCACCACATCGCGCCACTGGGACCGGTCTATCAAGCCGGCACGCTGTCCGGCAATCCGCTGGCGATGGCTGCCGGACTCGCGACGCTAGACGGCCTCGACGAGCCAGGGCTTTATGACCGTCTGAGCGCAACGACCGAACGCTTCGTTCGCGGCATGGCCGAGGCGGCGGACGCCGCCGGCATCGCGCTTGCGACTACCTCGCTCGGTGGCATGTTTGGCTTCGTATTTGGTCGTGAGACTCCACCGAAGACCTTTGACGACGTTGCCGGCGCGGACACCGAAGCGTTCAAGCGATTTTTTCACTTAATGCTCGATCGCGGTGTCTACCTGGCACCGTCGGCGTTCGAGGCAGGCTTTGTATCGACCCGACATACCGACGCAGACATCGACGCGACGCTAGCGGCGGCTGCCGACGCGTTTGCAGAGTTGGGGCGTTAGGGAACGCTCGTGACCAGCGCGAGTTTTTTCGCGAGCACATTCGTGATCAGCGTGCTGTCGGAGAACAACGCAACAGCACCCTTGGGCTCGTCCGGACAATCGTCGGCGTATATGTCCTCGTACATATGGACGACAATAATGCGCGGAGCGAATCGGCCTTTTAGCAGCGCTTGCAACGCATTGAGATAGCGTGGATCGAAGTCTGGCTCGTTGATACTCAACGAGCGAATTCCGTTACCGTAATACTGATCGTTCTGCCACCAGCCGGTCGATTCGTCGGCGTCGCCAAGATGTGGCTCTAAGCAGTCCGACACAGCGAGCATGAGGTCGATGTCGACACCATAGTCGTCGTCGATGGCGTCGAAGACGCTGTGATCGAGACGTTCCAACTCCAACCAGAACTGATCGATGTGGACGATACGCACACCACGTAAACCGAAAAGACCAGGCGTACCGCGTTCCTGCATAACAGCCCGGGAATCACGGACCCGGGCGAATCGACTGCACCAGTTCGCCGACCATGCCGAGCCTGACTTCGGTGGATTCCGCCTCGAGACAGCGCTGTTTGTCTTCCGCCGAGATTGGCAGGATCTCGGCCAAGCGATACGACACCCACGCCGCATCGTCGTAGCGCTTTTCGCTATCGGCATAAAGGCGACCGAAATCGTCCAACACGCTCTTTAGAATTTCGGCCAGATGCGAATAGCCGCTCGGCAGGGGCAAACTCGGCGGCTCGCCCAGCAGCTCGACGCTGGCCGTATTGAGTCCGTCGTTCTGCACGCCGTGTTGAGTCACCGAAAACCGTTGTTCACCGATCGCCGTGATTCCGAGGATGCCGTCGCTGCCTTGGTACCAGTCGACAATCTTCGCGACGGTGCCAATGCGGGCGAAACTCGCGGCTCCCGTCTCGTTGCCCTGCTCGATCATGACGACGCCGAAGCCAGACGACTCACGCATGCAGCGGCTGACCATATCGAGATAGCGCGGCTCGAACACACGTAGCGGCAGCGGCCCTTCCGGAAACAGTACGGTCCGCAACGGAAAAAGCGGCAGCGTTGTGTCGGTGGGATCGGTCAAGCGATCAATGTCCTTGAAATTGGCGGGCCAGATCCTGGGGCAAGCGTTGACGTAAATCGCCAAAGCCGCCGTTACTCATTAACACGACAATGTCTTTGGGTCGCACCAGCGCCAGCAGTCGCGACCGCAGCGCGTCGTAGTCGTCAAGAATATCGCAAGTATCGGCAACCGGTGCGAGCGCCGCACTCAGGTCGAACTCCGCACGCGGCGGGCGCGCCACGAGTACGTGGTCGGCGCCCTTGAGCGAGTCCCCGAGGGCACGGCCGTGAACGCCACTGCGCATTGTGTTTGAGCGTGGCTCCAGCGCTACGATCACGCGCCGCCCGGGCCAAGCCGCTGCGAGGCCAGCCAGCGTGCGTCGAATCGCTGTCGGGTGATGTGCGAAATCATCAAAGAGCGTGATGTCATCGAGCTCCAGCAGCGGCTCCAGACGACGTTTGACGCCGCGAAACTCGGCAAGCCCCGTCGCAACCGCTGCCGGCTCGAACCCCATCGATGTTATGGCCGCGATTGCCGCGGCAGCGTTTTCGAGGTTGTGTTGACCGAGTAGTTCAAAGGCAACATCGGCGACTCGTTGGCCGTCGACGTGAACGCTGACCGTGTTTATGCGTTCTCGAACGACGGCGACATCGCAAGCGCCTGGCTCGGTGCCGAACGTGGTCACCGGTGTCCACGCGCCCATTGCAAGTACGTCGGCAAGCGCGGCTGACGATTGGTTGATGACCAAGCGGCCGCGACCCGGCACGGTGCGCACGAAGTGATGCATTTGCCTCGCGATCGCGGCGAGGTCTGGATAGATGTCGGCGTGATCGAATTCGAGATTGCCGAGGATTGCCACCTCAGGACGGTAATGCACGAACTTGGCGCGTTTGTCGAAGAACGCGGTGTCGTACTCGTCCGCCTCGATGACAAACGTCGGTGACGAACCCAGATGCGCCGACACACCGAGCTCTGGCGCAACACCGCCGATCAGAAAGCCCGGGTCTTCGCCGAGGTTTCGCAACAAACTGGTCGCAAGGCTCGCCGTTGTGGTCTTGCCGTGCGTCCCGGCGCAAGCGATCACGCGACGACCACCCAACACGTTCTCGGCCATCCACTGTGGGCCGGACGAATAGGCGATATCGCGATCGAGCATCGCCTCAATCAACGCGTGACCGCGGCGCATGACGTTGCCGACCACGACGATATCCGGGTCGGCGTCCAACGGCGTTAGGTCGTCGCTCGGGGTCACGGCTATGCCGAGATCGGCCAGCTGGGTGCTCATCGGCGGGTACACATTGTCGTCCGACCCGGTGACCCTGTGTCCGGCGGCCCGTGCCAGAGCCGCCACGCCACCCATGAACGTTCCGCAAATACCGAGAATATGCAGATGCACGGCGCTGTCTCTCAGCCGAATGCAAACACGCTATCGGGGGCTAACGACGCCGTATCCGGCGGCGGCGGCAACAGCGCTAATCCAACGTACAGGCCCGTTGCGGTGATCAGCAGAACAAATACGCCGGCGAGCGCTGGATTCCAGTCGAGCGCGGCCCCGACGATACGGCTATGCACGCCCAGCAACCAGAGCAAAAAACCAAGCCACGCCCAGGCCGAGGCACCGCTGTAGGGTTGCAGCACGAGCAACACCGGAAACTGCAGGAGGCTAATCAAGATATCGACAACCAGCAGCGCAATCATGGCTTGCGTAAGCCGCTCCTGGCGATTATTGACGATGAGTAACAGCGCCAGCCCGCCATAGACCACGCCGCTCACCATAATCGAGGACAACAGTGAGAGCGGACCGCCGTACAGCGCCGTAACGACGACCGTCGACAGAATCAAATAAACGGCAATGACGCGCAGCAACAGTTGCGACGATGCCGGCAACGAGGCGGGCGTCCCGCGAAACAACACGAGCTGAACCGCTATGTTTAAGATTTGACCCATGCGAAACCTTGCGTGAACACGCCGGTGGCTTGCACGCAGCGTGTTACTCTCATCGCATGATACGTCATCGCCAAGGCCGTTGAGTCGCTTGCAGTACATCGACTCGACACAAAACTTATCGACGGCCTGTGCGGCGATTGCAGCCTGCCAACAACTCGGGGTTGATACCGAGTTTGTTCGCGAGCGAACGTTCTTTGCGCGCCTGTGCCTGATCCAGATCGCGACCCACGATGAAATCTTCCTGATTGATCCACTGGCGTTCGACGATCTTGAATTGCTGTGGCAAGCGCTCGATCAGAACACCTTGATCTTGCACGCGGCGCGACAGGATCTCGAGATCATCGGGCAAACCGCCAAGCGCTTGCCAACGACCGTTCGCGACACGCAAATCATGGCGGCGTTAGCAGGTTTTGCGCCGCAAATAGGTTATGCGGCGCTGGTTCGCGAACTCATCGGGGTCGAACTCGATAAGTCCAAGACCCGCACCGACTGGAGTCGACGTCCGTTAGATGCCAGCGAACGCGCCTACGCTGGCGCAGACGTGGCGCACCTAGACGCGTTGCATGGGCAGCTCGCCGAGAAGTTGTCGGCAATGGGCCGCTTGGAATGGGCGCAAGATGATTCGCAAGCGCTGTTGGCGCCGGCGCTGTACGACAATCCAGCAGAGCTCGCGTGGCAACGCGTAAAAGGCCTGTCGCGACTACCACCGGCGCAGCGGTCCACGGCAATGGCATTAGCGGCGTGGCGCGAGAGCGTCGCCGTCGATCGCAATCTGCCTAGGCAATGGGTCCTTAGAGACAGCGAATTGCTGGCGATTGCCGCCCAGTATCGATTCAACGGTGAGCCACCGCGCGGTTTTGAAGATCGCAACACCGAACGCCGTCATGCCGGTGCCATTCAACGCTACCTCGACGCCCAACGCGATCGATTACCGGAAGCGGTGGCTGGACGCGGCCGACCGGACCCCGCCGAACGCGAGCGGACCGACCGCACCGCGGCACTGGTGGCAGCGGTCGCAGCAGATCTTGGGGTCGAGGCCGAGGTCATCGCTTCCATGCGCGAGATCCGCGCCGTCTCCGCCGGCAAACGCGACGCGCGTTTGTTTCAAGGCTGGCGCCGTTCCTTGGTGGGCGAGTCGGTACTTGCCGAGCTCGACCGTAGCAGCTAGCGAGTTATCGCGGTAACGGCCGGCTAGGCAACCGCGTCGAGCAGGCGCTGGTAAACCTCGTCCATCGAACCGTTGGCATCGACCGTTGCAAGCTTGTCGCGGGATCGGTAGTACTCGATCAGCGGCGCGGTGTCGCTACGGTAAACCTCGATACGGTTGCTGATGGTCTCTTCGGTGTCGTCCGCACGGCGCTCCAATTCGCCGCCGGCGGCTCGGCTCGCCTCGAGTTCGGCGCTCGATGAGAAATAGACGTTGAGAATCTTGCCAGTGGCCGAGCACTTGCGTCGGCCGGTCAATCGCTTCAGCAAAATATCGAACGGCACGTCCATCAGGACCGCCTTGTCGAGCGGTTGCCCGAGCTCATTCAGTACTTCCGCAAGCGATTCGGCCTGCGCGATGTTGCGCGGGTAGCCGTCAAGGATGAAACCGTTGTCGCAGTCGTCGGCGGCGAGGCGCTCGCGAATCATGCCCAGGACGATATCGTCGGACACCAGTTCGCCGGCGTCCATTGCGGCCTTGGCCTTTTTGCCGAGTTCAGTGCCGGCGGCAACCGCCGCGCGTAGCAAGTCGCCGGTCGAAATCTGCGGTACACCGCGTTCGGCCATCAGCCGTGCCGCTTGCGTGCCTTTGCCAGAACCTGGCGCCCCGAGCAGTACCAGTCGCATCGTCGTAGACCCTACGCGCTGAGAAAAAGAGGGGGGAAACTACTAGTCGAGCCGAGGCGCGTCAACTGCCGCGCGAGGCGCCCGCGAGCCCCAAATTCCGCTATGCTCGCAGCGTCTTAGCGAGTCCGGAGAGTTTACGCATGGCCCGACCCAATGCTTTCTACGCGCAATCCGGAGGCGTTACCGCCGTCATCAACGCCTCGGCGTGTGGCGTGATCGAAACGGCGCGTCAGCACCGCGACCGCATCGGCAAAGTGCTGGCCGGCTGCAACGGCATCCTGGGCGCGTTGCGCGAGAATCTCTTTGATACCAATCGAGAAACGGCTCGGACCATCAGCGCACTCAAGAATTTGCCGGGCGGCGCCTTTGGCTCGGCGCGCTACAAACTCCGCGGACTCGACGAGAATCGCGCCGAATACGAGCGCTTAATTGAGGTATTTCGGGCCCACGACATTCGTTACTTTTTTTACAACGGCGGCAACGACTCGATGGATACCGCCCATAAAGTGTCGCAAATCGGTCGAAAAATGGGTTTCCCGATCACCTGTGTGGGCATCCCGAAGACCGTCGACAACGACCTGCCGCTAACCGACAACTGTCCGGGCTTCGGATCCGTCGCCAAATACGTTGCGGTATCGACGCGTGAGGCAGCGCAGGATGTCGCGTCCATGGCGGAGACGTCAACGAAGGTGTTTTTGCTCGAAGTCATGGGCCGCCACGCGGGTTGGATCGCCGCTGCCGGTGGCCTTGCCGGCAATGGCCCCGGCGACGCCCCGCACATCATCCTGTTTCCGGAAATTCCCTTCGACCAAACGGCATTCTTGCAGCGGGTCGAAGCGTCGGTACGCAATTACGGATACTGCGTTGTCGTCGTGTCGGAAGGTGCCCGCTACGCCGATGGCCGCTTTCTCGCCGATGCCGGCACCCGCGATGCGTTCGGCCACGTACAGCTCGGCGGCGCCGCGCCAGTACTCGCGGCGATGGTCCGCGAACGCCTCGGCCTCAAGTATCACTACGCCATTGCCGACTACTTGCAGCGCTCGGCGCGGCATATCGCGTCGGCCATGGACGTGCGTCAGGCCTACGCGGTCGGTCAGGCAGCGGTCCGGCTTGCGCTCGCCGGCGAAAACGCAGTCATGCCGATCATCAAACGCCAGTCGGACAAGCCTTACCGCTGGACCATCGACAAAGCGCCACTCAGCCGGGTCGCGAATCGCGAGAAAAAGGTCCCGCGGCGTTACATAACCGCGGACGGCTTTGGTATTACGGCCGCCGGCCGGCGCTACCTGGAACCACTGATACGCGGTGAAGATCATCCGCCGTACCGCGATGGTTTGCCGGTCTATCCAACGCTCAAAAATGTCCTAGTTTCCCCGCGTCTAGCGACCGCCTGGGACGGCTGAGCGAGCACGATTGTGCTACCATGCGGCGCTTTATTGGGGACAGAGCACGTTCCGCGCGGCGAGTCAGAACGACAATAATCGCGCCGCGCGCGACTTCGCATAACGACTGAACGCGCGGGTCGGCAAGACCGACCCGGCGGTTGTTGTGCGCCGCTCAATCTCCCCTCACCAAGCGTTTCGCAAACGGAGTAGTGCGCAGCATGGCAGTCGTGATCATTCTGGCCCTGTCCATTTTTGGACTTGCGGTGGCCTTCTATTATTCAAGCTCGGTGAGTCGCGTGGCGGTCGACATGGGTGTCGACGACGAAGAGACACGCGGCCGACTTCGCAAAATCCATGCGGCCATCGCTGGCGGCGCCATGGCATTCCTGAAACAGGAATACAAATTCATGGCGATCTTCATGGTCGTGTTCGGCATCGTCATTGCGTTGTTGATCGACGATCATCACACCGACAATGTCAACGAAGGCATCTACACCGCGATTGCTTTCGTGTTTGGCGCGATCATATCGATTGCCAGCGGCTACATCGGCATGAAAATCGCGACGGCTGGCAACGCCAGAACGACCGTCGCGGCGAACCAGTCGCTGTCGGATGCTTTTAACCTCGCGCTGCACTCGGGCGCGGTCATGGGCTTTGCGCTGGTAAGCCTAGCCTCGCTCGGCATGCTGCTGATTTATCTTGGTCTCAAATATGTGATGCCGGCAGATCTGCCGCCGCACATTCTGATGGAAGTGATCGCCGGGTTCGGCTTGGGTGGCTCATCGATCGCCCTGTTCGCCCGTGTCGGTGGCGGTATCTTCACGAAAGCCGCCGACGTCGGCGCTGACCTCGTCGGCAAAGTCGAAGCCGGCATTCCGGAAGACGATCCGCGCAACCCCGCAGTTATCGCCGACAACGTTGGCGATAACGTTGGCGACGTAGCCGGAATGGGCGCTGACTTGTTTGGTTCCTGCGCTGAGAGCACGTGCGCCGCAATGGTGATCAGTGCGATCGCATTCGCCGGCAACGTCGATGCCCTGCTCTATCCAATCGTAATCTCGGCGATCGGCATTCCGATCAGCTTGCTCACGATCCTGTTGATTCGGGTCAACACCGAGGCGCAAGTCGGCCCAGCATTGAAACGTATGCTGATCATCTCGAGCGTACTGATGGCGATTGTCATGTACTTCGTCACGGTCGAGCTCGTGCCCGAGTCGTTCGCGATCGCCGGCGCTGAATACACCGCGCTCGGCGTTTACTTTTGCTTCCTGACCGGTCTGATTGCTGGACTCGTCGTCGGCCTTCTCACCGAGTACTACACGTCGGATGCCTACAGCCCCGTTCGCGAAGTGGCGGAATCGACGAAAACCGGTACGGCGACCAACATCATATTTGGTCTTGCGCTCGGCTATAAGAGTGCGGTCGGCCCGTACCTCGCGATTGGCCTTGCTATCTACATCCCGTGGATGTTGGCCGGCATGTACGGCGTTGCGATCGCCTCGCTTGGCATGTTGGGCACACTGGTCATCGCATTGACGATCGATGCCTATGGGCCAGTCGCCGACAACGCTGGCGGCATCGCCGAAATGGCCTCCATGCCCGAGCACGTGCGCGAACGCACCGATGTCTTGGACTCGGCCGGCAATACGACGGCAGCGATTGGCAAAGGCTTTGCCATTGGCGCCGCCATTCTGACGTCGCTGGCGCTGTTCGCTGCGTTCCTGACTCGCGCAGATTTGCTGCTCAAGGAGCAGGATCCGTCGACGGACCTGCTCGGTTCGATCAACCTGCTCGACCCGATGGTCTTCACCGGCTTGTTCATCGGCGCCGTACTGCCGGCGCTGTTCACCGCCATGACGATGAAGTCGGTCGGCTCGGCGGCGTACAAGATGATTGAAGAAGTCCGCCGCCAGTTCCGGGAGATCCCGGGCATCATGGAAGGAAAAGGCGATCCGGACTACGAGCAGTGCGTTGCGATTTCAACGCAAGCGGCGATTCGCGAAATGGTGGCGCCCGGCATCCTGATCATGGGCGCACCGCTGGTCACAGGTTTCTTGTTCGGCATCCAGGCAACGGCCGGCCTGCTCGCGGGCTCGCTGGTCGCCGGCGGCGTGCTCGCCATTTCATCGTCGAACTCTGGCGGCGCCTGGGACAACGCCAAGAAGTACATTGAAGCCGGCAATCTCGGCGGCAAGGGTACCGACAATCATAAGGCGGCCGTCGTCGGTGACACCGTTGGCGATCCGCTCAAAGACACGTCGGGACCGTCGCTGAACATCCTGATCAAATTGTCAGCGATCCTGTCGCTGGTATTCGTGCCGTTCTTCGTTCAGTACGGCGGCATCCTGATCAACGGTTGATTCGGTTCTGCGTGCCGACAGTCGAAGGCCCGACGCGTTTGCGTCGGGCCTTTTTTATTGCAGCGGCATCGGTCTTTCGATGACGTAACCCTGCACGAAATCGACGCCCATCGCGCGCACCGCATCGAAGTCCGATTGGTCTTCGACTTCTTCCGCGACGGTCCGGAAGCTCAAGGTCTCGGCGAGTTTGACCATAGCCGCGACCATCTCCTGATTGACCGCATCGACGGCGAGCCCGCGAGTAAAGCTGCCGTCGATTTTCAGATAGTCCACCGGCAAATGCTTTAGCTTCGAGAAAGCGCCGAGACCGGAACCGAAATCGTCGAGCGCGAACTCGGCACCCATGCCATGCAAAACTTCGATGAAACGTTGTGCCGTCGCGAGGTTCGCGATCAGCGCCGTCTCGGTAACCTCGAAACACAGGCGCGTCGGCGAAATGCCGGTCGAGTCCAGGCAATCGACGACGAACTCGAGAAAGGCCTCGTCGCCGAGCGTCTGTCCCGACAAATTGATGCTGACGCTGCGGTTCTCCGGCAGCCGCAGCTGGTGGGTACCCAGCGCCGTCAGTGTCGTGCGCACTACCCAACGATCGATCTCGGGCATGAGCTGGTAACGCTCTGCCGAGACCATAAAGTCGCGCGGTACCGACGTCGGGCCATCGCCGTCGCGCAGCCGCAGCAGCACTTCAAGCGCCGGCCCACGCTCAACGGTACCGAGTGACAGAATGCTCTGGGTAACCAGCTCAAAGCCATCGCTCGCCAGTGCGTTCTGGATCGACTTCAGCCATACGATCTCGCCGCGCTCGCGAGCGATCGACTCTTCACGTGCTGTATAGACCTCAACCCGACCGCGACCGCGCTGTTTGGCGACGTAACAGGCCGAATCGGCGGCGGCCATCATCTCGTCGGTATCGCCTGAGTCGGGACCGATTTCGACCAGACCGACGCTGACACCGATCGTAAAGATCCGGTTTTGCCAAACAAAGCGATGATCGGCGATCGCCGTGACGATTGAGTCCGCAATCTGCCGGGCTTTTTCGAGCGGACAACCCATCAACAGCAGTGCAAATTCGTCCCCGCCGATTCGCGCACAGTCATCCGAGTCGCGCACCTTGTCTTTGAGAATGCTGGACACTTCCTGCAGCAAGCGATCGCCGGCTTGATGGCCGCAACTGTCGTTGACCGCTTTGAAACGATCGAGATCGAGGTACGCAAGCACGTGACCTTGCTGTTCCGATCGTGCCGAGTGCAGCGCCTCTTGCAGCCGGCGCTCGAACTCGCGTCGATTGATGAGGCCGGACAGCGGATCGTGACTAGCCTGATAGGACATCTGCCGCGTCAGGCCGCGAATCTCACTGACGTCATGAATCAGGACGACGACACCGCCGAGCCCGCCGGCGTCGCGACGAATTGGTGAGGCGGTGAGCTCCACGGAATGTTCGTCGGCCGCGGATCGTCCGAGCAGCACCGCGCGGCGACCCATGTTGACGCGTTGGCGCGTAGCGAGACAGCGCTCAACCGGGTCTTCGAGACCGCGCCGATCGGTCTCGTCGACGAGCCGCAGCACCTCGCTAAACAAGCGACCGCTCACGTCGGCGCGCGGGTAGCCCGTTAAGGATTCGGCCGCGCGATTCATGTAATCGATACGCCCGCTGGTGTCCGTGGTGACTACGCCTTCGGCAATTGACTCGAGTGTGAATTGCGCGAATTGGCGACCTCGGCCAATGGAGGCTTCGAGATTGCGCCGGTGAGAAACGTCGCGCGCAATCGTCAATACCGCCGTCTTGCCCTCGTAGCTGATCAATTGCGAGCGCGCCTCGACCCACTTGCCCTGCTCCGCGCCGTCGATGAGCTGCAGCTCGCGAGGCGCAGCCTCGCTTTCCTCGTCGAGTACCGACTGCGTATTCTTGCGGAAAATGGCTCGATACGCCGGTTTGACGAGATCGGTGACGGGGCGACCAGCCAGGCGCTCGGGCGCGAGACCGACCAAGTCGGCCGCCGCGTCATTGGCAAAATAGATGCGCTGATCGTGTACCAGCACAACTTCGGGCATGGTCAGCGCAAATTCGCGGAACAGTTGCTCGCGCTCGCCGACGGCGCGACCGCGCTCCTCGAGTGCGTCAAGGAGTTGATTTACGGTTTGCGCGAGCTCGGGCGCTTCCGGCGTCAGGGCGACGCTCAAGCGTTGCCCGAACGGCGCTTGCTCGGTAACCCCGAGAATCTCGTTGTTGAGGCGCTTGAGCCGATCGCGAAAGGTCCGCTGCATCAGCCGATAACCGATCGCGCCGCCAACCAGCAAACTTGCAAGTGCCGCGATCAGGGCGACATAGATGGTTTGGGACATCCGCAACCGTTACCGACGCGCTTACGCGGTCGACCGAAAACCAACGTATACAAGCCCGGGATATTGATCGCCGCACCGAAATCGCGGCGCTTTCGGCCCGTATTTCCAGAGCCTGGTTGCAGGCTGACGCGTCGGCAGCGCTAAGCGGCAATATTCTTGTGGTTTCAACCAACTCGGGCCTTTCGAGGAGCATAGCCTACCGGGCTTCCGCTACGGTGTAGAATTAACCATAACCCGGCTCGCGTCGCCTTGTTTGGCCCTGACAAAGCTCGTAATCTTGGCGCGGCCTAGCCGGCCCTCCGACACTCGTAACAAACCGATATGCAGACCGATTCCGCCCAGGAACAAATGATCCGCCAGCAGTTGCGTACCTGGGACGTAATCGACGACCGCGTACTCGCCGCCGTTCGCGCCGTGCCCCGCGACGAGTTCGTGCCGGCGCGTTATGGCGATGTGGCTTATGCCGATCTCGAGGTTCCGCTGGCGCACGGCGAGTCGATGCTGACGCCGAAACTCGAAGGACGGATTTTGCAGGCACTGCAGATCGGACGTGATGACGCTGTGCTGTGCATCGGCGCCGGCAGCGGTTTTCTGAGCGCTTGTCTCGCCCGGCTCGGACAGCGTGTCTTGGCGTTCGAGCGTCACACCGATATGGCGGCTGAAACCGAGGAACGGCTGCATCGCCTAGGCCTGACCGGCAATATCGAGATTCGCGCCGAGGCGTTTTCGGCTGACACACAGCCCGGGCGCTTCGATGCCATCGCCGCGACCGGCTCGATGGCCGAGCTACCAGACAACCTGCAAGCGGCCTTGAATCCGGGCGGGCGACTGTTTGCTGTGATCGGCACCGGCGTTGTGCAGCATGCTCAATTGATCACAGCTCACCAAGATGGCGATATCCGCGCCGAATTCCTGTTCGAGACCGAGCTGAAGCCACTGCACGGCTTTGCGGCCGAACCGCGTTTCACGTTTTAGCGACGGCGGCGCAACTTTTTGCGCGGCTGATACATCTGAACAAAAGCAACAAGAGGAGCGCTCGACGCCCCATGAGCTGGCACGAAATCTACCCTGACGAACTCAACCGACGTATTCGCCACGGCGAAGACTGGACGATTATTGACGTTCGCGAGCCCGAAGAACGTGTGGCCGCGAAAATTACGAACACGATGCATATTCGGATGTCCGACATCCCGGCACGACTGGCCGACATTCCGGCGGCGGGCAAGGTCGCATTCCTCTGCCATGCCGGCGTCCGCAGCCAGCACGTCTGCGATTATCTGACGAACCGTGGCATTGTCGGGACGTACAGCGTTGTCGGCGGCATCGATCGTTGGTCTACTGACGTCGACCCCGATATCCCCCGCTACTAACCCGAAACCCTTTGGGGGTTGACGGGTGTTGGGGTGTTGTAATTAACTATAACACTTGATCGGCCCGGTTAAGAAAGAGCGAACCTACGCCAATGAAGCGACCATACCGTTTAACAGCAAGTGCCGCGCTGCTTTGCCTGCCGGCGCTGGCCGGTGCCGAAAGCCTGCTCGAGGTCTATCAGCAAGCCCTGCAAAGCGACCCGCAAGTCCGCGAAGCGGAGGCCAACCGACTGGCCGCGGAAGAGGCCTCGCCGCAAGCGCGCGGTGCACTGCTGCCACAGATCACCGCCAGCGGTCAGTATCAAGACTCGACCAGTGACGGTAACAACGTCTTCGTGCAGCAGGTCCCCGATCCCGTTACCGGCGATCCGATATTCGTCACGCAGAACACCCAGCGCGAACAGGACTCCGAGCAGATCTCTTGGCAGGTCGAGCTGACCCAAACGCTGTTTCAGTGGGACCAATATGTTGAGTTGAAACGTGCTGGCAAACGCGTTGCGCAGGCGTTCGCGAACTACGAGGCAGCGCAACAGGACCTCATCGTTCGCGTATCCGAGCGCTACTTCAACGTACTTGCTGCGCAGGACTCGTTAGCGGCAGCGTCAGCCAGTAAGCGCGCCATTGCTCGCCAGCTCGATCAGGCCAAGCAGCGCTTCGACGTTGGCCTGATCGCTATTACCGATGTCCAGGAATCTCAGGCCGCCTATGACCAAGCAGTGGCCGACGAGATAAGCGCGAAACGCAACCTTGCGACGGCCCGCGAGTTTCTACGCGAGATCACCGGCGTCTATTCTGGCGATCTCGAAGCACCGCAAACCGCCTTGCCGTTGATCTTGCCGGAGCCGTCCACCGCCAATGAGTGGGTCGCAACGGCAATCGATCAAAACCTAACGCTACAAGCGAGTCGCTTGAATGCCGAAATCGCCAAAGCGGAGATTAGCTCGCGTCGCAGCGGCCACTATCCGAGCGTTTCGCTGTTCGCGCGCGTGAACGACATCGACGACGACGCGACGCAGGAGTTGAACAACACTGGCCGCGACGATCCTGCCGATTTCGAACAACGTACCGAGAGTTTCGGGATCCAGTTCAGCGTGCCGCTATTCGCCGGCGGTACTACGTCGTCGCGCGTGCGCGAAGCGGTGTACCTGCATCGGGCGGCTCGCGAGCAACTGCAGCGCGTTGCGCGGGAAACGGAACGCGCCGCACGGGACGCGTACTTGGGCGTCGAAACCGACATTGCGCGCGTGCAGGCGCTAACGCAGTCACTCTCGTCGAGTCAGACGGCTTTGGAAGCGACCGAAGCCGGTCTCGAGGTCGGTACTCGGACGACCGTCGATGTGCTCGACGCGCAGCGTAACGTTTTCAACGCGTTCACGAGTTTGGAACGCGCCCGATACGACTACTTGCTCAATGTACTGCGACTCAAACAAGCGGCCGGCACCCTACGTGTGCAGGATCTCGAAGCGATCGAGGCGTACCTGGAGGTTCGCGGTCCGGAGAACGTACCGCGCGGAATCAGGACGATTTCAGAGCCGGCGACCGAGTGATCAGCGGCTCGAGCAAACCCAGCAATTCGGACAAAGCGCCGCGATTCTGATCGAGCACGTCACGCGCGCGCTCCCCGAGCGACTGGCGCGCATCGGCATCGGCGAACAGATCAGCAACGATCTGTCCAAGCGCTTCGGGCGACTGCACAACGACGCAGGCTGACGACGCCGACAGTCGTTGCGCGATATCTTCGCTGTTAAAGTTGTAGGGGCCGGTCAAGACTGGTTTGCCAAGCACGGCTGGCTCGAGCAGATTGTGGCCGCCGATAGGCACGAGACTGCCGCCAACGAAAGCAACATCGCTTGCGGCATAGAACCCCATGACCTCGCCCATCGTGTCGCATAGATACACGTTGATGGTGTCCGTAACCGGCTTGTTCGCCGTTCGTCGGACAAAAGCAACCTTTTGATCGCGAAGATATCGCGCGAGTTCGTCGAACCGCTCAGGATGCCGCGGCACCAACACCAAAATCGCGTCCGCATGGCGCTCACGCACGCGCTGGTGCGCCTCAATTAACTGCTGCTCTTCGCCCTCGTGGGTACTTGCGGCAACCCAGATCGGTCGACGCACACCAAGCATCGCGCGCAGTTCTCGGCCAGTGTCATAGTGCGCTTGGTCGGCCTCGATATCGAATTTCAGATTGCCGGTCACGAAGGTGCGCTCGGGCGCGGCACCCAACTCGCGGAATCGCGCAGCATCTGATTCGCTCTGCGCCGCGATAACGATGCCGTGCGAGAGCGCCTCACGAAAAAGCGGCACCATGCGCCGGTAGCTCTTGACGGAACGCGGCGAAATGCGCGCACTGGCCAAGACCAATGGAATGCCCCGAACGCCACATTCGTTATAAAGATTCGGCCAAATCTCCGTTTCCATGATGATCGCGAGCGTCGGTTGAATGCGATCAAAAAAACGCTTAACGGCACCGTTGGTCTCGAACGGCACGTAAAGATGCGTGACGTCGTCACCAAAGACGCGCCGCACGCGCGCTGCGCCGGTTGGTGTCACCGTGGTTACAACGAGCCGCTTTTCCGGATACGCCTTCATCAAGCTTCGTATCAAGGGCACCGCCGCCTGTACCTCACCGACCGAGACCGCGTGAATCCATAGCGACGGTTGGTCGATGCGAGGTACACCGAAACCAAAGCGCTGACCGAGGCGGTCCATGTAGGCCGGATTTCTGAGGCCACGAACGACCCAGAACAACAGCATGAGCGGTGAAACGAGATACACCGCGGTCAGGTAGAAAAACCGCATCGTCGGGAACCGGCCGGGTCAGCTACTGGCCACGGATCGCTTCAATGATCCGCGTGCTCGAACGTCCCGGCCGAAACGCCAGCACTCTGACCTCACCACCGGACTCGAGTACGTGGGCGCCGCCAGCGATTTCCTCGACGCGGTAATCGCCGCCTTTCACCAACACGTCCGGTGACAGGTGTTCGATCAATGCCGCCGGCGTGTCTTCGGCGAACGGCACGACCCAATCGACCGCTGCAAGTCCGGCAAGTACGGCAAGCCGATCCTCGAGCGGGTTTACGGGTCGACTGTCGCCTTTCAGACGACGGACCGACGCATCGTCGTTGACGGCGACGATCAAACGATCGCCTAAAGACTTTGCCTCCTCGAGGTACGCAACGTGCCCTGCGTGCAGAATATCGAACACGCCGTTCGTCATGACGACTCGTTGGCCGGCCGTGCGGGCTGCCGCTCTCAGATCGACGAGTGTCGCTGCCGATTGCACGCCGCGACCGCCGGTGCCGCGCTGATGCAATGCATCGCGCATCTCCGCGGGGGTCACCGACGCAACGCCAACCTTGCGCACAACTAGCCCGGCGGCGAGATTGGCAAGCGTCGCGGCTTCGCGGCGCGAGCAACCGGCCGCGAGCGCGGCTGCAAGCGTCGCGATCACCGTGTCGCCGGCGCCGGTGACGTCGAACACTTCGCGCGCCACTGTCGACAAAAAGAACGGCTCGGCATCCGCCGTATCGACCAACAGCATGCCGCGTTCACTGCGGGTCACAAGCAATGCCGCGAGGTCGAGTTCGTTGATGAGTGCGCGCGCCTTTGCGACCAGATCGGCGTCATCCTTGCATGGACCGACCACGGCTTCGAATTCACTTTGATTCGGCGTTAGTAACGAGGCGCCGCGATACCGAACAAACTCGGTGCCCTTCGGGTCGACGAGGACAGGCACATGGCGCTCCCGAGCCAGCCCGATTAGCGCTTGCACGTCGCTCAGCGCTCCTTTTGCGTAGTCCGACAACACCAGTGCATCGGCCGCGCCGAGGAGCTTCTCCAAGGGGGCGTTTAGCGACGGACCGGCGCTGCCGTGATCCTCGCGATCAAGGCGAATCAGCTGCTGCCCGCGCGACAGTACCCGCAGCTTGGAGATCGTCGGCATGTCGGGATGCACGACAAAACGGTGTTCGATTCCGGCCTCGGTGATCAGGTCACCGAGCATGCCGGCAGCCGCGTCGTTCCCAACGACGCCGGTTAATGCGGTCCGTGCGCCCAATGCGGCGAGGTTGATCGCGACGTTTGCCGCACCGCCGGGACGCGCCTCATCGCTGCCGACGTGCACCACCGGTACCGGCGCTTCGGGTGAGATTCGGCTCGTGGCCCCGAACCAGTATTCATCGAGCATGACGTCGCCGGCGACAACGACGCGCGCCTGGCTGAAATCGGGAACGGTAATCGGCATTTATCGCAGCTTTAACGACACTTCAGGTTGCGGACCGTAGCGCGGCTCGCCAATCGATAGCAATTGCCGCCGTACGCGGTCAATGCAAAAACTCGCGGCGACCGATGGTAGGCGTCAAATACCGCGTTGCTGGAGCTCCGCCGCGCGCGCAGTACCGTTTGGTGCACGTCGATACTGACACGCTCTAGCAAAACTCACGGTCAGAAAAGCCCCAAAATGGACGGCTCAATCTCACCATGCACGGGTGTCGGTAAAGTTTACAATTGTTTAACTCAACATACTCGATATACTTATAATATATTGAATTTATTGAAATTATTATAATGGCACACATGTTGCTGATTGTGACATTGTTGTCACAAAAGTCCTTTCGTCTTGGGGAAGCAAGAATGCGCAAATCCGCCATACTCGGCCTGCTCGCAGCGTGCACGCTGCCGGTAACCGCTAACGCCGCACTGATCACCGTTGATTCGACGATCGACCTGTCGCAAGGCACGTTTATCTCGGCGCCGCTAGGCCTGCCGCTCGCCGTTGAAAACGGCGATTCGGTACAACTGAATTTCTCGTTTGCCGATGACCTTGCGTTGACGCTCGGCGGTGTCGGCACGACCATGTCGACGTGGCTGCTCTCGAACAACAACTTGAGCTCCCACACGATTGCGAACGCATCGCTCGAGTTCCTCGGATTTTCCAGTGTCGGTGGTGCATCGTCGACACTAGCGCTCGCCAACCAAAGCAGCGGTGCCGCCCACATCGGGCCTTTCTGGAGCAATTTTGTATCGAGCGGTCAATCAGTCACGTTCAGCGGCGTGCGTGTGTCGTTTGATGTCGTCAGCATCGCGCAAAGCCCGAACACGTACTTCAGTGCTGCGTTTCTCTACCGGAGCGAAATGGCCAGTATCGGTCCGGCAACGGCGGCGGTGCCTGAACCGGGCGTACTTACACTGCTCGGCCTTGGCCTTACCGGTGCGATGATCGCGCGACGCCGTCGACGCGTCTGATTCGTCGTTGCAAACAGCAAGAAGCCGCCCAATGGGCGGCTTTTTTTTGGTTGGCGATCGGCCGGACTTGCCGGGCGTCGACGCCTAACTGAGCTACCCCGGCACCCTTCGAACGCACAGCCGCAGCGGCGACGACGCGACCACCACGTACCGTTGATACCCGCTTCCGCACCGTTCATACGCAGTGCGATCTTTCCGTTGTGTCCGCACTGTTTGTTCGCCTGGCAAGCGCAGCCGAGACGACGTCATCTTGTTGGCCGTTCGCTCGTTGCCCAAACAAGATCGTACCGGCCCTGCCGTCGAACGTTAGATAGACTACCGGCCAGCCATAGATGCCAACCGGCGGGTGAAGACAATTACGAGTATGAAAGATGCTGTTTGACGAGATCAGGGACGTCGCTGCGTCAGGCGACGAGATTAGCGTGGCCGCGGCATGGGCCCAGGGCCGTACCGTCTATGGGGGCCTGTCTGCAGGTCTTTTGTGTGATGCGGTATCGAATGGCGTGGGTCCGGATCGTCGGTTGCGCTACATGAAGGTGGGCTTCCTGCGGCCGCTCGAGACCGAAAAGCCATTTCGCATTGACATGGAGGAAGTCTCCGCGGGACGAACGGTAGTCGTGCGATCCGCCCAGATCACACAGGACGGCGTCACGCGAGTAGCCGCGCAGGCCAACTTTGTTACTAAGCTCGAAAGCCAGGTTGACGTCGATACGTTTGACGCCCCGCCACTGCCGCCTCCGAATGCAGAAAACGCATTGCGGATGCGCGGCCCTGGGTTCCCGGCATTTACGCGATTCATTGACTTTCACATGACTCACGGAGGCTTGCCGTTCCGGGGCGATAAAGTCCCTGAGCTCGGCGGCTGGATGCGCTTCGACACCGCGCCCGAAACGGTCTCGAAGTCACATCTTGTTTGCCTGATCGACGCTTGGCCACCGGCCCCCGCGTCTTACTTCGATCAGATGGTTCCGCTGTCGACCATCAATTGGGGCATACACTTCGCCGAACCGCTTGATGGCATTGGCGGCGGCGATTTCCTGGGTTATCTCGCTCGCGTCAATTTTTTCAAAGATGGCTATGGCTCATCGGCGGCCGATATCTGGGCACCCGATGGCCGACTCCTGGCCAAGAGCTACCAGACGTTTGTGATTTACGGCTGATGCTAGCGCTGGGCGGTTTTTCGTGATGCCGCGATTGCGACACCATGCAGTCTTGCAGCGAATCGTTTGGGCTTGCGGCAGAAGAACCGCCCGAACACGGGCCGTACGTTTATCAGTGGCATTTCACACACTCGAATTGCAACTCCGCCGGCTGCTGTTGACCCGTAGCAAACGCTCGATTGAGCGCGTAGTTTTGCGGAACATGTCACCAAGACGTGCACCATGACGATCGATTTTGACTTTCAGCCGACATTGGAAGGCGCTCGTGTCACCGTGCGTCCAATAAAGCCATCAGATTGGGAGCCGATGTTTGCCGCGGCAGCCGACCCGGAAATATGGGTGCAGCACCCCTCGTCCGATCGTTATACCGAGCCGGCATTTAGAGAATACTTTGATGACGCCATCGAGTGCGGTTCTGCATTCGCATTTGTAGACCGTCAAGGCGGAAGAATTATCGGCTCAAGCCGCTATCACGGATTTGATCCCGTTACTCGTGAGGTGGAAATCGGCTGGACCTTCCTTACGCGCGACTATTGGGGCGGAAGTTACAATTCGGAAATTAAGCGGCTAATGCTGGATCACGCTTTTTCGTTTGTTGACAAAGTGGTCTTCTGGATAGGTGAGACGAATATGCGATCTCGCCGTGCCACGGAAAAAATCGGCGGCGTTCTTCGCGGTGGGATTCATTTCAGAGACGTCGGCGGCGACAGTCCGCACGTTGTCTACGAGGTGCGTAAAGAGTCCTAATCGATATGCCGTGATGAGCGGCAGCTTCTGGGCGAAATCCGCCCGTAACTTCTCCTTAGCTATAATTCCTGCTGGTGACTAAAACAGACGGTAGGAATCTCAACCGGCGCTCATAGAATTTGACTGTGAAACTTCTGCTTTCGCTGATTTTGACCTTCGTGCTAAGCGGCTGTGATATCCCACGTCCGAGCGACGTGATATGCGATTGCCGGATGAGGCCCGACAGCGAGTTATCGGAGTGGAGTCGGCTCGATAAAGCGCCACCCAACTTCGTACATGACGAAATTCGCCAGCTACTCCACGACCCAGAATCTGCCTACTTAGGTACTCCTGAGGTATTCGATTCCGCAAGCATCCATTGGTATCAGAACGATGCAGGAGAATCGCTCGCCTGCGTTGTTTTCGACGAGTCACATCATGTCAGGGCGATGTTCACTCTCGCGGCCGACTCCGAGCAGACTGCACCGACGGATTATCGGCTGATGGGCATACCATTGGTGGGGCATCAACCGTTCTTCTGGGAGGGTTGCCGTGAGGACGAATGACCGCTTCGGACTGCCGGTCGCAATTTCTCGATACCTCTACGAAATGGCATTAAGCGAACAACCAAATTCAAGTCACAGTAAATCGATCCAGCAACTGCTGCTCGCATTCGTAACGAGTGCCATCTCCGTTTTCGGATTCCTAAAACACGTCACCGAACGCGGTCGAATTCAAGACAAATTCGCGGGCTACGCTCGCCTATCTGAAGTATTTCGGCCTCGGAATACCCCGCGATAGACAAGGCGCTGTAGAAGACTGGCGACAGGCAGTTGAACTTGGCCAGATTGAAGCGCGCCGCCAACTTGGGTCTGCATACTCAGACCCGGAGTTCAAGGAATATGATCCGGTTGTTGCGCTCGCTTGGTACAAATCGGTTCTTATGGTACACCCGGACCGGAGTCAACTTAGCGAGACCGATCAAGCCGTATTCGATGACGCCATTGCCGGAAACAGTGAACTTGAGGAAAAACTCGGTAGAGGCGAAATCGAAAAGGCCAGAAAAAAGTCTGAGGAATTGGCGTTTGGTTACACGAATTAACGCGCCGCGAACGATTTAGCCAACCGTCTGCTCCTGGCCAAAATCAGACCGAAACTGGTCAGTGGCGATACCGCCCATCTCTGACCCGTTGCAGGCGTTCGCAACATCGAGCGCGACTCGGAATAATGTCCGTCTTCTTTTGATTTACTAGTCAATCTGGAATCAGAGGTCGAAACGAGGATGAGTCAAGCAGGCGCGACACGCTACAGCAGACTTGCTCTGTACGTCGGACTCACGGGTATTTTTGTGTGTTGCCTTTGGATAGGGTGGTCCGACGTTGATGTGCGAATGACACAGACTGAAGTACGCGAGAGCATTCGGTTTACGATCCGTCAGGTGATTCAGTTTGCAGTTCAGTTTGCTATTCCTATCGCGATACTCGTTTTCTTCATCAAAGAGATAATTCGTTGGCTTCAGTCAAGAGGGGCTTGACCGTACTCTTGGGGCTCGTAGCGTTGGCAGATGCAAGTTGCGCTAAGCGGCCGCTCCTGGCCGAATGCAGCAGCCCGGGCTTCCTGAGTTAAACTCGCAGCCGCTGACCCATAGCGGACATTGCACTACTCACCAAATTCAGGCCATCGACCCACAATGGATATAGAACTAGAGGTGCAAGGACTTGTAGTAAAAGTCTTGGACGGTGCGTACACCGCAGACAACGCCATCACTGGCGAAGGCATAGAGTTTGCAACATCGATTGTCGATGATCTCGACGCCTACAAGACAACCGCGGCGGATCAATTGGTCAGTTTGTACAACGAGGTTTGGCTTGACGACAAAATTGGAGAGCTTTCGGCGACTCAAATCGCGAGTCTGCTCATCAACCCGAAGGTCGTGATTTATGACGTAGAAGGTGCGGCGTGCATCTACTTCAACGATTCAGATATGTTTGCGGGCCACTATGTTGAAATCTCGATTGACCAGTTTCAGGTGAATGGAATAGGAATTGTTGGGTAACGTGCGTTGCGTGCGGCTGACGTTAGCCAATGTCCGGTTTTGGCCGACTGCAGCAGCCCTGGCTTCTTGAGTTGAACTGGCGGCCGCTGCCCCTTAGCGAACCTTCACTTAAATTAGAAGAGGATTGGGTCGATGTTAACTGTGACTGCGATTGCCGCGTCGGTGCTGGGACTGTTGTACTTGCGGCTATCGCTAAACGTCATCGGATTTCGCCGAAAACACGGCGTTAGCGTGGGGGATGGCGGACACGAAGACCTGCTTCGCGCAATACGTTCTCAAGCTAATCTGGCCGAATACGCCCCAATAGCTCTACTTCTAGTGGCTTGCTTGGAGCTGAATCAGGCTCCGGTCTGGATAACGTCTGTCCTGGCCGCATCGTTTGTCGCAGGTCGGCTGTTACATCCGATCGGAATGAAAAGAACCGATTCACGACTGAAGCCGAGAGTCAGAGGAATGCAACTAACACTTTTGTCGTTGCTGGCACTCGGCATAGCGAACTTTGTCGTCGTAGCCTTGTTGATCTTCAATCAATAAATGCTGGGGCGAAGTGGTCTTGCCTGGAGAAAGCAGACACCTGAGCTTGGCCCCATTGTCCGCTCCTGGCCGGTAACGGACCTTCGCAACTCCCGCAGAGTATCTCTCTCGAGTAAGGAACAAAAAAATAGCCCGGAGACGGACCCCAAAAAAAGGGGGTATCTCCGGGCTAATTAGTGTTGTCAGTCGCAACTTATCGGGTCATAAATCGCAGCGCATACGAAACCCGAATTTCAGACCTTTGTGATTTCCAGTATCACCTTATGGGGTTCGAATATCAGCTAATGCGCTAATCCACACTGCGATAGCGCTAACCGCACTTCGAGTCGCCGCAGGCGAGACAGGTCATGCAACCGTCCAACATGATCACGGCGACTTCGTTGCACTTAGCGCAGAGTTGCGCCCCTTCGGGGTACCGGTCATCGCCTTCGGCGAAGGCATCGGTTTGCTTGCGGCTCTCTTCGTACTCGGCACGCTTTTCGTCGATCAGCCGGCGCTGATGTTCGTCGGGACCGGTCTTCTTTAGCAGTCCGATCAGGCGTAAGTGCTTTTCGACGATGTGACCGAGTTCGGCAATGATCGACGGCATGAATTTGCCGCCGGGCTGCCAGTAGCCGCCGCGTGGATCGAACACGGCTTTCAGCTCATCGACCAAGAACGTGACGTCGCCACCTTTGCGGAAGACCGCCGAGATAATGCGCGTCAATGCGACAATCCACTGGTAGTGATCGAGGTTCTTCGAGTTGATGAAAATCTCAAACGGGCGCCGCTGCTCATGCTCGGTGCCTTCGTTCAGCACGATGTCGTTAATCGTCACGTACATCGCATGATCTGACACCGGGGTCTTCACTTTATAGGTCGAGCCAATGAGCATCTCTGGACGCTCGAGCTTCTCGTGCATCCGAATGACATTGGCACTATCACCCGCGGCCGGCGCGAGCACTTTAGGCTCGGCAGCAGCTTCGACTTCGGCTTCCTCTTGCTTCTTGACTGAGTAGCCGACAATTTTCTTTTCAATTTTAATCGGTGGCATCGTTGTGTCCTTTCAGTTCCCGCTACGACGGGCGGGGTTGCTCAAAGACGTTCAGGCGCGTCCAGAACAAGGAAGGATCGGCCGAAGAAACGGCGTGTACACGAGTACATGAGCTCTCTAAGGCCGATCCTGACGCCGTTACGGACCGTCTGAATCGTCTTTCCCACTACGTTCGGCTACTTAGAACTTTCCGTAGTAGCCCTCTTTCATGGCATCGAACAAGTTCGCCGCGGTGTGCATCTCACCGTCGTATTCGACCTCTTCGTCGCCCTTCAGTTCGAGCTTCTCGCCGTTCTCCAATTCGAACACGTACGTCGTGTTCTTGAGGTCTTCTTCTTTGACCAGCACGCCCTGGAACGCTTCCGGATTGAACCGAAACGTCGTGCAACCCTTCAGGCCCTTCGAATGGGCGTACAGGTAGATGTGTTTGAAGTCCTCATACGGGAAGTCGGTCGGTACGTTGGCCGTCTTCGAGATCGACGAATCGATCCAGCGCTGCGCGGCGGCTTGAATGTCGACGTGCTGTTTCGGCGTAATGTCATCCGACGCAACAAAATAGCCCGGCAGCTTCGCCGTTGCATCCTCGGAGCCCGGCATGGCGTTCTGATTAATCAGCTCGCGGTATGCCAACAGCTCGAACGAGTAGACGTCGACCTTCTCCTTGGACTTTTTGCCTTCGCGAATCACGTTGCGGAAATAGTGATGCGCAAAGCTCGGCTCAATGCCGTTCGACGCGTTGTTGGCAAGCGATAGCGAAATCGTGCCGGTCGGCGCAATCGACGAATGATGCGTAAACCGTGCGCCAATGGCTTCGAGCTCGCTTACCAACTCGGGCGCCACTTCAGCAACGCGTTGCATGTAGCGGCTGTAGCGCGTGTGCAGTATCCGACCGGGAATCTGATCGCCGACCTTGTAACCGTCCGCAACCATTTCTGGCCGCTTCGCAAGCATCTCCGCGGTTACCGTGAACTCTTCGATCATGATCGGTGCGGGCCCTTTCTCGCGAGCGAGTTCGAGACCCTCTTCCCAACCCGCCAGCGCCAACTCGCGTGAGACCTTTTCGGTGAACTCGACCGAATCCTCACTACCGTAAGTCATACCGAGCATCGTTATTGTCGACCCGAGACCCAAAAAGCCCATGCCGTGGCGGCGCTTACGCATGATCTCGTTGCGCTGCTGCGGCAGCGGTAGACCATTGATCTCGACGACGTTGTCGAGCATGCGCGTGAACACACGGACCACGCTGCCAAACTCGTCCCAGTTGAAGGTCGCTTGATCGGTGAACGGATCGATGACGAACCGCGTCAGATTGACCGAGCCCAACAGGCAGCTACCGTACGGCGGCAACGGCTGCTCACCGCACGGGTTGGTGGCACGGATGTTCTCGACCCACCAGTTGTTGTTCATTTCATTGACGCGATCAATCAATACAAAGCCGGGCTCCGCGAAGTCGTAGGTCGACGCCATGATGACGTCCCACACGCGCTGCGCCGGCAACGTCTTGTAGATGCGACAGGCCACCATGTTGTCATCGCGACGGACGTAGTTGCCTTCAGCGGGCCATTCACGCCAGACAAACAGTGATTCGTCGTTGAGATCCAGTGCCTCTTTTTCGACCTCGTCGCGCAGCACCGGAAACGCCAGCTGCCAGTTGCGCTCTTCGCGCACGGCACTAATAAACTCGTCGGTGATCAACAGCGACAAATTGAACTGGCGCAGTCGACCATCTTCACGCTTGGCGCGAATAAAATCCATGACGTCCGGATGACCGACGTCGAAGGTGCCCATTTGCGCGCCGCGGCGGCCGCCAGCCGACGAGACGGTGAAACACATCCGATCGTAGATATCCATGAACGACAGCGGTCCGGATGTGTAGGCACCAGCGCCGGTAACGAACGCGCCTTTCGGCCGCAGCGTCGAGAATTCGTAGCCGATGCCGCACCCAGCTTTCAACGTGAGGCCGGCCTCGTGGACTTTACTGAGGATATTGTCCATCGAATCGGCGATCGTGCCCGACACCGTGCAGTTGATCGTCGACGTTGCTGGCTTGTGTTCCTGTGCGCCGGCATTGGAAATGATGCGTCCGGCCGGGATCGCGCCGTTGCGCAATGCCCACAAGAAACGCTCGTACCAGTGTTCCCGCTTAGCTTCGTGCTCGACGTCAGCCAGTGCCCGAGCGACACGCGCATACGTATCGTCGATGGACTGGTCGATCGCCGCGCCGTTCTTCGCACTCAGCCGGTACTTGGTCTCCCAAATGTCCAGTGACGCCGGCTGAAAAGAAATGTCGCTGACCGTTTTGGAATCGTAGTTCACAGCGGACTTCATATTGCCCTATTACCCCCGTGGTCGATTATCTCCGCGATGCCTTTTGCGCTGACTACCCCAAAAATAGGGCGCAAAAGTCACCGATGGTGCGGGTCCCATAAAAAACCGGCGCACCTACCCATGCCTTGAATCTGGTTAGCAAGCAAACACAAGATGTTGTGTTGCTGCACTGTAAGATTAGGCTTTATGACAGTTATCTGTCAAGCCACAATCGCGAAAATTTGACGGTTTATATTATTATAAAAAACAATAACTTAAAACTTTTTTCAAATTTCCTAAATTAACTGAGATGCAATTTAGTCGTAGTCATAAAACGGTAATGAAAACACAACATATAGTGGTTGGGTAGCCCGCCCATCAGTTGCCCGGCTCGCGCCGTATGTCGCTTGAAATGCCGTCTCACGGCCCCATCGTTGCCGCAAGCCAAGTTCTTCTTTAATCCTATTTGTGGAGCAACGAAATGAGCCTAATTCACTACGAACCTTGGAGTCTTCTGAACCGTTTCCGACGCGATCTGGACGCTCTGGCGGCGACTAGCGACGCCGACAGTGACCGCGACTCCGTGTATAACTGGGTACCAGCGGTCGACGTCGCCGAGCGCGACGACAGCTTCGTGCTGAGTGCCGATGTGCCGGGCGTAGACCCTGCAACCATCGACGTCAGCATGGTCGACGGCGCGTTGGTCATTCGCGGTGAGCGAGTGCGCGACAGCGAGCTCGGGTCAAACGGTGTACGCCGAATCGAGCGCCGGACCGGCAAGTTCTACCGCCGCTTCCAGCTGCCTGACACGGTCGACGCCGACAACATTAGCGCACGCAGTTCGTTCGGCGTGCTGGAAGTCACGATTCCGAAGCAGGCCAAGCCTGAGCCGCGTCGCATTACCATAAACGCCGCTTAAGCTTCCTAGACAGACTCCGCGCGGTCGGAACGATCCGGCCGCGCGGCGGTCTTTTCTGATGGTTCACGCAAGACCCCGCGGCGTGCGGGCCGTACAAAAGGATGTCTCAATGCAAGCACTGATTCGTCGCAGTGGCGCGCTCGCTGCCCTGTCATTTTTGTTCGTCACCGGTGCCCAGGCCGCGCTGCCGCTGGTTGTCGATGGCCAGCCGCTGCCGTCGCTGGCTCCGCTGATCAAAGAAGTGGCGCCCGCAGTCGTCAACATCCAAGTCAAATCGACCGTTTCTCGGCGCTCGCCGTTTGCCGACGACCCGCTGAGTCGACGCTTCTTCGGCATCCCCGACCAACCTCGTGAGCGCACCGTTCAAGGGCAGGGTTCTGGCGTTATTGTCGACGCGGCGAGCGGTTACATCGTGACGAATCATCACGTCGTGCAAAACGCCGACGAGATTCAGGTCACGTTGCTCGACGATCGCGTCCTCACCGCGGAGATCATCGGTTCCGACCCGGGCACCGACATCGCGGTACTTAAAGTGGAAGCGCGCGATCTGGTCGAACTGCCGTTTGGCGATTCGGAAAAAGCCGAAGTCGGCGACTTCGTTATCGCGATCGGCAATCCTTTCGGCCTTACGCACACCGTGACCTCCGGCATCATCAGCGCACAGGGCCGGATGGGTATCGGTGGCCGCGAAGCGTACGAAGACTTCATTCAGACCGACGCGTCGATCAACCCGGGCAACAGCGGCGGTGCATTGGTCAACCTGCGCGGCGAGCTCATCGGGGTTAACTCGGCCATTTTGTCGCGCACTGGCGGCAATATCGGCATCGGGTTTGCGATTCCGTCGACCATCACGCAAACGGTCATGCGCCAGCTCCTCGAATTTGGCGAGGTGCGGCGCGGTCTGCTCGGTGTATCCATCGATGACGTCGGCCGCGAAGATGCGGAGATGTTCGGCCTGACCGCCGGCGGCGGCGCCATCATCGTAGCGGTAACGCCCGACTCGGCCGCTGAGAAAGCCGGCATCCTTCTGGGCGACATCATTATCGGTGTCGACAACAAATCGATCACCGGCGCCAATGAGCTGCGCAACGCGATTGGACTCAAGTCAGCCGGTGAGGTCGTCAATGTGCGCCTCGTCCGCGAGGGTGAGGTCCGCACCGTTAAAGCAACCTTAGGTGAGCAAGCTGCCGTTACCGCAGCGGTCGGCGGCGAAATTCATCCTGGGCTGGAAGGCGCCGAGTTTGCGGCTGCTGAAGACGGTGGCGTTGAGATTGTGGCCGTCGCGGAAAATTCGCGCGCGGCATCTTGGCAACTCGCGCCCGGCGATATCATTTTGAAGGTCAATCAACGAACCGTTACTAGCGTCAACGAATTGGTGGACGCGGCAACCGGCCAACGCGTGCTCTGGTTGCTCGTGCAGCGCGGCGAGTCGCGCTTCATTCGCCAGATACGTTAACTAGTCACGGCTTAGATGCTGTTGCAATGCATGGTCCGGCGTCACGCCTGACCATGCCTCGGGCGGGCCTGGATGTTAGCATCGGGGCATGCGTGCGATTCGCTCTTGGCGGTTCACAGCCGCGATCGTTTTTACGGTAGCAACCTTTCCGGTTGCCATCGCGGACGACGCCCTGCTCGCCGATCAGCGAGCAGCGTTTCGCAACGCGTGGTCATTGGCCGAACGTGGCGAGTGGCAGCTGTCACCGGGCGAAGAAAAACTCCTCAAAGCGTACACGCTGTGGCCGTATTTACGGGGTCGCTATCTAGAAGCGACGCTGCGCAAGCGACCGGCCGCGGAAATAAACCAATTTCTGGCAGATCACGGCACCAGCCGACCAGCGCGCTCGCTGCGCTATCGCTGGGCGCGCCAGCTGCACAAGTCCGGCGACTGGCTCGGCTACCTCGGCATCTACCGAGCGTTTTACAAAAGCCTCGGCAACACCGAACTGGATTGCCGAGCGGTTGCCGCCCAGATCGCCGCCAATGAGCCGATCAATGGCGCGCTTGCGCTGTCGCTATGGCGCGTTGGCCATAGCCAGCACGCGACCTGCGATCCCGTGTTCGCCTGGCTGACGGACACTGGCCTGGTCAGCACCGACGAAATTCGCGAACGTTTCGACATTGCGATAGAGGCACGCGAATTCGGTCTCGCGCGCTGGCTGGCCAAAAAGCTGGGCCCGACGGAACAAGCAACAGCCGCACGTTGGATCGCCCTGCGCGACCGGCCGGCCAAGGCCCTCGGCGATACGGACCGAGCCAAACTCGCGAGTTTCCCGAACGAACTTCGCTACGGCGTCGGCCGATTGGCTCGCGATGACACCACCAAGGCGATGCAGCGCTGGCGCAAACTCCAGGAACAGCACGATTTTCCACCGGCAGTGGCGGCAGCCACGACCGAGCGCATTGCGCTCATCGCTGCGTGGCGTCACGAAGCGCACGCCGCGGAATTTATCGCCGCCGTGCCGCCTGCGTTTGCGTCTCTCGAACTTGCCGAATGGCGGGTCCGCGACGCGTTGCGGCGCGGCGATATGGTCGCGGTGCAGAAGGCTATCGCCGCCTTGCCGACGGCTGAACGTGAGCAGGAACGTTGGCGTTACTGGCTCGCGATCGCGGTGCAGGAGAAAGAGCCGGCGGCAGCACGATTGTTACTGGACGAGCTGGCCGGTGAGCGCAGCTATTACGGCTTCTTAGCCGCGGATCGAATCGAGCGTGCGTACACCTTAGGTCATCGCGACATCGTGCGAGACCGCGAGCTGCTCACCGAGCTACGCGGCGACCCATCCGTTCACCAGGCGCTGGAACTGCACGCCGTGGGACTCAACGGCCGTGCCCGCGCCCAATGGGACAGCGCGATGCAAACGCTGTCGGCGGCGGGCCGTCAGCAGGCCGCCCTACTCGCAGCGGAGTCGGGCTGGGTGAGTCGTTCGATCGCCGCGGTGGCAAAAGCCGGCCACTACGACGATCTTGCCATTCGCTATCCGACACCCTGGTACGACGCATTCGCTGCTGCGGCTCGCGACAATGAAATTTCGGTCGCTTGGACGTATGGCATTGCGCGCAGCGAGTCACTGTTCATGCCGGATGTGCGCTCATCGGCCGGCGCTGTCGGCGTGATGCAACTGCTGCCGAGCACCGCGCGTTCAACGGCGCGCGCGATCGGCTTTAAGTTTCGCGGCATCACGACACTGACCGACGCCACGAGCAACATCCGTCTCGGCACACGCTACCTCGCCGGTCTCGCGCAACGCTTCGAGGGCCATGAGGCGCTAGCGACGGCCGCGTACAACGCCGGCCCACATCGCGTCGATCGATGGCTCGAAGGCGCTGGCGGGATGCCAGCGGACGTTTGGGTAGAAACGATTCCGTTCGACGAGACGCGCGGCTATGTGCAGCGCGTGCTGGCAGCCCGTGCCGTTTTTCATTGGCGTCTCACGGACGCTCAGCGACGTGTGTCGCAGTCGCTGCCGCCCATTCCGCCGGTGGCGCCGCGTGTTGCCCGCCTCGACCAATAACGCACCGCGGCGCGAGGTCAACTATACTGCGCGGCCTTTGCGAACCGCTTCACTGTTAACGGTATGAGCGAACGATCGATCTGTTTATTGGGTGGCACGGGCTTCATCGGCCGGCAACTGGCGGCCCGGTTGAATGCCGACGGCCACCACGTCCGGGTACCGACCCGCAAAGCCGACACGGGGCGCCGTCTCCGAGTATTGCCGGCAGTCACCGTCCGGGTCGCCGACGTCCATGACGAAAACGCGCTTGCCAAAGAACTTGCCGGCTGCGACGTTGCGATAAATCTCATCGGCATTTTGAACGAGTCTGGCGACAACGGTCGCGGCTTCGAGCACGCGCACGCCGAACTTGCACGCAAGCTGGTCGCCGCGTGCGAAGCACAGGGCGTGCGACGACTCATTCAGATGAGCGCGCTGCGCGCCAGCGCCGACGGGCCGAGCTATTACCTGCGCTCGAAGGCGGCGGCCGAAGAAGCAATCCGCGACTCGCAGCTGGACTGGACCATCCTGCAACCGTCGGTGGTCTTCGGCGACGAAGACTCATTCACCAATCGATTCGCCGAACTCTTGAAGCTCGCCAAAGTGCTGCCGCTGGCGAGACCCAATGCCCGCTTTGCGCCGGTATACGTCGGCGATGTCGTCGAGGTCATGGCCCGGGCAGTGAACGACGAGACCATGATCGGGCAAACGTACCAGTTGTGCGGCCCACGCGTTTACTCGCTGCGTGAACTGGTCGACTACATTCGCGAAACCAGCGGTCTCGGCGGCGTTACGGTCGGTCTGCCCGATTCCCTCGCGAAGCTGCAGGGCCGCATCATGCAGTGGCTGCCCGGCCAACCGTTTTCGATGGACAATTACCGCTCGCTGACCGTCCACAGCATTTGCGATACGAACGGCTTCAAGACGCTAGGCATCGAACCGCAGTCGCTCGAAGCGCTTGCACCGGCGTGGTTGGCACCGACCTCACGCAACGCCCGGCTGTCGGCTTACCGGCGCGACGCCGGCCGCTAAGGCGCCGGCACCGCGACGTCCGCCAATGCGGCGCGACGACTTTCCCGATCCGGCAGCGCCGCGATAGCAGCGCTACGCTCGTAGAAGCACGTCAGGTCGCGCCCACAGTCCTCGTACAGGCGCATGAACGCCGGCACCAGCGCGTAGTACGTCGCGATGGGAACCAGCATCGCGTTGTTCGCCGGCGAGCGCGGTGTCCCGGTCAGATTGCGCTCGGTTGCGAGCGTCGCATAAGCATCGCTCAGCTCGGCGAACACCTGCGCTTTCAGCGCGCGCTTCTCAGCTTCGGGTTGCTCGCTTTGATAAACCGTCGCCAGCCGCTCGCGCGTTGCGAGCGCCAAGGCGTTAAAGTCATCGCGCAGCGCGCGGCGACGTCGATAGGCTGCGACCGCCTCGGCCGGAACTCGTGCATCCGCCCACCGAGCAAGACCAATATCGGCAACGGCCGTGGCGTAGGACTCGTTGAACTCGGCGTCGCCTTTGACGTAGAACTGCTGATGCGCCAGCTCGTGGAACAGCGTTGCGACTAAGCCGACGGAATCCGCACCGAGCATCGTACTGAGCACCGGATCGCGGAACCGACCCAAGGTCGAGTACGCCGGTACGCCGCCAACGTAGGTGTCGTAGCCTTTTTTCTCGAGCCGCGCCGCATCGCGATGAGCGCGCTCCTCGGCGAAGTGCCCGCGATACGCCACACAACCGACGATCGGAAAACACCATCGGTACGGCTCGAGCGCCAACTCCGGCGCCGCGAAAACATTCCAGACCACGTACGGCCGACCGATGTCGGCGTAGGTGAGATAGCTGCCGTTGTCGGGCAGCGCAAGCTCGCCGACGGCGAACGCGCGCGCATCGCGGACCAGCTCGAGCTGCTCGGCGACAGCTGGCTCCAGCGTCCCTGCTTCGAGCAGCTGATCGATGTCCTCGCGTTTGTTCAACACCGACCATTGGCCGCTGGCTGCGCGCAAGTAATAGCAGCCGTTGAGGCTCACGGTGGCGCTCAGCACGAGCGCGACGGCGGCCAAAGCGACCCAGCGACGCCAACGGCGCGGCGTAGCGCCGGATTCTGGTGACATCAAAGTCTCGGACTGGAGAAAGGCACGACGGTAGGATAGCAACATGGACGTTTATCTGGTCGGCGGCGCCGTTCGTGACGAACTGCTGGGGCTCCCGGTTCGCGAACGCGATTGGGTGGTGGTGGGCGCCGAACCGCAAACATTGCTGGACGCCGGTTACCGCCCGGTCGGCAAAGACTTTCCGGTATTTCTGCATCCGGAGACGAACGAGGAATACGCGCTGGCCCGAACGGAGCGCAAGGTCAGCGTCGGCTACCACGGTTTCGATTTCAATGCCTCGACGGACGTGACGCTAGAGGAGGATCTCGCGCGTCGCGACCTCACGATCAATGCATTGGCGCGCGCTAGCGATGGCGCGTTAATTGACCCGTACGGTGGACAGCGCGACCTCGACGCGCGCCTACTGCGCCATGTAAGCGATGCGTTTGTCGAAGACCCGGTACGCATTTTGCGCCTGGCCCGGTTCGCAGCACGCTTCGCCGATCTCGGTTTTGCCGTGGCCCCGGAAACGCTTGCGCTTGCGCAACGCATTGTCGCTAGCGGTGAAACCGACCATTTGCAGCCGGACCGCATCTGGAAAGAAACGGAACGGGCGCTCGCCGGGCCGAATCCTCAAGTGTATTTCGAGGTACTCCGTGCAACCGGTGCGCTCGCGACGGTGTTTCCGGAGATCGACCGTTTGTTTGGCGTTCCGCAATCGCCAAAAAATCACCCCGAAATCGATACCGGCGTGCACACGATGATGGTGCTGGGCGCAGCCGCCGATCTTTCCGGCGACGTCGCCGTGCGCTTTGCGGCACTGACGCATGATCTCGGCAAAGGCCTAACGCCGCGCGAACAATGGCCGAGCCATCACGGCCACGAACAGACCAGCGTATCGCTGGTAATGGCGATGGCCGAACGTTTGCCGCTGCCGCGCGCTGTCCGCGATCTCGCGTTAATCGTGGCCAAGATCCACGGCGATGTGCACCGCGCGACCGAGCTGCGACCCGGCACGGTGCTGCGTTTGTTTCGCGACATGGATGCGTTTCGCCGCCCGCAGCGCGTCGCTGCCGTGTTGACGGCGTGCGAGGCCGACTCGCGCGGACGCACCGGGTTTGAGGACACGCCGTACCCCGCCGCGCGCTACTTGCGCGCGTGCTTCGCGGCCGCGCAAGCCGTCTCGGTTCAGGACATCATGGCGGACGGCTTCAGCGGCGCGGCGCTGGGTACCGAGCTCGACCGTCGGCGTACGGCGGCGATCGCCGCCGTTGCGCGCGAGTGATGTTCTCTTAGCTATTTGCTGCCGCCAAAGAAATACACGAATACGCTTGCGTAGAACGCGCCGTCGCCGTCGTCCGATTCGCTGTAGCCAAGACTGAGTTCGAGGTCGGTGCGCGCACTCGACGGAATCGTCCACAGCACAGTGGCGCTCTCAACCACCAAATCGCCGATGGCAAGCTCATCACGACCGAGTTCGATACCGACCAGATGGTCTCCGATGGGCCACTCGGCCGTGGCGAGATAGCTCGAGTCCCGCAGCGCGCCGGCGAGCGTCAGCGTGGTCGGATTCACACGACGGGTCAGATCGAACAGCGCCAGCGCATCGACATTGCGATCGTAGTCCCAGGTCATGCCGCGCAACGACACGGACCAGCCGTCGTCGCCCCGGTAGCGAACGTTGCCGCCGAAGCCATCGCCGTTGACGCCCGCGGTAATTCGTCGACCGTCGAAGTCCCCAATCGGGACGATCTGGAAAACGAGCTCGATATCGCGGCGTTCACCGTCGATTCCGAAACGCCAAGCGCCGACGTCGACGGCGATTCTGGCACGCAGGTCATCGCTTTCAATCAAGTCGTCATCGCCCCAACGGCCAGCACCGAGCGAGAACGAAAACGGCTCGAAATCCTGACTGATCGTGAGGTCGTAAGAGCGCGTTTCGATGTTCGACGTCACCGTATCGGCGTCGCTCACCGCGGCGGTCAGGGTCACGAAAGTCGACTCGGTGAGGCCCACATCGACCAGACCTGCCAACGAACGGCCGTTGCTGTCATCCGCGCCGACGCCGCCACCCAACACGTAATCGAGCGCATACGCTGGCGACGCCGTGGCGGCGAACGCCCAGGCGCCAAGCAAGGCTGCTCTAAGCGAAGACATAGAAAATCACCGCAGCGAGAACAATCCGATACACAGCAAATGGCGCCATACCTACAAACTCGACGAATTTTAGGAAGTAGCGAATCGTCAAATACGCTACCAGCCCGGACAAAGCCGCGCCAAGGCCAAGCTCAGTCCAGCGGACCGGTGCGTCGCTCGTAACGAGATCCACCGTGACGGCGAGGCTCGCAAGAACGATTACGGGCACCGACATCAAGAAAGAGAAACGCGCGGCGGCGGTTCTGGTGTACCCCATCGCCAATGCGGCCGTCATCGTGATGCCGGATCGCGATGTGCCGGGAATGAGCGCCAACGCCTGCGCGCAGCCGAGCGCCAGGGCCGCCCGAAAGCCGTACGCCTGCTCCGCCTTCAGCTGGGGACCGAAGCGATCGGCAAGCCACAACGCAATCCCGAAAACGAGCGTTGTCGTTGCGATGACCATCGGCGAACGCGCGACCGTTTCGATCCAATCGCCAAGCGCGAGCGCCGCGATGCCGGCGGGCAGAGTGGCCACGATCAGCATGAGGCCCAACCGAGCGTCCCGATTGATGGGCTTACCAGGCCGTATGCTGAGAACGCCGCCCGCGATGCCGATGAGGTCCCGGTAAAAGTACGTAGTCACTCCTGCCAGCGTGCCGAGATGCACCGCTACGTCGAACGCCAAGCCCTGATCCGGCCAACCGGCAAGGCGCGGCGTCAGCACCAGATGACCGGAACTGGAAATCGGCAGGAACTCGGTAAACCCCTGCACGATGGCAAGCACAACGATCTGCACCAGCGTCATAGGCTGTAGCGAAGATCCTGAAAGCCGAAGCCGGCGACGGGCGGCAGTGTGCCACGTTCGAAGCCGATAAAGCGGAACCGCTCGCCCATTTCGCCGGGCAAGGTCAGCGTTTTCAGCGCTGCCGCCTGGCGCAACTGCTCGTCGGCGCTTAGATCGCCACGACACTCATCGGTAAGGCCACCCCCCAGCAGAAAGCCGGCTTGCGTCGTGAAACCGGTAAGCGTCGACCCAGCCGCAACCCCAGCCTCGGCCAGCGTCGTGAAATCAACCCACGCCGTCATATCGACCAGACCCGGCGCAAACAGCGGGTCGTCGATGGCCTGGTGTCGGAAATGACAGCGAAACGTACCGTCGTATCGTTCGTCGGCGTAGTACTCGCTAGCGCCGGCGCCGTAATCGCAAAGCAGCACGAGTCCGGCATCGACAGTGCGCACTACCGCCGTCACCCAGTTCGCAAGGGCCGGACAATACTCCGACGTATAGCCCGGCGGAAATGGCGACCCGCGACGTTGTTCGAGCGCGGCGAGGTCGGCGGCAACCGTCGACGGTGCCGAGCGCTCGGCGATACGCAGCGCGTCGCCGTCCGCCGCCAGGCCGAGCTCGTCAAAGCCCGTCGCGGTACGGCGAAAGCGTCGAACCGGCAGCGCGTCGGCCACCTCATTGCCAAGCACGACGCCGCGGATCGTTTGTGTTGTCGGATCATCAAACCAATCGAGCGTGATTTGCGGCTGCTGCGTCCAATGCTCGAGTCGCGCGCGCTGACGCGCCGCGAGGTCGGGACTGACTTCTACCAGTCGGTAGTCGAGCGAGCGCTCGCGCTCGGCAAACCAGCCGATGACTGCATCGGCCAACGCTCCGCTACCGGGTCCGTACTCGACGATAGTGCTCGTTTGCAGCGCGTCGAGAATGGGCGCGCAATTGCGGGCAATGACGCGCCCGAACAGCGGCGAGACCTCCGGTGCCGTGACAAAATCGCCGTCCCGACCGAACTTCCGCAGGCCCGCCACGTAGTAGCCGAGCGCCGGGGCATACAGCGCCTCGTGCATGAATACATCGAACGGCAGGAATCCACCGGCATCATGGGTGCGAGCAATGATGTGGGCGCGCACGTCATCCGCGTGCGCTTTGAGCTCAGCGGTCAGTGCCGGCCCGTTGTGTGCCGGCGCCGCCATGCGACGTACCTCTCGACAACGGCCGCCGAATTGCGGACCGCGCGCAGTATACGCTTAGACGCTGTCGAGATAGATGAACGCAGGTTCCGACCGGGCCGGCCGATCGGCAGCGCGCGGCTCACGCAGCTTCTGCTGCACGGGCGAGACGCTCGGGCAGGCGCCGGTTTCGAGGTAACTGAGCGCCGTCGCTAACGATGGATCGGTATCGGCACCGACCGGCTGGTCCAGATCATCGGCGGCCGGGCAGTCGACCGGCAGGCCGTCGAAATACTGCCCTTCGTTCAATGAATTCACCGTCTCGAAGGTCGTCGCTCGCAGCGTTTTGGTGTTAGCGCAAAACAGTATGCCGCTTTGGCCCACTGGCTTGCCGAACGTGCTGTCGCCAACGATGACCACTTCGGCGTGCGGCTCCATCGAGTTGATGACGAGTTCCGACGCCGACGCGGTGCTGCCGGTCGCAATGACGACCAGGCGCGATAGCGACAGCGAGTTGTTCAGTAGTTGGAACAACTCCGTGCTGTTCAAATCGGCGTTGTCCGCGTTGAACAGCGTTCTGGAGAACACGTCTTGGTTGGCGACACCGCCACCGAGATAGTCGCCGAGCAGCTCGGCAATACGGACCAAGCCGCCACCGTTGTAGCGAAGATCGAGTACCACGGCGTTGACGTTGGCCGACTGGAACTGATTGAACGCGGTCGCGAGTTCGGACTCAGCCGTTGAGATGAACGTCGCGAACTCGATGTAGCCGATATTGCCGCCGGGTGTCGAAATGACCCGGAACTGAGGAACCGGATCGATCGTTACGACGTCCTTGATGACCAGAACTTCGAATTCCGATCCGTCGAGGCGGCGAATCCGAAAGGTCCGCTCGATACCCACGTCGGAAGGTCCAAACGCGTTCGCAAGACCGCTGGCGCCCAAAGCTTCAACCGTCTGGCCATCCACAGCGACGATTTCTTGGCCGCGTTCGAAACCGGCGTTGGCCGCGGGGCTGCCGCTGTAGACGAAGCGAAACCGCGCCGCGTTGTTTTCGAATCGATAGGAGAACCCGAAGCCAGCGAACTGCCCCTCGCCGAAAAACTGCGTGTCTTGCTCGGTTGTCGTAATGAAGCTGAACGAGTCCAAAGGCTGAAAGCTGGTCAGGAACGCCAGCAGGTCTTCCGCCGTCGCGTAGTCATTGATATTGACGTTCGCCGGGAGCAGCGTGTTCCAGAAATACAGATCACGCATCGCATCGAGCACGAACTGCTTTTCTTCATCGACGGTGCACGCGCCAACGCCGTCCGGCGGCGGAATCAGGCCACCGTCGCCACCGCCACCACAGCCGGCGAGAAACGTCAGAACAAAAGCAGGTATCAGGGTTTTGACTCGATGCATGGTCGGATTCCGCACAGGCATTTGCTCAGCACTTTGACAGCAAGCCGGCCAAAGTGCTGCATGGATTTGACGAAACGTCCGGATTGTCTAGCAAGATCGAGACGACGCGCACAGCGCGATCGCAATTTGTCGCCAGACGGCGTCAGTCTGGCCGCGTGCCGCGCTCGATAATGACCCCCACATGCTTGGATCCGCGAATGGCGCCCGGCTTGCTGACTCGCACGCGGACCCACGGGACGGTGTAGTTGTCGAGCACGTATGCGGCAATCGCCCCGGCCAGCGCCTCGACCAACTTGAACTTGCCTTCCTTGGTGAGCGCGGCAACGCCGTCGGCCACGGCTTTGTAATTCAAGGTATCAGCAACGTCGTCGCTGAGCGCGGCAGCCCGCGTGTCATAGGCCATCTCCAACGAAATCTCAATTCGTTGGGTGATCCGCCGTTCCCACTCCCAAATCCCGATGACCGCTTCGACGGCAAACGTTTCAATAAAAATTCGGTCCATGCGGCTCAGCTCAATGCGGGTGGCGGTTCGAGTTCCTCGAGCGACCAACGCGCCCGGGCGACGATGTCGGGATGTTCGCTGGCGTCGGCGAGACGCAGCGCACCGGTCAGCGCAATCATGGCGCCATTGTCGGTGCAAAACGCGATGCGCGGATAATAGACGCGACCACCGTCGGCCTCGAATCGCTTGCGCAGCTCGCTGCGTAACAGCTGATTGGCGCCGACGCCGCCGGCGATGACCAGCCTGGAATGCTTGTGATCGCGCGCCGCGCGCAAAGACCGATCGACCAGTGAGCCAACGATTGCCGCCTGGTAGCCCGCCGCAAGATCGGCACGCAATGTCGCGTCGCGCGCGACTCGGTCCACACCAAGATCGCGGACGCGGACAATCAGCGCGGTTTTCAATCCGGAGAAGCTGAAGTCATAACCAGGCTTACCGCTGAGCGGGCGCGGAAAATCGAAACGTTGATCGTCGCCTGCTTCGGCCAGACGGGCGAGCGCCGGACCGCCCGGATAACCGAGACCGAGGGTCTTCGCGCCTTTGTCGAACGCCTCGCCCGCGGCATCGTCCAGCGTCGAGCCGAGAATACGATAGCGACCGACCGCCGCGACGTCGACGAGCATGCTATGGCCGCCGGAGACGAGCAGCGCCAGGAACGGAAATTCGGGCGCGTCATCTTCGAGCAGCGGCGCCAATAGGTGTGCTTCCATGTGATGCACGGCGAGCGCCGGCACGCCCCAACCGTAGGCCAGCGAGCGACCAAACGCCGCGCCCACCAGCAACGCGCCCAGCAGGCCGGGTCCACCGGTATAGGCCACGGCCGACACCTCGGCGGGGGTCAGCGCCGCCTCGGCAAGCAACGCGCGGGTCAGCGGCGCCAGGCGCTTGAGATGATCGCGAGACGCAAGCTCCGGGACCACACCGCCGTACACGGCGTGCAGGTCGGCCTGGCTGAACAAGCGCTGCGCGAGCAGCCCGCGGTCGCGGTCATAGAGCGCGAGGCCCGTCTCGTCGCAGCTGGTTTCGATGCCGAGTACAGTCATTGGAGGCTCAGTTTTGCATTTGCCGGTGGCCGTCGGTACTATTTCCGGCTCTCACTCAATCCGATGGCCACGGCCATCCGAATACGACAGCACACAATGCCTCAGGTCAAGGTCCGGGAAAACGAATATTTCGACGCCGCATTGCGGCGTTTTAAGCGCGCCTGCGAGAAAGCCGGCATCCTCACAGAACTGCGTCGCCGCGAGTTCTACGAGAAACCCACGCAGGAACGCAAGCGCAAAAAAGCGGCTGCCGTTAAGCGTCATCTGAAGCGCCTGTCCCGCGAGAACAATCGCCGCAAGCGTCTTTATTGAGCTAGCCGCGGGTAGCCGCAAGGGTTACCGAGATTTAGGCATGGCGCTCAAAAGCGATCTCAACTCCGACATCAAAGCTGCCCTGAAAGGCGGCGATCGTGCGCGCACGACCGTGCTGCGCATGGTGACCGCTGCCATCAAGCAGCGCGAGGTCGATGAGCGCATTGAACTCGATGACGCCGCCATCGTTGCCGTCATCGACAAAATGGTCAAACAGCGCCGCGAATCCGAGAAGGTCTACCGTGAGGGCGGCCGCGACGATCTTGCGGACAAAGAAGCGGCTGAGATCGACATCATCCGCCAGTACCTGCCCGAGCCCCTTTCCGACGCGGAGATCGACGCATTAATCGACGCCGCCATCAGCGAAAGCGGTGCCGAGAGCATTCGCGACATGGGCAAAGCCATGGGCCTTATCAAAGGCCGTGCGCAAGGTCGCGCCGACATGGGCGAGGTCGGCAAAAAGCTGAAAGCCAGACTCGGCTAAGCCGGGCCGGCACTCGTAAAAATCCGTTAAGCTGACGCCGCTGCCCGCGCAGTTGGAGCCGCGATTGGCTGGACGAATCCCGCAAAGTTTCATTGACGATCTGCTCGCCCGCGCCGATATCGTCGAGGTGATCAGCTCGCGGATCCCGCTGACCCGAGCCGGCCGCGAGCACAAAGGCTTGTGCCCGTTCCACGGCGAGAAAACACCATCGTTCACGGTCAGCCCTGACAAAGGCTTCTACCATTGCTTTGGCTGCGGCGCGCACGGCACCGCACTCGGCTTTTTGATGGAGCACGATCACCTCGATTTTGTCGATGCGGTCGAGCAGCTGGCGGCTATGGTCGGCGTCGAGGTACCGCGTGAGGCCGGCAACGAAAAATTGCGCGGCAGCGACCGCGTTCTCGAAATCCTGCGGCGAGCGGCCGAGTTTTATCAGCAGCAGCTGCGCAACAGCGACGCGGCCAAGGACTACCTCAAGGCGCGCGGCATCGATGGCGCCACCGCTCGCGATTATGGGCTTGGCTTCGCGCCGGATGCCTGGCACGCCCTGAATGAGCAGTTCGGCCGTGACAGCGAAACCGAAACGCTCCTGCAGGCGGCCGGGCTGATCATTCGGCGCGATGAAGGCGGCTATTACGACCGCTTTCGCGACCGAGTGATGTTTCCGATTCGCGATGCACGCGGCCGCGTGGTCGGCTTCGGCGGGCGGATCCTTGGCAAGGGCGAGCCGAAGTACTTGAACTCGCCGGAAACCGTGGTGTTCAGCAAGCGCCGCGAACTCTACGGGCTCTACGAAGTTCGTCGACGCCTGCGCGATATTCCGCGACTCATCGTGGTCGAAGGCTACATGGATGTCATCGCGCTGGCTCGCCACGGCATCGACAATGCCGTAGCGACTCTCGGCACGGCGACCACCGATGAGCATCTCGGCCGACTGTTTCGGGTCACCAATGACGTCGTGTTTTGCTTCGATGGCGACCGCGCCGGCCGTCAGGCCGCTTGGCGCGCGTTGGAGACCGCCCTACCGCAGGCGCGCGACGGCCACCAAATGCGTTTTGCGTTCCTGCCCGAGGGCGAAGACCCGGACTCGCTGGTCAGCCGCGACGGCAGCAAAGCGTTTGAGGAACGCATCGACGCCGCCGTCGGCCTCTCAGATTTTATGGTCGACGAACTCGGCGCAGACATCGAGCTCGACTCGCTCGACGGGCGCGCACAGCTCGCCGAGCGCGCCAAGCCGCTGCTCGCGAAAGTCCCAGCCGGCGTTTACCGCGAGCTGTTGATCGAGCGGCTGGCCGACGAAGTCGGCCTCGCCGGCGCCAAACTGAAAGAGCTCATGGGCAAACCAGCCCAGCCCGCCAAGCAGCAACCGCCGGCGCGCACCGCGCGGCGCCAGCAAGACTCGGTCAAGCTGGCAGGCCGCGCCATTCGCGCGTTGTTGCACCGGCCATCGCTAGCAATGCTCGCCGATCCAGTGGATCTCGCCGGGCTCTCGGGCGCTGGCCCGGAAACCCTGGTGGAATTGCTTGAAATTTCCCACAGCGAACCCCAACTCACCCCCGCAGCGTTATTGGAACGCATGCGTTCGCACCGGTTTTTCTGGCGCCTGGAGCAGCTGCTCGCTACCGAGCTGCTGGAAAACGAGGAAATGAGCCTCGAGCAGGAATTCGCCGGGTGCGTGCGCAAATTGCGGGCTGCGTCGGTCCGCGAGCGCATCGAATCGCTGCGTGACGCCGGTATGGCGGCACTGTCAGACGACCAGCGGCGCGAATTGACGGAACTGATTGCGCTCGAACACGCTCTGAAGAACCCGGCCCCGAACGATCTGCAGTAAAGCAAGAATCGGGCCATAAATCGGCGAAAACTGCCGAACAAACAACCACTTTGGCCATCTAAATCGGTATTTTCGACGAAGACGTTCTGCTAATATTGCGCGTTTTCGTCAGCGTCCCAACGAGGCACACGACTTGAGCGAAAAAGCAACAGCACCCAACCCGTTGCCGACCGACAAGCAATCCCAGCTGAAACTGCTGATTGCCCGCGGCAAGGAGCAGGGTTACCTGACATACGCAGAGGTTAACGACCATCTGCCGAACGAGATCGTCGATCCAGAGCAGATCGAAGACATCGTCAACATGATTAACGACATGGGCATCACGGTCTACGAAAAAGCGCCGGATGCTGAGTCGCTGATCTTGTCTGATGCAGCCGTATCCAACGACGACGACGACACCGAAGAAGCCGCCGACGCGTTGGCGTCGGTCGATAGCGAGTTCGGCCGCACGACCGATCCGGTGCGCATGTACATGCGCGAGATGGGAACGGTTGAGCTGCTGACGCGCCAGGGCGAAATCGAAATCGCCAAACGCATCGAGGAAGGTCTCAACCAGGTCAAGGCAGCGGTGACGCGATTCCCGCCGGCCATGCAGGGAATCGTCGATCAGTACGACGAGATCCAGGCCGGCAACGCCCGGCTGCAGGATTTTATCGTCGGCTTCATCGACCCGAACGAGCCGGAAGAAATCCCGACGCCAGGCGCGAAGAAAGACGACGACGACGACGATGACGAGCCGGGCGATACCGGGCCGGATCCGGAAGAAGTCGCCGCGCGCATGAAAAGATTCCGCCGCACGCACAACCGCGTGCTGAGCGCCATCGAAAAGAACGGTGCCGACTCTAAACAAGCGGACAAAGCCCGCGCCGATCTCATCGGCGAGATCATGGAGCTCAAGCTATCGCCGAAGCTCTTCGATGCACTCGTTCAGCAACTTCGCGACACCATTGCGACGATCCGCGCGCAAGAACGCGGCATCATGGCGCTGTGCGTGCGTGAAGCCGGTATGCCGCGTAAGGACTTCATCGCGAGCTTCCCGAAAAACGAAACCAACCTCGAGTGGGTCGACAAGCACATTCGCGCCAAGCGCAAACATTCGTCGAGCCTCGCTCGGTTAAAAGACGACATTCAGCGCTCGCAGCGCAAGCTGCTCATGATCGAAGAGATCTCGGGCCTCAGCGTTGCGCAGGTCAAAGAGATCAACCGTGACATGTCGATCGGTGAGGCGCAGGCGCGCCGCGCCAAGAAAGAAATGGTCGAAGCGAACCTTCGCCTGGTCATTTCGATCGCCAAGAAGTACACCAACCGCGGTCTGCAGTTCCTCGACCTGATTCAGGAGGGCAACATCGGCCTCATGAAGGCGGTCGACAAGTTCGAATACCGTCGCGGCTACAAGTTTTCGACGTACGCCACGTGGTGGATTCGCCAAGCGATCACACGGTCGATTGCCGACCAGGCACGCACGATTCGTATTCCGGTGCACATGATCGAAACGATCAACAAGCTAAACCGGATTTCACGACAGATGCTGCAGGAAATGGGCCGCGAACCGACCCCGGACGAACTGGCTGAACGCATGGAAATGCCGGAGGACAAAGTTCGCAAGGTCCTGAAGATCGCCAAAGAGCCGATCTCGATGGAAACGCCGATCGGTGACGACGAAGACTCGCACCTTGGCGACTTCATCGAAGACATTACGGTCGATTCGCCGATCGACTCGGCGACGTCTTCGGGCCTGCGCGAAACCACGCACGCGGTTCTTGCCGGTTTGACGCCGCGCGAAGCAAAAGTGCTCCGCATGCGCTTCGGCATCGACATGAACACCGACCACACGCTCGAGGAAGTCGGCAAGCAGTTCGACGTCACGCGCGAACGTATTCGTCAGATCGAAGCAAAGGCGCTCCGTAAGCTGCGTCATCCGTCGCGCTCGGACCAGCTGCGCAGCTTCCTGATGGACGACTAAGCTCGTTCAGACCGCGCAAAAAGAAAAGGCGCCCGATTGGGCGCCTTTTTTGATTCTGGCTGGCGTCTTGCTACAGCTCTTCGGCAAGCCCTAGGTAGCTGCCGTTGTACGCGCGGATGACGTCGTCGTGCGCCTGTCCGTTCAAGATCTTCTTGCTGCTCTTACCGTCGGCGCCACGGCTAACGAGGTCGAAGTCCGTGTTCAGCGGTTGGTTCGTCGGGCCTTTGCGCTTCGGGCCTTTCTTCATCTCCGGCGTCATCGCGAGATAGATGTACTGCTTGCCCCACGGATCACGCATGTCGCCAAGGCCGAGTTGTTCCAGCGACTCGGGCAGCGCACCGTCGTTCTCGGTCTGAAACTTCTGCAGCTCCAGTGAGATGCGGCCCATGTCCTGAATCGCTTTGCCGACTCGAGCGTTGTCGATGTAGCCAGTGTAAGCCGGCAGAGCGAATGACCCCAGCAGCGCCACCAGCGCTACGACGATCATCAACTCCATCAAGGTAAAACCGCGCTGCAATGCAGCGCCGCGGATTCGCGTTCGCATAACCAGACTCCCGAATTGCGACAACCAGTGTAGTGAGCCACCCGCACCGTGTCGGTGCGTTCGGGCATCCGCTCACGAGGTCGAGTGTGCGCTGGTTCAAATAACGGGGGTGTCAAATGCTGTCGAAGGCACGCCGTAGGCGAAAACCTTGTGACGTCGGCACGCGCGAGGCAAGGTCGCGCCATGACGACGTTCCTATTCGACCTCGACGGCACGCTGTTCGATACCGCGCCCGATATTGCCGATGCGCTGGATCTAACGTTGACCGAACTCGGTCTGCCGGCGGCGGGGCGCGAGCGCGCTATCAGCTGGATCGGTGGCGGCGCGCGCGTCTTGCTGAAACGTGCGCTCCCGGCCGCAGGCGCCGATGACGCGGACCCCGATGACGTCATGCCGATCTTCATGCGCCATTACGGCACGACGAACGCACGGACCGCCATGCCCTACCCCGGTGTCGACGACACGTTGTCGGTACTTGCCGGACAGGGTCATCGACTCGGCTGCGTCACCAACAAACCGGCGCTATTTGCCCACCAGATTCTCGAGGCAAGCCAGTTGCTCGATCGATTCGGTGTGTTAATCGGCGGCGATACGCTCATCGAGCGCAAACCGCATCCACTGCCGCTGACCACAGCAATTTCGGCACTGGAAGCGACGGTGGATGAAACATGGATGGTGGGGGATTCGCTGACGGACATGGACGCCGCACGCGCGGCCGGCGTACGCAGTGCCTGGGTGCCCTATGGCTACCACCGCGACACGGCACAAGACGTACTCGCACCGACCGTCGCACTGCAATCGTTTGCGGAGATCCTCGACCTGGCGTAGCGCTGGGCTGGCGAGCACGCCGCCGCCCTTCTACACTAGTGGGCTGCATCGAGTTACGGGCCTGTAGCTCAGTTGGTTAGAGCAGGGGACTCATAATCCCTTGGTCGTAGGTTCAAGTCCTACCGGGCCCACCAAATCTTTCCGGCTTCGATTACCGTTGTGGCGTCGCGGCGGCAAGTACGGCAACTAGCGGAGCCGCACTTCGGCGTTTGCGTCCTTGTGGTCGTAGCGAGCGGCTCGGTTCAAGTCCTACCGGGCCCACCAGTTCTCATTGGCTTCGGTCGCCGTTTATTCCATTTATGGAATAATGCCACCGGCGGGGATCAAGAAAATTCTGGAGGTTGGCATGGGTACGCGGCAGCGGTCCGGTAACGGCACGTCATCTGTTTCAAGCGCTGGTAGCGTGGCCATGGTTGGCTCAGAACTGCGTCGGCTGCGACTGGCGGCTGGCTTGACCCAAGAACAGATCGCGACTCGCATGGGAGTGCAACAGGCAGCTGTCTCGAAAATTGAAAAGGGTGGTGACGTACACCTGAGCACAATACAGAGGTATGTAGAAGCTTTAGGCGCTTGGCTTCGCATGAATGCGCATTTTGCGTCAGATGCACCCCTTTCACTCAGCCTTTGCGAGGCCTTCGATGTTGAGCCGGGCGATGATGCCCAGCTGGTGTTGCCGCTATTTGGCGATGAGCCACTCAAACCACGGCGCGATGTCGTATTGTCTATTAAGCCTGTCTATTCGGAAAGAATTCTCGCTGGAGAAAAGACTGTCGAACTGCGGCGAAGGTTTCCTGCAACCGCGCCGAATGGAGCTTTGGCATATATCTACTCCACTTCTCCGGTCAAAGCGATCGTGGGTACTGCATCAATTCAAGATGTGCTCAAGCTTCCAGTGGAGCAGATTTGGACCGAGTTCGAGAGCACCGCATTTATCGAGCGCTCGCATTTTGATAAGTATTTTGACGGCGTCGATCACGGTTTCGCCCTAGTTTTTGATGATGTAAGGGCATTTACTCGACCCCTGCCGCTTAATGAGCTCCGTGAGAAATTTGGGTTCGAACCGCCCCAGTCGTTTCTTTATGCAAAACATGAACTGAGAAAGGCCCTCAAGGATGAGCCAGCAGTCGTATCTCATTGATACGAATATTGTTATTGGGCTAGAGGACAATCATGCTGTTGAAGCCGGGTACGCTCGATTCTTCAAACTTGCATCAGCCCACAATGTCAGTGTCTATGTTCACGAAGCCGCCAAGGATGACATAGCACGAGATAAGGATGAGCAGCGGCGCAAGATATCGCTAAGCAAGATCGCTAAGTATCAGGTTCTCAACAAACAACGCGGCTTGACAGAAGCTCAACTGGGCGAGGTATTCGGAGCACTCAGGAAGCCTAACGATGTTGTAGACGCAACGTTGCTACATGCCCTTGAGAGCGGAGCTTCAGACTTCCTTATCACTCAGGACAAAGGCCTCCACGAACGGGCACAGAGACGATCAGCTGATTTAGCACGCAGAGTCCTGTTCATTGCTGATGCAACAGACCTGCTGATCCAAACCTATGAACCTAGAGAGGTTCCGATTCGCCATGTGGCGGAGGTTAGAGCGCATGAGATTGACCATTCCGATAGGTTCTTCGATAGTCTGCGTGAAGGTTACCCAGAGTTCGATGACTGGTGGCGTGACAAATGCGTCAAGCAACACAGACCCTGCTGGGTCGTTTACGTCGGAGACGATCTTGCAGGTCTGATTGTCCGCAAGGACGAAAGTGCCGAGGACACAGATGCGAACACGCCGGCGGAGAAGATCCTAAAGATATGTACATTTAAGGTCGCCCCGGAAAACCGCGGTGTAAAACTGGGAGAGCTGCTTCTAAAGCAGGTGCTTTGGTACGCCCAGACCAATGGGTACGACCTTACCTATCTGACAGCATACGAAGATCAGGTCTCCCTCATGGACCTCTTGGAATTCTACGGCTTTCAGAACACTGGTGCTAACAGCAATGGAGAGCGCATTTACGAGCGTAGTTTCTCGCCCGCGGCACTTTCTCATCGAGAGAGTGTCTCGTCTTTTGAGCTAGCGCGGATAAGCTACCCGCGGTTTCTTGTTGATCAAACAACACGTGGATTCGGTATCCCGATTCTTGAGGAATACCATGACACGCTTTTCCCGGATCTCTATCAGCCATTCCAGCCTGATCTTTTTTCCGGAGCATCTCGTGCGGAAAAGATCACTCGTCCTGGCAATACTATCCGTAAGGTCTATCTGTGCCGCGCGCAGTCTAATCTTGGTCCACCAGGCTCCATCCTTTTTTTCTATAAAGGCGCCTCGAAAAATCCACCTTCACAGGCGATCACTGCGCTTGGAATTCTGGAGGGTTTGTCTTTGGCGCGCACTACGAGAGAGTTGATGCAAATGACTGGTGGCCGGTCTGTCTACAGTGAGGATCAGCTTACTGTCTGGGCGGAAAAAGCCAAAACTGGAAGGCCTGTCAAGGTCATCAATTTCTTGCTGGTCGCCTACATTGAGCCGCCGATCCTTAAACATGAGCTTGAATCGATAGGTGTGATACGAGGGCATCCGCAGCAATCGATCTATGAATTAAGTCACGATCTCATGTCTGCTCTGATCGAGCGCGCCAATCTCGACTTTGCCGTATGAATACGGTCGTCGTCGCTTTGGTCGGTATTTCTGGCGTCGGGAAGACGACATTTCTCCATCGTTTGGCAGAACATACCGCGTTCCAACATCTGACCGGGGGTAGTCTGATTGTGGAGGCGCGCGGGGTTCGCCGAGATGAAAGGGATAAGTTGCGTTTTGATGACCTAGACGAGAATCAAAATCTTCTCGTACAAGGTTTTGAATTGGCTCGTGACCCCGAAGCCAGAACTATCGTGTTAGACGGCCATGTTGTTATCGAAAGTGGTGACGGGTTGGAAGAGCTCCCCGTGGAGGTCTTTAGAGCCGTTGGCATCACAAAGCTCTTTCATTTGGAGGCTGACGTTGCTCAAATTAATGCCAACCGCGCAGGGGACTGCACAAGGCAGAGGCCGGACCAAAACCTGGCTACTCTCTCTGAACACCAAAGAGCCTCACGCGAACATGCTCGTTTTATTGCGGAGGTGTTGAACATCGATTTCCATATCGTCAAACATGGTGATGTTGAGCGGTGTAGAGGTTTGCTTGGCGGAGTGGACGATGCGTAGCTTTCGCGCCTCATGTTGATTATTGGTCCGCGCAAAAGATTCGAGAGTGCGAGTTCCAAATGCTCCGATACGGTCGACTGAAGATGCGGTGAGCACAGATCGGGCTCAAATGAGCGGTACGGGAATCGAGGTCCATGACAATGGAACTGCTCCACTTGTTGTAATGCAGTTTCCGACACTTCTTTTCGAGCTGTACCGAAGCAGTCTTAGAATGATCTCCCTAGGGGAGGTGAGAGTGGAAGACTGAGTACACCAGTCCGGCGCCGAAGGCGCTGCTTTTTCGATCTGATGTATGTCTTGTATCTATTGTAAGAGCTCCGGCCCGTTCAGCACGATTGAGCATGCGATACCTGAGTCCCTAGGCAACGACGACTTACTCCTGCGCGACTGTGTATGTGACGCGTGCCAGGCTTATTTCGGCAAAGAAGTCGAGCAATATGTATTGGCGAAGACACCATTAGGCGTGTGGAGGGCATTGATTGGTATACGTGGAAAGAAGGGTAAGCTTCCTATCGTCGATACCTCGCAACCCACCAAGACGAAGGGACGACTCTCGGATACTCATCCGTATCACGATAACCTGGTCTATTCGGCACGGGACGACGGGTCGAGCTCCGTCCATGTGGTTGAGGGTCAAGCTCTACTCACTCTCTTAAATGGAGAGAAACGGCAATTCAACTTGGTTCTCACGCCGAAAAAACTGAGCATGATGTCGCGGTTCTTGGGCAAGGTAGGAATTGGAGTGTTGGCGACCGCGGATCTGCAGATGGCCATGGAAGTAAGATTCGATGCTCTTCGAAACTACGCTCGGCAAGGCGACGTACAACGAACCTGGCCGCTATTCCATTTCTCTGACGAGAAATCCCAATCGTGGAAGAAGCCAAAGCTTCTAGGTCCGACTGGCGATGTGTTATTGGAAGAAGTCGAATGCTACTCCTACGTCTTTCTAGAGGTTGCGGGCTACACACTCTTCCGCTTCTCGATCGGTACCGACAATTGGGTCATCTGCATGGATGACCGTTATCCATCCCCCGCGATTCGTGGTGCCTTCCCAGAGAAGGACCTCAAACTGATTTGGTATGGCAGATAGCCGTTCGATCCAGGTTTCATGCGTCGATTGCGCTAATCCCTGAATTTGAACTCCGCACGCGATGCAATGATGAGTCTTCCCCTTTTTTCGGATTGGGAACACAGGACCGGACATTTCTTGGTATCCGGAGACGATGAAATGTCCGTTCCGGACAAATCATCCTCCCGGACGTACCGTTTTGGCGCCGCAACCACAAACACGCCATCGAGCGGGGCGCGATTTAACCCCATCATCGGTGCGCACGGGCTACTATCTTAAATATGCAAACGCGATGGCCATTTGGCTTGGCGGGAATAGCGATCGGCACGCTACTCGGGGCCGGTGTTCACAGCCTATTGGCCCGAGATAAGCCGCTACCCAACGAATCGGAACGGCCTACCGCTGTAGCCAACGAGCAACCGTCGTCGATCGCCAAGCCCTCTTCGGCCGCAACCGATCAGACGTCGCACCGCGCGTCATCTACCAACGACGGTGCAGCCGAACCGGCGCCGCTTGAACCTGCCGAATTCGCCGACGTCGCGCTGTTGCCGCCTGAGTTGCAGCCAAATACGCCGGCGGTCTACATCGAGATGCTGTCGCCACCAACAGAGTATGTGACGCTCGCTGATCTCCACTTGACCTTCGCGCACGAGCCTAGAGACGGCGCTTGGGCCTATGGTGTGGAATCGGCCATATCAACGTACATCGCGGAAAACGACGTTGCGAGCCACGCGGTGTTCGAACATGTGGAGTGTCGCAAGTACACGTGCGAGCTGGCGGGCTACTACGTCGGCCGTTCAGCCGTCGTCGTATCGCAATTTGGAAGCGATCCGGATTTCGATGCACGTGACGTGCTCGATGGCGTCGATGCTGAAGCCTGGTGGCACACGGGCCGCACATCGTATTCGATGGGCGGCAACCCCGACGGCCTACCTAGATTTCTCATCATTGTTACAGGCGCCGACATAGGTGAACGCGGCCGCCCTGCCAAAAAACTGTGGTAGGACGAGTCAGGTTGGCAAGATTTGTTCCGCTTGCGTTCATCGCGGCAGCGCTGGTGCCCACCCAGGTCTTGAGTTCAACGCCGGGCGCTACCGTTCAGCAACGCATGGCCTCGGACGCCGCGTTGGGCAATCCGTTCGTCGCGCACGTCGTCGTCGCACTTTGCGACAACCGCTATCAGGGCATCGTGCCGGTGCCGTTCCATCTCGGCAATGGCGACGACCCGGCCTCGAATCTGTACTGGGGCGCGCTTTACGGCGTTCGCACGTATTTCGCCCGGCACGAGAAATGGGCGTCGACCGCTGTCAGCGACCCAACCGACGCCCGTATCTTGGATCGCGTGGCTTTTCGCGCGACGCTGCAACGAGACGGTCAATCAGTCGAAGCCTACGTCATTGCGGACGCGTGGCGCGGTCGCGAAATTGAGGCTGCGACTGCGCGATTTCTTGAATTCGTTGGCGGCAGTGCGGCGCTACGGCTCGACGTTGGTACTGGCGCTGCACGACGCTCGATCATGGCTGGCGGCGGATCACACGTCGTCGCGTACGTCGGGCACAACGGGTTGATGGACTTTGCAGCGCCGGCGCTTTCCGAGCCAGTGACGAGTGCTGCGCCCCGCAGTTCGATTGTCCTCGCTTGCGAAAGCCGATCGCACTTTTCGGAGCTTCTGTCATTAAAGACATCGCACAGCCTGCTTACGACGACCGGCTTGATGGCGCCGGAAGCCTACACGCTCGAAGCGGCGATCCGGTCGTGGTTCGAAGACGAATCGACCGAATCAACGCACGAAGCAGCTGCTGGCGCCTACGCGCGCTTCCAAAACGCGCGCCTCGACTGGACGAGACGGCTCTTCGTGACAGAGCCATAGTCCGCGGGCGTTAGGTAGCGGCGGAGTACCGATACCGACGTGCTCGGTCGTTCTCGTCACGAGACCCGCAATGGCGCGGGGCGAATCTGCGAGCGTTGGTTCAGCCAACCTTGCGATCAGCACCGGCGATGACCGCGTCGATGTCGCTCGCCTCGTGCCGCTCCTTGAGCTGGCTCTCGGGTTCACCCCAGACGCGATTGACGAGCCGGCCTCGTTGCGCCGCCGGCCGGGCGGCGATGGTTTTCATCCAGCGAACGACATGGGTGTAGCTCTGCACGTCGAGAAACTCGGCCGCGTCGTACAGCACACCCCGTACCAAGGCACCGTACCAGGGCCAGATGGCCATATCCGCAATGGTGTACTCGGCGCCCGCGATGTATTCGTGCTCGGCGAGGCGCTTATCGAGTACGTCGAGTTGGCGCTTTACCTCCATCGAGTAACGGTCAATCGCGTACTCGATCTTGATCGGGGCATAGTTGTAGAAGTGGCCGAAACCACCCCCGAGAAAGGGCCCCGCGCCCATTTGCCAGAACACCCACGACAAACACTCGGCACGCTCGGCCGGCGAGGTCGGCAGATAGGCACCGAATTTCTCGGCGAGATATACGAGGATAGCGCCTGACTCGAACACCCGGATCGGGCTGTCGCCGCTGCGATCGACGAGTGCAGGAATCTTCGAGTTGGGGTTGATGTCGACAAAGCCGCTGCCGAACTGTTCGCCCTCGAAGATGTTGATCAACCATGCGTCGTACTCGGCACCGATATGGCCGAGCGCGAGCAGCTCTTCCAACAGGACCGTGACTTTCACGCCATTGGGCGTTGCGATCGAATAGACCTGGAGCGGGTGTTCACCAACGGGCAGCGCCTTGTCGTGCGTTGGCCCCGATACGGGCCGGTTGATTTTCGAAAACTGGCCCCCGTTCTCTTCGTTCCAGCTCCAGACCTTCGGTGGCGTGTAAGTCATCGATTCTCCTTGTCGCGGCCCCGCCAGTCTTCGACGAGTAGTGCCGCAGCTTCGGTGTGGTGTTTAGGGTATTGCGGCAGTCGGTGGATCGACATCGGGACTCGGATTCGAATTGTCTTGTCGTTCCAACATGAGCTTCCTGCAAACGCCGCTCCCCGCTACGAATAACCTACACCAACGGGTGGTTCGTCGTTCCTTTTTCGACGTCGCGTCGGTTAACGACGTATGACCCGAGCTTGTGCCGCGGTCAGCGTCGAACCTCGCACCGCACCGGTATCGGGCTTGTTTGTCCGCGGTGAGCCCGCTGTATCTGCAGCGGCGTCCTGACTCGCAACGTCGGTCACAAACAGCACTCAACATCATAGGCCCAACCATGCAGCGTTGGCGAAACCAAAAAAGGGCGTGCCGCACCGCGACACACCCTTTGTCGTGCTCAGCGCTGTGTTACACGCTGGCTAGAACGCCACGATACCTTGCGTGTTGATCTCAGGAAGATCGCTGACTTCCTGGATGAGCGTGAGGCCGGTGCCGGTGCCTTCGTCATCGACTTTGAAGACCCCGATCGTGCCGCTCAAGCCATACAGCTGATACACGTACTCGCCGTCATCGCTGATCCACAGGTCGATCCACCCGTCGGTCGTACCGAATGGATCGTCGTCGGAAGCCGGGATGCCCGATACCTCGGCGCGCTCCAGCAAATCGATCTCGCCACGATAGAACGAGAACGTCGACAGCGTGGCTTCCAGTGCGTTCGAGACCCAGAAGGTATTGCCATCGGCCGAGAATTCGATCCAGCACGTGGTGCGCTCGCCGTCCGACTGGCTTGTGCCAGTCAACACGTCGAGGTTGATCGGCGTCAGCTGACCGTGCTTCTCGAGGCGCCAAGTCGACACCGATCCAGCCTGCAGGGCCGGAAATGCCGGCGGCGTACCGTCAGCCTGAAACTCGCGGGCTTCGGTGACAACGACGAACTGCTCGCCTTCGTCCTCGACGATCTCAAAACCGATCGCGCTCGGCAGATTGCGGTTCTCGGCATTGAACGGCAATGTCGACGTTGCGCCGTCTAGTGGGCGTCCCGTCAAACGACCGTTGCGACCAACGCCGTACACAACGATTTCGTCCGTGCTGCCGCTTGCGAGCGCGGCGGAACCGGCATTGATCGACGACACAACGAGAAAACGACCGTCGGGCGAGAACTGCACCGCTGACGGTCGGTTATCGAGATAGCGTACCGAGTTGCGAATCGGGCGCAGGCGTCCGCCGGGCGTCAGTCGAAAGCCGCTCAATGCACCTTCCTGATCCGGCTCGCCGGCGAAAACGCCGTCGGCATCAATCGTCGAGACGTAAACGAGACCGTCGCGATACGCGATGCTGTTGGGACCGACTCCCTGGACGTAGGCCGTGTCAGTCAGACGCAGGCTGAGGTCATCGCGAACCCGGAAAACACTGACGCTGCTGCTGCCGGCGTTGACGACCAGCAGATGGCGGCGATTTTCAGTCAGGAGAATCGCGTAAGCCGAGATCAGCGGATCGAGACCTTCGCCGCCATCGAACGCCGCACCGTCACCACCGGTGGCGTACTCGCCGAGTAGTTTGAGCGTGCCGTCGGCCCTGCGACCGTAGGCAACAATGCTGTTGCCGTTAAAGCCGTTGGCCATGGCGTACACGGCACCTTCGAAGTTCGTGCCGTTGTTGCGACCGCCGAATGGGTCGGCGTCGGCGGTCGTCGCCAAAGCGACGAGCGCAAGACCGGTTGCCCAACCGGCCAGTTTCGAGACTTTCATTACAGATTGCTCCTAGAGTCGATTCCCAAACGAAGAATTTTGGAAATGCCGACCGAAGCAACTCGGACGAAGCAACGGCAGAACCGTGGGAGGGACGAAACACGGTGAGCAAGCGCCGTTAGCCTCGACCAAGCCGCTACGGACGGCATTTCCGTATGGGATTACGCGTAGGAGTCAGTAAGCGTTACGCGCAAATGCGCGGTTTGGACGTTGGGCAAACAAACAAATACGTTCGGCAAGTCGAACGGCATAGCGAAGCGGCTGAGTTTATCGGCAATCACGTACCGACCGCCTCTTTGCGCATCGCGGCGTTGTGGAAAACGCCGGGGCTTTCGCCGCAATAGCGTTTGAACGCACGAATAAAAGTGGCATCCGACGCATAACCGACACGAGGTGCGATAGACGAGACGTTGGCGTTACGTTGCCGCAGCAGCCTCTGGGCTTTGTGCATTCGGCATTGCGTCAGATAACACTTTGGCGGTACCCCGACGACATCGTTGAAACGTGTTGCAAACGCCGACCGGGACATGCCGATCGTTCGCGCCAGCGATGCCAAGGTCCAATCCTGTTCCGGACGATCGTGCATCAAGCGCAAGGCGCGGGCGATGATCGGATCATCGACGGCCGGCGTATGTTGATCCTGCGCCAGCGAGCGAAAAACATGCACCAGCAACAGCTCACACACGCGATCGACAATGACCGACGAGCCGCTTTTGGATTGGCGCAGTTCGTCGAGCAGGATCTCGACCATGGCCCACGTTTGGCGACCGGCATCGGCGATCGACGCGCGGACCAAGGCTGGCAATGTGCTGACCAACGGATGGCGATGACCGCCGTCGAAACGAATCTGTCCACGCAACAAATGACACGGTGGCTCACCGTGCTTGCGCGTACAGGACACTTCGAGCTCGTCACCGTTGGTCGACAGCAGCGCATCGCCGCGCGTGAGATCTAGGGTCTTATCCGCGCCGGGCGAGCGCACGCTGACCGTACCGCTGTTAACGAAGTGAAGGTGTAAATCATCCGAACGGCTGGGCGGAAGCTGCCAGGTTTCGGACACTTGGGAGTCGGAAACAATGCTCCCAGCCAGGCGCATCGAGCCAACCACGTCTTGCCACGACTCGGAATTCAAGCTGGCCCACCGAACATATCGGCCTCCCCCTCTTTTGTTGAGCGCATACGCGGGCGTGAGCCAAGCGACAAGGTGCTGGCTCGACGTTCGTCTACGGCTTATCGATGAGACCGGTGATTTGACGAAAACCTTTCACGGTCTCCGAAAAAACTCGCCTCATGGTTCATCGTGAAAGCGCCAGCGCAGTGGCGACCGGCGCAACCCATTCGTCACCGCCCAAGTGCTGCAGACCCATTGATTTTCGGCGTGTTGGGCCTAAAATTCGCGCTCTCATTTGGTCCCTTCGAGGGTCTATGAATATCCAGCGCTAGCGTCCTCGTCAAGCGGGCGCCACAGCACTACTGTAGGTCGCTGCCGTCAATCGGTCGCCCAACTAAAAACAACAGGAAACTGCGATGGAAACTGCCACCCTGACGCCGTGGGATGACGATGCCCACGAGGTAGAAGCCGGCCACGCTCACTGGCCGGCGTTCGAACAAAACCACCCACACCCACAGGATCACTTCATTGAGCGTAATGGCGTTGAGTTTGCCGGCACGCACTTGATCATCGACCTGTGGGGTGCCAGTCGACTCGATGACCTTTCATTGATGGAAACAACCTTGCGCAAGTGCGTCGCTGCAGCGAACGCAACGCTCTTGCACATTCACCTACATCACTTCACGCCGAATGGCGGTATTTCCGGCGTTGCCGTGCTGGCCGAATCGCACATCAGCGTGCACACGTGGCCGGAACGCGATTACGCCGCCTTCGATATCTTCATGTGTGGCGATGCATCCCCGGAACAAGCGCTCCCCGTGCTAGAGGCCGCGTTCAAGCCCACCGATCGCGAAGTTGCGGAGCACTTGCGGGGCCGTCAGCGCTGATGCGGCACTGGGAAGAAACGCTGTATGACTCGTACGGCCAGCGATTCCGCGTCGATGAGTTGTTGTTCGAGTCGGAAACCGAACATCAACACCTCATTATTTTTGAGAACGAACGGTTCGGTCGAATCATGGTGCTCGATGGCGTCGTGCAGACCACCGAGGCGGACGAATTCGTGTATCACGAGATGATCACGCACGTACCGATCATAGGCCACGGCGCGGCGCGACGTGTGCTGATCATTGGCGGCGGCGACGGTGGCGTGCTGCGCGAGTGCTGCAAACACGCCGACGTCGAGCGCATCGTCCAGGTCGAAATCGACCGTTCGGTCATCGAGATGGCCAAGCAGTGGCTGCCGCGACACAGCGCCGGCGCGTTTGACGATCCGCGCGCCGAGATCGTTATCGCCGACGGCATGCAGTTCGTGTGTGAGACGGACGAGCGCTTCGACGTCATCATCGCGGATTCGACCGACCCCATTGGTCCGGGCGAGGTGCTGTTCAGCGACGATTTTTACGCCGGCTGCAAGCGCTGCTTAAAGCCTGGCGGCGTGGTCGCGACCCAAAACGGCGTGGCCTTCATGCAGCTCGACGAAGTGCGGACCACAGCACGGCGCCTCGGCGCGCACTTCGGCGATGCAACCTTCTTCGCTGCAGCGGTGCCAACGTACGTTGGTGGCGTCATGACGTTCGCGTGGGGCACCGACGATGCGGCGCTACGCCTGCAGTCCGTGGATAGGTTGACGGAACGGTACGCGGCGGCGAATCTCACGACGCGTTATTACACGCCAGCGGTCCATCAAGCGGCATTCGCGCTGCCTCGCTATGTCGAGACTGCAATCGACGAGGCGACCGCGTGACAACGTCAATGTCTGACGCCTCGCTCAAGTCGCTGGCAGACGAACACGGCACGCCGCTGCTGGTGCTCGACTGCGCTGAGCTTCGCCGGCGCTATCGGCAGCTGGCCGATGCGCTGCCGGGTGTGCGGCTCTACTACGCGATCAAAGCGCTGCCGCACCGCACGGTGATTCGTACCTTGAATGGCTTGGGTTGCGGCTTTGACGTCGCGAGCGCTGGCGAGGTCGCCGAACTTCGCGCCGAACGCATTACGCCACGAAGCTGCATTCACACGCATCCGATCAAGAAACCGGCCGACATCAAAGCGGCGCTGCGCTACGGCTGCACGAGCTTTGTCGTCGACAATCCGGTCGAACTCGAGAAGTTTTTGCCATACCGGCATCGGGTCGGCTTGCTGCTGCGCATCAGCTTCCGGAACCCGAACGCGGTCGTCGACCTCAGTCGTAAATTTGGCTGCATGCCGGACGAAGCGCCGCTATTGCTCGCGCGGGCGCGCCAACTCGGCATACCGGTCAAGGGCCTGTCGTTCCACGTCGGCTCGCAAAGCGCCGGACCGGATACGCACGTTGCGGCGCTGCGCGAATGTGCTGCGTTGATTGAACGCGAGCGTCAGCTCGGCTCACCGCTCAGTGTGCTCGACATTGGCGGCGGCTTTCCGGTCGACTACGCAGGCGGCGATGTCGATATTCACCAATGGTGTGCGCCGTTGCGCGACGCCATTGCTGCATTGCCGCCACGCCTCGACGTGATTGCCGAACCCGGCCGTTACCTCGTGGCACCGGCGGTAACGGGTGTCTTCGCCGTGGTTGGCAAAGCAGTGCGTGACAACGGTGCCTGGTACTACCTTGACGACGGCGTTTACGGCTCGTTCAGTGGCCAGCTTTTTGATCACAGCCGTTATCCGTTGCGTGCGCTCGCGGATGGACCGACCGCCACGGCCACGCTCGCGGGCCCGACCTGCGACAGCATCGACGTCATCGCCGAAGACATCGCACTGCCGCTGCTCGGTGTCGGCGACCTGGTGGTCGGCTCGATGATGGGCGCTTACACGGCCGCATCGGCCACCGGTTTCAACTCGTTGCCGCGGGCTAAGCTGGTCGCAATTAATGACGCGCCCGGCAGCGCTTTGCCGGACGACGTCGCGTGGATCGCCTAATCGATACTTAGCGGTGCTGATCGATCAGGATCGGGTTGCCGTCCGGGTCCGTCAGCATAAAACTCGCCGGGCCCGCCGTGCTTTCGTCTGCCTCGCTGGCGAGCGCAACACCGGCCTCCTTCAGTGAGCGCTGTAGCTCGCGAACGTCGGTGAACGCATCGAGGTTGGCGCACTGCTGATCCCAACCAGGGTTGAAGGTCAGCAGATTACGCTCGAACATGCCTTGAAACAGGCCGATCACGTGATCGCCGTTGCGCAGGATCAACCAATTTTGTTCGATATCGCCACCGGCGGGCTCGAAACCGAGCTTGGTGTAGAAGTCTCGCGATGCCTTAATGTCTTTGACGGCGAGGCTCACTGAAAAAGCACCCAACTGCATTGCTGTCTCCTTCCATTGCTTGCGGCGGCCAGACTGCCACTATAAAGAATAGACGGCCAAAGTCGGCGAGGTTGCGCTTCGCGTTGGCGCGCAAGCCACCTACATGCCAACGTGTTCACTGATGTTTCACGGCTAGGCGTGGCAAACTGTCGGCAAACAAAGCATTAAAATTGACCTTATCGATGGATCAAAACCCGTACATCGACCGCGACACGGCGGTCGCCGAGCGCCAGCAGACCTACCGGTTGCGCAGTCCTGCACGCTGGCGACGATTCTTAGAAACCCGCGCCGCCTTCGAGGCCATGCTGCTGCTGCCAACATCGCCGCTATGGGCAACGCGACAGCGCGGCGACGGGCGACAGATCGTGCTCGTCCCGGGGTTTCTGGCCGACGATCGCTCGACGTGGCCGCTGCGTCAGTATTTGACGTTCCTGGGTTACGACGCATTGCCGTGGGGTCTCGGCCGCAACGCCGGCGCGCCGGATCGCGACGCCGAACGCTTGGTCGATGCCTTGGGCGATATTCGCCGACCCGGAGAACCGGTCACGCTCATCGGCTGGAGCCTAGGCGGCGTCATCTCGCGGGAGGTTGCGCGTCAGGCGCCGGATGCTGTGCGCGAAGTGATCACGATGGGCACGCCGGTCGAAGGTGGACCGAAATACACGCTGGCTGCCGCTCACTACGACCGTCGTGGCACCGACTTGGATGACGTCGAGGCACGCGTTCATGCCATCAATACCCAGGGTATTTCGCAACCGCTGACCGTCATTTACAGCCAAGACGACGGTGTCGTTGACTGGCGCGCCGCAATTGACCGCTACAACCCGCAGGCTCGGCATATTCGCGTTCATGGTTCGCACTTGGGTCTCGGCACAAACCCGCAGGTCTGGCTGTCGATCGAGAAAACGCTACGGCGACGGCGCGACTGAGCTCTTGTCGACCGGCTGTGCTGACTCGGCGCGCACCATAGCAAGCGCTTCGGCAACGTAAAACGGCAAAACCTCAGACATCGTGTTGCCGGAGCGGTCGTGCTGCTCGCCGAGGCGAGCGAGGACCAAATCGTGCTCCGGCACGACCACGACGTATTGCCCGAGGTGACCCCGAAACGCATAGAAACTGGGGTCCTGGTCGACCGATAGGTGCGTCGAGTAACCGTACGACGGTCGACCGTTCGGCGTGATCATCAGATCGATAAATGCCGCCGGCACGAGTTGCCGATCGTTCCAGCGGCCACGCTGCAGCATGAGCTGACCGAGCCGCAGGAAATTGCGGGCGTTGGTGTTGATACAGCAGTAACCAAGCTCCATGCCGCTGTCGTCGGTGTGCCACAGCGCATCGGCATTCATGCCGAGCGGTTGCCACAGTTTCTCGCTGAGGTAGTCGCTCAGCGTGGCGTCTGGATTTTCCCGCTTGAGCGCGCGGGTAATCACGATGGCGAGCAGCTCCGTTGACGCGCTCGAATAGTAAAACCGCTCTTCGGGCTCGTCGGAAAATCCGCGGCCGAGCACGAAACGAGTCACGTCGTTCGAGTAGTAAAGCTCAACGGTCGGGCTGAAAGGGCTGTAGTAGTGCTCGTCCCAGTCATAGCCCGAGGTCATCGTCGACAGCGACCCGACCGTCGCCTCACGGCCGAACGGATCGTCGGCAAATTCCGGCAGAAACTCGATCAGCGGTTGATCGACGCTGTCGATGTAGCCTTCGTCGATGGCAATACCCAGCAGCAGCGTCACCACGGTCTTGGCCATCGAGAACGAGTTGGTCTGGCTGTCCGCGGCGTAGCCGAGCCGGTAGTGCTCAGCAAACAGCTTGCCGTCGGTCGCCACCAGGAACGCGAAGCCGCTTTGCGTCTCTAGCGAACTCAGCAACGCCGGTGTCAATGCATCGCCGACGAATCGCTCATGCTCGGGCCAGGGCTGTGCAGCGCCACTCGCGATCGTTCGGGTAGCGAACACGCGATGATCGTTAACGTTGGCGGTTGGCTCGCCGGCCAGATACGTGCGCGCAAGCGCGGTGAAAAAGAAACCGTTGCCGGTGGCGAGCAGCGCGGCGCTGCCGACCACTGGAGCTGCAACTACCAGTATTGCGAGCCATTTCGCAAGTCGTAGGATCATGAGTATGCGTCTACCGCCGGTTAGGTCATCGAGTGCAGGCCAAACATGTTGCCTTCGGGATCGATGATATGCGCAACAAATCCGTACGGGCCAATCGACATCTTCGGCCGGTGCACCTTACCACCGGCACCTTCGACACGCGCTGCCTCCGTCGCGACGTCATCGCACTGGAAGTACACCACGGTGGTATTGCCGCTCGGCTCGTAGCCGGGCACGTGCACCAGCGCTCCGGCCGCACCGGCGTCACTTGGCCCCTTCGGAAAGGCCCGCATCGCAATGTCTTGCGAACCCAGCGGTTCCAGCGTCACCCCGAGCACCGCCTCGTAAAACGCGACGGATTTCGCTAGATCCTTGACATAAATCTCGAACCAATCGATTGCCGTAGTCGCCATAACGCCCTCCCCATGGGCTGTGGACTAGGCAAAAAGCTACACGGCTGGACGCAGCACGACAATTTAAGTTTCACGCCAACGCCGGCGCAGTGACGTGCGCCACGGGAAACGCCACAACCGAGACGTTGCCCTAACGGGGAGAGGGAGTCGGCGCGTGCCGCTGACGCTCCGCCAGCCGTGTAGCAGATTCGCTAATTTCGCCGAGCGCAGCGTTCGCGCGGCGCTGCAAATCGACCAACGAGAATTGCTCGACCGACGCCGCCATCACGTCGTCATAGAGCTCGACGAGATGACGACGTACGCGCGGGCCAGTGACGGTCCAGCGAAACAGGTTGCCAAGACGTTGGTCCGCTGTGAATCGGCGGTGCAGCTCGGCCTTGAGTGCAAACCTGGCGTGTATTTGTGCCTCACTCAGGAGCGGACTCAGCAGCGCGACCGGCTCGAACGGTGCGAGCAGGTCGCCTGCAAGCCAGAACGCCTCGGCGTCGACGCCGAGCCAAGACAGCGCAGTGTTCAGCGACCGATTGCGGTTGCGCGCCGCCGGCGGCGGCAGCGACTGCCCGGCTGCGTTTAGCGCGGCCGCAACAAACTCAGTGCAATAGACGGCATCCGCACTCGTTAGATCAAAGTAGGGATCGAACTCAAGCCGCGCCTTGCGCGACTGACGAGCGAATTCGGCGATGGCCTCGGCCGCTGCGTCAGGTGGCCGGACGATGGTCGTTACAGCCGGCCGACGCAGGTACCGGTCGAGGGGTTGGCGACGAATGGCGCCGGACATCGCCCCGGTCGGCGGCCCGAGCGTGGGCCGCAATCGCGCGAACGCCTCGTACACCCAAGGTTTGCCGTCGTCGATCACAATGATCCCGGCATGCACGTAGGGCGCGTAGTCTTCGGCCATCAGCATCATCAACAGCGTCGATGCCGAATCCAGCTCGCTGGCGATGAGATCGCCGGAACGAACCTTGATACCCTGAAAGCTCACTACCTCGGTGCCAACCACCGATGTTGGCTGCAGCGACTGCGCTGTGGCGTATCGAGTCAGTTCGGTGTTGCCAGCACAACCCGTGAGCAGCAGCAGCAATCCGACCAGGATTGCGCGGCGGGGGTTAGCTCCGAACGTCATCGTCACTGCGCTCGTTCGGATCGGCCGACCCACCGCGATAGTGATTCTGCTCGACCGGAGCCTCATCGAACTCGGCGCGAATCTCGGCCGGCACGACCATGCACGCCGACACCGTCAGGCTTACGAGCAGCGGCAAGAACATGCGTACGCTGAACGGATGCCCAACGCGCTGCCGACTTTGTTCGGCCGACAGCGCGTCAAACGGGCGGTTACTCGAGTCCGGGCGAGACGAAATCGTCATCGTCGTCGTCTTCGCACGGCCAGTTGTCACTTAGGCACGAAACCAGCAACAGTCCCCCGCCGACGCCCGCCCAGAACCAGCCGTTCCGCCAGCTTTCTTCAGTCGAACTGTCGGCCGAGTAGGCCGCACCGCCATACAGCGGCATGTTGGCCATGCGGAACGTTGTACCGTGACCGCGCGCAAGACGCAGGTCGAACATTGGCATGTAGCGAAACTGGCCAGGGTCGGCGCGCCAACCAGTCAACCGGCCGCTGATTGGCTGGTCGAGTCGCAGGCCAAACTTCGGCGCAGCGCGATAGTCGCTGCTCGCGCCGAAGCCCTTGCTGGCGTATAGCATGACGCGCGGCGCATCGAATGCATCATCCGTGGCGGTTTGCGCGACCGTGGTAGTGGCTGCGCTCAACGCGGCCAGTGCGAACGCGATCATCGGAACGATGCGCGAACAAAAGAATACGTACATGATCTCTCCTAGCGAAGTTCTTGTGCTTGCTGCCGACGCGTTTGGCGCGGGCAGCGGTAGTCAAGAAACGAATCGCTTCGAAGAGATGGTTCAGTCGATTTGCGGTTTAGCGTGCCTCGACGCGAAACGTGTACGGACCGAGTTCGCTTTGGCGGCCATTGACCGCTTCGACAGTCCACAGATACAGCCCGGGTTCGAGCGACGGCGCACCGGCTGCGTCGAGACTGATTTCAGTGTCGTTTTGCCACTCGCTGCTCCAACGCGGTAGCGCGCTGTCGTCGCGAATTGTTACCCGATAGCGCTCGGCGCCGGGCACTGCTGTCCAGCGGAGCAGTTGCGGCGTACCGGCCACCGCGCCGCCGTCGAGCGGCACGACATCCGATACCTGGCCGCGAATATTACCGCCGCTCAGATCGTCACCCGCGTCGAACCGGGTGAAGACGAACAGGCCTAGTGCAACGGCTGGAAGCGCGGTTGCCAAGCCGACCAGCCAGCCCGGCAGGCCACGACGTTTGCTGCGCCGGCGCTGCTCAGCGACACGTCGCGCAGCATTCAAAACCGCCGCATCGTGTGCCTCAGAAGTGCCCGGCGAGACCTCGCTCAACAGCGCCATCAGCTTCTCATCCCCATCGATGTCGCGTTCATCCGTCATACGACGTTACTCCCAACGAGGCAAAGGCATTTTTGAGCTTCGCCATCGCGTATTTTTTGCGGCTCAGCACCGTGTCTCTGGGCGCGGCGGTTATCTCCACCATGTGCTCGATGCTGACCCCTGCCGACCACAGCGCGATTACGTCGCGCTGTTCAAGCGGCAGTTGAGCCAGCGCTTCGGCCAACAACGCCTTTCGTTCACTGGCAACCGCACTGTCTCCCGGCTGTTCCGCCGGGTGCTCAACGTCGTCCAGATTCGGCATGGAACCGCGTTTACTCTCGCCATGTTTGCGCTGGTACTCGTCGATGTAGCGATTGCGCCCGAGCGTGTACAGGTAGCTGCGAAATGACGCTCCTGCAACGGGTCGGTAACGGCCCTCGCCCACCGACTCAATCAGCTTCAGCCAGCAGTGCTGTGATACGTCCTCGGCGATCGCCGTGGAGCCGCTCAAGTGGTTGAGATAGGCCACAAAAGCGTCCTTGTGCCGGCTGAACAACTCGCCAAAAGCATCGTAGTCGCCATCCTCCTGAAATCGGAGCATTAATGCCGAATCGGACAAGCTATCGGGCATAGGAACGAGCCAGCGGCCGAGAGTGGTTCAAAGTGCGGCATTGTGGCTGGGGTATCCGCCAAACGGAAGCCGTAACTTCCCGTAATTCAGACTATTGGCGGCAAAAGCGCCAAACACCGCCAGCCCGGCCGATTTGCTAAAGCCGCTGACTCTCGAGCCGCTGGGCCGCCGTTCCTTGGCGTGTCCTGTGCCGCGCTGGACGAAAACCGGCTTTCGTGCCGAGCGGCATTAAACGTTGGCACGCGACGAACCATCCAACGTAAATCGTGCGCAAGGAGACTCCCATGGTTCGGTTATCGCTCTGTTGGCTCGCAATGATGTTCGTACTTGGCGCCCACGCCGACCCGTTGGCTGACGCGATCGCCGCCGAGGAGTTTCGGCAGATCACGAGCGTGCTGGTTGCCCGCGACGGCGACCTGACCTACGAGCGCTATTTCGGCGACGGCGCTCCCGCACACCTCAATAACACCCGCTCCGCAACCAAAACGCTGGTCGCCATGGCTATCGGTGCGGCGATTGCCGACGGACATATCGAAAATGTCGATGCGCCGGTCTACGATTTTTTCGCCGACGACGGGCCTTTCCGTTTCGACAGCGACACCAAACGCGCGATTACGCTTAGAGATCTCCTGACGATGACCTCGGCGTATGCCTGCAACGACAATGTCTGGGAATCGCCGGGCAACGAAGAGCATATGCATCCAGCTCGGCGCTGGCGCTACTTCGTGCTCGACCTACCGCTCGAGTCCGACTATGTGCGTAACGCAAGCGGGTATGGGCCGTTTCGTTATTGCACCGCCGGCTCGTTCCTGCTCGGTCAGGTGATTGGCGAAGCCACCGGTGAGCCGGTTGATCGCTACGTCGAGTCTCGACTGTTCGCGCCGCTCGGCATCGAGGCGGTCAATTGGTATCGCTCGCCGAGCAACGAAGTGCAGACCGGCGGCGGCACCGAACTGCGCAGTCGCGACCTACTTGCCCTGGGCGAGCTGTTGCGTGGCGGCGGTCGCCACGGGTCCGAACAAGTGCTCCCAGCGGCATGGGTTGACGACATGCTGACGCAACACACGCGCGCCAACGAACGCCAGCACTACGGCTACCAGATCTGGCACGAAAACTTTGCCTGCGGTGCCGATTCCGTCAGCGGCTGGTATTTCGCCGGCAACGGAGGCAACAAGGTCGTCGTTGTCGATGAGCTCGATCTAACCGTAGTGGTCACGGCGACGCTGTACGGCACGCGCGGTATGCATCAACAGTCGACGGCGATAATCGAGCGCTTCGTGCTCGCCGCGCAACCGGAATGCGCATCGCCGTCGACCTAGCCACTTACACGCGGCAGCCCGCGTCGTCGCACCGCGCTGCAGCGGTACTAGCGGTTGTGTTTTCGGCTGGCGCGGCAAGCAGGCCGCCGAGCACAACGCCCAAACGCAGATCGTCGACATGACCGAAGCTGCGATCGACGAGCCGACCGACCTGATCGAAAACCAGCAATGACGGCGTGCCTTCGAGCTGCCACCGACGCATCAACCTAGGCAAGCGCTCGCCCGCATCGCGGGCATCGATCGCGACCGGAAACGTGTAGCGATACTCACCGAGAAACGCGGCCAGCGCCGCCTCGGTGCCCTGCACGTCATGATGCTCGAACACCGTGTGTAGGCCGAGCACGGCAAGTTCAGCCGCGGGGAACTGCTGCGCGAGCCGCGCCGCTTGCGGCAGACCGTGCAGCACACAGCCTGGACAGAGCATCTGGAACGCTTCGACAACAACGATCTTGCCCGCCACATCGGCGCGCGCTGGTCGTTGCCCGCGCGTATTGACCCAAGCCGCCACGTTGCCCGATTCGAACAGCGCATCGATAGCCGTGAGCCCGTCGGCGCTTGGCGCCGACGGGTCTGTAGCACGATCAGAAATCACCGGCTTTGACATACGGATGACTCCAAAGAATGGTCTGTAGCAAAACCGATTTCAGCCATGCAGCCTGCATCGCATCCACTTCGGCGGCCGAGTATGGGCCTTTTTCCAGGAACGGTTTAAGGGTCGACGTAACGGGAACAGTCAGCGCGATCACATGGCTCATAGGGATGTGATCCGGGCCTGTCGCGTCGTCGGTCCTATTTTTTGCCACCCGGTGGTGACGCCGACCGATTTCGTATTGATAGTCCAGCCAGCGCTGATCGTAGTTGGCGTTGGCGGTATCGGTGATCCACACCTTAAAACGAGCGCGCACGCGCGCCAGATAGTCACCGTCCGGCTTGCCGGCACGGTTGTGAAAGTAATACAAAAGATGCGGCTGCGATCCAACGAAGCCGTACCAGGTATCGAGAATCTCCTCGGCCTGCGGCTCCAAAATCTCGCGGCTTTTTCGCAGCCATTGCAGATCATCGTCGGTCAAAAGCAGCGACTTCTTCAAATTCTCGAGATCGGCAAGCGTAAAGGGCGCTGTCTGAACGGCCTTATCGCCGTACGTATAGCCCGGTATTTCACCATCTTTCGGTCCGGCCTCGGCGCCTACAAACGCCATGGCCAGAACGCCGCTAAGCAGTAGCTTTTTCATCGTGTGGTCCTCACCCGTTTAACATCTAGATTTCCGATACCATTTGGTATCGACTCGATACTATTAGCACCAGCGATGTCGCACCGTCAATTTGGAATTTCTATTTGCCAGTTTAGTTTTTAGTCGATACCATTTTGCCAATGAAAAAACCAAGTGACATCAATGCTTTGATCGAACGCCTCGGCAGACTCGGTCGCAGCGGTCGCGGCGAAGATGCAATGAATCCGGTGCAATGGGAGTCACTCGCCTACTTCGCTCGCGCAAATCGGTTCTCGAGATCGCCTGGGGCATTGACCGAGTATCTAGGGGCCACCAAAGGCACTGTCAGCCAGACCATCAACTCGCTCGAGCGCAAGGGTCTGGTCCGTAAGCGTGTGGCGGCCGAGGATCGGCGCGCGATTTCTGTCGACTTGACGCGCAGCGGTGAAAAAATGCTGGCGGCAAAACCGCCGTCCGCAGTCGATGACGCCTTGGCCGGCCTATCGGCTGTCGAACGTCGGCAGCTCGGTCGCAGTCTCGAAAAGGTGTTGTCCGGAGCGCTCGAGCGACGCGACATGCAGCACTTCGGGCTGTGCCGTACGTGTCGGTTTTTCCAGCGAAACCATAAAGACGGTGATCCCCATCGCTGCGGGCTGCTCGAGGAGCCGCTACGCGACAGCGACGCAGAGCTCATCTGCCGCGAACAAACACCCAAAAACACCTGATCGCTGCGGCGTCATAGGCCGATGAATCCAATTCCGTATGCCGAGCGTATAGTGGATATCGCCGCGAAATGGCGCCGTTAACGGACAAACCATGGCCTCCGACCAGCCCCTGCTCGCCCGCCTGTTGCGTGACGCCGCCGCTGGCGATCAGCGCGCCTTCAAGCGCTTGTACGATCGGACGTCGGCAACGATCTACGCGCTGGCGTTGAAAATGACCCAAACGCCGGCGCTGGCCGACGATGTGGTTCAGGAAGCTTATGTCCAGGCGTGGTATCGCGCCGCCGACTACCATGCGGATCGAGGCAGCGTGTTGACCTGGCTCGGCGCTATCGTGCGCTACCGCGCCATCGACGCATTACGTCGCGCGCAGCGAACCAACACACTCGTGAGCGCCGACGGCGACGACGACCTGCCCGCCACGTCCGGCGCCTCAGGTAGCTCAGACGGACCGGCCCAGTTTGCCGAAGCCGACGATGATCGCGAGTTTCTGCACCGCTGTCTCGAGCGCCTGTCGGATTCGCAGCGGCGCAGCATTCGACTCGCGTTTTTCCATGGCCTCACCCACGTCGAATTGGCGAGTGCGTTGACCATGCCGCTCGGCACCATCAAATCTCGGCTTCGTCGTAGTCTTGCACGGCTGCGCGATTGCCTCGTGGAACTCGGGTGGGCAGCATGAGACTGTCGCCCGATCAAATCGATGCCCTGGCTGCCGAATACGTCGTTGGCGGCTTGACCGGTGCCGCCCGGCGACGTTTCGAAACGGTGCTCGCAGAACGTGCCGACGCGCGGCTTGCCGTGCATCGCTGGGAGCGGATGCTGATGCCGATCGCGCTGGGCGTGACGCCGGTAACGCCGCCGGCGTCGCTATGGACGCGTATCGCTCGGGCGCTACCCGCGACCGACCGGCGTCGCGAACGCCGTGTATGGCCGTGGTTGACCGCGCTGGTTCCCATTGCGGCCGCCGCGGTTGTATGGATTTACGCGACGGCACCGCAGCCGACGATCGTGCAGCAAGCCGTATTCGCCGACACCGGTGCCAATGCGCTGTGGCTGATCAGTCTCGACACCGAGCGCGAGCGCATCACCATCGACACGCGCGGCACGGACCCGCTGCCCGCCGATCAAGTCTACGAGCTCTGGGCGCTGCCCGCCGCCGGCTCACCGGTCTCGCTGGGCCTTTTGCAAACGGACTCCGGCTCGCAATTCACGGTTGCAACACCGGCACGACTGGCCGCACTCGATACGTCGACCAATTTGGCCATCAGTATCGAGCCAAGTGGCGGATCACCAACCGGCGCTCCGACCGGGCCGGTCGTCTACCAGGCTGCTTGGGTCACGCTGTGAGCGGTATGACCTGACGCGGTGTGCGCCCAAGCACCTCAGCGAGTCGGTTGCGGGTCGGTGCGTTGTCGCGCTGCAGCAGTTCCCAGTGGCCGAACGAGAATGGCGTAAAGTCGATGAGGTCGCAGAAATGCGCAAAACCGCGCGCCGCAAACGACGGGACGGGTATTGCCAGGGCTCGGTGGGCGGTGTGCCGGCGTCGCAACGCCCGAATGTAATCGGCAAACGGCAGCGCAACATCGCCGCCAAGGTCGAACTCGCGCGATGCCGTGAAGTTTAGGGTGCTGGTTGGCGCTGTCGCCAAAATGGCCAAGGCGTCACCGAGATCGCGAATATCGAGCGCGGCAATTCGACCCGTTGCAGCGGTCGGCGCAAAGAAAGCCGGCAAGCGCGCGATGCCGCGCAGCCACCGTGCCCCGAACCCATCCGGCCCTTCGAGCAAGGATGGCCGAGCAATCATCCAGTCGCCGCCGACGCTGCGAATGGCCTTTTCGCCGCGGCGCTTCGAGGTGAGGAACCGCGATCCTGCGTCGATCGGCAGCGACAACGCGGATACGTGCACGAAGCGCCGCTGTGAGGCGCGACAGGCTTCGGCGAGCGCAGCCGGCGCCCGATGGTGGACGCGATCGTAAGTGGCCGAGCGCTTTTGGCGCAGGATGCCAACGCAATTGAGCACCGCATCGACATCGCCAATCAGTCGCGACCAATCAGCCGGGTCCAGCAAGGTCTCGAAAGCAACCTGACGCTGTTCGCAGCCATCCGCCGTCGTCGGCAAGCGACCGCTGGGCCGTCCCGGCCGCCGGGTGCCGACAACGACGTCGACGCCGCCGTCGAGTAGCGCAGCGACCGCGTAGCGTCCGATGAATCCGGAGCCGCCGAGTACGAGGACGCGCCTCGCTGTCGAATCGTTCAACCGAGCACGTCCCGCCGTGAACCGCGAAACGTTCTAACAGCAAACGCCGGACGGAACCAGACCCGTCCGGCGTTTATGTCGATTAGCCCGGGACGTTATCGACGACACTGAGCTCCTTACGATCGCCGCGAGCGTTGAACCCGGCTTCGATCTCAGCGACGGCAGCGGTGAACACCGGATCGCCGGCTCGCGGTACGAGCGCCAGCGGATCGGGATCGAGTAGCGCTTCGGGTGCACCCACCGCACGGTACTCGGTCCGCCAACGGTGTGCGTCGACGTCGCACAGCGCGTAGCCACGAAACCGGCCGTCAAAGTAACGGATGTGCGGGTTGTCTGGGATTCCCGAGCGCACGATGAAATCGGTCGCGCGCGGATCGGCGCCGGCAAACGTTGAAGAGATCGACGTGCAAACGAATTCGGCCGCAAGCACATCGGAGTTCTGCGGATCGCCAAAGTCTTCGAGCAGATTGGCGGCCCAACTCGAATGAATGTCGCCGGTCAGCACGACCGGGTTGCCCGGACGAACGAGATCGAGGATACGGAACAGCCGATCTCGTGCCGCCGGGTAGCCGTCCCACGCATCGACGTTCAAGATGTTTTCGAGATTGGCGATGGCTGCCAGCGCCTGGTCCTTGCCGGGGAAATCGGGACCGAACTGAACGCTCAGTACGCCGGTGGTGCGAAGGTTCCACGGCATTACCATGATTTGCTGCGCGAGTACGTTCCAGCGAGCGCGCGAGAAAATTAGGTTGAGGCTGAGGCCGATCTCCTGGCGCCGGCCGAGCAGTGTGGCGCTCGGGTCGAGAATGCCGTCGGCGTCAAAGATCGTCTCGCCGAAAATGCTCTCGAGCAATCCGGCCGTCGCCGGATCGATGTTCATATCGGTTGACCCAAAGTTGTCGCCGGCCGGCTGATCCGTACGGAACTGGCGCGTATCGAGCACGTGGATGTCCGCGAGCTTGCCGAACTCGAGTTTGCGGGCAAGCGGGAAGCTGCCGTTGCGACGCACGCGGCGGAATGGGCGCAGCGGCATCGACTCGCCGTACACCTGATACGCGTTACGACGGCGCTCGACGAAAGCGTCACCTTCGAACGGCGCCCCTTCTTCGGCGATTTTAGCGGCGTAGTTGTTGTCGGCTTCGTGATCGTCCCACGTCACGATGAACGGGAAGCGCGCGTGCGCATCCTGCAAATCGGCATCGAGCCGGTACAGCGCGTAACGATTGCGGTAGTCCTCCACCGAGAACACTTCGCCACCGGTGTGATTGCGCCCTTCGAGCGTGGGTGACGACGATGCACCGCTTTCGTACATGTAGTCGCCCAGGTGACAAACGAAGTCTAGATCCTGTTTGGCAATGTCGGCCCAAGCCGGGTAGAAACCGCCCGTGTAGTTCTGGCACGACACCGACGCGAAACGCATCGACTCCATCCGGCACGCGTTTGGGCCGCGGCGGCGACGAAACGGACCGTAAGTCGACGGAAACGTCCGCGTACGGCCGACACGACTTTGGTGACCCGAGTATTTGCCGAGCCCAAAAAATCGGTAATACAGCCATTCGCCCGCTGGCAGTCGATTGGCGACCACGCGAACGGCCTGGCCGTTGCGGGCGCGCGCGACGGCGTGACCGCGGCGGATGACGTGGCGCATACCCGGATCCGTCGCAACTTCCCAGCCAAGCGGAATGTCGGCGTCGCCTAGGCCGCCGCCGGCGAGGGGATCTTCCGCCAGGCGAGTCCAGAGCACGACGGAGTCATCATCAGGGTCGCCGGACCCGACACCCAACGGAAACAGCGACGATGCAACGCCTTCGGCGATCGCCGAGCGGATAAACGCCGGCGCCATGACGATACTGCTGCTTGCAGCAACGCCCTTAACAAACACGCGGCGATTGGCCGCGCGCGCGATCAGACTCGCGTCGTCTTTCTTCGACATCATTGGCCTCCCGAATTGGCGGTCGCGCGGGAACGAACGACCCACGCGTAATGAGAAGGTAAAATCGCGGTATGAAATGGCCGTGTCGCGAATGTGACGGTTGTGCGATGTCACCGCCGCACGTCAGCGCTAGACTCGGCCGCAACCTCGACAAATTGGACGCATCGCCGTGAATCGATTTGTTCCACTGCTTTTTTTGATCGCCGCATTGGGCCTAGGCACCTGGCTGTTTACTCGGTCGAGCACGGAGCCAGAGCCGGCTGCGCCGCCACCGACCGTTCCCGAATCGGCCCCTGCTCCCTCACGAGGCACGCCGGTGGCCGCTGAGCCGCAACGCGCGGCCCCTGAAAACGTTGCGGCACAACCGGAAGCGCCGACGTCCGAAGAACAACGGTCATGTCTGGACGAACAGCAGCTTTTCAGCGCCCTGCAGGAAGCCGTCGGCGGCGACCAATTGCGAGCGGTCGCCATGCGCGGTCAGGATTTCGCCGAGCTGCGGAACATCGACTTCGCCGGATTGAACGACCTCGCCACGCAGGGCAATTCCGCAGCGATGGCGACGCTTGGCGTGCAGAACATCTTGCGCGCCAATCGACAAACACCGGCCGATGCGGCGGCGTTTCTGGATGATCCGAGGCAGATCGACAGCACTGCCCTTGAAGGAATTTATCCCGGTGATTATCAGAATTACAGTCCGGAAGATCTGTTGGCTTTGCAGGAAGCGAACTATTGGCTGTATCAGGCGGCGCTCAACGGGCGAATCGGCGCCCTCCACGACTACGGAGCCGTGATAGGTGCTCAACTTCGCGGTCCCGTCGGTATGAAATGGCTGTCGCAGGAAGAGTTCGATGCGCTGGCAACCACTGATCAAGCGTTGTTCTCGCCGGACATGGTCTACAGCGCCGTGGCGAACAGGCTTGCTGCGCCGGAACTGGAATTCGTCGACAACTCTTCACTGCCCGAAGAACTGAAATCTCGCCGAGCTGCGATTATCGAGCGCCTCACAGAAGAATTTGCACAGGACCTGGAGTACGCCGAATTGCCGATACCGGAGCCATGGACCAACGCGCAAATTGCGAACGATCTACGCGGACGCGCGTGCCCAGGAGTTCTAGAACCTGAACGTGACTTCGGTGGCGAGGAGTACGACATCACGACGGACGCGCGTGACGGTGAGCAATAGTTTGGGCGTAGACTAGCTGTTCCCGAACATTCTTGGACAGACTTGATCGCAGAGTAGCCGCGAAAGAATTCGTATTAACGAGAACGACCGACGGTCAGGGTTGTCGTCTACGTAAGGCGTCTGAAAGCAAATGGCGAAGCTGCTATGGCACGTATCGGCAAACTGTCAATCGGCACAGTCGCACTGGCCACAGCGGCGTTGCTGTGGTTTTTGGCAACCCGCCAGAGCTTCGACGAAAGACTTTCCCATTCCGCGATCGACGACGTATCTATTCCAGACGCGCCGACGCCCGACGGCACTGAGACGCCCGAGCTCGGGGGTCCACCTGCCAGCACCTGCGCGACCCTCGAAGAGTTGCACGATCATCCAGACGTAGATGCTCTGAATGCCTACAACGACGCCATGACTTGGGGGGACCTCGACTTCGAGGCCCTGCTCAATGTCGAATTCGCAAAGATTGAAAGCATGGCTGCTAGCGGTGACGAAGCTGCGATGGCTGTGATGGCGCGCCAGGCGGAAATGCGCGCGACCGGCGTCGATCCCGAGTACGCCCTGCCAACCTTGCTGCACGGCGGTAGGCCCGACAATTCTTGGGTTGAGGACCTCGTGCTCGACTTTAGTTTCAGCCTGCGCAAACGCGAGTATTCCAAGGAGGAAATTGAAGCGCTTATCGAAGCGGGACAATGGCATTATCAACTCGCATTGCGGGGGCGCTTAATGTCTTTGCATCGATACGCAGAGTATTTAGACTATGCCAAAGGCGGCCCGGTCGGACTCACCTGGCTGACAGCCGATCACTACGAAACTCTGAGCCCGCAGCAACGTCGCTTGTTCGACCCAGAGATCGTCTACGCGGACCTAACTGGACGTTTCATCGTTCAGAACTACACGATTTTCGATCATGTTTCTCTGTCGGAAGACGATCGCAAGAATCGGGATGCCCTCATTGAAAGGCTAACGGCGGAATTCACCGCTGACTTAACTGACTGGCGGCCAGACAGTCCCGCGGAGTATTGGCGACTGCGGAGCGCATACAACGCGGTAATGAGCCAGGCTTGCCCTGGCGCACTGGATGCTTACTTGGACGATATCACCGAGGCGGGCTATCGCTGGCCGGAAACGGACTCGCAAAACTAAACGCTGCCGCCGTCGGTCCGTGATCATTTAGATAGTCGAGTTTATCGATGCCTTCTTGTTCTGTCGGGCGATGCCCTGCCGGCACCCACCACAACACGGCGTGCGCGCCGCGCGGGTTTGCGAACCACTCCGCGCGACGGCGCAGGAAATCGACGTGCGTTGTTTGGTAGACGAACGTTTTTAGCGATTCGATGTCGCGCCAGACGGAAATGTTGATGAGCACGTCGTCGCCGAGCGGCCGGAGCGCCGTGGCGTCACCGTCGTCAGTTTGCAGGCGCCAGACGAAACCGTCGGCGGCTTCGGCAAGGGCGTTAATGCGTTCGAGGCCCGCGACGAAATCGGCAAGCTCTGGCGACTCGAGCGGCGCACGCATCGTCGCGACGTTCATTTGGGCGAGTTCGAACATGCGTGCAGGTTAGCGCGAAATTGCTGGGATGCAATCGCGGGCAGAAGCCCGCTCCTACATCACTGATCAACGCCGCGGCAAACGAAGATGTAGGAGCGCCCTTCCGGGCGCGATCCCCGGCAGCAGCCCGCGCCCACATCGCGGATCAAGGCCGCGGCAAACGAAGGTGTAGGAGCGCCCTTCCGGGCGCGATCCCCGGTAGCAGCCCACGCCCACATCGCGGATCAAGGCCGCGGCAAACGAAGATGTAGGAGCGCCCTTCCGGGCGCGATCCCCGGTAGAAGCCCGCGCCGATATCGCGGATCAACGCCGCGGCAAACGAAGATGTAGGAGCGCCCTTCCGGGCGCGATCGCCGGTAGCAACCCGCGCCCACATCGCAAATCAACGCCGCAGCAAACGGAGATGTAGGAGCGCCCTTCCGGGCGCGATCCCCGGTAGCAGCCCGCGCCCACATCGCAAATCAACGCCGCGGTAAACGAAGATGCAGGAGCGCCCTTCCGGGCGCGATACAACAAACCGTGGCGGGAGCCCTCGCCCCGCGCCACGATCCATTCAGCTTACGTTGACTGTGACGCAATCCACGTATCGATGCGGCGCTCGAGTACAGCCAGCGGCAAGGCGCCGCCACCGAGGACCGTATCGTGGAACTCGCGAATATCGAATTGCTCGCCGAGCGCTTCTTCCGCTTTGGCACGCAGCGCCTGAATCTTCAGCATGCCGATTTTGTATGACGTCGCCTGCCCCGGCAGCACGATGTAGCGCTGCACTTCCGACGTAATGCTCTCTAGCGGCTCCGGCGAATTCTCGAGGAAGTAGTCGATGGCCTGCTGCTCGGTCCAGCCTTTTGCGTGCAAGCCGGTGTCGACGACGAGACGCACGGCGCGCCATATTTCTGTCGTCAGCCGACCGAAGTCCGCATAGTTGTCCTCGTACGCTCCCATCTCCTTCGCGAGAATTTCGGAGTACAGCGCCCAGCCCTCGGTGTACGCGGTGAAACCCGCTTGCGTACGGAAAGTCGGAACCGACTCGAGCTCCTGGGCGATCGAGATCTGCATATGATGCCCCGGGTTACCCTCGTGATACGCAATCACTTCCAGCTGATTGATCGGCATTGCCGACATGTCCGACAGGTGAGCGTAATAGATACCCGGGCGCGAACCGTCCGGCGTGCCCGGGTAGTAATGCTGGGCAGCACCGTCCTGCTCGCGGAACGGCTCGACTCGCTTGACGATGAGATCGGCTTTCGGCAGCAAACCGAAATAGTCCGGCAGCTTGTCGGCGATGTAGTCGAGTTTAGCCGTTGCCTCGTCGATGTATGCTTGGCGGCCTTCGTCCGTGTTCGGGAAATAGAACTGCTCATCTTCGCGGATGAACTGGAAGAACTCCTGCAGATCGCCTTCAAAGCCAACCTTGTCCTTCAGCGCAATCATTTCCTTGCGAATTCTTGCAACTTCGGAGAGACCGAGCTGGTGAATCTCTTCGGCCGTCATGCCGGTTGTCGTCGACGCACGTAGCCGATAATTGTAATAGGCCTCACCGTTTGGCAGCGCGCCGACACCGGTCGCGATTTCGTCGGTCTCCGGTAGCTCGGCCTCGACAAACGCGATCATGCGTTGATACGCCGGCTCGAACTGTGTGAGTAGTGCATCGCGAGTCTCAGCAAGCAACTCGGCTTTGCGATCCTCATCGATGGCTTCTGCCTCGACCAGCGCCGTTAGCTTGCGATTCGCATCGGACCACAGCGGCGCTTCGCCTTCTTCGGTAAATGGCGCGCCGGCCAATATGGCATTGGCCTGCTCCAACACACCTTCGTACGCAAAGCGTGGCGGGCGAACGCCGTACTCGGAGTTGGCTTTGGCGCGATCGAGCAACTGATCCATGGCACCGGCCACGCCGCTGATGCGCGCGACGTACGCCTCAAAGTCCTCAGCGCTGTCGACCTTGTGAAAGTTGATCAAAAAATTCGGCAGAAACGACTGCACCGCCGTCATTTGATTGAAGACATACCCGTTCTTGCGAAACTCGACGCCATCGCGTGCCTGCTCGTACTGATACGTCCAAATGTCGTAAGAGATCTTCGCCTCGTCCGACAGCTTGTCGTAGTTGAACTCGGCCTTCATCTCCTCGACCGTCTCGCGGCGCCGCTCGAGCTGCGCTTCCTCAGCTTCGACCGACCAGTCATCGAACTCGGCGTAGCGATCTTTGCGGCCAAGGAACGTCATTTGCAGCGGACTTTCCTGCAGTTCTTGTTCGTATTTTTCTTCGAACCAGGCGTTTAGTCGCTCAGACTCGGCCGCGATTTCCTCGGCGGTCGGGGCTGCCGCAACGGGCGCTGCGGGCGGCGAGTCGTTGCCGCAAGCGCCGAGCGTCGCAAGCGCTGCGATGAGCAATAGTCTTTTCATTGTTAATTTTCCGGTTTCGTCAGGAAAACGCGCAGTTTGCCAGAGCGGGCGCAGTGCGGCAGCTCATCGGCAGTCCTTTGGTCGCGTTGCTGTCTATGCTCGTCGATTCGCGCGGCGGTTTGGCCCTGTGTGCGGCGAATGACGAGCTTTTGGGACAACGCCGAAGCGCCGTCGTTCAGCAACGCGTCTGGCATCGTGCCGGAGCAGTTGCTCGGCTTTATGTCGGCAACCAGACCCCTAGTCCGAGTGATTCGCGGTCCGAGCCGTGGTTTCACCCTGTGTGGCGTCACTTTTGTGACTAAGTGCCGGCCGGCCCCGGCTGCACGCCGTAGACTGGTTCGGATGGGTATGGGAAGTCCAAACTGGCAGCGGTGCGTCCTTACGGTGCTCGCCTTGGTTTTTTGGGCGAGCGGAAATGCGTTTGCGGCGCGCTTGGAAATGGCTGCGGTCACCGTCCAAGACACCTTCACAACGCCAAACGCCACGCGCGTTTCGTTCATTGAGACCTTCGACGTGGTGCCAATCGTCGTGTCGCTAGCAACGACGCAAGGTGGCGATCCCGCGCTCCTGCGCATCACCAACGTTACTCGGTTCGGCTTTGACATCGTGCAGACGGAGCCGAACGCGAACGATGGACCGCACGTTGCGATGGACACCGCGTACCTTGCCGTCGAGCCGGGCGTTCACACTCTGCCCGGCGGCGCACAACTGATCGCCATGTCGCGAGACACGATTAGCACGGTCTCAGGTATCAACGGTCAGAGTTGGGACAACACGAGCTTCCCGGTGGCGTTTGGATCGCGGCCGGCGCTGGTCACCGCGCTGCAAACCGCCCGCAACGAATCAGCAACGCCGCCGTCATCGTCATCAATACCGTTGCTTGGCGTTGCCGTACGCAACCTCACGGCGACGGGCTTCGACTTTGCCCTGGAACGAGCGGAATCGACCGCAGGCGTCGTCAGCGCAGCCGAGACGATCGGTATGATCGCGGTCGCCGACACCACCACGACGACGCTGATCGACACGCCAGGCAACTCTGCGCTATTCCAGGCGCGCGTGACGCCAAACAATATCGAGGGTTTTTCAAACGGATGCTTTAACAACACATACAACGCATCGTTCAGCACCGTGCCGTTGACGGTGGCATCGATGGTCACCCGTAATGGCGGCAACGGTGGCTGGTTGCGACGCTGCGCGTTGGCAGCCGGCAGCATCGGTCTTACGGTCGACGAAGACATCGACAACGACTCAGAGCGCAATCACATCGATGAGACCGCTGCGGTGATTGCGGCAAGCCGAGCGTTTCACATCAATCTCGGTGTTGGTCTGTCGATTGCAAAGACCATCGAAGTCGACCGTGACCCGGTCAGCGGCGATACCAACCCGTTCGCCATTCCTGGCGCCGTCGTGCGTTACGCGATTGACGTTCGCAACGCTGGCTCTGGGTCACCGGACGGCAACTCGTTGACGGTGGTCGATTCAATACCGAGCCAACTCAGTTTGTGCGTCGCCGCGCAGTGTTTCTCTGGCGGCCCGGTTACGTTTGACGACAGCGCATCGCCCATCCCTACCGGACTGACGATCGCGGGAATCGAGTACTCCGACGATGACGGCGCGAGTTTCGGCTATGTTCCCACTGGCGATGCGAACGGCTTCGACGCCGCGGTGACCGATGTACGGATCACGTTGGCCGGAACCCTCCCCGGTATCGGCGTTGCTGGGGAACCAACGTTCTCGCTAGCGCTTGCCGCGCGCGTGAATTAACGGCGGCTAGAAGCGGTAGCCAATCCGCACTTCGATGACCGGATAGAGTTTGGCAATGCCGAGCTTGTCCTCGAGCTCATCGGTCTCGCGGGCCAGGTCGGCCTGAAACGTCGGGTCGCTGGCGATCGGCCCGGTTGCCGTAAGATCCACATCGCCGAGACCTTGGAACAACAGCCCGGTTTCAAAGCCGAGGCTCAAGCCCGGTTCCTGGTTGCGCCAACGCCAGCCGAGTCCGATGTACGGCGCAATCGGATTGAAATCGACGGTACCGGACAGGTCGCCGAGTTCGGCTGTGGTGTAGTCCGTGCCGCCAACGTTAATGCTGTCGACGACTTCCGCGGTCGCATCAAAGGTATTGCCGTTGATGAAAATCCCGCCGGTGAGATAAAAGTTGCGGCCTTTTGGCGCAATATCGAGCAGCAATGACGCGCCGGTAACGTTCAGCTCCCACTCGTAGTTGATGTCGGAGATTTCCCGAACGTCGGTATACGTGAACGTGCCGATAGTACCGCGCAACGCGAACTGCCGATCGAAGTGGTACACCCCTTCGAGGCCGGTACCGCCGGTGCCGACTTTCGCGCCCATTGAAAAATCCGCCGTCGCGAGCGCCGGCGCTAGGAGCAGTACAAGCGTGCAGGTACGGATCATCGTTGGTCACCCTCTCTGGCCGACCAGTCTAGCGACACCACATAATCATTGTGGGATACGAATCACGGTTTGCCACCTGTGGCTGTCTGGCGACAGATCAGGCGGCTCGTCGGCCGGGTCCTTGCAGCCTAGGCAGCTTCGTCGAGGGCCGGGTTCGCGCCGTACCGAATGGCCATCGCTTTGAGGCGACGGTCTTTCTCTTCCCAGATATCCGCAAGCCAGCGCTGGAACCGCTGGCGAAACTCGCGGTCGTTCGCATAGTCTCCGCTGTGCACCCAGCCCGGCAGTTCACTGAGCTGCACGTCGACGATGATGCGCGAAATACGACCACAACACAGGTCCCAGAAGCGCCGTTTGCCTTCGGGATAAAACACCGTCACGTCGACGAGGCGATGCAAAATTTCGCCCATCGCGGCGATGGCGAAAGCGATCCCGCCGCTGCGCGGTGGCAGCAGGTGGCGATAACTCGAGCGGCGCGCAGCAATTTTCTCGGGCGTTGCTCGCGTTCCCTCGACGAAATTGATGACCGACGTCGGAATCTCTTTGAATTTCTCGCACGCGCGCCGGGTGGTCTCGAAGTCGGTGCCGCGTTTTTCCGGGTGTTTGACCAAATAGGATTTTGAGTAGCGCTGCATGAACGGCATGTCCAGCGCCCACCAGGCCTGGCCGAGAAACGGTATCCAGCGGAGTTGTCGCTTGATGAAAAACTTCAGGAACGGAATGCGCCGATTGAAAACGTACTGCAGCGCCAGCACGTCGATCCAAGACTGATGGTTGGCAATGACGAGGTACCAGCGCTCGAGGCGCAGATCGTCGTCGCCGGTCATCTCGACCCGCACGCCCATTAAGGTCGCCATGATCCAGCGATTGACGCCAATCCAGCTTTCCGCGCACCAAACCAGAAAGCGCGATAACCACCGGTTAAAAGGATTGAACGGCAACACGAGCTTGAACGCGGTGCCCACCAATATCGGCAGAAACCAGAAGACGGTGTTTACAAACATCAGTGAGACGTTCGCGACACCGCGCAGTTGTTCAAAGACATTCACAGGCATTTAGAACGACGGCTCGGGAGCAGGTTCGCGGTTCCGGATAAGCGGATGAATTATCATAGGGATTGTCACCGAATCGTCAGCAGCATTGGTGCGCCCTTTGCGCGTATCGACAGGCGCGCTGCATCGTTCGCCAGCTGAGCCATTCAACGACAACGTGAACGTCGATATTTTTCGAACATTCTCCCTAGTTTAGCCGCTTTTGCGCGAGGCGATGTGAACCAGCCCGCGGCCGCCCTATGCCAGTATTACGACTTGATGACGTTAGCCTCGCTTTTGGCGCGCGGGCGATTCTCGACACCGTCAATCTAACGATCGACGCCGGCGAGCGCGTGTGCGTCGTTGGCCGCAACGGCGAGGGCAAATCAACGCTGCTCAAGGTCATTGCTGCACTGCAAGATATTGACGACGGGGAACGTTGGCTAAGGCCCGGACACCGTGTCGCCATGCTTGAGCAAGACACCGAGGCCGACCCAGCGATGTCGGTCCGCGAGCATGTTTTAGCGGGGCTTGCCGAGCATGCGCCGCGGCTCGCGGCCTACTACACGGCGCTCGAAAGCGTTGCTCAAGATGCTACGACCGCGAACCTGGCAGCGCTCGCGGCGGCCGAGCAAGCCCTCGAAGGCAGCGGTGGCTGGGCGATCGAGCAGCGCATTGCCGAGCTACTCGGCAAACTCGATCTGGATCCTAACGCTCGTCTCGGCTCTCTATCTGGCGGCTGGCGTCGCCGCGCGAGTTTGGCCAAAGCGCTCGTCAACGAACCCGACCTACTGTTGCTTGATGAACCGACCAATCATCTCGACATTGACGCAATCACGTGGCTCGAGGGGTTCATGTTGGAGTTCACGGGCGCGCTGGCTTTCGTCAGCCACGACCGCGCCTTCAGCCGGCGGCTTGCGACCGCGATGGTCGACGTTGACCGCGGACAGGTCACCCGGTGGGACTGCGGCTTCGATGAATTCCTACGCCGCCGCGCAGCCGCCTACGAGATAGAGGATCGCGCCGCGGCCGAATTCGACAAGCGACTGTCGAAGGAAGAGGCGTGGATTCGGCAAGGCATCAAAGCACGTCGCACCCGCAACGAAGGTCGCGTGCGCGAACTCGAGGCGATGCGCGAGCAGCATCGCCAGCGCCGGCAAAGACTTGGACGAGCGCAGCTGCAGCTCGCGACATCCGACCTTTCCGGAAAAATCGTTTTCGATGCGATGGACGTCGCCGTCGGCTACAACGGCGAGCCCATCCTTAGTGACATCAACTTGCGCGTGCTGCGGGGCGATCGGATCGGTGTCGTCGGTGGCAACGGATCCGGCAAGTCGACCCTGCTAAAACTGCTGCTGGGCGAGCTAAAGCCGCTCAGCGGTCAGGTGGTACGAGGTACGCGGCTCGACACCGTGTATTTCGACCAGCGTCGTGAGCAGCTCGATTTGTCGAAATCGGTATTCGCCAATATCGGCGACGACACCGACTACATTGAGGTCATGGGCCGCAAACGTCACGTTGCCGGCTACCTACGCCAATTCTTGTTTCCGCCGGAGCGCTTTGGATCGCCGGTCGCGACGCTGTCGGGCGGCGAACGCAACCGTCTGCTGCTCGCGAAGCTGCTCGCGCGGCCAGCGAACCTGCTCGTGCTCGACGAACCGACCAATGATCTCGACGTCGAAACCCTCGAGCTGCTCGAGGAAATGCTCGTGCAATATGCCGGTACGCTGCTCGTCGTCAGCCACGATCGAGCGTTTCTCGACAACGTCGTCACCGGCATCGTGCACATTTCGACGACCGTCGGCGTGCAGGAGTACGTCGGCAACTACACCGACTTTCGTCGGCAATACCGACCGCGATCGAACGCAGCGCGCCGTGGCGCCGACGGCGTCGACAAATCCGCAGCTGAACGCACGCAGCCAGCCCGGACCAAGCTCAGCTACAAGGAACAGCGCGAATTCGACGCGTTGCCGACACGCATCGCCGATCTCGAGGCAGCCATCGAAGCGCTGCGGGGGGAAACCGAAGCCCAGGGCTTCTATCAACGCCCACACGATGAAGTGTCGGAGCGCCTTGCGACATTGTCTGCAACCATGGCGGAACTCGACGGCGCCTATGAGCGCTGGGACGAACTCGACTCGCGCACGCCAGGGTAGTTCGCAGTGCTTCGACAGGGCCGGAACGGCTTGACCGCCGTGGTACCTTGGATTGCTTCAATCGTCTGACAACTCGGCGTGACCAAAGAACTCATTCGCGTACACGGCGCGCGACAGAATAACCTTCGCAACATCGATCTTGACCTGCCGCTCGGCGAACTCATTGTTGTCACCGGCGTTTCAGGGTCTGGCAAGTCGTCGCTAGCCTTTGACACCGTCTATGCGGAAGGTCAGCGACGTTACGTCGAGACGTTCTCACCGTACGCGCGCCAATTCTTAGAGCGCATGGACAAGCCGGCCGTCGAGCGAATCGACGGCATTCCGCCGGCGATCGCCATCGACCAGACCAACCCAGTGCGAACGTCACGCTCGACCGTTGGCACCATGACCGAGCTCAACGACCACTTGAAGCTGTTGTACGCACGGGCAGCAACGCTGCGCTGTCCCTGCACCGGCGAGGTTGTCGTGCGCGATACGGCGGAATCGATCTGGGACGCCTGCCGCGCCCAAGCAGATGGCGAGCGCATCGGGATCGCGTTCGTCATCGAACGACCGCGAAATTTCACCACCGAGGAACTCGCATCGTTTCTTGCTGCGCAAGGCTATCTGCGCGTCACGCCAGAAGGCGACGACCAATTGCAAGTCGTGCAAGACCGGATCCGCGCAACAGCGCGCAACAAAACACGCGCCATTGAGGCGATCGAGGCTGCGCTACGGCGCGGTGATGGGCGCTGTCGTATCGTGCGCTACGACGCTGACGATGCGGTCCTGCGATTTTCGAGCGCACTGGAGTGCGCCAGCTGCGAGCGGCGCTTCAGTGACCCGCTGCCTAGCCACTTCTCGTTTAACTCGCCACTCGGCGCCTGCGAAACATGCCGCGGCTTCGGGCGAACGATGGGCATCGACCTCGGGCTCGTCATACCCGACGAGTCGCTGACGCTCGCGGACGGCGCGATCAAGCCGTGGCAGTCGAAAAGCTACGCCGGGTGTCAACGCGATCTCGTTCGCTTTGCCAAAGAAAAAGGCGTACCGCTCGACGTACCGTGGCGTGACCTTGATCCCGCTGATCGCGAATGGGTCGTCGAGGGCACCGGCAAACGTCGCTCACGCCGCTGGTACGGTATTCGCGGATTTTTCGACTGGCTGGAATCGAAAGCGTACAAAATGCACGTTCGCGTGTTGTTGTCACGCTTTCGTAGCTACGACATTTGCAAGTCCTGCAACGGCGCTAGGCTAAAGCCAGATAGCCTTGCTTGGCATCTTGGCGCCGACCAGGGCGCACCGAATATTCATACGCTGCAGACCTGGCCAATTGCGCGCACAGCGGCATTCTTCGCTGACTTGGAGTTGCCGGCAGCACTGGCAGACGGCCTCGAGCAACTGCTTGATGAGATAAGAACCCGCCTTCAGTATCTCGTTGACGTCGGTCTCGGCTATCTGACCCTCGATCGCCAGTCGCGCACGCTGTCCGGTGGCGAAGTACAGCGCATCAACCTGACGACAGCGCTCGGTACGTCGCTCGTCGGCACGCTCTTTGTCCTCGACGAACCGTCGATAGGCCTGCATCCGCGCGACATTGATCGCATCGTCGCGATCATGGAGCGGCTGCGCGATGCCGGCAACACACTGCTGGTCGTCGAACATGACCCAGCCATTATCCGTCGCGCCGATCGCATTATTGATATGGGTCCGGGCCCGGGCCGCGCGGGTGGGGAGGTTATTTTCAACGGCTCACCAGCCCAGCTCGCACGCAGCCGACGCTCGCCGACGGCGCCGTATCTGGATGGCCGCAAACGCGTCCAGGCCGAACGTCAGCGCCGCGACGTCGACACAACTGCACCGACGCTCGGTATTCGCGGCGCGCGAGCGCATAACCTGAAAAATGTCGACGTCGATATTCCATTGAATCGACTTGTCGTGTTGGCCGGCGTCAGTGGGTCGGGCAAATCAACACTGCTCGACGACGTACTGCACCGCGCACTGCAGCGACACTTCGGGTCGGCGAGAGAAATGCCGGGCGAGCACGATGCAATCATCGGTGCTGATGCGTTCAGCGACGTCGTGTTCGTTGACCAAAGCGCCATCGGCAAAACAACGCGATCCAATCCGGCCAGCTACGTCGGTGCGTTCGATGCGATCCGCAAGCGCTTTGTCGCTGAACCGCTCGCTAAAGAACGCGGCTACACGCCGGGCACCTTCAGCTTCAACACAGGCAACGGTCGCTGCCCGGATTGCGGCGGCACCGGCTTCGAGCATGTCGAGATGCAATTCTTGTCGGACGTGTATTTGCGCTGCGGCACGTGCGACGGGCGCCGCTATCGCGACGAGATTCTTGAAGTTCGACTGCACGGCGATGGCGCACCACCCGCCGGTCTGTCGATTGCCGACGTGTTGGAGATGACGGTTGACGACGCGCTCGCTTTCTTCGCCAATCACCGCGACGTGCAGCGCGCATTGGCACCGCTGGTCGCCGTAGGGCTCGGCTATCTGACGCTGGGGCAGCCTGTCCCGACGCTGTCGGGCGGCGAGTCTCAACGGTTAAAACTCGCGCGGTTTCTGGCCGAAAAACCTTCTCGCAACGACCCGCGCCCGAAACTGTTTCTGTTCGATGAACCAACCACCGGCCTGCACTTTCAGGATATCGATGTGCTGCTGGGCGCCTTCAATCGCCTGCTCGAAGCCGGCCATTCGCTCATCGTCATCGAACACAATCTGGACGTGCTCGGTGCGGCCGACTGGATCATCGACCTCGGCCCAGAAGGTGGCGATGCCGGTGGCGACGTGATTTTTACCGGCCCCCCAGACCAACTCGCGACCGCCGCGTCGACGGCAACCGGCCAAGCCCTTGCCGACTACGCGCCAACGGCAGTCTCGGCTCCCAAGCGTTCCCATTCGGGCCTCGCTGATACACGCAAGGTCCGCGTTGCCGGCGCGCGCGAACACAATCTAAAAGCAATCGATGTCGAGCTTCCTCGCAATCGCCTCACGGTCATAAGCGGTGTGTCCGGCAGCGGCAAAAGCACGCTGGCGTTCGACATTCTTTTTAACGAGGGCCAGCGACGCTATCTCGAATCACTAAACGCCTATGCGCGGCAGTTTGTGCAGCCGGCAGCGCGTCCCGACGTCGATGCCGTTGTCGGCGTACCGCCAACCGTCGCCATTGAGCAGCGCACCAGCCGCGGCGGCCGCAAGAGCACCGTTGGTACGATGACCGAGGCACTGCATTTTTTGCGACTGCTGTTCGTTCGACTCGGCGACTGGTATTGCCCGGATTGCAACGTGCTCATCGATGCGCAGGACGACGCCAGCATTTTGGCGCAGCTGTTGCGTGACTATCGTGGCGAACACATCGGTTTTTTTGCACCGCTCGTGGTCGGCCGCAAGGGTTACTACACCGACCTCGCTGCATGGGCGGCGAATAAGGGCTTCGCTACCTTGCGAGTCGACGGCAAGCCGACACCGACCGACGACTGGCCACGCCTCAGCCGGTATCGCAACCACGATATCGATTTACCGGTTGCCGACCTTACGGTCGACCCAAACAATGAGAACGAGCTGCGAGCGGCGCTCAATGCTGCGCTCGGCTACGGCAATGGTTTGGTACGTGTTGTGGCCGGCGATGACCGCGAGCAACTCTATTCGACGGAGCGCGCCTGCCCGTCGTGTCAGCGCAGCTTTGCCGACCCCGATCCGCGCCTTTTCAGCTTCAACTCACCGCAAGGTTGGTGCCCAGAGTGTCAAGGTGCCGGCGCGCTCTACCTCGAAGACGAGGAGACCTACGCCGACGAGCCTTGCGGCGCCTGCGACGGCGCACGATTGAATGACGTCGCACGCGCGGTGCGCTTTGCCGGACGCACGATCGTCGAGTTTTCCGCGCAACCCATCAGTGCCCTGCGCAGCGATGTGGACGGACTTGCGCTCGATGAACGCGACAGCAAGATCGCGGCAGACGTGGTTGGCGAGCTGAGTGCCCGTCTCAAGTTCTTGGACACGGTCGGCCTTGGTTACCTGACCTTGGACCGAGCCGCGCCGACGCTGTCAGGCGGCGAGGCACAGCGGATCCGGTTGGCCGCACAGCTCGGCTCTAACCTGCGCGACGTGTGTTATGTGCTCGACGAACCCACCATCGGCCTGCACGCGCGCGACAACGATCGGCTGTTGGCGACACTGCGCGGACTGGCCGACAAGGGCAACACGGTCGTCGTCGTTGAGCACGACGCGGACACGATCCGGGCCGCGGATTACAACATCGATATTGGCCCGGGCGCCGGGGTTCGCGGCGGCGAAGTCTTGGCGAGCGGTCCGCTAAAGAGGCTGCTGAACGCCAAGCGCTCGATCACGGCAAAAAGCCTGCGCGAGCCGCTCAAGCACCCGCTCCGCGGCCACCGCCGGACAGTAAAACCGCGGGCGCGCGATGCGGCGGTGTTGCGCGTCGCAAAGGCCAACCGACACAACCTCAAGAAACTCAGTGTTTCGATTCCGCTCGGCGCGCTCGTCGGCGTAAGCGGCGTTTCCGGCAGCGGCAAAAGCACACTGATCCGGGACATTGTCGCGAGCAACGTAGCCGCCGCGCTCAGCCGCCGCCGAGGCGAGGCAGAGGCCATTGGCTGCGCATCATTCAAAGGCGCAGAGCACATTGAGCGACTGCTCGAGGTCGATCAGACGCCGATCGGTAAGACGCCGCGCTCCTGTCCGGCAACATACGTTGGTTTCTGGGACGAAATCCGACGCCTGTTCGCCGCAACGCCCGAAGCACGGATGCGCGGCTACACGGCCAGCCGGTTCTCGTTCAACGTCGCCGAGGGTCGCTGCCCCGCCTGCGACGGTCAGGGCGTACAGCGGATCGAAATGAGCTTCCTGCCGGACGTGCGCGTCCCGTGCGAAAGCTGCGGCGGGCAGCGATTCTCACCGGAGACGCTCGGTGTCCTTTACCGCGATCGACACATCGGCGATGTGCTCGCGATGGATGTGCGCGAGGCGGTCGAGTTTTTCGAGGCCGTTCCCAAAGTGCGCCGACCGCTGCAACTGATGGCTGATCTCGGTCTCGACTATCTGACGCTGGGCCAGCAGAGCCCGACGCTGTCGGGCGGCGAGGCCCAGCGCATCAAACTGGTGAGCGAACTCGCCAAAGCGCGGCCGGTCGACGAGACCCGCGCCTCCGGTCGAGCCGTGCGCACGCTGTACATCCTTGATGAACCAACGATTGGCCTGCACATGGCCGACGTCGGGCGATTAATCAATGCGCTGCACCGACTCGTCGATGCCGGTCACAGCGTCATCGTGATTGAACATAATCTGGATGTGCTCGCTGAAGCTGACTGGCTGATCGACCTTGGCCCGGAAGGTGGCGACGACGGCGGCAAAATCATGTTCCAGGGCTCCCCTGACGAACTTCTTCACATTTCGTTGAAGTCTCATACTGCACAATCCATCGTCAAGCTCCTAGACAGGTGAAACTTGTATAGGTTTGACGGTCTACAGAAGTGGATCAACTTTCCCCTGACCGCTGAGGAAGACGATGGACGGACAATCACAAGTAACAACGGATGATGCCTACTCAATCGGCGCCGTGGCTCGATTGACCGGTATCAGCACTCACGCACTACGCATTTGGGAGCGGCGCTACGGCACGGTCGTAGCCCGACGCACCGAAACCGGCCGGCGCATTTACTCGCGCCGTGACGTTGAGAAGCTGAGCTTGTTGAAACTACTGGTCGATCACGGTTTTTCGATCGGCCAGATCGCGAATCTGAGTCTCGACGATTTGCGCGAGCGTCACGGCGAAGTAGCCGAACAGCTGAGCACGATGCAGGAGCGCAACAGCGAATTGGTGCTGCGCGTTGCCGCGCTCGCGGGCTTCTCGATCAATCGCCTGCGCCGCCATCCCGTACCGGACAAGATCGATCTCGCCGTTGTCGAAAGCGACTACAGTCGTTTTCGGGCGGATGTAAAACGCGTCCAGCCCGACGTCATCGTGCTGGAGTTTCCGGTCGTCGATGCCGACGCGTTGCGACGCATCGCCGATCTACGGTCGATCACCGAGGCGCGGCGCTTTGTCGTTTTGTTCAATTTTGCGCATCCGCAGGAAGCCGCCGAATTGGCCGCCGCCAAGGTCGAGCTACTGCGGTCGCCGGTGACCATGGAATCCTTGGTCGGTCTGTTGCTTGCAGGCGGTACGATGGCGCAGCCGCCGCGGCGTCCGGCGCTATCGCCCTCCGACGCCGACCCGGTCCTGCGCGTGCTGGAAGAAGATATTCCGCCGCGACGTTTCGCCGAAGCCGATCTTTCGGCTATCGTTAAGCGTCAATCGGATATCGCCTGCGAGTGCCCAGCGCATCTGGCCGATTTGATCCAGAGCCTGGCGGCGTTCGAGGTATACAGCGAGCAATGCGAATCGCGCGACGAAAAAGACGCAGCTTTGCACCGCTACCTGCAGGGAACGGCGGCACGAGCCAGAGCGCTGATGGAAGAAGCCATGGACACGCTCGTCGTGGAAGATCGGCTGCTCGACTAACGGTGGGCTTGGCGGCTATTGCAATAGCCGCCAGCGCCTCCGCGGCGACCCTGCACTACGACGTTAGCGCAGAGACTAACCTGCGCTATCACCTCGACTGCGTGTCGGGCGTCATAAACTGCAATCGCACGTCGTTCGCCGCGCTGTGGACGGCGTTGCCGTCGCAAGATCGCGATACCGTCTGGCTCGACCGTTGGCACCGGCTACGTGCCTCAATAAGGACACGACCCTTTCGGCCCGAGCCAGCGGGCACGAGCCCGGTCCCTTTCGACACGGCACTGGCCGGGGATCCGGCGGGGCGATCGGCAAATACCCTGGCAGAAGAAGAAGTACTCAACGTATTCCGCGACCGCTTCGAGACGTGGTGGCGCGACGATGCCGGCGCCGCCGACCATTTGCGGACATTCACCACGGGCCTCGCCCACAGCACGCGCACCATCGATCTCGACACGCGCATGGCGGCGCTGGCGACGTTTTACGGCGTCGATTGGCGCAACCTCGGCGACATCCCTATTGCGCTGATCAGCGCCGATCGACGTTACTCAGGCGCGACCCACGGTGAGTACCGCGATCGAGCCATATACGTCGAGACGCTAATCAACGAATCGGCCTTCGCGCGAACAGCGACCGTCGCCCATGAGCTCGCGCACTTTGTCTACGCGGCGAGCTCGAGAGCGCAGCGTGAGCAAGTTCGTGCATGGTTCGTCGACAGCGAATCGGCCGTCGCTTTGCCGGCTTACGCGTTGTTCAACGAGGCCATTGCAACGGCGTTTGGCAACGGCATGGTCGAGCGGGCGCTGATTGGCGAGGAGCGCTTTGCGCGCATGCTTCGCTTGCCGCAGGCCTTGTACGCCGATACCTACATCGATGCCGCCGGCCGAGCCGCCATGCCGCTGTTAAAACAATACCTCGACGACGAGCGCGAGCTGGATCGTGAATTCGTCGACGCCTACGTCGCCGCGCTCGCCGAGTCTTTGGGACCGCGGCTCACCGATCAGGCGTTCTGGCTACGCGTGATGGTGTTCGCCTCGAGCTCATCGACGCTGTGGTCGCTGAACGACATGGTGGCAAATCGTGTGCGGACGGGAAGCCTGCTGCAGGACGACATCGGCCAGGGGTGCGGCACGCGCTGTCTATTGAAACGTTATCCAGAGCTACCTGGCATCGTCGCCATTACACACGAGAAACTGGATGCCTTGCGTGGCGTTGTCGACGATCGCGATCTCGCCCACATTCGCCGTTTGAGTTTTCTGCATGGCCACGCCGCCTACGCCGTGCGCCGCTCGGATCGCAGCTTGCTGTTTATCGCAGCCGGCAGCGACGATGCCGGCGTCGCTATCGCACTGAATTCGATGTTGGACTTTGGACAGATTTTCGAAGGACCGTTGCCGCAAGGCTAGGGTCGTGGCGCTCGACCGACGTTAGTCGAGCAACGCAACAGCGTCGCCCTGCTCGATCCGGCCCGGCTCGATAACCGTGCAGCCCGCACCACCGCGCCAATTCGGCACGAGCGCTTGTTGCAGGCCGGCGTGCGCGGCCTCCATGCGCGAGCACGGCTCGATCTCGACTTTGATCTCGAGCACGACCGCACCGACTTGCAGTCGTCGGCCAACCAGCTCAGCCCAGTTAAGATGATCGACCAACAGATTCGATCGCCGGGTTGTCCACGGCAACTCGACACCAATATCGGCGCAGGCAGCCTGCCAGTCGCTAAGACTCAGCAGCGTCACCTGACGGTTACGGGCCGCGCCGCGAAAATCGGCTTCGACGCCGCGCTCGACGCTGACACCCGCCGCTTGCGCGACCTGCATCGGCGCCCGCGTTGTTTCGCGCCACGCGATTCCTAGTAACTTGGCCATGCCCACTCCTCGACAGTGCCCACAGTATACCGACCGCCCGAACAGCGGTCGGCAGCTTGCGAACCTAAATGGCGTTACGGGGCGCTAGAACCAGAAGGAGACGTACAGGCGCGCGACGTTGGCATCGAATTCGAACAGCGGTTCGGTGCCAGGAACGACGCCCTGCACCGTCGCATCGCGGAAATTGTCGTACGTGTAGCGCGTGAAATCCCAGAAGAGATTGACCGTGCCTTTCTCTAACCCGGCGAAGTTGATGTTGTCGAATTCACGCACAACACCAAGCGTCACCGTGTTGTTCTGGAAGGTGCTCATTTCCTTATCGCGCGCCAGGAAGTTTTGCGAGTCCTGGAACGGAAACAGATCGGCGTAGAAGTCGGCCTGCGTCTGCGTGTAGTGGCGCAGCGCCAGCGAGAATATCCAGTCGTTGCCCCACGGATGCGTGTAGCCGATTTCGCCGGTGTGCGCGACGATACCAAACGTGTCGGTGTAGTAGCGGTACCTACCGTGAACGGCAGCGCGATACGGCAGGTAGTATTTGGCGGTCACCGCCGTCGCGTTGCTGGTCCGCGTGTTGGGATAGATCTCTTGCGCGGTCAGGAAGCCGTCGCCGGTCTCGTTCGGGAACCGGTAAAAGCGATAGGGGTTATTGAGCCAGCCCTCATCGGTAATGGTTTCAAACTGAACGGCCGCGATCAGGCTGCGCGTTAACACCTGCGTTAGACCCACCGAGTAGCTCTGGCGATCGGCAGTCTCTTCGAAGTCCGGCGATCCGGTGGCGCGGATGATGTCGTTACCGCGCGCGTAGCTCATCGATACTGTCGTCAGGTCGCCGAACATGTCCTGACTGATACCGACGAACCACGTTTCGGCTTCAAAGTCGTTTTCGTCACTTTTAACGAAGCCGGCGTTCATGATGGTCTTGTTGTGCAGGTACGTCGCACCGACCGAGTACTGCGTACGTTCTTCCTCGTAGCGGCTGGCCGCGACCCGGACGTCGATGGACGCGCTCGAGATCGTGTCGACGTAGTAGTTGGCGTCGAGCGAGAAATTTTTGCCAATCTTTTTACGAACCAGCACGGACGGTCCGTCAATGGTGATGTCGTCACCGTCGTAGCGGTGATACAGCACATCGACGCGATCTTCGGGCAAAACCGCCGCTTCTGCGCCGCGGGCCCCGAGGGCAAAGACGATCGTCGTTAGCAGCATCGCCAGCCAAACAATGCCGGCGGCAAGTTGACGGCCTTCGCGACGCGCGGGCGGTTTCAAGATCGTCGTTCGGTTAATCATCGCTTGCTACCAAGCCCGTTTAGAGAGCCGCAGGCGCGGGCGAAATGCGACGCGGCGCGACGAGAAAGTGCAGTGTGTGTACGAACACATGAGCATCTTGAGTCTCGTCATAACAAAGTATCGGCCCAGCTGCGGCTTCTTCAGCGCGTAGCTTGTTTCAAGAGTTGTGGACGAGGGCGAGACGCGGCGTGGCGCGACGAGAGAGCGGAGTGTGTGTGCGAACACATGAGCATCTCGAGGAGCGTCGCAACAAAGTATCGTCCCGTCCACGGCTCTTGAAACCTAGTTGCAGCCGCAGCCGCCGCCTGCTGACCCTTGCGCACCACGCGCGCCTTCGCGCGATTCGTGGACGTGGTGGATGTACGAGCTGGACACCGGGTCGGCATCGAGCGCCATGATCGGGTCAGCGAGAAGATCGCGTTCATAGGGCTTGACCCACGGCTCGATCGAGCCGCAGCCCGTAAGACCAATGGCGAGTGCCGCCGCCGCAAATGTTTTCAAGATCGTTTTGGCCATGATGGCAGTCCTCAGAAAAACACCGAAAAGCCCAGCGTGGCTTCAAGGTTATTGACGGTTTTCTCTTCGCCCAAAATATCGATATCGAACAGATGGTCACGAAAGTCGACGTGCAGTGCGATGGAATCCGTCACAAGAAAGCGATAGCCCACACCAAAATTGACGGTAAATCGATCATCGCCGGCAAAGCGGGTGCTGCCGAGACCGCCGATCACGTACAGGGCCTGCGTATAGGCGCGATTAGCGCCAAGAAACGCCTCGCCCGGAAACAGATTTATGCCGAGTGACAGGTTGTAGTACGTGTATTCGCGCTCTTCGTCGGTCAAGAGCTCAGCGGCACCGGACAGGCGCTCGAAGCTCGTCTCCTCGGTGTCGGTACGCCCGACGCCCGCTTCGACGAATAGCGTCTCGTTGATGTGATAGGCAAGCTTAGCGCCGTACGATGGGTTCGAGCCGAAATCCTCAACGCTCATGATTCCGCCGAAAATACCGACCTCGAAATCCTCGGTATCGATGTCGGCGCTCTTGATGTCGCGCCGCTCGACCTCAGGCTCGATGACCTGCACGGGACGATCGTCGCCATCGACGGGCTCCGTCGTCGGTTGCTGTTTCGGGCCGACGAACGGCATCCAGCTACAGCCGGAAACGGCTATGGCCAGCCCGCTCAGAAAAAGAACCCGAAGCCGATCTTCCATTCTTCAATTTCCTCGTTCTCGTCCTGGCTGGTGAAGATGACATAACTTTTGTATTCGGCCCGAAAAATAAGGCGTCTAGTTAGCCAGGTACGTACTCCTGCGCCCACCTGGGCAAATTGATCGGTGCGATCCTCGGCAGCGACCAGGGTTGACTTCGGCTCGGTACGTATAACGCCGGTGCCGAGCGTGAAGAACGGCGACACGCGCCACTCCGGCCACGTCTGGTGCACGAGATTCGCACTCGCTATGTAACCGTTCGAAAAATTACCGAGCACTTGCGAGCCGCCGATCTCGACGGACAAATTGCCGGATAGGGAATATCCTGCGTACGCGTTGACGATGTTGGCGCCGCCAAAGTCGCCGGTCAGCGCACCGATTTCCCAGCGGCTGGTAATAAACTCCGAGCGACTGACGCTGCGAAACCGCACGGGTTCGCCGTACGCATCGAGTGTCAGCTCCATGTCGCGCTCACGCACCCAACCTTCGCGACCGTTGTCGGCGCGCACTTTGAACCAATTGGTCCGGCGCATCAGAATTTCGACCGATTCGTCGCGCTCGATGACGTAGTCGACCGGATACCCGCGACCGGGTCCGGTGTGCATCTCGAGATAAGCATCGGCGACCGTGACGCGGACGGGTTCGTCCGCCGAGGTCGACGTCGACACAACGAGAAGGCACAGCGCGGCAAATACGGAACGAAGTAACGGCATAAGCTAGTTGAGCGGCGCCTCGAATGGGTTGTTGTAGTACTGCGCGCCACCGTCGAGCCATTCCGACAAGAGCTTCAGCTCGGCGTCGCTCAAATAGCCCGCGTGAGTGCCGCCTGCAGCGAAGCGCGAGAAGAACGCGTTCGATCCATTCGCAGTACCCGCGTTCATGCTCGCTGCAACCGGGACAGTGACGAGAATCGGTATGCCGTTGGCATCGACGCCGTTCTCGACCAGCCGGTCGACCAAAATTCCGTTGGCGTTGACTTCCTGTTCGTTGTCGCCGGAAAGAAGCTCGCGGTACGCCTTGAAGTGATCTGGATCGATATCCGATGCACCGTCGGTGAGATCAAGCTGCGCCATCGGCACCATCGCCATACCGGCCGCATCGACCGGTGTATGACAACCAATGCAGCTGTCGATCACGTTTCCGGCAACGTCGAGAATCGCCTGATCGGAGATCGCCATGCGGCTGACGGTCCACAGCGGGTGCATGTTCTCTTCGTACTGCACAACGCTACGGCAAAGCGAAGTCCAGTTAGTTACGCAAGCTACCTCAACTGGCAGCGGCGTCGTCAGATCCTGATAGCGATAGGCAAACGATGCATCAACCGTGCGTTGGGCGGGATCAGTCCAGACGTCGTCGAAACCGATGTCGAAACTCGCCTCGAGCGCGGCGCAGTTGTCGTTTGCGCAAGAGATACGCATGCGCGCTTCCGCCATCGTTTCACCGAAGTCGGCGAAGATCAGCGGATTGGTGTTCGGGAACGGCTGTCCGTCTGCCGCGGCGCCCTGATTAACCGCGTTAAACGCATCGATACGGCCATGCGATAGACCCGACTGCGCATTGTGGCAACCGCCGCACTCACGAAACTCACCCGGCACCACCTGCAACCAGTTGTTGTGCGGTGGCGAGATGGCGCGACCGTTAGCATCCAAAACCTGGAACGACAGTGCGACGTTGGCCGGTACTTTCGCCATCACCGAACCGTCCGGTTCGACGTCCGCGTAACCGACAATTTCGCGCATCCCGAACGCCTGGGTCACACCGAACGCCGAGTTGTCGAAATCGAGCACGTCGTCATCGGGCATGCTGACCGGCTTCCAGAATCGAATGAAGCGTGCCGGACGCTGGTCGGCAGTGGTTTGCATCGGATCGGACAGTGTCGGAATACCGAGCGCGCTGACGTCGACGCCATTGAAGTCGTAGACGCTGCGAATGTGAATTACGCCCGCACCCTCGGCTTTGACGTCCGGGTCGAGCGCAAAGTCGTTGATGCCGTCGAGGATCAACGGCGGCACGCTGCGCTGCTCAGCGGCTACGATCTCTGAGTACTGAAAACCCTCTTCAGGCACAACGACCGGCAGCTGCGTATTCTGCTGACGATCGTAGATCCAAATACCATAGAGCGGTGCCGCTTCCACGAGATTCGGATCCGCAAGATTGTCATCGGTACACGCGACAATTCGCATGCCGTCGGTCAGACGACAGGGACTCCACGCAACCATAACGCGGTCGGTACCGTCCTCCAGCGGGTAGACGGCCGAGTAGCGACCGCCGGGAGACGGCTCGTCGTCGGCGGTAAGCACGATGTTGACGGTCGCCGGCGTTTGCGCAGGCCCGCTCAACACGCCAACGTTGGCAACGTTCGGCTGCGTGTTGTTGATGTAGTTGATCGTGTCGATTTCAATTGCGTCGCCGCCCTCGCCGGTTCCGGCAAACGGCCGCACCAGCGAGATGATGCCGCCTTCCGGCAACTCGCGCGGTTTCAAAAACTGCACCTCGGCATTGCCGGTACCGGTCGAGTGACTTTCCGACCCGTACAGCAGTTCTAAGCCAGACCCGTCCGGGTTAACGCGATACAGGTGAATAGCGTTGTTCGGACCTGCGTGATCCCAGCGGCTGTACGCAATGGTGCCGTCCGACAACACCACTGGGTCGTAGTCATGGCTTTGGTTATACGAGAGCTGCTCGATGTTCTGGCCATCGGCGTCCATGCGGTGCAGCACGAACGCGGGCTCGTTGCGATCTTCATCGAGCGCTGCGTACTGCGGCTTGCCTTCATCCAGCAAAATCGCAGCAGAACGTCGCTGCCGTGACGATGTGAAAACGATGCGCCCGTCCGGCAGGTAGTGCGGAGCTATGTCGTGGCCCGCCTCTGCCGTAATGTCGGACGCAATCACGCGACGCAGCGTGTCAGACGCGACGTCGTACTCCCAGATATTCCAGGTCGGCTGATCTTCTTCGTCAGCACCCTCGATGAATTGCGCGCGCATCGCGAACAATACGCTGCTGCCGTCGTTCGAAATATCGACGTCGCGGATATCGCCGAGGCCTTGCGTGATGTCACCGGTCAAATTGCGATCGGGTGTGCTCGGCGACGCACGATCTCGAAAGAACAGATCCGCACCAACGTTGAAGGTAATCAGATCGCGTATATCGACCTGCAGTGGATCGCCCATGTCATCGACCGGTATTGGCCGGCGCACATAGACGATCGGAAAATCCAAAACGACAGGGTCTGCTGTCTGGCCGTCACCGAGGCCGACACCGCTGCCTCCGCCACCGCATGCTGCGACGGCCAGCGCAGCAAGGATTGGCAGGCCCCAGCGTATCCGTTGGAGTTGTCGGCGTGTGTTCATGTCTGTGTTTCCTCCGACTTGCGTAACGCAGTCTCGAACGAGTCCGCTTGCGGCGGCTGCGTTCACAAGCCGGATGCCGGAGTCCATCGTGGTAGCGATGATCCCGTGCCAGCTGCGATTCAACGTAATGCGATGGTCTCTACAGACCCCCACCGGAGTCTGTTAACGCGATCACAAAGCACGCAACGCATACCGCTCGAGCGAAGCTCGATTGGTTCTCGACAGCACAAAGTATAGGAACGGTGAACGCGACACGTAATGTCTCAAAGCCCCGACAACAAAGAGGTTTTTTGTCATATCGTGGCGTCAGTATCGAACTTGCCGGACGCAGGCCGCGTTGCTATTGAGTTCAACCTGCAATTGTCGGACTGAGTTTGTTACGCACCGACAAACAAGGTTCTACATTCGATGATTCGCGGTTAGCAAACCGAGTAACCGATCACAGTTGGTCGACAATCGTTTTGTCGCATTGTCGGTGTTTAGCGACAGGCAATAAACGGTGCGTTTTCAGCAACTTGTGCCTGGACCTAGGGGTGCTTGCGAAAAACACCGACATTGAGTTTACAAAATGTCAGTACCTCTGTTGCCCAAAAACACCTCGCAAGACACTGAAACAAAAAGAATAAATATCAAATAACAACAAACTGTCGAACTCTGGCACACGCCTTGCAGCACAAGCACTGCGAAGGTGTGGCCCGTCCGCGCCGATGCCGTTGAAGACACGAATTTGACGGTCGCTGCGAGTGTTTGTGACTGCATTCACTGCACCCGCTGAGACCTTAGTCAATACTCATCGGCATCGACACGCGGCAGTGCCCACGCCGCCTGGCTCCCGCGGACCGGCCGTATCCGTAAAGCCAAGTTGGAACACGACGCACGTTAGAGATTGGGAATTTAAGATGACCCGAAACACTTATTCGCATCGCTTTGCGACGCTGCTGCTTGGGCTTGTACTGGCTGCTGGTCAGGCCTACGCGGGACCGCGAGAGCAAGCCAAGCGCATGCACGACCGGCTTGCCGGCGTACCGCCGACGCCCGCTGTTCTGGATCAGATGGCAGCGCTGCTGCCGGGCAATCCGACCGCAGCGGCCGACATTGCCATGAACAATCCTGCGTTCTACAGCGTGACGCTGAAAAACTTTGCGTCGCCTTGGACGAACCGCGATCGCAGCGTTTTTGTTCCGCTTAACGACTATACGGCCACCGTCATCGGCATGATCCGCGACGACGTACCCTTTAATGGGTTGCTGTCGGAGGACATCCTTTATACCGGTTCCGGCAACCTCGGCCTGCCGCCGTATTCCATGACGAGCAACGATCACTACGCGCAGATGGAAGCGCAGAACATCGATTTGCAAAGTGCATTGGTGCGGACCACACAGTCGGCGCTGACCGATCTTCCGGCGAACGCTACGGCCGGCGTTGTGACCACACGTGCCGCGGCCGAAGCATTCTTCGTCGCCGGCACGAACCGCGCGATGTTCCGCTTCACTTTGCTCAATCATCTCTGTAACGACATGGAGCAGGTGCAGAACACGAACTACCCGCCGGACCGCATCCGCCAGGACGTATCGCGCAGCCCGGGTGGTGATTCCCGCGTGTTCCTGAACAACTGCGTTGGTTGCCACAGCGGTATGGATCCGCTGGCGCAAGCCTATGCGTACTACAACTTTGACATAGACCTGGGTCGGATCGTGTACGACGCGACGCAGGTCCATCCGAAGTACTTCAACAACGACACGAATTTCGAGTTCGGCTTTGTGACGCCGGACGATGCGTGGACCAACTACTGGCGTACAGGGCAAAACGCAATCCTCGGATGGGATGCGGGTCTGCCCGGCGCGGGTGTCGGCGCGAAGTCGATGGGCCAGGAACTGGCTAACAGCGACGCGTTTGCCCAGTGCCAAGTCAGAAAAGTCTTCCGTAACGTCTGTTTGCGCGAACCGGTCGATGCGGCCGACCGCACTCAGATTGATTCGATGGTCGCGACGTTCCGCAGCAACTACCTGATGAAACCGGTATTTGCTAGCTCCGCCGCGCATTGCATGGGCGACTAAGAGGGTCTCACGATGATTAGCAAGTTGAACCATCTCAGCGCCCAGGCCAAGGCACTGACCATCACCGCACTGTCGGCGCTCGCGCTGGCCGGTTGCGGCTCGGGCTCAGGCGCGGATGTCGTACAGAACCAGGTCGGTAACCAAACCGGGCCGGTATCGAACTACAACGGACCTGCGCCGGCGACGGCCGACGTGCAGTCGTTCAAAACCAATCTTTGGGACAACATCGTCGCCGAAGCCGGTTGTAACAACTGCCACGTTCAGGGCGCACAGGCACCGTCATTCGCACGCGATGACGACATCAACATGGCGTACTCGGATTCGAATCCGCTGGTTGATCTTCTGTCGCCGCAGAACTCGCGTCTGGTAACGAAAGTCGGCGGCGGTCACAACTGCTGGCTGGCCAGCGACCAGGCTTGCGCCGATATCATGCAGACGTGGATCGAAAGTTGGGCTGGCGGCAACGCCGCAGCGGGCGGTCGCGATATCGTCCTCGAGGCACCGGCCGAAATGCAGCCGGGTTCGAGCAAAAACTTCCCGGCCGATTCTGCGGCGTTCCAAGCGACGGTGTATCCGCTGCTCGAAACGTACTGCCAGGAATGTCACTCATCGGGCTCTGCGATTCAGCAGTCGCCATTTATGGGTGAGCCGCCGGACGAGAACGGCAGCGTCGCGGTCGCTTACGACGCGGTCAAGACCAAAATCGACCTCGACACGCCGGAACTGTCACGCCTGGTCGTACGCCTTGGCGAGGAGTTCCACAACTGCTGGAGCGATTGCCAGACCAACTCGAACGAGATGTTGGCGGCCATCGAAGCATTCGCGAACCCGATCCAGCCGGTCCAAGTTGACCCGGCACTGGTCTTCTCGCGGGCGCTGACGATTTTCGATGGCACGATTGCATCGGGTGGCAACCGTCACGAAACCGATCAGATCGGTCTTTGGGAATTCAAAGCCGGTAGCGGCACGACGGCGTTCGACACCAGCGGTGTTACGCCGGCGCTCGACCTTACGCTGTCCGGAGACGTGCAGTGGGTCGGCGGCTGGGGCATTCAGGTCAACGACGGCAAGGCACAGGGCTCAACAGCCAACAGCGCCAAGCTGCATCAGTTGATCACGGCCACGGGCGAGTACTCGATCGAAGCTTGGGTCGCACCGGCCAACGTCGTGCAAGAAAACGCTCGCATCGTTAGCTACTCGGCGGGACCGTTCGCGCGTAACTTCACGCTCGGTCAGACCATGTACGACTATGACTTCTTCAACCGCTCGGAGAACACCGACGGTAACGGCGATCCGGCGCTATCGACGCCGTCTGCCGAAGAGGTCTTGCAGGCTACGCTGCAACACGTCGTCGCAACGTACGACCCGGTTAACGGACGTCAGATATACGTCAACGGCGAGCTGCGCGCTTCCGGTGACGCAGCCAACGGCGGCGGTATTGGCGACTGGGACGACACTTTCGCATTCGTCGTAGGTAATGAAGTATCGAGCGACGGTCTGTTCCAAGGCGTTGTTCGCCTGGTCGCGGTTCACAACCGTGCCCTGACCGAAGCACAGATTCAGCAGAACCTCGAAGTCGGTGTCGGTGAGAAGTTCTTCTTGCTGTTCGGCGTCAGTCATCTGATCAACGTTCCGCAAGCTTACGTCGTCATCGAAGTCAGCCAGTTCGACAGCTACGCGTACCTGTTCAACAAGCCGTTCTTCATTAGCCTCGATCCGACCGCTACGCCCGGCAATATTCCGCTGAGCGGCATGCGTATCGGCATCAACGGTACCGAAGCGGCGGTAGGCCAGGCATGGGCGAACCTCGATACGGCTTTGACCGATGCCGCGTACGACCTCGCGAGCGGGCAAGCGTTATCGACGGTCGGCACCATTATTGGCCTCGAGAAAGGTCCGGACTCAGATGAGTTCTTCCTGACGTTCGACCAGCTCGGCTCCAACACCTTCGTGCGCACGATCGACCCGCCAGTTGTCGTTGCGGCAAGTGACGGTGACCCTGCGGCCGAGATCGGCGTGCGTACCTTCGATGAGATCAACGCCACGATGGCGGTAGTCACCACGGTCGATCCGCAGGACCCGAACGTGCTGGCAACCTACGCTGGGCTGCGGGAATCGCTGCCGGCCGTGGATACGTTGAACGCGTTCTTGTCCTCGCATCAGGTCGTCATTGCCCAGCTCGCCATTGCTTACTGCGATGCGCTGGTCGAAGACACGGGCCGTCGTGCGACCTACTTCCCGGGCTTTGACTTCAGCGCAGCCCCGGCAGTGGCATTCAACGGCGCAAGTCGTGACGTGATCATCGATGCCCTGGTAGCTAACGCGGTGGGCACAGGTTTGGCGACGCAGCCAGCCTACGCCGATCTCGTGGCCGAGCTCGGTTATGCCGTCGATAACGGCAACCGTCCGGATAATCTGATCGATCGACTGATTAATGGTGGCAATGCCGATACATCCGGCATCGTCAAAGGCGTTTGCGCGGCAGTAGTCGGCAGCGCAGCGACGCTGGTCCAGTAACGGGCCGGCACGGAAGAAGGTTAAGAGGCAATACCATGGCAAAGAAACGTCGCAACTTTGACGACCCGCAGTACCACGCGGATCACCCGGTTCCGATCACCCGTCGTGCGCTGGTCGCACAGGGCTTCATGACCGGTGCCGTAACGGCACTGTCTGGCGGCATGCTGAGCCTGTTCGCCAATCCGCGCGATGCATTCGCGGCACTGTCGAACGATCTTGCTGACCCAGTACTGCAAAACGCCTGTGGCATCTCGCCGGGCGCCGGCAAGATCCCGTTCATCTGCTTCGACCTCGCGGGCGGCGCGAACATCGCTGGTTCCAATGTCCTGATCGGTAAGGAAGGCGGCCAGATGGACTTCCTGTCGACGGAAGGCTACAGCCGTCAGGGTCTGCCGGGCGACATGGTGCCGGGCGCGATTGACCCGATCACGAACCTCGACCATACCGACGTCGGTATGGGTCTTGCGTTCCATTCGGACAGCCCATACCAGCGCGGCATGCGCGGCTCGATCCGTACGCCCGCGATCGAAGCGAACATCAACGGCGCGGTCATTCCGGCTCGTTCGGAAAACGACACCAGTAATAACCCGCACAACCCGATGTACGCGATTCAGCGTGCCGGTGCGGACGGTGAAATTCTGACGCTGGTCGGTTCCGAGAACTCGGACTCCGGCGGCAACTCGATGGCACCGGCCATGTTGATCAATCCGGAATTCCGGCCGACCAAGATCGACCGTCCGAGCGACGTCGTTGGTCTCGTCGACACCGGTCAGCTGGTTGGTATTCTCGGTCCCGATGACGCCACGGCCGTCATGGAGTCGGTCTACCGACTCAGTGACCAGAAAATGGATAACGTCTCGACCCAGCTCACCAACGACGCGATCGTTAAAGACCTGGTCAAGTGCGGCTACCTGAAAGCGGCCGACGTTGCCGATCGCTTCGGCGGTGTCCCGCTCGATCCACTGCTCGATCCGTTGATCGTCGGCGGTCCGAACGCACCGTTCACGCAGGCCGAGATCGAAGGCAACGGTCGCGACGCACGCGAGTTCCGCAAGACGGCATCGGTTATGAAGCTCGTCATCGACGGTTACGCCGGTGCCGGCTGCATCGAGATGGGCGGCTACGACTATCACGGCGGCGCACGCGCTGAGGGTGAGGTCAAAGACGAGCGCGCCGGTCGCTGCATGGGCGCCTGCCTGCAGTACGCGGCCAACCGCGGCGTGCCGCTGATGATGTACGTCTTCTCCGACGGCTCGCTGTCGTCGAACGGCACGATCGACAACTCGGTCGAGGGCCGCGGTAAAGGCGAATGGTCGAGTGACAACCAGTCAACGGCAGGTGCGTTCTTCCTGGTTTACAACCCGACCCGCCGCGCGACGCTGTTCTCCGGCGACACCCTACCGCCGGAACGCCATCAGCAGATCGGCTTCATGCGCGACAACGGTTCGGTAGAAACAGGCTCGACGCCTGCGGCGAACAACGTCAACCTTCTGGTCGAGACGGTTGCTCTGAACTACATGGCGCTACACGGTGAACAGGGTCAGTTCGATTCGATCTTCCCAGGCACTGGTCTCAACGGCACGGCGCTGAAAGACAGCCTTACGGCTTTCGACCCCATCGTCAACGGCGTGATCAGCAATCCGACCTGATATCGCGCCATCTCCTGGTAGAAACACTTCGGCCCGCTTCTTGCGGGCCTTTTTTTAGCAAAACTGCGCTGCCCCAAACCAGGACTAACACCGGCCGGGGCAGTCGCAGCTTAAATGATCTCAATACTCGGTAACGAGCACGGCTGCCGGATAGCCAAAAGGCCGCCCTTCAATACCGAGATGCGGCGCACCGGATCCCGGGTCCTCCGGTGTCAGCAGTTGCCGAGCGAGCTGGCGTTTGTCGGTTGTATCTGCCGGGCCGTGACCGAAAACGAACAGCCAGAGCTGCGATCCGGGTGCCGGTACGAAATCACGAACGTCATCGCGGAAGAACGTTCGTCGCGACGAATGTGCAACCACGCTGTCCATGCGGCCAAACACCGCCAGCGGATTCAAAAAACCACCGCTCTCGTCCGGCGTAAAGAAGTCGGCGATCCCGCACGGTCCGGCATACCCAACTGGTTCGGGAAACGGCACGGACGAGTTTTCCGGCGTTAATGGCGTTGCCACGCAGTGTTGCGGCTGATCGACGTACACCCACCAAACGGTGTAGGCGTTGCCGGGCGTAAGACCGCGTACCGCCAGCGAGGACCAAACGCCATACGGCGTCGAGCAAATCGACCCACGGCCGGAGAGTTCCGTCCCGGCGATTTGTTCCTCCCAGAAGCTCGTTACCTCAGCACGTTGGCAATTCCAAAACCACGACCCGCTGGCATGGGCCGCTCTCACCGGCACCATCGATACGACGGTGACCACGATCAAACACAAGCAAACACGACATGGATTCATTGCACTCCTCCTGATTGATGTCATGATTTCGCCCGCGCACGTCAATGCAGCCTGCGAGATCTGCAGAGCAACTCATCGATCAGTTATTTGCCGTCAGCGGATCGATAACCGCGGCTATTTCATGAACAGCGGACACCGGGATGCCGCTCAACTCCGCATGCTTGTGAATCGCGGCCTCGTCGGTGGCGAGATAGATACAGAACGTGCGGTTGCCAGCGACATAGCTGTGCTGCCATTGCACGGCCGAGTTCATTTGATCGATGGCGTGATTCGATGCCCTCGCGGCACCGCAAAGCTCAACGATCGACATGCTGCCGATACCCGGAATTTCACGCTCGACCAGAAAGCGACGGAGAGTTTTCATGTGGCAGGCCCTTCTGACGTGTCGGTACGATCACCGATTCTTGCGATTCGGCGCCGCTTAGCCAAGGTAAATATTCTTTAGCTTACTAAAGAAAATATTTAGTATAAGCGTGTGACGACGACCACCCATTTACGCGCGCTGCAGGCGCTGGAACTGGCGCTACGCCGCGGCTCATTGAAACTGGCCGCCGCTGAGCTCGCGATTACTCCGGCAGCGGTCGGCCAGCGGATCAAGAGCCTCGAAGATTACCTCGGCTTCGACCTGCTGGTACGAGGTCGCTCCGGAATCCGCTCGGCGCCGGAATTGCAACGCGCGACCGGCCACCTGCATGCCGCGTTTCGAGAACTCGACACCGTCTGCCGGCTGCTGGATTTCCAGCGTCTCAACGAGATCCACATCACCGCCGATTCGGACTGGGCCAGCTTGTGGCTGGAGCCGCGCCTCGATGCGTTTCGAGCGCTCAGTCCGAACACCCAATTCTGCGTGAACGGTATCGGCGACGTGCCGGCGCGGTTGGGCGATGCCGATTGTGAGGTTGTGCTGGCAAACGCCGCTTCGCCAGACATGGGCAATGCGCTTTTCACCGACTACCTGGTGCCCGTCGTATCACCGGTCAATCGCCAGCGCATCGCCGATCTGCCGTCGGCAACACGCCTCGACGGCTTTCCGCTCCTGCATCTCGACAGCTACACCATTGAGGCTGGCGATGTCGGATGGTCCGAGTGGATTGCGAAGTTTGGACACCGCAAAGAACCGCCGGCGCACGGCATACGGTACAAGCGAATCACGCACGCGTTGGAAGCTGTCTGCGCCGATTCCGGTTTCATCATCTGTGGCTTGGGCTTGGTCCAGCAACAGCTCGACAGCGGCGAGCTCACGTTGCCGTTTCCGCTGGCCGAAGGAATCTGGTCGCGCAACACCTACCGCGCGCAGTTCACCGAGCGCGCATTGGCACGCGGTCCGGTGCGACAATTTCGCGACTGGCTGCTAACGGAATCGCAGTTGATCGATAGTGAAATCGCCGAACGCGTGGCATTGTCGCAGCGGTCGGATAAACGGCCGGCACGCGGAAACTGATTAGGCGCATTGATGAGTCCACCTGAATCGCTGACCAGCGTGCTCGCCTGCCCGCGCAGCGACGCGCCGCTCGAAATACGAGACGACGTGCTGTACTGCCGTGCGAGCGACGTTCGCTATCCGCTGCTGGGCGGGATTCCGTGGCTGTTTGCCGAGCCGGACGTTGCGCGCGGCGAATGGCGCCAACGCTATCAACATGCCAATACGAGGCTTGACGAGCATCTCGCCGGCGTCGAGGCAGCGCTTGTGCAGCCCGATCTCTCGGCCGCCACGCGCGCGCGACTCGACTGCCTGCAGACTGGTTTTCGTACCCAGCGCGCGGCGTTGTCGTCGCTACTCAAACCGCTGCTCGAGGGTTCGTCGAGCGTGCCGCGAGCAACGTACCTCGCGCTGCGAACGCGATTGCCTGCAGATCAAGGGCTCAACACGTACCTTCCCAATGTGCACCGCGACTGGGGATGGGGTGACGCGGAGAACGCCGGCTCGCTGGAAATGCTGAGCGAGGTGCTAGGCACCGCGAATCCTCAGCGCGTCCTCGTGCTGGGCGCCGGAGCCGGTCGCCTGGCGCACGACCTCAATGTCGCACTCGCGCCGGAGCTGTGCGTCGGGTTGGATTTCAATCCGCTGCTCATGTTGTTGGCAGCACGGCTCGACCGCGGCGAAGACGTCCAGCTCGTCGAGTTCCCGATGGCGCCGCGAACCAACCTTGATCACGCGGTGGTGCGAACGCTCAGAGCGGCCACCAAGCCGGCGACGCCAACCCAGTGGGTGCTCGGCGACGCGTTACGCGCCCCGTTTCAAGCGGGCGCGTTCGACCTCGTGGTGACCCCGTGGCTCGTCGATATCATCTCCGAGTCGCCCGCGGCGTTTGCGCCGCGCGTCAATCGGTTGCTAGCAGCAGACGGCGTTTGGTTGAACTTTGGCTCGGTGGCGTTTCGCGAGCCTGACATTGCCGCGTGCATCGGTATTGAAGAGCTCACTGAGCAGTGTGTCTCCGGTGGTTTTGCGCATAGGCAAACCCTCGAGCGCGAGTTGCCCTATCTGGATTCACCGGCCAGCCGGCACGGCCGCGTCGAAACCGTCGCGGCGATGCGCTTTGACAAAACGAGCGATGCCGCGGTCGTGCCGCGGTGGCGCGCCCTGCCCGACTGGATCGTCATCGGCAAGACGCCGGTGCCGGCCTCGGACGCATTCTTATCGCAGGCTGCCGCGACGCGGATTCATGCGTTCATCATGGCGCTGATTGATGGTCGACGGTCACTGCAAGACATGGCCAGCATCATGCAACAACGCGGCCTGATGCCAGCGGCGGATGCCGAAGAGGCGATTCGCGGGTTTCTCATCAAGATGCACGACGACGCTCGCCGCTACTCGGGATTCTGAGCATCGCGGCCAGTCACGACCATCGTTCGCGCATCTTTTGCGAATTTCTCGGCGCCGCCTTTCGCGTCACGCAGGACAGCGGCATCGATCGGCACCGTGACACCTTTCGCGCAGCCGGGACGGGCCGCCAATTGATCGATCCAGCGCGCTAAATTGTCGAGACCTTCGATGGAGACGCCGGACCAACGGTGCGTGCGCGCCCAACACCAGTTCGCGATATCGGCGAGGCTAAAGTCGCCGGCCAGATACTCGTTGTCGGCAAGCTGTCCGTCCAACACTTCGAGCAGCCGCCGGACTTCCGCCTGATAGCGATCAATCGCCGGCTGTATCTTCTCGGGAAAATATCGATAGAACACGTTCGCTTGGCCCATCATCGGGCCGAGACCGCCCATCTGGAACATGAGCCACTGCAAAACGCGACTGCGCGCGTTTTGTTCGGTTGGCAGTAGACGACCCGTCTTGTCGGCGAGGTAGATCATCAGCGCCCCGGATTCGAACACGGCGAAACCGTCGTCGACGATGACCGGAATACGACCGTTCGGATTCAGCGCCAAGAACGCCGGCTGCTTCTGATCGCCGGCCATGAGATCGACGACGTGCACGTCGTAATCGAGCTCGAGCTCTTCGAGCGTCACTGACGCCTTGTAGCCGTTCGGCGTTGGCGCTGTATAAAGTTCAATGGTCATTGCCGCTCCGTCGATGCCCGCCCTGCGTTAGTATGCAGCATCGCGCGACGAGTAGGTTTTTGCCATGCATGCGGTCACGACCGATCCGGCACGCTTCAACAATCTGCCGGACTATCCGTTTGCCCCTAACTTTGTCGATGTCGATGGGCTTGCCATGCACTTCGTCGACGAAGGCCCGCGATCGGCTCGCGTCATGCTAATGCTGCACGGCGAGCCGAGTTGGTCGTACTTGTACCGACACATGATTCCGCCGGCCGTGGCGGCAGGCTATCGCGTTGTCGCGCCGGATTTGATCGGTTTCGGCAAGTCGGCCAAACCTACGCGCGTTGCCGACTACAGTTACCAGCAGCACATGGATTGGCTGAGCGCGTTTGTTGCGGCGCTGGAGCTCGACGGCATCGTCTTGATCTGTCAGGACTGGGGCTCGCTGCTAGGGCTGCGATTGGCGGCCGAGCAGGAAGAACGATTCGCGGCGATCGTGCTTGCCAACGGCGGCCTGCCGACGGGCGATCACGCGATGCCGAAGGCATTCAAAATCTGGCAACGTTTTGCGCGTTATTCGCCGTGGTTTCCAATCGGTAAGATCATCGATCGGGGCACGACGACTGAACTTGCGAGCGACGTAATCGCCGCGTACGACGCGCCGTTCCCGGGCGGTCGCTACAAAGCCGGTGCGCGCGCGTTTCCGCGCCTGGTCCCAAGCCAACCGGACGATCCGGCAAGTGTGCCGAATCGGGCGGCTTGGGAGGTCTTCAAGCGCTGGGAAAAACCGTTTGCGACAGCGTTCAGCGACAAAGACCCAATTACGCGCGGCATGGACCGCATGTGGCAGAGCGCGGTGCCGGGTGCGCGTCACGATCAGCACACCGTCATTCGTGGCGGCGGACATTTCCTGCAGGAAGATCGCGGCCCGGAGCTCGCGGCGTTCGCTATCCAGTATTGCGCGGCAAACGGACTGGGTCCGTAAACGCGCGACCCTGGCCGTTACGGTACCGGACGACCCGTCTCGGCAAACGACGCGAGTCTTTGCATTTGCTCGCCGAGCACCCCGTCGACGGCACCGGCGATGTTGTCGAGCCCATCGGGTGAATAGCCACCGACGGTATAGACAAGCTTCAAGATCGTGCCGCCGTTGGCCGGTATCACGCTGATCGTCATGTTGCCGTCGACCCCCATCAGGCCAAGCGGACCAAGACCGCCCGTCAAGCGCAGCATCTCGCCCCGCTGTATAAACGTGACGGTGAGATGCACGACCGAGCCGCCGTCGTCAAGGCGTTCGCAAAAACAACCGAGCGGAGTCGCATCGATCGAGAGATTGGCGGCGTCGCCGGAAAACGTGTGATCGGGATGCCACCAAGCGTCGACGTTCTCAGTGAGCGTGGTCCAGACTTTCGCCGGCAGCGCGCTGGTCGTGATTTCGTGCGTCACGGTAAAACCATTCGCGGCCGAGTCGGTAACGGCTGCGCCTACCAATGACGGACCCAGTAGCAAAACCGCAATGCTCAGTAAGCGCACGTTGCGTTTCCTTCGACAGCGTTTGAGCTGTGACTATACGACGCCACCGTATGTGCCGCATTACGGCCCAGACTGATTCGCCGCGCCTTTCGGTAAGGTCGTCGCGTCGCCGCGCCAGATTTGCGCCAGCGTCGAACCGGCAATGATGTGCCAAATGCCCCACAACGCCGCGATGACCGCCATACCGCCGAGACCTGCGAAAAAATCGAAGATCAGCACCAGACCCAACCCAGAGTTCTGAATACCGAGCTCCATCGTGACGGCACGGCGATCGTATTCCGGCAGTCGGGCAAGCGCCGCCAGCGCGTAGCCGGTCGCAAACGCTAAGGCATTGTGGGCGACGACCAAAGCGGCAATGTCCGCCACATGCGCGACGAAGTGCGTCCAATTGGCATGCAGCGCAAACGCTACGAAACCGGCAAAAAACACAATCGACGCGAGACGAAACGGGCCAAACATCCGCGCCGCAAGCGCCGGTACGTACCGGCGGGTCAACAGGCCGCCGAGCATTGGCAGTGCCAGAACGAGCAACACCACGCCGACGACATCAACAGGATCCAACGCGACCTCAGTCAGCAGCGACGCGGTCGGTTCGTAAAGACTGGACCACAGCGCAACATTCAACGGCGTCATGACGATTGCGCCCAGCGACGATACGGCCGACATCGACACTGACAGTGCCGTGTTGGCCCGCGCGTACGACGTCAAAAAATTTGAGATCGTGCCGCCAGGACAGGCAGCGACGAGCATCATGCCGAGCGCAACGCTCGGCGGTGGCGAGAGCGCAACGACCAACACGAACGTCATTGCCGGTAGCAGCACAAACTGCGCAAGCAGGCCAACCGCAAACGCCCGTGGCATACGTGCGACGCGGCGAAAATCGGCAGCGGTCAGGTCCAGCGCGACGCCATACATGATGACGGCGAGCACGACGTTGAGGGCCGCGAGACTGGACGGGCTGAAATTTAACCGAACGGCATCGAGTGCAGCGAGCTCAGACAAGACTAGTCACGGCAACGGCGATGCCGTCGAGTGTAACCAGGAAGACGCGAATCGTCAGCGCTTGAGGCGCGCTGCTAGCTGCTTTCGAGTCGGAAACTGACCCGCGCTTTGACCCGCTGGTCGATAGCTTCGCCGCGAAACATGCGTGGTTTGAACTGCCACTGTGAAACCGCCTGGATCGTTGCACGGTTAAACGTGTTGGCTTGGCTGGCATCGACAATGGCGACATCGGCGGTATCACCGGCGCTGGTCACGGTAAATTCGATGTCCACCCAGCCTTCGACTTCACGACGCCGTGCACTGCGCGGGTAAACGGGCGGCACGGCCTCGACCAATTCGAGCTGGCTCGCTGGAATGACCACGGCGCCCGCGAGACGCTTTTCGGTACTGGCCAAAGCCGACTTTAGCTCGGGTACGACACCGTCCGCGCCGGGAAGATCTTCAACGGCAGCAATGCTGCCAGCCGCGGCACGCGTATCGTCCGCCGACAGTTGCCGCTGAACCTGCGACTCCACAGCTGCCAGCAGCAGCGTTCGACTTTCGGCAACTGCCTCACTGTCGGGGAAATCGCTGAGTGCCTGGCCCAGCTCGGCAATGGCTCCGCCGTCACCATCAAGGGCGCCACGCGTCACTTTTTCACGAATTGAGTTGGCCACCGACACGTCGGCCGGCGGTCCGCTTGGCTCGGGTTCGGCGACTGGGGCAGCCGGCTCTTCGGCGGCCGCGGCCTCGCGAACCGGCTCAGCTTCTTGCTCCGCTTCGCGACTCGCGGCTAGGCGCGCCTGCTCTTCGGCGCGGCGAGCCGCAGCTTCGGCTGCGACGGCGCGCTGCTGATCGGCGATCTCGGCGAGTTGCGTCTGGGTCTGTCGAATGCTGGCGCTGGCATCGCCGGGCAAAGCGCGAGCTTGCTCGAGCAGCTGACCGGCAGCACGCTGCCGACCTGCGCCCGCTTCGGCGACAGCCTGATCTAGCAGCGCCTGGCGACGGTTGCCGACGGTCAATTCGAATTCGCGCAAAACGGCCGCACTCGGTACCGCTAGCTCGAGTCGCGACACGAGCCGTTCGGCGGCCGCGTAGTCTTCGGCAGCAAGGTGCTCGCGGATCATTGTCGATACTTGGTCGGACACGGCGTTTAGCTCGTTGCGGACGTCGCCGTTTTCCGGGTCCGCTTCCAGCGCCAGCGAATAGTAGTACAGAGCATTCTGTCCAGCCGGCTCGGCGATCATGTCGGCGTTCAGCGCCATGCGCGCCTTGTTGGCGAGCGTTTGTGCGCTTTCGCTTTCCGTCGCGGCGACGCCGAGGTCCGGTGATGCCTCTTGGGTCGCCACCAACTGCGGTTGCGCCGGCTCCTCGATCGGTGGCTCGCCACTACCGCCCAGCAGAAACCAAGCGCCGGCGATTCCGACCAGTACGAACGCAATCGATGCGACGATAATGTCTACGCGACGGCCGCCGCCGCTTTCGGATTCATCGAGTGTCGCTTCCATCGGGATCTCTTCTCGCTACTGTCGAGCCAACAGGCGGCGGACGCTTTTGATGCGACCGAGGAACTGGGCAAGGATCTGCGGGACTGCACCACCGCTGCCATCGCTTTCGACCTGATAGCGCTTGAGCAATTCGGGGTTTTCGCGAAGTTGAATATGCTTCAGCACCGCGGCATTGACGTTTTGCGCGAACCGGTCGCGTTGCGCCGGTTTGGACATGTAACGAAACACCTGACCGTGGTTGATCAGAGAAATCATTTCGCTGGCGTCGCGGTCGTCGCTGATCACGATGGTGATGAGCTCTGGCAAGTAGCGTTTCAGGGTCGAGATCATTTTCCTCAGGACACGACCCTCGGAAACGAAGTCAGTAACCAGAACGCCGGCTTTACCGTCGCTCAAAATCTCGGTCACCTGCACGAGCGTTTTCGCCCATTCGACCGGATGGTCGGCGGACAGCATCGTTGTCGCCGAATTGGCGAACGACTCGCTGGACGAGAACACGACGACGCCAACCTTGCTGATCGTTGAGTTGAGCCCGCCAGCGACAGTACCGCCACCATCGAACTCCGCCTCGAGAACAATCTCTTCGGTGCCTTCGGGTACCGCGATCGGCGAGTCGCTGGCAATCGTTGCCGCAAACGACGCCGGCATTGACACATCGGACGGCGCCTCGTCGGTTTTTGCCTCCGGCGCTGCCGCTGGCTTTTCTTCCGGCGCGGCCGCCGGTTTTTCTTCTGGCGCTGCTTTGGGACTGTCGTCACTTGGCGGCGGCGATGTGGCCGGTCGCGCGGCCGTCGGCTGCGGTGCTGTTGGTGCCGGAGCCGGCTTGGCAACAATCGCTGGTTGCGGATTCTCTGCGCGTGAATTACGCGCAATATCAACTGCGAGCTTCAGCGTCTCACGCAAGTGATTCGGCGGGCACGGCTTTGACAAGAACCGGAAGACTTCGCCGACGTTGATCGACCCTTCAATGGCGTCTAGGTCCGCGTAGCCGGTCAGCAAAATTCGGACGGTGTTCGGCGAGACTTTCTTGCCCTCGCCGAGCACCTCGACACCGGTCATTTCCGGCATGCGTTGGTCCGCGACAATGACGTCGATCGATTTTTCCTTGAGCATCTGCACGGCTTCCGATCCGCGCGTCGTCAGGAACACCTCGTATTCGCGACGGAACAGCGCGCGCATTGAATTCAGTACGCGTTGCTCGTCGTCGACGAACAGAATCGTCGCCTTTTCTCGCCGCTTCCGCGAAGGCCGGCGTACGGCTGCGGCTGTTCCCTGCGTCGAACTCATGGGTGTCGCTGCTTCCTAACCCGCTGCTGCGGCGGGGCTGAGTTCATCCAATGCATCGATCTCCGCTTCGAGCTGAGCCGAAGCCGCATCGGCCGGCGCTGTCGAGATTGGCAGCCGTACCGTGAAGACCGAACCTTCGCCAGGCGTCGAGTCGATATCGAGCTCGCCGGCATGCGCATTAATAATTTTGTCGACGATCGACAGGCCGAGGCCCGTGCCCTTGCCCACCTCTTTGGTGGTGAAGAACGGATCGCGGATTTTTGCCATGACGTCGGGCGGAATGCCCGAACCGGTGTCGCGAACCTCGACAACGACGTGCTCGCCGTCTTCGCGCGAGATCAAGGTCAGCTCGCCACCGTCGTCCATGGCATCCGAGGCGTTCTTGATCAGGTTCAAGAAAATCTGGTTGATCTGACCAGGCGCGCAACGAATCTGCGGAACCTCGCCGAAATTCTTGTGAACGGTGATCCGGTTTTTCAGGAAGTTCTTGGCGATCAGCAGCGATTTTTCGAGGCCGTCGTTGACGTTGAAGAGGTCAACGGCCGCGCGATCGAGACGACTGAAGTCTTTGAGGCTTTGCGCCATCTCAGCAAGCTGCTCGAGCCCTTCGATACTGTCGTTGACCAGATCGACCGATTCCTCGAGATCGTCGCCGAGCGCTTCGTTGAGCAACATGTCGTCGAGCTCTTGCAGACGCCGCACGAATTTGTCTTTGTCTTTGTCGCCTTCGCGCAGCTGATCGAGCAGGTTTTCAGTAACCACAACAAAGGACTCGAAAGACTTGAGTCGCTCTTGCAGTAACGTTGCGTTACTCAGCAGATACCACAGCGGCGTGTTGATCTCGTGCGAGATACCCGCAACCAGCTCACCGAGCGAGGACATTTTCTCGGCGTGCACGAGCTGAGTCTGTGACTCCTTGAGCTCCTCATAGGCGGTCGACAGCTGCTCGGTACGCGCATCGACGCGTTCCTCGAGCGACTGGTTGAGTACCTCGAGCGCCGATTTGGAATCGCTGAGTTCACTGTAACTGCGCCGGAGCATCACGGCGGTGTAGCCGATGCCGGCAAGGAACAGCAGCGAGAAAACCGCAAGCAGGGTGCGCGCGCGTTCCGCGCGACCGACGACGGTACGGTTGATGGATCGCAAGGTCGCCTGCAACGTCCGCGACGCGCCCGGCAGCGTTGACGCTTCGAGCCGCGACAGCGAGTCGGCAGCGGCCGCGCGTTGATCAACCACGTTCCGTGCGGCGCCAAGCAGCCCGTCGAGCTTGCCAGGCAGCCGACCTTTGACCTGCGGATCGTTCTCTAGGGCGGCGATCTGGTTGAGCAGGGTTTCGCGTGAGCGATTACCGCTGCCGATCGCGTAGTCCATGGCCTCGACCGCCAGCGCGAAAACGTTTTGCGCCAAGGTCTGCATCTTGAACCGACGTAGATCACGAACCACGGACGGCGACTCGTTACGAATGACCGCTACGTTGTCGGCGAGCGCACCCTGACGCTCGACAAATACGTTGAAGTCAGCCGTAGTCGCATCGACCGCAGCGCTGAACTCATCGAAAGCGCGCGTTACGGTCGGATCTTCTTCGTTGCCAAGCTGCGCGCGAAATTCGTCGCGTCCACTTTGAATACGCCGCATGAGTACGATCGCGCTGTTCGGCACGGCTCGGCCTTCGCGGTACGCGTTCTGCATGGACTCGGACAACGATTGAAAGTCCGTCTCCCCCTGACGCAACACGTTGATTCGTGTCCCGTATTCCACGTAGTACTCGGAATCGACCGCACTCGACTGCGCCAGCAAAAACACTAGCAGCGCCGTAATGAGTATCCCCGCGATCCCGAGAAATATGTTCCTGAGCATCGAGACGCTCTCTGGTGACATAAGCCGAGGTAAAGTAGCCGAACGGCGACGGTGTTGCCGTGACCGTGTTCACAGCGAGACGCATTGCTTAATCGCGTGTATTTTCAATAATTTGGCGTTGACCGATTGGTCGTATCGCGGAAACGGAAACAAGCCGCGAAAAGGTCGGTTCGGTCAAATTATTGACTTATTTCGCCACCTTACGTGGCTCGTGGGAGCCGGCCAGCGCGGTGCTACGATGGTGACCCCGGATTATCGTTGCGCAACCTGGCTGAGCTTGCGCGAACGCAATCGCGACATTTGACAAAAAAAGAGCCGCTCACGGGATGCACATCGAGTTTTTTGGCGCCGCCGGCGAAGTCACGGGGTCCTGTCATATTCTTCACGTCGCCGGGCGCAAGATTTTGCTCGATTGCGGCATGATCCAGGGCAGCCGGCGCGACGAACGGCGTAACGCCGACCCATTTCCATTCGAAGCCGGCGATGTCGACGCGGTCGTCCTGAGTCACGCCCATCTCGACCATTCTGGCCGGCTCCCGCTGCTGGTGCGACGCGGGTTTCGCAACAGCATTTTTGTACAGAACGCATCGCTGGACCTTGCGAATGTGCTGCTGCGCGATGCAGCGTCATTGGCCGAACGCGACGCTGAGTCAGAGAACCGCCGCCGCCAGCGCGCCGGTCGCGATCCGGTGAAGCCGCTGTTCGTCGAAAGCGACGCCAAGCAAGTCATCAAACAGATGGTTGGGCTCAAGTACGCGCAGCCACAGGAAGTCATCCCAGGTGTGACGGTGACCTTCCACGACGCCGGCCACATCCTCGGCTCGGCAATTGTCGAGCTGGTCGCTACCGAGCGTGATCTGACCCGGCGTATCGTTTTCAGCGGCGATCTCGGTCAATACGACACGCCGGTGTTGCGCGATCCGGTGTCGTTACCGGAAGCCGACTTGGTGCTCATGGAAAGCACGTATGGGGCGAGTCACCACCGCGAGCGAGCGGTGACCTTCGACGAAATCGGAGCAATCGTCCGCGACAGCGACAAAGGCAATATCATTATTCCGGCATTCGCGGTCGGCCGCAGTCAGGAATTGTTGTACCTGTTTGGCAAGCATTACCGCGAATGGGACATGCAGCGCTTTCGAATTTTTCTCGACAGCCCGATGGCGATCAAAGCAAGCCACATTTACTGGGACTACCCGCACCTGTACGACGACGAAGCCACCAAACTGCGTCGTGAACACGACGAAATGCCGCCACTACCGAACCTACACCTAACCGCCTCTGCGCAAGAGTCGCGCTTGATCAACCGCAAACGCAGCGGCGCGATCATTATTGCTGGCTCCGGCATGTGCACGGGCGGTCGTGTGCTGCATCACCTAAAGCACAACCTGTGGCGCAAAGAGACGCAGGTGATGATCGTCGGCTATCAGGCCAAGGGCAGTCTCGGTCGGCGTTTGGTCGACAAAGCACCGTACGTGCGCATTCACGGTCAAACGGTTCGCAATCGGGCACGTACACACACAGTGGGTGGCTTGTCGGCACACGGCGATCAGGCGGATCTCACGCGCTGGTATCGCGGCTTTCGAAACCGGCCGCCGGTTTGTCTCGTGCACGGCGAGCGCGAGAAACAGTACGCCCTTGCTGAAGCACTACGCAGCAACGGTGCCGACGTCAGTCTGCCGGAACCAGGCTCCACGCACACGTTGTCGTGAACGACACCGAACGTCTCGCGCAATTCGTGCACGACAACCCGCGGCTGTTCGTTCTGAGCGGCGCGGGCATCAGCACGGCGTCCGGCATTCCCGACTACCGCGATCGTGATGGTGCGTGGAAAGGTGCGCGTCCGGTTGAGTACCGCGACTTCGTCGGCAAGCCGTACGTGCGGCAACGCTATTGGTCACGCAGCATGCTCGGCTGGCCGCGCATGGCGTACTCGCAGCCCAACGTTTGCCATCGGTCGGTCGCTTGGCTGCAGCAGGCTGGGTACGTCGAACGCATCGTGACGCAGAACGTTGACTCGCTGCACCAACGGGCCGGTGCTACCGACGTCATCGATCTACACGGCCGACTCGACAGCGCGACGTGCCTGAATTGCGGCACGACGTACGCGCGGGACGACTGGCAGGGCCGCATCGAAGCGCTGAATCCTAACTTCGCGGCAACGGTCCAATCGGTGCGCGAGGCCCCGGACGGCGACGCGGTGCTTGAAGGCGTTGACTACGCCAGTTTCGTTGTGCCGGATTGCGATCAGTGTGGCGGCATCGTGAAACCTGATGTCGTCTTTTTTGGCGAGAACGTGCCGCGGCCGCGTGTGGCGGCGGCGATGGATGCACTCGCGGCGAGCGACGCCCTGCTCGTGCTCGGTTCATCGCTCATCGTCTTTTCCGGTTTTCGATTTGCACGCGAAGCCGATCGACTCGGACGACCCATCGCACTCCTGAACCTTGGGTTCAATCGTGCGGACGACCTAGCGACCTTGAAACTCGATGCGCCGTGCGAGGACGTGTTGCGCGAGTTGCCAGCGCAGCTGTCAGCATCGCCGCGCCGTTCCGCTTGAGCAAGACCTCTCAGGGCCTCATTACCGAGATGGCCCGTAGTCTTGCTGGAACGCGATGCCGTGAGCGCCGCTAACGAAGATTGCTCCGTTGTGCTGCATCGACGAATCGGTGGTGCGTCGAGACTGCCACCGAGGCTAGACCGCCATATCGGCGCGTGATCAGGCGGCCGTGCTTTGTTCCCATACGGGAGGGTCGCCGATCTGCTCAATCAAGAAATCGATGAAAACACGGACTTTTGCTGTGAGCACGTTCGACTTCGGATAGACGAGCCAAATCGCCGCCAAGTCGTCAACTTCGTAGTCGGGTAAAACTCTTACCAGCGATCCGTCGTTGAGTTCCGTTGCGACGCTCCAAATCGAGTTCATCGAAATCCCGACGCCCGCTATCGTTGCGTTTTTCATGCTGGTGCCATCGTCGCAAACGACACGAGGCGTTGCGCCAGGCGGCGGAAACGTACAGTCCCGCAATTCGCTGTGCGCCACCAGTTTGCGGGCCGGGCCGTGCATGAACACGAGAGTCTGGTGATCGACGAGATCGCGTGGCTCGTTCGGCGTACCGCGGGTCGCGAGATAAGCGGGCGACGCACAGAGTATGCGCCGGTCGTCAGCGAGTTTTCGCGCTCGCAAACTGCTGTCTTCGATGGCGAAGTTTCGCAGGGCGAGATCAAAGCCACCTTCGATCAGATCCATTTGGGTATCGGAGAACCTGAGTTCGAGGTTCACACCGGGATACCGCTCGAGAAACACTGGCAGCAACGGCGCGATATAGCGTTGCGCAAACGAGCTAGACGCGGCGAAACGCAGGGTCCCGGTCACGTCCGCACGGCCGTCGCCCAGCGCAGCACGCGCCGCATTTTCTTGCGCCAAGATTTCTCGAGCAAAGGGCAGAAACTCAGCGCCTTCCAACGACAGCGATACCTTGCGCGTCGAGCGATGCAGTAAATCGGCACCGACTTGCTTTTCGAGTTTGGCGAGTCGCGCGCTCGCGACCGCGGGCGCAAGACCGAGCTGACGACCTGCGGCGCTGATGTTCAACAGGTCAGCCGCCAACACGAAAAGACGAATACCGTCGGTATCCACGCTCACCGCTCCGCTTGAGGTTTTGCTGCCCAGCTTATTATATAGAAAAACCGAATTCTAAACTCTTTCTAGTGGGCTTTTACGGCATTAGAGGCTGCAATACGCTATCGATCGTCCCATTCGGACGCTCATTCGAACGCTCAAAGTGGACGCCGCCGAAAAAGGAGAAGGCCCATGCGCGAAGCAGCAAACGTTAACTACCACGTACGAAGCACGGCGCCGCAGGCGTTCGAATTTGACGTCGACGGCGTCGTCGGCGAGCTCGCCTCACCGGAGCTGGTTGCCACGCAAGTTTGGGTGCAGGACCTTCGTAAGACCGGAGCGAGCGTTGCGTTCGAAGCCGACGGGATCTTGTTCGAACGGCACCACAGTGCGACGACGAGCTTCGACGATACGCGCAACTGGCAAGCGTCGTACGACGCTGAGTTACGCGCGTTGCTCATCGATACGATCGGCGCGGACGAAGTCATCGTCTTCGATCACACCGTGCGCATCGACGAACCAACCGCAGCGCGTCGTCCGGCACGCAACGTCCACAACGACTACAGCGCCGCTGGCGCCGAGCAACGCTTAATTGACATTGTCGGCGCAACGCGCGCTGCAGAATTTCGCCGCGGACACTATGCGTTCGTCAATGTCTGGCGCCCGATCGAACAACCGATTCAGTCATCACCGCTAGGGTTCATACGACCGAGTTCGATTGCAGCTAGCGACTGGGTCGAAATCGGTCTTATTTATCCCGACCGCGTCGGGCAGATTTTGGGCGTAACGGCCAATCAACAGCACGACTGGTTTTACCTGTCCGCGATGACGCCGGACGACGTCGCGATTTTCAATATCTACGACAACGGCAGCTTGCCGCATCTTGGCCATAGTGCGCTGGACATGCCGGGTGAGTCGCCGACAACGCCGCGCAAGAGCATCGAAAGTCGAACCCTCGTGCGGTACGCCCGATGACTGCCGTGACCATGCCCCAAAGGTCGACTGACAGTCCGCCATTCGAACAGCTGAACAGCGGCTACAACGCCGTTTTCCAGCAGAATCAGCTGTCGCTCGGACTGGTCGTCCCGATCGAGGCGTACCCGCGAACGGCGGTGCCGACAATGGTTGATCACATCAATCGCGTACGAATGGCGGAGTCGCTCGGATTCTCCGCGGTTTGGCTGCGCGACGTACCGTTCAATGTCGCCTCTTTCGGCGATGCTGGGCAAACATTCGATCCGTTTGTCTACCTAGGCGCCTTAGCAGCAAGAACGTCGACCATCGCTTTGGGGGTTGCTAGCGTAATTCTGCCGCTTCGCCATCCGGCTCACGTTGCCAAGGCCGCTGCCACCGCAGACGTCCTTTCCGACGGTCGGTTGCTACTAGGAATCGCATCGGGCGACCGTCCGGACGAATACCCAGCGACGGGCGTCGCCTACGTGGACCGCGGCGAACGGTTTCGCGACAGCTACGCGTATATTCGGAACATGGCTGCGCAACGACCGAGTATCGCCAACGGCTTTGGTCACGTCGCCGGCATCGACATGCTGCCTAAGCCCGTTGCACAGCGACTGCCGTTGTTGATAACCGGCTCGAGCCAGCAATCGAACGAATGGATCGCCCGCCATGCTGACGGTTGGATGACCTACCCACGGCCAGCCAACCAGCAATTGCAACTCATCGACGACTTTCGTGGCCGTGTTTCGGCAGCAGGTGACCACGATAAGCCGGTCATGGAGCCGCTCTACATCGACTTGGTCGCCGATCGCAATGCCGCACCGCAGCCTATTCATCTCGGACTGCGCCTCGGCGTGAACGCGTTGTGCGACTACCTTCGCACGCGCCAGCAGATCGGCGTGAATCACGTTGCGCTGAACTTGCGGTTCAACAACGCCGACATCCCAGCAACGCTGCAGACGCTTGCTGATGCCGTTATCCCAGAATTCTCACGCTAGGACATTTGCAATGAAAAAGACGATTTTGCTGACGGGCGCCACCGATGGCATCGGCCTAGAAACCGCCAAGCTGCTGCTCGAACGTGGACACAACGTCTTAATCCACGGCAGAAGCGACACAAAGCTTGCCGCGACCAAACAAGCGCTAGCGCGCGAGTGCGGCGTCGAGAATATCGAAACGTACCGCGCCGATCTTTCGAAGCGTACCGACATCGAGACGTTGGCAGCCGCGGTAGCCGAGCAGCACGAACAGCTCGACGTGCTGATTAACAATGCCGGGGTATTCTCCGTCGCGAACACCCGCACGGACGACGGCCTGGACGTGCGCTTCATGGTCAACACGCTCGCACCTTACTTGCTGACCAAACTGTTGCTGCCGCTGTTGCCCAGTAACGGCAGAGTGATCAACCTGTCATCGGCTGCTCAGGCGACAGTCAACGCCGATGCATTGGCCGGCAACGTCGCACTGGACGACAATCAAGCGTACGCGCAGAGCAAGCTCGCTATCACGATGTGGTCAGCCCATCTCGGGAAGACCATGGGGAGCGATGGGCCAGTTGTCGTGGCAGTAAACCCAGCGTCATTGCTCGCCAGCAAAATGGTCAAAGATGCTTACGGAATCGACGGTAGCGACCTGCGGATCGGCGCAGACATTCTTGTTACGGCCGCGTTGGGCGATTCGTTTGCCGACGCGTCCGGCAAGTACTTCGACAACGACCAAAAGCGCTTTGCCGCGCCGCACCGCGATGCGACCGATGACCAAAAAAACGCCGCTATTGTCGCGGCTATTGAGGCCACGCTGACATCGATCGGCGCCGATCGCTAAGCGCTGCTTCGCGATCTCTCCACCAGCGCAGCCACCGCATTGTCGCCCGGAACATTTGCGTGCGAACGGGCAGCGCGCAAATTGGCGCGACTAGTTCGCGACGACTTGCCAGCCACCACCGAGCGCGCGGTAGAGATCGGTAATGGCAAGCAATGCGGATGCCTGCGCCGCGGCCGCTTGATCGTCCAACTCGGTTTGCCGTCGCTCGGCGTCGAGCACGTCTAGAAATGGAATCAGCCCGGAGTTATAGAGCCGCCGCGCTGTCGCGGCTGACTCGCCAGCCGCTACTGCGGCCTGGTTGAGTCGTTCGCTGCTCTCTAGTGCGGCGTTGTACCGGCGCAGCGCCGTTTCGGTTTCGGCGATCGCGTTCAAGACAGTCGATTCGTAGCCGGCCGCCGCCGCATCGGCTTGCGCACCGGCAGCGTCGAGCTGTGCGCGCAGGCGACCACCTTCGAATATTGGCAAACGCAGCGCCGGCACAATGCCCACCGACCGGGCGTCGCCAGTACCGAGGTCGCCGGCGCCAACCGCCTCGAAACCGTAGCTCGCGCCCAAGGTCAGCTGCGGAAAAAATGCCGCGGTCGCAACCCCGACACCCGCCGTTGCAGCAGCGAGTTGTCGTTCCGCGGCCTGCACGTCCGGGCGCCGCTTGAGCAACTCTGCACGGGTGCCAACGGCAACGGTCGGCAGCGGATCGGGCAGCGGCTGAGTAGGAATCGCGGTGACGACTTGCTCCGGTGTGCGACCGGTGAGTACGCCGAGCCGGTAAAGGCCGGCGTCACGCGCCGCTTTGAGCGTGGGTAGTCCGGCCGACGACGCTTCGAACTCGGTTTCGGCCCGCAGCGCATCGATGCGACGCGCGAGACCGACACGTTGCTTGTTGCGGGTCAGATCGAGCGTAGAACGAAACAGCTCGACATTGCGCTCGAGCGCCGCGATGCGAGTCTCCGTGCCGCGGAGCTCGAAATACGCCGCGGCTGTTTCGGCAACGATGGCTAGCACGGTGGCGCGATAGTCGGCCACCGCCGCACCGAGCGTCGCGGCCGCCTGTTCATTGCGACGCCTGACGCTGCCGAAGAGATCGATCTCCCAAGCGGTCTCCAGGCCGGTGTTGTAAAACTCGCCATCGCGCTCTGCGAGCCCGGCACGGGCGAGCTGACCGAAGGCCCCTGGCGACTCGAGGCTTTGTTCGAAATTCGTGTAGGAGCCGGTTGCCGTGAGCGACGGCCAGAATGCGGCTCGGGCAATACCGCGCACAGCGCGGGCTTCGTCGAGCCGCGCCGTCGCAGCCGCAAGGTCAGGACTTTCGGCGAGTGCGCTTTCGATCAACCCATTCAACGTCGGATCGTCGAACGCTTGCCACCAGTCGGACGCCGGCGCCTCAGCCTCGGCGCGTGGGTCTGGCAGGAATTCGCTTTCGTCGACCGGCGGCGCTGCATAGTCGGGCCCGACCGCGCAGCCAGCCGTTGCCGCGAGGGTTGCGAACAGTGCGAGGCGTGCCGTCATGTCGCAGGCTCCAGTACCGCACGACCGTTGGCGGGCACTGACCACGGCTTCAGTCCGCAAACCAGCGTGTACATCGCGGGCGTGAACAACAGCGACAGCGTGATCGAAAACGCGACGCCGCCGGCGATGACAATCGCCAACGGCGGCCAGAAGTCGCCGCCAGAAAAGGCCAGCAGCGGCACGAAGCCGCCGACCGTCGTCAGTGTCGTCGACACGATGTGGCGAGTTGCCCCCATCGTCTCGCGCGCAATGGCCTCAACGTTGCCGCAGTTGGCGTCGGCGTTGGCGCGCAGCGCCGCCAACACGACGATCGTGCCGTTGATCGCCACACCGAGCAGACCAACGCTGCCGATGATCGCGTTAAAGCCCCGTGCGTACCCACCGATCCAAAGACTCAACATACCGAGACCGATCGACAGCACGGCAACGATGCCGATGATGCCCGCTAGGCGCAGGCTGCGGAACGACAGCACGATGGTGGCAACCATCAGCATCAACAGCACCGGCGCATAAGTAATCAACGAGCCAAAAGCGTTGGTTGATTGCTCGCTGTCGCCGCCAATGCGCAGCTCATAGCCAGGTGGCAACGTGAAGCCCTCTTCATCGAGACGTGCCAATACGGCGTTGGTCACGTCGATCGGTAATTTGTCGCGCGCGATGTAGCCAAGCACATCGTTACTCCGCGCGTTGTCGCGCCGGCTGATGCTCGCAAGCTCCGGTTTCAACTCGACGCTGCCGATACTGCTTGCCGGTACCCAGCGCGTGCCCTGACCGTTAGTGAGGAGCAAGTTCTCAAGCCCGGTTAGCGCCTCGCGATCGGCCTCGCGCAGCCGCACGACAACCGGTAACTCTTCGAGGTCCTCGAGCAGTGCACCACCGGCCTGACCTTCGAGATCGGCCTGCATTTGCCGCGCAACGTCGGTCAGCGTGAAGCCCGCTTCGGTCGCGGCAAACTCGTCCGCGACAAAGTCCAGTTTCGGCGTGCCGCCCATCACGGTGGCCCGGGTGTGCACGATGCCGTCGACCGTGTGCATGATCCTTCGTACTTCTTCGCCGAGCTGGCGCAGCACTGCCACGTCCGGACCGATGATCTCGAAACCGACCGGTGCATCAACCGGCGGGCCCTGCGCGAACGGCGCGATAACGATTTGCGCTTCCGGGAAACGTTCGCCGAGCACCGCGGGCAGAATCTTGGTCAGTTCATTCGCTTCGGCAACCGTGTCGGTGAAGACCATCGCATGCGCGAAACCATCGTTCGACTGCTCCCGCATGATGCGGTTGTAGTACAGCGTCGGGTACGTGCCGCCCACGCGCCAGTGCACCTCACCCACCGTCGGATATTCACGCAGCACATTCTCGATGCGTCGTGCGATATCGGCGGTCCGTTCGATAGCGGTCGACGCGGGCATCCGTACTTCGATCTCGAACTGGTTGCGATCGGCCGGCGGGAAAAACTGCTGACCCAGCGTGCTTGCCAGAACGAATCCCGAGATCGGTAACACCATGCAGAGTGCCACGCTGGTGCGGGGCCGCGACAGCACGGCTTCGAGCAAGCGTTTATAGGCGGCGGCCAGTGGCTTGGAGCGAACACCGTCACGCCACCACACGTGCGGCGTACCGCCGACGCGACGGCGCATGAACAGACCGCCGAACGCCGGGATCAGCGTTACCGCGGAGAAGAACGACGCGATCAATGCCAACACGACGGCGATCGCGATCGGACTGACAAAATCGCCGATCGCGCCGGGCAGCAGGAAGACCGGCATGAAACCGAGGATGGTGGTCAGCGTCGATGCCAGCAGCGGAATGAACAAATGCGACAGCGACTTGTGCACCGCTTCCCAGCGTTCGGCGCCGGCGTCGAGTTTCTTCTTGACCTCATCGGTGATGACGATGGCGTTGTCGATCAAGAGGCCAATCGCAATGATCATCCCGAAGATCGCCATTTGGTGAAGCTGCTGACCGGTCGCGCCGAGCCCGAAAATGGCGATCGACGCCGACAGAGGCAGCGACGAGCCGACGATCAACGCGGCGCGAAAGCCCATGCTGAAAAACACCACCAGCACGACCAGCCCAGCACCGGCGGCGAGGTTGCCGGCCAGCGACGACAGCCGCTCTTCGGTGTAGACGTTTTGATCGAACACCGTCTCGATGCTGAGTCCGCCGCCGTAGTTCTCACTGAATTCGGCAACCAGCTCGCGCGAGCGCTCGGCCCAACGATCCAGCCGCACGCTCTCGTTGGTGCGTGCGGCCACCAAAATACTGCGCGCGCCGTTGGTGATCGCAATGTCAGTCTCAGGTTCGCGCCAGCCTTTTCGTACGGTGGCAATGTCACCGACCGTGACCAGCGCGCCGCTGTCGGTGTTGCGCAGCGGGATGCGCCGAATGCGATCCAGCGTGTCGATTTCCGCATCGATCTCGACGAACAGGCTGCGTTCGTCACCGCGAATCGCACCGGCCGGCAGCTTGGTATCAGCGGCGGCGATCAAGCGGGCAACAGCGGCGGTCGTCAATCCCAAGGCGGCGAGATCATCGGCTGCCGCCTCGATGACGATTTCTTCGTCCGGCTCGCCGTAGATGCGCACGAGCTCAGTGCCGGGTATCGACCGCAGCACGTCGCCGAGCTCTTCGGCCAAACGATTCATTACGCCAAGTTGTGGCTGAGTGGGTTGCGACCAGCGCACCGCGACGATTTTTGAGAAGGCGATCGCGTTGTTCTTGTCGTTGAAGAACGGCTGCGTCGCCTCGCGCGGCAGGTCCGGCTGAATGTCTTTCAGCTGATTTTGAATCTCCGAGAAGATTTGCTCGTTCTCGCCGGGCCCGATCTCATCGGCGAGCTCGATCTGGACGATTGAGATACCGGCCAACGACGTCGATTCGATCTTTTTGATCTCGGCGATTTCGAGCAGCGAGTCTTCGATCGGATCGGTTACCAGGGCTTCGATCCGTGCCGCCGACGCCCCGGGCAGCAGCGTCGTCACGCGCGGATAGCGCGGCGTGATTTGCGGATCCTCGATCCGTGGGATGTTGTTCAGCGTCGACAGGCCACCAAGCACGATGATGGTAAGCGCGAGCGACAGCAGATACGGGTTTCGAAAAAACGCGAGCGCCGGCGCCGATTTCAGCGACGATTGCGTGGTGTCCATAGTCAGGGCACCTCGGCGACGTCGACATCGCGTACGTCGCTTTGCGAACCGAGTCGCACGTATTGGCCCGCGACGATGCGATGCAAGCCATCGGTGACGTACAGCTCACCCGTTTCGAGCGCGCCGCGCGCGAACACCGCGTCTTCGGTCTGGTGCAACACCTCGACGGCGCGCGGTGACAAACGATGGCTGGCCCCGGGCGGGGTGGCGTCCTCGGCGGATGCCGGCTCAACCACGTAGACCGACCATAGGCCACGATTGGCTTCGGTCAACGCGTTGAGCGGCAGCCAGAAACCGCGATCGTCGATGTTGCGACTGAACTTGAGGCGCGCGAGATCGCCAGGGAAGCTCGCGCTGTCATCGAGCACGAAAATCGCATCGAGCGTGCGCGTGACCGGATCGCGGCTCGGTACAACGGCGCGCAGCTGCGCTTCGACGGGCCGGTCACCAATGCTGAGCGTATGCAGCGAACCCGGTTCGAGCCCCGACGCTACGGCAGCACTGACACCAATTCGAACTTCACGCGGGCCGGTCTCTTCGAGGCCGAGTACCGGCTGACCCGCAGCAACGATGACGCCTTCGTCAACGGCACGCCGAACGACACGCGCGGCGTACGGCGCTCGCAACACGGACTGTTCGAGATCGACGTCGATGCGCGCCAGGACCGCTTCGGCCGCAAGCTTCGCGGCATCGGCCGCGGCGGCGGCTTGGCGTGCCTGATCGAGTTCCTGCGCCGACACGCCATCAAAGCTGCGCGCCTCCTCGGTACGCTCGAGCGTCGCCTTGGCAAGGCCGGCGCTGGCGACAGCCTGATCGAGAGCTGCAGCGGCTTCGCGACGCGCGGTCCGGAGCCGAGCGCGATCCAGTCGCGCGAGCATGTCGCCCGCAGCCACGACGTCACCTTCCTCGACCTCGATTGCAGCGATTTCGCCGCCGAGCTCGAAGCCAATCAGGCTTTGCCGCGGCGCTTCGACACGACCGGCAAATTGGGTAATGGCGCTGTACGACGGCACTTCCTGCAGACGGTCGACCGGGACAACGAGTATTTCGTTGGCGCGCCGGTTGGCATCGCCGGCATCGCTACCGCAAGCAGCGAGCACGACGAGAGGAAGAAGAGCAAGAACGCGCGGGACCGAGAATTCGGTACTCATGGCTAAACAACCTTTTGCTGACGCGCCTCGGCGTCTGTATACTGGACGGTGTGGTTTGATAATACGCCTGGTAAACGAGACTGTCTAGTTTGATAAATAAATCTGCGACGAACCGGCGCCCTGGCCGGCCAAAAAGCGAAGAAAAACATGAGGCTATCCGCAAGGCAGGCGCAGAGCTGTTCCTCGCTGTCGGCTGGGCCGGCACGTCGATGGACGCCATCGCGCAAAAAGCGGGCGTCTCCAAACAGACGGTTTACTCGCACTTTCGTTCGAAAGAGGACCTCTTTCGCGAGTGCATTCAATCGAAGATTTCGCTGTACGAACTCGATGCGGACGACCGCGGTGAGTCCCTCGAACAGGCGTTGCTGCGTTATGGCCGGCGTTTCTATGAGCTGTTGAACGACGCGGACGTCGTCCGCATGTATCGACTGATGATTGCGCATGCTGAGGAGTTTCCTAATCTGGTTCGCAGTTTTCAGGAAGCGGGACCTGACACCACCGAGCGCGCCTTCGCCGAATTGCTGGCCAAGGTCTTGCCGCACGACAGCGGTATAGACCCTCAGGATGCTGCCTGCGATTACCTGCAACCTATTTTTGTCGATGTGCTGATGCAGCGTCTAATGAATCAGGAGCCAGACGTGCCAGACGGCGACGTGCACGCCTACCTCGAACGCAACGTACATCGGTTCTTAAGAATTCACGGCCTCGCTGCCAACGAATAAGCAGGGGCACGCTCCGCTGTGAGCGCCATCGAAGTCAGCGCTTTTCGTCATCCGGACATCCGTGTTTGCATGGAAGTCCAGCTCGTGCTGAAAGCGGTCGACATCGACAGCGGAATCGAGCGCACCGAACACGGGTTTGCGATTTACGTCCGCGAATCCGACTTTGCCGAAGCGCGCGAACAAATCGCGCTGTACGCCGCCGAGAATTCCGCAGCGCCGCCACCACGACGCCAGCCCCGCACGCCCCTACCCTGGCGGCTAGCCGTGATTGCCTGCCTGGCACCGCTTTGGCTGATGGCGCTGATCGCCGAGCAGCATGTCGGCGGTTTCGATTGGTACCGTGCCGGGCGCGTCGACGGCATACGCATTTTCGAAGGCGAGTGGTGGCGACTGGCAACGGCGTTGACGCTCCACGCCGATCTCGGCCACCTTTTGGCCAACCTCGCGAGCGCGGCGGTCGTCGTCACCGTCGCGGCGAGACAGATGGGCGGTGGTGTGACGGCGTTGGCGCTGCTCGCCGCCGGTTTTGCCGGAAATGCCGTCAATCTCGTGTTTCAAGGACCGACTCATTTGTCGGTCGGCGCATCGACCGCAATCTTCGCGGGCGTTGGACTGGCGGGCGTCGTTGAAACCGTCCGCTACGGGTGGACCCGACTGGATTGGGCAACGCGAATCGGTCCGCTCGTGCTGGCCGTCGTTGTGCTGACGTACTTTGGGACCGGCGGCGAGCGCACCGACACGGGCGCGCACTGGTGGGGCTTTGTGTGTGGTGCCCTCGTGGGACTCGCGATTGGCCGAGTACCTTTTGCCCAGCTCGCGCGTGTGCCGATTCAAACCGGTGCTGGCACGCTAGCGCTGGCGCTGCTGGCGCTCGCTTGGGTAATCGCGCTGGCCTAACGCCCGCGGTGCGAGCGTAAAGCAACTTCAGTACACTGACGCGCTCGCCGCGCGACCGGCACGGAGTTCGTCGTGTCCATCACCCTCAATTACCTGACGACGACCCTAATCTGGGGTTCGACGTGGTTCATCATCAGCTTCCAGCAGGAGGGCGCCGCACAGGAAGTGTCCGTCGGCTTGCGGTTTCTGATTGCGGCCGCACTGCTGGTCGTTTGGGGCTACGTCGCGCGACGTCGGCTGCACGTGCCGCGTAAGGACTACCATTGGGTGCTGATGCAGGGGCTATTGCTGTTCTCGGCAAACTACCTCTGCGTGTATTACGCCACACCGTTAATCACGACCGGTCTGATCGCCGTGATTTTTGGGCTCATCATTCCGTTCAACATGATTCACGAGCGGATCTTTTTTGGCACACCGCTGAGCCTCAACCTGATGGGCTCGGCGGTGCTCGGCATTATTGGTATCGGCCTCGTGTTTTCACCGCAGCTGGCGGCGACGACCTTCGACGCCGATACGGCGCGCGGCGTCGGTCTCAGTGTGTTCGGCGCGTGGTTGGCGTCGCTCGGCAACATGGCGGCGGTACGCAACACGCGTTCGCAGCTGCCCGCCGTTGCGATTAATGCCCATGGCATGTTCTGGGGTGGACTGACCTCCTTGGTCATTGCCGCGGTCGCAGGCCGCAGTTTTGCGATCGACTGGTCATTCGAGTACGCCGCATCGCTTGCGTACCTCGCGCTGTTCGGCTCGGCCGTAGCGTTTGGTTGCTACCTGTACCTGATCGAGAAGATCGGTTCGGGCCCCGCCGCCTACGCCAATATCATCGTGCCGATCGTCGCGCTGATTATCTCGACCGTGTTTGAGGGCTATGAGTGGACGGCACTGGCTGCGGTCGGCGTTGCGCTCGTGCTCGGCGGCAACACATTGATTATTGGTCGCAAAAATCGTCAGGCCGTCACGCGTACGTAGCGTGCGGCGGACATCAACAACTGCAAAAGGGAGGAAAGCATGGAAATCGACATTAACGAGTGGCTAACGTTGTTACGGCCGATGGCCATCGAAGCCGGCACGTCGCTGCTGACAGCGCTTTTTATATTCTTAATCGGTCGCTGGGTCGCCCGCGCGATTACGTCCGGCATCAAAAAAGCCATGGCGAAAGCCGACGTCGAGGACACGCTCGAGACCTTCATCGGCAACATCGTCTACGCGGTTTTGATGACGTGTGTGATCCTCGCGGTCGTTCTCGAGCTTGGCGTCGAAGCCGCTTCCATCGTCGCCCTGCTCGGCGCCGCCGGTCTTGCCGTCGGCTTAGCGCTACAAGGATCGCTGTCGAATTTTGCGGCGGGCGTTCTGATCATCATGTTCAAACCGTACAAAGTCGGCGACTACGTCGAAGCCGCAGGCGTTGGCGGCAGCATCGAGAGCGTGCAGATTTTCACGACAACGCTGCGCACGCCGGACAACAAAGTCGTCATCGTGCCGAACTCGCAGATCACCGATGGCGTTATCACAAACTACTCGACCAACGACACACGACGCCTCGATCTGGTAGCCGGCGTTTCGTACTCGGACGATCTCGACAAAGTCCATGGCGTGCTCAAAGAAATCATCGACGACTGCGAGTACGTGCTCGATGCACCTGCGCCGGTCATTGCGGTCAATGAACTGGCCGATTCCAGCGTTAATTTCGTCGTGCGACCGTGGGTGAAAACCGCCGACTACTGGGCAGCGCATTTCGAGCTCACCGAAACGATCAAAAAACGCTTTGACGCCGAGGGCATTTCGATCCCGTTCCCGCAAAGCGACGTGCATATTCACCAGGTCAGCGCCTGAGACAAAAAAACCCCGGGCGCCGTCGCGCCCGGGGTCCTTACGACCAACGGCCTTGGTTTACCGTTTGTCGCGTTTGACTCGCGTGCGGGCGCGCTGCAGATCGCCATCGGCATCGCGAACGGCCCGACGCTGAACCGACGTGCGGTCACCGTCGGCGTTGCGACGCGTGCCGACGCCACGGTTAACCCGGGAACCGTCCTCGCGCACCCGTTGCGTGACGCGCGACTGCTGCACCGTGCCATCGTCAGTGCGTGTAGCGCCGCGGCGACCGCGTGCTACCAGATCGCCGTTCTCATCGACAACGTTGACGCGGCGAACCGCGCGCGCATTGCCTTCGCCATCGCCGACCACGCGACGCGTGATTGTGGCTTCGTTACCGTTCGCCGTCGTGACGGTTTTGACGTCCCGACCGGCTTGGTACGTGCCGTTCGATTCCTCGTCGGCGAGAGCCGTGCCGGCAACGGCAAGGCTTGCGGTTGCGGCGAGTACCAGTGCCACGGGGCGGGTGAAAGTCGTGTTGATCATGGTGTCGTCCTCAGTGCCAGATTGGAGCGTTGGTTGCTGTGAGTAACGCGGTTACCGAGAACGCGTTGACACGGACCGGAACTGTATTTATATACAGTACTTATGAGCCAGCAACCGACCACACCAGGCCGCGGCTACGCGTACAACGTACCGGGCCGATTCGACGCCACCGAAACCGTCGCGGTCACCGAGTTTGAAGAGCCGGCGGCGGATACGATTTTTCATGAGGAAACGGCACGCAACATCGTCACGGGCAATCGGTCGCCGGACGTACCCTTCGATTGGTCGATCAACAGCTACCGCGGCTGCGAGCACGGCTGCGTCTATTGTTACGCCCGCCCATCACACAGTTATCTCGACCTGTCGCCGGCGCACGATTTCGAATCGCAGATTTTTTACAAACCGAACGGTGCCGAACTGCTGCTCAAGTATCTAGGCAGACCGGGCTATCGCTGCCAGCCGATCACACTCGGGGCCAACACGGACCCGTACCAACCCGCGGAGAAACGTTTTGAGTTGACGCGCGCGCTGCTCGACGTGTTCGTCGACTGCCGTCACCCGGTCAGCATCGTCACTAAAGGCATCCTGATCGAACGCGACCTGGATCGCCTGGCCGACTTGGCCAAGCGCAATCTGATCAGTGTCGCGGTAAGCCTGCCGACGCTCGATCGAGCGCTGAAACGAACGCTGGAGCCGCGCGTGGCCAGCGGCGAGCGACGCCTGAAAACCATTGCCCGCCTTACCGACGCCGGCGTGCCGGTCACGGTGCTGGTGGCGCCGATCATTCCAGCGGTCACCGATGCCGAGCTCGAGTCCATTGTGACGGCTGCCGCGAACCACGGCGCCATCGACGCGCGCTATGTGCTGCTGCGATTGCCGCACGAGCTCGAAAGCTTGTTTCGCGATTGGCTAGACACTCATCTGCCGCTGCGCGCGGATCACGTTATGTCGTTGATGAACGAGCTTGGCGGTGGCCGCGCGTACGACGCGCGGTTTGGTGCCCGCCAGAGCGGCCAAGGCGTTTTTGCTGCACTGCTTCGTAGGCGATTCGAACGAATTCGTCGCAAGCTCGGTCTGAACGGCGATGTCCAGGCGCTGTCGACGCGGGAATTTCGACCGCCGGCGGCCGGCGGTGCCCAGCGTCATCTGCCGTTCTAAAAACGGCTGCGGTGATTGTGATACGGTGGCACGGTAGCTGAAACCGCGGGAACCCAGGCGTTGCGCTCGTGTCCGATGGGGTGCTAGCGACACACATCTCCTGGCCCGGACCAGATCAGAACATGGCGAGATTCCTGACAGTAGGCCGGCTGCTCGCGCTTGGATTAGCAACACTTCTGCTGACGAGCCAAGCGACGGCCGACGAAGAGCCACAGCGACACGAGCTGGTAATCGAGACGCGTAACCTCGAGCGTCTCGTCGACAACGGCGATTACCCGGCCGCGGTCGAATCCGGCAAACGGCTGGTGTTGCTGCACATGGAGGCCTTCGGGCGAAACTCCATCGAGACGGCTCGCGCGCTGTCTGCGCTGGCAGGCGCCCAGGCGCTCGCCGGTGACCCTGCGTCGGCCCGAGAGAACTACCAGGCCGCCATCGCCATCATCGAGGACCTGCAGGATCATCTCAGCGAAGAGCTGGTCGATCCGTTGACTGGGCTCGGCCGGACGACGCTCAATGCCAGCCGTCCGGATCTCGCGTCCGAGGCGTTGGAGCGTGCGCTGCACGTCAATCAGGTCAACACCGGTCCGCAAAATCTCGAGCAGGTGCCGCTGCTGTACGACCTCACCGAAGCGTACTACCAACTCGGCGATTTCAAGCAGGCCGAAGCGCTGCAGCGGTATGCCGTCGGACTCTACGAGCGGCTTTATCCTAAGGACGACAACAAGGAAATTATTCCGGCGTTGTACAAACGCGCGTCGTGGCAGAACCGCATGGGCATGTTCATGGACGAGCAACGCACGTACATGAAAATCATTCGCATCGTTGAGCGTGTAGACGGTCGCGCATCGCTCGATCTCATCCCGGCGCTGACGCGACTCGGCCGTACGTATTTGTTCTCGGCCGAGCCCGATGCGTTCCTGACCGGTCAGCGCCGCCTGAAGCGCGCGATCAACATCGCCAAGAAAAACGACGATGCGACACCGGTCATTCACGCTGAAACCGAACTCGCACTCGGTGACTTTCATACGCTGACCGGCGACCGGACCTCAGCGCGTCGTGCTTACGTGCGTGCGTGGGATTTAATGACCGCCGACGACCTGTCGCTGCTGACCGCGCGCGACGAACGTTTCGACACGCCGCAGCCACTTCGCCAAATCACGCCGCCGGAGCAGTTTCGCGGCACGGCCGGCGCAGAGCTCCGCGAAGCGCTCGGTCGAGAGCCGCAGTTCGGCTACGTGACCGTCGCCTACGACGTCAACACGCGTGGCACACCAGAAAATCTGCGCGTCGTCGAATCGGTGCCGAAAGGCCTGAAAGATCGCGAAGCGCTGGGGTGGGTTCGCCGTTTGCGGTTTCGGCCGCGCTTTGACGAGCGTAAGCCCGTCACGACGCCGGACGAAGAGTTCCGCTACGAGTTTCGCTATTTTCCGAGCGTAGAAACGGACGGTATCTCGGCCGAGCCGGAGGCAACGACAGTCGCCGAGTCGGACGACGAGAGCTAGAACCCCGCCGCGCCGCCGTTTGCGGCGGCAAGTCCTTGAATTTGGGTTTTTTGTTGGTCCGACGGGGCGAACAGCGACGCATCGAACGGAAATGAGCTGGACAAGCGTCATCCATGCACCTGTCCAGCAGCGCCGATCCTTGCGCGTCCCCGGCTAGCCGGTGTTCCTGCGGCACCGTTATCACGTACCTCCCTGGACGGACGTTGGGCCGGGTGCGGCGGAAAACCCCCTTGCTTACCGTAGTGCTTTCCTACCCACCACTGAATTAGTGCGCCGACACGACGTCTTATCCCAGGTAGAGCACATTTTTTTTCGGCGCCTGAAACGGCAGCCTTGCGTCGGCTGGCGTAAACTTTGGTGGCGGAGATTTTTGCCGTCCGGAGGCCTCGTTATGCACCTATTAACGTCTCGTCGCGCCCGCCTCACGCTGGTCGCGCTGCTGGCGGCGCTCGCCGGCTGCGCCACGAATCCGGTGACCGGCAAATCCGAACTGCGGCTCGTGTCGACCGCACAACAGATTCAACAGGGCGAGCAAAACTACGCCCCGCTGCTGCAGTCGCAGGGCGGCGCGCTGGTTGTCGACGATGACCTGCAGAGCTACGTGAACGGCGTCGGCCAACGACTGGCCGTGGTCAGCGATTTGCGGCTGCCTTACGAATTCACCGTTCTTAACAACTCCGTACCAAACGCCTGGGCGCTGCCCGGCGGCAAGATCGCGATCAACCGCGGTCTGCTAACCGAACTCAATTCGGAAGCAGAACTTGCGGCGGTGCTCGGCCACGAAATCGTGCACGCGGCAGCCGGTCACAGCGCGCAGGCGCAGACCCGCGCACTGATTCTGCAGGGCGGCATTCTCGCGACGGCAATTGCCGCCAGCGACAGCGATTACGCGAACATCTGGCTCGCCGGTGCAAGCGTCGGCGCGCAGCTGATCAATCAGCGCTACAGCCGCGGTGCCGAACTCGAATCGGATCGCTACGGCATGGAATACATGGTCGCCGCTGGCTATGACCCGCAGGGCGCTGTCGATTTGCAAGAGACGTTCGTGCGGCTCAGTGCCGGTCGCCAGTCGGACTGGCTCTCCGGCCTATTCGCAAGCCACCCACCCTCGCAACAGCGGGTAGCGGCAAACCGCGCCACCGCCGCGGCGCTCGGTGCCAGTGGCAACGCCGGTCGCGACACGTACCAACGCGCCATGGCGAACATGATCGCCGCCAAACCGGCGTACGAGGCGTACGACGACGGCCGCAAAGCGCTCTCCAATGACGATATCGTGACAGCCGCGCGACTCGGCCGCCAAGCCGTCGAGATGCTGCCCGGTGAGGCGCATTTTCACGCGCTGCTTGGCGACGTCGAACTCAAACGAAAAAACTACGACGCCGCGGTCGGCCATTACGATCGTGCCATTGGCCGCAATGACGCGTTCTTTTATTACTACTTGCAACGCGGTCTGATTGCCGAGGAGCAACGCCGCGACGACAGCGCGCGGCTCGACCTCGAACGCAGTGTCGCACTGCTGCCGACGGGACCGGCGTATTTCGCGCTCGGCAACATCGCTCGGCGTCAAAATCGGCCGGACGTGGCGCTCGCCTATTACGAGCGGGCGCGCGGCTCACAAGGGCAACTGGGCATTGCGGCAGAAACCGCCGTGCTGGAAATGGATTTGCCGTCCAACCCCGGCAAATACCTGCAGTCGCGCAGCGGACTCGACGAGAACGGTCAGCTGCTCGTGGAGGTGGCGAACGCCACCCGCGTACCGCTGACCGGCATCGCCTTGGCAATCGTTTATATCGACGAGAACGGTCGACAGCGGTCGGTGTCGCGACGAGTCCGCGGCGTCCTAGACGCCGGTAAGGCGGTGCGGGTTGGAACCGGCCTCGGTCCGTTCACATCGTCGGGACAGTATCGCGTCAACGTCAGCGCGGCGCGCATGGCGAACTGATCGCGCTTGAATTACTGCTGATCGTCACCATTTCGGCAGCACCGACCAGCGGAGTACCGCGACCATGTTTGGATTCAAGAAAAAGCAGACACTGCCAGGCGCCGCTGATGCCCTTCCCGGTCGAGATACCCCGATTGTTGCCCCACAGCCGCATTTCGTAAGCGGTAACGCGCTCACCGAGCCGTATCCAAACGACACCGAGGTTGCGATGTTTGGCCTTGGCTGTTTCTGGGGAGCGGAACGACGCTTCTGGCAAATACCCGGTGTCTACGTAACGGCTGTCGGCTATGCCGGCGGGCTGACACCAAACCCGACCTACGAAGAAGTTTGCAGCGGGCTCACCGGCCACAATGAGGTGGTGCGGGTCGTGTTTCGCCCGGCCGAGATCAGTTACGACGAATTACTCAAGGCGTTCTGGGAAGCGCACGATCCGACCCAGGGCATGCGTCAAGGCAACGACGTCGGCACTCAATACCGCTCAGGGATCTATGTCGCCAACGACGAACAACTCGCAGCGGCACGCGCGTCGCGCGATGCCTTCCAAACCGCATTGAGTCGCGCCGGTCACGGTGCGATCACCACGGAAATCGTTGACGCGCCGCCATTCTTTTTCGCCGAGGACTATCACCAACAATACCTCGCGAAGAACCCGAATGGTTACTGCGGTCTGGGCGGCACCGGCGTCAGCTGCCCGATTGGTATTGCCGAAGCGTCGTAGCTCGACCGCACCGCATCAGAGTTCGTCAATCCTGCGTCGTCGAGCGTGCGTCTTCACGTCACGCGCGCCCGCGCCCGCTCCAACGACCACTTTTGGTTAGACTGCGGAGCTTTTTAGAGGACCCGCCATGACCCGCAAAGGAAAAACCGCCGCCAAGCCGCGCAAACCGAGTCGCAAACAGGCGGAAGAAGCTGTTCGTACTTTATTGCTCTGGGCCGGTGAGGATCCGGCGCGCGAGGGCCTCTTGGATACACCGTCGAGGGTAGCCAAGGCCTACCAGGACTGGTTCTCAGGGTACGGCGAAAACCCGACGACGTATCTCAAGCGCACCTTCGAAGAGGTCGAAGGGTATGATGAGATGATTGTGTTGCGTGATATTGACTTCGAATCGCACTGCGAACATCACATGGCTCCGATCATCGGTAAAGCGCACGTCGGTTATCTGCCGAACGACAAGGTCGTCGGTATTTCAAAGCTGGCCCGCGTCGTCGAAGCGTATGCACGACGGTTTCAAGTGCAAGAGAAACTAACCGCGCAGATTGCCAGCTGCATCAATACGGTGCTGAAGCCGAAAGGTGTCGGCGTCGTCATCGATGCGTCGCATCAGTGCATGACGACGCGTGGCGTGCATAAAACCGGCGTGTCGATGGTTACCAGTCAGATGGAAGGCTTGTTCCGCAGCGACGCACGCACGCGTGCCGAGTTCCTCCGTATGCTGGGCCGCTGACTGCCTATGCGAATCCTCTTGCTGCTTCTCGTTGTCATCGTACTCGGCTATCTGCTGATTTGGCCGACACCGGTGGCACCGAAAGCGTGGGAGGCACCGGCCGATCCCGGCTACGTCGGCGTGCACGCGCGCAACGAGCGACTGTCGTCCATGCAAACGCGAGCCATTGCGCCGTTTCTTGGTCCCGAAGCGCTGGCACTGACTGCCGACGGCAATGTTTTGACCGGCACCGAGTCCGGTGAATTGCTGGAAATCGACGCCGCCGGTAAAACTCGGATCGTCAGTCGACTTGGCGGCCGGCCGCTAGGGCTCGCCATCGCCGGCGACGGCCGAATCTATGTCGCAAATGCGGGCATCGGCCTGCAGCGAGTGACACCGGACGGCAAATCTCAGGTACTGGCGCGGCGCTTTGCCGGCGCCCAAATCGCCTATGCGAACTCGGTCGCGATCGCGCCCGATGGCTTGGTTTACTTCACCGATTCGTCAACGCATTTCAATCCCGAGAAGTACGGTGGCACGCTGGAAGCTAGCGTGCTCGACTTGCTCGAACACGACCCGAACGGTCGGCTGTTTCGCTACGACCCGGAAAGCAATGAGGTCGATTTAATTCTTGATCGGCTGCAATTCCCGAACGGTGTTGCGGTCGACCCGTCCGGCGAGTTTTTGCTCCTCGCCGAGACCGGTCATTACCGCGTCCTGAAAGTCTGGCTTGGTGGCCGTGAGCCCGGACTGATGGAGCCGCTCATCGAAAACTTGCCAGGCTTTCCGGACAACCTCAGTCTCGGCCAAGATGGCCGCTACTGGCTAGGCCTGGCCGCGCCCCGCAAAGCCTTGCTCGACTCGCTGGACGGCAGCCCGTTTCTCCGGAAAATGGTGGCGCGCCTTCCGCCCGTGTTCCGGCCACAGGCCGAACCGTACGCACACGTGATTGCCATCAACGCCGATGGCGACGTGCTTACCGACCTGCAGTCGTCGCTGGGCCCGCTATACACGGTCACCGGTGCCGTAGAAGGCGCGACCAATCTGTACATCTCGACACTGCACGGCCCGGAAATTGGCGTCATTCCGAAACTGGCGCTAGAGCGCTAGTTCGAGCTCCAACAGCTTTTTCGACGTGACATTTCGCATCACGTATCTGCTCGCCGCGGCGGTTTTGCTCGGTCCGCTAGCGATGCAGATCTATCTCCCGATACTGCCGTCGCTCGAGAGCGAGTTTGGCGTTACCCGTCAGTCGGTCCAACTCACGCTGAGCTTGTTCATTCTGGCCACCGGCGTGTCACAGCTCTTCAGCGGCACCTTGTCCGACCGTTTTGGCCGCCGACCGGTCATGTTGGTTGGGATTGCGGTGTTCGCGCTCGGCAGCATCGGCTGCGCGATGGCCGACAGTGCCAACCAGCTGATCGCTGGGCGCATCGTCCAGGCCATGGGTGGCGGCACGGGCCTGGTAATCGCACGGGCGGTACTCAGTGATCTGTATCCGCCGGTCGAAATGGCTCGACGGCTCGCGATCGTCATCATGATCATGCTGATCGGCCCGATGCTGGGGCCGCTAACGGGCGGCTACCTCGGTACGCTCGTTGGCTGGCGCAGCATATTCTGGCTGCTGGTTGGCGCCGCTATCGCGGTCTTTACGCTGCTCGCGTGGCGACTGCCGGAAACGCATCCGGTCTACAAGCGCGGCGAGGCCAAATCGATGCGCGCCGGTTTCGCGCTTGCGTTGAGTCGACCGCGGTTTTGGCTGTACAGCCTCATCACGACCACCAGCACGGCCGGCTTTTACCTGTTCATGTCGGTCATTCCACACTTGATGGAAGATCGCTATGGGGAGCCGCCAGAGCGCTTGGGTCAGCTTTTCATCGTCATGGCATTCGCTTACGGAATTGGCAACTTCGGAGCGACGCGCTTCGCCGCCGCGCTCGGTATTCCCCGCACGGTAGCAGCCGGCAGCGCCGGTACGATGCTAGGCCTCGGCACCTTAGTTCTCATCGAGCTAACGATCGGGCTCGTCCCAGCAACGCTGTTTGCGGCCATGGCCATCGTCACGATGTCGCAGGGCTTCTTCGGACCGAGCGCCAACGGCGGCGCCGTCGCACAGGTCCCGGAACGCAACGGCGCGGCTTCCAGTCTCGTCAGTTTTTCGATGCAGTTCTTCGCCGCAGCGCTGATCCAGAGCTTTGCCATCGCACCGACCGACACGGTATGGCCCCTGCTAACCGCACTCGTCATCGTGCACGGGGTTTGCTTTGCCGCTGCATTCGTCGCGAATCGATCGAGCGCTGCCTCACTCGCGACGACCGGCCGGCCGTAACGCGGGCCGCTGAACCGGACGCCTGTTAGTAATTGACTCGCACGTCAGTAATTGGCTAATCTAATGACTGACGAGTCAGTTATTAATCGTGATGCCCAAATTCGTTCGTCGCAAAGAGGACCGGCCGGAGGAGATCGTCGCCGCAGCGTTCGACGAATTCGCAGAGCGCGGCTACGCGGACACGCGCCTGGAACAGGTCGCCAAGCGCGCGGGCGTCAGCAAGGGACTGGTCTACCTGTATTTCAAAACCAAGGAACATCTGTTCAAGGCGGTCGTGCGCACCGTGGTCATGCCGCGCGTCGCCGAGTTCGAGGACGCCATCGCGAATCACGACGGCACGCTCGCTGAATTCCTCGAGGGTCCTTTCGTGCGCATTGCGGCCGCGCTGCCGGACTCGCCGGCGCGACACGTCGTCCGGCTGATCATTGCCGAGGGACCAAAACACCCCGATCTCACCCGGTGGTATCACGAGCAAGTGATTAGCCGCGTACTGGCCGCCTTCCGCAGCCTTTTTGCTACCGCAGAAGAACGTGGCGAGATTCGTCCTAACACCTTGGCACAACAACCGCTGCTGCTGATCGGTCCCGTCGTAGTCAGCATGCTGTGGAAGCTATTGTTCGATCGGCACAGCCAACTCGACGTCGAGGCGCTAATTGCCGCGCACGTCGACCTGCTGCTGCGCGCGGTAGAGGTCAAATGACGACTGTACGTAACATCGTCCTCGCGCTTGCAATCTTGCTCGTGGCTTGCGAGCGAGACGCGGCAGCGCCGAATGCAGTTGGCCAGCTGTCGTCCGAACGCATCGAACTGCGCGCGGACGCTGCCGAGATCTTGGTTGAGCGCGACCTGCCGGAAGGGGCGTCGATTGACGCCGGGATCATCGTCGCGCGCCAAAGCAACACGCTGGCGACGCTGCGTCTCGCGGAGGCGAGGGCCGACTTGGCGGCGCGGCGCGCCAATCTCGACGAACTCACCAACGGCGCCCGGCCGGAGCAATTGGCCGCCGCCCGGGCCGATCACGAAGGCGCCGAAGAACAGCTCAAATTTCGACGCGACGAATGGTCGCGCCAACGGCGCTTGCGCGAGCGCGGGCTGAACAGCATCGACGATCTGGACGCGGCCGAAGCGGCGTTCGATCAGGCGCGTGCCGACGAAGCCGCGGCGAGCGCCCGCCTCGAGGAATTGACCAACGGCACGCGCGCCGAGACGCTGGCTCGCGCCGAGGCCGAACTCGCCGCGGTCGACGCGCGCGTCAAACGATTGGGTGTTGAGCTCGAACGACTGTCGCTGCGCGCGCCGTCCGACGCAGTGCTCGATCGATACGTGGCCGAAGTCGGCGAGCGCATCAGCACCGGCGAATTGGTCGCCATCCTTTTGAGCGGCCAACAACCGAAAGCTCGCATTTACGTGCCGGCCGAGTTTCGCCCCTCCATCAGCGCCGGCGGGTCCGTTCGCGTAACGGTGGACGGCTACGACAACGCGTTTGTCGGTGAGGTCGATTGGATCGCCGCAGATGCGGCGTTCACACCGTATTTTGCGCTCAACGAGCGCGACCGCAGTCGACTCACGTACCTGGCGGAAATTACCGTCCAACACGACGGGCCGCGTCTCGCCGATGGTTTACCGGTCACGGTCGAGTGGGATACCCCGTGAACGAGCCGGCGGTCATCAGCGCGCGCGGCCTATCGAAGCATTTCGGTAACGTCGTTGCGGTCGACCAGCTCGATCTCGACGTTGCCGCCGGCAAGATCACCGGCTTCCTCGGGCCAAACGGCAGCGGCAAGTCGACCACGATACGTATGTTGTGCGGCTTGTTGACACCGACGACCGGCACGGTCGACATGCTCGGCCGCACGATCCCCATCGACGCGCAGGCGATCAAACCGCTGATTGGTTACATGACCCAGAGATTCTCGTTGTACGGCGATCTCAGCGTCATCGAGAATCTCAACTTTGTCGCCCGCGTGTACTCGCTACCGCGTCGCGAGGCACGCGCGCGCATTGCCGAGATCATGGAGCGCTACTGGCTGACCGAACTCACACGGCAACGCGTCGGCACACTCAGCGGTGGCCAGCGTCAGCGCGTCGCTCTGGCAGCGGCAGTGCTGCATCGGCCGCAGCTGCTGCTGTTGGACGAGCCGACGAGCGCGGTCGATCCAAGCAGTCGGCGCGACTTCTGGGAAACCCTGTTCGATCTCGCCGCAGACGGCACGACGATACTCGTATCGACGCACTACATGGACGAAGCCGAGCGCTGCCACCGGCTCGCGATCCTCGATCGCGGCCGCAAGGTTGCCGACGGCACACCAGCAGATCTCGCCGCCGCGCTACCGTGTCGGATCGTCGAGCTGCTCGCGCCGAATCCCGAGCTAACCCGCGAGTCCCTAGCACACCAGCCGATTGTCGCGAGCATTACTCAGCTGGGTCAGCGGCTGCGCGTGCTCGTACCGCTCGACGTCGCCGATCCGGTCGGGCGTATCCGCGCTGCTCTGGCCGACGAGACCGTCGGCGTTTCATTGGTCCATCCGTCGCTCGAAGACGTATTCGTGGCCGCTACCGAATTGCGGGATCGATTGGCCGCATGAAGTGGGCGAGTCGCATCGGCGGCGTACTCGCCAAAGAGCTGAAACAGCTGAGTCGCGACAAACTGACCTTTGCGATGATCGCCGGTATTCCGATCATGCAATTGCTGCTGTTCGGCTACGCGATCAATACGGACGTGCGCTACTTGCGTGCGATGGTGGTCGATCAGGCCGAATCAAACGCATCGCGCGCGCTCGTGCAGGCTGTCAGCGAGACCCAGGTCGTCGATTTCGTCGCCACCGGCACGTCGCCAGCCGATATTGAGACGGCGCTTCGCCGCGGCGACGTCGTGCTGGGCGTGCTGATTCCCGCCGACGTCGACCGTCGACTCGCGCGTCGCGACCGACCTGCGGCGCAGCTCCTGGTCGACGGTGCCGACCCGACCTTGCTAGGCGTCGCGCGTCAATTGACGGCGATGCCGGCTGAACTCGACGGGGTCGCGACGACCAGGCCGGCAGACCTTTTCGAAACTCGCGCGTACTACAACCCGGAGAGCCGCTCGGCCGTCAACATCGTCCCGGGACTGTTGGGCGTGATTCTGACGATGACGATGGTGATGTTCACCGCAGTTTCCATCGTTAAAGAAAACGAGCGCGGCAATCTCGAGTTTCTGATCAACACACCGATCTCGAATGGCGAGCTGATGCTCGGCAAGATTCTGCCCTACGTAGGCGTTGGGCTCGTACAGGTAACGCTGCTCGTTGCCATCGGGCAGGCGCTGTTCAACGTGCCGCTGCACGGCAGCGTTGTCGATCTGTACTTAGCGTCGCTGCTCTTTATTGCCGCAAATCTATCGCTGGGCTTGGTGATTTCGACGCTGGTCAGCACGCAGTTTCAAGCCATGCAGGGGACATTTTTCTTTCTGCTGCCGTCCATCTTGCTGTCAGGCTTTATGTTCCCGTTTGACGGCATGCCGAAAGTCGCACAGTGGATCGCCGAGTGTCTGCCAATGACGCACTATCTGCGCCTGGTGCGCGGCATCATGCTGCGCGACGCAGCGCTGACCGAGCTCGGCCAGCCCGCCTTCGCGCTGGTGCTATGCCTCGTCTTTGGTCTTGTGCTCGCGACGATGCGCTTTAAAAAGCGCCTCGACTGAGGCCGTCACGGGCCTGCATGGCCTGTAAACCGAGCACCGGAACGCCTTGCTCGAAGACGATGTCGACCGGAATACCGAGCATACTCAGACGATCCAGATCTGCCGCCAGTTGCGGGCGTATCACGCCGAGGGTGTCGGTCAGCTCACGCGCGCCACCGTAGTCGCCATCGCCCTGGATGGTGAGAATCAGCGCCGACAGTTCGTTCATAGCGGCCTGCATGGCGTCAAAATCGACCGCGTACTGGCCGCTGGCATCGTCGCGACGAAACGCACCGCGATCGAGAAAGTAGTTAAAGCGAATCATGTTCGCTTTGCCATGGGCGCTGCTTGCGCCGAAGCGAACCGAGCGGAAGATGCTTGCGAAGAACGTGACGTAGTTGTCCATCAGACTCGCATCGCCTAACTCGCCCGCCTCGTGCAGCTTAGTCACCATATAAAGACCCAATACGTCGGCCTTGCCCTCTTCGAGGCTCGACGAAACGTCGAGCAACGCGCTGCGCACCGTGCCCTTGCCGTTGATGGTCTTTTTGATACCGAGTCCGTGCGCAACTTCATGGAACATCGTGTTGGCAAAAAATGCGTCAAACGTCACATGGGCGCGCTGTTCCGGCGTGATCAGTTCGTCCGCCAGCGGCTCGAGAATTTTCTCGAACTTCGCGCGCATCGCGTTTTTCAGCTGCAGCCGCCGCGTGCCTTTTGTGAGCTGTACGGTCTCGTCATTGGGCAAATTGACGGCGATGGTCTTCGAGCCGGCATTGGAATGGCCAGCGTAATAGAGCACATCGTAAGCCCCAAGGTCGGAATCCGTACCGGGAGACTCGGTCTTGTAGGCATCCGGCACCGGCAGGTCTTGCTGCAGCGCCGGCAGAAACGTCGCGAAGTGGGCAAGACTGCGGCTCCACGCTAGGTCTTTTTTGAGAACGTAGGCTTCGTAACCGGCGCGATAGCCGTAGCGCTGGTCTTCGTACGTCTCGATCGCCCCGATGATCACATCGAGCGCGTTGTCTTTCATGTCCATCCACGCAAGATCGCTGGGCTGATAGTCATCGGTAACCAGCGCGTTGGCGCGCAGCCGCAGATAGTCGGCGAAGGCATCGGTGTCGGCGAGGTCGGCCGCTTCGCGCAGGCGCTCGGCGGCGACCGCGAGTCCGTCGGCATATGCCTCGTGGTATGGCACCAGCGCCAGTTCGCCGGCATCGTCGCGGCGCACCAGCGAATACAGTCCGTCCTTGCCGGGTTCGTTCCACGCTTCGAATTCGGCATCGCTCATATCGGCCGGATAGTAGGCGGCACCCTCGGGCTTGACACCGACGCCGGCAACAAATGGTTCATTTCCGCCGAGTCGATCCCACGGGCCGTAGTTGATCTCGGCCAAGCGCCGGTCAGTGCCGTCGAGAGCATCGAGAAACACCGGCCAGTCGTCGCCGTAGGCTTGGCGCCAGAACAAATCGTCCATCACCTCAGCGGCTGCGATCAGCTTGACGATGAGACGACGCTGGTTTTCGGACAAATCATCGAGGTCCGCTTCCAGACGAAACTTCGCGTACTCGTCGACCTTGGCCCGCACGTCAACATCGACCGCCGGCGAATCGGCCACCAGTTGGCTGCGTGGCGCGGTACTCGATCCGCTGGTTTCGATCCCGGCGCAGCCGCTCACGATCGCCGCGGCAGCCGCGGTCAGGCAAGCGATTCGAAGTTGTTGTTGCACAGCGTCACTCCCACAGCGTCTGGGGCAAGTGTAGCAGTCGAGACCATCGCCTATACTGGTGCGCCTGTGGGATAAGGGGGACGAATCATGATCTGGGTTCGCCGACTCGTCATCGTTTTGACGCTGCTCGTCGCCGCGGTGCTCGTCTACGGACTGACGTTACCCGATACGACGCGCGTCGAACGGACAATAACTATCGACCGCCCTGCGGCCACGGTATTTGCGCAGCTCAATGATTTTCGCCGCTTCCAACTCTGGTCGCCGTGGGCCGATAAAGCGCCGGAGGTCACGACGGTCGAATTTTCAGGGCCCGAGCGCGGTGTCGGCGCCGTCATGCGTTGGGAATCCGAATCGCCGGAAGTCGGCAGCGGTCAACAGACCATTACCGTGTCCGAGCCCCACAGCCGCATCGAAACCGCGTTGGTCTTCGATGAGTTCGGCGAGAACACGGCTGGCTACAACCTGACCGCGGCGCCCGGCGGCGGCACCGAGGTCAGTTGGTGGTTCTACCAGGAGCACGGCTGGAATCTGGCGGGCCGTCTCATCGGCTCGATGCTGGACGAATGGGTCGGCGCCGATTACGAGACGGGCCTTGCGCGCCTGAAGACGCTGGCGGAATCGTTGCCCGCCGAGGACTTCGGCGAACTCGACGTCAGCGACGCAACGCTCGAGCCACAAGTCTGGCTGATTCGCGAGACGTCGTCAGCGCCGACCGCCGCGGCAGTCTCGGAAGCGCTTGGCACGGCGTTTTTCGAAATTGTTACGACGATTCAGGAAAACGGTCTCGAACGGCGCGGCCAGCCGATTCGCCTCGAGCAGGGTTTCAACGGTGCCGCACGATTCGCGGCCGCGATTCCGATCGCAGAATCCGATGGCGTATCTCTGGACGGCGCGGTCAAAATGACCGCCGCGTACGCCGGCCCAGCGTTGAAAGCCATTCACAAAGGGCCGTACCCGAGCCTGGCTGACACCCACGCGAAGCTGCGTGCCTATGCGGCTGCGCTCGGTTACGAAACCGCCGGTGATCTGTGGGAAAGCTATGTCAGCGATCCTGGCTCGATCGCTGAGTCGGAATTGATTACCGAGGTATTTTTGCCGGTAAACCGCTGATTGGTCAGGGTTTCAGTAGAAACTCAGGAACCGCCATTGCCGGCGCGGCATCGCCGGTTTCGACGATATGCAGCGACCGACCGCCCTGCTCTTGGGCGATCGTTGCCGTGTACAGGTCAACGATACATCGCGCGCAATCCGCCGCCTGGTTCGACGACATTTTGCGGACCGAGGCCAGAATCGGATCCTCGCCGGTCATCGCCTGCGTAGCGTGCAGGCGCTGTCGCAGCGCCGCAAATATGCCACGTTGACCGCTTGGCAGCTCATCCTCGTGGATATCGCTCAAATGATCGATGAATGAGTTCGCGAGCCGCTGCTTGACCGGCCCGCTGTCACACAGCGCCACGACGGCATCACGAAACTTGCTGGAAAGGTACGCCACGCTCCCCGTCCCCGTATTTTTGTTGTTGTTCGGCGTCCGCTGCTCGCAAGGGGATCCGTCGCCCTACGGATCCGAAGCGTGGCGGCGGCGTTTGACCTCGTTCAGGCGAGTTCTCCCCGCTCCGCCTGACTGAGGCAAGTCCTGCGACCAACCACTTGCACGATCTTCTTATAGCAAATTCAGCAAGCCACACACAAGGGGCTGTCACAGACGACGAAATGCGATCTGCCAGTCTTCACCGTCAACGGCGAGCGAGGCCCGATGGGCATCGTCCGGCGCCGAGTCCAGCCACTCGGCGGCCAGCGTCTCGTCCATGACGAGTTGACGGTAGTGGGCGAGTGTCTCGGTGAGTTTGGCACCGCCGCTGACGCCGAGCGCGATCCGGTCCGAGACCTCGAGGCCAGCCTGCTTACGCGCTTCCTGGATCGCGCGCACCAGTTCGCGCGCCCGACCCTCGACAACGAGCTCCGCTGACAGCGTGGTATCCAGCGCCACCAGGAAGCCGGCGTCTTCGGCGCAAGCAAAACCAGCCGCAGACTCGGTTTCGATCAACACATCATCAGCACCAAGGCGCAGCGGCTCGCCGTCGATCTCAATCTCGAATTCGGCGCCCGCTTCGCAGGCCGCAGCGATGATCGCGCCGTTCGCCTCGGCGAGCGCCTGCCGAATAGCCGGCACGAGCTTGCCGTAGAGTTTGCCGATGCGCGGCAGCTTGGGCTTGATCCGATACTCAACCAATTGATCGTCGCGCGCGATAAACCGAATCGACTTGATGTTGAGCTCATCGAGCACCTGTTGCTGATGCTCATCGATGTATCGCGCGTCGTCGGCGTTCGGCAATCGTACGCGAACCTCAGCCAGCGGTTGGCGCGTCTTGACGCCACTCTGACTGCGCGCCGCGCGCCCGAGACTGACCACTTTCTGCACGACGTCGATGGCGCGCAGCAATTCGTCGTCGCGATAGCTCGCATCCACCGTCGGCCAGTTCGTCATGTGTACGCTTAGTGGCGCGTCAGCATCGCGGCTGCGTGCGAGATTCTGATAAACGTGCTCAGCGAGGAACGGCACCATCGGCGCCATCAGTCGCGTCACGGTGTCGAGGCACTCGTACAGCGTTTGATACGCCGACCGTTTGTCATCCGAATCGGTCGATTTCCAAAAGCGGCGCCGATTCAGCCGCACATACCAGTTCGATAGCTGATCGACGAAACTCTCGATCGCCTCGCCGGCCGCCCGCGCATCGAACACGTCGAGCGCGGCCGTGACCTTGCGCGCCGTTGCCTCGAGCAAGGCCAGCGCCCAGCGATCGATTTCGGGGCGTTTCGCTAACGGCACGACATTGTCGAGATCGACGTCGTCGAGCCGCGCGTACAGCACGAAAAACCCGTACGTATTCCAGAACGTGTTGATAAACGAACTCGCAACGTCCGCGACGATCTCGACCGAGATTCGTTTTTGGACATCAGGCGCCACGCGTGCGAGGAAATACCACCGCAGCGCATCGGCACCGACCGTGTCGAACACCGCATACGGGTCGAGGATGTTGCCGAGCGACTTCGACATCTTTTTGCCGTCCGCGTCGACGATGTGCGATAGGCAAACGACGTTCTTGTAGGCGACCGAGTCCGAAACCATCGTCGCGATGGCGTGCAGGGTATAGAACCAGCCGCGGGTCTGATCGATCGCTTCGCAAATGTAGTCGGCCGGGAAGTGTTCGTCGAAGATGTCCCGGTTCTCGAACGGGTAATGCCATTGCGCATAGCTCATTGCGCCGGAATCGAACCAGCAGTCGATGACTTCCGGCACGCGACGCCAGGTCTTACCGTCCGCCTCGAACGTGATCTCGTCGACGGCCGGGCGATGCAGGTCGAGCTCGCTGAGCGAGCGGCCGACCAGCGCTTCGAGCTCCTGCAGCGCGCCGATGCAGCGATAGTTGCCGTCGCCGTCGGTCCAGACCGGCAGCGGCGTACCCCAAAAGCGTTCGCGTGACAGCGCCCAATCGATATTGTTTTCCAACCAGTTGCCGAAGCGGCCATCGCGAATGGTCGACGGTACCCAGTTAATGGTCTTGTTCAGCTCGACCATCCGATCTTTAACGCCGGTCGTGCGTATGTACCACGCGTTCTTCGCGTAGTAGATGATCGGATCGCCGGTGCGCCAACCGAACGGGTAGTTGTGCAAATACCGTCCCGCGCGAAACATGAGTCCGCGCTCGGTCAGGTTTTTGGTAATGAATGGATCGGCGTCCTTGAAAAACAGCCCGGCGACGAGTTTGACGTCGTCTTTGAAATGACCGTCGAGGCCAACGCCGTGAACCACCGGCAAGCCGTGCTCCTGGCCGAGGGCCAAATCGTCGACGCCGTACGCCGGCGCGGTGTGAACGATACCGGTACCATCCTCCGTACTGACAAAGTCGGCATGGAACACTTGAAACGCTGCGTCGGAGTCGACCGCAAGATCATCGAACAGCCGGCGATAGCGCGTGCCGACCAGCTCACGTCCTTTGTGACGCTCGATCACCGCCGGCGCCGCGTCGCCAAACACCGCACCGACCAATGCATCGGCAACGATGAGCTGCTCACCGTTGTGTTCGACGGTGACGTAGTCAACCTCGTTGTGCACGGCGAGCGCTAGGTTGGACGGCAGCGTCCACGGCGTCGTCGTCCACACCAGGAAGTACGTGTCGGCGCGATCGCGCAGCGGAAACTTGACGAAGATCGATGGGTCTTCGACTTCACGATAGCCCTGCGCGAGTTCGTGCGACGACAGCGTCGCGCCGATCCGCGGATCGTATGGCACGACTTTGTAGCCGCGATAGATGCGCCCCTGATCCCAGATGGCCTTCAGCAGCGACCAGACGGATTCGATGTAATCGTTGCTGAGCGTGTAGTACGCCTCGTCGAGATCGACCCAGAAACCCATCCGCTCGGTCATCTGCTCCCAGTCGCGGATGTAGCGCATGACCGACTCGCGGCAGCGCCGCGTAAACTCGTCGATACCGACTTTCGCTTCGATTTCTTTTTTGTCGAAGATGCCGAGTTCTTTTTCGATGCCGTGCTCGACCGGCAGACCGTGGGTGTCCCAGCCGGCTTTGCGCGGCACGTAGTAGCCCTGCATCGTTTTGTAGCGCGGGTAGATGTCTTTAAACGTGCGGGCTAGCACGTGATGAATGCCCGGCTTGCCGTTCGCCGTCGGCGGACCTTCGTTGAAGCTCCACAGCGGCCGACCCTCAGCGGCATCGATCGAGCGCTCGAAAATGTTCTGCTCGCGCCAGAACTCGAGAATTGCCGCCTCCAGTGTCGGCCCGTCGTAGCGCGCCGCAACTTCCTTAAACATCGTTCGTCTTCCCAAACACAAAAAACCCCGGGCATACATACGTATGCCCGGGGCGATTGATGATCGTCATCAAGCGCGGTACCACCCGGCGCCCGTCGGCGCCTCACGGCACCGACCTCGGTGAGTCGAATCGACTCCGGTCCACTGTCGAGAACCAGTCGGCCAGCTTAATCGGCAAATACCTTTCAGCCGGCGGCTCGCGGGTGATTTTCGCGCAGCTTACTCGCGAGGCTCTCACCGTCCCTCGCTCGCTGGGCAGCAGCGGCCGCGTTACTCGTCCCGTTCATTGCCTAGGTGCGGAACGCTAGCAGAACGATCCGGGCTTGAAAACCGTCACCGGGGCACGGCACCCTTGGCGCTCCTCAACGCGAAAGCAAAGCCCGCCTGGGCCGCTCCGTAACGCATCATGACTTCGATTTTCCGACTCGACCGTGCCGCGGGCCTGATCTGTGGCGCCGCACTCCTGGCCGCGCCGCTGCATGCCGATGAGGGCATGTGGACCCTCGACAACTTCCCGACCCAGCGCGTCAAAGACGCCTATGGAGCGACTTTGGACAACGCGGCGCTCGGCCGGCTGTCGCTCGCGACCGTACGTATCGAGGGTGGCTGCACGGGGTCATTTGTCTCGCCTGACGGTTTGATCCTCACCAACCATCACTGCATCCAGCGCTGCCTCACGCAATGGACCGATGAGACCAATAATCGACGCCGCGACGGCTTTCTCGCCAAATCTCGCGACGAAGAGCTCGCGTGCAACGGCGAGCAAGTCTCCGTGTTGGTGGGCGCCGACGACATTACGGCGCGGGTCGCTACGGCCATCGAGGGTCTCGACGTCGAAGAGGCCAATCAAGTTCGCAAGTCCACGTTGACGCGTTTCGAAAACGAGTGCCGCGAACAAAACGCCGCCGACGGCCTCGCGTGCGAGGCGGTGACGCTGTACCACGGCGGTCAGGTATTTATGTATCGCTACCGCCGTTTCCGCGACGTGCGGCTGGTGTTTGCGCCCGAGCAAGCCATTGCATCGTTCGGTGGCGACCCCGACAATTTTAATTTCCCGCGTTGGTGTCTCGACATGGCGCTGCTGCGCGCCTGGGACGGCGATGCGCCGGCCGAGTCACCGGCCCATTTACCGATTCGTCGCGCCGGCGCACAGCCGGGCGAGGCGGTGTTCATCACCGGCCACCCAGGCCGCACCGATCGGTTGAAGACGTCGAACCACTGGCAGGTGCTGCGCGATACCGTGCTGCCGTCCGATCTCGAATACAACGCCGAGCTGCGCGGTCGGCTGCGCCAGTTTGCGTTGACCGGCGAAGATGCGAGGCGCTCGGCCGAACCGGTTATCAAGAGCATCGAAAACCGCCTGAAGGTTTATCGTCAGCGACTGCGTGCGCTCGGCGACGAACGCAACGTGGCGGTCAAGCGCGAGCAGGAAGCCGCCCTTCGCAAAGCCGCGCTCGCCAACGAGGGTCTCGGCGAGAAACTCGACGGCGTCGAGGCTCAGGTCGCCGCTGCCGTCGATAGCTATCGAATCATTTTTGACCGCTACACGCTGATCGAGTCGCGCAAGGGCTTTGACGGCAACCTCTTCTATTACGCCAAGGCACTGGTGCGAGCCGCGGCCGAGCGCGAAAAGCCGGAAGAGAAACGCCTGCGTGCGTACACCGATCAGGCCCTCGACAAGCTCGGCCAGCGCGTGCTCGCGCCACGGCCAATCAACACCGATCTCGAAAAACTGCGGCTCGGTTTCGGGCTCGAAAAGCTGCTCGAACGGTTGGGCCCTGACGATGAGTTCGTTCAGCTCGTGCTGCGCAGGAACGGGCCGCAAGAACTGGCGGCGCAGCTCATCGACGGTACATCGCTGACCGACCCAGCCGCGCGCAAAGCTCTGTGGGACGGCGGCCTCGAGGCAATCGAGGCGTCTGACGACCCGCTGATTCAATTGGCTCTGGCGGTCGATCCCGAAGCGCGGGCGCTACGCAAGCGCTACGACGACACCGTGCAGGCACCGATACTCGCGGCGGAAACGACGCTCGCGCTAACCCGCTTTGCGCTCTACGGCACCGACTCCTACCCGGACGCCACGTTTAGTCTCCGCGTCAGCTATGGCTCAGTGCGCGGCTGGCAGGAAGGCGACAAAAACATCGACCCGTACACGACGTATGCCGAATTGGCGCCGCGCGTGACTGGCGCCGCACCGTTTGCGCTGCCGCAGAGCTGGCAACAGACAACGGTCGACGCCGACACGCGCTTCAACCTTGCCACCAGTAATGATGTCATCGGTGGCAACTCGGGCAGCTCGCTCACCAACGCCGCCGGCGAACTGGTCGGCCTCGTGTTTGACGGCAACATCCACGCGATTCCCGGCGCGTACTTTTACGATGGCACGCGCAATCGTACGGTTAGCGTCCACGCATCCATCATGCTGGAGGCGCTGGACGAGGTTTACAAAGCCAACGCGCTGCTCGACGAGCTGACGATCCTGTAGCCATGCAAGACGGCTGGCCACAGCCTTCGCGGATCGATGTTGGCGGCGTCTCGCTCGCTGTGCACGTGGCCGGCGACGGACCGCTGGTCGTGCTGCTGCACGGCTTCCCGGATATCGCGGCGACCTGGCGCCAGCTTCTGCCGACGCTGGTCGACGCCGGCTACCGCGTCGCCGCGCCGGACATGCGCGGTTACGGCGGCTCCGATTGCCCGGCCGACGTACGCGATTACGCCGTTGACCGCTTGATCGGCGATCTCGACGGCTTGCTCGATGCGCTGGCAGCCGATCGCGCGGCCTTCGTCGGTCATGACTGGGGCGCGCTACTGCTTTGGCAATACGCCTTACAGCGCCGCGAACGCGTAAACGCTCTCGCGGCGCTGAATGTGCCGTTCTACCCACGGCCGCCGTTCGATCCGCTGGACGGGTTGCGACGCTACTTCGGCGATGCGCACTACGTGGTTGATTTCAACAACGGCGATACCGCCGACAGCCTGTTTGCCAGCAATCCGCAGCGCTACCTCCGCGCCATGTATCGCCGCCTGCCGGTCACGCGCGCCGCCTTCGATGCGATGACCGGCGGCAAGTCCGTGCCGTTCTCGATGATCCGCGAGTTCGAGAAGAACGAGCTGCCGGGCGCTGACCTGTTGAGCGACTCAGAACTCGACGAACGTGTCAGCGCGTTCGCCCGCACCGGTTTTACGCCGGCGATCAACTGGTACCGCAATTGGTCGCTGAATTGGCACCTCACGAAAGACATACCACAGCGCATCGACGTACCGACGCTTTTCATCGAGGCCGTCGACGACGTGCTGATCGATCCGAGGCATGTGCTTGCCATGCGCGCGCACATCGATGAGCTCGAGACTCTGACACTCGATCAATGCGGCCACTGGGCGCACCTCGAGTATCCCGACGAGGTTGGCGCCGCTCTAAGCGCGTGGCTTGCTAAGCGTCAATGACCGAGGCGCGCGAGCGTTACTACGTCCCGGAGGGCATTTATTTGCTGAGCCACTCCGTTGGCTGCCTGCCAAAGTCGAGTCGTGATGCACTGGATACCCATTTTGTTCAGCCGTGGGTCGCCGCCGGCGGTGACGCGTGGGGACCGTGGCTCGACGCGGTGAACCGGTTTCGTGACGAATTGAGCTTGCTGCTGAACGCGCGCGCCGGCGAATTCTGCCCGCAGGCGAATCTGTCGTCGGCGTTGGTTAAGTTTCTGACGGCGCTACCAGCAGCGCACAAGACCCGTCGCGTGCTGATGCATGCGAGCGCGTTTCCATCGCTCGGCTTTGCCGTCAAAGCCCTCGCATCGCTGGGCTTCGAACCGCGCCTGATCGACGAGGCCTTGCCGGCTGACGACCCAGACGTTTGGGAACGCCACATCGACGACAGCGTCGCCGCACTGTTGATAACGCACGTGCATTCCAACACGGGCATCGCGAGCCCGGTGGCGGAGCTCATAAGTCTCGCACGTCGTCACGACATCTTGAGCATCGTCGACATCGCGCAAAGCGTGGGCGTCCTGCCGATCGATCTTGCGACCTGGCAGCCGGATGTCGCGCTCGGGTCGTGCGTCAAATGGCTTTGCGGCGGGCCGGGCGCTGGCTTTCTGTGGATCCGCGCCGACCTCAACGACATGCTGCGGCCGATCGACGTCGGCTGGTTCTCGCACGAAGACCCATTCGAATGGGACATTCGCGACTTTCGCTACGCGCCGGACGCGCTGAAATTTTGGGGCGGCACGCCGAGCGTTGCGCCGTACGCAATTGCAGCCGAATCGATCCGTGTCGCGCGTGAAACCGGCGTCGACGCGATACGCGCGCATAACCTTAATTTGCTCGAAGCGCTGGTTGTCGACCTGCCAGCCGAGCGTTTTTCGCATCCGCCGCTCGCGAACGCCGGCGGCACAGCGTGCATCACCGTCACGGACACAAGCTTCACGTCCGTCGTCGAGGCACTCAAAACAACCGGTGCGCGCTTTGACACCCGCGGTCAGACGCTGCGTCTTTCGCCGCATGTATACAACACCGCAGAAGAGATGAGCGTGGTCTGCGCTTCGCTCGCAGCTGGCTAAATCGCCTTCGTCGCCCCGAGAAACGCAACGCTGGCGATGCCGATCCAGTATACGTAGGCCATCATGCGCGCGCGGCTGATCGAGCGCTCGAGCTTGCCCTCGGCGATCGCGTCGTTCGGGTCGGCCGCGAGCACGCGGAAGAGCGTCGTCCATTCGCGCATGACGAAGCGCAAGTAAAGGCCGATCACGAGCAGCAGCGCGTAGATCAGAATCTTGGTCGAGTACCAGTACAGCCCAGGTGCCGCAATAAACGGTCCGTGGCCGAGCAGCGATGAAATGGCCGCGATCAATAGCAGCGGAATCAACACGAAGCGAATCGCCTCGTCGATTTTCGTCAAGCGGATGCCGGTGTCGGTTTCGCGGTAAACGAATGCCGCCCACGTGATACTCAGCCACACCGCCGTCGCCACCCAAATACCGACCAACCACGGCCCGCCGTACGGCTGCACGTTCCACAAGTGGCCGAGGTGCAAGCCGAGTGGCAACAACAAAATAATGCCGGTGCGCGCCAGGATGTCGATTCGGTAGGCCGTCTCCATGTGCCGACGCCGCTCTTCGAGCGACAGCTTGCGGTTGACGACGTTGTACGACGATTGAAAAACGCCCCACTCGCCGCCCAGCCAATACACCATGGCGAGAATGTGGATCCAGCGCAGCAGCGCTACAGTTGAAATGGTCATTGCCCCGTCCCCTATCGCGGCCGCGGCGCACGACCGCCGGGCAGCTTTTCGGTTCAGGGTAAGGGGCGCTGCCGAGCGCCGTCAATGGACAGCGCTGACGGAAATCCTAGGGATAATCCCTAGTGCATTACGGGCGTTTCGGATTCGTCGCCGAGATCACCGAACAATGCGCGATCGATGGCGCCGACGAGCTGGTCGTGCTCCTGTGCACCAACCACGAACACGCGCTGGTTGACGAGAAAGTTGGGCACGCCGGCAACGCCTGCGTTTCTGGCCATCGCTTCATTGGCGCGCACAACGGTGCGCAGGCGCTCGTCCTCGAACGCCGCGTCAATCGTTGCCTTGTCCAATCCGTTGAGATCGGCAATGCGGCGCAGCACGGTCGGATCGCCGAGATCGTCGCCTTGCTCGTAGTACGCGTTGAAAAACGCCAGCGCGAGCTCCGTCTGTACGCCGGCATCGGCTGCTTGATGCAGCAGACAGTGCGCATCGAAGGTGTTCGGCACGCGCGTAATTCGATCGAAGCGCATCGTCGCGCCTTCGCGTGCTGCCAGTTTGGTCAGTTCGAGCAGCGCCGGCTCCACGGCTTTCGGATCGCCGAAGCGTGAGGTGAGGTAGTGCTCGAGCGCCATACCGTCTGGCGCCATGTCGGGATTGAGCTGAAACGGAAACCACCGTAGCTCTGCCGGACCGTGCACGGATTCGATGGCCGTCAGCAGACGCTGGACGCCAATGCGGCTCCACGGACAAATGACGTCGGCAATAATGTCTACGGTAAGGCCTTGGTCCGGGACGGCGCGGTCGCCGACCAGGCTCAGGATCTTGTCGCCGGAAATGCTCGTAGATTCACTCATAGGCCCGAGATGCTGGCGATGCTTGCCGATTTCAAGCGCGAAATCGGCCATCCGTAGGTATTTGGAACGCGTCGAAACGGCGAAGTTCGACCGCGTCTAAAGACGATTTTTCGTGTAATAAAAGGTCAACTTCACAGGTCTATCGCATCACATATGCGAAAAAGACCCGCAAATACGGGCACCTGCAGGAGCCACGCATGCTAATTCGCCATAAGCCATCGATTCGCTCGTCGGAAATCACGCCCGAGCGCGTCTATGCCAACCGCCGCCAGATCGTCAAAGCGGCAATCGCTGCGGGCACCCTGGGTACCGCGTCGTCGTCGCTCGCGGCGGTCGTTCCGGCGGAGCGCGGTGCGCGACTACCGGGTATCGTCAAAAGCGATTTGTCGACGGATGAGACCCCCAATACCTACGAGGAAGTCACGAACTACAACAACTTCTACGAGTTCGGCACCGGCAAAGGCGATCCGGTTCGGTACTCGAAGAAGTTCGAGGCTCGACCCTGGTCGATTACCGTGTCGGGCGAAGCGGACGTGACCGGCACGTTCGATCTCGAGGATTTCGTCAAACCGCACACGCTCGAAGAACGCATTTATCGATTCCGCTGTGTTGAGGCGTGGTCGATGATCGTGCCTTGGGTCGGCATTCCGCTCGCCGACATCGTCAAACAGTTCAAGCCACGTTCGAACGCGAAGTATGTGCATTTCAAGACACTGTATGACCCGCAGCGCATGCCGGGGCAGCGCTCGCGCGTACTCGCCTGGCCGTACCAAGAAGGCCTCACCATTGCCGAGGCGACGCACCCGCTCGCGTTGATGGTTGTCGGGGTCTATGGCGAAGTGTTGCCCAATCAGAACGGCGCGCCGCTGCGGCTAATGGTGCCGTGGAAGTACGGTTTCAAAAGCATCAAATCGATCGTCAGCATGGAGTTCACAGAAAGCCAACCGTCGACGTCATGGAATGTCTCGAATCCGCGCGAGTACGGTTTTTACGCCAACGTCAATCCGGCGGTCGATCACCCGCGCTGGAGTCAGGCGCGCGAGAAGCGCATCGGTGCAGAGCTGTTCACCGATCGCATTCCGACGCTGCCGTTCAACGGTTACGCCGATCAGGTGGCAGACCTTTATCAAGGTCTCGATCTCAGGAAAAACTTCTAGAACACCATGAGCCGTCAGCTCTTCATTCGCTGGGTTGCAAAACCGCTGGTGTTCGCCGCGGGCCTCGCGCCTTTTGGCTATGCGGCGCTGCTGGCGGCCGGCTACTTTGGTGGGCTCGGCTTCAACGCCTCCGAAACCCTGCTCGACTTGTTCGGCGAGTGGGGCCTTCGCATTCTGCTGTTGACGCTTGCGATTACGCCGCTGCGCAAAGCCACGGGGCTCAATGACCTGGTCCGGTTCCGGCGCATGATCGGGTTGTTTGCCGCGTTTTACATAAGCCTGCATTTCGCGGTGTACGCGGTGCTCGATCAGAGTGCCAACCTCGCCTACATCCTCGAAGACGTGCTCGAGCGGCCATACATAACCGTTGGTTTTGCGGGGCTGCTAATTCTGTTGGCACTGGCCGCCACATCGCCGCTCGCGGCGCGGCGGGCGCTCGGCAAACGCTGGCAGCAGCTGCACTACGGCATTTACCCGGCGGCCATCCTCGGCGTCTGGCACTTCTGGTGGCAGGTGAAAAAAGACATCACCGAACCGCTCATCTATGCCGCCATTCTTGCGGCGCTCTTGAGCGTTCGATACCTGTCTCGTAAGCGTCGCCGCGTACCGCGAAGCGCGAGCCTGAACCCTGCCTGACCGGCTCGTTAAGCGAGCATTCAGAGCCGCTATCGTCTAATGGCACCACGGATCACCGTGGAGACATCGCCATGAACACCAAATTCTCGTCGCTGCTCGCCGGCATTGCGCTGGCGATACTGGCATCAGCGGCTAGTGCCCAGTCAGCGGATACCGCCAATGCGGAATCGACCGCCGCGGTCGAGCGCGAGGTGTTCGTCGAACAAGGCTCGCGATCGAGCGATGCTGGGACAACGTCGCTGAAGAGTTCGCCACAAGCCTTACGGACCCAGGGACCGCGCACGCGGACCGAAAAAGGTCGCGCTGCGCCGCTGGCGGCGATCAACCAGGACTTTTGGATATTCGAGGCCTTCGTCAACATATTTTTTGACGAAGACCTGGATGGTTTCTTTACGCGGGTGGAACTCGACTTCGACGCGGACACCGTTTTCACCGAGGCCGACGTTTTTGCGGTTATTTATCTCTCGCTCGAAGGCGGGCCGTGGAACGAAGTCGTCGAAACCGAAGTGTTCCGCATATTCGGCGCGGGCGAAGGCGATGAGTACTTCGTCGACATCGACCTATTGACGGGCTACCCATCGGGCTCGTACGACATCCTGATCGAGCTGTACGACACCTTCGACGGCCAGTTGGTTGCCGAGTTTGGCCCGAACGATTCGCTCGAACTCTTCGACCTGCCGCTCGAAGACCAGCTCCGCGATGAAGTCATCGTCGGCGGTCCGACGGTCTTCGTCAGTGAAGGCGGCGGTGGCGCGCTAGGCGGTGCGGCACTGCTCGCACTAGGAATCTTGGCGCTACGCCGGCGTCTGCGTAACTAGGCCCATCAGGTTCGCTCTACGACGGCGCGCCACTGGCGCGCCGTTTGCTTTTTGGGCACTCCGGCGGCGCCACGATCAAATCGACTATGCTTGGTACGTCGATGCTGACGGGGAAGACCGATGGGCGCAAAAGCCTGGGCACTGTTCTACTCCAACGGGGATGTTGTCGCGGACCTACGCGCCAACCCGGCGGTGGATCAAGCACGCTCGAGCGAAATCGCCACTGCCCTGTTCCCCAAAGCCAAACTTACTGCTGACGGCGCAACCGACTTTTACGATTTAGATCCGCGCGGCAAAGCGGTGCACGTTGGCTGCTTCGGCGCTACGACGGTCGTTTGCGCCGAGGACGTCGGCATCGATTACCCATCCAAGCTCGACCCGCGGTTCATCGACGCACCGTACGGCGACACGCTGTATCTGCTCGCGACGCACAGCGTCGTCGACTGGTTTGCGTTTGGGATCTGGCATGGCGAAAAGCTCATACGGTCATTCAGCGCAATGCCGGACACCGGCATCGTCGAGGACATTGGCGAGCCGCTGAAATCGGAACAACCATTCCGCGCGGGCAAACGACCGGCCGTAGAACCGGGCGACGAGTATCCGCTCGACTTCCATCCGCTGGATCTTTGCGAAGCCGTGTTCGATGAGCTGTGCGGTTTCGTGCTCGAGGGGCAAATCAAGCCTGAGCACATCGAGCCCGAAGACTACGTGCTGCTACGATTCAAACGGAAGCGGCGCTGGTGGCCGTTTTAGCGCTCAGCGGCTAACGGACGACGCGTCGACGTCGGTCACCGGCGCAGAGTCGCGCACGATGGGCCAGAACAACTGCTCAGCAGCCGTCGTCGGCGGCAGGTTCTCGACGCCAAATTTCTCTGGGTAACGACGCGTGATCTTGGCGGTGCCGAACAGCACGTCCCAAAAGAACAGCAGGTTGCCGTAGTTGCCTTTGTAGTACGTCACGCCGTCATCTTTGTGCTTTCCATGATGCGCGCTGTGCGTGGCTGGCGTCGAGATAACGCGCTCGACGACCCACATCACCGGCGACAGCCACGGAATGCGATAGAGCTTCGCGTCCCAACGTACGTCGGAATGCGCGCCATAAATGACGCTCATTTTCACAACGATGTAGAACGCGTACACCCAACCACCGCCGAAGAAGATCAGCGCGCCGGAGAACCACAGGCCCGGCATCATCGCGTAGTAGAACAGGTTGTTGCGGTAGACGACGCGAATCGACAGGTACTCGGCGTTGTGGTGCGGCCGATGCAACTTGTAAAGCCATGGAATCGTGTGTGACAGCCGATGCCACCAATACTGCGTCAGGTCGTCGAAAACTAGGAACAGTCCGAGCACGGCGAGCGCCGGCCAGGTCTTCAGGGCATCTTCCCAGCCGGGTGCCAGAAACGCCGCAATGGTTGCGCCGCCGGCCAACGCCAGCGGCTGGGTCACTAACACCAAAGCACCGGAACTGATGATCTCAACGATCGCGTCGCTACGCTTTTGCCCGGGCTTTTTGAAGAACGATGTAAAGAGAATTTCGAGCAGCACGAAGCTGACCAAAATACCGAGTACGACGAGGATTTCCGGCTTCATGGTCTCGATGTTGCGCTGCTGGGCCGCCTGGCCGCAAGTTGCGTCGAAAAAAAAAGCCCCGACGCGCAAACGTCGGGGCTCTTTGGGTCGCGCGAGGCGACGTAAGTTAAGCGCTACGCGCTCCTTACATCATGCCGCCCATACCGCCCATGTCCGGCATCGGCGGAGCCGGCTCTTCTTTCTTCGGCGCTTCAGCGACCATTGCTTCGGTCGTCAGCAGCAGACCGGCTACCGAGGCAGCGTTCTGCAGCGCAAAGCGCGTCACTTTCGTCGGATCAAGAATACCCATCTTGATCATGTCGCCGTACTCGTCCGTTGCAGCGTTGTAGCCGTACGTGTTGGCTTTGCCAGCGGCAACGGCGTTCAGTACGACCGATGCATCGCCACCGGCGTTGCTGACGATCTGACGCAGCGGCTCTTCGACGGCGCGACGCAGGATGTTGATACCAACGTCCTGATCTTCGTTGTCGCCTTCGAGTTTGCCGATCTTGTTGACCGAACGAATCAGTGCAACGCCACCGCCCGGTACGACGCCTTCTTCAACGGCGGCACGCGTGGCGTGCAGCGCGTCTTCGACGCGGGCTTTTTTCTCTTTCATTTCGACTTCGGTCGCCGCGCCGACTTTGATCACTGCAACACCGCCAGCCAGCTTGGCAACGCGTTCCTGCAGTTTTTCGCGGTCGTAGTCCGACGACGACTCTTCGATTTCAGCGTTGATCTGTGCAACCCGGCCTTTGATGTCCTGGGCACGACCAGCGCCGTCGATGACGGTCGTGTTTTCTTTCGTGATCTGGATTTTCTTGGCTTCGCCGAGATCTTCCAGCGTCGCTTTTTCGAGCGACAGACCGACTTCTTCCGAGATGACCTGGCCACCGGTCAGGATCGCGATGTCCTGCAGCATGGCTTTGCGACGGTCACCGAAGCCCGGTGCTTTCACGGCAGCAACTTTGACGATGCCGCGGATGTTGTTGACGACCAGCGTCGCAAGCGCTTCGCCTTCGACGTCTTCGGCGATGATGACCAGCGGACGGCTGGACTTGGCAACGCCTTCGAGCAGAGGCAAGAGATCGCGGATGTTCGAGATTTTCTTGTCGAACAGAAGGATCAGCGGGTTGTCGAGTTCGACGCTCTGCGAGTTCTGGTTGTTGATGAAGTACGGCGAGAGGTAGCCGCGGTCGAACTGCATGCCTTCGACGACGTCGAGTTCGTTAGCAAGGCCCGAGCCTTCTTCAACGGTGATGACGCCTTCTTTGCCGACCTTGTCCATGGCTTCAGCGATGATTTCGCCGATTTCATGGTCCGAGTTGGCCGAGATCGTGCCGACCTGCGCAATGGCAGTGTCGTCTTTGCACGGCTTCGAGAGCTTCTTCAGCTGCTCAACGATGGCGCCTGAGGCTTTGTCGATACCGCGCTTGAGGTCCATCGGGTTCATGCCAGCGGCAACCGCTTTCAGACCTTCGCGAAGAATCGCCTGGGCGAGAACGGTAGCGGTCGTCGTGCCGTCACCGGCAACGTCCGAAGTCTGCGAAGCGACTTCTTTGACCATCTGCGCGCCCATGTTTTCGAACTTGTCTTCGAGTTCGATTTCTTTGGCAACGGAAACACCGTCTTTGGTGACGGTCGGAGCGCCGAAGCTCTTGTCGAGAACGACGTTACGGCCTTTCGGGCCGAGGGTTACTTTTACAGCGTTCGCGAGAACGTTGACGCCAGCAAACATCTTCTGGCGAGCGTCGTCGCTGAATCGCACGTCTTTAGCAGCCATGTGACTCTTTCCTTATCTCAATAAGATCGTTAAATCGGGATACGTCGGGCGAAGGCTTATTTGCCTTCGATAACCGCCATGACGTCGTCTTCTTTCATGACGAGCAGCTCTTCGCCGTCGACCTTGACTTCGGTGCCGCTGTACTTGCCGAACAGCACGACGTCGCCTTTTTTCAGGTCGAGTTTGCGAACTTCGCCGTTTTCGAGAATCTTGCCGTTACCGACGGCAATGACTTTGCCGCGAATCGGCTTCTCGGTGGCGCTGTCCGGAATGACGATACCGCCAGGTGAAGTGCGCTCTTCTTCCACGCGCTTGACGATGACACGATCGTGAAGAGGACGAATCTTCATCGGGTAGTCTCCTGTGAGTGTCTGAAATTGTTAACAATTTTGGCTCGGGAGGTGCAAACTGCTAGCACTCTCCGTCGAGGAGTGCCAATAATAGTTCGCAAATCGCTGATTTCAAGGCCTACGGAGCCAGAAAACGCCCATTTGTCCGCACCAGTGACACGCTGGGGAGCTGTCGGCAGCGTCCAGTTGGCCGGCGGCCGACGAACTTTTTTGAAATAATTACGGGTCGGAGTCGGTCCCAAACTGGGTGAGCGATCACGGGCGCAGCCGGTGAACTCGGTCACAATCGACGGTCTCATTTTGTGTACACCACGACGCCTGAAACGATGCGAACGACGCTCGCCAAACTGACGACGCTGATCCTTGCCCTGCTGGCCATGCTGCCGGCCGCGCTGGCGGTCGAAGAGCCGCTGAAGCCTGAAGACGCGTTCCGCTACGAAGTCACCGACGAAGGGTCGGCGCTGCGCATCGACTGGACGCTGGCACCTGGCTATTACCTGTACCAGCACAAGCTCGGTTTCACCGCGACCGGCGACATCACGCTCGGTGCCCCCGAGCTGCCAGAAGGACTCGCGCACTCCGACGAGTTTTTCGGCGAGCGAACCATTTACCGCGACGCGTTTACGGTGCGCATTCCCTACAGCGGCGGCGGTACAGCAACCCTCGAAATTAAGTCGCAGGGCTGTGCCGATCTCGGCATTTGCTACCCGCCACTGACCTGGACTCGCGACATTGCCGCTGGCACCGGCGGTGCCGGCACAGCAGCCGCCGACCGCGCCGCCATCGACGTGTTCGGACAGCAAGCGGCACCGCTCAACACCGGCGTGCCGGTCACGAGCTCGAGCGGCGACTTCCTGCCGCCCGACGAGGCGTTTCGCCCGCTCGTCGATGTACTCGATGCACAAACGGTCGAGATCGGCTGGCAGATCGCTCCCGGTTATTACCTGTATCGCGACAGCTTCGACGTCGCATCGCTGGCAGAGCCGGTCAACGTCGAAAAACCCATTGCCTTCCCGCCCGCGAAAAGCAAGTACGACGAGTACTTTGGCGACACCGCCGTGTACTACAACGACGCGCTCTATCCGATCACGCTGAGTTTTGCCGACGACACCACGGCGTCATTTTCGCTCAAACTGAACTACCAGGGCTGCGCCGAGGATGGCATCTGCTATCCGCCATCGTCGCGCTACGTCGACATTGATCTGCGGCGCCTGGCAGCCAGCGTGCTGCCGGCCGGCGCCGAACCGACCATGGACGGCGGCAGCCCCGGGCTCGCGGCGAGCGGCATCGCTGCCGCAACGAGCGGTATCACTGCAAACGCGGCAACCGCGGCTGTCACCGGTGAGTCGGCCCAGGATCGTTTTGCGCGCATCATTCGCGAGGGCAGCCTGTGGGTCGTGCTCGCTACCTTCTTTGGCGCCGGTCTCTTGCTATCGCTGACACCCTGCGTGTTGCCGATGATCCCGATCCTGACCGGCATCATCGCCGGCGATAAAGCCACGCTTACGCCGGTTCGCGGCTTCTCACTAGCCCTGACGTACGTGCTCGGCATGGCGCTGACCTACACGATCGCCGGGGCGCTGTTCGCCGCGGCAGGCCAACAGGCGCAGGCCGTGTTCCAGCAACCGTGGATTCTCGTGCTGTTCGCGGGCCTCTTCGTTGTGCTCGCCATCAGCATGTTCGGCGCATTCGAACTGCAAATGCCGTCATCGATTCAGAGCCGCTTGGCCGCCATCAGCGGTCGGCAGGAATCCGGTACTTTCGTTGGCGCGTTCGTCATGGGCGTGCTGTCGTCACTGATCGTGACGGCCTGTGTCGCACCGCCGCTGGTCGCCGCCCTCGCGGTTATCGGCCAGAGCGGCGACGTCGTGCGCGGTGCGTCAGCGCTGTTTGTCATGTCCATTGGCATGGGCGCGCCGCTCCTCGTGGTGGGCGCGTCGGCCGGCAAGTTCATGCCGAAAACCGGCTCGTGGATGGTCGCGGTCAAAGTTGGCTTCGGTTTCGTCATGCTTGCGCTCGCGGTCTACATCCTCGACCGCTTGCTGCCAGGACCGCTTACGCTGGCGCTGTACGGCACGATTGCCGTCTTCGCGAGTATCTATTTCGGTGGCCTCGATACGTTGACCGCCGAGTCGACCGCGGGTAGACGCGCCGCCAAAGCCTTCGGCATCCTGGGTTTGGTGTATGGCGCATCGCTCCTGCTGGGAGCTTTGTCCGGCAACGACGACCCACTGCAGCCGATCAGCTTCGCCGCCACCGGCGGGGGCGACGCGGCCGAAACTCAACAACTCGATTTCGTCACCGTGCGCAGCGTCGCCGAACTGGACGCGCAGCTGGCCGCGGCGCGCGATCGCGGTCAGCCGGTCATGCTCGACTTTTACGCAGACTGGTGCGTCGAGTGCAAAGTCATGGAGAAATACACGTTCTCCGACACGGCGGTTCGCCAGGTGTTGTCACCTGCGCTGCTGCTGAAAGCCGACGTCACGGCAAACAACGCCGATGACCGCGCGCTGCTCGGGCGCTTCGATTTCTTCGGCCCACCGGGTATCGTGTTCTACAACGGTCGCGGTGAAGAGCACGCGCGGTTCCGTGTCGTGGGCGAAATGGGCCCATCGGAGTTTTCGGCGCACGTCGCCGCCGCTTTCGGCTCGAGCTGAATCCAGCGCCACCGCGGCGCTGACAACAACAACGGAGCGAACCCATGAAAAAGCTGGGACTGGCCGCCTTGGTCGTCGCCGCTATGGCTGGCGGCTTTGCCGCCTCAAAAGTGCTGCAGCAAAGCACCGGACTGCCGGCAAGCGACGGCGGTGCGCGAACGTTGGACGTGCCGACCGCCAATATTGATGCCGTCGACTTTGCGTTGCCGGCGCTGGACGGCTCGACGCTGACGCTCAGCGAATCCGACGGCCGAGTGCGCGTGCTGAACTTCTGGGCAACATGGTGCGCGCCGTGCCGACGGGAAATTCCGTTGCTGAAAGAACTGGTCGACGAGCATACGGCGACCGGCATTGACGTCGTCGGCCTCGCCGTCGACGAAGCAGGCGCGGTTAGCGCGTATGCCGCCGACACCGGCTTTAACTATCCGATTGTCATCGCCGAACCGGGTGCCGACTCGATCGTCAGCGACTTTGGCCTCGATTTCATCGGCTTGCCGTTGACGCTGGTGGTTGCACCGGACCGTCAACTGATCTACGCCCACGCCGGCGAGCTGAAACGAGAGCAGCTCGACGCGATGCTGCCGCAGCTCGCCGCGCTGGCCAGCGGCGAGTTGGACGTCGACACGGCGCGCGAGCAAATCGCCAATCACTGAGTACGGCCGGCAGGCCACGCCGCTAGGCTTGTTGATATTTTGGTTTATGGCGCTAGTATGGCCCGATCTTCGGCGAATTTGCCAAGTTCGTGGACGAAACAGCCTCTATCCTTCTTCTCAACGGTCCGAATCTGAACCTGTTGGGGCGCCGCGAACCCGAGGTCTACGGTCGGGATTCGCTGGCTGACATCGTCACTGCGCTGGAATCGACGGCCGCGTCGCTAGGCGCCCGTCTGACGGCACTGCAGTCCAACGCCGAACACGTGCTCATCGACCGTGTGCACGCGGCCGCCGACGACGGTACCGACGCGATCTTGATCAACCCTGGCGCGTTCACCCACACCAGCATTGCGCTGCGCGACGCGTTTGTCGGTGTCGGTTTGCCGTTCTACGAGATCCACATCTCGAATGTCTTCGCACGCGAACCGTTTCGCGAAATCAGCTACTTGAGCGACGTTGCCGCCGGCGTGATCGTTGGCTGCGGCGCCATCGGCTACGAACTGGCCCTGACCGCCGCCCTCGCTCGTCTCCGAATGCCTGCATGAGAGCCCTGCTATGGATATACGCAAAGTCAAAAAACTGATCGAGCTGCTGGAAGAGTCCGGCGTTGCAGAGATCGAGATATCCGAGGGCGACGATTCGGTGCGCATCAGTCGATATCCGGGCAACGTGTCGGCACCGCCGGTCTACGCACCGCCGCCGCCGGCCGCAGTTGCCGCCGCGGCGCCGGTCGCACCGGCTGCTGCGCCCGCCGCAGCAGCGCCGGCACCGGCCGCGAGTGCGGAAGACGAAGGCCATGAAGTCACGTCGCCAATGGTGGGCACGTTCTATGCGGCATCGTCGCCGGACAGCCCACCGTTCGTGCAGGTCGGTGATCGCATCGACGCCGGCGATACGCTGTGCATTATCGAGGCGATGAAAATGATGAACCCGATTGAAGCCGATGTCGCTGGCGTCGTGAAATCGATCCGCAGCCAAAACGGCGACCCGGTCGAGTTCGGGCAGACGCTGTTCGTGATCGACCAGCGCGCCGGCGACTGAGCCCATGCTCGACAAAATTGTCATCGCGAACCGCGGCGAAATCGCGCTGCGCATTCTGCGGGCCTGTCGCGAGATGGGCATCAAGACCGTGGCCGTTCACTCGACCGCGGATTACAACTTAAAGCACGTGCTGATGGCGGACGAAACCGTGTGCATCGGGCCGGCGCCGTCGACGGAGAGTTACCTCAACATGCCGGCGATCATCAGCGCCGCGGAGGTCACCGATGCCGTGGCGATCCACCCCGGCTATGGCTTTTTGTCGGAAAACGCCGATTTCGCCGAACGCGTCGAGGAATCCGGCTTCATATTCATTGGCCCGCGCGCCGACAACATTCGCATCATGGGCGACAAAGTGGCCGCCATCGCCGCGATGAAAGAGGCCGGCGTTCCAACCGTGCCAGGCTCGGATGGCCCGCTCAACGATGACAACGAGCGCAATATCGCGCTGGCGCGGCAAATTGGTTACCCGGTCATTATCAAGGCGGCCGGCGGCGGCGGTGGACGCGGTATGCGCGTCGTCCAAACCGAAGCCTCGTTGATCAACGCCATTGGCGTGACGCAAGCAGAAGCGCAGGCCGCGTTCGGCAACCCGATCGTGTACATGGAAAAATTCCTCGAACGGCCGCGCCACATCGAGTTTCAGGTTCTGGCTGATACACACGGCAACGTGATCCATCTCGGCGAGCGCGACTGCTCGATGCAGCGCCGCCATCAAAAAGTGTTGGAAGAAGCACCGGCACCGGGCATCTCCGAAGAAGTACGCAGCGCGATTGGCGAACGTTGTGTGCAGGCGTGCCGCGAGATTGGTTATCGCGGCGCCGGTACGTTTGAGTTCTTGTACCAGGACGGCGAGTTCTACTTCATCGAGATGAACACGCGCGTCCAGGTCGAACATCCGGTAACCGAGATGATTACCGGAATCGACATCGTCAAGGAACAAATCCGTATTGCCGCCGGCGAGCCGCTCGCCAACTCGCAAGACGACGTAACGATTCGCGGCCACGCCATTGAGTGCCGCATCAACGCCGAAGATCCAAAGAGCTTTGTGCCAAGTCCAGGACCGGTGCGGCTGTGGCATCCGCCTGGCGGCCTCGGCGTACGGGTCGACTCGCACCTGTACACCGGTTACGTGGTTCCACCGTTCTATGATTCGATGATCGGCAAGCTGATCGTCGTTGCCCAGACCCGCGAAAACGCCATCGCCCGAATGAACAGTGCACTGTCCGAAATCGTCATTGAGGGCATCAAGACGAATATCCCACTGCATCAGGAAATCTGCAGTCACGGTGCATTTCGCACCGGTGGAACGGACATTCACTATCTGGAGAAACGTCTGGGTCTGTAGCGCCAAGGAGCGCTTATGGTCTGGCAACAGATCCGTATTCGTACCGACGACACGAACGTCGATGCCATCGAGGCGCATTGCATCGACCTCGGCGCGGTTGCGATTACACTCGAGGATGCGGGCGATGCGCCGTTGCTGGAGCCCGCCCCTGGTGAAACGCCGCTGTGGCAGGAATTGACCCTGACCGCCATGTTTGACGCCGACGCGAATACCGATGCACTTTGCAGCACGCTCGAAGGCCACGGCGTCGAGCGTGCCGCGATGGCTTGCGAGACCGTTGCCGAACGCGATTGGCAAAACGAATGGCTGCGTGACTTTGCCGCGCGCAATGTCGGCCCGCGGCTCAGAATCGTCGGCAGTCATCAGCACGAGCCGGACGACGATCGCATTCGCATCGTGCTCGACCCAGGTCTCGCCTTCGGTACCGGCGGCCATACAACGACCGAGCTCGCGCTCGAATGGCTGCAGCAAGAATCGGTCGCTGGGTGCCACGTACTCGACATGGGCTGCGGCTCCGGCATCCTCGCAATCGCCGCGCTGAAGCTCGGCGCGGCCAGCGCGTGCGGTGTCGACATCGACCCGCAAGCCGTTGACGCCAGTGTGCGCAACGCGGAAATCAACGGCGTTGCTGCACGATTAAGGACCCATTTGGGCGCCGCAGCGCCCGAGCAGCCGTACGACGTTGTTGTCGCAAACATCCTCGCCAACACCCTCGACGAGATGGCGCCCGCGCTGGCGACGCGCACACGCCCCCAGGGACGCATTGCGCTGACCGGGGTATTGCCTGCGCAGGCCGACGCGCTCGCCGCACGCTATGACGAGTGGTTTGACATGGCACCGATCGAGCAGCGCGCCGGCTGGGTCCTATTGTCGGGACGCCGTCGATGACCGCCGAAGTCGAATGCCCGCAATGCGGCACGGTGTTTGCGTTTGACCCGCAGACATTGAAGTCAGACGACAAACGCGTGCGCTGCGGCGAATGCGGTGCCGTGTTCGATGCAGAGCTGCATCGCGTGGGCGAACAGCCCGAGAAATTTGCCGAAACGGGCGTCGGTTGGGTCGTGGTCGCCTCGCGCGACGCGCGCTCCGCAAGCGGTGACGATGCTGTCGTGCCGCGCTATGTTTCGGCCGACGACGCAGACGTTTGGGAAAAGCTTGGCGCGCCGGCCGACGAACGTGCATCCAACATGTCGGATGACACGCGAAACTCGGAAACCTTGGCGCTCGAGGCCATTCCGAACCCGCTGAAACTGGTCGACAGCGAGCCGGCGTCTCCCGAGGAACCGGAGTCGCCAGCGGCAGCTGAGGCGCCGGCCGAATCCGAACCCACGCCCGCAACGTCCGAACCGACATCGGCCTCACGCAACGACGACTGGCAGGCGCTGCTCGATGAAATCGACACGCTGCCCGACGTTGACGAAAACGTCGTCGCCACAGACGACGCCGACCCGCCGGAACAAGCGCCTGTCGACGCTGCCCCAGCGGCCGACGCCACCGTCACGGCCTCGACCGAGGACCCGGCGATCGTCGTTGACGACGAACCGATTATCGAGCTGACGTTAGACACGAATGCGCCCACCGACGGCGCCGAAGAGGCTTTGCTGTCGACGGACGTCACCGAGAGCGGCGAGGCGGTTCTTGATGCAGTCAGCGACTCCGCCGACATCGATCCGATTGACGCCGACGCGAGCGACGCATCGACCGGCGATGACGCGGTCGTTGCCGGTTCCGGACTGCCGGAGCCGTCTGACGACGAGATCATGCGGGAATTTGCCGTCTCCGAATCCGATTTCCTGCCAGCGGACGACGCGTTCGTGGAAGCGGTCATCGACAACTACGTGCTCGATGAGGCCGACGTCGAATCGACCGAGGCCGACGAAGCCGCGGCTGAGACAGCTGAACCGACATCGGCCACGGCGTCTGCCGCGACCGGCGACGACGACGAGGAAGTCGACACGTCCGGCATTTTCGTTAACGAAACCATGCTGCCCGAGCACGACGACGGCGCGGGTGAGGTCATGGAGCCGGCGGCTGCGATCGAGACGGCGACCAGCCTCGATAAAGATCCGGACCAGATCTTTGAAACGGCCATCGGTCTTCGACCGGAAGAGCGCCCGCCGACGATATGGTCGCGTTACGGTGGCGTAGCGGCGGCGCTGCTTGCACTCGCGCTGGTGTTCCAGGCGCTGCATCAGTACCGCGCCGAACTAGCAACGCTGGGCAGCTTGAATCCGCTTTACGAAACCGTGTACGGCGATTCGCTAGCGCCGGCCTGGGATGTGCGCGAGCTGTGCTTCGAACAGCGCGATGCCAGCGCCGCCGACAACGCAATGCGTATCGTTGGGCGCGTTCGCAATCGCGGCAGCCAACCGCTGCCCTACCCGATTCTGCATGTCACGCTGCTCGGTCGTTTCGACAACGGCGCCGGCAATACACCGCTCGCGCATCGACTGCTCGAGGCCGAACGCTACATGATCGACCGTGCGCCGGGCGATCGAATCGCACCCGGCGAGCACTTTGACGTGCAAGCGTTGCTGCGTGATCCGGGCCCGGAAGCATCCGGTTACGAACTCGAGGTTTGCTTCGCACGCACGGACGGACGCCTGGCCTGCAATAGCGGATGCTAGACGCGTGGCTCTCACTGTCATCGTAACGCGGTCGATCGATCGTCACGGACGACCCTCGGCCCTAACCATCGAGCGCGTCGAGTGGGAGCAATTGGTGGCAAACGACAACGACTTACGCCGACGTACCGAGCCACATGTCGCTATCAACCCTACCACCGGCGAACGCATCGTGATCGAGCACGGCGAGCTCGAGGCGGAGTTCGGCGCCAACGACCGCTGGATGAGCTTTTTGCGCTTCCGCGCCGGCGACCTTGTGATGCGCTACAGCCCGGCCTTCGACGATCCCAGCAACCCGGTTCGGAAAAAAATCGTCGCCGTCGCGCGCGTCCTCGCCGCGATCATCAAAATCGACCAGCAAGTCGTTGATTGGTAGCGTGCGGTCGCACGACCGCTGGCCAAATTGGTAAGCTCCCGCTCCCGATTTTTTTCACGAACGCCGCGATGGTCGCCGTAACGCTGCCACAAGCTTGCAACGACACACCAGCTATCGGTCCGCACCGGCTCGGCGGCCGTGTCGTCATGGCGCCAATGGCCGGCATTACCGATCCGCCGTTTCGACGCTTGGTACGGCGCTTCGGCGCAGCCCTGGCAGCCTCGGAAATGACTACCGCGGACACCCGTCTTTGGCAGTCGCGTAAGTCAAGACAGCGTCTCGCGTTCGACCAGGAAAGCGGGCTGCGAGTCGTGCAAATCGCCGGCGCCGACGCCGAGCCGATGGCGCAAGCGGCGGCAGCGTTAGAACGCATGGGCGCTGACGTGATCGACATCAACATGGGCTGCCCCGCCAAAAAGGTCTGTCGAAAGCTGGCCGGTTCCGCGCTGCTGCGCGACGAAGATGAAGTCGCCCGCATCCTCGATGCCGTGGTCGGCGCCGTAGCCATTCCGGTAACGCTGAAAACCCGAACCGGTTGGGACCGCGACCATCGCAACATCGTTCGCATTGCGCGTTTAGCGGAACGCACCGGCATTGCGGCACTCGCTATTCACGGTCGCACACGCGCGTGCCGGTTCAATGGCAACGCTGAATTTGCGCACATTGCGCAAGCCGTCGATGCCGTTGACATACCGGTGTTTGCAAACGGCGACATAACAACTCCGCAGAAGGCACTTGAAGTTTTGCAGGCAACCGGAGCAGCCGGCGTCATGATTGGTCGTGCTGCAAAAGGCGCGCCATGGTTATTTCGTAACGTGCAATCCTATTTGCAGAAAGGTCGTGTTTGTGCATCCCTTCCTATCGCTGAAGTCCGTGATATTATCCTCGGCCACCTCGACGACATGTACCGGTTTTATGGGGAACAAACCGGTGTTCGAGTGGCGCGCAAACACCTGATCGCCTACTGCGAAAACCTGACCGACGGACTCGCGTTTAGACGCGCTGTCGTGCGAGCAGAATCCAGTTCGCTGCAGTTTGAGATAACTCGATCGTTTTTGTGCAACACAAACTGGGTGGATGACTCAGCACTGACGACGAGCGGACGGGAGTACGCCACTCGTTAGCAATAGACGGAACGAACTCGGGCACGTACAAAAGTGGCAAAGAAAAAACCGAAGACCGGCAAAAAGAACAAACCTCTCGGAAAACTGACCGAAGAAGCGCTAAAGCAGTATTTCAATACCCTGAACGGACACAACCCGAACGGACTGTATGAGATCGTGCTGTGCGAGGTTGAAAAACCGCTGTTTCGCAGCGTGATGCAATACACCGGGGGTAACCAAAGCCGAGCGGCCGAAGTGCTCGGTATCAACCGCGGCACCCTGCGCAAGAAGCTGCAGCAGTACTCGCTCTTAGAACAACGCTGACCCGACGGCCATGAACGTCGCACGACGCGCACTGGTCAGCGTCTCCAACAAAGACGGACTCGTCGATCTTGGTCGAGCGCTTATCGCCGCGGGTTTCGAGATCATCTCCACCGGTGGCAGTGCGCGTGCACTGGCCAACGCGGGACTCGACGTCGCGGACGTTTCCGGCGTAACCGATTTCCCGGAAATTATGGACGGGCGCGTCAAGACGCTGCATCCGGCCATCCACGGCGGCATTCTCGGTCGTCGCGGCGTCGATGAGGCCGTCATGAACGAGCACGCCATCGCGCCCATCGATCTCGTCGTCGTTAATCTGTACCCGTTTGAGCAGACGATCGCGCGGTCGGACGCCAGCTATGTCGAGGCGATTGAGAATATCGACATCGGCGGGCCAGCGATGATTCGCGCGGCCGCCAAAAACCATGCGTCGGTCACGGTGGTCGTCGATCCCGACGATTACGAACGGGTCGTTGCCGCTTACACGAACGGCGCACCGAGCGAGGCGTTACGCGCCGAGCTTGCGGCCAAGGCCTTTCGCCACACGGCGTTCTACGACACGGTGATCAGCCAATACCTGTTCGAGCATCAGGGCGGCGCTCCCGACGGCACGCCGCTCGCGGTAACGGCGCGGGAAGCCAGCGCGCTGCGTTACGGCGAAAATCCGCACCAGTCGGCGAAGCTGTTTCGCGACCCTGGCGTGCAGAGCGGCACTCTTGCCGGCGCCAAACTGCTGCAAGGCAAACCGCTGTCGTACAACAATCTCGCCGACGCCGACGCGGCCCTCGAGTGCGTGCGGCAATTCGATACGCCCGCATGCGTCATCGTCAAACACGCCAATCCATGCGGCGTTGCAACAGCGATGTCGGCGTTGGCGGCCTACGAGCTTGCCTATCGCACCGATCCGACGTCCGCATTCGGCGGCATCATCGCGTTTAATTGCGAACTCGACGACGAAACCGCGCGAGCGATTGTCGATCGCCAGTTCGTGGAGGTGTTGATTGCTCCTGCGGTCAACAACGGTGCGCGCCACACGCTGGAGCGCAAAACCAATCTTCGGGTATTCGAAGTTGGCGCGCTCGACGAGCGCCGCGACCAACCGTTCGAGCTGAAAAAAGTCTCCGGCGGCATTCTCGTGCAGGATCGCGACGACGGCGTCATCGACGAGGAGGACCTGCGCGTTGTCACCGAGCGAAGACCGGACGCCGATGAATTGTGCGATCTGCTGTTCGCTTGGAAGGTCGTCAAGTACGTGAAGTCGAACGCGATCGTCTTTTGCCGCGATAATGCAACGCTCGGCATCGGCGCCGGACAGATGAGCCGCGTCTATTCGACGCGTATCGCCGCGATCAAAGCGGCCGATGAGTCGTTAGACCTTGCCGGATCGGTGCTTGCCTCAGACGCGTTCTTCCCGTTCCGTGACGGTATCGACGCGGCGGCCGAACACAGCATTCGCGCGGTAATCCAGCCGGGCGGCTCAAAGCGCGACGACGAAGTTATTGCGGCGGCCAATGAACACGGACTCGCCATGGTGCTCACCGGTATGCGGCATTTCCGTCACTAAATGAATATCCTCGTTGTCGGCAGCGGTGGTCGGGAGCATGCGCTGGCGTGGCAGCTCGCCCAGCACGGCGCCGACCGACAAATCTATGTTGCCCCAGGCAATGCTGGCACTGAGCTCGAGCCGGGCGTCGCCAACGTTGCGATTGGCGCCGATGACATCGACGGATTGATTGAGTTTGCGACCCGCGAAGCGATCGATCTCACCGTCGTCGGCCCTGAGCAGCCGCTGGTCGACGGCATCGCCGATCGGTTCGCGGCGGCTGGCCTGCGCTGTTTTGGGCCGAGCGCGGCCGCCGCGCGTCTCGAAGGCTCAAAAGCCTTTGCCAAAGCCTTTTTCGACCGACATGCCATCCCGACCGCTGCGTGGCGGAGCTTTACCGAGATCGAACCGGCGCTTCGGTGGATTGACGAGCGCGGTGCGCCGATCGTGGTCAAAGCCGATGGGCTCGCGGCGGGCAAAGGCGTCATCGTTGCCGCCACCGTCGCCGAAGCGCATCAGGCGGTGCGCGACATGCTCGGCGACGCGCGCTTCGGCGACGCCGGCGCCAACGTGGTCATCGAGGACTTTTTGGAGGGTGAAGAAGCGAGCTTCATCGTCATGACCGACGGCGAGCACGTGCTGCCGTTAGCAAGCTCGCAGGATCATAAGGCGCGCGACGACGGCGATCTGGGCCCGAACACCGGCGGCATGGGCGCTATTTCGCCAACGCCGTTGATCGACGCCGAGCGCCAGCAGCGAATTCTCGACGCCGTCATTGCACCGACCCTCGCTGGTCTGCGCACCGACGGTATTCGCTACTGCGGCTTTCTGTACGCCGGTTTGATGATCGCCCCGGACGGTACGCCGAAGGTGCTCGAATTCAATTGCCGCCTCGGCGACCCGGAGACGCAGCCGATACTGGCCCGACTCGCCAGCGATTTGGCCGAACCGATGAACGCCGCCATCGACGGACGACTCGGCGACGTCAAACCGCGCTGGCGCGACGAATCGGCGGTGGGTGTCGTATTGGCTACCCGCGGTTACCCGGGCTCGTATCCGCGCGGCGATGCCATCGGCGGACTCGATACGCTAACGGCTAACAACATCAAAGTGTTCCATGCCGGTACCGAGCTCGATGGCAAGACGGTTCGCGCCAACGGGGGTCGAGTGCTGTGCGTGGTGGCGCGCGATGCATCCCTACGGGCAGCGCGCGACCAGGCCTATCGTGCCGTGCAGGCCATCGACTGGCCCGGCGCACATTACCGCACCGACATCGGCCACCGTGCACTCGACGGTCATGCTTGAGGTCTCGCAAGCGGTACAGCACGTCGAAGCAGCAGCAAAGTTGCTGCCGCCCACGACGGTGCCGCTCGCCGAGAGCGTCGGGCGCATTCTTCGCGAGGTGATTGTCGCCGAGCGCGATCAACCGCCGTTTGATCGCGTCATGATGGACGGGATCGCCATTCGGCATAGCGCGCACAGCCGCGATGTGTATCGACGCACGGCCACGGTCTATGCAGGCGACGCGCCGGTCGCGAACCTCGTCGACGCCGACGAGTGCATCGAAGTCATGACCGGCGCTGTGCTGCCAGCAGGCGCCGACAGTGTCGTTCCGGTCGAGCAACTGAGCGCCGATGGCGACTCCATCAGCATCGATTCAGCCGCCAAGATCGCTCAGGGCCAATACATTCATCGTCGCGGCAGCGACCACACGCTTGGCACAACGCTGCTAAAGCCAGGTCAACTGATCGGCACAGCCGAGGTCGCGGTGCTGGCCTCGGCCGGCAGCGCGAGCGTTGCGGTTACACGCGAGCTCAAGCTCGCGGTCGTCGCGACCGGCGATGAATTGGTACCGCCCGGTGAGGCAATCGCGGCACACCAGGTGCGTTTGTCAAACGGGCCGGCGCTGGCGAGCGCCGCCGCCGGGATTGGCGGCTGCCACGCGACACTGGAACATTGTCCTGACGCCCGCGATACGCTGCGGGACAAGCTCAGCAGACTGCTGGCTGATAACGACATCGTCGTGCTGTCTGGCGGTGTTTCGCGCGGCAAAGCGGACTACGTACCGGAGATTCTCGATGAGCTCGGTGTTGCTAAGCAGTTCCATCGTGTCGCTCAGCGCCCCGGCAAACCGCTGTGGTTTGGCCACACCGACTCGTGTGCCGTATTTGGTTTGCCCGGCAATCCGGTATCGACCCTGGTGACGTTCCACCGCTACGTCGTGCCGTATATCGACCTGTCGCTGGGACGAGCGGCTCGCCCGGCTTATCGTGCTCAGCTCGCGACAGCAACCCAACGGCTCAGCCGATTGACACGTTTTGCGCCCGTCCACGTCACCGATAACGGTGGACTGCGGGTCGCCACACCACTGGGCATCAATACGTCGGGGGATTTCACGGCGCTCGCCGCAACGGCCGGTTTCGTCGAGATCGCGCCGGGTGACGGCGATCTCGATGCGGGCTTGGCGCTGCCTTTTTTCCCCTGGCGCCGCGGATCGGGTTAGGGAGTCAGGGTACGTGCAACGCCCGAAGCTCAGCTTAGAAGAAATTCTGCCGCTGATGCTGTCGGTAGCGGGCGCCATGGCCGTTGCGCCGTTTGCGGTCATTCGACTGCTGGATCAGGACTGGCTGCTCGGCATCATCGACGTCGTCATTGTCTTCGCGATGCTCGCGATTGCGTGGCTGGTCTACCGGTATCGCGCCGTGCGAACAGCCAGCGTGGCGATGGCGACGCTTTGCCTGATTGGACTGGTCGCAACCCTCTACACGAAGGGCCCGACACAGACCCTCTGGGCCTACCCCGCGCTCATGGCGGTGTTCTATCTGCTGAAGCCGCGCGAGGCAATTGTCGTCGCGTTAGGAACGATCGCGATACTGACACCGGTGCTGATCGAAGGGCGTACCGCCACCGAACTCGCAACGCTGTTTATTACGCTGTGGGTAACGCTGGCGTTCTCGTTCGCATTCGCAGTGCTGACCGCCGGCCAGCGGCGCCAGTTGCGCTCACTCGCGCACGTCGACCCGTTGACCGGCGCCGGCAACCGTCGCGCGCTGGCTGAATCGATGCCGAGCATCATCAGCGAGACGCGCGATCGACTGCAGCCAACATCGCTGCTGATGCTCGATCTCGATCACTTCAAACAGATCAACGACCGCTTTGGTCACTCCATCGGCGATCAGGTGTTGGTTGAGGTGGCCGACTGTTTGCGCGAACACATCCGGCCGAACGATCAGCTGTTTCGGATCGGCGGCGAGGAATTTGTCGTCGTTGCACTCAATGCCGACATTGAGCGCGGCTGTCGGCTCGGGGAATCACTGCGACATCGCATCTCGCAACTGGTCAGCTTGCCGATGCCGGGCATCACGGTATCGCTGGGCGTTGCCGAACTCGTCGTCAATGAATCAGCCGATGATTGGTTTCGGCGCGCCGATGCTGCGCTCTACGACGCGAAGCGCAGCGGCCGTAACCGCGTATGCGCCGCATTTGAGAACCAAGGCGTGCCGGACGTCCGCCGGGATTCGGCCAATGACGCCGCCGAATCGCCGACCGGTTCACAGCGCTCGCCGGTCGGCCGTTGACACGCCGACGTCAACGGCTCAGACATCGACGAAGCGGGCCCGCGGTCGAATCAGGCGCCCGGTTTCTACTTGCTCGATCGCGTGGGCGAGCCAACCGGCCATCCGGCCCACAGCGAACAATACGAACGCAGCGTCGGTCGGCAGCTTATTGACGAGTGATACTGCCGTCAGCGCGGTGTCGACACTCGCCCGCGCACCGAGGATGCGCTCAGTTTCCCGCACCGCACGAACGACCGCATGACGGGCCGGCACGCGCGCCAGCATGTAGGCTGCGCGCACGTCACCGTCCGGGTAAAGCGGGTGACCAAAGCCCGTTAGGCGTCCAGCTTCGTCTGCATGGCTCGCTATCGCCGCTGCGACACCGTCGGTCAGCGCATCGTTCAAAAACCGCAGCGTTCGAGACGTTGCCTCGCCGTGCAGCGGACCGTCCAACGCGGCGAAGCCCGCCAGGGCAGCCGCCGCAAGCGGGGCCCCGGTCGATGCCGCGACGCGCACGGCAAACGTCGATGCATTCAACTCGTGATCGCTCATGAGCACCAGCGCGCGTCGAATCAGATCGGTGCCGGCGGCATTTTGTGCCCACGACCTCGCCAAGCGCTCGTGAATTGGCCCGCGACGACGCCGACCGAGCATGGCCGTGGCGAAGGCATCCAGTATCGTCAGCGCCTCGCCTGCCAATGCGTCCCGCGTACGACCGGCGCTGGGTGCCGCCCGCGGCGCTAACGCCGCGAGGACCTGATAGCCACGGGTCTTGGGATCGGCCCCGTCAGTGCGAACATCGCGGGTCGGCACCAGCAATGGCAGTTCGACACGCCAATGGTGCGCCGCTGCCGCTTCCAACGACAGCCGCCCGGCAAGCTTTGTGGCCAAGGTACCGCCGAAATACAAATCACCGTCGCGAACGGTGGCAATCGAGCTTTCGAGTACCGGCTCACCCCAGTCGATCGCGCCCCGCGCCACCGCGGCACGTGCACGCGGCTTGCGTCGCTGCGCGAGCAAGGCCTCGACGTCGTGGCGTGAGTATTGGCTACGCCGCGGATCCTCGGCATCGCATTGCGTGCGCAAGCGACCGCGGCTGACATAGGCGTACAGCGTTTGTCGCTTGATGCCGAGCGCGCTACATGCTGCAGCAGCCGTCAACCAAGCATCGTCCATTTATATTGATTAAGTTGATCAAGATTGATTCTTACAGCGTAGATCGGCGTCAATGGTCGCGCAAGCACCGGAGGCACTATGACCGATCAATTGCTGGCACACATTGCCGCTGCCCTGCCGCACACGCCGGCACGCGTACCGTGTCGCATCGGCGCAAGCGGCGGTTTGCCGTCGTGGTTTGACGTCACCGGACTCGCTGCCGCGAGTATCGGCGCAGCGGGTGCGGAGATTGCTGCCTTGGCGGGCGTTACCGATGAGCTATCGGTGGACGCGCGACTCGCGTCGCTGTGGTTCGACATGACGGTCAGGCCTTGCGGCTGGACGTTGCCGTCACCGTGGGATCCCATCGCTGGCGACTATGCGACCCGCGATGGCTGGATACAGCTGCATACCAACGCGCCGCGGCATCGCGCCGCCGCGCTACGCGTTCTTGATTGCGGACCCGACCGCGCGGCGGTCGCAGCGGCGGTTTATGCGTTTGCCGCTGGTGAACTAGAAGCAGCCATCGTTGCCGAAGGCGGTTGCGCCGCCGAACTTCGCGACCTAGCGGCATGGCAGCAGCACCCGCAAGGTCGCGCCGTCGCAACGGAACCGCTGATCGCGTGGACCGTCCACGACGCCCTGACCAACGGCGACGAACCCGGCGACGACAGCCGGCCGCTGGCCGGCGTGCGGGTGCTGGATTTGACGCGCATCCTCGCGGGACCCATCGCAACGCGGTTTCTCGCGGGCTTCGGCGCCGATGTGTTGCGGATCGACCCCCCGGACTGGGACGAGCCGACGCTCGCGCCGGAGGTGACGCTCGGCAAGCGCTGCGGCACGCTCAATCTGACCGAGAAGCACGACTTCGATACGTTGCGCTCGTTGCTGCGCCGTGCCGATGTGCTCGTACACGGTTACCGCCCGGGCGCCCTGGACGCACTAGGGCTGTCCGTTGAGGTCCGACGGAGCATCAACCCACGATTGATTGACGTATCGCTCTCGGCCTACGGGCATACCGGCCCGTGGTCGCAGCGGCGCGGATTTGACAGCCTCGTTCAGCGAAGTTGCGGGATCGCCGCGCATGGCATGGTGGCCGCTGGCGCCGAGCGCCCCGTGCCGCTGCCGGTGCAGGCGCTCGATCACGCAACGGGTTACCTGATGGCAGCTGCCGTGGTGCATGCGCTGCGGGCCAGACGCGCGGGCGGCACGGTGTCGTCAGCGCGACTGTCACTCGCGCGCACGGCACAGCTTCTCATCGACACCATCAGTGACCGTCAGCCAGATGCGTTCGATGGCGAGTCGACGGCTGACCTGGCTGAGCGTACGGAGCCGACCCCGTGGGGCGACGCACGCCGCGTGCGGTTCCCGCTACGTGTTGGCGTGAACGAGCCACATTGGATCGAGCCACCGCGCGCACTGCACAGCGACCCCGTCGGATGGTAATCGGTCGGGCGTTAGCCCTTCGATATGCAGAAGAAGTTCAGCTTGTTGCCGTCGAGGTCGCGGAAGTAAGCCGCGTAGAAGCCGCCGCCGCGATCACCCGGCGCGCCTTCATCGACGCTGCCGAGTTCCAGCGCTTTCGCATGCAGCCGATCGACATCGTCCGGTGAGCGAACCACCAACGCCACCATCATGCCGTTGCCGACACTGGCCGCCTTGCCGTCGTGCGGCTTGGTGACGCCGACCGATGGCTTGTCCGGCGCAACGCCCCAAGCAATGAACTCGTCGGATTCCATGAAGCGTTTGGCGCCGTACTCACCGAGCAGGGCGTCGTAATACGCCGCCGCTTTCGGCAGGTCGTTTGTGCCAATCGTGACGTAGCCAATCATCGTTGCGCTCCCCAGAGGGCGACTAAACCGCTAGCGCTTCATCGCGTCGAAGAACAGCTCGTTGGTCTTCGTATCTTGCATCTTGCTGAGCAGGAACTCGATGGCGGCCAGTTCGTCCATCGGATGCAAGACCTTGCGCAGCACCCACATCTTCTGCAGCAGGTCTTCTTTCATCAGCAGCTCTTCGCGGCGGGTGCCGGAGCGGTTGATGTTGATCGCCGGGAAGACCCGCTTCTCGGCGATACGCCGATCGAGGTGGATCTCCATGTTGCCGGTACCTTTGAACTCCTCGTAGATGACTTCGTCCATCTTCGAGCCGGTATCGATCAACGCGGTCGCAAGAATCGTCAGGCTGCCGCCTTCTTCGACGTTACGGGCCGCACCGAAGAATCGCTTCGGCCGATGCAGCGCGTTCGCGTCGACACCACCGGTCAGGACCTTACCCGATGACGGCACAACGGTGTTGTACGCACGAGCGAGTCGAGTGATGGAGTCGAGCAGAATAACGACGTCGTGCTTGTGCTCGACCAGACGCTTGGCCTTTTCGATGACCATATCGGCCACCTGAACGTGACGGCTGGCCGGTTCGTCGAAGGTCGACGAAACCACCTCGCCGCGCACGGTCCGGGCCATTTCGGTCACTTCCTCGGGCCGCTCGTCGATCAGCAGAACGATGAGCACACACTCGGGATTGTTGGCAGCGATCGACGATGCGATGTTCTGCAGCAGCATTGTCTTACCGGCTTTCGGCGGCGAGACGATGAGACCGCGTTGGCCTTTACCGATCGGCGCGGCCATGTCGATGATGCGCGCAGTCAGATCTTCTTTACTGCCGTTGCCCTGTTCGAGAACCAGCCGTTGTTTCGGAAACAGCGGCGTCAGGTTGGTGAACAGCACCTTGCTCTTCGCCGCTTCCGGCGCGTCGAAATTGATTTGCCCAACTTTCAGCAGCGCAAAGTAGCGCTCGCCGTCTTTTGGCGGACGAATCAATCCCGAGACGGTGTCACCGGTACGCAGGTTGAAGCGACGAATCTGGCTGGGCGAGACGTAAATGTCGTCAGGACCTGCCATGTACGACGAATCGGCCGAGCGCAGGAAGCCGAAGCCGTCCTGCAGAATCTCGAGCACACCATCGCCGTAGATGTCTTCGCCATTGCGCGCGTGAGCTTTCAGGACGGCAAAAATGATGTCCTGTTTGCGCGAGCGCGCCATGTTTTCGAGCCCCATGGACTCGGCGAGCTCGACCAGCGCCGATGCTGGGCGCTTTTTGAGCTCGGTCAGGTTCATCGCCGACTTAGAGAGCTCTAACTGCTCCGGCGGGATGATTTCAAAATTTTCCTCATCCGGCGGCAGATGATCACTGTTGATGCCGGACTGGTTGTTGCGCTTTCCGCGACGGCTCTTCTTGCGTGTCGAGTTGCGCTTTTTGGCGGGGCCGCCGCCGTTTCCGTTCTGGGCCCCTCTCGCTGTCGTAGCCAAGTCTCCCCTCACAAATTAGTTTCCAGGAATTCATCGAGCTGGGCTTTGGACATGGCACCCAGTTTCTGCGCCTCAGGCGCGCCATTTTTGAAAAGAATTAGGGTAGGAATGCTGCGGATTCCAAAGCGGGCAGGCGTGTTCGGGTTTTCATCGATGTTGATCTTGGCGACGGTCAGGCGGTCCGAGAAACGCTCGGCCACGTCGTCAAGCAGCGGCGCAATCATTTTGCACGGTCCGCACCATTCTGCCCAAAAATCGAGCAAAACCGGTTTTGCGGAAGTGGCAACGTCAGTATCAAAACTGGCGTCGCTAACGTGCACAATGCTATCGCTCATCGAAATGGTACCCCTGGTGACTTAAATGTGCGGGTAGTGTTTAGCGGCCCGCGACGCAGACAATCTGAGTTATTGAGACAAACCGTGCGGCGGGAACGTGACGCTACCCTGCCAATCAGGCACACTACGGTGAATACGGTTGTCGCGCGTGATGCGGATTCTCTGGCGTGGCTGCTGTATGGGTTCTGCCAGGTGCGACGGAAGTCGCTGCAGATGCCCTAATTTGAACGCGTCGCGCCCGCTTTTGCAAGCATTTCGACGCTACCGGATCACGGTTTTACCCCAAATATGTCCCAAGAACATCTCTCTGACCTCGAGTTCAGCGAACTCGACCTGATCGCTGCGTTGCAATCGGGTATCGAGGCGTGCGGCTTTCAGCACTGCACACCCATCCAGGCGCAAACGCTGCCGATCGCGCTCGGCGGCAAGGACGTGGCCGGCCAGGCGCAAACCGGCACCGGCAAAACAGCGGCCTTCCTGATCGCATTGTTCCAGCGTCTGCTGGCCAACGTGCCCGAGCCGGATGCGCCGCGGCGACCGCGCGCGCTGATTTTGGCGCCGACGCGTGAGCTGGCAATTCAGATCGCCAAAGACGCCGAAGCGCTCGGGCGCGATTCAGGCCTCAAGATTGCCCTCGCCTACGGCGGCACGGACTACGACAAACAGCGTGACAACATCGCCGCTGGCGTCGACGTCCTGATCGGCACACCAGGCCGATTGATCGATTACTTCAAGCAAAAGGTATTTTCGCTGCGCGCGATCGAAGTGTTGGTGCTCGACGAAGCCGATCGCATGTTTGACCTCGGCTTCATTAAAGACATTCGTTACCTGCTGCGGCGCCTGCCAGAGCCGCAAGATCGGCTGAATTTGCTGTTCTCCGCCACGCTGTCGCACCGCGTGCTGGAGCTTGCCTACGAACACATGAACGACCCGGAGCTGATTCGAGTCGAGCCCGACAAAGTCACGGCCGACCGGGTCAAGCAGCGTATTTTCTTCCCCGCCAACGAAGAAAAGCTGCCGCTGCTCGTTCGCATGCTCCGCGAGGAGTCCGGCGGTCGCAGCATGGTGTTCGTCAATACCAAGCGCGAAGCCGAGCAAGTCGAAGCAACGCTGCAGGCCAACGATATCCAAGCCCAGGCCATTTCCGGCGATGTTCGCCAGAAGAAACGCCAACGCATGCTGCTCGATTTTCAAGAAGGCAAACTGCACGTGCTGATTGCCACCGACGTAGCATCGCGCGGGCTGCATATTCCGGACGTGACCCACGTCTACAACTACGACCTGCCGCAGGACCGCGAAGACTACGTCCACCGTATTGGTCGCACCGCCCGCGCCGGCGCGTCGGGCGAGGCGATTAGCTTCGGCTGCGAGCGCTACGCCATGTCGCTGCCGGATATCGAGGACTACATCGGCCACAAGATTCCGGTCGATAGCTTCGCGGCCAGCGATCTGCCGACCATCGAGATCGGCAAGCCGGCACCGCGGCGTCGGCCGCGCTCAGGGCCCGGCAACGGCGCAAAACCCTCGGGCGGCGGTGACGGCGGCAAACCGCGGCGTCGACGCCGGCGCCGCTCCGGTCAGTCGGACAATCGGCCGCCATCAAACTAGGCCGGCGCTGCTAGTACCGCTATTCGGCCAACAGGTCGACGATTCGCTCGACGCTCGGGTACGGACTCATATCGCGCGTTGGCCGGCGCGAATCGGGCTTCGCAATGGCCGTCACCGGAACAAATCGACTCGCGGTAGCGAGCACCGGTGCCGAATCGTCCACCATCAAGAGCCGCTCCGGGGCCTCACCGACCCGGTCGAGCAAGCCCGGCCAAAACCGTTCGTCCTCTTTCGGCAGTCCGACGCGGTGTGAACAAACGACGTCGTCAACGAGTTGCGTAACGTTCGTTTGTTGATCTTTTATCCGCAGCGTTTCTGGATGTGCGTTGGTCACCAGCACGAGGTTAAATCCGGCCGCGCGCGCCCGGGCTAGAAAATCGCGCGCCCCGTCCAGGAACCGAATTCGGTCGGCGACGGTTTCCTTAAACGCGACTAGGTCGAAATTGAGTTCGCGTGACCAATGTTCAAGGCAATACCACGCAAGCGTGCCTTCACTCGCCCGAATCGCCGCAACGAGCTCCTGCTTGACGTCGTTCAAGTGTTCGCCACGCGCCGCGGCGAGCGCTGCCGGTACCTGCTCGGTCCAGAAATGGTTATCGAACGCCAAATCGAGCAGCGTTCCGTCCATGTCGAGTAACAGTGTGCGTTTGTCGTCGAGCATCCGTCGGCGCTCCGTCGGAACAATCAAGGCGAGACCAGCGTCGACGCCGGCAAAAACTTGAACTCCGCCCTGGTCTCGTCCGACTGAATCGTTAACATGGTGCCATGAGCGACAAAACTCAACTATCCGAACTGCGCGCCGCCATCGTATCGATCGCAAGAGATGCCGCCAAAGCTATTCTCGAGGTCTACGAGCGCGAGTTCGACGTACTGTCAAAAGACGACAAATCGCCGCTGACGGAAGCCGATCTCGCCGCGCATGCCATCATTATCGAACGGCTCACCGCACTGACACCGGATACACCCTGCCTGTCCGAAGAAGGTGAGGTGCCGGATTTCGCGGTGCGACAGAACTGGCAGCGCTACTGGCTCATCGATCCGCTCGACGGCACAAAAGAGTTCGTCAACCGCAATGGCGAGTTCACAGTCAATATCGCGTTGATCGAGGACGGCTTCCCAGCGCTCGGCGTTGTGCATGTTCCTGTAACCAACGAGACGTTCAGCGGTGGTCCCGAGCTGGGCGCATTTCTTCAGGAGGGCGACGGCGAGGAGCAGGACCTGCGCGTCGCCGGTCGCTGCGAAGGCGCCGTTCGCGTTGTCGCCAGCCGCTCGCACCGCGGCGCCAATCTCGAGCCGTGGCTGGCCGAACTACCAGATGCCGAATTCGTACCCTGCGGCAGCTCCTTAAAATTTTGCCGTGTCGCTTGCGGCGACGCAGACGTGTACCCGCGATTCGGACCAACGTCGGAATGGGATACCGGTGCAGCCCAGGCAGTGGCCGAAGGGGCGGGCGCCCGTGTCATCACGCTGAATGGCCATCGCTTGCGCTACAACAGCAAGGAATCGGTCTTGAACCCTTATTTCATAGTTGCCGGACCCGATGACCACGACTGGTTACGAGCCGTTCCCGCCGACGAGTAGCGGTCGCCGCACGCTGCGCGACTGTGCGACAATGGCGGGCCAAGCTCGGGGGGTTCGAGGCAATCGCGTGACCGACGAACGCGGCAAGGTCGACAAAGACACGTTTCGGGAAATCGAGCGACTCAAGGAGCTTCGCCTAACCCATCGCGACCTCGACGAAATGATTGAACGGCTGAGACACGACCCGCTCGTCGATCAATTCCGCGTGCGACGGTTGAAAAAGCGCAAGCTCCAGCTCAAAGACGCCATTTCCCGACTCGAGAGCGAACTGATCCCCGATCTGAACGCCTGAATCAGTCGACGTCGGCTGCACCGAATTCGCGAATGACGACAATCTTGCCGACGATGTTGGCATTCAGCTCGTCCAGCCGCTCAGCCGGTATCCACCATTCCGTGTGATTCGCACCGCCGACGGTTTTAATTGGAAACTCGGCCATGAATTCCGCTCGTACATCGAAACGCGTGACGTAGCCGCAGCCGCTCGCTTTGACATTCCAGTCGCGGGCGATTTGCACCGCGTACGCTTCGTTGGTCACCGGATAAAAGATGGGCTGTTCGGGCAATCGTGGCGGCCATGCCGTATAGCCGCTAGCAGCGACGAGCTCGAGCTCTTCCGGCCCGGTAGGACGATATAACGTAACGACGTCGTCGCTCATCCTGGAACGTGTCCTGCGCTACTCGATTGATCCGATGATTTCAACGAGCGCCCATAAAGCCACTCGCCGGCCAGCGCGCCAGCGACGCCGACAAATATCGGCAAAGTGAAAACCACCTCCGGCGCAAAGCCGGCCTCGACCCACTGCGAACCTGGGAAAGCGTCCTGGAGCTGCCGTGCGATGTCGAGGTACACCAATACCGCCGCGCCTGCAATCAACGTCGCGGCAACCGAGAATCGTCGTTGCGCGACGAAGCCGCCGATCAGCGTGGCGACAAACCATACGATGCTGTTGTGAATGAACGTCATACGAAGACTTGGATCGAGCTCGGCCACATACTCGGCCGTTGGACCGCGTCTTTGCTCGAGGACCTCGGCCGAGTGCCATTCCGGAGATGTATGCGGTGCTGGAGCGTAGAGATCGAACTCGCTCAATAGCGCATCGTTGCCCAACAAAATCGCTACCGCGATGATTACAGCCAAGACATACCGTCGGATCACGTTTCGGCTCCAAACAGATCGCCGATACGTTTAGATAGATCCGAGAGTCGAAACGGCTTTTCGAGGCACGCGATGATTTCCGGGAAACGTTCTCGGTCCGAGCGCGGCACGCCTGCCGAGCCTGTGACCATGAAGGTCGGTATCGATAGCCCCATGCCACGAAGGCGCTCGAGAATGCCCGGTCCGTCGATGTCCGGCAGCCCAAGATCGATCACTAAGCAGGCTGGCGATAAATCCGGAAGCGCATCGAGAAAGCGCTGCGCGGATTCAAACTCGTCGACCACGAATCCCGCGGCGCGTAGCGACATCGACATCGACAGCCGCACAGCTTCGTCGTCGTCGATGACGCAAATCAGTCCATCTATGCTCATTCAATCGCGGTTTTCTGCGCTTCGCGCGCGGTCCCGGCGCAGCCGGTTCTGGCGGCGTCGCTCGCGCAGACCGTTTAACTTCTCCTCGTCGATCGTGCCATGACAATGCGGGCAAGACAGCCCTTCCTCGTACAGCGGTGACGCAAGGTCGTCGGGACCCAACGGTCGCCGGCACGCATGGCATTGAACATAACCACCCGGCGCGAGCTCTTGATTGACGGCCACGCGCGTGTCAAACACGAAACACTCGCCTTGCCAGCGATTCTCGTCGGCCGCCACCGCATCGAGATAGCCAAGCACACCGCCGTCAAGTTGATACACCTCCTGGCAGCCGGACTCGAGCAGCAGCGCCGAGGCTTTTTCGCAGCGGATACCGCCGGTGCAGAACATCGCCACCGGCTGTGACTTTAACCGATCGATGTTGGCCGCGACGTAGTCCGGAAACTCGCGAAAACTGCCGGTTTGCGGGTTCTCGACGCCGGGGAACGTGCCTACCTCAACCTCGTAGTCGTTGCGCGTGTCGATGACGATGACGTCGTCACGCGCGAGCAGCGCATTCCACGTAGCGGCGTCAACGTGTGGTGCGGTCGCAGCGGCCGGATTGATGTCCGGTCGACCAAGCGTCACGATCTCGGCGCGCAGCCGTACCCGCATCTTCTGAAACGGCGAACCCGCGCTTTCGCTCCACCGACCGGTCATGTTTTCGAAGCCTTCCCAACGTGCCAGCCAGGCCAGTAGCGACTCGATGGCGTCACGCTCACCGCAGACCGTGCCGTTGATACCCTCGTCCGCCAACAGGATCGTGCCGAGCAGCGAGCGCTCGCGCGCCTCGGCAAGCAACGCGTCTTTGCGTCCGGCGGGATCGACCAGCGCCGCAAAGCGGTAGAACGAGCAGACGGTAAGCAGTGGGCTCATGCTAAAAGCTTAGCAAACGAGACTGCCGGCGATCAGGCGGCCTCGGAGGCAGCAACGCGTTCCTGCTCGGACACGATGTCGGTAATCAGGTCGGCGCTGGTGATCGACAAGATGCTGTGATGGATTTGCTCGCCGAGCATCAGTCGCGCATCGAGTTGCACGCGCTCGAGGCCTTCGTTGAAACACAGTTTGTGCTCATCGTTGCGCCACAGTGTGCCGTTCTCGCGCAACCCGGTAATGAAGAGCTGAAACAGCTTGCGATCGAAGAAGTCCGGCGAACGCAGTCCGTAGGTTATCGCCAGGCGTTGCGCACACAGCTCACAGGCGGTCTCTAGCGAGCCCTGGGTGAGTTTGCCCTGGCCGTGTCCGACCAGAATAGCGATGGTCAGGTAATAGCGCTGCAGTGCCGGCATCAGCACCTGAGCGAGCAAATGCAGCTGCACGGCCGCACTGCTGCCGCCGGGTGCCGACTGCAAGTGCACGCCGTCATCGGCCGCCTGCAGCAATCCGAGCTCGAGCAGCACGTCGATACTTTGCGATACCTGCCCGTCCAGATCCTCGTCGCGTATGTTTAGCGTCAGCTCGCGTTTTACGTATCGGAAGGACAGGCGAACCAACCGCAACAGCTGTGCTCGTGAGACCCGGTGGCCGTTAACGAACGCGCAGGCAATCGACGCGTGGATCGCAAACAGGTGTGCGATGTTGTTGCGGAAGTAGGTCATCAACACGGCATCGCCGTCGCGCATCGAAATGAGATCGCCGAGCGCGTGACGCTCGCGCTCAACGACTTTCAGACCCTCGGCGTGCTCGATGATTTCCGCCGGTGACTCACTCGGCAGCACAACGGTCTCGGCATACGGTTGCGCCCGCAGCAGCTTGACGAAAAACGCCAGCTGACGCTGCAAGTCCTGTTCATCGATGGTCCGGCGCGGCGTGCCGAGCAGTGCCGTCGCCACCAGTGCGATCGGCGTGACGGCCGCGGCGGCATTGATGCGCCGCATGATGATATCGCCGAGATCGCGCACGGCGGGCGTAAACCAGTCCGGCTTGACGTCTGGATTAGCGTCGATTTCCGGACCGGCGGCTCGCCAGTCGCGGTTGTGCTCATCGAGAAACTCAGCCAGTGGCAATGGCGTGCCGACACTGACATAAACCTCGCCAAAGCGTTGCCGGAGTTTGCGCAGCGCGCGGAACAAAGCGCCGAGCGATTCCTTGCGCTTACCGGCGCCGGAAAGCTCGCTGACGAATGAACGACCTTCGACCATTTTCTCGTAACCGAAATAGACCGGCACGAAATACAGCGGCTTGGTGGGCTCAGCGACAAAACTCGCGACCGTCATCGACAGCATGCCGACTTTCGGCTCGAGCAGCCGGCCGGTGCGCGAGCGGCCACCCTCGATGAAATACTCGATTGAAAATCCCTTCGACTGGAGCTCGCGAAGGTAGGCTTGAAACACGGCCGCGTACAAACGATTGCCGCGGAAACTGCGGCGCAGGAAAAACGCGCCGCCGCGACGCAGCACCCGACCGACGACAGGCAGGTTGAGGTTGATGCCGGCCGCGATATGCGGAATCGACAGTCCCTGGTGATAGATGATGTACGACAGCAGCAGATAGTCCATGTGGCTGCGATGACACGGCACGTAGACGATTTCGGTTCCGTCGGCGATGGCGTGCAATCTCTCCACGCCGTAGAGCCGCACGCCGTCGTACAGACGATTCCAAATGCGCGCTAACAGTCGATCGAGTATGCGCACCGTTGGGTACGAGAAATCGGCGGCAATCTCGAGGGCGTAGCGGCGTGCGTCTTTTTCGGCTTCGGCGCGGGTGTAACCCGAGCGGCGTTGTTTGCGACCGTCGATGGCTCGGCGGACCTGCTTACTAACCAGGATGCGGTCGACCAACGTGCGTTTGTGCGACAGATCCGGCCCGAGCACGGCGATACGGCGCTGCCGAAAATGCACGCGCAAAATGCGCGATACCTTGCGCGCCGTGCGCTCCGGCGGCAAACCTTCGTTGAGAATCTCGGCGAACGGCAGCGGGTCGGAGAATTGCGCCAAGGTCGAACGGCCCACTAAAAACGTGGTGATGAGCTTGCGAAACCGACCTACCAACTCCCAGCGTTCCGAGAAGGCGAGTTCGAAAACGCCGCCTTCCTTGTGGGGCGCTCTGCCCCAATAAATTGCCACCGGAATCAGGTCGAGATTGGTATCGCCCTCCTCCGTCTCGCGCGCCAGCCGATGCAGGCGATCGGACACTTCGAGCAACTGGCGGCGAACGAATAATCCACGGTGTCGACGCAAGCAAACAACGGCGAGCGATTCGCGCGTCGATCCGTACGAAAACCCATCGCTCGGCAACGGCAAATTGTTGCGCATGCAGATGAGCTGCAGGGCGATTCGGTCGGCGAGCCCATCGTCGGGCAGCACGTAACAGACGCGACGTCCCTGACGCGGAATCGTTGCCGCCGGATCCTCCGGCAAAACAGACGGCCGGATCCAGATCGATGCGACGCGGACGGCCAGCGCGAACGCGAAGCGCCGAAACTGTTCGGGGACCCCCATAGGCGCATTATGCGCTGCCCACCGGCGTGTGGCCACGAAGATGACCTAAGTCACTGAACATCTTGATTGCATTGCCGCGAGCCTCCAACATAGCGCGGTTTGTCGTGCCGACAGATCGCTGCTAGCGGCGCCCGCCATGGAACTGACACTCGCTCCTGATCGTCCAGTCGCCCTCGCTGACCTGGGCGGCACCAACTGCCGATTTGCTTTGTGGCAACCGGGCACGTCGACCCGTGATTTGCGTGTTGTCGTGCGGTGTCGCAACGACGATTTCCCCGATCTCGAGTCGATGATCGCGGCCTACCTCGAGCGGCTGCCGGGCGAAAAACCGGTCGATGCCGTCGTTGCTGTTGCGGCACCGATCATCGGTGACGAGATAGACATGTCAAATCGTGACTGGCGCTTCTCGACGGCCAGTGTCACGTCAAAGACGTCGCTGGATAGCGTAACGTTCATCAACGATTTCGAAGCCCAGGCGCTGGCCATTCCGTCGCTAACAGACAACGAGCGGCGCACAATCGGTCCGGACCGGACACCGGCCGGACAAAATGCGGCCATTCTGGGTCCGGGAACCGGGCTCGGTGTGGCCGGGTTGATCGAAACGCACAATCCGCCGCTGGCGATTACCGGCGAAGGCGGTCACATGACCCTCGGTGCCAACAACCGCGACGAGGATCGGCTGGTCGCCGCGGTGCGCGAACGACACGGTCACTGCTCCGGTGAGCGCGTGCTGTCGGGCATGGGGATCGAGCTCCTTCACGAGCTCATGCACGGGACACCGGGGTTGAAAGCGCGCGACATCAGCGCAGCCGCGCTCGCCGGCGACGCCGACGCGCGGCAAACGTTCGAGCAGTTCTTTGCCTTTCTCGGGGCCGTAGCCGCCGACGTCGCCCTGTGTCTCGGTGCAACGCGTGGCGTTTATATCACCGGCGGCGTTGCGTTCGAAAATGCTCTGCTGCTCGCGCAATCACCGTTTCGCGAGCGATTTCTGGCGAAGGGGCGGTACACGGAATATCTCGATCGCATCCCAACCTATCTGATCACGGCCGACACGCCGGCATTGTTCGGTCTGGCACAATACGCTGCGGGGCGCTCGGAACAACAACAATGAATGCCGAAGAAATTCGCTGCAGCAACGATCTGAAGCTGTTTGACCAACTCAAAGCGCATCCGGATGTGCAACGGGTCAACGAACAGCTCAACAAAATGGCCGAGGACAATGCGGCGCTGAAGATTCGCCGGCGCCTGCTGGCAACGTCGGTTCGCCTCAGTGATCGCATGGCGCCGAATGTCCATCAGCTCGCTGAACACTGCATCAAAAAGCTCGAGATCAAAATTCCGGTCGAGCTGTACGTGTTTGCGAGCCCGCAGTACAACGCCGCATGTTTCAAGCCGGAGGACGGGCGCCTGTTCGTGATGTTCTCATCGAGCTTGCTCGAAAATTTCACGGACGACGAAATCGGTTTTGTGATGGGTCACGAGCTCGGCCATCACCTGTATCGCCACCACGATATTCCGATCGGCTATATCCTGCGCGGCCGCAGCAAACCGAATGCGCGGCTTGCGCTCGAATTGTTCGCCTGGTCGCGGTACGCAGAGATTTCCGCCGATCGGGCGGGCGCGCATTGCACCGAAGAGCTGGCCAGCGTCGCTAAGGCCTTGTTCAAGTTGGCATCAGGTCTTTCCGATCGCACCATCCAATTCAGCCTCGATGACTTCCTGAATCAGGTCGATGAGATGCAGCTGGTCGACGGCGAGCCCGGCCAAGGCGCGCCGAAAGAAGATTGGTTCTCAACGCACCCATTCAGTCCGCTGCGGGTCAAGGCGTTGCAGCATTTCTATCGCTCCGAGCTTGCGGTCGCCGGCGGCACCCGCAAAGAAGATCTTGAAGTGTCAGTACAGGCACTGATGAGCCTGATGGAGCCGTCGTACCTCGAAGGCCGCACCAAGGTCGCCGAGCAAATGCGTCGCGCATTGTTTGCAGGCGCACTGGCGGTCGCGAATGCTGACGGCGTCATCAGCGACGCAGAGATCAAGGTGTTCGAGCAGTTTTTCGGGGCCGGTAGCTTCAGCGACAAAATCGACGTCGAGAAAACCATCGCCGAGCTCGACGCGCGGCTCGATCAGGTCCGCGAGCAAGCAAGCTCGTCGCAGCGCACACAGCTACTCCGCGATCTGTGCCTAATAGCCGCCGCGGAAGAACAGCGCGGCGAAGTCGAACGGCACGTGCTGGACGGGATCGCCGACAAGCTCGAGCTGTCGCGGCGTATGATTTGCCAGACGCTCGACAAGGACATCGAACTTGACTGACGCCGGCTTCGAAATCCGTTTAGCCACCGCCGACGACAAGGCGGCCATCCTCGAGCTGCTGCCGCGACTCGGCTCGTTCACGCTGCCGCCGGGTCGTGATTCGCGCGACCTATGGCGCCACGACGCGGCCCTGCTGGAGCGCTGGGCGCGCGGTGAGGCGGACCAGTGCATTGTGCACGTGGCGGTCGACGACGCGGGCACCGTGATTGGGTTGGTGATGACGTCGTTGCGCCCCGAAATGCTCAGCGAGGCGCCGAGCGCGCACCTAGAAGCAATCGCGGTGGCTCCTGGCACCGAAGGCAAAGGACTCGGACAATCGCTGATCGACACGACCGAGGCCGCCGCCAAAGCCGCAGGTGCCGAATCCATCACGCTGCACGTGTTCGGCACTAACAGCCGCGCGCGCCGGCTGTATGAACGCGTCGGCTATCGCGAAGAAATCATTCGCTGCTGGAAAGCGTTGTAGCGTCCGCGAATCCTGCCTGGTCTACACAAACGGCGCGCCTACGGCCAAATTGATCGCGCCCAGAAGGGCGCTCCTACATCTTCGATTACCGCGGCGACGAACGGAGATGTAGGAGCGGGCTTCCGCCCGCGATTCAGCGCATAAGACCTGCGCCATTCGCTCTGGAGATGTAGGAACGGGCTTCCGCCCGCGATTCAGCGCATAAGACCTGCGCCATTCGCTCTGGAGATGTAGGAACGGGCTTCCGCCCGCGATTCAGCGCGTAAGACCTGCGCCGTTCGCTCTGGAGATGTAGGAACGGGCTTCCGCCCGCGATTCAGCGCGTAAGACCTGCGCCGTTCGCTCTGGAGATGTGGGAGGAGTGGGCTTCTGCCCGCGATTCGGCGCAATAGCTCATCAAAAACGGTTGTTTGCGGATGGCCCCAACGCCCTGGCAGATCGCGCCCAGAAGGGCGCTCTTACATCTTCGATTACCGCGGCGACGAACGGAGATGTAGGAGCGGGCTTCCGCCCGCGATTCAGCGCATAAGACCTGCGCCGTTCGCTCTGGAGATGTAGGAACGGGCTTCCGCCCGCGATTCGCCGCAATAGCTCATCAAAAAGACTGTTTGCGGATGGCCCCGACGCCTTGGCAGATCGCGCCCACAGCGTCTATAACGGCAACGGCAAACGCATGTGCTGGCACAACAGGCGGTTGCTGGAAGCCGCGACAAGAACCACCGCTGTTGATTGCCGGTGGCGCACCTTACGGTCGAGGCCGATCGGGCGGCATTTTCCTAGTTGTTGGAATTTGCCGCTGGATTTCCGCGGCGAAATCACACGGGTCCATGGAAAGTACTTCTGTTCGCGTGCGAGTGGGAAACTCGTATTCGTAGTCGACATAGGAACGCATCCATTCGTCCTTGTCGTCGACTCTTTCAATCTTCTCCGAGCGAACGACACTCCCATACTGGTAGAAGTGAACGATATCGAGGCAACCGTCGCCGTTAGCGTCCGTAGTTAGCGCACTGACGACGGAATTTTGATAATCCCACCGTGTCTCGAAAACACCGTCAAAATCGTCATCACTAAACGTGAGCAGCGGCCAGTGGGCCGTCGAGTCGATTAGAGTGCGCATATCCGCCTTGCCGTCATAATTTCGATCGACGAACTCCGTGTAACTAGTTTGCTTGTACTCGTACCAAATATCGTCCTTGCCATCGCCATTCAGATCCAGAAACGACTCGTGATCGTCGGCTCTAGCAGACAAGCTGAGCGCCATCGCACAACACACCAGAAACGCTCTCATCGATTTCCTCTCCGCGATCGACCCGTTGACCTAAATAATAATCTATTGTTCTAGGGATCAACCCCAGGCTAATGAGGCCTGATCTGCTCTGGCGAGACCACACCGTCGTCCATCACGCGGACAGGCGTTTCCCTTTGCCCAGTGGGAAACCTCGAACGGTCCCGATCATGCGGCAGTATTGGTGGCGTGCCGTAGTACGAAAAAAAGGGCGGCGGTTTGCGCGGTACCGCGACGTAGACCGACATTACGAAAAAGCAAACGACCCACAGGCTCGCGGCCGTATTTGGCCACCGCGGTCGAAGCAAGCGGCCGACACCAAGAACCGCGCCGGCAACAAACCCGATCGCAACCAATTCAAGTAGGTTTGTAAGCCCTTTTTGCCCCGGGTCAGTCATCACCAGTACCGTCCATAGAAGTGGCGGAACGATGAAGAAAAGCGCGATTCCTGGCAAGCGCCGCGGCCAACGCTGGCACATCAAGCGGACCAAAATCGCCGTTACGGTAAAAGCGATCAAAAGCGGGCCGACATACGCGTAGATCGCGAACTCGATCCAATCGGGCCAAGGACGGAGCCAGAGCGTCGGCAGCCATGTGTCGAGAGACGCGCGTTGATCACTCGAATGGAACATGAACTCGATCGGCACAGCGAAACCCTCACACCGGCAGATTCAGCGTCACGAACACGGTAGCATGGCGAGTCCGAAGCCAACTATCGAACTTCGGCGATCGCGCGACGGTCCATAGGTCCGTCAGTCCCAAAACAGGCACTGCCTTGTTCGCGCATACGACGAGGCTGGACAACAACCATCAACACCGCCACGCCTACCAAACCCCAGAAAAAGCCGCGCAGCAACAACGCAGCTGTGGTCTTTCTGGTCGTTACGGCATTCATTAATTCCATGGGCATTGGCCTCACGTCGCCCGTGATGCCCGCGTTGATCATGGACATCTCCGGTGGCGAGGTTGCCGAGGCCGCGCTGTGGGGCGGCATCGCGTTGTTCATCTACGCGATTATGCAGTTTGTTTTCTCGCCCATTGTTGGCGCGCTGTCCGATCGGTACGGGCGCCGACCGGTACTGCTGTTTTCGTTGGCGGCGTTTGCGATCGACATGGCGATACTCGGCATCGTTACCACGCTGTGGGGTTTTTTGCTGATCCGGGCATTCGCCGGAATCTTTGCGTCGACGTTTTCCACAACAAACGCGTACATCGCCGACGTCACGCCGCGCGAGAAGCGCGGCGTACGGTTTGCGCTGCTTGGTGCAGCATTCGGCGCCGGATTTATTTTCGGCCCAGCCATTGGCGGCATCCTTGGCAAGATCGACGTGCGTTTGCCGTTCTACGCCGGCGCGGGCCTGGCTGCGCTGAACGCGCTGTACGGCTACTTCGTCGTTCGCGAGTCGCTGCCGGTCGAGCGGCGCCGCGCGTTCGAGTGGTCGCGCGCCAATCCGGTCGGCACGTTGCTACGTTTGTTTCGCACACCCGGCGTCGGGCCGCTGCTGCCGGTGTTCTTCATTGCGACGTTGTCGTCATGGGTGTATCCAACCGTTTGGTCATACGTGGCAATCGAAAAGTTTGCCTGGAACGAGCAAGACATCGGGCTGTCGATTGCGTACTACGGCGTTATTGCGTTCATCTCGCAGGCGGTGGTCATCCAGCTCCTGTTGCCGAAGATCAGCGTCGTGCGCGCGATTTGGTTGGCACTCGCCGTGGAAATCGTCGCACTGACCGGCATTGGCCTCGCGATGGACGGCTGGATTGTTTACGCCATGGTGACGCTGGCGCTGATATCGACGCTGCAGGACCCGGCCATCCGCCAGGAGTTATCGAGCTGCGTCCCCGAGGACGCCCAAGGTGAGCTGCAAGGCGGTTTGTCGGCGTTGACCAGCGTCGCGATGATTCTGGCGCCGATTATTTACAACGGTCTGTTTGGACTCACGGGCGACAAAGCCGGTTCAATCTATTTGCCCGGCTCGCCATTTATTGCGGCTGCTGGTTTGTCCTTGCTGGCGCTCATCATTTACGGCTGGGCGCATCAACGCGTTACGCAACAGACGGCTGCGAAAACCACGTAGCCACCGTTTCGTATCGGCTTGCGGGAGTACCGTGCTCGCTGCGGCTCATCCATCGCGCCCGGAAGGGCGCTCCTACATCTTCGTTGGCTCTCGCGACAAACCCCGATGTAGGAGCGGGCTTCTGCCCGCGATGCAACGCAACAGTGCGTCGATTTTCTTCCTGGAGATGTAGGAGCGGGCTTCTGCCCGCGATCCGACGCAATAGTGCGTCGGTCTTCGTTCTGGAGATAGAGGCACGATGTTCGCGCCTCGACTCGTCCATCGCGCCCGGAAGGGCGCTCCTACATCTTCGTTGGCTGCCGCGACAAACTCCAATGTAGGAGCGGGCTTCTGCCCGCGATCCGACGCAACAGTCTGTCGATCTTCGTTCTGGAGATTGAGGCACGATATTCGCGCCACGACTCATCCATCGCGCCCGGAAGGGCGCTCCTACATCTTCGTTTGCTGTCGCGGCCAACCCCGATGTAGGAGCGGGCTTCTGCCCGCGATTCAACGCATCAGTGCGTCGATCTTCGTTCTGGAGATAGAGGCGCGATACTCACGCCTCGACTCGTCCATCGCGCCCCGAAGGGCGCTCCTACATCTTCGTTGGCTGCTGCGACAAACCCCGATGTAGGAGCAGGCTTCTGCCCGCGATCCGACGCAACAGTCTGTCGATCTTCGTTCTGGAGATGTAGGAGCGGGCTTCTGCCCGCGATACGGCGCAACAGTGCGTCGGTCTTCGTTCCGGAGATAGAGGCACGATATTCGCGCCTCGACTCGTCCATCGCGCCCCGGAAGGGCGCTCCTACATCTTCGCTGGCTGTCGCGACAAACCCCGATGTAGGAGCGGGCTTCTGCCCGCGATGCAACGCAACAGTGCGTCGGTCTTCGTTTCGGAGATAGAGGCGCGATTTGCGCGCCTCGACTCGTCCATCGCGCCCGGAAGGGCGCTCCTACATCTTCGTTGGCTGCTGCGACAAACCCCGATGTAGGAGCGGGCTTCTGCCCGCGATCCAACGCAACAGTGCGTCGGTCTTCGTTCTGAAGATGTAGGAGCGGGCTTCTGCCCGCGATACGGCGCAACAGTGCGTCGGTCTTCGTTCCGGAGATAGAGGCACGATATTCGCGCCTCGACTCGTCCATCGCGCCCGGAAGGGCGCTCCTACATCTTCGTTGGCTGTCGCGGCAAACCCCGATGTAGGAGCGGGCTTCTGCCCGCGATTCAATGCAACCGTGCGTCGATTTTCTTCCTGGAGATGTAGGAGCGGGCTTCTGCCCGCGATTCAATCAAGACTTGTACGTCGGGCTCGAAACAACAGCACGACAGCAGCAACCACTCCGATCAACACCAAGAACGGCCAAAACCAACTCCAAAACGTCTCGGCAACGTTCATCCATTGGGTGCCGTACTCGTCGCGAAAGACGCGGCCCGGATTCACGTACCACGCACGGATCGTGATCGGCACCGCGACCAGCGTCGCGCCGACCAGCGCTATAGCCAGCGAACGCAGGACAAGCAACACGACAATACGCCGCGTTGATTACTCGTCGTCGACGAACGGAAAAATGTAAACGTCCGCTTCAGTCGGCTCGGCGTTTTCGTCATCGAGAGCTAAGTTCTCATCGCGCCGCACCACCGGAATCGACAAGCCCAGCACATCGTTGTTGGCATTCTCGAACAGCGCCACCAGACATTTGTCGGCGTAATTCGGCCACGCCGTGCAGCTTGCCACGTAGCCGCCGGTCGCTACCTTTGCTTTGGCGCCCGCCTGCAGCGAGTTCAATTGTTCTGACAGCGGCGTCTCGTCCTCTTCCTCAAAGGCTGACACCGAAATTTCAACCTTGCCGGCATCGGTCAACAGCAGATTCAGCGGAAAAAGCGACGGCTGAGCGGCGAGCGTTTGATTGACCGAGGCGATCAAGTACGCCAACAGGTGCCCGAATTGATCTCTGTAGTCCATGTCCGTCGCCCTTCGTCCGATTAACGAGCACTGTCGCACGCCCTAGCGTGACGCGCCAATCCATCGCCAATGGCACGCAGCAAGTGCCGCGGTAAGTGCGGTAGTCGCGATGGCCGACACGGCGATATAAGTCGGCGCCAGATTCGCCCATGACTGCGCCTCGCCAATCAGCAGCGATCCCCAAAGCAGAACGGCGGCGAGCCCGTTGCTGACGATCCCCATCGCGACGGTACCCGACGGATAGCGCGCAGCAGCGATCTCGGCGAGACCGTTGCCGTAGCCGATGACGAGCGCAATGTATGCCGCGCCCAAGAGACGCCGAAACAGTGCCGGCTCGAGCGGCGGGAAACCCATCCATGCAATAAGACTGTCCGGCGCGACTAAGAGCGGCGGCCCCCACAGCAGCAACGTGACTGCGATTTTGATCTGCAGCACCCGCCGCAGTGGCGACAGCGTCGGCGCGGCGACCAACAGCTAGAAGAACCGGATGAGCAGGAAAATAATCAGTGCCAAGCAAATGGCAATGCCGGGTACGGCCACGCGGCCAATCTGCTTCGCACGCTCGACGGCCTCCTTCTGCAGCTTGAGCGATGTCTCGATTTGATCGCGGGCACGCTCCATTTGTTCACGAGCAACCGCCAGATGCTCCTCCTGGCGCTCGAGGGACAAACGCTGATTGTCGCGAATCTCGATGAGCAGAGCCTTGACGTCCGGGTCGCTACTCATGGGGGTCTCCAATCCAATTAAAGCGATCGAGTTCCAGAGCAGCTGCACGGCGCCGACGATGATCCGAGAAACGCTCGCCGTCACTTCTCGCTGTCGCGTAGCCGTTTACCTTCCACGGCTTACACAGTTTGCAGCCCGCGCGGCGGTTGGCCGCTCTACCTCGTTTGTGATGCATGCAAATGTCTCACCGACTAAGCCGCCTGCGTGTCGATCTCGGCCTGCAGCGCCTCGATCTGCTCTATGACGCTGATGAATTTCTCGCCGAACGGTGTCACGCGGTACTCGACGCGCGGCGGCACTTCGTTGTACGCAATGCGCTCGAGAATGCCGAACTCGACGTTACGCTTCAGACACGCATTCAGCACCTTGGTCGTGAGCCCCTCGACGCTGCGTTCCATTTGGCCCGGTCGATTGATGCCGCGGGCCAGCAATTGATAGACGGTGAGCGACCATTTGCAGCCGAAAATCACCTCGACCATGCGGGCGCTCTCCTCCGGTGGCAGTTTTCGCTCAATTTTTTTCTCTAATGAATTCATCAATTTGTACCGTCTGGAACCTACCTGACCGAATTGTGCTTACTTTTTTCGGGCTCTGAAAAGCCATAGCGTAGCGCCATCTTCTCATGCACTTGGAGCACGACATGAACAGCATAACTCAGCCTCTAGCACTTATCGTTGGCGGATCGAGCGGCATGGGTTTCGCCACCGCGAAAGCCCTGCTCGATCGCGATATCGACGTCGTCATCGTCGGCAGCACGAAGCAGAAACTCGACAACGCCAAAGCCGAACTGTCGGCGCACGGCAACGTCGAGGCGCTGCAGGCGGATTTGTACAAGCAGGAAGACGTCGATCGACTCGTCGATTTCATCGACGCGTCCGACCGTCCGATCGGCTACCTGGTCAACGCGGCGGGGTACTTCAACCCGACCTCCTTCCTCGAACACACCGGTGAGGACTACGATCGCTATCTCGATCTCAATCGCGCGACGTTTTTCCTCTCGCAAGCCGTGTCGAAAAACATGGCGAAGTTCGGCGGCGGCTCAATTGTCAACATCGGCTCGATGTGGGCACAGCAGGCGATCAAGGCAACGCCGTCATCGGCCTACTCAATGGCGAAAGCCGGGCTGCACGCGCTTACGCAGCATATGGCGATGGAACTGGCCGACAGCAATATCCGCGTCAATGCGGTCTCGCCGGCTGTCGTCAAAACGCCGATCTACGAAGCCTTTATTGATCCGGCGGCGATCGACGACACGCTGGCAACGTTCAACGGCTTCCACCCGATCGGCCGTATCGGTTCGCCCGACGATGTCGCCGCGGTGATCGGCTTCCTGCTGAGCGACCAGGCGAGCTGGGTGACCGGCGCGATCTGGGACGTCGACGGCGGCGTCATCGCGGGACGGAACTGATGAGCCGGCTAGTGGAATGGGTCGCCCGAATCGGGCGGCCCAATCAAGGCAGCGGCAAGGGTCTCCTAGCCCGCGAGGCGTGCGAGCAGGTCCTGGATGGTCGACTCCCAGGCGTCGAAGTCATCGCTTTCCTCCCAGAGCTCGCGGAGCTCGGAGTCCTCGCCGATGACGCGCTCGACCGCTGCACGAGCACGCGCCACTAGGTCTTCATCGGCCGGGTCTTCAAGACGGGCAACCGCGGTCGCGATCGGATCAGGTAGATCGTCGGCCGGGTTGCCCAAGGTCGCTGCGACGACCTCGGCCGCTGCAAGCCCGACGCAGGCGTCCGGCGCCTCGAGATAGTCGCCGCCGGCTTCAACCGCCTCGATCGCCTCCTCGACCGCATCCAGCGAATCGGCCTGGTTTAGATCTTCGGCCCAATCTTGCGCGTCGTCGTTTTCGAAATGCCCTACGCCCCATGCGCCCATGGTCTCGTCTCCGCTTGCCGTTGCCTTTGCCGATTGAACGCAAATATCGTGGCACGCGTTTGTGTTTGATTGATGACGATCAAGGGGTGAACGCGCGCACCAATCCCGCAACCAGCAAAGCACCGAGCGCGACGACATCGGCCGTGACCACGCGACCAATCGCGTCGTTGTAGTCGCCCACGGCGAACGCCACGATCAAAAACGACACCACGGAGATCAACGCCGCAGCGATGGCGTACCCCTGCCACGGCCGGACGAACGCGGCGCCGGCAATGGCGACGCCCAACAACCCAAACAGCACCGCACGATGGCGCAGCAGAATCTCGAGATTCGGGTCATCGACGCCAATGCCGTACAGCGTGCGCAGCCGCTCGACACCGAGCACGCCAACGGCCGGCAGCAGATGAATGACCGCGACGCCGAGCAGCAGAACCGTAATGAGCCAGCGAGCCATCACGAGCCTCGAAAAAACGCCGCTGTGGTTTCGTCGTTCGGGTAGAACGCCTCGATCCTGAGTTCATCGGTCGTGATGTCCTGCGGCGTGCCGAACGTCGAGATCACCGAGAACAGGCTGAGCTGCAAACCGCCTAAGTCGAGCTCGAGTGGCAGCACCGGCAACAGCGGGTCGGCAATGGACGCCGCCTCCGGCATCGGGCCGGCAAGCTCGATGAACGTATCCACTTGCGCCTTCAGCCTCGCGTCGCCCGTGGCCACGGCCTCGCCGCGCAGTCTGCGTACGAACGCCGGCGCCGCCTGATCCCAGTTCGTGATGAACCGTCGATAGCCGTTCGGATGCAGGGTCAGCAAAGCTAGATTGACTGCATCGCCGCCACCCAGCGCATCGTTCAGCGCCACTGGATCGCCGGTCAGCGAGAACATCCGAGTGGCTGCCTCGTTTTGCTGATGCACGTTCCAGAGCCGGTCGACGACGACGGCGGGCAGCGGCTCGTGGTGCGCGAGCATGCGTGATAGTGCATCTTGGACCGGCAGCATGCTGGGCTCGTCGAGACCCGACTCGCGATAGATGGGCGCAAAACCGGCCGCGCGCAACAACACATTGCGCTCGCGTAGCGGCACGTCCATGGCATCGGACAGGCGCAGCACCATGTCGCGGCTCGGCTGGCTACGGCCCGTTTCCAGCCAGCTCACGTGACGCTGCGAGACATCGGCAGCGAGGGCGAGCTCGAGTTGTGAGAGCTTGCGGTACTGGCGCCACTGGCGGCAGGCGTCGGAAAAGACAGGAGCGGCTGAGTTCATAGCGGTCTCGTCAGTATCGCGGACCATCGAAGCGTACCTTGCAACGCGCCGCAATGACCTCCGAGGTAATTGCGGCCAGTCACCGACAGCCGCAGCATGGCCTCAATCTCACCGCTGGAGCAACGCCATGAAAGGTCGCCGTTTACTGGCTCTTGTCCTACTGATCCCGTTCGGTGCGCTGACGGTTTACGCGCTTGCGCAGGTCGGCTACGTCGGCATTTTCGACTATCACCGCCACAGCCCAGCCGGCTGGCAGGTCTTTGCCGACCTCGTTGTCGCGCTGGTGCTAGTACTGAGCTACATGGTGCCTGACGCAAAACGTCGCGGCCGCAACCCGTGGCCGTGGGTGGTACTTACGCTGTTTCTGGGCTCGATCGCACCGCTGCTCTATATGCTGTTTGACCGCTCTGACGCCAAGGCCGGCGCGCCGGTGTCGCAGCAAGCTTAGCAGATCAGGAGCTCGATCAGCCGGTGCATGCAGCCAACGTCGCTACCAAATCTCGTTGAGGAGCTCGTATTGGGCGGCCGCTACGATGTCCTCGTCGATCTTGTCGCTGAAAGAGAAGTTTTGGAAACGCCACTCGTCTTCGGAGCGGTAGAAGTGAAACTCCATTTTTAGCGGCTGTCGATCGTATGCCACAAACATGTAAATGTATGCGTACCGATCGGCAACGATGCGCTCGATGAGCCGCTCGTGACTGTGGTACTTGCCCATCCGCCGTTCGAGACTGGCGAGCTGAACGATCACGTTTTCGAGCTCGTCGAGCATGACTTCACGATATTTCGAGCTGGCTGAAAGCCGGTCGACGGCTTTGGCCGCATCGCCGGCTTCGAGCGACTCGAAGAATGCGTCGAGCTGGGTCCAATACGGACGGCGCTGCACCTCCGCTTGAGAGAGCAATGGAAAACACATTGCCAACGTAAGGAGCGCAAGTCGCGTGCAACGGCGAAGTGACATCGGATTTCCTCGGTTCATGAGTGTTCGACAGCAGAATAGTAGTCGAAGTCGGCGTCGACTTTTGCGACCACCGTCACCGCTTGCGCGCGCCTGCCAACCTTTAGGCCGCACGCGAGCCGGACGTCATGCTTTTGTGAAAGACGTATATCTTGGCTCTCGTGCACGGGAGGACGGGATACGCGATGCAACACGGTAGTTGCTCCGTGCGTCTCGCGGCATTGGTCAATGCAAAGCCGCCGTTCGCGAGCGCAGCGGGTACGTCGGCAGCGCTAGTCGAAGTCGCAGGATCGGCGGCAGACCCATCCTTTTAGCAGTTACGAGAGCAGGTTGGTGTCCGGTGGAACACCAGACTTGCTCAATGCGTAGATATAGGCGGCTACCGTAGCACCGGACTCGAGCGCGACGTTTACGAGCACGCGTTGGTAGCCCTCGCCCTCAAAGTCGTCGAGCCGTTGCCAATGTTCCGGGAGATCGTCAGACGAAAACACGAAACCGGCAACGTCGTCACCGCGCTCATCGAGCACGATGCCCGGGTAACCGGCCGCCGCACCCCAACCCTCGGCAAGTAGCGTGCCGCGAACGACGGCGGGCTGCCACGTACCGGTGAGCGGCGCAAGAACGTGTTCGTTCGGACGTCCGGGCGCCAGCGTACCGTAGACAAACAGTCGGGTAGTCACGTCAGTCAGCAGCCGGGCGTCCGATGGCGCTAGTCGGCGTTAGCGATGCCGACGTTTTTGACGCCGGCTTGGCTCAGTTCGAACATGACGGCAACGAGCATGCTGTTGTCCGTCTCGGGGCCGGCCGTTATCTGATAGCGCACCTCAGCGCGGTCACCGCCGCTAAACTCGTGGGCGGCGAGCGTCTCGTCGATGTGCTTGCGAAGATCAGTGAGATCGCAGGCTTCGCCGTCGTAGGACAAGCTGCCGTCGTCTTGCAGTGCGATCATCACGATCGGCGCCTGCTCCATGACGGCCGCTTCGTCAACGACCACTGCCACGCGCTGGGTTGCGACGCCGTCGCAGCCAAAGATCAAGCCGACGAAAGCGGTCAGGACGGCCGCACGGCACGGGGTCATGATCGGTACGCGCATCACGTGTCGGATGCGGTGTCGTCGAGACATATCTGCCAATAGCCTACGTCCACCCATTGGTCGAATTTGTACCCCACCTTTTTTAGGTGTGCCACTTTCTGCATGCCGAGCTTTTCGTGTAACGCGACGCTTGCCGGATTCGGCAGCGTGATTCCGCCGAGCACTGCGTTGACAGGCAGCGCCCGCAGCTCGTCGAGAAGTGCGGCGTACAGATGCGTGCCGACACCACCACCGGTCGCCGATGGCGCAAGGTAAACGGTGCTCTCGACCGAAAAACGGTACGCACTGCGCTCCTTCCACTTGGTCGCATACGCGTAGCCGGCGATGTCACCGCTGCGGTCGGCAACCAGCCACGGCAGGTTGATATCGCGCACCTCGCGAATCCGCGCCGTCATGGCGCGAATCGATACCGGCTTGGTCTCGAAGGTCGCAAACGACGTCTCGATATAGTGGTTGTAGATTGCGGCGATGGCTTTGACGTCGGCCAGTTTTACAGGCCGTACGACGGTGGCGTCCGCGGCTGGGTGTGGCAATGACGGCGCTCGGCGTTTGCGCGGCTCCGGCGGTGGCTCTCGCGACATGGCGTCTATCGATTTGTTCGACTGATGGCGACGATCAAGATCGCCAAGAATGCCACCAAAACCAATGCTTCGAGAACGGCCATGACGTCCCAGCGATCGACGAGGCGCCGCAGTCGCGTGGGTTTGTCGGCGTCGCCGCTCGCGACGCGCTGCATCAGTAAGTCAGGCACCGGTTTGTTGGCGAGCGTCAGGTAGTACACACGCGACGCGGGCAGCAGAAACAGCGACGCAGCGATGGTCAGAAAACCCGTCGATGCCGCCAGCGTAAATAGGAGTTTCGCGCGAGCGGTCATACCGGGCCAATCCAGCGCGATCGCCAAGCTGAACACGATGCCGCCAACGGTAACAAGGCTCAGCAACCGACCACCGCGCCGATTGGTCGACAGTGCGTAGGCCGAGAAAATCGGCAGCGCACCGCCGAAGAAACCGAGCATGGCCATGGTGCGACCGTCCAGTGTCGCGTTTGATAGCTCCAGCTGCGTGGCCACGGCGTACAAGAGAAAGCCGAACACCCAGGCAATGAACGCAATCTCGAGCGCCAACACGGGAAATGGCGCAACAACCAACGGTCGGTCACCGTCCGGTGTCCACGGTGTTTTCCAGCGAGTTGGGCCGCGCAATTACCCCTCCATGGTTAGCAGTGCCGCGCATCGCCACAGCCGCGAGCGGCGACGACGCTAAGCAGACCGACTTCTGCCAGCCGCTTGGTGCTGTTGCCAGTCCAAGGCCATCTGTTGATACAGCGGCAGCGGCATGAACTCGCGATAGTCCTTGAACAGTCGCTTGGCTTGCTCGGCCCGCATGTTGAGATTCGGGAACACAAACGCGGTGTTCGCAAAATACGCAGCGTCTTTAAGCAGGTCTGCAATGCTGTCAACGTGCAGCGGCCGCGGCGGCACAAGCAAACTCGCCGCCTCCTGTATGGACCGATTGACCTCTTCGACGTAGCCGGCAATGGTCGGCCAATCGTCGCTCGTGCAGTAGTCGAACAGAAACGCCGACGCTTCGGATTGGTAATCGATTTCCAGGACCTGTTGCCACGACAACTTGCCTTGGTAGTAACGTTCGGCAGCCATCACGCCCATGCGGCTGCCTTTGTCGGGCAGCAATATCCAGATGCGCCGGCAACACGCCAACAGATATTGGTGAATGAAGCGAACCGCGTTGTTTTCCAAGCGACTCGAGCGTCGATCCATGCTGACAAATACCGAATTGCCGGTCGCCGGTTCATCGACATTGGCGCAGTACAGTCGATGCACGTCTCGCCATGCCGACTCCCGACACACCGGCAACCCTTTCAGCGAGCCGGTGAGCAACGTGGGATTCGTTTTTCGGCGCTCGTTCATAGCCGGCCGATGCCCTACGCAGCACCCGCAATTGGCTCGCCGACGGACGGGTTGCCGTCGTCGTCGAAATGCAGCTGAGTGAGATGTTCCGACGACACCGGCGGCTCGACCCGCAAGGCCACCAGCGCCTTCTGCTGGCTCCACTTCATAACGTCCACACAGATCTCGATAATCTGTGCATCGTTGAAATACTTACGCACCTCGTCACGCAACTCAGCGCTGATGTCATTCGGGTGCATCAACATCGCGTCACACAGACGGAGTGCTGCCTTGACCTCGGGCGCCAAGTCGCTTTGCTCGTGTGCCCCAATTTTGCGCTGCATAGACTCATCGAACCCGGCATCGAGCGCGTCTTGAACCCGCAACGAGCCACACAGGCGGCAGTCGTGATACTGCGCGCAACGCAGCCGAATAACCTCGGTTAATACCGGGTCGATCGCGCTGGCACGTACCGCTGCGGCAGCAAACGCGGCGATGGGACCATCCAGCGGGCCGTCGACCAACACACTGAAGCTTAGGTCATCCAACGGCAGTCTCGGTGCGTGATCCGTCATGACAGCACCCGTGCGAGCGTTAGTTCTAGCCGTTTTGACATCTCTATCAAGTAGATTGCGCTTGCTAGGTTGTAAACCTCATCACCGCTGCAATGCGACAACAAGCCATTGACCTGCTCATCGCTTACGTTGGCCACCGACACCATAAACTGCTCGCAAAAAGCGATACAGGCAGCGTCGCGCGTCCCTGGCGCTGGTCTGGCAAACGCTTTGCCGTTGAGCGCCGCCGCAAAGTATTGCTGACACAACCTCAGCAGCTCGGGATCCAGCGGCGCATCGGCGAGCGCCTGCTCAACGTTCGCAATTTCGCCCGCCGCTTCTGGGTGATGTGCCGCAAGGACTGCGCGTGTCTCAGTGCCAATCAGTTCCATAGCGCCCCCAACTAACCAACGTGAATGACGGTACCGCCGCTCAACGGTCTCTATAGCCTTGCCGCTAAGCGCCGGCCTCTGCCTTTAGCTTATGCCACTTCCTCGTGAAAGCGCAGCAAATTTCCGAACGGGTCGGCGATTTCCATCTGCCGGGTCTGCCAGGGCGATGTCGAAATATCGGGCGGACTCCATGGCCCATCGCGACCAGCGAGTTCGGCGTGCAGAGTGTCGATGCCTTGCGTATCGACGTAGATGATCTGGCCGGCGTTGAATCGCTCGTTCTCAGATAGCTGCAGTACGCAGCCGGCGCGCGAGACCTGCATGTAGATCGGCGCGCCGGGCTCGTAGTAGTGCTCCCAGTCGATCTCAAAGCCGAGAAATTCACGGTAGAACTGCCGCGCCACGTCGACACGACCAATGCGCAGAATAGGAATCGCGTGCAGTGATATGTTGCGCATAGGTAGGTGTCAGCAGTTTGCCCACGACGGGTCAGCGGCCATGTTCCAGCGCCAACGGTGCGTCGTCGACATCGCACGGCATCAACAGGACCGCATTGCCGTCGGTGACGTCGGCCTTGACCGTGCTGCCGCTGAGGCCGCTGCAGATATAGGAACCGAAATGCCGCTCCCAATCATCGAGTATGGCCGCCGCCGACTCACTGTAGTCGATCGTCTTGCCCGTTGCGTAACGGATCGAAAAGCCGACATGGTGCAGTCCACGAATACGAGCACGCTCGTCGGGCTCAATCACGACTTCTCGATTCGGCAGTACCAGCGTAATGGGTGCTGCGGACTTATTGGTAACGATCCACTTTTCGACAATCTGACATGCCGACAGCGTGGTACTCAAAACAACCAGTACAGCGGCGAGCGCAATCGTCTTATTGAATCGGACGGCAGTCATTGAAACTGAGAGTAAGACGTATCGACGCCTGCGGCCAAACGGTCGCGCCATTCGATGAGGTCCCCAAACTCATCGGCGAGCTGCGCATCGATCCAGCACGTTTGCACAGCCGGGCCGAGCGGCGGATCGGTGATCGCGATCGGCTTAACCACCTCCAGCACAACGGCCATGGTGATGTCGGCATAGCTGAATCGGCCCGCAAGAAAATCACCACCGGCTTTGGCAAGTCCCTCGCGCGTCTGCAAAAGCGCGTTACGCAAACTGCCCGGCTTAACGAGGTGAGCGTATTTGCGATCGAGCCGACTGGCCGCATCACGCGCGACAAACCGCAGCGGCGCACGCAGCGCCGACGGCACAAAAGCCGGCAGCGATTCGGACAGCGCCGCGGGATTGCTGAGTACGCTTCGGACGACGCGGGTTCGACCTTCCGCAAGCGCGTGCTCGCTCAACTCGTTCCACGGCGAGATCGCGTCGAAACTGCCAAGGCGCTCGTCGCCTGCCGACTCGTTGGCGAAACGCGCGATGTCCCAGGATCCGCGAAGCGTTTGGTCGCCGGCAAACAGCACCGGCACCGAAACGGCGCCGGCCCACTGCCGCATCCGCCAGCGTAGACCGGGCTCGCTCAACGTCGGCGTGTACTCGCGATAGGTGTATGTGACCCCGCACTGCTCCATCGCCCAGCGCGCTTTCTTGGACCATGGCGAAAACGACTCGCCAAAAAGAAGCCGTTGCACCGCTACGCCGCTATTTTGCGTTGTCTCGCCACGATCCGCCTAACGCCAGTATGCAACCTTACCCCTCGGGCAGCGCTGAATACCGCGGCAGGTCATCGTTAATCTGCAGCCAGGGTTGGTGCGCTTTCGTGAAGATATGCATCGCTGGACGCACCCAACTGGGGTCATCAAGGCTGCCGGCTTTGACGAACAGGTGCGTCTGATCCGATTCCGCCTCGAGGTAGATACTGGATCCACACGTGGCACAGTGAAAACGCGTGACCGGACCCGACTCGCCTTCGAAGGCGTACGCGGTAAGCTCGCCGCTGCACGAGAAGGAGGCGCGATTTACCATGAGCTCCACGGTAAACGCACTGCCGCTCATGCGCTGGCAATCTACGCAATGGCAATAAAAAGCCATTTGCGGTTTCGCCTCACAGGTGTAACGGACCGCACCGCAATGGCACCCACCTTCAAATGAATTCGGCATTGGATGTACCTCCCCAGCCGTTCGCTACTGCTCGTCCTCGAGTGCCGCGCCACGGTGCGCCCGGCGTATCGGTGTTGCACCGAACAACGGCAATGGCGGCGCGTCGACATCGTCTTTCGACACCGCCATCTTGCCACACTTGTTGCAAACCAAGGCCCACTAGGGGAACCATCCGCCCGCGACGGGCCAGAGCAGCAAAAGCGCTAGCCAAACGACCATCGGCGGTATTGCCGTTGCGGCAACGACCGCGAGCAGACTGCACGGCGAGATGAGCATGACCCATGCCTCGATGTGACGCGCGCTGAAACTGGCCGGGGGCCGATTGATCGTTCGCGCGTTGTTTATGCATCGCGGAAGCCTTGGGCTTTGAGCTTGCGCACGCGAGCACGCGTTGCTGCCGAACCAGTCGCCTCGGCGTGTTCGAGCAGCTCGGACACCTCATCGCGATATTCGGCGTGCTGACTGGCCAACGCATGGAAGCCGGCATAGGCCCAGGTCAGCAGAAATTTGTTCTCTGCCGCAAGGCAACGTCGCACAAAGCGCTCGACCCGGCGGCGCGTCGTTTTTGGAATCTGGAAACGATCAATGATCTGCAAAACGTGCAGGCACGCGTCGGATGCCGTGATGCGATCGAGCACACGCAGAAGATCGACTTGAACGTCTGCGACGTTGATCGATCGATTCTCAATTCCGTGTTTGAGTAGCCACGTGGCGGCGACCTGTAAGTCCTCACGCGCTGCTGACTCAACGAGCAACGCCGGTAGGTCAGGGTCGCCAGCCCACGTAGCGTAGATCGTTTGAATGGCGGCTTTCGACCGACCGTCCCAGTCTGCAAGCGCCGCTGTTAGTTCCGTTTTTGTTGCCATACCTGCGCCGCGCGGAGTTTCCGCGCCAACCCTGGGAGACAGATTATCGCGGCTCAATCGTACCGCCCGCGTCTACCGTGACCCGAACGTTCGCAACACCACCTTCTGGAGGACCGAAATCCCGTTCGACGGACCGTATTGCGGCGGCGACAAGCTTCGGTGTGACCGGCTGCAGCTGCAGACGATCGATAGTGTCTGCCTTAGCGAGTCCAATCAGGTGCCACGGGTTGTCGAAGCGACGCTCGGCGAGAAACCACGGCGCCCGTTTGTCGCCTTTCAGCCAGACCTTGAGTAAAACGCGATTCGGATCGAGTTCCTGAACGCTCCACAGATAATCGCGATTATCGACGGCGATGGATCGCAGCTTAGATTTCATCGTGGTTCACCGGTCGGTCTTCCCTCATGAAACGGAACGAGCGGCCAATGTGGTTTATACGGCCGAATCGACCGGCGGCTAAAGCGAAACGAGCGCGACGCGGACGTCCTCGTGACAGCTATGCCACAGTTCTGGGTGCGCTCATCGGTCGTCGGTTATGCGCAGCTCCATCGTCGTCGAGGCACCAAAGCCCAGCATCCACCGCAGGTATTCGAATTTCTCGGTGCGCGTTGCAACGAAACCGCGCCGCTCATAAAGGCGCCGCGCCGCCGCATTGGTATCGATGACATCGAGGCGAATGGTCTTGAAACCATGCTCGACCGCATAGTCGTGAAGACATGCCAACAAGCGCGTGCCGATGCCATGACCGCGCATGTCGGCTCGAACGGCAATGCCGTCCATGAGGAGCTCGCCAGAGCTCGGCTTGCGATCGAAAAGACTGAAAACGGCGGCCGCACGAACGCCGCGCAGCACGCCGAGATGTTGAAACAACTCCTCGGCACTGATCCCGTGCGTTAGCGAGCCCGCGGGTGTTTGAAAACCGGCGAGTCCTGCGAGCCGACCGTCAGCGATTGCCGCATAGGCAAACGCCAGCGCGAACGAATCGCGGAGTAGCTTTAGGCGCTGTGCGTGGTCGCTAACGGCGACCGAGAATTTCTGACCGAACGCGGCGTCGTAGAGCTCAGCCGCCTCCGCTCGCAGGGATTCCGGGACGCCGAGCTGATAATGAATCTCAGCGCTCACCGGCCCGTCCCGGCGTGTCGCTACGAGCCCTTTGCCGGACCGACCAAGTCCCAGAGATTGCCATAAAGATCTTTAAAGACGGCAACGGTGCCGTAACTCTCCTCGAAGGGCCCGCGGACGAATTCGACACCGTTGGCGGTAAAGGCCCGATGATCTCGCCAGAAGTCGTCGGTGCTCAAAAAAAATCCGACCCGGCCACCCGTTTGCCGGCCGACGGCCGCGCGTTGCTCGTCGTTCGACGCCCGCGCCAAAACAAGGCTCGTCGACGCATCGCCGCGTGGGGCGACCACGACCCAGCGCTTGTTTTGCGCCGGCATGGGCTCGTCTTCCAGAAGGTCGAATCCGAGTTTTTGCGTGTAGAACGCGATGGCATCGTCGTAGTCATGTACGACCAAGGACACGCGCGCAATCGTCTGTCGCATAGGTGTTTTGGCGGCGGCAAAACTCAAGTGTTTGCCGCCAGCGCGCCAGGCGCAAGCTCGCGCGCGTTCGTTGGCGACCCGGCCCTGTGCTTGATCGCCATCAGCAAGCGCATGAGCTGAACTGTCGCAACACGCCTCGAACCGGCTGTGGGGATATAGGCACGCACCGTCACGGTGTTTCCGGTGACTGGGCGCCGGCATAGAACGCGTCGTGAAATCGGAATCGTCCGGCCGCAGTGGCATTCCCGAAGCGACACACCATAAAGTATTCCGCTGGCTCATTGCGCGGCGCGTGCTGCGGCGAGACCTCGAACCCGAATCGTTGGTAGTACGCAGGATCACCGAGCAGGATGCAGCCCGCTGCATGTTGCGCCCGCAGCGCATTGAGCCCACGCGTGATCAGTGCTGAACCAATCCCCTGACGCTGCCGATCTGGCACAACCGACACCGGACCCAACGCAAACCACGACGCCGCACCGTCCGCCGACTCCGCGGGAGAAAACGCAATATGGCCAACGACGTCGTTGTTGTCGGTGGCGACGAGCGATAGTGACAGCGCATCTGCCGCCCGGAGCCGCTCGATCACGTCTTGCTCATCGCCGCCGGCGTGCGGCATACCGCGAAAGGCGTCGATCGTTACTGCGCGGATCGACGCGTAATCCGTCGCTGTTTCCTCGCGGATAATCATGCGCTCTGGTTTTACGTGTGCTGCCTACGATCAGTGGGTCTGGCAATCGCTTAATGTGCGCCAAGCGCCATCGCGGTCAGCGATACAACGGGATCCGGTCGTTTGGCGCGTGCATCTCGATCACGTGCCCGAAACCACTTGCCGCGCTGTTTGCCATGCGCATTTTGTGTCGCGGGACGCCCGGTCCAAGAATCACTCTTTCCGGAAGTGGACGATCGGCTCGAAGCTGCCAATGATCATCCGCTTGCCGTCGATCGGCATCTCGCCCATCTCGGCCATGCGCGGATCCTCCATCATGGCCTTGTGCGCCTTGGCACTGGTCTCACGGTCTGGCCAGACCACCCAGGAAAACACCACCTTCTCGCCAGGCGCTGCTTTGATCGCTTTGCGGTAGTCGGTGTGTTCGCCGTCTGGCACATCGAGCTCCCAGTTCTCGAATATCTCGAGCGCACCGTAGTCTTTGGCAACGTCGATAAAGAGCTGGGCAATTCGCTGATAGTCCTCTTTCTTGTCCTCGGGCACACCGAGGACATAGCCGTCCACTTGCATCGTACCGATCCTCCCGACACTGGTTTTGAAGTTCGCTGGCAATGAACGTCGTGTCATCCGACAGATGGCTAGCTGGCGGCAACTGATACCCGGTGACCAAGCAACGCGCCCTTGCCAATGTCGCCGACCATCACGTCGGCCACATCACCGGCGTTCACTCGCAATGTATTCGAGCCACCCAACTCATCGAGCGTTACGACTCGGTTGGGCGTCGCCGGTGCGTCAATCATCGCACCGGGACACATGAACGTGAAGTGCACGCCGGCCTCCTCCATAAACGCCATCGAGGCAAGGTGACCTTTGGTCATCATCTGCAGCTTGTCGAGCGGCAGCTCGGCCGGCAATCCGTACTGCGTGCGGGCGTCGACGTCGTCCCAGTCCTGAACCAACGTCGATCGGTTGCTGCCCGGCACCCACAGAGCACCGAGACCACCGACCATATAGAACGTCTCGATGCCTGCGGTCTTGGCGTTGGTGACGATCGACTGCGCGAGCTCAATGGTCGAGTTGCCGCCGGCCGGAGACGTGCAGTTGATACACACCTCGCGATCAGCGCAGGCGTGGCGCATGGCATCGGCGTCCATGACATCGCCGGTCACCACGGTGAGCTTAGAAAATCCGGGATCGGTCTGGTCGAGTTTGTCGGGCGAGCGAACGTAAGCCACCGTGTCATGGCCGGCCTTGATCGCCGATCGCCAGACCCACTGGCCGAGAATGCCGTTCGCACCAAATACAATGAGTTTCATGCCGTCGCCTACGTGGTTTCAAATTTGGCCGGACTGAAGCCCAAGCCGGTACCGACTACGATACCGCGCTACGGGTCAACACTAGCGCACATACCGGCTCACATTTTTGCAAAATATCGCGCGCCTGAATGTGCCATCCGGAGATGCTCATCACGCGGTGCTCAGCGCGAATTTGCGGACTACCTCAAATCGAAACGCTTCGTTCGGACAAATGAAAGTCACCGCTTCGCACTGGAACCGATCGCCGGGAACATGCGCACCCAAACGACTGATGAGCTCGCGCTCAATGTCTGAACTCGATTTGCGCTCCGTAATTGTCAGATGCGGGACAAAGTTCTCGCTGTACGCGAGGCTCAGGTCGAATAGACCCAGAGCGTGCAGCGCGCCACGTAACGCCAGCACACGATCTATCGGATGCACCTCAAGATAAAGGACATGATCGTCTGGAAAAATGCCGGTCGGTCCTAGCGTTATCTCAAAAGCGGACGCCTCGCCGATAACCGCTGCAACCGCGCTTAGGTTCGCTTCGGTCGGCACCGCTCGAAACGGCTGCGTCAGCGTGACGTGCGCCTGCGCGTAGCCATGGTTGACCGGATCAAACTTCCGCCGCAGCTCGTCGAGCGTCTGCCCCATCTCGGGCGGTGGATGAATTACCAACGTCCCGTGACGAAAGACGCGCTGCCACGGCAACCAGCTCGATACCTCGCGGTCAGACGCCACTAGCGACCGACGGTGCCCGACGCCAACGGCTCGAATTTGACGATCAGGTATGGCGGCACCACCGCCGACTCGCCGCCGCTCAGTACGGCACTTCGGTGCAGCTGATTGACAACCGCGTACAAATCGCCGTCGGCTCCGAAACTGAACGCATCAACCCAGGAAAGTTGAGCGTCCTCGATGAGCGTTCGATACCGACGGTCCTGACCAATGACGCCGATGGCGTTTGCGGCAAGGTCACCGAGGTAGACGTTGCCAGCATCGTCAACGGAGATCCCGTCGCATATCGGTTTGTCGGCCCAACGCTCGACGCGCGCGGCGAGGTCTTCCGCTGATAGCTCAACGTTGCGCAGATCGGCCGCGCGAACCCGGTACATGCTGCGTGCGTGCATCGGTCCGTAGTACAGCCAATCGCCGGCGGCGTCGAGTGCGATTGGATTGACACCAATACGCGGGCGAAGCAACGAACCGTCGTTTGCCTGCAGCGTGACGGGCGTGCCGTCGATAACGAGATCGATGTCTTCTGGAGTCACGCTGGTATGGCCCTGCAACAGCCGCCGGGCAGTCCCGGCATTCGTGTCGACCACGATGATCGCCGCGTCGTCGCCACCGGCCGGGTCCGCGATGAAAATAGTGTCTTGTGCCGCGTCGACTGCCAAATCGTTCAAGAATGACCGTGCCGTGGTGACGTCGCTGAGATCGATATCGGCCACAACGCGATTGTCGGCCTCACTCCAGCCCACCAGTCGGCGGTTCGCGCCGCCGCGCATGGCGTTATCGAGCAGCCACACGACGCCATTGGCATCGGCTTGCAAGCCAAGCACCGAATTCACATTGGCAGCCGCCGCGAAATTCGCGAGCGTACCGTCCGCGGTGATGCTCGCTACTCGAATGTCGTGGCCATAGAACTGATGCAAGCTGACGAGAACCTCGCCGGTGGGCGTTACGGTAATGTTGCCGGGACCTTTATCGAGTTCGGCAAACACTACGAACGGCGCTTCGGCGGTTGGGGCCGATTCGTCGACTTGCTCGGCCTCCGCAGGAGCATCGTCGTTGCTGCACGCCATCAAGATCAGCGCCGGCAGTGTTGCTGCGACAAGGGATAGTCGTTTCATGGCTGGGTCTTTCTCGTTCGCTCGTGGCCAGCGACTACTCTAAGACCTTCTCGTTGGAATTCCACTCACTAATGCGACGCGCACTAGGTGTTCGCGGGCAGGAATTCTACCTGAGGTATCCAGTTCGCCTTTCGGCGCTCGAGCCGACCGGTGACGTTCTCGGCGGAGTAGTCCGTGTTCGCCTCGACGAATTCGAGCTGCGAGGCGCGATCGAAGGCTCGAACGCTGACGACGGCATAGCGCTGACCGTCGATCTCGCTCACCACCAGCGGCACGACGCCACATCGGGAACACACGTAGAACTCGGCCGTCTCGGTGCCGAACGCGTAAAGGTTCAAGGCTGTTTCGTCCTTTACCGATACGCTGATGGAACCGGCCGGGTCGGACGTCCAAGCGCCCGAGTGCTTTTGGCAAAACGAACAGCCACACAAGCGCACGGCGATCTGCCGGCTAGCCGTCGACCGCGTGAAATCAAAGCGTATGTTGCCGCAGTGGCAACGCCCCGATAGGGCGCGAAATTCACTCATGGTCAGATACTCGGCTAATGCCTCATGCCGGCATGGATCGTCAGTCTTCACCCGCCGTGGGCTTTTGTGTCAAGCCGATAGGATTGCCCTCCGGGTCGGTCACCAGCGCGAAGCGCAATTCGCCGTAGTCCATTGGCGGAATCCGAATGCGGGCACCAAGTGCCTCGGCCCTGCCGACGGCAGCTTCGAGCTCATCGACTTCGACGTAGATCACGATCTCTGCCGGGCCGTCCGGCTCCTGACGAATACCGCCCGACAAGTCGCCGGGTAGGTCAACATCGCGGTAGTCGAAACCGGCGACGTTTCGCGTGGTAATCGCCCAACCGAAGAGCTGGCCGTAAAAAGCCTCCAGTTTTTCGGCGTCGACGCCGGCAATTTCGATGTGCTTGATGCTAGCCACGGGCACTCCTCTCTCGTTGCGGTCGGTCGCAAGGGCTACGGCGGAATCGTCCGCTGCTCGGCGGCATGCCCGGAACACCGACGAATGTCAGTTGGCGGATGTCCGCCACCATCGCCACACGACGAATGCGTAAATCACGACGTTAGCAGCTACCAGTACCGCGGCAAGCAAAACTTGCACCGAATGCGTCAGCCCGCTCGGATAGATCAACGGGATAAGGTAGTGCTCGATAAAGCCGCCGGTATAGCCGGATGATCCAGCCGCGTGCCGCAAATCGTTCTCGAGCGGCGTCAACGGACAGATGCCGCCGGAAAGTTCTATGTAAGCGCCCCACAGCACGGCCGGCAAATGCAACAGCGGCGCCCATCGCCAGCGTAGGGCCAAAAGACCGCCCAACATGGCGAATAGGATGAAACCGAGATGGACAATAACAACGAGGTCGGCAAGAACGCGGTAGATCATGACGCCAAACGCGTGTTGCGGCCCAGGCCGACGGGCAGCACGCCTTTGGAGCGGCATGCGGCGGCGTTAGGCGGCGCCGATAGCCGCCAGCTTCTCGGTGTAGATCTCGTGATCACCGTCAGAGAAACAACAAAAAATGACCTTGGACAGCGATGATGCGCCGGTCGTCTCGCTGACGACCGTACTAATGGCGATATCGGCGGCACGCTCGATGGGGTAGCCATAGATCCCGGTGCTGATGCTGGGAAACGCGATAGATGAAAACCGCTGCTGCTTGGCGATTTGCAGCGAGTTTCGATAGCAGCCGGTCAGCAATTCCGGCTCGCCATTGAGACCGGCGCGCCACACTGGGCCAACGGTGTGAATGATGTGTCGCGCTTTGAGCCGGTAGCCGCTGGTGAGCTTGGCTTCGCCCGTCTGACACCCACCCAGAAGACGGCACTCGTCGACGAGTTCTGGACCGGCCGCACGGTGAATCGCGCCGTCCACACCGCCGCCGCCCAGCAGCGATGAGTTTGCCGCATTCACCACGGCATCCACGTCAAGCTGCGTAATGTCGCCCAAATGCACGTGAACGGCTGCGGCCATAACTGATCAACGCCCTCCCAAGGGTTGCTGGCAAGACCACCGAACGCGGCTGGCAGAATGGCATGCGCAGCGCCATCGTAAATTTTGCAAGCACCGGCCAGACGGATTATTCAATGAACGACTGAATCTCTGCTTGATAGTCACTCGGCAAGCCTAATGACTGCGCGAGTTTCAACAGCGACGCCGCATAGTCGGCGTTTGTTCCAGCGAGCTTACCTGGCGGCAGGTTGTAGCACTGCACGGTTTGGACGGTACCGTCTTGCAGTACCGCTGCAACCGTCTCCGGCCGATAGTCGGCGACACTCTTGTCCGCATAAAGTGCTGCTAGGTCTGCAGCGTTCAGCGTCATTACGACGCCGTGAGCCTTGCTCGCCCGATCGGGCACGAGCGTCGCCCGCTCACCGATACGCAGGCCGTACCCGTCGACCCTTGCGACGGCAGAATTCGCCGCGTGAATTCCTTTAGCGGCGAGCAGCGACGTGTCCATGAACAGCCCGTAGAAGAAAACGTCGACGTAAGTTGACTGCATGGCTTGCTCAGCACCCGCGGCTGCTCTCAGTACATGGTGTTGCCGTTCTTCGTCCCGTCCGGGATTTCCTGCATAGCGTCCCAATGCTCGACGATCTTTCCGGCGTCGTCGAACCTAAAGAAGTCCATCGTGACGTATTCTTCGTTGCCGGGCCAGGTTTGGTGCGTATGCAGGGCGACCAAATCACCTTCGGCGACGGCACGCACGAACTCGATGGTCTTGCCGGGGTACTCGTTCGCCATTTTCGTGAAGTAGTCGATGAACGGCTGCGGGCCGTCACCGACCAGCGGATTGTGCTGAATGTACTCGTCGCCGACGAATTTCTCGACGGCGGCGGACGGGTCGCCGAGATAGGCCGTGCGATAGAACTCGATGGCGTTGCGCTTGTTGGCTTCTAGGTCTTGCGCCACGGTTTCCCTCCTAAACCAACGTTACTTGCCGAATCTTACTCAGCTTTGTTGCATGGCATCGACCGTTTTGTGGCGCGCAGACCGTAGCTAGCAAACTACCGGTCCACCTTGAACGCCATACCAATTGAGACCGGCGCCGTCGGTTCAAATCCGAACTTGCTGTAGAGCGCCGGCGAGTGATGATCGGCGATCAACGACACATACGCCGACTCCGGGGCATCGGCTTCGATAAAACTCATGATCGCCGCCATGATTTGTTGCCCGAGACCTTGGCGTTGGTAGTCCGGGTGGACGGCGATATCGACGACTTCATAGTTACAGCCACGATCACCGACAACCCGACCCATCGCGATGAGCTTGCCCTGATCTCGAATCGTTGTGGCATAGAGGCTGTTCGGCAGGCCGCGCTCGGCAGCCTCGATCGTCTTGGGTGAGAGACCGCAGACTCGGCGTAGCTCGCAGTACTCAAGCACGCTTGGGGCGACGTTGTTTTGTTGATAGGACGTAGGACGTGTTGTCAATTTAATTACTTAGGGCCTGCAACAAGCCCGAGTCGAAGCGGTGTAGCTCAATGTCGCCACCCTTCGATTCACTCGGTTGATTCAAACCTGCCCTCTACCTCGATGTGTTTGATCGAACAGCTCTCAATGAGCTCCGAATAGCCTTCTGGCAGGAACGACTGTTCCCAGGTCTCTCCGAACAAGGCTCTGATCGATTCGAGATCTTTCCACATGGACACGAAGATGAAATCGTCCTGGTTTGCGCACAGTACCTTGCCAAAGAAGTACCCGAGATTGCCGGGCTTGCCGTCTACGACCGTCACTGAGGTATCTGACAGCTTCCGCTTTAAGGCCTCGCCATTGCCCGGTTTTGCCCGAACTTCAAACACGCGCAAGATGGATTTTTCGAGTTTCATTTGAATGGGGATTGCGTTCCAAATAACGGACAACCGAGGCACTAAGACTAGACGAGCGCGGTGAATCCACCGTACGCCATCCGTGCTGCGTCAAAACCGGAGTTCGCAGACTCGACCAAATCGGCCATTCTTGGATCCGCCGCAACTTTCTCATTCGCTCGATCACGCGATTCGCGCGAGTCGAACGCGACGTATCCGAAAACCACTGCCTCATCCTGAGCAGCGTCAACGACGCCCACAAAAGAACGCGTGCCGGCGAGATGCAGCGCGTCACCCACGAACTCGCGGTATTCCACGGCACCGTGCTCTTTCCAGATTTTGGCGACCTCCTCCGCGAGCTGCTTGTACGCATCTAGGCGATCGAGCGGAATGGGATGGACGAATCCATCTACATAGTTAGCCATAACACCTCCGGCTGGTCTTTTGTCATACGTCAGCAGTAATGATCCGGTCGCGAAATCGGACCGAAGGAACGCCGTCGTACTCGGCTGTCTCTCGCAGCTTAAAGCCCAGCTTGTCCAGAATCTTCACAGACGCTCGATTCTCGACCGCAGCAATCGCTTCCATGTTCTGGATGTCAAGATCGTGCAACCCATAGTCACGTACGCGTCGTGCGGCCTCCAAACCGATGCCTTGACCCCACGTCTCCCTCGCGAAGCGGTAGCCGAAATCGATGTAGGCGCCGGTGGGTAAAAACCCGCAAAACCCAATGAGCCGTGATGATGCGCGCAGCTCCACGGCATAGCGACCCAGTCCTGCGCGGGCGCCGAGCGCAATCGTCTCGGCCAGATACAGTCGCGCTTGCTTCCGGTTTTGTACGCCCCCTACGTGCGCCATTACGGCGGGATCCGCCACGATGGGTACGTAAGCGTCCAAATCCGAGCGCTTGAAGTACCTAATCCTAAGCCTTGTGGTGAGTAGGTCCGTATATCACCCAAACTCTGCTGCTGGCGCCGCACCTCGCGCCGGAATTCCATGCTGAACGGCTAAGTGCAATGCTTTGTTAGGCGTCACTGGCCAGCAGGTTCCGTACTTGCTCATTACTCAACCCTAAACCAAGCTTCCCGTCCATGTACCGCCACGATATTTCGTGATGCTCCGCATCATGAGAATCAATGCAGTCGCGGGCCAGAATGATCTCGTAGTCCCGCTGATAGGCATCGATAACCGTGCTCCGGATGCACGCGTGGGTATTGATGCCAGCGATCAGCAGCTTTGTAGGCTGAAGGCTTGCAAGAAGAGCGTCGAGATCGGTCCCGTAGAACGCGCTGTAGCGCTTCTTGATAATGCTGAAATCAGCCTCTTCAGGTTTGAGTTCCGGCAGAAGTGCTGCACCCGCTGTGCCCGTCACGACGATGCGTATGCCTTTGGTTCGAATCTCAAGTGGGGCGTCGTGCAGGTCGTCCGCGAACTCCTGCCTCACCCAGATGACATGCCCTCCGGCGGCGCGACAGATCTCCGTGAGAGCGTTTGTACTTCGAGCTAAAGCTGTACGATTGCGCTCCAGTCGCTGATGCCGGAAGAAGTCTTCCTGCATATCGACAACTAGGAGCGCGCTGACCACCGGCATAGACTCCAGACGCTTAGCACCCAAGCTCTGTAGCAGCCGATGGGTTTGCTACGAACACGTTACGCGTCCTTTGTAACTGCAGCGATTTGTTGTTTCGTGTTTCGCTCACACTGTTTGGACGTCGAGCGCCGGGTACATGGCTTCAAGCTTGCTCAAGCCTTCCTCAGCGACGCTTCCGTCTTTGATGACTAGTGACGTTAAGCCAGGCACGGCAGCAATCTCAATTAAGGTGCCTAACTCAATATCGGTTGCGTCGATCGCAATCTGTCCGACACCGACAAGCTCTGCTAAGGGCTTCGCGTTTGCGTCCCCGACCGCCACATCCAACAAGCTGACCGCAAACACCTCGGGTTCCCAGACGTAGCTACCGCCTAATTCTTCGACGCGGCTCAATACCAGCTCGTTCCGCTTGGCCTCGGCGTCAGTAATAACGAGCGACATAACACCCAAGCTCTGTTGCACATGCGCGACTGAAGCGGTTCTTACTCGGGCAAGGGCCATGACCCACGCCAGATGACAAATGAAGCGCTCTGTTAGGTGTACATTCCATTTACACCATCAGCCTCAAACCTACGAACGTAGAAAGTACCAGTACGAGAATAGACAGAATACCGCGCACTCCATCCCAAGCAAAAAGCTCAACGCTGACGGAGTGGCAAAAGTTACGATACTGTTACCGGCCATTATTGCTGCAACGGCAAACCAGCCAGCGGTTGCAACTGGATGAACGCTTAGAAAGCGGCACTCAAATTGCAAGATCCCGAGCGCGAACATCGCAATCCCGACGTAAGCCGAGACGTGGACCAGTGCGAACCCAACTGAGTCTCTACTCTCCAGATGCACGGTGGGCGCATAGAGAAATCCCGCCAACGCGAGGACGGCCGAGATGCTCACGACCAGCGAGACGGTCAATGCAGCGACAGCGCTGAATCGAATTCGCGATGCCATTGCCATCCGGGCCGTTACACCGAACACCCGAACACCGTTGGCGCCGCAGCGCCAAGCACAGGCACTTTATCCCGACCGACCCACTGCCATGCTTTGTTAGGTATTGAGATTGTCACTTACCAACGGACCAAAGTCTCGCCGGACTCGCTAACCAAAAAAGGCCCACAGGACTTTGCCCTTTCCGTAGGTAACGGAAAGCGTTTTGCCACCCGACACTACCCAGACGTCATAGACAATTCCAGAGCCACGGTCACACGCCGGTGGACCAAATTTCGCACGAACCGAGTCTATTGTCTCGCCTACGAAAAGTGTTGAGACCTCCGCTTCGGATAAGGCAGAGGCGGTTTCGAGTACTTCGTCAGTACAAGTACCAAAGCTAAAGCTTGGCCCGGCGTAAAGCCCGGCGGATAGGCAAACAAGAGCGATGCGCCAGTTCACAGCGACACCCAACACCTATGCTCCGCTACGCGTTCGACTGGGCGATTGGCCTGCGGCAGCAGGGCACGAGCCGAGTTCATTAGCGACGACTGCAGTGATTTGTTAGGTGGATACATAGCCAGCAGACTGGTCCAGTTCGGAAACAACATACTCGGCTGTTGCATACACCATAGACTCGAACTTGTACCTTTCACCGCCAATCTGACCGATCTCCGCGTCGTCTGTCAGATACCAACCGCCACTACATCTTTTGTCGCATGAGTACATCAACCAGTCTTCAATGAATTGTGGGTTGGCTTCAAGAAGCGGAATGAGGTCTCCCGGTGCGAAGTCCGCCCGACATGCGAGATAGTGAGTTCTTCGTAGCGCCTCGCGCAATGAAATTCCCTCTCCACGCATCGAGGTCTCACGTGCGATTGATAGAATACTGCTCAGTTTCTCGGTATTGTTAGCCAACAGCCGATCCACCTAACACCCGAACTCTGCTGGGCGACGATAGCTGGCGCAGGCCTTGCCGATGCAAGGACCGTGACAGGCTGCGAGCGACAACAGCAGTGCATTGTTAGGTTTCATCTGAACGATCTACGCAACTGCCAAAATCGCCTCTGGATTTTGGTTAGCCACCAGCAGCAGCGTGCGTGCCGCTCCGGAAGGTGATCGGCGACCCTGCTCCCAGTCTTGCAATGTGCGTACAGACACCCCGAGAAGAGTTGCGAACTGTGACTGCGAGAGGCCGGTCTTTTCCCGAATCTCCGAGATTGGCGGAAGACTCACAACACGTCCGGACTTGCCGCTTTTTAGCTCTCGAATTCCATCGAGGATCTCTTGCCCGATATCGCGCTCGTTAGTCATCTTCCACCTCGTCTTTAATCTGCTTGAGGATGTGCCCAGAAATTGTGTCGGTTGTACTCTTGGGATACATGGTGAGCATCCAGATAACGCCCTTTGGACGACGCAAGAAATAGATGACGCGATAGCCACCACTCTTACCTCGACCCTTTGCCGCCCACCGCAATTTCCGAACCCCGCCTGAGCCTTTGATGACAGCCCCAGCTTCGGGTTGATCGATCAGCGCCAATTGGAGCTGCCGGTACTCATCGTCTGAAAGGTATTCATCGACTAGGCGTGTGAATAGACGCGTCTCGACGAAGGTGAACATTTCCATATTATACGGCATTGCCGTATAGTGTCAATGCGTAGGCGCAGACCCTAGAGACCTAACACCCAAACACAGTTGGCGCCGAGGCACTAAGCCGAGGCGACAACGCCAAAACGCCCAACTGCTGTGATTTGTTAGGTGGCAGCATGACTACTTCGGCGAGAGTTTCGAAGACTCAAAACGGTCCATGCACCGAATCCGATGATTGGCAACGCTATTGGGTAAAAGCGCGCCTCACCGTTGCCCCAATACATCTCAAAGATGTCGTAGCTCAAGGCGACTATTCCAACTAAAGCAAGAATCGCTCCGTAGACTATGCCGACAATACGAGTCCAACCGGGACTCGAAGACACCAAGGCGAATAGAGTGATGAGTGCCAAAATAAGTAGCGTGGCTCGGATGATGTTGACGCCGAATCGCCAGAATGAGTACGCGCCGAGCAAAACGTAAAGGGCATAAAGCGTCGCGAGTAGCGCCTTCCCAATCGGCATCTTCCTCATGAAACCACCTAACACTCAAACTCTGTTGAACGAACGCTACTGGCGCGAGCTTTGCGTATGCAACGCCCGTGACAGGAGCCTCTTGCCAACTGCAGTGCTTTGTTAGGTAGGCGCACTATCAGAAGCATTTTCGACTCACGTTCGACTGCCAAACCAGCTCAACCTTACCAAAGCTCGCCACCGCCAAGTTGCACTAGGTACCCGCCAAGGAAAACCAGCGCTACGGCGCCTATTGTAAAAAACAATCGATACTTCCCGACAAAGACTTCCCACGGATTAAGTTGGTCCTCGAAACCAGGCAGCCAATAGAAGCGCAATGCAAGAAAGACAAGAAGCCCCGCCAGAGCGAGCCCAATTCCTAGCACTTCAAGCATCGGTCGGACACAACCTGTGGCGAGCCGTATTCGTCGATGTTGGTCGAAGGCACATGCAGAAGCGCCGACCTAACACCCAAGCTCATTTGCGCGACCCGTGCTGGCGCGGGCCTTGCCAATGCAAGGGCCGTGACAGGCTGCGAGCGACAACAGCAGTGCTTTCTTAGGTAGCGGTCTGCAGTTATCCATTATTTCCATCTCCAATGCTTTTCCGACACCTCAAACTCACAAGAATCGCACCTCCAGGTTTCCGTCATACGACGTGGACCCTTCCAGAAAGAGATCGTCACGGTCTTGGAAATGTTGTGCCCCATCGAATCCCGTATCTCGTCCAACCTCAATCGGCTCTGGCACTGGGGACAACGTCGAAAAAAGTGGCGCCAAATCTCATAACCGGCCCCTCCGACAGCAATTGCTGCGATTGCGACATTGAGAAGAATACTGCCGTCCATTTCTCTGCTTAAGCTACCTAACACCCGAACTCTGTTGCGCATTTGACGCGGCGAGCGCCCTGCGACAGCAGAAAGCGAGCCGAGTCCATTAGCGACAACTGCAGTGATTTGTTAGGTGGCATTGTTCTCGAAGATGACCTCGTGATTGGTACTGAACGGCGGCTTCAAGACTCGATCCAGCCATCGGTTAGAGGGCGTGATCCCATCCAAATTGACCTCCAAGGCTTCAAGCAAACCATGCCAACTCTGCATTTCCTCGTTCGCTTCTATGTACGTGTCGGGGCCAACAATCATCGTGCACACCAAATCCGTCGTTAGAAGGTCGCGTTTATATACCTCGACTCTCTTAATCGCCGACCATTCAATACGTTTCCTGACTACCGAGCTGGATGTCTCCAGGCGCAGGCAGATGTCGTCCGCTCCCGGCACTACATCGTGGCGAAGCCACCATGCACGCTGAACGAGAGCACAGCGGTCTATGGATTCGCGGACGAATCCCATGCCACCTAACACCCGAGCTCTGTTGCCGCCGCGACAGTTCGCGTCGGCAACAGAGCGAGACCGGCCAACTGCAGCGATTTGTTACGTGATCTTTCGGAACGTTGATTCATTCAACTTCACCAAGTCCATTTGTTCCTGAGTATCTGGAACATCGACTCGCCTCGCCAGTGAAATTTGACGAAACGCGTCCTCGCTTGCTACTCCGTTAGCCACAAGAACACCAGCGGCGAGCATTCCGCTGCGGCCAATACCGGCACGACAATGGATGACGGTATTGTTACCGTCTTCGATAGCTTGGCGCGTCTGACTTGCGAGCTGGGCGAATGACTGCAAATCGCTTGGGATGCCGCGATCGGGGATCGGAAACGAAACGAAGCGAGCCCCAACAGCTGCGCAGAAATTTCGTTCTTCGGTGAGGCCGAGTTCAGCCTCCTCGCGTACCTCGAGTAGCGAGATGATCTGACCGACACCAACAGCAACTAGAGAGGCAAGGTCGTCCTGAAGCCACTCCCCGGCGACAGGCTTCGCCATGATCGCCAAGAACCCCTCCCCGATGTCGGCGATGCGGTAAAACTCCGGTGTCATCTCCAGGAGAGAAGCACGTAACACCCAAGCTCAGTTGCGCGACGCATGCTGGCGCGGGCCTTGCCAATGCAAGGGCCGTGACAGACTGCGAGTGCCAACTGCAGCGTCTTGTTACAAATTGATCTAGTCACTACCAGCGTCGGTTCTACTTGGCCGTACTAGAAGGAGCGCGACTCCGACTAGCACGATCACTGCGCCCAGTACACGCGAGATGGTTCCTAGCCATGCCGCACTGCTCTTCCACGATGAATCCTCGACTTCGACGAAACTGTAGGTTGCGACCCCGTCTTCCGCCAAAGGCAGAAAGTGAACGGTAGACAGATAATCGGCTATCGGCACCAACAGCGCCGCTCCCAACAACACCGAAACGATCGCAAGTATCTTTCGGCCGCCCATACGCAACTACCCTATCGATTGGTAACACCAAAGCTCTGTTGCGCGACGCATGCTGGCGCGGACCTTGCCGATGCAACGGCCGTGACAGGCTGCGAGCGACAACTGCAGTACTTTGTTAGGTTGCATTCTGCCCTCTGCAGCGAACCCAAAGCGTATCGAAGTAGCTTGGATCGACTTCTTCGCCGATAAAATCGCTAAGGGTCATGTTCGTATCCAGCCAAAAGCCGTAGTTGCGGTCGTCCGGACCAGATAAGACTGGTTTTCCGTCGGAATCCAGCCCGATCTCTCGACCCGGAAGACCGGAGGAGTCGAACTCTACCAACCACTCTGAAACTCTTTGGAGCACCGGTTGATAATCTGGATTACTTCCAATTTTCCTTAACAGCTTATCGACCAGGTCGTTCTTCGGCGCTGGCCAGTCCGTGGCGAGTCTAGTTCGCAAAACCTTCATAACCAATGCGACCTAACGCCTATGCACAGTTGTCGGCGCGACGTAACTCATCAGCACTTTATGCCAAACGGCCAACTGCTGTGATTGGTTAGGTTGCGACGCGTTCATTTGCCACAACGGTCTGCTACAGCTTGCTTGGCCTGTGCTAGCAGTTCCGCGTAATTCTCTCTAAATGGCTCAGCCAAAACACGTTCTAGACTTGCCTCCAGCGCCCACACTGCACCGCGCTCGGCAGAATCCAGCGACTGGATTGCTTTTTCCAACTTCTCAGACGCCAGCAGCTCGAATAGCACAAGTGCTTCGTCGTCTTCTAAGGTAATCGTAGTTGCCATGTTCGAGGTTGCAACCTAACACCAAAGCACAGTTGCCGCCGCCACACGTAACACCGGCACTTTATGCCTAACGGCCAACTGCTGTGATTTGTTATGAGTCATGGCATCCGCCTTCGCTGACCTCAGCTACAACATCCGGATCTACTGAGACTTCCACGGCGCTTGCATAGTGAACATTGCTTCCGTCTTTCTTGACACCTGAAATCCAGTATTCCTCACCCGTCTCAACGTCGAAGTAGTTACCTCGAAGCCCACCGCCCTTCAGCCGTTTGAACTCACGGCCACGATAGAAAACACTCAGGCCAGTTTTGGAGAAGCGAACACGGCCTATCCGAGCACGCACACCGTCAATGTCTCCATCCTTGTTCTCTACGTACATGACTCGCTCGCTTTCCCCACGCGTCAATTGATTCGTCTTCATGACTCATAACACCCAAGCTCTGTTGCGCGACGCATGCTGGCGCGGACCTTGCCGATGCAAGGGCCGTGACAGGCTGCAAGCGACAACAGCAGTGTTTTGTTAGGTCGTGAGCTCATCAGTATTCGCAGAGGTATCTACTGCTATCAGCCCGTAAGCAAACGCGCCTATAAAAGCCGTAAATAAGGTCAAAAGTAACCACATCCAATGTCCATATTGAACCATTCGCCAGATTGCAGAGAGCGTTAAAGCAATGATCAGCAATGCGGGCAAGAGAAATACATAGCCAACCCAGGTCGGTATGGCCGCCTCAAGACTATTCCCCAACCCCAAGGCGTCGACACCTACAGCAATCATTACCGTCACGAAGGTACAACAGGCAACCACCCACACCAATCGCCGCCGCTCAATCAGACGCAAGCGAGCGACCTAACACCCGAACTCAGTTGCGCATTTGACGCGGCGAGTGACCTGCGGCAGCGGGACGCGAGCCGAGTCCATCAGCGACAACTGCAGTGCTTTGTTAGGTGGATTGCAATTACCTAAAAGTAGTCGTCGCGGGCTGAACCCTCGAACTTCTTCTTGCGCATGCAGCAATTCTTGAAATCTACGCGTTGAACCACACGGGCATGGGTCATTCCGCCCAAGCTTCTCTACGAGATACTTGTCTCCAGACACGACTCGCTGTCCGCGCTTCACTTGCGTCTCGGAAGGGAAACCTCTCCGACGCTTACTGGTCCGCTCGAAAGGAATATGTGTCGTCTTTGATTTGCTTACTCACGGCGCACCTCCTTTGTTTCTATCGCCGAATACTCTCGTTACAAGATTACGCTGTTATGAACAGGCCACCTAACAACTTATTACTGTGCGGGATGCTGAGTAATACATTCCTTTGTAACTCCGCTTCAAGTTGAAAAGGGTTTGGGAGTAAGACTCTGAAACCAAACCGTAACTTGCCAGTTTTTCAAACAAGTGACGTTGGAGAATCCTAGCCTAATTTGGTAGCGCAATCCGCAGTAACTCCGGTCAGTCTTTAGCGTCCACTTATGTCGCGTCGTAACTCCCTGATTCTGCGAATTGGTATGAAGTAGCGAGATTCTCGAGCTGTAGAAAGTAAGCCCATCCTTCATAACTACGCTCATTCGCGCGGAGTAGGCCGCGCTTGCCTGCCTCTCCATCGTTTTTTCTCGCAATCAGTCGTGAGATTTCTCAAGGCTTTACGAAACACCATGCATCGGCGCGGCCTTGCGTACGCAACCGAGCAAACGTACGTGCAGTGGACCGTGGACTTCATTCGCTTCCACCGTATGAAGCATCCGGAAAAAATGGGCTCCGCAGAGGTCGAGCAGTACCTTTCACACCTGTCGGAGGACCGCAATTGTTCGATGAACACGCAGCGTCTCGTGCTATGCGCGCTCGTGTTTTTGTATACGCATCACCTCGAGAAGCCACTCGGCGAGCTATCGTTTCGCTTTGCTCGCAAAGCGCAGCGTATGCCGGAGGTCTTCAGTCACGGCGAGGCGATGGCGGTGATTGAGCAGATGAGCGGCGTCGATGCGCTGCTCGCTCGACTGCTCTATGGCGCAGGGCTGCGCATCACCGAGGCCTTGTCGCTGCGTGTCAAAGACCTGGACTTCGAGCGCTTACAAATCACGGTGCGCAATGCCAAAGGCAATCGCGATCGCGTGACGCTGTTACCGGAGTCGGTGCTCGACGACTTAAAGCACCAGATCGAGGTGGCGCTTCGCCTGCACACGACCGACCTCGCGCAAGGTTACGGGCGAGTTACCTTGCCGTATGCGCTGGCGCGCAAGTACCCATCGGCGGCCACCAGCGCCCCTTGGCAGTTTGTTTTCCCGTCATCGACGCGCTGTCTGGATCCGAAGGATGGTCAACGCCGTCGTCATCACAGGCACTACTCGACGTTTCAGCGTGAGCTCAAACGCGCGATCAAGCGAACAGGCATTCGCCGTCGGGTGAGCTCGCACACGTTTCGGCATTCGTTCGCGACACGCCTTATCGAGACCGGCTACGACATCAAGCTCGTGCAATCCCTGCTCGGGCACGCCGATATCCGCACCACGGAGATCTACCTGCATGTCGTGCGCAACACGTCCGGCGCCATCAAAAGCCCGGTCGATCGCACGTGAACTGAGTCAAGGTTTACGAAACAACAGCGTAAACCGATCGGTGTTGCCGGCCACCGAGCGCCGGCCCACTTCGTAGCGAAGCTCGTCGTCGGGCCGGTAGTGCAGCGGCGAGTAGTCGACAAACTCAAAGCCGGCATCCAACGCCTCTTTAATCGCGATAACCGGGTCCATTCGGCGGCGGTTCTCGCTGTCGTCGGGCTCCATATGCCGGCGCGTGTGGTCGATAACGCCATAAAGACCGCCCGGTTTCAGCGCCTCGAAAACCTCGGTATTGATGCTGGCGCGGTATTCCGCGCTGTAGCTGTGAAGATTTCGAAACGTCAGCACCATGTCGAGATCGCGCACGCCGAAATCGAAATCATCGAGCACATACCCGCGAAGTTCGCGCACGTAGCGTGCGTTGGCGCCCGTCTCGAGCACCTCCACTTTCTCGAAACCGCCTTCGGTCAACACGGACTCTTCAACGCCGCCGGTGTTGAGCGCTACATACAGTTGGCCGCGATCGCGCAGCACCGGGGCGAGCACGCGGGTGTACCAACCGCCGCCCGGAAACAGCTCCAGCACGCGCATGTCTTCCTTGAGGCCGAAAAACTCGAGCGTCTGCAGCGGCCGCCGATTGCGGTCACGTTCGCGGTCTTGCGCCGGGCGCGCCTCGGCCGCAAGGGCCGCTTGCACCTTGTCGTTGAGATCGGCTTCAGCCGTGGAAAAAAGAGCCAGCGAAATGACAAACGTAGTCAGGATTCTCACAGCAACCCCCCCGGGGTGATCAGTGCAGTCGAAATAGGCACAGGCGCCGGCGGCAAGTGTGCCTGACGGTCGTGCAGCTGCCTAGACTGCGGACGCAGGCCACGCATTAATCGTCGGTGTCGCGACCCTCGAGCTCATCGAGTTTTTTGTCGAGCTCGCGCTTGCGCGCCTCGACCGTCTCGCGAGCCTCCTCGGCTTGCCGCTGCGCATCGAGCAACGACTCGCCCAGCACGCCGCCGTCGGGTTCTGCTGGTGGCTCATCGGCGGGCGGCTCGTCGCCGCCACAGGCGGCCAGCACAATCATCGTTGCAACAACCATCAAATGCTTCATGTAAGGCTCCTTAGGGTCTTATCGAGGCAGCGTTCAAACAGCACCTTCAGCTCGTCGACGCTGTCGCTCAACCGATGATCGCTGTCAATAATGTGCATCTCCGCTTTGGCCGCCTCGGCAAACTGCAGCACGCCGGCCACTGGCACAATGTCGTCGCGCCAGCCGTGCACAATCGTCGTCGGACACGGTGGCGGCTCGGGTGTCAATGCTTCGAAACCCGGCACGTGGTACGCCGGCGCCATCACAAACAGGGCCGCCGGCTTGACGGTATGCGCCGCCACTGTCGCAACGTGCCCGCCCATGCTGGAGCCGACGAGCAGCAAAGCCTCGGTTCGGTCGGCGCACTCGGCGATGAGCTTGTCGACCCGCAGCTCTGGCGCCGCAATACCGCGGTAGTCGACCGACGTCACCGCGCATTGCCGATAGCGCGCCACATCGGCCAAGGCGCGAATCTTGGTACCCCACGGCCCGCTCTCCTGGCCGTGCGAAAAAATAACCGACAGCGTCATGTGCCCTCCACGTTTGCCTCGTTCAGCATCAACGCCAGTCGATCCTGCCCGAAGAACGCGCGCGTGCCTATCCGAAACGACGGCACGCCCCACAGCCCGGCGGCATTGAGATGCTGCATGTTCTGCGCCGCCTCGGCGAGCGGCGTATCGTCACCCAACGCGCGCTCAACCGCGCGCGGCCGTAGGCCAGCCTCGGCAGCAGCGGTCACGAGATTCTCTGACCGCGCAAGATCAATACCGCGCGACCAGCACGCCTCGCCAACGGCCAGCACGTAATCGGCCGTGCGGCCCTCGCGCTCGGCAAGTCTGGCAACGCGAATGAGATCTTCCACGGCATCCAGCGGATCGGCCACGCGACCAAACGGCACGCCGAGCCGGCGCGCTTCACGATTGGCGTCGGCCACGATGTAGTTGCGTTTGATCGTGGGCAGGGGCTGGCCGCGTTTCACCATTGGCAGCACGGGTCGAAACTGGACGTTCAGCGTGCCCGCTTTTGCGAGCGCAAACGTGGTCGCAGCGGCAAGGTACGAAAATGGGCTGCGGAACGAGAAAAAGAACTCGATGTCGGCAACACCGCTTCTTGCTATCGATGGGCGCAGCGCGCGCTGCCGCGTTCTGAGCCGGCGCGCCGCATCCCGTTTGGCGATTACCCCGAGACGGTCCAGACGCACCAGCAGGTGTTCGAGCCGATCGACGCCCACATACCAGCTGCCATCATAGTAAAGACTGGCCGACTCGTAGTGGCCAAGCTCGAGCAAGCGCACAACCGCACGGCGCCCGTGCTGGCGCGCCTTCTCAAGCCCGTAGGGTTCGATACGCTCGATGGCCGGCGCGAGCTGGACGGTATCGCCGGCCCACCACGCTTCGGCCAGAACGATGAGCTGGCCGAGCCAGTCGTCCTGCGCCTGCTCGGTGATGGCCACGAGTATCGCCGCCACCGCATCGTGCATAGCGGCGGCCGGTTGCGGATCGAAGCCATCGCCAAGTGCTGCAGCCAGCAGCGCGGCGTCGCGCGGCGCGTACCGAGCGCGTTTGTCGGCGTTCGGTTCGTACTCGGGCGGAACGGTGTCGGTCAACCAATGCAAGCGCAGCTCAACGCTGAACGCTTCAAGCAGCGCCGGCAGCTCGCGCAAGAGCAGCAGCGAGTACGGGTCGTTGAGGCGCACGAAAACCTCGAGCGTTGACGGCTCGCGGCGCAGCAGCCGTATGCCGCGAAACACCTGCTGCTTGGCGAGGCGCACCGGCTCGCTGAGGATCGCCTCGGTCACGAGCGATGCCGGCGTTGGCCAAGCCTTCACTCGCCCAACCCCGGCGGCTTCCACAAAAGCTCATCCAAGCTCGGCTCCCAGCGGAAGTCCGCGAGCTTTACCTTGCCGGCGCGAACAATCACGCCTTCCGCCCGAAGTCGCGTCGACTGGCGTTTCGCGGCATCGGAATCAACGGCAAACGCGAGCGCGCCGCTCGCGGTAATGACGCGATGCCACGGAACTTTGGATCCCTTCGGCAGCTCTTTGAGCACGCGGCCAACCAGCCGCGCCCGCCGCGGCAAGCCGGCTAGCGCCGCCACCTGACCGTACGTTGCAACGGAGCCGGCTGGAATATCCGCAACGACGGCTCGAATGGCAGCTGCGTGCTCGGTGGTCATCGTGTGTCGGCGCGCCAGAGCGTCAGCGCGACAGGCGCGCCTTTAGTTCCTCGCGCGCGTGGGCTAACACCGAATCGCGATCCAGCGAGTCTAGAATGTCGGCAACCACGCGCTTTGGCCCGGCATCGCCCCAACTCTTGCCGGCGGCGAGATACGTCTTCGCCACTTCACCGACGACGAGCGTTGCGTACCAGGCAATCGCCCCTTGCGCGCCGGCCGTAACTATCGTCGACAGACCGGCGGTACCGACCTTCAGCGCGCTCGCCACGAAATGCACGGCCCAAACGGTGCCCATGAGCGCGGCAGCTTCGGTCGCAATCGTGCCGATCAGCGCCCCCGCATCGTTCTCAGTAAGCGGCAGGTCGTAGACGCGCGATAAGTGCACGACCATGCCGACGTCGATAAACGCGGCCGCGAAAAGATCGGCGACCGGTATCGGGTTGACAGCTACGGCCAGACCCTTGGCCATGCAATAGGTGGTAATCACGCGCTCAGCAAGCTCGCCACGCGCGGCCAGCACGCGCTCGCCGACCTTGTCGGAAAGATCGGCGGCAAAAAGACTCGCGTTCAGCGCAGCCAGTGTTTTGCCCTCAGCTTCGATCACTTCCCACAGTCGCAGCTTGAGCTCGGAAACATCGGGCTTGCGCGCGCGTTGCTCCTCCCGTTCGCTGCCATCGGCTGCGCGCACCACCACCACAGTCGGCCGCGGCGCTGCAGCCGCGGCGACGACGTTGTTGGGCGCCAACATGTCTTTCGTGTGCCGTCGTAGCGATTCCAAAACGAGTCCGCATTCCTCGTCGGTGTACCGATCGGCTTTATTCAGTACGACTAGGACCGGGCGACCCTGCTGGGCGAGCCACGCGAGCGCCTCGCCTTCCTGCGCGGTCAAATCGGCATCGACGACAAACAGAATAAGATCCGCCCGGCCGACGACCTCGCGAGCGTGTGCTTCGCGTTCTTCGCCGAAGGCTTCATCGAGACCCGGCGTGTCGATCAAAAACACGCCGTGCGCCTCGGCCTCGTGATAGGCGTGCATCGCCGCTTGCTGGGTCTCGCCATGCAGGGGGCTGGTCGAGAACGCGCTCTCGCCGATCAGCGCGTTCAGCAGCGACGATTTGCCGGTGCTGACCCGACCAAACGCGGCAATGTGCACATGGCCGTGCTCGAGCTTGTCGAGCATCGCGCGCACCTGATCGTAATCGCTGCCGAGCGCCTCACGCACGGCGTTCGGCAAGCGCCGATCGTCGACGAGCTCCGCCAGACTTTCACGCGCGAGCGTCAGTGGATCACGTTTGTCCTTAGCCGTATCGGCGTCGCCAAACCAGTCGTTCCACCAGCGGCGAATCATTTGTCTTTGCCCATTTCGGTAATCGCGAGCCGCGCGATCCGCGCCACGCGTTGCTCGAGGCGACCCTCGAGTTCGGCGGCAAAGTTATCGGCCGCGGTGTCCGTTGCGAACTCGCCGCGCTCGGCCAGCGTGACGACCAGCCCGCGGCCTAGCGCATCGAAGATGAGCCCGTACGCAATGGCGTGCACCAGTCCGCCGGTGATCGTGCCGAGTCCGGGAAACGCTTTTAGCGCATTACCGGCCACCGCCAGCGTCAGCGGCAGCGCTTTGCCGACACGGCTTTGCGACAGATCGAGAAATGTATCGATGTCGACGTCGCTGACCGGTACGTCGTTGAGTCGACACAGCTCACGCACGAGGTTCGTGCCGAGATACCCCTGAATAACAATGTCGGCGCCCGGACTCACCGCAGCCAGAGCACCGACGATAGCTTTGCGTGTGTGCGAGCGGACGATCTCCGCGCCGCGGTGCCGACGGTAGGCCACTTCGGCTTCGCGCAACTTGTCGCCGGCCAGTTGAAACAGCGCTTGGTCGCGACGGCGGATCAGCTCCGGCGCGCTGCGCGACACGAGATGGTTGAGCGCCGTAACCAGTTGATCGATGTCGGGCTGGCGATCGCGCGCGCTGGCGCGTTCCGAGCCGTCGGCCGCCCGCTCGACGATCGACTCCTGGCCACCGGCAATCGCCGGAATGACCGTCACCGGCATGTCCGCATCGAGCCCGAGCACCCGCTCGTGAATACGGGTGAGCACCGCATTGAGTTCTTCCGCTTGATACTGATCGGCTTTGTTCAGCGCGACGATCGTCGGTTTACCGGCCGCCGCCAGCGATTCGACCGTTGCCACATCCGCGCGCGTTAGATCGGTGTCGCAGACGAACAGCACGACGTGCGCGCGGCGTGCCTCTTCGATGAGCGGTGCATCGTCCGCATCGACGCCGCTCATGCCGGGCAGATCGAGCAACCGCACGTCCGTTCCGGCGGGCGAGTGCCAGCGATAGGCGTTGATGTCGACGGTCGTGCCGCCCAGCGGGCCAACGGCGACATCGGCGCCGGGCAGCAATGCTCCGATCAGTGAGCTTTTGCCGGCGCTAATCTCGCCGAACACCGCGACATCGAGCGTTGCGGCCGAGTCCTGACGCCGCTCGAGCTCAGCGCGCGCGGAGCCTACGTCAACGCCACCTGCCTCGGCTTGCTCAATTCGCGCCGCCAACGCTTGTTCGTCGAGCACCGGCGGCTTGCTGACCGTCTTCTCGGCCGTGGGCTTCACCAACCACCAAAGCAACCACAGCGTGGCGGCGAGGCCGAGCACCGACACCGAACCGGCGACGATACGCACCCACAGCGGCTCGGCGCGCAGCCGAGCGATGAGATCCAGCGTCGACGAGGTCAGCTGCAGTGTGGTGGAGATGAGAAAGCCGAGCGCGACGAGCACGCCGAGCGCAAACAACAAACGAAACCAGCGACCGGCGAACATTCGTTAATTCTAGCGGAGCGGCGCCCAAACCCGGTCGAGATCGACACTCGGCTCGTCGATTATGCCAGCGGCGTTGAGCACGCGGGCGCAGCCGAGGAGCGCCGCCGACGGTCGACGTGTGCCCTGCGACCACCGCACATGTTGGAACCACGCCGCCACCTCGCTGGGTTCGAGCGCGTAGGCCGACGCGATTTCGTCAACCGCGTGCCGACGGCGCGCCAGATTGACGGCATAGCGATCGGCAACCGCCAAGGTCTTCGCAAGTCGCGCCCGTACCGCCGCCAAACGCCGCTTCGCGACGACCACGCTGAACGCCGGCCAAGGCGCGACGCAATCATCGAGCCGCCGAAATTCGCCGGTGCGTACCAGTGGACTGGTCGTGAAGCGCTCCCAGAAAAAAACGTCGGCGCGATCCTCGGCCAGGGCCGACCGAGCCCCGTCGATGTTGTCGACCACGACGAACTCGAGTTCGTCGACGGGCCAGCCGCGCCCGAGCGCGTCGACGATGGCCATCAAATGCGAACCGGAGCGGAACCGGCTGATCGCATAGCGCGCGCCGCGAATCTGACCGATGCGTTTGAAGCGGCTGTGTGCCGCGACGTGAATGCCCCATATCAGCGGTGAGCGCACCCACGCTTTGACCAGCCGGTTGAGCCCTGCGTTGATGGCATCGGCCAGCGCGCCCTCGGTCAAGAGCAGCGCGGCATCGAGCTCGCCGCGCTCGAGCGCGCCGAGCATAGCGCCCGTGCCGCCTTTGAAGTCACGCCAGTTGATTGGCGCACCGGCCGCCGCGAACGCGTCGTCGCGCAGCGCGCACTGGAAAGGCCAGTTGAAGTGTTCGGGCACGCCACCGACGGTCAGCGCTTTCGGCATTGAGGTTGCCTGCCGGGAGTCAACGTTGCGCTACAGTATATGTCGCTCGCCAATTTGCGGAGGCCTACGTGGACACAGTCACCATCGCCCAGCGGTTCAACGGCCCACCGAATTCCGGTAACGGCGGCTACACGTGTGGCCTGCTCGCCCGTTTCATCGACGGTCCGGCGAAGGTCCGGCTGAAGTCGCCGCCGCCGCTGGAAACGCCGTTAACGGTCGTTCGCGACGATCCCAGTGTGAGTCTTTTTGCCGCGGATGCCGAAATAGCGCGCGCCGAACCGGCAACGCTCGAGTTAGACGTGCCGGCACTGCCGCCGCCGGAAGAAATATTGCGCTGCGAGCAGCGTTATCGAGGCCACACCCAGCACGGTTTTCCGAGCTGCTTCGTCTGCGGACCCGCGCGCGATGCCGGCGACGGGCTCCGGTTGTTCGCAGGTCCGCTCGATGAACGCAGCGACCAAGTCGCCGCGCCCTGGCTGCCAGATGAATCGCTCGCCGACGCGGACGGATTTATCGATCCAGTGTTCGTTTGGTCGGCGCTCGATTGTCCGGGCGCTTTTTCGTTTGAACCGGACGACGGGCTTGCGGTGGTGCTCGGTGAAATGACCGCTCGAATCGACGACCGGGTCCGGCCGGGCGAACCGCTGACGGTACTCGGCTGGCACCTCGCTGCCGACGGTCGGCGTCACGACACCGGCACGGCCGTGGTGCGTGCTGATGGCGACATAGTCGCAATAGCCAAGGCACGCTGGTTCGAGGTCGATCCGAGTGCGTTCAACCTCACGGCCGCCTAAGCCGGTTGTCGAGCCTTTGTCGGACAGCGGTGCGGATCGCTGACCGGCATTCCGCCGCCGTCTATTGCACCGCAACACAGGCTGGGCTAGCGTAACGCCGCTACGGGGGTAGTGCCTGACGACAACAGACGAGCCGGCAGGCCTACGGAAAAACATGGAACGCATCATCGTACTCGGCGGCGGCGCCGGCGGACTGGAGCTTGCCGTCAAGCTCGGTCGTAAGCTCAGGCGAGCCCGCGACGTCGAGGTCGTGCTGGTCGACAAGAACCCCACGCACATCTGGAAACCGTTGTTCCATGAAGTGGCGACCGGCTCGCTGAACTCCTACCACGACGAAGCCAGCTACCAAATGCTGGCGCGCAAGCACAAGTTCAAATTTAAGCTGGGTCGTGCCACGCACATCGACCTCGACACAAAGCGCATCGAACTCGCCCCGATCGAGGCCGACGGGGCCGAGATGGTACCGACGCGGCACATCGGCTTTGACCAGCTGATCGTGTGTGTCGGCAGTCTAAGCAACGATTTCGGTATTGCCGGCGTCAAGGAATTCAGTCGCCAGCTCGACTCGCGGGCAGACGCCGAGCAGTTCCATAAAGCGTTCACGGCGCAGATGCATCGCGTCAATGCACTGGATGCAAGCGCCGATCCCGAACTCAATGTGGTCATCGTTGGCGGTGGCGCCACGGGCGTCGAGCTCGCCGCCGATATGCACAACGTCGTGCAGCGACTTCGCGAGTACGGTTTCGAGCATTTCTCGAAAGAACGCCTGAAGGTTCGGCTCATCGAGGCTGCCGATGAGCTGCTGCCGCGCTTGCCGATCCGCATCGGCGCCTCGGTCAATCGTGAGCTCAACAAAATTGGCGTCGAGGTGCGCGTTGGCACGCGCGTGTCGAAAGTCGAAGCCAAGGCAGTCATCACCAGCGAAAGCGAAGCGATCCCGGCCGATATTTCGGTGTGGGCGGCCGGCGTCAAAGCGCCGCAGTGGATCGCCGACTCGGGGTTCCCGGTCGACAAGCTTGGCCGTATTGAAGTCGAGCCGGACTTGGGTGTGCAAGGTTACGAGGGTGTGTACGCACTCGGCGATTGCTGCGCGTGCAAGGATCGCGACGGCAATGAGATTCCGCCACGCGCCCAAGCCGCCCACCAGATGGCGGCGATTGTCGCGCGCAACATTGTCGCCGGCCGTAAAGGCAAGGACGCGAAGCCGTTCATCTATCGCGACTTCGGCAGCCTGATCAGCCTATCCAAATACTCGACGGTCGGTAATTTGATGGGCAACCTGATGCGCGGCAGCATCTTCATCGAAGGTTGGCTCGCGCGCATGTTCTATCTGTCGCTCTACCGCATGCACCAGACCGCCGTACACGGCATGTTCTCAACCTTTCTGATCATGCTTGGTGACCGCATCTACAAGGCGACGCGCGCGGAAGTGAAGCTGCACTAAATCGGCTGCGGAAGCGTTTCTGCGCAGCCATGCGGCCAGTTGCGCCTGGCAGGGTGCGCCGACCGCTTCGTTTACTGTCGTACCGATCCCCGATGTCGGCGCAAAACTTTGCCTGCGCTGGCACGGCCGCCGAAGCGGCCGCGCCTTCCACTGCGTGCCTACTCGTATGCGAGGCCAGCCTTGATCGTCATAGCGATCGCTTCGGCCGTCATTTTCTTGGTTAACATCGAGCGAACTTCGAGCGTTTCAGCGTCGATCAGCAGCGCGTGTCCGGTCTTGCCGGCGTTCATCTTGAAGTGCTCGCCAAGACCGAGCGCGTTCGCGAGCATCTTGGACTGGGCACGGGTGTTGTCGTTGGTTAGGTCCAGCCGAACGAACAGCACCTGTTCGCGATCGAGCTTGGCCATTTTGCGGGCGTCGGCGATGGCGGGGTCGAGCAGCTTGCAGCTCGGGCACCAGTCAGCGTAGTACAGCACCGAGTAGAGTTCTGCTTCGCCGGTATTGGCAGCTTCGGCAGATTCGGCGGACTCGGCGGTGCAACCGGCGATGACAAATGACAGGCTGAGGGCAGCCAACAGGGCTTTCATTGGGTGTTCTCCAGGTCCGGCGCCGCTTTCGGCGCGCACAAATTTGGGGTGCGGCGCCCAGTGGCACCGCAGGTCAATCGAGGAGACCGGATTACCCCGGAAATTATTTCCGGGAACTGAGCCCGCCTGCGAATACCACTACGGCGCTCGCCGCCAGCGGCACCCAGCGCTCGGCCCAGTCACCCAACGTGTTCGGCTGGGCATTGAAGGCGATGGTCAGCCCGAACCCGACGAGCATCGCGATGAGGGTCGTGATCGGCCCGATGCTTCGGCCAAACAGCCGCGCAACCAGCAGCGGCCCGAACGCCGATCCCAAGGCATGCCAGGCGAACAGCACACGGTTAAAGATGTCGTCCGGCAGGTACAGCGCGAGCAGCGCGGCCAATGCGCACAGCACCAGCACGGTCGCACGCACCGCAAACGTGCTACCGCTGCGGGCCTCGCCGAGCGAAAAGTCGTGCGATACGGCCGATGCCGCTACCAACAGCTGACTGTCGGTGGTCGACATGATCGCCGAGAGCACGGCCGCAAGGACGATCGCCGCCAGCACCGGCGCCAGCACCGTCTGCGTGTAGACGAACAACACCTGGTCGTTGATCGTTTCTGCGTTAATCAGCCAGCGCGCGGTCCAGCCAACGCAAAGCATGCCCGCATAGATGATCACGGCCCATAGAATCGCGATGGTCCGTGCGCGCGCAACGTCAGCAGGGGCTGCCATGGCCATGAATCGGTTCACGACATGCGGCTGGCCGGGGTAGCCAAAGCCGATACCGAGCAGACCAAAACCGAATGCGAGCGCTGCGCCCCACCCGGCTTGCCCCGGCGCGAGCGGTTCGCTCGCGAACATCGCATTGAGCGCAGCGACGAAGTCACCGAAACCGCCGACGGCGACGATCCCGGCGAGCGGCAGTAACAGCGCGGCGCCGGCCATCGCAAGGCCCTGCAGCGTGTCGCTAACGCTCGCCGCCCAAAAGCCGCCGAGCACGGTGTAGACGAGCACCAGTGCCGCACCGGCGACAATGCCGGCCTCGCGCGGCCACGCAAAGTACACTTCGACGGCGCGCGCCGCCGCTTCGAACTGCGAAGCAATGTAGAACACAAACGCAAACAGAATCATCAGCGCCGCGACGCGGCCGATCGCCTTGCGGGCCGAACCCAACGATGCCGGCACGATGAATTCGGTCAGGGTTAGCGAGCCATCCGCGGCACTCTGGCGCTGCAAGCGCGGTGCAATAAGGAGCCAGTTGATCAAGAACCCGCTGAGCGTTGCGGGAAACAGCCAAATCGCTGCGGGGCCCCACGCAAAGGCTGCGCCACTGACGCCGACCAGCGTCCAGGCCGATGACGAACTCGCTGACGCGCTGAACGCCGCGATAGCCGGCCCGAGGCGCCGACCGCCGAGCAGATAGTCACCGTGCGTCTGGCTACGTCGCGATGCCCAAAATCCGATCGCAAGCAGCGCGATGCCGTAGGCAGCAAGGGTTAGTTCAGCCAACAAACGCCTCCCCCGGTTTGCTGAACGCGGCAGTGTGGCAGATCGAGCATTCCCGTGCTGGCCATACGCCGACGACGCTCCCCGATCGCGCCCGGAAGGGCGCTCCTACATCTTCGGTCACCGCCGCGCCAAACAGAGATGTATGAGCGGGCTTCTGCCCGCGATTTGCCGATGCCGTCGACGCTCCCCAATCGCGCCCGGAAGGGCGCTCCTACATCTTCGATTACCGCACCGCCAAACGCAGATGTAGGAGCGGGCTTCTGCCCGCGATGCGACGACACCGCCGACGCTCCCCAATCGCGCCCGGAAGGGCGCTCCTACATCTTCGGTCACCGCCGCGCCAAACGCAGATGTAGGAGCGGGCTTCTGCCCGCGATGCAATGACGCCGACGCTCCCCGATCGCGCCCGGAAGGGCGCTCCTACATCTTCGATCGCTGCGCCGCCAAACGGACATGTAGGAGCGGGCTTCTGCCCGCGATTTGCCGATGCCGTCGACGCTCCCCGATCGCGCCCGGAAGGGCGCTCCTACATCTTCGGTCACCGCCGCGCCAAACGCAGATGTAGGAGCGGGCTTCTGCCCGCGATGTGACGCCCGGTTGCCTCACCAATCGCGACGGGACCAACGACGCGGCGCACGCCCGGCAATGCCCAACACGACAGCACCGCGCCGCTTCGGTACGCTCGCGCGATGCACGACGGCTGGGATTTCTGGATCGATCGCGGTGGCACGTTTACCGACGTGATCGCCCGCGCGCCTGACGGCGCCGTCACGACGACCAAACTACTGTCCGACAATCCGGCGCACTACGACGATGCGGTGGGCGAAGGGGTGCGACGCCTCCTGCCGGCCGGCCAGCGCGCGCGTTCACTGCGTGTCGGCACGACGGTCGCAACGAACGCGTTACTAACGAGGCGTGGTGCGCGCACCGCATTGGTCGTGACCGAAGGCTTCGCCGATCTGTTGTTGATCGGCCATCAGCAGCGACCTGAGCTGTTTGCACTCGACATCAAAAAACCGGCGCCGCTCTATGAACGCGTCATCGAAGCGACCGGCCGTCTGTCCGCGAACGGGGATGAAATCGAGCCGCTAGCGCTTGATGGCGTCCGCGCAGCGTTAAACGCACTTCGCGGCGAGGGCATCGAAGCCGTCGCCATCTCACTGCTGCACGCCTATCGCAATCCAGCGCACGAAAAGGCAATCGGCGCCATCGCACGCGATCTCGGTTTCGCCGACGTGCGATTGTCGTCCGACGTCAGTGCACTGATTCGCTATGTCGAACGAACGGCCACTACGTTGATCGATGCGTATCTGTCGCCCGTGCTCAACGACTACTTGGGTCGCCTGACCGTGAGCCTCGACGCGCTCGGCGCACCACCGATCGCCGTCATGCAAAGCAACGGCGGCCTTGCCAGCGTGGCATCGGTCAGCGGTCGTACAACAATCCTATCTGGGCCAGCCGCCGGCGTTGTCGGCATGGCGCGGGCGGCCGGTGAGATTGGGCTCGATCGGCTCATTGGCTTTGATATGGGCGGCACGTCGACCGATGTCTGTGCGTTCGATGGCGATCTCCCGCTGACATATGGCGCAACCATCGCCGGCATCGCCATCGCTGAGCCGCAAGTCGCCATCGAAACGATTGCGGCGGGTGGCGGTTCGGTGCTGCATTACACCGACGGCCGGCTGCAGGCGGGTCCGGCCTCGGCCGGCGCCGATCCTGGGCCGGCGGCGTATCGCAACGGAGGTCCGCTTACCGTCACCGACGCCAACCTCGTGCTCGGCCGCTTGCCGGCCGACGCGTTACCGGCAGTGTTTGGCGCAAACGCGGACCAGCCGCTCGACAAGGCCGCAGCCGAGACCGCGTTTCGGTCATTGGCGGAGCAGATTGCCGCCGCAGAGCACACACCCGCGACGATAGAGACGCTGGCAGCCGGATTCCTCGACGTTGCGGTCGAGCACATGGCCAACGCGATCCGCCGCATCACGCTGGCGCAAGGTCGCAACCCGGCAGACTACACGCTCGCCGTGTTCGGCGGTGCCGCTGCGCAGCACTGTTGCGCCGTTGCAGAACGCATCGGCGTTACACGCATCTGGCTGCACCCGTTCGCCGGTGTGCTGTCCGCACTTGGCGTCGGCCTTGCGCCGCAAAAACGCACGCGCACCCAGAGCCTGGAGTCAACGCTCGACGATTGCGGCGAGTCGCTGACCGCGATCGCGACCAACCTGCTGGACGAGATGCGCTCGGAATGGCCGGACGACAGCCCGCGACCGACTGTCGAGCGCGTCATTGTTGGCCTTAGGTACGGGCGCAGCAACGCGGTACTCGAGCAGCCGGTCGCCGATCGCGCAACGCTTGCCGCGACGTTCCGTCGTCAGTACCACAAACAGTTCGGTCAAACGCCAAACGATGCGATCGAGGTTGCGTGGCTGCGCGGTGAACTGGCCGAGCGACCGGCGGACGACGTACCGGAAATCTCGCGCACGCCCCGCAGCCAGGACGCGTCGCAGACACACGTGTTCGACGGCCGGCAATGGTGCGAGGTACCCATGCTTGCGGCGGCGGATCTGTCGGCGGGGGCAACGGTCGACGGCCCAGCGGTGATTGTCGACGCACACACGACGCTTTGGCTGGCACCGGGTTGGCGCCTTGCCAGCCACGCCGGTGGCGCGCTGTTGCTCGAACAAACGGCGTTGCGCAGCGCCAATGTGGGCACCGAACGCAACCCGCAGTTGCTCGAAGTATTCAACGGTCGCTTCATGGCCATCGCTGAACGCATGGGCAAGACGCTCGAGCGTACGGCGCAGTCGGTCAACATCCGCGAGCGGCTCGACTATTCATGCGCCGTGTTCGATGCGGGCGGACGGTTGCTCGCAAACGCGCCACACATGCCGGTGCACCTCGGCAGCATGGGTGAGTCGGTGCGCGTTGCGCGTGAGCGCTTCGGCAATGCTGCCAGAGACGGCGATGTTTGGGTGCTCAACTCGCCCTACGACGGCGGCACGCACTTGCCGGACATCACGGTTGTTGCGCCGTGGTTTGCCGAATCCAGTGATGCGCAGTTCTATTTGGCGGCACGCGCCCATCACGCCGATGTCGGCGGCACGACGCCAGGCTCCATGCCCGCGGACAGTCGCCACATCGATGAAGAAGGCGTGCTGATCGATTGCCGGCAGCTGCTGCGCCGAGGTGCTTCGCTGGCCGACGAACTCGCCGCTGAGTGGGCACGACACCCCTACCCGCCGCGCAACGTCGCGCAAAATCTCGCTGACCTGAACGCACAGGTGGCCGCCTTGCGGGAAGGCGCCCGCGGGCTCGATGAGACCCAACGTGAGTTTGGCTTAGACGTGCTAAATCGCTATGCCGGCTACGTGCATGACAACGCGGCGGAAGCGGTGCGCCTCCTGATACGCGAACTCGGTAACGGTGAGGCAACGCTGCCGCTCGACGTCGGCGGCCATATTCGCGTACGCGTTGCTGGCGGTAACGACCGCTTGGCGGTGTCGTTTACCGATACCTCGCCGCAGTCGTCCGGCAACTTCAATGCACCGCCGGCCGTGTGTCGCGCGGCCGTTTTGTACGTATTTCGCTGTCTGGTCGATCGACCGATTCCGCTGAACGACGGCTGCCTCGAGCCCATCGATCTCGACATACCGTCGGGATCGTTGCTCGCACCCACCTATCCAGCCGCCGTTGTCGCCGGCAATGTCGAAACGTCGCAGATCGTGACTGACGCGTTGTTGCTCGCCATCGGTCGCGCAGCGGCCAGTCAAGGCACGATGAACAATCTGACGTTTGGCAACGATCGTCACCAATACTACGAAACCATTGCTGGCGGGGCCGGTGCCGGACCCGGCTTTGACGGTGCCGACGCCGTGCACACCCACATGACCAATTCGCGGCTCACAGATCCCGAAGTGCTCGAGGCGCGTTTTCCGGTACGCGTCCGGCGGTTTGGCGTTCGCCACGGCTCGGGCGGCGCCGGCGAGTTCCATGGCGGCGCGGGCGTCGTCCGTACGATCGAGTTTTTGGAAGCGGTCGAGGTATCGCTGCTGTCCGGTCGCCGCGCACATGCGCCGCCCGGACTCGCCGGTGGCGATGCCGGCATGTCCGGCGTGAATCAAATTGTTCGACGCGATGGATCGCGCGAGACCATTCCCGGTGTTTGGCGCGGTCCGCTTGGCGCTGGCGACGTCATCGAAATCGCCACACCGGGCGGCGGCGGTTTCGGTCGCGCCCGCTAAACGCGCCGCGTTGCAACTTGTCGCCTAAACCCGACGCTTCATCGTTCTAACGCTGCAATGCGCCGACGAGCGGCCTAGAATCCGCGCAGCCGTGACGGTACCGCGCAGGAAAAGCGCGCAGGGCCGCACCGCTCGCTGGGTAACACCGGGGCCGCTCGATGCCCCACGTTTTTACGGAGACTCTCATGATTACAGGTTTTGCTGCGCGCGCAGGCCTCGTGCTCGCCGTGCTGGGTGCTACGTCGCACGCCATGGCCACTGACGTTAGCTACGACTTTTTCGAACTTCGCTTTGTCGATGCGGAACTCGACGACTCCAACGCCGACGGCGACGGTTTTCTGATTGGCGGCTCGTACAACGTGTCCGGCAACTGGCTGATTATCGGTAGCTACCAGACGCTGGAGTTTGATGGCGACGTCGATCTGAACACGCTGGAGTTCGGCGGCGGTTACGTCTGGCCGATCGACCCGCAATACGATCTGTTCGCGACCGGCTCGATCGTCCGCGCGGAAGTCGATGCCGGCACGTTCGACGACGACGAGACGGGCTTTCGGATCGTTGGCGGCGCACGCGCCAAGTTCACGTCGCAGTTTGAAGGCCGCGCTGAGCTCAACTACATCGACGTTGACGACAGCGACACGTTCATCCGCCTCGGTGGTGATTTCTACTTCACGCCGGAATTCGCGGGCGGCGTCACGCTCGACGTCGGCGGTGACGTCGATGCCATCACCTTCGGTATTCGCTATTTCTTTGGAGAGCGCCGCGTCCGCGACGTTCGCTGATTTACGCTTGCGCTAATCAAGTGAGCCGGCCTTCGGGCCGGCTTTTTTTTGCGTCTCGGTCGGAAGCGCTGCGGCGAGCTCGCGCAACGAAACATCGGCTTCCACAAGCCGATTGCGAGCGACAAACGGTACCCAGCGGCGGTCTGTTCGAAGAGAACGTAATTCGGGGGCATGTATGGCGCCGCCCAGAAATACACTATTCCAGCGTACGACCTCACCGTCTCGTATTACACGCAGGTCGGATACGTAGCGCTCGAGCGCGGCAAACGCTTTATCGTTTTCCCCAATATACGCAAACATAGATGCTTCCCAAATGGGCTCACTCGTCAGCAGTGCAACGGTGTCGGGTAGCCGGCCAGTGACATCGCGACCCAGCGCGTGCTCCGCCATGACTTCCGTCATTGCCCGAAAAGCGGGATTCCGCTCCTCTTTGATGGCTTGCAACGCCGCCTCCGGCCGGCCGGAAAATAGCAGAATCCGTGCCCGTGTTCCTTTGCCGCCCGGATAAAGAGCGGCAAACGTATCGAGCTCTGTCATCGCCTCTTCAAGCCGGCCGAGATTCAGTAACGCGTGCACGAGCCGGTAGCGGCAACTCTTGCACAGCGTGTTATAGCGCAACGCGAACCGCGCGAACTTCACCGCTGCCTCCATTTCGCCGCTGGCGTACGACAGCGAAATCGCATTGCGGAGCGCGTCTTCGTGATACGTATTCAACGCCAGAGCTTGGCTAAGACGCTCGACGCCTCGGTCCAATGAGCCGTTGAAATCAACCTCGTGCCACGCGATGTAGGATTGCGTACCGGCATCGGTAGGATCCAACTTCTCCGCGCGTTCCAACAGTGTTCGGAGCAGGCGTACACTATGTTTGTCGATGCTGTCGTCGAGCTGCAGGACCCTCCATTGGGCACGCGCCAATTCTCGCCAGGCGGCCGCGAAGTCCGGTTCCATTTGAGTGACAATCTTTAGCAGCTCGTGGGCAGAACGAGCGTCGTTGTCGTTCAAGTTGTCGAGCAAGGCTTTCGCTCGAAGATAGCGGTGGTACGCATCCGCGGACAATTGCGATACGGCCCGCGGCGTCGGCGCACCGGTTGTTCCGAGCAAGTCGGCGAGGCGACTTGCCAGCTCTCGCCGAACGACCAATGCGTCGAGATCGACCTGATCGATCGAATGGCGCCACGTGATGCTGTCAGTCGACCGTGCATACAAGGCAAACTGAAAACGAAGCAGCTCATCCGCTTCTGTAATCTCGCCCACCAACACAAAATCGGCGTTGAGTTCGACGGCAATCTGCCGCGGCGCCAGCGTAGCTGCCATCGCCAGCGCTGACGACGAACCGACAGTTCGCACGCGCAAAGTCCGGTTCAGTTGCAGTGTAACCTCTCGAGCCAAGCTCCTTCGGAGATACGCCAAGTCGTTGCGATCTGTGTTGTTCCGAAGCGCAACGACGGCGAGCACAGGCAGATCGGCCTGTTGCGGCAGCGTAGCCGTCGCGGATTCCGCGTTTGCGTTCGCCGGTGCTGTGTCGGCGGACCGCGAGCCGCTAAGAACGACGTAGGCAAAAGCGCAGAGCGCCATTAGCGCCGCGACAGCTGCAGAAGTTGTCCTCCGAAACCTCGCCGGCTCAGCGGCGTCGACGCCAGTGGGCGTCTCGACTTCTGGCTTGGCAATGACGTCAGCGTCGAGCATGTAGCCGCGTCGCGGATACGTGCGCAAGATCACTGAACCCCTCGCACCTATCGCTCGCCGAATGTCGCCGATGGATTGTGTGAGCGTATCGTCGCCGACCATCGATCCCGGCCACACGGCGTCCATGAGCTCGCGTTTACTGACGACCCGGCCTGCGTTGTCCAGCAGGACCCGCAGGACGTGCAGGGACTTTGGCCGCAGCGCGAACTCGGAGTCCGCAGAAGTCAGCACGCCCCGTTCGATGTCGAGCGAAAAGTCGTCAAACGTGACGATTTTGGCGGTTGTTCGCGACGAGCCCATGGTCAATCCAAGCGGCTTACTCCCTGCGGCCGTCCTGCATTCTGGCCGATTTCGGGAAGATTTCGGCGTTTTTTCGGGATTTCGACGACTGCGATGCCGCATTTTCCAATGTCGAGCACAACGGCAATCAATAGAGGAATCGGCAAACAATGAACAAAGTGTTACGACAGGTCTTTGGTATCGGCCTGCTCGCCGTGGCGTCAGCGACAGCAGCCCACGCCAGCGGCCAAAATTCCTGGGGATGGTATTGCGACTCCGAGACGTTGACCACGATATGGGAAGACGACGTTGGCCTGTCGGAGCTCAGCGGTCGTGGCAATCTGTGCACCACCCCGTACGGATCGTTTGGATCAATGGCAGTACGGGGGCTGACGCCGGGTAACGCCTACACGGTTTGGTGGGTTTATGTCGACAAACCCGGCCAATGCGCGGGCTTCCCGTTAACACCGGAAGTCGCTGACGTACCGTTTCCGGAACCGGCCGGTTACGCCGGCTCCTGCGGCTTCGCGGATTTCTTTACGCCCGACGTATCAGGCGAGTTTTTGAACCCGTTGGTTGTGTACGGCCGCATGGACGCGGTTGTCGCCTACGGTTCACGCCGTACGTATTTCCGCGGTGACATACGCGATTTCGAACCGGCACCTGGCTCACAGGTCTGGATGCTCATCTTCGGACACGGCCCAGCCGACACCATGGATAAACGTCAGCTCGCACGGCAATTGCTGACGCCCGAAGACCCAGTGTCTGGCACACCGCATCTCGGCATTGAAGGTCGCCCGTTCGGCTACCCGTCCGGTGTTGTTGTATTTCACATTCCGGATTAACTAAGCGCCGACTGCTATGGAGCCGGCCTTCGGGCCGGCTTTTTTTATCGCTGGATGGGACGGCCGGGACGGCTTTCCAGAATGATACTCGACAAGAACTTCTGTCCGACCTTGTCCAGATCACCGTTCACTTCCGCGTCGGTTCCACGTTCGGTGTATTCCGCCCAAATTAATTCGTTGTCGAAACTCGGATGCTTCACCGCGAAACCGACGATAGTCAGCGTCAACGGTTTAATCGGTGACGCCGGTTCTTTGTCAATGACCTTTGTCCGGAACCGCACAGCTTCCTGACCCTGAACGTTGTCGAGTTCAAACGACATGTTGACCGCTTCGAAACGATCAGGATTCAGCGTAAATTGATCAGCGACAAAATCGCGGAATTGCGCCGCGCTCGCGGCTTCGGACGGCAGCGAAACATGTCTTACTAACGCGCTGAACGTGTGCGATTCGCTCAATGGGTCAAAGAAAAACGCAGCGTTTCGCGGAGACTGATCCGTCGTTTCAAGCCGCCAACGCGGGTCTTCCGGCCGCGGCAGTGAAAACCCGCGGTACTGCATGGAAGGCGCCATCTGGTCGACGCCAATTGGACCCGACGGTGCACAGCCGACCAGTGCTGCAGCCAAAACCAGCAACGTCCCTGTACGTATGAGTTGGCCAATCATCGATAACGCTCCTAACGAAACCCTTTCATAACCGCAGCGAGTTGCTCCGAACCGGGATTGAGGTCCTCGTACGGCAGCCGATACAGCGGCGTCGACACCGTGTGGTTTACGGCGTGCATGTCCGGCGCGCTTTCGTCGATGTACAACAGGCCGGTCAGCACTTCGCCGGCATTCGCATGCTCGCGCAGGTACTGATATGCCTTGGCGCGGCTGGTCGGGTCAAAGTCATCGTCGACCTTGCGGAACACGATCTTGCTGCCGTCATGCAGCTCGACAGGAATCGCCGCACCGTGCTCATAGTCGGCTTCGATCGGCGTGCGCGGTGGAATGAAATCCGCACCCGTGACCTCGTGGTAGAACTCACGCGTGTAGCTGTAGCTCTTGGTGCTGCCTTCGTGATCGTTGAAGGTGACGCAAGGGCTGATCACGTCGACGAGCGCAAAGCCAGGGTGCTCGATGGCGGCTTTGATCAACGGCACGAGCTGCGTTTTATCGCCGGAAAAACTGCGCGCGACAAACGTCGCGCCGATCGAAATCGCGAGGCTCGCTGGATCGATCGGCGGCTGCTGATTGATCTCGCCACGCTTGGCGCGGGTACCTAAGTCGGCAGACGCGGAAAACTGGCCCTTGGTCAATCCATAGACGCCGTTGTTCTCGATCAAGTAGCACAGATTTACATTGCGCCGAATGGCATGCGCAAACTGACCGAGCCCGATCGACAGCGAATCGCCGTCGCCGGAAATGCCGAGATACGTCAGGTCCGGATTGGCCGCGTTCGCGCCCGTCGTAACCGACGGCATGCGGCCGTGCACGGAGTTAAAGCCGTGCGACTGACTCGCAAAATACGCAGGCGTCTTCGACGAACAACCGATACCGCTCATCTTGCCGAGCATGTGCGGCGGCAAATCCAGCTCGAAGACCGCCTGGATCAGTGCGGTGGTTACCGAATCATGGCCGCAACCGGCACACAGCGTAGAAACCACGCCTTCGTAATCGCGGGTCGACAGACCGAGCGCATTGCGTGGCGCGTTGGGGTGGGTAATGCGTGGCTTGCCGGCATACGTCATGACGAACCTCAGGCGACCGCAGTGCGTGGATGATGCTGGCGAATGGCTTCGACGATGCGCGGCGCGTCGATCGGCATGCCGTCGTAGAACAGTGTCGGTATGAGCTTGGCCGGCTCGATCTCGAGATCCTGCATCAAGAGTGTGCGTAGCTGCGCGTCGCGGTTCTGTTCGACGACATAAACCGCATCGTGCGCATCGATAAACGCTTTGATGTCGTCGTTGAACGGAAATGCCCGCACACGACAATAGCTGAGCGCCACGCCCTCGTCCTCGAGGATGTGAATCGCCTCGCGCGCCGCGCCGTCGGCACTGCCGAGCGTCAGGACCGCCGCGCGCGCAAATTCGTTCCGCTCGATGGCCGGCGCCGGCACCAACGTTCGCGCCGTCGCCCACTTCACGAGCAGCCGATCGAGCACGTCTTGGTAGTCGGCGGAATCTTCGGTGTAACCACCGAAACGGTTGTGACCGGAGCCGCGTGTGAAAAACGCGCCGCGACGATGCTCGCCCGGCAGCGTGCGGTACGCGATGCCGTCGCCGTCCGTATCAAGGTAGCGGTGGAATTTGGGTAGCTCGTCGACTTCCTCGGCGGTGAGGACTTTGCCGCGATCGGGCACGTAGTTCGCATCCCACGTGAATTCGCGGCACATCCAATCGTTCATGCCGATATCGAGATCGCTAAGCACGATAACGGGCGTCTGCAGCCGCTCGGCAAGATCAAACGCGACTGGCGCAAACTCGAAACACTCGCTGGGATCGGCCGGAAACAGCAGCACGTGTCGGGTATCGCCATGCGATGCATACGCCGCCGATACCAAATCGCTTTGCTGGGTGCGCGTTGGCATACCGGTTGACGGTCCGACGCGCTGCACATCAAAAATAACCGCCGGCGTTTCGGAGTAATACGCGAAACCGATGAACTCGCTCATCAGCGAGATCCCCGGACCGCTGGTCGGCGTGAATGCCCTGGCGCCGGCCCAGCTCGCGCCGAGCACCATACCGATGGCGGCCAGCTCATCCTCCGCCTGAATGATGCAAAACTTACGATCGCCGGTTTCCGGATCGATACGCAATTTCTCGCAGTAGGTTTTGAACGCGTCCATCAGCGACGTTGACGGCGTAATCGGGTACCAAGCCCCGACCGTGGCACCCGCGTAAACGGCACCGAGGCCGGCGGCGGTGTTGCCGTCGATCATGATGTGACCGGCCGTTTTGTCCATGCGCTCGACCCTAAGGTGCGGCAATGGGCACGCAAAATGTTCGTTGGCGAAATCGTAACCGAGCGCAATGGCCTCGCGGTTGGCATCGAGCAACTTGGGTTTCGCCGCGTACGTTTCGGCGAGTAATTCCGTGACGACGTCGCGATCGATATCGAGTAACGCCGTCAGTACGCCGACGTAGGCGATGTTCTTCAGCAGAATGCGCGACCGAGCACCTTCGAAATGCTCATTGCAGAGCCGCGACAGCGGCACCCCGAGAATCGCGATGTCGTCGCGATCGAACACCTTGTTGCGCGGCCAGGTCGAATCGTAGATCAGCACCCCGCCCGGCTGCAGCTCAGCCATGTCGCGCTGATAAGTCTGAATGTTCAGCGCTACCATGACATCGACGTGACCGGCACGCGCCATGTGGCCGTCCTTGGTAACCCGGATCTCGTACCACGTCGGCAGGCCCTGGATGTTGGACGGGAAATAATTCTTGCCGACCACCGGGATGCCCATACGAAACAAGGCTTTCAGCAGCAGTCCGTTGGCGCTCGCCGAACCGGTGCCATTGACCGTAGCGATCTTGATAACGAAATCGTTGATCTGACTCATGCGGAGTTTTCTTGATTCAGGAAGCTTTGTCGTAGCGCTGCGGCGTCGGTGGTGTGTCGTCCTCGGCATACGGCAGATGAATCTTTGATTTCTGCATGTCCCACGCGCCTGTCGGGCAGCGCTCCGCGCAGAGGCCGCAGTGGATACAAAGATCCTCGTCCTTCACCATGACCCGGTCGGTCTGCGGTAAACCTTCCGAGACGTACAGCGCCTGATCGAGATTGACCGCTGGCGCCTTCAAGTTCTGGCGCAGCTCCTCCTCGGGAGCGTTCGGGGTAATGGTGAGACAGTCGACCGGACAGACATCGATACACGCGTCGCATTCGATGCACAGCTTGCCGGTGAAGACGGTCTGAATATCGCAGTTCAGACAACGCTCGACCTCGGTAGCCATTTGCTCGGCCGTAAATCCGAGTTCGACTTCGATGTCGAGCTTCTTGAAGCGCTCTTGCAGATCGACGTGCGGCATCAGCCGGCGTTCGGACTGATCGTAGGTGTTTGAGTAACTCCACTCATGGATACCCATTTTCTGGCTCGATAGCTCGAGTCGGTCGGACCGCCGCTCCTTGAGGTCGCGGCCCTCGCAATAGGCATGAATGGAAATTGCCGCCTCGTGACCGTGCGCGACCGCCCAAATGATGTTCTTCGGCCCGAACGCCGCATCGCCGCCAAAGAACACGCCATCGACCGTCGACATCATGGTGGTCTCATCGACGACCGGGCAATCCCACTTATCGAACTCCATGCCGATGTCACGCTCGATCCACGGGAAGGCGTTGTCCTGGCCAATCGCGAGAATGACATCGTCACACGGGATGAAAACCTCATCGACGGCGCGGCCGCGGTCGATTCGGCCATCGTCGTCGATGTTGTACTCCATGACATCGAAGCGCATGCCGGTGAGCTTGCCGTCTTCGATGACGAACTCTTTCGGCGAATGGTTGACGACGATCTCGACGTTTTCTTCTTCGGCGTCCTCGAGCTCCCAATCGCTGGCCTTGAAGAACCCGCGCGGCTTGCGCGCCATGACCTTAACGTCCTTGGCGCCGAGCCGCAGCGACGTGCGACAGCAGTCCATCGCCGTATTGCCGACGCCGATGATCAGCACCCGCTCACCGATTTTGTCGATGTGCTCGAACGCGACCGAGCCGAGCCAGTCGATACCGATATGCACGCGATCGGTGTCGTACCGCCCCGGCAGCTTCAGTTCTTTGCCGCGTGGTGCGCCTGTGCCGACGAATACGGCATCAAAGCGCTTCTCATCGAGCAGCGCCTTGAGTGAATCGATGCGGTGACCGAGCTTGAGATCCACATCCATGTCCAGGATGTAGCCAATCTCCTCATCGAGCACGTTGGGTGGCAGACGAAACTGCGGGATGTTGATCCGCATCAGCCCGCCGGTGGCCTCGAGCGCCTCGAAGATCGTGACTTGGTACCCGAGCGGTGCGAGATCGTTGGCAACGGTCAATGACGCGCAACCAGCGCCGATCAACGCGATGTGTTTGCCGTTTTTCTCGACCGGCGCGCGCGGCAGTCGATCGGTGATGTCGTCGCGATTGTCAGCAGCAACGCGCTTTAGGCGGCAGATCGCGACCGGTTTTTCCTCGACCCGGCCGCGCCGACAGGCTGGCTCGCAAGGTCGATCGCAGACGCGCCCGAGAATACCGGGGAAGACATTGGACTCACGGTTAGCGAGGTACGCATCGCTAAAGCGACCCTGCGCGATGAGTCTTATGTAATGTGGAACATCGGTGTGGGCCGGGCAGGCCCACTGACAGTCGACGACTTTATGAAAGTAGTCCGGATCGCTCGTATCGGTCGGTTTCATCGTCCAGCGGGTTGCGCGATTTTTGCGCAAGTGTAAACCGAGCGAGACCCTATGACACTACCGAGCGCCGTTGATTTCCAGTCGTTTGCCGGCAATTGGCACATCGGTGTGTGCGCCGTCACGCCATACACAGACGCCGTTGACGTAGGTCTGCGCGATTGACGCACCAAATTGCGTGCCGGCAAACGGCGTCCAACCGCATTTATAAAAGACGTTGTCGTCGCGAACGTCGGTCGGTGTGTCCAGATCGACGAGCAGCAAATCGGCATAGTAGCCCTCGCGCAAATACCCGCGGTCTACGACGCCAAACACGTCGGCAACCGCGTGTGCCGTCTTTTTGACCACAAACTCGATCGAATAACGCCCCTCGCGCACGAATTCGAGCAGACTCAGTACCGCATGCTGCACCAGCGGCAGTCCCGCCGGCGTTTTGAAATAGCTTTCGGCCGCTTTTTCGTCGGCCGTGTGCGGCGCGTGATCCGTCGCGATGATATCGAGCTGATCGTTGGCCAACGCTTGGTGCAGCGCAGCACGATCGGTGTCGTATTTAATCGCCGGATTGCACTTGATGCGCGCGCCCAGTGCGTCGTAGTCGTCGGCCGCGAACCACAAATGGTGAACGCACACCTCGGCGGTAATCCGTTTGTCGGTGTGCGGGCCGGGCGTAAACAGTTCCATTTCGCGTGCCGTGGTCAAGTGCAGCACGTGCAGTCGCGCGTCGTGTTTGCGGGCGAGACCAGTAGCGAGCGTCGACGACTTGTAACACGACTCGTCCGAGCGAATGGCGGGGTGTTCGCGCATGGGGACGGCGTCACCGTATTTTTCACGCGCGGCGGCTTCATTCGCCCAAATGATCGGCGAATCCTCGCAGTGCGTGACGACGAGCACCGGCGCCTCGCGGAACATGGCATCGAGCGCGTCGACGTCGTCGACCAATAGGTCGCCGGTCGATGCCCCCATAAAGGCTTTGATGCCACAGGCCTCGCCGGGCTGTAGCGCGGCGAGCTCAGCCAGGTTGTCGTTTGTGGCGCCCAGGTAAAACGCGTAGTTGCCGTGGCAACGACCTTCGGCGAGCGCGTACTTATCGGCAAGTGCGGCGCGGGTCGTCGTCAGCGGATTTACGTTTGGCATGTCCATGAAGCTGGTGATGCCGCCCGCCACCGCCGCTCGCGATTCGGTCGTGAGATCGCCTTTGTGGGTCAAGCCCGGCTCACGAAAATGGACTTGATCGTCGATCATGCCGGGAATGAGGTAGCGCCCCTTGGCATCGATCACGTCGATAGGCGGCTTCGCGCTGATGTCGCCACCGATCTGTGCGATGCGCTCACCGTCGATCAGAAGGTCTGCCTCAATGACGGCGCCCTCGTTGACGAGGCGGGCGTTCGTGATGAGGGTGCGTGACATTGTCGGATTCAGTAAGGACTAGCGCCCGGCGTAGCGATCCGTTGCGCTGACGAGTTCGTGGATGTTGCCGGTCTCAAACGCCGAGTGCCCGGCGGTTTGTACGACGCGGAACTCGGCTTCGGGCCAGTGTACGTGCAAATCGAACGCGCTTTGCATCGGACAGACCACATCGTAACGACCCTGCACGATAACCGCCGGAATATGGCGAATGCGCGAAATGTCCCGCAGCAGCTGATTGTCTTCGAAGAATCCGCCGTTGACGAAGTAATGGCACTCGATACGCGCGAACGCGAGCGCCTGGTTGTCGGCCGCGTAGCGATCGACAAGCGATTCATTCGGCACGAGGCAACTGGTTGAGCCTTCCCACGCGGCCCACGCTTTCGCAGCCGTGAGGCGAACCGCTGTATCGTCCGAAGTCAGGCGCGAGTAATAAGCCGCACGCATGTCGTGACGCTCATCCTCGGGAATTGGCGCCAGATAATCGACCCATTTATCCGGGAAAATGCGGCTGGCCCCGCCCGGCTCGTAAAACCAATCGAGCTCGCTCTGTCGGAACAGAAAAATGCCGCGCAGGACCAGTTCGGTGACGCGGTCGGGGTGCTTTTCGGCGTAAGCGAGCGCCAGCGTGCTGCCCCATGAGCCGCCAAACACCTGCCAAGCATTAATACCAACCAGCTCGCGGATGCGCTCGATATCGGCGACGAGATCCCAGGTCGTGTTGGCGTCGAGATTCGCATGCGGCGTGCTTTTGCCCGCTCCGCGCTGATCAAACACGACGATCCGATAAACGGTCGGGTCGAAGAAGCGACGCATCGACGGGTCGCTGCCGCCGCCTGGCCCGCCGTGCAATACCACCACGGGTTTGCCGTCGGGATTGCCGGATTGCTCGAAATAGAGGCGGTGACCGTTGCCAACGTCGAGCCAGTCGCTCATGTACGGGTCGATCGCCGGGTACAGCGTGCGGTGTGATGCGGCGTCGAATGCGGCCATGGTTCGATTATGCGGACCGCCTGGGCGAATTGCCACACACGACACGCTGAACTCGTTGCGGCTCAGCGGCTCTAAATGGCCGTTCGTCGTGCGCTGCTGGCACCGCGCCGCGCGTCGTCGCACAATCGTCGTATCCGCACATTTTTCGCGAAGGACCCATCGATGCCCGCGTTTCTCGTCAGATTCAGCGTTGCGCTACTCGCCAGCGCAGTCGCCGTCACAGCCACCGCTGCGACTGTCGACATTCCGTTCACCCAACGCACCCTCGACAACGGTTTGCGCGTCATCGTCCACGAAGACCGCAAGGCACCGATCGTGGCGGTCAATGTTTGGTACCACGTCGGGTCGAAAGACGAAGCACCGGGCAAAACCGGTTTTGCGCATTTGTTCGAGCACCTGATGTTCAATGGCTCGGAAAACTACGACGATGAGTATTTCCTGCCGTTTGCACAGGTCGGCGCGACCGATCAAAACGGCACCACCTCGTTCGACCGCACCAATTATTTCCAAACCGTCCCCACCACGGCCCTCGACCTGGCGCTGTGGATGGAATCGGATCGCATGGGTCACCTGCTAGGCGCCGTCACCCAAGAAGAACTCGAGACGCAGCGCGGCGTTGTGCAGAACGAAAAGCGCCAGGGTGAAAACGAGCCGTACGGCCGCGCGTTCGAGTACATCACCGAGGGCGTGTTCCCCGAAGGACACCCATACAGTTGGCTGCCGATCGGCTCGATGGAAGACATCAGCGCGGCTTCGCTGGATGACGTCAAAACCTGGTTCGAAACCTACTACGGCCCGAACAACGCCGTGCTCGTCATCGCCGGTGACGTCGATACCGAAGAGGCCTTTGCGAAAGCCGAGAAATTCTTTGGCGACATCGAGCCGGGTCCGCCGCTCGCCCGCCATAAGATTTGGATTCCGACGCTCGATGGTATCAGTCGCGATGTCCTCGAAGACCGCGTCAAAGAAGCACGCATATATAAGGTATGGACAGGGCCGGAATGGACCAACGCCGATGCCGACACGCTCGGCCTCGTGGCCAGTGTGCTTGGCTCGGGCAAAAACTCACGGCTTTATAAGCGGCTGGTCTACGACGATCAGATTGCAACCGGTGTCAGTGTCAGCCCGCTGTTCCTGGAGATTGCTGGTGCGATCATCGTCAGTGCGACGGTCAGTCAGACCAGCAGTATCGAGGAAGTCGAAGCCGCGATCGACGAGGAGCTCGCGCGCTTTATCGAACGTGGGCCCACGCGCGAGGAGCTAAAGCGCGTTCGTACGCAGTCGCTCGCCTCATTTGTACGCGGCGTCGAAAAAGTCGGCGGCTTCAGCGGCAAATCAAACATCCTCGCGGAGAACGCCGTCTACGCAGGCGATCCGGATTTCTACAAAGTGTCGCTCGAACGCGTTGAGGCAGCGACGCGCGAATCGTTGCGCGAAGCGGCGCAGCGTTGGATGCCGGCTGACCGCCAATACGTCTTGGAGATTCATCCACATCCGGAAGGGCTCGCGGCGGCGACCGAAGGTGCCGACCGCAGCAAACTGCCGCTGCCTGAGACATTCCCGACCAGCCGTTTTGACGACTATGAGCGGGCCGAGCTCGATAACGGCTTGAAACTCCTGGTTGCGCGTCGGGATGCCGTGCCGGTCGTGCAGATGCAGCTCCTGCTGGATGCTGGCTACGCCGCCGATCAATTTGCGCCGGCCGGCACGTCCAGTCTTGCGATGGCGATGCTCGACGAGGGCACGTCGTCCCGCGACGCGCTCGAGATCAGCGACGAGCTCGGTCAACTTGGCGCGAGACTCGGTACCGGTTCCAACATCGACGCATCGTTTGTATCGCTGAACACGCTTGCGAGCGAACTGGATGCGGCGCTCGACATCTTCACCGACGTCGTGCTCAATCCGACCTTCCCAGAGAAAGAACTCGAGCGCTTGCGCAAACTGCGCGCCGCTGCGATTGAACGTGAAAAGACTCAGCCGGTATCGATGGCGCTGCGCGTGCTGCCGAAACTGATGTATGGCGAGGGTCACGCATACGGCCAGCCGCTGACCGGCAACGGTACACAAGGCTCGCTTGCGGAGATCACGCGAGCAACGCTCGTCGAATACCACAATCAGTGGTTTCGCCCGAACAACGCAACACTGGTGGTGGTTGGCGACGTCACGCTCGATGAGATTCGCGACAAGATCGAGGATCGTTTCGGCGACTGGCAGCGCGGCGACGTGCCGCAGAAGAACATCGGCACCGTCGCACAGCGCCCACGTGAAGAGGTCTACATCGTCGATCGCCCAGGGTCGATTCAGTCGGTGATCCTCGGCGGCCACGTATCGCCGCCGAAAGCCAACCCGAACGAGTTTGGCATCCAGGCGATGAACGACATTCTCGGCGGCGACTTCACGTCGCGCGTCAACATGAACCTGCGCGAAGACAAAGACTGGGCATACGGCGCGTACACGCTGTTCATTTCCACCCGCGGCCAGCGGCCGTTCCTTGCCTACGCGCCGGTGCAGTCGGACAAAACCGCCGATTCGATGCGTGAGCTGAAATTTGAGGTCGAACGCATGCTCGGCGAAAAGCCGGCAACGGCTGAGGAGCTCGAGCGTGTGCGGAACCAGGCGACACTGTCGCTGCCGGGCCGTTGGGAAACGGCGGGCTCCGTCGCAGGATCGTTGTCCGAAATGGTTCGCTTTGGTCTGCCCGACGACTACTGGTCGACCTTTGCCGAGCAGGTTCGCGGCGTCACCTTGGACGATGTCGGTAAGGCCGCCGAAGCGGTTTTGCGGCCCGACAACATGATCTGGGTCGTCGTGGGCGATCGCGAAACCATCGAAGCGGACATCCGCGCGCTTGGCTATGACGAGATCCGCGTCATCGACGCGAACGGCAACCCGGTCGACGGCGAAAGCTGAGCACCTACCTAACGAGTCTGTCGCGCGGTTCGCAAGACCGCGCGGCAGGCGGCACGCACATACTCATCCAGCGACGCCGGCACGGCCCGGGCCGGCAAGTATTGGCGCACTGCACCCAGCGGTATTGCCACCAACGCAAGCTGCACGGCATCTTTCGGCAGCTTTTCGCGTCGCGCGAACCGTCGCAGATGCGTCGCCGCATCGTCGTTGATGGCGTCGATGCGTTGCTTTAGCGCCGGCGGCGTACCCACCGCCAAAAACTCGCTGCGTCGGCAGCACGCCATCACGACGGCCCGTTCGGGCTCCGCCCGACAGAATCTGGGCGTTGCCACCGCCGCCGCTTCGGCGGACTGCGCGAGCGCGTCGACAAAGCACTGCTGAAAACTCTCAACCGCATCGATCCACGTCTGCGCGAGCAACCCCTCGCGCGAACCGTAGCGGTGATATAGCGAGCCAACCGACACGCCGGTGCGATCGACGATAGCTTGCACCGACGCTGCACCGTGCTCGGTCAACGCCTGACCGACCGCCGCGAACATTTCATCGTCGGAAACTGTTGACGGCCGTCCCATCGTTTGATTATATATTAGAATATTTCTTCTAGTATTAGACAATGCTACTTTGGCTGGCGAGCGCGCTCGCGTTCGCAACGTTCTGTGTACACACGTTTGTCGGCGGTCGCGAAGTCGCCCGTCCGCTGCTCGGCTGTGACGCACTGGCACCAGGACCACGCTGGCTGAGCTACTACTGCTGGCACATCGCCACCGTCGTGATCTTTTTCATAGCCATCGGCTACGCCTACAGCGCACGCGCGGCCGAGGACTCGATCGCGTTGGTGACGTTTCTGTCCGCCCTTGCAGCCGCGTTGAGCGCATTGAGTGTTGCGGTAGCCTGGCGCGCCGGGATCAACCCATTGCGCTTTCCGTCGACCAGCTTATTCGCCGCCACGGCGGCGACTGGCTTCGTCGCGCTTTTTATCTAGCGGTTGCAGGACGTGCTCCTTGGCGCCGCAATTCTCACCGTGCTGCTCGCGGCGATGCATTCGATTCTCGGCGGCAGACGGCTCATCGGCCCGTTGGCTGCGCGTGACGACCTGCCGGTGATCCTCGGTAGCATCGTTCGAACGCGCGTCACGCTGCACGTTGGCTGGCATGCCTTGTCATTGCTTTGGATCGGCATGGCGGCACTGATGGCGCTCATGCATTGGGCCCCAACGCTTCGGTCGCCCGCTTTTCTGTGGATGACCACCGCGGTGTTTGGCGTGCTCGGACTGGCGGCGCTGCTACTGTCGCAAGGGCGACACTTGTCCTGGCTGATGTTTCTACCGATTGCCGTCTTAACCGGTCGCGCCGCGAGTTCCTGACGTCTGCGTAACGCAAAGATCGCACGTACAATAGCGTCGCAAGATGCCCCGGAAGTACGCGATGACGACGACCGACTACGTGGCGTTGATCGAAGCCGCCGAAGTCTATGACGTTGCGATTCGCTCACCGCTGGATTTTGCCGAACGCCTGAGCGATCGGCTCGGCAACGACATTTGGCTAAAACGCGAAGACTTGCAGCCGGTTTTTTCGTTCAAGCTGCGCGGCGCGTACAACCGCATCCGCACGTTGACGCCGGCCGAAGCCGAACGCGGCGTCATCTGCTCGTCGGCTGGCAATCATGCCCAGGGTGTTGCACTCGCTGCCGCAAAGCGCGGCATCGCGGCATGCATCGTTATGCCAATCACCACGCCGTCGATAAAGAGCGACGCCGTCCGTCGGCTCGGCGGCAAGGTTGTCCTGCACGGCGACAACTACGACGAAGCGCAGGCGCATGCACACCGGCTGGCCGAGGACGACGGTTACGTGTTCGTGCACCCGTTCGACGATCCCTTGGTCATCGCGGGACAAGGGACCATTGGACGCGAGATTCTGGAGCAATCCGACCGCCTGCCGGATGCCGTGTTTATTCCCGTCGGTGGCGGCGGCTTGGCGGCCGGTGTTGCAAGCTGGATTCGCGCGAAAGCACCGTCGGTGCAGTTGATCGGCGTGGAACCGGCCGATGCCGCCAGCATGCAGGCGGCGTTCGCGGCCAATGAGCCAACGGCGCTGCCGGACGTGGGTGGCTTTGCCGACGGCGTTGCGGTACGTCAGGTCGGCCACGAGACCTATCGCGTGTGCCGCGATCTGCTCGATGAGATCGTGACGGTCGACACCGACGAGACCTGCGCTGCCATTCAAGACCTTTTCGAAGAGACACGGTCGATCGTCGAGCCCGCCGGCGCGTTGGCGGTTGCCGCCATCGCCAAGACCGTTGCCGAGCGCGGTTGGCAAGCCAAGCGACTGGTCGCGCTCAACTGCGGCGCGAACATGAACTTTGATCGGCTTCGACACGTCGTCGAGCGCTCGGCAATCGGCAAACAAACGGAAGCCTTGCTCGCTGTAGAGATTCCGGAACGACCGGGAAGCTTTCTGGAGTTTTGCAGTGCAATTGGCCGGCGCAGCGTCACCGAGTTCAACTACCGTGCGACCGACAGTAACGTCGCCCACTTGTTCGTCGGCATCGGTCTTGCGGGCGGCAACGCGGAAAAGCAGTCGCTGCTCGATGAGCTTTCTACGGCAGGTTACGTCGCCGTCGATCTCTCCGACAACGACTTGGCCAAACTGCACGTACGGCACATGATCGGCGGCATTGGCACGGCGCGGGCAAACGAGCGCTTGTACCGCTTTCGCTTCCCGGAGCGTCCGGGGGCGCTCGCAAAATTTCTACGTGCCGTCGGCAGTGGGCTCAATATCAGCTTGTTCCACTACCGCAATCACGGCTCCGATTATGGCCGTGTGCTGGCGGGGATCGAGGTTGACGACGCCCACGTCGCCGAACTCACCGAGCATTTTGATTCATTGGGCTATCCGTACTGGGACGAGACAGACAACGCGGCCTATCGGCTGTTTCTTCGGTCGGGCCCGTCTATGCCGTAACCGCGGTTCGGCCGAGCCGAGCCGCAGTTACGGCAATCCAAAAGCTCTATTTGCCAAAGTAAGCACGTTGAATGATCACTTCGGCGTTGGTCGGCCCAAAATAAAGCTCCGCTCGAACCTTCTTGAGGTTTTTTCGCGTGATCGGCACGTCGATTTGAATGACTTGCCATTTTCCGACCTTGAGCTTAAAGGTCTTTTGTGTCGGCTGCGGATCCTGACCTTTCTTGAACACCCACACGGTCGGCGATACGGTCGCGCCCGCTGTCGGGCTCAGCAGCTTCAACTGCCACTTGTACTTGCCGTTGCTCTTGATGTTCTTACCCGGTACGTCCTGGTAAAAACCCGTTCGCGCATTCGCGACTTTCTTCTGGTAGACACACACGGCACCTTCTTGCGGATGCAGATACCAGCCCCGCCAATTGGCAAAGACTTTGGTGAGCGAGTTTTCGAACCCTGAGTTCTTCAATAGGTTTGGCATGATTGACTCCCGGTGAGTGTGAGGCTGCTAGGCAGCGACTTATCCGTACCGCTTCATGACGACGATCCGTTCAAAGAACGTCGCTTACAACACATGCATAGTGCATACCAGCGTCGCTAGCACGACGTGGCACGGCTACATTAAAAAGTCTCGACGCCTCAGGTGTCTTTGGCGCCGCGCCAAGCTTGCAGCATCGCCTGGCCACCGCCGAACGCGAGTCCACCGGCGGCAACTGGCCAAGACAGTATCGCGTCCGTCAGCGTCAATAGATCTTCGGTCGCGGGCGACTGCATCCACGCCGCGGCGAGGGACGACCCCAAAATCGCCGCTGCAAAAAACAGGGCGATTGCCGCTGCAAAAACTTTGATCATGTCCATAAAGCCTCTCCACACGGCTGTAATGCTCGACCAACTGCATCGAGCTGATATCAAAGCGCCGACGCTCGTTCGGCGGCCCTTCACCTACTAACACGGCAGTGGTCCATGGCTGGCGCGTGGCGCACGCTCGACCAAGCAAATGCCCGTCGCTATAAAGCCGCGTCGGGTGACCAGCATTACCGTTGTTCAATGACAACCAGCGCATAGCCAGCGTCAATAGCCGGCTGATCCATTAGATGGCCGTAGCGTCGCTGCCAATTGCCACTGTCAAGATCGCCCCGTAGTGCGTCGATACCGGCCTGCGCATCGTCGATCTTTGCGAACGTCGACATCCCGCTGCGGATGACGGGATCGAGATACGCGTGTGGCCGCTGCCAATATGCGGCAAGAAAGCCATCTTCGCAGTCAGCGGGGATGAGCACCGGCCGCACCGACACTGCACCGAACTCGGCGTACAACCCGTCAAGCGGCGGAAAGATTTCGCGATCCATTGGCAGGATTTCGGAAAAGTAGTCGGACAACCAGAAGCCATCCGATCCCGGATCCCAGGTCAGGATGACCACACGCTCGCTCGCGACGCGACAGAGTTCGGCGAGGCCACGGCGCTGATCGTCCCAATGGTGCAAGGTCAGCACCGCCATTGCGGCGTCGAAGGACCCATCCGGAAACGGCAAGGCGCTCGCGGTGGCCTGGATAACCGGGGCCGCGTCGACACTGCGCTGGGCAATCATGACTCGTGATGGCTCAACGGCGACAACCGCGCGGTCCTTTGGCTCGTACGAGCCAGTGCCAGCACCGACGTTAACAACGGTTCGCGCGCCTGCTAGCGCATCGCCCACAGCAACAGCGATCCGTGGATCGGGCTGGCGCCGCTGCGCATAGCCGTTGCCGATCGAGTCGTAAAACACGCTCATCGGGAAGCGTCGCCTCGACGATCGGGCGCACAACATACGCTTACCGATATTTGGGCATAAGCACGGTACTCCGCACTGCGCATAGAAACTCCTCGCCGCCGCAGCGTTATGTCTTATTTGCAACCAGTATATCGCTGACCTAGGGGTCCTTCGGCTGTTATCAGGCCAAATTAAATTTTTCTTAAGCGCTTACTCAAGCGTTTGGACCCACCAGTGTGCTCAATTCCGAGACGCCATTCGGCGTGCGCGCGGCATCAACAAAAAAAACCGTGGCCGACAGACATCCGGAGCAAACACATGAACCGAAACATTCTCGCAACACTGCTGCTGCTCGTGTTTTCAGCCAGTACCCACGCCGCGGTTTGCGACGCGGACTTCGACAGCGACGTCGACCGCAAGGACATCGGCGCCATCTTGAAATCGCGCCGCTTGCACGTCGACGCTGGCGATCCGCGGGACGCCAACTTCAACGGCATCGTCACGATCGTCGACGCGTTTATCTGCTTGCGTCGCTGCACGCTGCGCCGCTGCGCCGCTATCGACCCGATGACCAACACCGCACCGACTGCCAGCGCCGGTGAGGACGTCACGGCCAGCCTGTTCGAGGATGTGCTGCTTGACGGCAGCGCATCGACAGATCCCGACGGCGATCCCATCTCGTATCAATGGTCGCTGGTCGAATCGCCGGACGGCAGTACCGCCGCGCTCATCGGCGCAGGCAACGCCATGCCGATCATCACGCCTGACGTAACCGGTGAGTACGTCATCGAACTCGTGGTTAACGACGGCCAGATCGATAGCGCGCCGGATCGTGTCTCGGTTTTCGCCGATGCCCCAGTTTTTGTCATTGACGACAGCATCGCATCGACCGGCACCGTATCGGCCGAAGGTGGTGAGATTGTTCTGGACGACGGTTCCGGCAACCGCTTTACCTTGTCGATCCCAGCGGGAGCGCTGGCCGAAGACACCGAGATTCGGCTCAGCCGACTCGCGTCGGCCTCAGCGCTGCCGCCTGGCACACAACTCCTCGCTGGCGTTGGACTGTCGCCCGAAGGCACCGAGTTCGCCGAAGCCGCCCTACTGACGATCGAACTGCCGCCGTCGACACGGACGGGCCTGCCGGCAATTGCATCGGTGAGCAACGATGATGGCAGTGAATTTACGCTGGCGACGCTCGAGGGAGCGGATGTTCGCGCAGCCGCGCTGACCGACGCAACCGTCGTTGTCCGCATCCCGCACTTCACCGTGGGCGCCGTGATTGAGGCCGGCATCAATGCCGCGCTGCCGCCGCCGCCAGAAGTAAGTTCGGCGGAGGAACGCAACCGACACAAGATTGCGGTTCGAGTCGCGGAGATTTTCTCGATTCCGGTCGAACAGGATCCACCGTCAATCATCGATGATCCGACGATCGTCGCTGCCCTCGAGGACTGGTTGGACAACCCGATCGACGGCATTGCCTCGCGCGCCCGCGACCTAGCGATCAATCCGATGCTGGACGATCTCAGCACATTGCAAACAACGCTGCGCGACCTTCGGAACCTCGCGATCTATAGCAACGGATTTTTGGACGACAACCTGAATCCGCGAGGCAGTTTTTTCGATTTCGAAGATCGGGTTACGGCAGCGGCGGCTGAGCTGGTTGCGAGCTACACGGCAGACGCCAAGGACCTCTGCGACACGGACTCCGTCGGCGCAAAGGATATACTTGACGAGCTGCTCCTCTTCGTGTCGATACCGCGCTGGTACAACGAAGACCTGTCCGACCAATTTACCGACGAAACGTTTGAATGCGCATTCACGTTTACATTAACGCCTGCATCCCAGCAGGTCTTTGTCGGCGAAACGGCGGCAGTTGAGTACAGCGTGTTCCGGCAGGACGGCACGCAGGTCGAAGACGGCGTCGGCGTTGAACTCACCGTCTTCACGCCCGGCGAACTGACCAATCTGGACACCGATACGTATGGCCTCATCACGGTGGTCGTCAGCACCGCAGGCACGTTTCAGGTATCGGTCGTCGTAAACGGCGTCACCCAAAGCGCCGAGATTACCGGCGTGTTTGCCCCACCGAACGCGTTCAACGTCACCTACTCGGGCTCGGAAGTCTGCACGAAGTCGGGCGGCGATGGCATCAACGGCAGCTTCACGCTGCCAGCATCGAGCCCCGCCATCAACGAGTTCGGCGACGCCAGCTACACCATTCCGTTCAGCCAAGATGGCGCAACGGCGTTATTCGCGATCGACATTTTCGGCGATGGTGGTGCGACCGCATCTGGGACCGGCTCAGGCAGCGATTCCTACACCGAAGGCGTGTTGGTCGGCGATATGACCATCGAATGCTCGTGCCAAGAGAACTCCGTCGGCTCGGGCTCCGGGTCAGGCTCGAACAACCCGGCGACTGGTGTCGTTACGATTGGCTTCAATTGGTCCGTGGATACAACCATTACTTGCACAGGTGGTGCCGCCTGCTCGACGTTGAACGAGACCTGCGTCGCGAGCGGCACGGCTACGTTCACGGGGCAACCGTTGATCGTGGTGCCGTAGTCGAATGCGGCTTACCGACGCAAATCGACTGGCACCTCAAGGACGAGGTGCCAGCCGGGCCCCGGACCGAGCAGGACGCAGAACTCAATTGGTCGGCGCGAGTAGCATTGCCGTTCTGCGATTTCATGTCGTAACGACGTGGTCGGCAACGCTTGCTGCTGGTCTACTTGCAACCGTATTCGCACTGTTGGCGCCCGAGTATGCGTATGCTCAGCAGTGCTTTGCGACAAACTCGGACGGCGTACTTGCATTCGAAGGCGAAAGCTTGACGCCCGTGAGCGACTGGCAGATTCAATCGACCGAACCGGGCGCCATAAACGCGGCATACCTAGTCTGGACTGGACCGATACGGCAATCCCGGATCGAGCCCAACTCGATTATTCCGGTGGAGTTACAAATCGCGGCTGCGGGCCGCTATCGGCTCGATATCCGCGCGCAGATCGGGCAAGGAACAGCCCCCGATCAGTCCAACGATTTGTTTGTGCGCTTTGCGGACGCCGGCGATGCCTATGGTTGGCGGCGCTCGGGCGACTCGGAAAATAGACGCTACCCGCGCCCGACCTGCGAGGACAACGCTTTCATCAGTTCTATCGAAGCGTTGCCTGACGTCGGCGATGCGCGATGCGCCGAAGGCTCGACGCTCGACGACTTTTTCAAAGTCTTTGCGATCGCAGCATTAGATTGGACATGGCGTGCTCGGACCAGTGATGGCGAAGGCTACGAGATTTTGGTCGAGTTCCCTGCCGCTGGGAGCTACACGATGGAACTCGCGCCGCGTTCGAGCTTTATGCTCATCGACCGCGTTGTCATCGCCGATCTCGACGTTAGTCGGCGTGACTACCAAGCACTCGGACTACCAGAGACGCCCTGCGCGGCCACGGAAGTCCCGATACCGCTTTGGGCGCTAATCCTTGGCATGCTCGGCTTAGCGCTTGGCGCAAATATGGCGCTGTCACGTCGGAGCGCTAGCTAGCTGTCGTAACCCGGGTTTCGTCGATCGAGCTTCCTGAGCAGCCCAGGCCAGACCAGTCTGCCGCCGAGGCCACGCGTGACTTCTTCCGCCTGTGCTTTGATACCGGCCTGAATTCGCTGATCGACGTCGATCAGCTCGCCGCCGCCGGACTGCGCCATGATCTGAATCTGGCACGCGGTTTCAAACACGTACATCAGGAGGAAACAGTCCTCGATGGTTGGCCCGGTCGTCAGCAATCCGTGGTTGCGCAGCATAAATGCGTTGTTCGTGCCGAGATCGGCGACGAGTCGCGGTTTCTCGTCCTCATTCAGCGCAACGCCTTCGTAGTCGTGGTACGCAATCGTCGCTAGCGGAAACAGCGACGTCTGCGACAGTGGCCGCAAGCCTTCTTTCTGAGCAGACACGGCAACACCGGCCCGCGTGTGCGTGTGAATGATGCATTTGACGTCTTCACGTGCCGCATGGATCGCGCTGTGAATCGTGAAGCCGGCCGGGTTGAACATGTGCGGCGTGTCCATGACGACGTTGCCGTCGAGATCGACCTTGACCATCGACGATGCCGTCATTTCCTCGAACAGGAGTCCATAGGCGTTGATCAGAAAATGCTCGTCCGGACCTGGCACGCGCGCCGAGATGTGCGTAAACACGAGATCGTCCCAGCCGTGCATGGCGATCAGTCGGTAGGCAGCCGCGAGATTGACCCGAGTCTCCCACTCTTCGGGACTGACCTGGTCGCGGACGTTCAGAGTATCGGCAGCAGCGCTCATCGCAATCCCCCCACAGGAATGTGTATATGGACGACCAGTGTAGTCGAGCGGCCACAGCTCTGCGACGCTTTTGCTGGGTCGTGCATCCAAGCTGTAACCGAATCAGAACGGAGAACAACGATGCGCCGATTTATTGTGATGTTCCTGGCCGGGATCGCTTTCATTGCCGCCGCGGTTGCGCAAGATGCCGGTCAGCAATCGCACCGTATCGAGGTGTACGTCAACGACGGCGAACCCGTGCAGGTCGAGATCGACGGCGACGTTTCCATGTTTGACGCCAAGGACCTCGCCGTTGGCGAAGAACGGCGTATCGTGACCGATGGCGGTAAGGAAATTGTCATCGCCCGAGCAGATTCCGGCGTGAGCGTAAGCGTCGACGGCCGGGAATTTGCGATTCCGACGATCGACGCAAATGCTTTTGCAAATTCAAAGGCCGTGCACGTCGTCAAGCGGGTTGAAGTCGAAGGCGAGGCGACCAACGGCATCATGCTCATTCCGGGTCGCGAATTGGACCCCACCGAGCAGGAAGCACTCGAAGCCGCTATTTTGGCCACCGGCATTACTGAGAACGTCACCTTCCTGCCGGCCGCCGGCGGCAAGCACCGTCAGGTGCGTATACGTACGGACGCCAGCGAGTAACCGGATTACGGCGACTTCGGCCGGCGCAACGTAGCCGCCACGATAAGCGCAACGAGCATGCCGACCGGGAATATCTCGCTGAACGTGATCGCTAGACGCAGCGCGGGATTCTTGTAGGCGTTGATCGCCTCATCAAGCTTGGCGGCCTCGATGGCGAGCGCTGCGTCATCGAGGCCATCGGCGCGCTTCGCCTCGAGAACGCTCGCCGCGTACTGCTCCATAAACGCAAAGTCGGTCGACGCAAGATAGACCTCCCAAATGAGCGTGTAGACCACGGCGGCGACGGCGGCGATCGCCACGCCGAGCCCAAAGGCCGGCCAGAAGCGGATGACACCGCCGAGACGACGATCGCGATGCTGTCGAACAGCGATGAATATCAACGATAGCGCCAGCAGCATGACAAGGTAGCCAGCCCATTCCGCGATACCGCCAGACGCCCCACCGGCGGCGATGCTGGCGACTGTAATCCCGATGACAACGGCACCGATCGGTGCGCCCCAAACAACGGCGGTTTTAAACATGATGTCGCTCCTGGTCTAAGGCCGCTGAATCTAGCGCCGACCAGGCGGCAGCACGATCACCCGAATGGGTGATTCACCGCATGCCAGCGCAACAAAAATGCGCTGATTACGGAATTAGGCCGAGCTTGCGCGCTTGATTAACCGCCTGGGTGCGGCGGGCGACGTTGAGTTTGCCAAAGACGCGCGACACATGCGTTTTAACGGTGTTGGGTGAGACTTTTAGCGAGCGCGCGATTTCTTTGTTCGACTGGCCGCTCGACAAAAGCTCGAGCACCGTAAGCTCGCGCTCGCTGATGCCGAGTTCGCGTTGCGCCGTGCCGTTGTGCTGGAAGCGGCGCCGCCAATCCGCTGAGCGCCACTGCGTACCCAGCCAGACACCGAGTATCAGGAAGCCGACCGCAATTAGGCTGATGTAGAGCTCGGCAGTGAATAAGCGCGAGACGTAGCGATATTCGAGCCACTGTAACGCGAACGCGGCAACCGCCAGCAACAACGCGTATCCGACCGTCGGCGCAAACCGTACGATCGATCGGGGTTGCTCGGTACTTCGCGCCATGGCCGCCTACCGCCAGAAATTTTCGCCTGCTATTGACTCTGCGCCATGAAATCGAGCGTCAGGTGGGTCAACAAGCCGACACCCGTCATGAGCGAGCCTTCATCGGCGTAGAACAGCGGCGAGTGATTCGACGGTGCTGTCGAAAGCTTTCGATCGGGTGGCGTAACGCCGAGGTATAAGAACAACCCTGGGACCTCGTTGGCGTAGTACGAAAAGTCTTCCGCGCCCATGACTAGCGGCGCCTCGAGCACGCGCTGTGCACCGGCTACGCGACGAACGGTCGGCAGCATCTGCTCGGTGAGCGCGGGGTCGTTAATCGTGACCGGGTAACCGAGGTCGACCGTCACCTCGGCCGTTGCGCCAGACGCTTCAGCGATTGTCGTCGCCATTGTCTTGAGGCTGGCGTGAATCGCGTCTTGATTGCCTTTATCGAAGTTGCGAATCGTTCCAATGAGTTCGACCTCGTCTGGAATGATGTTATTGCGCACGCCACCTTTGACGATGCCGAACGATAGGACCGCCGGTGCTTTCGCGATATCGGTCTGGCGGCTCACAATGGTTTGTGCCGAGGTAATGATCTGCCCGGCGACCACGATGGGGTCAACGCCCTGCCATGGCCGACTGCCATGGGTTTGCTTGCCGCGAACCACGATGCGAAAGGTATCGGCCGCTGCCATCGCAGGGCCGGCGCGATAGCCAATTACACCGGTCGGACCAGAGGAAAATACGTGGATGCCAAAAACGGCGTCAGGCTTGCGCGGCTCGAAGATGCCTTCTTTCAGCATCAGCTCGGCGCCGCCCTCCTCGCCATCCGGCGCGCCTTCCTCGGCCGGCTGGAAGATGAACAGCACCGAGCCTTCGAGCTCGTCACGCACCTCAGTCAGCGTGCGTGCTGCACCGAGCAACATCGCCATGTGCAGATCGTGACCGCAGGCGTGCATAACGGGCACTTCCTCGCCGCGATACTCGCCCGTGGCTTTTGAGCGAAACGGTACATCGGTCATCTCGCGGACCGGCAAGCCATCCATGTCGGCACGCAGCGCGACGAGCGGTCCTGGCTTGCCGCCCTCGAGCAATGCCGTGATGCCGGTGTGGGCGATGCCGGTTTTCGGCTGGAGGCCCATCGCGCGCAGCTCGCTCGTGATGCGTTTGGCCGTATTGAATTCGCGGTTGCTGAGCTCTGGGTTTTCGTGAAAGTAACGTCGCCAATCGATGACCTGGCGTTCCAACGCCGGGTCGGCGAGCAACTCATCGACCGTCGCCGCCTGAGCGCAGGCCCCAATCAAAATCAATGCTGAGAACAAACCCAATCCGCGCATCGCCGACCCCCTTTATCAAAACTGCGCCCTCGAAAGCATCGTAACCCAATCGCGAGCCCACAGCGTCAAGCCACGTCACCCGGCCGTTGTTCGGCTCTGCAACCGCGGCGGGACGTCTCGTGGGAGCGGGCTTCAGCCCGCGATTTGAATTTGCCGGGGTGCGATACGGATCCGCGTCAGTCGTTAGAAACCCTCACCGACCATCGCGCCCGGAAGGGCGCTCCTACATCTGCGTTGAGCGCCCCAACATCGTCCGTCACGGCACCGCCGATCGGAGATGTAGGAGCGGGCTTCTGCCCGCGATTCGGATTCGCCGGCGTGCGGTCGTCGCCTGTGCGCGCACCGACCATCGCGCCCGGAAGGGCGCTCCTACATCTGCGTTGACCGCCCAACATCATCGGTTACTGTCGCGCCGACCGAAAACGGCCGCTCCTACATCTGTGTTGGCCGCGCCAACATTGTCGGTTACCGCACCGCCGATCGGAGATGTAGGAGCGGGCTTCTGCCCGCGATTTGAATTCGCCGGCGTGCGATATGGATCCGCGTTCGAAGCTCGGCGCTTACCACATCGATCGCAGCGATCGCGCAACGTCGACCCGCACGTCGGTCGGCCGGGCGGTGGCGCCCTCGGCGACGGGTGGCGCGAAGAAAGTCTCATCGAGCGTCGCCGCCACGGTATGCGTCAAAAACCGGCTCTGCGCGCCATAAACATGGCGATCGCCATAGCGCGGCTGCTGTACGACGGGAAACTTCAGCGGCGCCATTAAATGCAGCCGATTGCGCGCGCGAGTAACGGCGACATAGAGCAGCCGGCGCTCTTCTTCGAGCTCGTCCGGTTTACCGGCCGCAAACTCATTCGGAAAGTTGCCGTCCGTGACGTTCAAAACGAATACGTTGTCCCACTCCTGGCCTTTCGCCGAATGCACCGTCGACAAAATCAGGTAATCCTCGTCGAGATGTGGATCGGCGGCGAGATCGCCGCTCGCTTGGGGCGGATCCAGCGTCAATTCGGTAAGGAACCGTTCGCGCGTCGGGAAACGCGCAGCGATTTGCTCGAGCTGTTCGAGATCGGCGTTGCGCTGCTCATTAGCTTCGTACAGCCGCTCGAGCAGCGGCTTGTACCACAATCGCACTCGCCGCACGTCGTGCTGCCAAGGCGTCTCCGGACTCGCCGGCGCCGCCAGCGCTGCCATCAATTCGGCAAAGCTAGGCCACAGCTCAGCCGCCGCCTTCGGCGCCGAGAACTTACCGAGCCTTGTCAGCCGGCCATCGTTGGCACCGAGATACGTCAGACAACGGCGCGCGTTTGCCGGCCCCATGCCGGGCAGAAGCTTGAGTGTTCGCAACGCGGCAATTTCGTTTTTCGGGTTGTCGGCCCATTTCAGAATCGACAGCAGATCTTTGACGTGCGCCGCTTCCAGAAACTTCAAGCCACCGTATTTGACGAACGGGATGTTCCGTCGCGTTAGCTCGATCTCCAGACGATCGCTGTGATGAGCGCTTCGAAACAGCACCGCCTGCTTTCGCAGCGGCGTGTGCTGCTCACGCGCATCGAGGATCTGCTCGACAACGTAGTCGACCTCCGCGTCGGTATCCTCCACGCGTACGTAGTTCGGCTTAACGCGCCCGTCGCGCAGCGAGTACAGGTCTTTCTGGTACTGCTGACTGGACTCGTTGATCACGGCGTTCGCGCAATCGAGCACCGGCTGGGTCGACCGGTAGTTGCGTCGCAGCGAGACGATCCGCGCCGACGGCACAAACAAATCGGGAAATCGCAAGATGTTCTCGACCGCCGCGCCGCGAAACGCATAAATCGACTGCGCATCGTCACCGACTACGGTCACGCCGGCCCCGTCGGGCTTTAAGGCGAGCAGGACATCGGCCTGCAGTGCATTCGTGTCCTGGTATTCATCGACCAGCACGTGATCAAAACCGGCGGCGATGTCGGCCGCGAGCTCCGGCTCGCGACACAAGTGAAACCAGTAGAGCAGCAAGTCGTCGTAATCGAGCACCTGCAGCTCGAGCTTGCGTTCGACGTAGCTGCGGAACAGATCGGTGAGCGCCAGTTCGTGTTCGACGCACCAAGGGAAGCTGCGCTGTAGCACATCCGCCAGCGGCTGCTGGGTATTTACACGCGCGGAATAGATCGCAAGGCAGACGTCCTTGCGCGGAAAACGCCGCTCGGTTTGGGCGAAGCCCTTTTCCTGTCGCACGAGATCGATCAGATCGGCCGCGTCGCCGCGATCGAGCACCGAGAATTCGGGCGACAATCCGAGGTTGCCGGCGTAGCGACGCAGCAGTCGGTTGGCGATGCTGTGAAACGTGCCGGCCCACGGGAAACGCACTCGCGCCGAACGGTCCGCATTACGCAACGTCGCCGCCACGAGGTCGGTCGCACGCCGCGTCATTTCCGCAGCTGCCCGCCGGGTGAATGTCAGCAACAAAATGCGCTCCGGCGCGACGCCGTTCAGCACGAGGTGCGCCACGCGGTGCGCCAGTGTCGTGGTTTTGCCGGTTCCCGCGCCGGCAATGACCAGCAGCGGCCCGGCGCTAACGCCGCCGTCTGGCTCGAGCGTGCCGTGAGTCGCTGCATCGCGTTGCTCGTCGTTCAGCGTCGAAGCGGGCGACGCTGCGGGTTCGACATTGGCCACCGGTATGCCCCAGAACTGCGGAAATATACAGTAATGGACAAATACCCAGGTGTCGAGACTGTGTCAGTCCGGCGCGGCATCCCAGTAGTGGCGCACCAAACGGGCGAGCTCCGCTGGCCGCTCCATATGCAGGTTGTGCCCGGTATCGACCATCGATTCGACTGCTACACAGCGCTCGCCGAGGGCCGCCGCGAAATCCCGGCAGCCGGCGTCGAGGCCGGGCATCGCCTCCGGCTCGGCCCGAATCACGACGGTCGGTGCGCGTGTCGCCTGCCAGCACGCGCGTGCTTCGGCGCGGCGATAAAGGACCGGATTGGGTCGGCGATGCGCGGGCGATTGGCGCAGGCGCCAACGACCGGTGTCCGGGTCGCGCTTACCCCACTGCTCGGCGATGTAGAGCGCACGGTCGGCTGCCAGCGTCGGCGAGCGCCGCTGGACGCGCGCCGCGAGCGCTGCCGCGTCGGGATAGTCGGGATCACCGGGTGTGCTCAGCAAACTGTCGAGCCAGGCTGCATAGCGCTGCGGTGCGTCGTTAGGGTCGGAATCCGGTAAACCGAAGCCCTCGACATTGAACACCCGAGCGACCCGCGCGGGACGCATGCCGGCGTAGAGAGACGCAATGTTGCCGCCCATGCTGTGGCCCAGCAGATTCACCGGTGCATCTCCGCAATACCGGGTAAGCAACGCTTCGAGATCGACAAAGTAATTCGGGAAGTAATAGCTCGACTCGCGGCTGACCGAGTCACCGAAGCCGCGCCAATCGGGCGCGATAACGGTGAAGTCCTCGCCGATCACGTCGGCGAAGAATTGAAAGCTGGCGCCGACATCGCCCCAGCCGTGCAGCGCGAAAAGGCTGTGCTTGCCGCTGCCGGCCCAGACACGGACACTGATGTCGACCGAGCCAACGCGCTCGATATCGACCCGGGGAGACCGCTCGGGCTGGTAGGCTTGCATCCGCAGAGTATAGGAGGAGTGGCGCGGCCGCGCGGGCCACGCTGAACAAATTCGTGGAAAGACTCAAAGACAAGGTGGCGCTGGTAACCGGCGCCGCTCAAGGGCTTGGCGCGGCCATAACTCGGCGCCTCGCGCTCGAGGGCGCTGACGTGATCGCAACGGACCTACAGCTCGACGCCGTTCAACAGTTGGCGGCCGAGCTCGCACCGGCAAGCGGCCGACAGGTGACGGCGCTCGAACATGACGTCGCCGACCTCGATGCCTGGCAGACTGTCATGGACGTGCTCCGAGAGCAGCACGGCAAACTCGACATCCTGGTCAACAACGCCGGTATCGGCTCGATCGGCAACGTCGTGGAAGAAACGCCGGAGAGCTGGCGCAAAGTACACGCTGTCGACGTCGACAGCGTGTTTTTCGGCTGCAAGCTCGCCATTCCGCTGATGGAGCAATCCGGTCCCGGCAGCATCATTAACGTGTCATCGATTTCCGGCGTAATCGCGGGCCACAACATGGCGGCGTACAACTCGGCCAAGGCAGCGGTAACGCACCTGTCGAAGTCGATCGCTCTGCACTGCGCTCGGAGCGGCAGCGGCATTCGCTGCAACTCGATCCATCCGGCGTTTATCGACACGCCGATTCTCGACGGCATGGGACGCGGTGCGCCGCGCGAAGTCGTGATCGACAAGCTGTCGCGGCAGATTCCGCTCGGTCGCGTCGGTCAGCCCGACGACGTCGCGTGGGCCGTCGTGTATCTCGCGTCGGACGAATCGGCATTCGTTACCGGTACTGAACTGCGGATCGATGGAGGGATCAGTGCCCAATAGCACCATGTCGGTCGACGAGGCCATTTTGCATCGGCGCTCGATTCGCGCCTTCACCGCCCAGCCGGTGACCAATGAGGAAATCCGCTCGATTCTCGACGTAGCGCGGTACGCGCCATCGGGCGGTAATCTGCAGCCCTGGCACGTTGACGTCATCAACGGTGCCGCCATGCAGCGCTTTCGCGAGCTGATGCTCGGTAAGGTCGAAAAAGCGCCGATGGGCGAGCCAGCCGAGTACAACGTTTACCCGCCCGACCTGAAACAGCCGTATCGGGCGCGACGCTCGCGGGTCGGCGCGATGATGTACGAACTCATCGGCGTCGCACGCGACGATCGGCCGGGCAAACTACGCCACTACGCGCGCAATTACCGTTTTTTCGATGCACCGGCGGCAATGTTCTTCAGCATCGATCGCACGATGGAGGTCGGCCAATGGTCCGATCTCGGGATGTTTATTCAGAGCGTCATGCTGCTCGCCGAGAGCCGCGGTCTTGCAACGTGCGCGCAAGAATCATGGGCAGCGTGGCACGAAACGGTGCAGTCGTTTTGTGAGATTCCGCCCGAGCGAATGCTGTTCTGCGGCCTAGCGATCGGGTACGCCGATGACGACGCACCGGTCAACGCGCTGCGTACTGAGCGCGCCGATGTGGACGACTTCACTCGCTGGGTAGATTGATTGGGTCGTCGGCCGGGTCGACCTCGACCTGCGGATCTTCCGGCACCACGGTCAGCGTACCGAACGCTGTCGGCGGCCCGCCGACGGCATGCAGCGAGAATTCGGTCACGGCCAGCGTCTCTTTCGCGAGCCCGGTGCGGCCGGCGAACAAGCCGCTCGCCCCAACCATCACGGCTTCGAACGTGCCGGTCGGGCCAATGGTCGAGTCGCTTTCGTAGCGCCCCTGCCAGTTGCCGTTGCCAAATGCCGCGGGCAGTAGCACCGCGCGCAGGAACGGCCAGTAGTTTTCTTGCGACTCGATGAAAAACCCGCCGGCGCCTGGAATCAAGATCTGCCAGGCTCCGTTGACGTGCGCGCGTGCTGGCAGCAGCGCGGTGTCTTCGGCCAGCGCAAAGTGTTTGATACCGAGCGCGACCGGTTCGCCGCGGCGGTTTTTGAGGGCATGAACACTGACGTGCGCACCGCGTTGCGACGGGAAAAACAGCGCATCTTGCGATGCCGGGTTACGCGGCAACTTTTCAAGACCGCTGTTCACGTAGTAGATCGACCCGGAAATCGGCGAATCGTACTCGAGCACCAATGTGCGCTCGTCGACGTCGATCGGTACGTCGATGGCACCGCGGTCGAGCGGGTTGTACCAAATTACCGCCCAGACGATTGCGAGACCGATCACGACGCCGAGGAGGAACACGAGGAGGTTCTTCATTGTTGCTCGGCCTTGATCGACGTATCGAAACGAAGTCGCACGCCGTTGTCGTCACTGACGGTGCGAAGCTCGTACGTGCCGCGCTGACCAGAAAGTGTTTCGGTGCCGCCGACCACTCGACCGACACCGATGCGTTGGCCGGCTTCGTTGGCCTGAACGCCGGTCTGCGTCAGGAACAGCGCGCCACGTGAGGGCATGTACAACACCCATTCGTCGCGGGCCGTGTTGAGGTCGGTCAGCAAACTCGCGAGTCCGACGACGCGATCGCGCGCATCGCGCAGCTGAAATACGCCAGCCCTGATCGTTGCGAGCCGCGCACCCTCGATGTAGCGGCCAAGCGGCACAACCGCCTCGGCCGGGACGCCAGCACCAACATTTAGCAACCGGTCGTCCGGGAGGACGATCTGGAATGCCTCGGCGCGCCCGCCCTCGCCGACGCGGCTCAGAGAGGCGATATAGTCGTGGCTGATCGGCCGGATTAGCGCTGCTGCAGCCCCGCCGCCCAGCAATCCCACCAACAGCCCCGCAATCAATAAACGCACGATATGTCAGGAAATCCTTTGTCGACCGGTCCACATTATGGTAGCTCGTCGGGAACACCGCGACGGGTAGTCAATCAAAGTGTGACGAAGGTCCGAATCAGCCCGGCCCCATGGGTATGCTTGTTCGGAGAACGTCCGTCTGTCGGCTTGGGCACCGGCGACGTCCGACGAGCGAGGTAACCCGATGTTCGGCCGAATACTGCTTGGAGCATTGGCAGCATTGATGCTGCTCCCTGCTGCCGTTAGCGCCAAAGATATCTCGCTGTCGAAGTTCGACGTGCTCGATGCGACCGACTTGGTCCAAAAATCCGCTAACGGCACACATCGGGTCGAGTTTGCGGCCAGCGGTCGCGTTTGGTCGCTGGACCTCGTACCGAATATCGCGCTCGAGGAAAAGTTCCCGGCAAACGTAACGCGTCTTTACAAAGGCAAGCTTAGCAACAACCCCGACAGCTGGCTGCGACTGAGCGAGCGCAACGGCGTATTGCGTGGTCTCGTCTTCGACGGCGCAGACTTCTACGCCGTCGAAGATGCGTCTGCATTTGGTGCCGCCAAAGGCGGCGCGTCGGTCGTGTTTTATGCACTGGCCGACCTCGTTGTCGACGCCGGCGCACTCAGCTGTGGTCACACGCCAATATTTGCCGCGAAGCCCGATGTCGACCTCAACCAAGCGGCGAAATCGATTGCCGAAGAGCTGACGTTCGTCGCCGAGCAAGTGGCAACGCAAGCTATCGAAATGACAGTGATTGGCGATTCGTTTTTCGCCGATGGTCGTAGCGACCCGGTCAGCGACTTGATGGACCGCTTCAACATCGTTGACGGTTACTTCGCCGAGCAGGTCGGCGTTACGCTGAACATTCTCGAATATCAAATCACGGCGGCGGCCGACGAGCCGTTTACGACCAACGATGCGAGTGACCTGCTCGACGAGCTTGCCACGTTAAAGGTCGGCGATCAGCAGCTGCGCACGCGCGGCCTCGTGCATCTGTTCACCGGTCGCAATCTCGATGGCAACACAGCCGGTATCGCGTTTCGCGGCGCCCTATGCAGCACTCGGTTTGGCGTCGGCTTGAGCGAAGGCCGGCGTAACCTCACGACTGACTCGCTGATCGCAGCTCACGAACTTGGCCACAACTTCGGTGCTCCGCACGACGGCGAAGCCGGCTCGGTTTGTCAGTCAACGCCGCGCGATTTTCTGATGGCACCGACGATCAACGGCTCGAGCACGTTCTCCGCCTGCAGCCTTAACGAAATTCAGCAGGAAGTCGCGACGGCCAACTGTCTGGTGTCGATTCAGCCCATCGACGTGCTCCCGGTGCTGCGCAATTTCCCGACCGAAAGCACCGTCGGCGCACAGATAAATGGCACGATCGACGTTCTGAACAACGGCACCAGCGCCACCACGGGTGCCGTGACGCTGACGGTCACGCCGAGCGCGGAACTCGCGCTCGACAGCGCGGCGCTGCCAAACGGCTGTACGTCGGCCCCGCCGGGCGCCACGTGCACGATTGCATCACTTGCCGGGGGCGCCAGCGAATCGTTTGCGTTCGGATTCACCGCGCTCACAGCGGCTGCGGCAAGCATCACGGCCGAAATTGCGACGACGGATGACGCCAACGCCGGCAACGACCAAGCGAGCTTCAATATAACGGTTACCAATGTCGCCGATCTCAGCGCCGATCTCAGCGTACCTGCGCAGATTGCGCTGACGACAAACCAAACTATCACGGCAACGGTCAACAACACCTCGCCCGCACCGGCCACCGACGTCGAGATGGTGATCGACATTCCGAGCGAGCTCAGCGTGCAGGCGGTTGACGGTCCTTGCACCGATAACGGTAATCAGGTGGTTTGCCGACAGACCACGCTCGCCGGCAATGCCAGCACCAATTTCGCCATCGTCGTGCAGGGGGCGAACCTGGGACCTGCGACCGTCGCTGCGACGGTGAGCGCGTTTGAGGCCGACCCGAACCTCGGCAACAACAGCGTACAGCGCAACACCGAGGTCATTGAACTGGTCCTCGTCGATGCCGATGTCAGCACAACGCTGACCGGCCCGACGTCGCTCGATACCGATGATCGCGTCAGCTACTTCGCAAGAGCCACCAACGCTGGCCCGCTGACGGCCACCGGTGTCGACCTGACGGTGACCTTACCCGCCGTCGTATCGGTAGTCAGCGTCGACAACACCGACTGCTCGGCAAACGGCAACACCGTCACGTGTAGCTTTGGCGACATACCGTCCGGCGAGGAGCGCATCGTTGGCATCGCGGCCGATGGCGCCAGCGCGGGATCGGGATCGCTGAACGCAACGGTTACGTCTGGCACGCCGGACCCAGATAACGGCAACAACTCGACAGCGCTGGGCGTTACGGTATCCACGGCCACCAGCACACCGGCACCGACCGGCAGTGGCGGCGGCGGCGGCGGTGCGGCGACCTGGATGCTCGCATTGCTGGCGTGGCTGGCGCTCGCGCGCCGGCGAAAGGATGTCGCGTCCCGCCACGTTCGCTAAACTGGCGGTATGCAAAGACAAATCCTCGCTTTGTTGGCGGGTCTCGCGCTTGCGAGTCTCGCCGGCGCCCAAGACGTCGCCATCGCCATTCATGGCGGCGCCGGCACCATCGAACGCTCCGAACTCAGCGCTGACGAAGAGCGCCAGATTCGACTGACGCTCGAAACCGCGCTACGTGCCGGCCATCAGCGTCTGGAAAATGGCGCAAGCGCGCTCGACGCGATTGAAGCGGCGATTGTGATCCTCGAGGACTCGCCGTTTTTCAATGCCGGCCGAGGCGCGGTTTTCACGCATCGCGGCGCCAATGAACTCGACGCGTCGATCATGGACGGTGCCACGCGCAATGCCGGCGCGGTCGCGGGCGTCAGTCACATCCGCAACCCGATTCTGCTCGCGCGACGGGTCATGGACGAGTCGCCGCACGTGCTCCTCTCCGGCGAAGGTGCCGAAGAATTTGCGCTGGACCAAGGCTTCGAGCTGATTCCGGGCCGATACTTTCACACGGAGCGTCGCTGGGAGCAGCTCGAACGCGCCCGACGTCAAGCGACGTCGTCAATGCCGGTACCGCCGGCCGAGTTTCGCTTTGGCACGGTCGGCGCCGTGGCGCTCGACAAGAATGGCAACATCGCCGCCGGCACGTCGACCGGTGGCATGACCAACAAACGCTACGGCCGCATTGGCGACTCCCCGTTGATCGGGGCCGGCACGTATGCCGACAACGATACCTGCGCCGTGTCGTCCACCGGTCACGGCGAATACTTCATACGCGCGGCAGTGGCGCACGACATTGCTGCGCAGATGCGTTACGCCGATCGCGATTTGGTCACGGCAACGCGCGATGTCGTCCACAACCGCTTGCTGAAACTCGGCGGCAGCGGCGGCGTCATCGCGATGGATCGCGCGGGCAATATCGCGCTCGAACACAACACGCCCGGTATGTATCGCGGCTCGATCGACACCGACGGCACGGTAACGACCGCGATTTACGGCGACGAGTAACCCAACGTGCGAGCCAGCGCGTCGACGATCGACTTCGACGTCGCGCGCAGCGCAACGGGCGCGTGGGACTTCATGATCGGCAGCCAAAGCCTCGCCCAGCGTCTCGGTAAGCACGAGCGCCTCGAAGTCGAGGGACCGCAAGGCCTGGTGTCGGCGCTCGGCACGGTACCGGGCACGAAATCGCGTTTGCTGCTCGAGAGCGAACCGGATCTCACCGCTGGCGCGACCGCATTGTTGGTATGCGCGGTCTGCGGCGGCTACGACGGTGGACCGATCGGTGCGCGGGTCGAACGGCATGGCGATATCGTCGTGTGGCGTGACCTCGGGTACTACCCCGATGTCGGCGACGATGGGCCGGCATTGTTCGATCGCGTGACGTCATTCGCTTTCGAATGGGAGCAATATCGAGGCGTGCTGGCGACGGTGTCCGTCAGTTAGCCTTATACGCGATCCTGACACGCCATCGCATCTGGCGGAACAAGTCAGCACGGCTCATCGAAGTAACGCGCAAGGTACTCATCGAAACTGATGGCATCGCTCGCCTCGATGTCGCGCTGGCGATCGATCGAGTCGTCCGCCTCAGTCACGAAATCGGCAAGGCGCGACGCATCGATGTCAGTTTGCGCGAGCGTCGTGCGATGCTCGCGCGCGAGCTCCAGACCAAATTCGATGAAGCTCAAGTTGCGATCGCCAATCGCGGTGATCAGCCGAGCCGATGGCGTGTTACCGGCATCGGTAATGCGTTCGCAATGCGTGCTGACGGCAGCCGCGAACTGCGTGTCGCCGCGACTGTCGATGAGCTCGGCCAAGGCGGCAAGACGATCGAAAATACGCAGCGCCCAGTCGGTCAGCAGAATGTCGGCGCCATCACGATTCAACATCAATCCGGGGTCGCGGCCAAAGCTCGCCGTCAGCGCGTGATTACGGTGGGCGCGACTGAGCTCGTCGGCATCGAGCAGCGGCGATTCTTCGAGCAGGCAGTAAATAAGGAACAGCTCAATGAAGCGCGCGCTCGATGGTTCGAGGCCGATTGGCGCGAACGGATCCAGATCGATCGAGCGCAACTCGACGTATTCGATGCCGCCGCGACTCAGCGCGCGGGTCGGCCGCTCGCCGGAGCGGGCAACCCGCTTCGGCCGCATTGGGCTGTAGTACTCGTTTTCGATCTGTAGCACGTTGGCATTCAGCTGGCGGTAGCGACCGTCCACTTTGACGCCAATGTCCTGGTACTCGGGCTCCGGCGTCGAAATGGCGCGGCACAGCCCGTCGATGTAGTCATCCAGCGTGTTCAATGAAATCGCGAGGCGCGCCTGAGTTTTGTTGCTGTAGCCGAGATCACTCATACGCAGCGACGTCGCGTACGGCTCGAACACGGTGTCGGCGTTCAGCTCCGGCAGCACGCGAAAGCGGTCCTCAACGAAGCTTTTGCACATGGCGGGTGAGGCCCCGAACAAGTACAGCAGCAACCACCCATAGCGGCGGTGGTTGCGCAGCAGTCCGAGATACGTCGCAGACCGCAAGCCATCGACGTCGTCCGTCGCCGCGGCGAGTTCCGCCAGCTCCGGCCACAGGTCGGTCGGCAGCGAGTAATTGAAATGCAGACCAGCGATGGTTTGCATCACCCGGCCATAGCGATGACCCAGGCCACGTCGATAGACGGTCTTCATCGTGCCGACGTTCGACGAGCCGTAGTTGGCGAGCGGTATCGAGTCGTCACCGCCGACACGACACGGCATGGAATTGGGCCACAGTAGCTCATCGCCCATCGCGCGATACGCGAAGCGGTGTAGGTCCGCCAACATGGCGTCGACACGCGGGTAGTCGGTATTCGCCGGCGTAACGAATTCCAGCAGCGCCTCGGAAAAATCCGTCGTGATGAATCGATTCGTGAGTGCGGAACCCAATGCGCTCGGATGCGGTGTATGCACCAGGGTGCCGTCGGGTGCCGCACGCAGCGATTCTTTCTCGACCCCGATCAAGCCGTGTGCGAACTTGCCGACGTCGACCCCGTCCGCCAGGCGCCGCAGCGTCCGCTCAAAACCCGATTCAGTCACGCAAACGCCTATTACCGCCCGCCCCTCGGGCGACAAGGATAGGCGCTCGCACGCCAAGGCGCCATAACGGCGCTTCGTTCAGGAAAGCTTCAGGCAGTTTCGCTATGCTGACCACATGCGGGGAAAAGCCAACAAATCGGTCTACCGGACCCTTTATGCGGCGCTCGCGCTGCTGCTGACGAGCCTCTCGGTCGACGCGTATGCGATGCGCTGCGGTACCCGGCTCGTTACCGAAGGCATGCACTTGGCCGAGGTGCTCGCCATCTGCGGCGAGCCGGTCGCGGAATCGCGCCGCACCGTGCTGGTGACGCAGGTACTGCCGGTGACAATCGGCGGCAGCCGACGTTACCGACTGAACGAGCGCGGTCAATATGTGTCGCGTGGTATCGGTCCAGTCACAAGCGAAGTCGAAGTCATCGAGTTCACGTACAACTTTGGCCCACGCCGCTTCATGCGGCTGGTCGAATTTCGTAACGCGCGCGTCGCTTTCATTCGCGATCTCGGCTACGGCTACAACCCGCGCTAGTCCAAAGCCACACCACGCCCGTCACCAGGGGCGACGCCGCGCCAGTACCGTCGCCCTAGCATTGCCAACCCGGTCACAAAACCGACGTCATCAGTCGCGTAGCATGGGGCTATCTTCTGCTGCGGGATGCACACGATGGGAAGGTATTCTGCTAAGCGACACACCACCGGGCCGACCAGCCTCATCGCCGAGGGCGTAACGGTTCGTGGCGATATCAGCGGCAACCGCGATCTCGAAGTTCACGGCGAAGTCGTCGGTGACAGCAACGTCAATGGCACCGTGGTCATCGCCGAGGGCGGCGTCTGGCGCGGCAAGCTGACGGCACGGAACGTGCTCGTCGCCGGTCAGGTCATCGGTGCCGTACGGGCCAGCGGTGAAATTGACATCGCCGCCTCGGCGCGTATCGAAGGCACCGTGACGGGCGGCGCCATTGCGGTGCAACAAGGCGCGATCGTCGACGGTGAGCTGAAAACCCTGCCGGACGAAAAGCGCAGCAAGACCAGCGACGCCCTGCAGGCACCGGCTGCCGCAGCCGGCTAGCCGCTACAGCTCGGTGCTAATCGGGTCGAGGCGAATCTCGATCCGCTGATTCGCCGCGGCAACGGCATTCCACTGACCCGCGCTTGCCGTGGCTGGGTCCGGGTACGCGACGCGCGGCTGCATGTTGGCCAGTGTCGACACGGCGATCGAAATATCGCCGCCGGTTTGTTCACTGACCGTCTCGACGAGATTGGCGAACGCCACGGTCTGCTGCGAGCCGATGCGATCGGCCTCGGCGATGTCGAGATTGCTCGACGTGCAGCCCGCGACGCCCAGATCGCCGGGCGCCAAAGTCACGAGACCCGACCCATCCGCTACGGTGCAGAAATTGCCAACGTGCGTTTCGACCACCAGCGTACCTTTGAAATCGAGCGCCTCGAGCTGGCGAACCAATTCGCTGAGCCGATCGGTCAGTAGGTCATCCAACGGTATCGAGTTCCAGGCGTAGCGACCGCCGTTGTTGAACGACCATGCAACGAGGTTCAGGGCACTTTGATAGCGCTCGCGCAGCGCGGCACGCTCCTCGTTGAGGGAGGTTTGCAGTGCCACCGTGCCGTCGGCGGTTTGCTCACGTAGCGCAAGCCGCTCGGTCGAGAGTTCGGCGATTTGCGCCTCCGCTTGCTGCCATTTGGTCTCGGCGCGCCAATACAGCCACGCGAAGGCTACCGTAATGAGACACAGCGCACCGACCGCCACCGCCACCGGGGCCGTGATTCGGCCGTCACTCGTGCCATCGTCGTCCGCGGCTTCGGGGGAAATCTCATCGGCAACGCGCGTCGCAATAGACTCGTAACTATCGAGGAGATCGCGACGAATGACCGCGCGCTGTTGCTCAAACAGCTCTTGGATCCATTGTCGCATGTCGCGGTCGTCATCGACCAAGCGCTCGGCCGCCGCGGCGACATCGACAAGCGACGGGGACTCGGACGCCAGCGTCGCCGCACCGACGTCGAGATCAACTTCGTTGGCCGGAATCAGTCGCAGGCTCTTTAAGACACGAGACACTTCGACCGGCGCAATCTGCTTTGGCAAAACGCCGACCGCGCCGAGCGCGCGCGCCTGGCCGACATACAGCTCGCCCTCTTGCGAGGTGTACATCATGATGGGAATCGTGGCTGTCGCCGGGTTTTCCTTGATCGCCTGGACCGCCTCGAAGCCGTCCATGCCGGGCATGAGGTGGTCCATGAAGATGACGTCGGGCCGATGCTCGGTCAGATAGTCGAGCGCTTGCTCCGCCGACTCAGCGGTATCGACATCGAGCTCATGGGACTCGAGCATGCGCTGCAGCACGACTCGAGCCGAACGCGAATCATCAACGATCAATGCGCATTTCGGCGTCATTGGGGTACTCGTCGGACAGCGAAACTGTTCATGAAATGTTAACTGGAATTTACCAGCCGCGCCGGCTAATCGGGTAGAAAAGTCAAATAACAGTCGCTATTTGCGGACACAACTTAGGGTAAAGCACGCACCGTATGCCCCACTCTGCTGTAGACTGCGTCAAACGCGGCTCGAGGCCGCGGCATTCGAACAACAACAATAAGAAGTTGACCGGACCTGCGGCAGCCCGCTGCCGACGGTCGCTACGCGGGTAGCAAAATGCCACGGAGTCTGCTGCCAAAATTTCTCTTCGCCGCACTCGTGTTGGCGCTCGCGATCATTTGCACGGTCGCGCTTGCGCTGTACAGCAATTACACGATGCTGGCCAAAGAGCTGGTGCGCTCCGGGCTCGATCAGAACGACGAGGTCCTCAAGGCGCGACTCGAAGATCGCGCGGCAACGCTCATGCTGTCGCTGGAGCGCGAACTCGACCGACCCATCGCCGTCGAGGAAGAAGACCTGGCCGAGCTCATCGGAGATGCGCTGAGCGAGCACCCCGAACTCAAAGACTTGCAGTTCATCGCCGACTTAGAACTGGCCGTGCCGAGTGAGCCCATTTGGGACAGCGATCGACTGGTCGTTAGTCGCGCGGTGATCTACCAAGGCGAACGTCACGGCCAACTGCGCGGCAGTTTCCGCATCGACGGTGTCAGCCGCGAACTGAATACCTTTCGTGGCGAACTGACCGACATCGAACGTCGTTACCGCGCCCGCGGCGCCATCTGGGTCAGCGCAGCAACGCTGGTCATGCTGGTGGGCTGCGCGTTTCTTGCCTGGTTGACGGCGATCCGACTGATTCGCCCGATCACTCAGCTCACCCAACAAGCCAAGAGCATCAGCGAGGGCAACTACGGCAGCCAACTGCCGGTCGAACGCGACGATGAATTGGGCGAACTCGCCCAGACGTTCAACGAAATGCGCGAACAGCTGCTGCAAACAACCATTTCGCGCGACTACATCGACAACGTGCTGGCGAGCATGAACGACGCGGTCATCGTAACGGGCGCCGACAACACGATTACCCGCATCAATGCAGCAACCACCGCGATGCTCGGCTACACAGAGGATGAGCTGTTGGGTCTTCCGGTAGACAGCGTTGTGGCCGAAACGCACCAGGAAGCATTTCGTCTCGCTGAACTCGGCAGCCGGCCGCGCGAGTCGGCGTTCCAAACCAAGGGCGGCGACACAGTGCCCGTCTCTTGGACTGGCTCAGTCATCGAAACCGAAAACCCGCTGTTCGAGGGAAGGATCTACGCGGCGCAGAACATTCGCGAGCGCAAACGCGCCGAACAGCGCATCCGCTATCTCGCCCGTATGGATGCGCTCACCAAAGTGCCGAACCGGATGCAGTTCCAGCATCTGTTGCAGCGAGCCATAGCCAGAGCGCGCCGCGAAAACCACACAATTGCGCTGCTGTACATCGATGTCGATCAGTTCAAGGACATCAACGACACGTTCGGACATCTCGCCGGCGATGCCGCCCTCGAAACGCTGACTCAGCGACTCGCCCGCCAGCTGCCCGAAAAAAGCGTTGTCGGCCGACTCGCCGGCGACGAATTCGCGGTAATTCTCGACGAGCTCTCACCGGGGCAGCGCCAGCGCGACGAGGTCATGCGTCTCGCGCGCTCTGCATTGAATCGTTTGGCGGAGCCGTTCGACGTACAGGGCCACGAGGTGTTCATGACGGCCAGTCTCGGCATCGCGTTCTACCCGAGCGACGCGCGCAACGTCATCGATCTGATTCGCAATGCCGACGCGGCGCTTTATCACGCGAAAAAAGCCGGCGGCAATCGCTACGAGATTTACCGCGCCGACATGAACGAGGCGGCCGTCGAGCGCCTGATGCTGAAGAGCAAGCTGCGCCGCTCGTTCGAACGTAACGAGTTGCTGCTGCATTACCAGCCGAAATACAGCCTGCTGGACGGCCGAGTCGTAGGCGCCGAGGCGTTGGTGCGTTGGGATCTGCCGGAGCGCGGCCTGATCATGCCGTCAGAGTTCATTCCGCTAGCCGAAGAGACCAATTTGATCGTCGAGATCGGCGAATGGGTGTTAGAGCGTGTCTGCGCCGACTACCGCGACTGGCAACAGAGCATTGCGGACCCCGGCCGCGTTGCCATCAATCTGTCGCTGAAACAGCTGCGGCGCACGCAGTTTGTCGAAAAAACCGCCCGGCAGTTCCGCCGTGCCGGCGTATCGCCAACGAGCTTCGAGTTTGAAATCACCGAAACGACCATCATGGAGGATCCGGACAAAACGATCCGGACTCTTGACGAGCTGTATGCGCTCGGCGTGCATCTAGCGATCGACGATTTCGGCACCGGCTACAGCTCGCTGAGCGCGCTGCAACAGTTTCCGATTCAAACCTTGAAAATCGACCGCTCGTTCGTCCGTGATGCCGCGGTCGATGCAGACGACGCGACCATTGTTGCGACGATCATCGACATGGGCCGCAGCCTCAAAATGGACGTCGTCGCCGAAGGTGTCGAAACCACCGAGCAGCTCGGCTTTCTGCAAACGCTCAACTGCAACTTCGTGCAGGGCCTGTTGTTCGGTGAGCCGATGTCGGCGCAGGATTACCGCGACTTGCTGTTGGCGCAGGAAGAAGGGACCAACCAACACCGCGCGCTGTTCGCCTGAAGAGCGCTGAAAATCGCATTATGTGCGGTTTAAGCCATTGATAAATCAGTATATTGCGCCGTCGTATTGCAATCGTCGGCCGGCTGTGAAGAATTTGTGACCCGGTTCGTCAGTTGGAGAACACGTTGACCGAAAACAGACAAAAAACCGCAGCGGTCGCGACCTTGATCGCCCTGCTAGGCGCATGGTCGGCGGCTGACGCCTGCGAATACCCGAAGAAACCCGATATTCCGGACGGCCGCAACGCGTCCGAAAAAGAAATGGTCGAAAGTCAGCGCGCCATCAAGGCGTACATGACGGACATGTCGGAATACCGCAGCTGTCTCGACACCGAAAGCCAGGCGGCCAAAGTCGATGGCGAGGATCCGAACATCACCGCACAGCGGGACCGCATCACGGCACAGCGTCACAACGCCGCTGTCGATGAGGAAAATCGCCACGTTGAGGCCTTCAACGAGCAAGTTCGCGCGTTCAAGGCGGAAAACGACAAATAGTTTTGCTGCGTTACCAGCGTTTCTTGAATTGGGTCGGGTTGGCCCAGTGCTCGGCGTTGTTCCAATCGCGCGGCTGATTGCAGCGGGCAAGGTCGTAGGCGTAGGCGAATCGGTCCTCGAAAGCGCCTGCCGGATCAAATCCCAACGCCAGTAGTTCGGTTTGCAGTGTCTGGGCAGCCGGCTCGGCGCGTAGCCAGACGATCTGCGGCACGAGGCGTGATCTGAGACGAGCGAGCTCGGTCAGCGCGTCGCGGTCATCGCGGTCATCGAAAAAACCAGCAACGACAATGGCGCCGCCGCTGGCCACCAGCGGCTCGAGTTTGGTGTCGGCCGCGAGCTCGCGCGCGCCGGCGGCACCCTCCTCGCTATCGAAGCAGAGTTGCCAAAGACGGCGGACGTCGCTCGGGTTCATGGTTACTACAAGCTGTTGATCTTCCGTGACAGATCGTCGCGCGGATCGGTGACGATCTTCTCGAGCGTACGGACGCGCTCCTCGAGCAGATCGATACGAGCGTTCAGATCGTCGGCTTCGTTCAAGTCCTCGCGATCGCGCTCAGCGCGGGAGCGGTATTTGAAATAGTCGCGTAACGCCATCGAACCGAAGATCGTCAAGATGATGAGAAATGCGAGAATGTGTGCTGACTGCATACGTCCGGTGCCCTCCCCAGTAGTTTCCTAAAGTCTGTCGAATTCCCGATCGAGCCGATACCGCGACGACGTTACGTGGCGCTCCAGGTTCGCTAAACGCGCGTCGAGCTGCTGAAAACGCCGGTGTACGTCGCTGAGTGTACGCTTTGGCCGTGAACGCACGGCTTTGCGAAACGCGCGCTCTTCGGGTTCATCGTAGTACGTTTGGGGCCGCTTGCGCGCCGGCACCAGAATCCACAGTGCGATGTAGATCAAAAAGGTCATTGGCGCGAACGCGATGGCGCCGATGACGGTTAGCAGACGCGTCGCGCCGAGCGAAAAGCCAAAGTAGTCGGCGATACCGGCACAAACTCCGCCGAGCCACGCGCGCGATTTGTCGCGGAAAAAGCGTCGGCCCGACAGTCGGCCGTGTTCGTCGCGCCTATACACGGTAGTCGCGACCACTGCGCCAGAAGCGACGTTCGTCGCAATGACAGCCGTTGCCGAGCGAGCGCTGCTTCAGCAGCAACGACGCAACGATGTAGACGAGCGCGGTCGGCACGGTGAACAGCAACAAACTGATCAACGCAACGATCCGGACCGCAAGAATCTGGATATCAAAGTAATGGGCAATTCCGGCGCAGACCCCAAAAAACCAGCCATTGTCGCGGTCCCGGTACAGCCCGTTGAAGCGGCCGCCAATTCGTTCATGGCATTCGCAGCTCATCGTTTATTCCTCCAGTCAGTGTCTTTGTCGTCCAAGATGGTCTCTAGGGCGTGTACCCGGTCTTCCATGCGCTGGGCGTGGTCCCAAAGATCCTTCAGCAGCTTCTCGTCGGCCTCCGACAGCTCACGCAACTTCTTCCACTGCGTCGTGTAGTGGAAGATGATCATCAGTGGTACTGGGATACATAAAATCAGTATCAGTACGACCAACACGGCGTTGCTCATCGGTGGTCCTCGGCAGCCTTATGCGTTGTTGTCGCTGCGATTAGCAGCGCGGCGTTTCAGTTCGGCCAATTCCGCGTTGATCGCTTCCTCGGACTCAAGCGACGCAAATTCGTGGTTCAGATCTTTCGGCAAGCCGAGATCGTAGGCCTCGACCCGCCCCTCGACGTCATCCATACGCCGCTCGTACTGCTCAAAGCGCACCAGTGCGTCGTCGATTTTGTAGTCGTGCAGCTTGCGGCGCGCCGCCAATCGATTGGTCGCGGTTTTGTGGCGAGCAATCAGCGACTTTTGCCGGTTCTTGGCATCCGCGAGCTTGGTCTCGAGCCGCGTGATGTCCTCGTTGAGTTTGTTGAGGCCTTCATCGATCGCCTCGTAATCGGCACGCAGCGTCTCGGCGGCCTTAACCGCGTGGCTTTTTTCGACCAGCGCCGCTTTGGCTAGGTCTTCGCGACCCTTAGAAAGCGCCAGCTCGGCTTTTTTTTCCCAACCGGCTTGCTCGTCTTCGAGCGCGGTCAGTTTACGGTTGAGTTCCTTTTTGTCCGCAATGGAGCGTGCGGCCGCGGTACGAACCTCGACCAGCGTGTCCTCCATCTCCTGAATCATCAGGCGGACGATTTTTTCCGGATCCTCGGCCTTGTCGAGAATCGCGTTGATATTCGAATTAACGATATCGCTGAAGCGCGAAAAGATGCCCATCGTGTCTTCCTCACAAAGAAAGCGTTCGCTGTATGTAAAGCAGTTTCCGTGCCAGAGTTGCTAGATAGCTCTAAGATGCTGTTTTTAAACATTTTTATAAGAAAAAGCGCAACCAATTCGAACTACAGGTATTAAAATTTTTCTCACTATTTGGTATTTTTACTTAAATTTTGAGGAAAACTTTTGGCAGACCGTGGATCCCTGCCAGCCGTCATCGGCGAGGCACCGGCGTTTATCGAGATGCTCGAGCACGTCTCGCGCGCCGCCCTGGTCGCGAAGCCGGTACTGGTGGTCGGAGAAAGAGGTACCGGTAAGGAGCTCATCGCATCGCGGCTGCACTTTCTGTCGCCCCGCTGGGAGCAGATGCTGGTCAAGGTCAATTGCGCAGCGCTGACCGAAAGCATTCTCGAATCGGAGCTCTTCGGTCACGAGGCAGGCGCGTTTACCGGCGCGGTGAAACAACATCGCGGCCACTTCGAGCGTGCTGACGGCGGCACGCTAATACTGGACGAACTCGGCACCACGTCGTTGCGCATGCAGGAGAAAATCCTGCGCGTCATTGAATACGGCGAGTTCGAGCGCGTGGGCGGCACCGACACACTCAGTGTCGACGTACGAATCGTCGCTAGCACGAACGTCGATCTCGAATCGCTGACGGCTGCTGGCCGGTTTCGAGCCGATCTGCTTGATCGGCTCGCCTTTGATGTCATCACGATTCCGCCGCTGCGCCATCGCGTCGAAGACATCCTGCCGCTCGCCAACGCGTTTGGGGTGGCGATGGCCGCCGAGCTGCGCTACGACCTCTTTCCGGGATTCACCGCCCGAGCCGCGTCGGCGCTGCTTCGCCATCGCTGGCCCGGCAATGTGCGCGAACTCAAAAACGCCGTTGAGCGCTCGGTGTACCGTCAGGAAGAGCCAGAGCGAAAAATTAGCCGAATCGTGTTCGATCCGTTTGCCTCGCCGTTCCGACTGCGCGGCGAATCGGCGCGCCGCAGCGACACACAACCGCGATCGACCGGCGACGACGCGCTGGCGCTGCCGGTCAAACTGAAATCGTCCGTGCGTAGCTTTGAGAAACGCCTGGTACGCGCTGCGCTGGAACGCGCCAACTACCAGCAGAAAGTCGCCGCCGATTTACTCGGCCTCAACTATCACCAATTGCGCAATCTTTTGAAGAAGCACGCGCTGTCGCCGCGCGCAGCCGCTGAGCCGTAGCGTGTTAGGCGTCGGCTTCGGTCCGATACCGGCGCATGTACACCGCCAGAGCGCCGAAACCAACCGCGACCGCAACCCCTGCCCAGGTATTGACCGACGTCAGGAGGCCCATCATGTCGATAAATTCGGTCGGGTCGATGCCGCGAAACGGATCGTCTTCGCTGGGCAGTGCTTCGGGATCAAAGCGAAACGATGCCGAATAGGCGCGTGGGAAGTGACCAAACACGATGTTGGCGAAATGCCGCGAGCTAAAAATCAGCTGCTCGAGCAGCGGAATTAGCAGAAACGGCAGTACGGCCCACAAGAAGGGCGCCTTTTTGACCAGTGAGGAGCAGGCAATGAACCAGCCAATGAACGGCAGCGTCAACAGACTGCTGGCAAACAGCGTGTACGCCGAGAACCCAAACACCTGCGTCAGCGACAGCGGCCCCCAGATCAACTTGCCGGCATCGCCGCTGCCAGCCCAGATCACCATGGTCGCGACAATCAGAAACAGCACCTGCAGTAACGCCAGCACGGCGAAAAACACGAGTGGTGCCGCAATCGCCGCCGTCGCAAACTTTGAGACGACGGTCTCGACGTCGGTGATCGGCAGCGAGCGCCAGAACAACACGCTGCGATCCTTGCGCTCTGAGTAAAGCGCATCGAGACAGTAGAAAAACACCGTGAAGAACAGCACCAGATTGATGAGCCCAACCGGTGCGAGCAACAAACCGTTGATACCGGTCGCGGTACCTTGCGACGGCACAATATTTAGCGCCGCCACCATGCCGGAGGCGCCGACTTCCGCGGAAGCAAGCCCGATCACCAGCGGAATCAACGCACCGAGAAAGATCAGCCCAGCAACCACGGCCGGAGCGACGACCAGCGAGCGATGCTCCCAGAACTCGCGGCGCACGAGCATCAGCATGCGACCCATCACGCGGCACCTCCACCGCGCAGCACGGCGACGAACAAGTCCGATATTGACGGCGTGCGAGTTTCGCCGAGTTTGGCGAGCTGCTCACGCGCAACGCCATCAAACAAGAAAATCGTCTTGCCGAAGCCTTGGCGGATCGACAGCGGGTTCAGCCGGCGGGCCTCCTCGGCGGACTCGCCCGAGGCCATCACCTCGACGTAGCGATCGGTTATCGCCTCGGTGGTTGTGTCGAGCACAATGCGCCCGCCATCAATGAACATGACGTCGGTGAGAATGTGCTCTAACTCGTCGACCTGATGCGTCGTAACGATGATGGTCTTCTCGCCATCGTAGTAGTCGCCGAGAAGCCGCGAGTAAAAGTCTTTACGAAACAGAATATCGAGACCGAGCGTCGGCTCATCGAGGATCAGGAGCTCGGCGTCAATAGCCATGATGATCGCAAGGTGCAGCTGCACGATCATGCCTTTCGACAGCGTGCCGACCTTGGCGGTTTTGCGAATTTTGGTTTCGCGAAGCAGCGTTTCGGCCTGGCTGCGCGAAAAGCCGGGGTGCATTTCGGTAACGAAATCGAGCAGCCGATCGACAGTAATCCATTTCGGCAGCACGGCAACGTCAGAGACGTACGCAATGCGTTGCATTAGCTCTTTGCGCTGCTGAAACGGATCGAGCCCCAACACCGAAAGCTCGCCGGTGAATGTGGTGAGGCCAAGCACGGCGTTCAACAGCGTGGTCTTACCCGCGCCATTCGGTCCGATCAGCCCAACGATGCGGCCGGGCTGGATACTGAAGCTAACGTCATCGACGGCGCGGGTGGCGCCATAGAACTTGCTGAGGGAGCTCGCCTCGATCAGAGCGGTCAATCGTCATCTCCGGAGCCGTTTTTCACAGCGCCGAACAACGCGTCGGGACTTAAACCGAGGCGCTCGATCGTTGCGTGGATGCGCGGCCATTCTTCTTCAATGAATCGCTGACGTTCGTCCTTGAGCAACTGATCGCGCGCTCCTTCGAGAACGAACATGCCGCGACCCCGTTTTTTCTCCACCAGCCCCTCGTCAACGAGTTCTTGATAACCCTTGAGGACAGTCAGCGGATTGAGTCGGTACTCCTGAGCGACGTTTCGAACGCTCGGCAACACATCGCCGTCGTTCAAAACGCCCTCGAGAATCATCGCGACCACCCGATCCCGTAACTGCCGATAAATCGGCTGATTGTCGTTCCAGGTATCGGACATCAGTACTGCGGCGGACAACGTTACGTGCCCGTGTTACAGGCTCGTTTGCGCCTCCGACGTCGTCAGCAGGATCTTGACCGCCTGTTCACCGGCCTGCTCTGCCAACTCGTCGACGACCACTTCAAACGAAACTACTGTCGAGGTAGGCGTAGGCGCGGGCGCGGGCTCGGCGGCGTCGCCGAGATCGACCACGGTTTTCCCGGCCGGTTCGTAATCGGCCGTATGAATCACGTATTCGATCCCTTCGGCGCCAAACGGCGTCGGTCCGGAAAGCGCTTCTTCCGCCGGTGCTTTGGTATGACTGGCAGTAAACGCGATGATCAGCAGGCCACCTAGAGCCGCCGGATAAAACGTGTCGTTCAATGCCTTAAAAGTCGCCATTTTGTGTTCCCGCCTCGGTCGGGTGCTGCCTGTGAATTGGTGTTGTAGTCAACTATAACACTAAAAACGCGATTTGCAAGCATGAAGTCCGCTTTTTCCGCAATTGGCCTGTTTATTTAACATAATCTTAAAATAACCCGTTTGCGCGACCCGCTGCGTTTGCAGAGTCGATATCGTGAACGGACACTGGCAAACGATGCGCGAGCCCCATGCTGCAGAGACGATCTTGCCGCCAATGACCCAACTCGCCCCCGCACGGCCACCGGCGGCTGACGACGACATTGCGTTAATGCAGCGTTATGCCGCCGGCGACGCGACCGCGTTCGATCCGCTTTATCGGCGTCACAACGATGCGGTCTTTCGGTACTTGTTGCGGCTGTCGGCCAATGCCGCTACCGCCGAAGAGCTGGCGCAAGACGTCTGGACCAAATTGATTCGCGCGCGCGAACGCTATCGACCGACCGCGCAGTTCCGCACGTATTTGTTTCGAATTGCGCACAACGCCTTCATCGACCGTACCCGGCGCATGCGCGGCCGCGAGGAAACACTGCTCGCCGAACCGGCTGGCAACGCGGCCGATGAGCCAGAGTCGCTCAGCGAAATCGCGTTGCTCAAGCAGAAATTCCAAACTGCGTTGACGACGCTGCCCGTCGAGCAACGCGATGCCTGGCTGCTGCACGAAGAAGGCGGCCTCAGCATCGACGACATCGCAACGGCGACCGGCGTGAATAGGGAAACGGCGAAAAGCCGCATTCGTTACGCGACCCGTAAACTCAAAGACCTGCTCGCGGCCGAACTCGGCCACGGTGACACATGAACGATAAATCGACTGACAGTGTGAGCGATCCGGCGCTAGCAGCGCTGTACCGACAGATCTCGACGGAATCGCCGCCGCCGGCGCTCGATGAACGCATCCTGGCCGACGCATCCGCACCGACGGCGAGCGCCAGCAACTGGCAACCGCTGCTGGCCATGGCCGCCAGCGTGGTCATCGCGGTACTCGTCGGGCGCGAGCTGGATCTCGCCGGACCGACGGCATCGTCGGCCGTCGAGGCGACATACGATGCTCAAGCGAACGAAAAAGTCCGCACCGATGCAGACACGCCGGACGCATTCAAGGTCGGCGACACGGCCAGCACAAACGCCGAGGCCGGCCCAGCAAACATCAACTTAGACGCGGCCGCCTCGCGCGCCGGCACCGCCCAGGCCTTGGCCGAGCAGGCCGCCGAGCGCGCCGAACGAGAACAGGCCGACGGACCGTGGCACCAGCCGGCCAGCGAAGCCGCCGTCGCCGACGACGCCGCGGCCGACAGGTCATCAACGCCGGCACTCCGGCGCGCTGCCCCTAGCGCCGCCGTCGTGCGGCAGCTGCGTGAGACGTCATTCGCGGATATCGACGACCTCGACTGCGACCCCGAAACGGCCTCCGAAACGGTGCTGGTGCGCTGCTGGCAAGCGCTGATCGATGCCGGTCGCGATGGCGATGCCGCGGCGCTGGCTACGGTGGCGCGGGCCCGCTTTCCGGACTTAGAGCTCGCTGAGGACACCGAGTAAATCCCTTTCGCTGCGGTGCAACAAATAGGCTCTGACGTGGTAAACTAGCGGCCCCGGTCCGGGTCGTACGTGGCCGCCGTGGCCGGACGATCGTCTGTCGTCTGCTCAGGTACCACTCACTATGAAAGACCCCGTTCGCGTCGCAATCACCGGCGCTGCCGGCCAGATCGGCTATCAATTGGCATTCCGCATCGCATCCGGGCAACTGCTCGGCCCCGACCAACCGGTCGTTCTGCAGCTTCTCGAGATTACGCCGGCGCTCGACGCACTGAACGGTGTGTGTATGGAACTCGACGACTGCGCGTTCTCGACGCTGGCTGGCCTCACCGCTACCGACGACGCCAACGTGGCGTTTAAGGACGCCGATTACGCGTTGCTGGTCGGCGCGCGACCGCGCGGCCCCGGCATGGAACGCAAAGACCTGCTGGAGGCCAATGCACAGATTTTCTCGGCGCAGGGTAAGGCCATGAACGACCATGCGAGTCGCGACATTCGCGTGTTGGTCGTCGGCAACCCGGCGAACACCAACGCATTGATCGCCCAGGCCAACGCGCCGGAGTTAAACCCACGCAATTTCACGGCCATGACGCGGCTCGATCACAACCGCGCCATTGCCCAGCTGGCGACCAAGACGGGTGCTCATGTCAGTGACGTCGACGGCATGATCATTTGGGGCAACCACTCTGCCACGCAGTACCCCGATGTCAGTCATGCGGCGGTGCGTGGCGACGCGGCCGAGGGCCTCGTCGAGCACGCTTGGCTGGTTGACGACTTCATCCCTACCGTTCAGCAACGCGGCGCCGCGATCATCAAAGCGCGCGGCGCGAGCTCGGCGGCATCGGCCGCGTCGGCCGCCATCGATCACGTCCACGATTGGGCGCTCGGCACGGACGGCGACTGGGTCAGCATGGCGGTGCCGGCCGACGGTAGCTACGGCATCGAGCCGGGCGTGATCTATTCGTTCCCGGTGCGCTGCGCCAACGGCGACTACGAGATCGTCACGGACCTGGCCGTAAGCGACTTCAGTCGTGAGCGTATGGACGCGACGAATCAGGAATTACGAGAAGAACGTGCGGCAATCGAGCACTTGCTCGGTTAGCCGCGGTCGAAGATCCGAGCGAAGGCCATTCTGCCGAACTAACTACACGACTAAAGGTGTGACGTGACGGGATTCATTGTCGGTTTGCTCTGGGTGCTGCTGTTTGTAGGCGGCTTTTTGTACCTTGCCTACAAGCGCGCGAGCCTCGCGACTTTTTCGCTGGCCTTTGCTGGCGGTGTTGCCGCGTATTTGCTGTTCGGCAACGGTTACACGCTGTGGAATCTTGCGTTGATTGCTGCTGCTGCCGGTCTCGGCGCGCTGAATTTCGCCGACTTGCGGCGTGATCGCATCACCAAACCGCTGCTTGCGATGTACAAAACGATGCTGCCGAGCATGTCGGATACCGAACGCGAGGCGCTCGAGGCCGGCAACGTTTGGTGGGACGGCGAGCTGTTCACTGGCCTGCCCGATTGGAATCGGCTGACCAGCATGCCGGCACCGAAGTTGAGTGCCGAAGAGCAGGCCTTCATTGACGGACCTTGCGAAGAGCTCTGCGCGATGCTCGACGACTGGCAGATCACGCACGAACTCGCCGACATGCCCATCGAAGTCTGGGAGTTCATCAAGCAACACAAATTCTTCGCAATGATCATTCCGAAGGAATACGGCGGCCTCGGTTTTTCGGCGTACGCCAACGCGATGGTCATCGCCAAGCTTTCCAGCCGCAGCGCTACGGCATCGTCGACCGTTGGCGTGCCGAACAGTTTGGGCCCGGGCGAGCTGCTCGTGCACTACGGTACGGACGAACAAAAGCAGCGCTACCTGCCCGGCCTTGCGGCGGGCACCGAGATCCCCTGTTTTGCGCTGACGTCGCCGCAGGCGGGTTCTGACGCCGCCGCCATCATCGACTCCGGCGTCGTTTGCAAAGGCGAATGGGAAGGCGAGGAAATCGTTGGTATTCGCCTCAACTGGGACAAGCGCTACATCACACTGGCGCCGGTTTCGACGGTCCTCGGTCTCGCATTCAAGCTGTATGACCCAGACCAACTGATTGGCGACGTTGCCGACTACGGGATTACGGCGGCGCTGATTCCGACCGACACCCCGGGAGTCACGATCGGCAAACGCCACTACCCACTGAACAGCGCCTTCCAGAATGGTCCGACCCAGGGCAAGGATGTCTTCGTGCCGCTCGACTACATCATCGGTGGCCGCGAGATGGCCGGCAAAGGCTGGAAGATGCTGGTCGAGCTGCTGTCGGTCGGTCGCGCCATTACGCTGCCGTCGAGCGCCTTGGGCGGTGGCCAGGCCGCCGTTTATGCCACCGGCGCTTACGCGCGGTTGCGCCGTCAGTTCAACATCCCGATTGCCCGCTTCGAAGGCGTCGGCGAGGCGATGGCGCGGATTGCCGGCAACACCTACATCATGAACGCCGCCGTCAGCGTTACCGCGGGCGCGATCGCCGAAGGCGAGAAACCGGCCGTGCCGTCAGCCGTTTTGAAGTACCACTGCACCGAACTCGGCCGCAAAGTGGCCAACGATGCGATGGACGTGCACGGCGGCAAAGGCGTCATGCTCGGGCCGAACAACTACCTTGGCCGCGGCTATCAGGCGACGCCGATCGCGATCACGGTTGAAGGCGCCAACATCCTGACCCGCAGCCTGATCATCTTTGGCCAGGGCGCGATCCGCTGCCATCCGTTCGTGTTGCGCGAACTGCAGGCGGCGCAGGACGAGGACGCGACACGCGGACTCATCGAGTTCGACAAGGCGCTGTTTGGCCACATCGGTTACGCGATCAGCAATGCGGCGCGTGCATTTTGGCTGGCGCTGACGCACGCCCGCTTTTCGCTGGTGCCGCTCGATACGCCGACACGGCGTTTCTATCAGAACATCAACCGTTACAGCTCGGCGTTCGCGCTGGCATCGGACTTTGCCATGCTGACCCTGGGCGGCACGCTGAAGCAGCGCGAACTGCTGTCGGCGCGCCTCGGTGACGTGTTTAGTTCGATGTACCTCGCATCGTGCGTGTTAAAGCACTTCGAAAACGAGGGCCGCAAAGCCGCCGACCTGGCGTTGGTCGAATGGTCGGTCCGCACGCTGATGTATCACGCACAAGAGCAGCTGCATGGCTTCTTGCGCAACTTGCCGAACCGCCCGGTCGCCACGCTGCTGCGCCTCGCGATTTTCCCACGCGGCCGGACCTACTCGGCACCGTCGGATGCGCAGGGGCAGGAACTGGTTGACTTAATCTCGAATCCGACCGAAGCCCGTGAGCGGCTGGCGGGCTTCGCGTACACCACGCTGGAGCCCGGCAACCCATTGGGCCTACTCCAGGAAGCCCTCCAAATGGCGCACGATCTGGCACCGCTGCAGCGCCGGCTGCGCGAGCTGCGCAAAGACGGCGTCATCGATGCTGAGTACCTGCCGCTGCAGGTCGAGGCAGCCCGCGCGGGCGAGCACATCACCGCCGAAGACGCGGACAAGTTGCTCGCCTACCACGAAAAAGTGATGGCGCTGATCAACGTCGACGATTTCGATCCGGTCGAACTCGGGCGCGCCGGTCTGACGTCCTCGCCGGCCCACGAGCTGACCGGTCGGGCTCCAACCAAGAAGAAGCGTGCGGCAAAACGCAAAACGACGCGAACCCGCCGCAAAAGCGAGGCGGTTACGACGGAGAGCTGATTCAGATCAGAGACGGGCACCGTAGAGGAATCGTCTGTCACGAACGCGCTTGACGGATTCCGCTGGTGCCCACACTCCTCTATAGTCACGTCGCGTTTTGCACCGCGATCGGGCGTGATAGATACAGGTGCAACCGACGCGGATTTGACGAGCAAAAAAGTGTAAACAAGCGTAGAATATTTGGGTGTCAACAATAAATGACACCCATCCCAACGATACTGCGCAAGGCCAGAAGAGATGGAACAGAAGAAGATAGGGATCAGCGGGCTCGCCGCCTATGTACCGCGCAACCGTGTATGGCTCGAGGATTGGTGTGAGTGGACCGACTCACCGTGGCCAAAGATCCGCGACGTCGTCGGCCGCAGCTTCCGCATGCGCAGCCAGAACCACAGCGTTTATACGATGGCCGCCACCGCCGTTCTGCGACTGATCCGCCAGTACGATATCGATCCCAGCAACGTTCGCTATCTCGGCTTTGGCACCGAATCGAGCACCGACAACTCCGCCGGCGCGATCATTATTAAGGGGATGATCGACGATGAGTTGATCCGCGAAGGCAAGCCGCCGATCGCGCGCAGCTGCGAGGTACCGGAATACAAACACGCATGCCTCGGCGGCGTGTACAGCATGAAAGGCGCGTTGCGCTATCTCGCGCTCGACGGCGCCGGCAGTCAGGCGATTGTGGTCTGCGCCGATATCGCTGAGTACGCGCGCGGCTCTAGCGGTGAGCCCACCCAAGGCGCTGGCGCGGTCGCGATGCTGCTCGAAGAAGATCCGAGCATATTCGAAATCGACCTCAACGCATCGGGTTCGGCGTCAGACTACCGCTTCACCGATTTTCGTAAACCGATGCTGCGCTTTTGCGGTCAGGACCGGTCGGAGACGCATCAAGTCCAGGACTTCCCGGTGTTCAACGGCAAGTACTCGACGACGTGCTACATCGACGAGACGCTGCACGCGCTGCGCGACATGTGCACGAAGCGTGGCTTGAACGCGGCGCAGTACCTCGCCGACACCCGCACCGTATTCATGCACCGGCCGTACCGGCGGATGCCGGAAACCGGGCTCGGTATTGCCTGGATATACGCGATGTGCGATGGCGACAGCGAGGATCGCGCGCAGCTGGCGGCGTTTTGTCATCAGGCCGGTATTTCACCCAGCGACCTCATCGCCGAACTCAATGCCGAGCCGGCCGTCGCCGCGCTCGCCTCGGCCGAGCATCACAGCCAGGAAGCTTATCCGCTGACCATGGCGCTGCTGCGGGTGTTCCGCGGCTCACACGCCTACCGCGCCCGCGTGCTCGACAAGCTGGCGCTTGGCTCGGACCCGATGCTCGATCTCGGCAATCTCTACACGGCGGCGTTGCCGGCGTGGATTTGCGCGGGACTCGAGGAAGCGATCAACGAAGGTCGTGACCTAGCGGGTCAAGAACTGTTGACCTTTGGCTACGGCAGCGGCGACGCGGCCGAGGTAATTCCGTTCCGCGTCGTACCAGGCTGGGAAGCGGCCGGAGCACGCATCGATTTTACCGCGGCGTTGGCTGGCGCACGCGATCTGACCCGCGAGCAATACGAGCGACTGCACGACGGCAAGCGCTCACCGGAAACTGACGCCGATGGCGACGGCGAATTCGTCATCGAGCGAGTCGGTTGCGACACCGATTCGCGTTTTCAGGATATCGGTGTCGAGTACTACCGCTACGGCAGAACGGCGCTCAAAGCGTCGGCGTAGCGACCGCGCAGCGACTCCCACTCGAGCCGACACCACGGCGTTATCCGCGTCGCGGGGCTCGCGAGTTCGCGATCCATCTCGGCCACCGTTGCATAGCGCAGCTCGGCAATCTCGTGCGGGTTGGCTGCCGGCGTATCGTCACACCGACCGACAAACACCCAACAGAGCTCGTGTTCTGAGCCGATCGTGCCGAAGCGCGCGTGATAGCTGAACTTGTACACGAACGACAGCTCGGCACTCACACCCAGCTCCTGCTCGAGCCGACGCGGCACCGCCTCGTCCATGGTTTCGCCGGCCCGCGGATGCGAGCAACAGCTGTTGGACCAAAAGCCCGGCCACAACCGCTTGCCGTCGGCGCGCTTTTGCAGCAGCACCTCGCCCGCCGCATTGAAAAGAAACACCGAGAACGCACGGTGCAGCTGGCCGTCACCATCGTGGCAGCGGTCTTTGCGCATTACGCCGATCTCGACGTCGTCTGGATTGACGAGGATCAACTCCTCGGAATCGAACGATACGGTCGGCGCCGCGTTGCTGAGATTGTTCATGATCGATTGAGCCCTGCCACGGGCACGGCAAAGTGCTGGATACTACGTTGTTCGAACTGCCGCCGCACGGCGGCCTGGGCGTCTGGGTCGCACACCGCAATGATCGCGCCACCGCCGCCGCCGCCGGTCAGCTTGGCGCCCCACGCACCGTGATCGCGCGCGATCTGACAGAGCATCTCAAGTTCTGCGGTCGACACGCCAAGAGCGTTTAGAAGGCCCTGATTGAGGTTCATCAGCCGACCGAGCTCGGCGAGCTTACCCGCGCGCAGCGCGTCGGCGGACGCCGCCGCGATCGTGTCGATCTCCCGCATCAGGCCGGTCGTCGGCACCGGCAGTGCTTCGTGGAGCGCCGCCACCTGCTCGACCATACGCCGGGTCGGCTGCACCGACGCCGCGACCGCCACCAGCAGCTCGAAGTCGCGCGCCGGATCGAGCCACTCGATGCCGGCCGCACCCAAGTCGCGACGATAGACGAGCGGCCGACCGTACACGGCCAAGGTGTTGTCGATGCCGGAAGCGCGACCGTGCGCCAAGCATTCGGCCGCATAGGCATGTTCATTCACGGCGGCATCGTCGAGTTCGAGGCGGAAATGGGTGTTCAGTGCGCGAATCAGTCCGACGGCCAACGAGGCTGAGCCGCCGAGCCCGATACCGGGTGGGTACCGAGCATCGACGTGCACGTCGATCGCAACGTCGGTGAGACCGAGTCGGTCGAGCAGCGTATACACGACGGCATCGAGGCCACCCTGTTCGCGGCGCAGCTCGCGGCGTACTTGCCAGGCCGGAATCAAAATCCGCACCTGCTCCGACGCGGGTTCAATACGCACTGAGAGTGCGTCCGGTATCGGTACGGCAACGGCGCGGTGGCCGTGCACGACGGCGTGCTCGCCGGCGACGATGATTTTGCCGGCAGCCGCCTCGCCGCGGCCGTTGGCGGAGGTCTCGGCGCGTATGGCGCGAAACAACTCCTTCGCCTTCCACGCTTTGATCTCGCCGCTGGCAACCAGCGCCGCGGTCACGGCGTCGGCCTGCTCGGCCGGTACGCCAATCGATGCAACCACGCTGCGCGCATGCAAGCGCATATGGCCGCGCTGAATGCCGTGCGTCGCCAGCGCCCGCAACGCCGAGAAGTTCTGCCCGAGCCCAACGGCGACCATCACGCGGGCGAGTTCCTCGGCCCGTTCGATACCGAGCACGGCGAGCCCAAACCGTGCGCCTGGGTTGGCGGCCAGCGTGCCGCCGACCGTGCCCACTTTCATGGGCAATTCGAGCCGACCTTCGAGATCGCCGTCATCGCTTACCCGCCACTCGGTCAGCGAACGATACGAGCCATTGCGCGCCGCGTAGGCATGTGCAGCGGCCTCGATGGCGCGCCAGTCGTTGCCGGTCGCAAGCGCGATCGGATCGATGCCGTTCATGACGCCCTTGTTGTGCGTGACCGCGCGGTAGGCGTCGGTAGCCGCAAACTGGTTTGCTGAAACGATTGCGTCACGCACTTCCTCGCCGGACATGGCGCGCGTTGCAAGCGCCGCGGCCGGGACGCGCATCGTCGCACTGACCAGTGCCTCGTCGCAGTAATTTGACAGGATTCGCAAGCCGGCCTCGGCATTGGCGAGCTCTGCCAACAGCGGGGCGACGGCTTCGCACTGACTGTTGATCAGATTCGCGCCCATGGCATCGCAGGTATCGACCACGAGATGCACGACCAAGCGACTGACGTCGGCGCCGTCGCGCACGTCGACGCGTCGCACGCCGCCACCGCGACGCACCATGTTCGGATGTACCGCGTCGACCGCGTCGCGAATCGCCCGGTCCGCCTCGGCGAGATGTCGCCGTGCAGCGTCCCGATCACGCACGCCGCGCAACTCGATCTGGCCAATCGCCAGCAGATCGTCGGCACCTGTGCGAAAACCGCCGTGCCTCGCGGCAAGTTTGGCGGCCGCCGACGCCGCGGCGACGATCGAGGGTTCCTCGACGACAAAAGGCACGACATAGTGCCGCTCGTCGACAACAACACCGGTCACGAGACCGAGCGGCAAACCGAAAACGCCAATGACGTTTTCAATCATCCGATCGGCAGCAGCGCGCGTCAGGACATAGCCGCTGCCGGCGAGCGTCGCTGCCTCATCGCCGCTCAAGACACCGGCATCGATGAGTCGATCGATGCGCTCGGCCGGGCGCAGCCGGTAAAAGCCGGACAGCATCGCGCGATCGTCAGCGGCCGCCATGCTCAGGCAGCCTCGGCCGGACTTTGAACGGCGGGGTACGTCGCGAAGCCGGCGGCGGCGGCGGCCTCATCGAACGCCGCCAGGCGTGCCGGATCGGCAGCTACAGCGACACCGACATCGCCGCCACCAGCGCCACTCGGCTTGTACGCCACACCGGCCATTTCGGCCAGTGCAGCCAACTGGCGATGTTCCGACGACACGATGCCGAGCCCAGCGGCAGCGTCGAAGCGCTCGAGCGCAGCCGCGTAGCCGCGCGTCGCACGCTCACCGGCCCCAGCACGCCACGCCTCCTCGGCGTCGCGCGCGGCCTCGCCGAGCGCCTGCAACGCCGCACCGGCCCGGACGTCGGCTCCGCGCCACGCCTGCAACTCGGCCAGCATGCGCGCTGTCGACGCGGGTACGCCGGTATCGACGATGCGCAGCGCGACGTCGCCCGGAATCGATAAGTGATCGACCGTTGGCATGCCTGACGACGTCGTTACGGACAACAGTCCGCTGTGCCACGCGGCAGCGATGTCGACGCCTGAACCGCGACCGCCTTGGGCTTGGCGGTGCACCTCGACGAGGGAAGTGAGCTCGAGCGCGATGCCGCTCGCGGCGGCGAGCGCTTTGCCGAGCGCAACGCAAACCGCAGCGCTCGAGCCGAGACCGAGCTTGCGCCCACCGGCGTACAAGGCCCGACTGTCGATGTCGAGATCGACGCCGCCTGGCGGCAAACCAAGCCGCTCGATGACGGCAGCGGCTAACCCAAAGTGGCCCGCCATCGCTGGCTCGGCAAACACGAGCTTGCCCTCGACCAAAGAGAAATCGGCGTCTCGATCCATGCCGCTCGCGTGTAGCCGACAGCAGCGGTCGGTCCGTTCGCGCACGCTGGCGGCAACGCGCCGGTCGACCGCCAACACAACCGCTGGCGCACCAAACAGCACGGCGTATTCGCCGCTCAACACCAGTTTGGCGGGCGCCTCGGCAGTAACGTTCAGCACTGGGTTGCCGTTGCGCCGGGCCCGAGTCCGCAGCACATCACCTCAACGACCCCGGGAACGTCGGCCAACGCATCGGCAACAGCGTTGGTATCGTCGGGATCGCAGACGGCCTTGATCTGCGGTCCCGCGTCAATCGTGAAGAACACGGCATGGCCGAGACGGCGCAGGCCGCGCACGCGGTGAATCGCCTCGACGGTCGCGCCGTTCCAGTACACCAAACCGGGCTGGCTGCTTAGCATGACGGCGTGCATCTTTAGGCAGTTGTGCTCGGAAATCGTCGCGAGGCGCTCGAAATCGTGCGACTGGATCGCGGCCAGCGCATCGTCAACGTCGTGCGCCTGGTTGGCCACCCACGTGTCATAGAACGGCGAGGTCAGACGAGACTGCTCCATGCCCTCGGTAGAGCCGACGGCTTTCTGCTCGTGCGTCGTCACAGCGATGACCACCGACAGTGGCCAGGCGTCCGCGCTCAGCACCGTGTTGACGTTGATGGGATGGTTCTTGTTCTCCGGCGCCGCGAGATAAACAAAGCCGCCGTACATTGAACGAGCCGCCGAGCCCGACGCTTGGCCGGCGAGCCGCGCGAGCTCGAGGCGGGACAAGCGACCGCCGTGCAAAACATCGGCAGCGGTCACGAGTGCGGCGAACCCGGCGGCGGATGATGCAAGACCCGCCGCTACCGGGAAATTGATATCGCTTTCGGCGACCAGCGCGCGGAACGGCGCATCGGCCGATACCCGATAGGCATCGAAACACTGCGCGGCACGCTGCTCGGACTTCGGATCGACGTGGCCGTTGATGCTCAGACGATCCTTGTCGCCGTGCTCGGCAAAACCGACTCGCGTACGCACCGTCAAACGGTCGAGCGTGATCGACACGGAGCTGACCGCCGGCAGATTGCGCACAGCGTCCTGCTTGCCCCAGTACTTGACCAACGCAATGTTCGGGTGCGCCGAAGCGAGAACTTGCATAGCTGAAATGACGAACCGAACTCGACTCTTAATTGTAACCGATTCGACCTCGACGCCGGCGCCGTCGCCAGAGCGCGGGGTGCATGCGAGAATGCCGCGATGAGTTTTACCGGTCGTATTCAACACTACACCGCGCAGGTCGACGCGGCGCTAGATGCGGCGCTGCCGGCATCCGCAACGTCACCGGCGCGGCTGCACGAGGCGATGCGCTATGCGGTGTTCAACGGCGGCAAGCGAATTCGGCCATTGCTGGTCTACGCAACCGGCGAAACGCTTGGCGTCGATGCCGACGTCCTCGACCCGATCGCCGCCAGCATCGAATTGATTCACGCCTTTTCGCTGGTCCACGACGACTTGCCGGCGATGGACGACGATGACCTTAGGCGCGGCAAACCAACCGTCCACAAGGCTTTTGATGAGGCGACCGCAATACTGGCGGCGGATGCCCTGCAGCCGCTGGCCTTCCAATTGCTCGCCGATGCCGGATTACGCTCGAACAACGCTGCTGGCTGGCTGGAAAGCAGTCGACAGCTTGCGCTGGCCGCCGGGTCACTGGGTATGACCGGCGGTCAGGCCATCGACCTCGAGGCCGAAGGTTGCGTTCTCACGCAAGACGAGCTCGACCTCATGCACGCCATGAAGACGGGCTGCCTGATACGCGTATCGATCGAGGCGGTCGTCGCGATCGCCGCTCCCGAAGATGCGGCCCAGCGCGCCGCGCTGAGTAAGTTTGCCGCGGCCATCGGGCTTGCCTTTCAGGTTCGCGACGACATTCTCGACGTCGAGGGAGCAACGGCGGTCATTGGCAAGCAACAGGGCGCCGACGAGGACCGCGGCAAAGCCACCTGGCCGCTGCTGTTTGGCATGACCGCCGCGAAGCAGCGCTGCGAAGCGCTGCGTGGCGAGTCGTTCGATGCCTTGGCCAAGCTCGGCGATGCTGCCGACCCGTTGCGTGCACTCGCGACGCTGATCATCGATCGCGACCACTAGCGATGAGCGAATCGGCCGAACGCTGGATACTGCATGCCGACATGGATGCGTTCTACGCGTCGGTCGAGCAACGAGATTTTCCGGAGCTAAAAGACGTAGCGCTGGTCGTCGGTGGCGACGGCGGTCGCGGCGTCGTTGCCGCTGCCAGCTACAACGCGCGCCGGTTCGGAATCCGCTCGGCAATGCCTATGCGCGAAGCGCACGCGCGCTGCGCCGATCTTGTCGTGCGGCAGCCGCGTATGGCGGTGTACCAACGTGAGTCGGCCCGCGTCTTCGATATCTTCAGGAGTTTCACTCCAGTAGTCGAAGGTTTGTCCTTGGATGAAGCCTTTCTCGACGTCAGCCAGAGTCTTGCGTTGTTCGGCACTGCCGAAGCGATCGCGCGTGAGCTCAAGCGCAGCGTCAAGAACGCTACCGCACTGACCATCTCCGTAGGCGTTGCGCCGAACAAGCTGGTCGCCAAGATCGCCTCTGATCTCGACAAACCGGACGGTTTGACGGTCGTAACGCCGGCAACGATGCAGGCGACGCTCGACCCGCTGTCGGCGCGCGTGCTGCCGGGTATCGGGCCGCGCACCGGCGCCCGACTCTCGCGCCAGGGCATCGCAACACTGCGCGATCTGCGGCTGGCGAGTGAGCCGACGCTAAGCCAGCTGTTCGGTCGACATGCCGATTCCATACGTCGGCGAGCGAGCGGCATTGACGACCGCGATGTCGTCGTGCGCCGGGCCGAGAAGAGCATCAGCGCCGAATGCACGTTCGACAAAGATCTCGACGCAAGGGTCGAGATCGACGCCGAGCTCGTGCGCTTGGTCGAAAAAGTCGCCGCGCGGCTGCGCCGCAAGCGGCTCGAGGCACGCAAGGTCACCGTTAAAATTCGCGAGCACGATTTCACGACGGTTACCCGGCAAATGCCGCTGAAACCGCCCAGTGACGTTACCGAATCGATTTTGCACGCCGCCCAGCAGCTAACGGCACGCTGGCTCGCCGAGAACCCCAGCGCACGCATTCGACTGCTCGGTGTGGGCGTCGGCCAGCTGGTCGAGGCCCGCCAGGTCGATCTCTTCGGTGCCTCAACCGAGCACGCCGGGTCGGAGCTCGATGCGACCGTGGATCGAGTGACCGAGCGTTTTGGGGCAGGTGCGCTAACCCGCGCAAGCGCGATAAACCGTTCAAAATCACGCGACTGAGCCGCGCGTAGCCGCTGGGGACGCCACCCGCTCATGTATACTTTTCCGAGCTTCGACGGCTAAACCCATGTACACACAATACTTCGGCCTCACGGAAAAGCCGTTCACGATCACGCCGGACCCGCGCTATCTCTATATGAGCGAGCGCCATAGCGAAGCCCTCGCGCACCTTTTATACGGAATAAACGAGAGCGACGGCTTCATACAGCTGACCGGCGAAGTCGGCACGGGCAAAACGACGTTGATCCGCAGTCTGTTTCTGCAGCTGCCGGAGAACGCCGAAATTGCGCTCGTGCTGAATCCGCAGCTGTCGCCACGCGAGTTTCTTGCCGCGATCGCCAACGAACTCGACATCGAGAGCGTCGCCGACACCGACAGTCTGAAGACCTTGATCGATCGCCTGACTGAACACCTGCTCGCCAATCACTCGGCCGGCCGACGCACGATTCTGGTGGTTGACGAAGCGCAGAATCTCGCGGTCGAAGTTCTCGAACAGGTACGCATGCTGACGAACCTGGAGACGGCGCGGCAGAAGCTGCTGCAAATCATCCTGATCGGCCAGCCGGAGCTGCGCGACTTGCTTGCCCGGACCGATCTTCGTCAGCTTGCCCAACGCATCACGGCCCGCTACCACCTCGAGCCGCTGTCGAGCGCCGAGGTCGGCCGGTACATCGAACATCGCTTGAAGGTGGCCGGCGCGGTCGGCGAGCTGTTCACGCCTGGCGCGAAACGCGAAATCTATCGGCTGGCGCGCGGCATACCGCGCCTCGTCAACGTGTTGTGCGACCGATCGCTGCTGGGCGCGTATGTGCGTGAGCAGCCCAAAGTCGACAAGCGGCTCGTGCGCGAAGCGGGTCGGGAGGTCGCCGGCGAACCGGTGGCGCCAAGTTTCGGCGGCTGGTGGCTACCGGGCCTTGCGACCGTAGCGGCGGCCATCATCCTTGCCGGCGTCTGGTCGTTCGTGCGCTTCGCCGATGCCGAACGCCATAGTCAAACCATCAGCGCCGCCGAACCGCTGACCATTGCGCGGGCACCGGTCGCGGCAGCGCCCACACCGGCACCGCCGCCGGTCGAAACGCCGGTCGCGAAAGCCGCTCCGACCGTTGATCTCGCCGCATTGCTGCGGGCCAACCAGGACCGCACCGGTACCGCAACGGCGTTCACTGCCTTATTCGACACCTGGGGCACGGCCGTTCCCGACGACGTCGTGGCCTGCGAATATGCAAGCAGCTCATTGGGGCTGCGCTGTTTGTACCTGCGCGGCTCGTGGGCCATCGTCAGACAGCTCGACCGACCCGCAATTCTGACCTTGACCGATCGGGCCGGCGAAACGCATCAGGTCGTGCTCATCGGCATCGCCGGCGACGAGGCGGAGCTGCGCATCGGCAACGAAACGGTGCGAGTACCGCAGGCGGCAGTGTCAGATGTCTGGTTCGGCGAGTCGCTGCTGCTGTGGCGACCACCGAACGGTTCGGCCAAAGCGTTTGTGCCTGGGATGCGTGACCCTGGTGTGCTGTGGCTGCGCCAATCGCTTGCGGCGATCCAAGGCGTACCGGTCGAACAGGCCGACTCCGAACTGTTTGACGCAGACCTCGAACGCCGCGTGCGCGAGTATCAACGCGCCCGCCGCCTCAAGGTCGACGGATTGGTGGGACAGCAGACGCAGATCATTATCAACTCCGACCTCGGACTCGACGGAATACCGCGTCTCAGCGACGCGGGCAGTTAGGCAGACAGGCTTTGCAGGAGACCATGTTTTGTCGCTGATACTCGATGCGCTCAAGAAATCGGATAACGAGCGCAAGACTCGTATCGCACCCGACATGGCCGACGTGCCTTCCGCGCGCAGCGCGGCGCGCGCGCCCGTTTGGCTGTGGTGGTTCATCGGTCTGCTCGTCATCAACTTGGGCGTGCTGTTGGTCGTGCTGACACGCGGCGACAGCGAAACCGCGTCAGCCGCCACGACGCTCGCGGCTGCACCAAACGTCGATCAACCGGCCCTGCTCGCGCCGCCGCCGGAAAAGCAGCCGGTCGAGCCGCTGGCGTCGGCAACGGTGCCGTCGCGACCGGTGCCCACCGAGGCGCCACCGGCTCGTACGACGCCGCAACCGCGGCCGAGCGTGCGCGAAACGCCACCGGCGGCCGCGCCGGCGCCGGAAGTTACGTATGTGCAGGAGCCGGTTATCGATGAGCTGCCGCTGTTTGACGTGCTGCGCGGCGAAGGCCGTTTGCAGCTCGACGACCTCGATCTCAGTTTGCACGTCTATAACGCGGTAGCGAGCCAACGTTTCGTGTTCATCAATGGCCGGCGCTACAACGAAGGCGAAGTCTTGAGCGAAGGGCCGCGCGTCGATGCCATCCGCCGCGACGGTGTTGCATTGAGCTATCGCGGTACCGCGTTTTTGTTGCCACGCGAATGAGCGCAGTCGATCGTGCAGCGCTTGGCGCCACCGGCGCCATCGCAACGCCGGAGCTGGCCGACGCCTTACTCGCCGGCATCCACCGGGTCGTCGCCAGTCAGGAAACCTTGAATCGCATTAACGTGTTTCCGGTTGCCGACGGCGACACCGGTACCAATCTTGCGCTGACGATGCTGTCGGCGCGCCGAGTGCTCACCAACGAGCGCAGTGAGGACGTCGGCCCGTTGCTCGAGCGGGTCGCCGATGCGCTGCTCGACGGCGCGCGGGGCAACTCCGGCGCCATCATGGCGCAGTTCTTCCAGGGCCTCGCCGATGCGCTGCGTGAGACTCGCACGCTAACGATCGCAAGCCTGACCAACGCGCTAGCCGAGGCGTCGAGTTACGCGCGCGACGCGCTGGTCGAGCCGCGCGAGGGCACGATCTTGTCGGTCATGCGGACCATGGCTGAAGCCACCCGCGACGCCGTTGCCGACGCACGCGATTTAGAGACCTTGCTGAGCCGGGCGCTCGACGCCTGCCGCAGCGCACTGATCGCTACCACCGATCAGCTGGCCGAATTGCGCAAGGCCGGCGTCGTCGACGCCGGTGCCCAAGGCTTCGTGAATCTCGTCGAGGGTATGTTGGCCTTCGTCCGTGACCGCGAAATGCCGGATTTCGATGCGCTCGAGATCGCGGACGAGTACCTCGCCGAGGACACGGCGGGCGCCGAGCAGGACCTCGACTATCGCTATTGCACCGAGTGCGTCATCACCGGTAGCGGCATCGACCGGCGCAAGCTTCGTGAGTCGCTAGCCGAACTCGGCGGTAGCTTGGTCCTCGCCGGCACGCACGCCAAGGCAAAAATCCATATCCACGTCAACGATCCGACCGAGGTGTTCGCGACCGCCGGGCGCTTCGGTACGGTCAGCGGCGAAAAAGCCGACGACATGCATCGCCAGCAATCGGCGACTCATCACAAAGCCGGCAGCGTCGGGGTTATCACCGACAGCGCAGCCGACATGAGCGACGCGCTGCTGGAAGATCTCGGTATCCACATCGTGCCGATGCGCATCAACTTCGGCGACAAAAGCTATCTCGATAAGGTCAGCATTTCTGCCGGCCAGTTTTTCGATGAACTCGCCACCAACCCGGTACATCCGCAAACCTCACAGCCGGCGCCCGGCGACTACCGCCGTCTGCTGCAGTTTCTGGCCAGCCACTTCGAGTCGGTGTTTTTGTTTTGCATTACCGATACCGTCAGCGGCACGCACAGCGCGGCCGTATCGGCGGTCGGCCGCGTCACTGGCGGTGAACGGATTGCGGTCATCAACACGAAGAACGCGTCGGTAGGTCAGGGCCTCATCGTGCGAGACGCCGCCGAGCGGGCAAGCGCCGGTGCCAGTAGCGCCGATATTCAGACAGCGACCGACGATGCGATTGCGAGCACGCGCTCGTTCGCACTGTTGAAGGATCTCAACTATGCCGTCAAAGGCGGCCGCGTGCCGTCATGGGCGCGGTTTATCGCCGACGTGCTGCGGCTGAATCCGGTACTGGGCACGACGCCGGACGGCAAAATCAAACCGATCAGCGCGCTGCTTGGGCGCAGCAACCGTATCGACAAATTCGCCCGCTTCATCGCCCGCCGCACCGAATCAGGTGGGGTCTACCGGCTCTCGATCAGCCACGCGCAGTCCGCTGATGACGCCGCCGCGTTGGCTGACCGGCTCAGTACGATGCTGACCATCGATGGCGATGTCGACGTCTCACCGACGGGCGCCGCGTTTGGTGTGCACGGCGGCCCGGGCACGCTGGTGGCAGCCATTCAGAAACGTAATTAGCGCCGCGACGTCTCAGAACGCGAGCGCAAGCCCGATCGCAACGACCGGATAGACGTCAAACTCGTCGAGGTCGTCTTCGAAGTTCTGCTGCTCAACCGCTAAGTCGTCCTGAAACTGCGGATTGTCCGACAACAGGCCGCCAGTCGATGTCAGCACCGGTTCGGGCGCGCCCTGAAAAACCGCACCTAAATCGAAGGTCAGCCGCCAGTCGTCGCCGAGGGCAATGTCGTAGCCGATGCCAACGTACGGCGCGACGCCGTCGATAGCCACATCCGCGGCGAGCACGCCAACCTCGGCCTGCGTGTACGTCATGTTGCCGATCGTGTACGTCGCATCGGGATCGGCCACCGCGGCGATTTCGTTGTCGTTATAAACGGCGCCGGCGGAGAGCCGAAGACCGCCGCGGAACGGACGAAAATCGGCAACCACCGACAGGTTGGCGAGATCGAGATCGCCGTCGTACGCGACGCCGTCGACTTCATCGTCGAATTCGTAGCCAAACGCGTTGATGCCGCCACGCAGCGACCAGCGCTCGGAGACGTGGTAGACGCCTTCGACGCCTAGACCGAGCGTACTGGCCTTGAGACCGAACGCGCCTTCGGCGTGAGCCGTAGTAATCGTGCCGAGCGCGACCAGCGCTGCGCAAATGTACCTTGCCATGACAACGAGCCTCCCTGTTCCGGCGCCCAGCACGGGCGCAACTGACAGGAAGGTTTTCGGCCGGATATCGCGCGAGCTTTAGCGGTAGCTAAGGCGGGTCGTTGGCGTCAGCGAATCGGGAAAAACACCGACAGCAAGTAACCGAGCGCCATTGGCTTAACGTCGGCCTGCGGATTGTCGTTGAGGCGACGAATACGCCGTGACGACTCGATGGCGGCCAATGTAAACATGATCGTTAGGCCCACTAGCACGACGCTCATCAAAAACTGCACGCCAACGTCCAGCGTGAGGGTCGTGTGGCCGTTGATGAGCGCACCCATCAGCAGAACCGAGAAACTGACGCTGTATAACGCCGCTAGGACACCCAGCACGGCCAGCAGCCCGTAGATCGCCCGGGATTGGCGCAACGACAGGTACAGCGAAACGGTGCGGTCGATCGGTCGCGGCATGGTGGAGCGACGCGCCCCTACCCGTTGTTCAGCTCGTCGTCGGCTGGGTCAGCCGGCGGCTCGAGCACGCCGTCGTCTTTGTTGCGCGGGTTGTTGACCCGCTTCGAGACGGCGCGAAATTTGACGGCGTCGTTGTCTGGCATGCTCACCGCGCGGTCACTGTGGGCGTCGAGCTCGCCTGCGAGCCACGCCTCCGCCTGATCGCTGGCAACGATGACCGGCATGCGGTTGTGCAGACGCGCGATGGTGTCGTTCGGCGCGCGCGTCAAGATCGTGAACGTCTCGACCGTGTCGGCTTTGCCTTTGTCGTCCCAGGACCCCCAAAGGCCGGCCATCGCGAACGGCGTTTCGTCGGCCGTCGTGACGTAATACGGCTGTTTTCCGGAAGCCGTACGGTGCCATTCGTAGAAACCGTCTGCCGGAATCAGGCAGCGGCGTTTCTTGTACGCGGCGCGAAACGCCGGTTTTTCAAACGCCGTTTCCGAGCGAGCATTGATCAGCTTGTTGCCAATGGACAGGTCCTTGGCCCAGAACGGCACCAACCCCCAGCGCAGCATGCAGAGCTCCGTCTCGTCGCGTTCGGTGGACTTGCGTATGACGGCGGCGAGATCGGTCGGCGCAACGTTGTAGTTGGCAACGACACCCGGCATTTCGGCGGCGAGACCGAACAGCGCCGGCATGGCCTCGTGAGCCGAGTAGAAAGCAAAGCGACCGCACATCTCGTAATAATACCGCCTGCCCGGCCGAGGCGGAAAAGAGCCAGCGCGCTACTCGCGTATGCCAACGCCTTTGTGCATCAGCCAATAACACGCGCTGAACAATAGCGCGACGAACCCGATGACTATTGTGTAGGCGGTTGCCAGCGGAATGTCCGACGAGCCGAGAATGCCGAAGCGGAACGCGTTGACCATATAGAGAATCGGATTGGCCAACGAGACCTTTTGCCAGAACTCCGGCAGCAGCGAGATCGAATAAAACACGCCGCCCAAATACGTCAGCGGCGTCAGCACGAAGGTCGGCACGATCGAGATGTCGTCAAACTTGCGCGCAAACACGGCATTGATGAACCCGGCCAGCGAAAACACCGTCGCCGTGAGAATCACCATCGATACCGTGACCAGCGGGTAGCGAATCTCGAGATCGGTGAAAAATAGCGCGATGATCGCGACAACCGCGCCGACACCGAGGCCGCGCAGCACACCGCCGACGACGTGTCCGAGAATGATCGTCGCGTTCGACAGCGGCGAGACCAACATCTCCTCGATATGGCGGCCGAACTTAGCGCCGAAAAAGGACGACACGACGTTGCCGTACGCGTTCGTAATCACGGACATCATGATCAGGCCGGGCGCGATGAATTGCATGTAGCTGTAGCCGTCCATCTGGCCGATTCGCGAGCCGATCAGACTGCCGAAAATAATGAAGTACAGCGTCATCGTGATGGCCGGCGGCACCAGCGTCTGCACCCAGATCCGCAGCACGCGAAAGACTTCTTTGTGGACGATGGTTTTGAAACCCACCCAGTTGACTTGCCACGTGTTCACGCGCCCGCCTCCGCCGTGATTTTTTCGGCACCGCGATTTTCCACCAGATCGATGAACATCTCCTCGAGCCGGTTGGACTTCGGTCGCATGCTGACGATGTCGATACCCCGCGCGTCCAGGACGTCGAAGACCGCATTCAGACTCGAGGACTTCTCGACAGCGATCTCGACGTCGCCGTCTTTTCGCAAACTGAGTTCATAGCCGCCAATGACCGGTGTCTCCGTGAGCGGCTCGCGTGGCGTCAAGACAAAGGTTTCGCGCTGCAGCTGGCGCAAGACTTCTTTCATTGGCGCGTCGACTATGATTTGCCCGGCATCGATGATGCCGACATTGCGGCACAGGCTTTCTGCTTCCTCCAGGTAATGCGTCGTCAGAATAATGGTCGTGCCGCGCTCGTTGATCTCGCGCAGGAAGTCCCACATCGTTCGCCGAATCTCGATATCGACGCCGGCTGTCGGCTCGTCGAGGATCAAAAGGCGCGGCTCGTGCACCAACGCCCGCGCGATCATCAGCCGTCGTTTCATGCCGCCGGACAAGGTCCGGGCGATGTCGCGGCGCCGGTCCCACAGCTGCAGCTCTTTTAGATATTTCTCGGCGCGCTGCTTCGCAAGGGTGCGCGGCAACCCGTAGTAGCCGCCCTGATTGACGACAATGGTTTCGATCTTCTCGAACAGATTCAGATTGATTTCCTGCGGCACCAAACCGAGTTCGGCTTTGGCAAGCTCACGATGCGTGTCGATGTTGTGACCAAACACCTCGACCGTACCGCCGGTTTTGGTCACGAGCGATGTGACGATGCCGATCGTCGTGGTTTTGCCGGCACCGTTCGGTCCAAGCAGTGCGTAGAAGTCGCCGCGCGCGACGTCGAGATCGATGCCACGCAGCGCTTCGACGCCGTTTGGGTAGCGCTTTGTGAGCTGTTTAATACTGAGTGCTGACATAAACTGACGCGGCGAGGGTCGCCGAGCTGTCTTGTTGACGCGGAACTCGCCATTGTATCGAACTCACCGACACTAAGCCGAAGTCGTTGCCGTGACCCCCACTGAGTACCAACGCGCCGTTGCCACACTCCGGCGCCAGTGTCCGACCCTGCGTGCGGTTGACGACAGCTTTGGACCGCCGTCGCCAAACCGCCGGCCAGCCGGGCTCGACACACTGGTGCGGATCATTTTGGAGCAGCAAATTTCCGTTAAGGCCGCGGACGCCATTCACAAACGACTGACGCGAGGCCTCGGCCGCTTGTCGGCGCGGGCCCTGGTTGATGCCGGTGAGGACGGCTTACGCGCACTGGGTCTGACACGACAAAAGGCCCACTACTGCGTCGAGCTCGGCCACGCCATCCGCGCGCGACGATTTTCGGTTACGGGCATCGCACGGCGCAGCGACGCCGACGCGCTGGCGGCGTTGGTCGACCTTAAAGGCATCGGCCCGTGGTCGGCGTCTATTTACCTGATGATGGCGCTCGGCCGAACCGACATCTGGCCGCCAGGTGACCTCGCACTGGATCGAGCCGTACGCCAGCTGTTGGGCGACCCATCGATTGACCCGGCGGCGACGGCCGACCGCTGGTCACCTTATCGCACGGTCGCCGCCGACTACCTGTGGCACTACTACCGAAAGACGCGTTCGCTGAGCGAAAACCTCATCTGATGTCGGCGATGCGCCGCGGCGGTGGCGTTCGTCGCGCCGCCCGCTGCGCTTCGTGTTCGCCGCTGCCGGCTCGCTGCAGCTGATGATGGTGGCCCAAGGACAAGAGTGTGCGCAGGCGGGCAATGTTGCCGTTTGCCGTAGCAAGGATCAGATCGGGCCAGAAAAACTCGAGATGCGTCAGCGCCGGAACGATCGGTTGGTCCGCCGAACGGGCCAGACGACCCAACTCGCTGACGCTGGTGGCAAGCAGCCGCGCAGCCTCGGCATCGGTTACGCCGGTAACCACGCGTAGCCCGAATCGCTCGCGCCGACCCAGCCGCTGCATAAACGCCAAGGCCAACACCGCCAATTCCGAGCTCGAATCGCTCGGTGCGAACAGGGTCGGCGTTGACCGTGCGTCCCAATCGACGGCCACACGAAACAGAAAGTATGGAATCGGCAGCGCCGCGATGGCGCGCGCGATTTCGCCGTTTCGCCAGCGTTCGAGGCAAGCCTCCGGGGGACGCACTGCGGCAGCTGCGAAACACTCGGGCGATGTCCGGCCAAGCTCCAAAAACGCCAAGTTGAGGCGTTGCACGTCGTCAAACTCGGCTGAGGTCATGCCGGAAAATGCCATCGCTGCCCTCCGTATCGGGAAAATGAAATTGCCGTATATGGGAAAAATGGAACATTGATGATCTTATTTTGGCTTCCTATGCTATATCTGTTCCAAAAATTCCACAAAAGGCAAGGATATGCTCGAGTTGCAAACCCGCTACCTGCACGAGAAAAGCCAGCTCGAACTGACCCTGAAACTCATCGCGGTCGAAGCGCGCACGCACACCATCAAGAGCTGCACTGGGTTGTCCGACGACCGGATCCGCAAGATCTACAACCGTTACTTCAAAGATCGGCAGGGCGCCACGGTCCGCCGCCGGCGCGGCAAGTCGCCGAGCCAGATCGGCTTTTTCGTCAAGAACGCCGAGCACCAGCTACAAGCGACCTCGTTGTTTTATTTGTTCGTCAGCTCGCAGCTGCTCGATTGCAACGCCAACGGCCAAATCCGGCCGCGCTGGTCAGCGCCGAACGTCGAATACGGCCATCGGGCGCACCGCGCGTATGACATGTATCGGCGCATGCACGAGGCCGACGCGCTGTTTAATTTCGAGTGGGCCTGGGCCTTACTCCGGGCGCTCAGCGCTGACGATACGCTGACCCTGTCGCGCTGTGCCGATTGCGGCCTTGACTACATCCACGACCGGTTGGCCATCGATTTTCATCGCTGCCCGGGGTGTGAACTTCGCCTGGAGGTACTCCGGCGCCCCGGTGTCGGGCGCTTTGTCTAGCTTATGTTGCAGTTTCGTAACAAAAAATCGGCTATCCTTCCCCGCCGCCGGTCCCGCTGAACCCGGGCCGGCGATAACAACACAAGCAACTGATGGGGTGAGGAATGTTCAAGGAGTTCAAGGAATTCGCCATGCGCGGCAACGTTGTCGACATGGCGGTCGGCATCGTCATTGGCGGTGCATTCGGCAAAATTGTCAGCTCGTTTGTCGGCGATCTGTTGATGCCGATCATTGGCGTCATTACCGGTGGCGTTGATTTTTCCGACAAGTTTCTCAATCTCGGCTCGGGCGACTACGCAACCTTGGCCGCCGCCGAGGAAGCCGGTGCGGCCGTCATCAAGTACGGCACGTTTGCAAACGTCGTCATCGACTTCGTGATCGTTGCGTTTGCCATTTTCATGGTGATCAAGGGCATGAACAGCCTCAAGCGCAAAGAGGAAGAAGCGCCGGCCGAGCCGCCGGCACCGCCGCAAGAGCAAGTGCTGCTCGAAGAGATTCGCGACCTTCTGAAGCGCAACGCGTAAGCCACCGCGCTGCTGCGGTCGCACCATCGGGTGCGGCCGCGGTGGTGCACCGGTCGACGGCCGAACCGTGGCACAATGCCGCCACTCGAAGCCGCATTGCCCGGCATGAAACCATCGCACAACGTTTTTGCCGGCGCCTACATCGACCGCGCCACTGAATTCCGCACGGACCCACGCTGGCAGGCGAGCGCGCTGCGGCAAGCGCACACGCGGTTTTTGGTCGTGCGCGGCGGCGAGTGCGCGGCGTGGACCGACGAGCGGCGCCTCGTGCTGCTACCCACCGAAGATCTCGACACCGATGGAGCACCGACACTGTTTCTCGGGCTGAACGACGGCGCGCCGGTGTTTGCCGTGGCGGTCGACGAAGACCACACCGCGCTGCCGAGTGACGCCGAATTCGTTGATCTACGTACTCTGGGCGGTTGGCTGCCGCCGGCGGAGGCCAATCTTGCCGCGCATGCGGTCGGGCTAACGCGCTGGCGCCACACGCAGCGGTTTTGCCCTCGCTGCGGCACGGCCACTGAACTCGAAGCGGCCGGCTACGCGAGTCGTTGCACGAATCCGGCGTGCGGACACCGAACGTTCCCGCGGGTCGACCCGGCGATCATCGTGTTGGTCGATCGCGGCGACGAATGCCTGCTGGGTAGACAACCGAACTGGCCGGAGGGGATGTATTCGACGATTGCCGGCTTCGTCGAGCCGGGCGAGAGTCTCGAAGACGCGGTCGCACGGGAGGTGTTTGAGGAAACCAATGTGCAGGTCGACCGCGTTTTGTACCACTCGTCGCAGCCCTGGCCGTTCCCGTCCTCGCTGATGCTCGGCTTTCGGGCGCGGGCCACCAGCGACGACATTCGCCGCAATGACGGTGAACTCGAGGACGTCAGGTGGTTCAAACGGGCGGACATAACCGAACGCCGCTGCCGGATCCCGCCGCGGCAATCGATCGCGCGGCAGCTCATCGATAGCTGGGTGCGGGAGAGCGACTGAATCCATGTGCCTTGCCCTCGTGGCGTTGAACGCCGCACCAGAACTGCCGTTCTTGATGATCGGCAATCGCGACGAATTTCATGCTCGGCCCACCGCCGCGGCTGACTGGTGGGCCGACCAACCGGGCCTGCTCGCTGGCCGCGACCTTACAGCGGGCGGCACATGGTATGGCCTGACCCGCCACGGCCGTTTTGGACTCATCACCAACTTCCGCGAAAAAGCTGACGGCGTAGCGCATCGCTCTCGCGGTGCGTTACTCGCCGACTTCCTCGCCGGCACCGAGCCTGCGGAAACTTACGCGAACAACATCGACGGCGACGCGTACGCCGGTTTCAACCTGCTGATCGGCGGCGCGCCCGACGATGCGTTCTACGTCAGCAACCGCAGCGACGACCCGGTACGGCCGCTGTCACCGGGCATCCACGCCGTTAGCAATGCACTGCTCGATACGCCGTGGCCGAAACTGCTGCACGTGCGTGGCGCGGTCGCCGATTGGCTAGCAAGCGGTGCCGCGGAGCCTGAACAGCTGTTCGGCCCGTTGCGCGACAGCACCCAGGCCAACGAGGGCGACACGCCCGAACTCGACCTGCCGCCCGGCTGGCATCGTGCGCTGACCGCACCGTTTATCATCGGCGAGGACTACGGCACACGCTCGACCAGTCTCGCGTGGGTCCGCCCGGACGGCCGCGCCCGCTACGTCGAACGTCGCTACCGCCCCGACGGCAACGTCAGCGGCCAAACCCGCGAGACCTTCAGCCTAGAAGCTGCCTAGTCGGCGCCGTACGCCCGGCGCAGGTACGCCGCGATGTCGGCAATCTCCTTCGCGTTGACGGCATGTGCCATCGGGTACTCGTGCCACTCGACCGTGTAGCCCCAACGTCCCAACGTGTCGGCGAGCTCCTTGCCGAGGGGCAACGGCAGCGTCGTGTCGAACTGGCCGTGCGCGACGAATATGGACGTATCGGCATTCGCCGAATGCCGTTCGCCGGCGAGTGTGTCCATGACCGGCAAATACGTCGACAGCGCCATGATGCCCGCCAGGCGCGCCGGATACCGCAGCGCCGTGAACAGCGCGATGACGCCGCCCTGTGAGAAACCCGCCAGCAAAATCTGCTCAGCGGCGACGCCGCGCTCGAGTTCGGCCGCGATCAGCTGTTCGACCTCGGCGCTGCTCTGCCGAATGCCAGCCTCATCCTGCGTCGCCTGGCGATCGAAGCCCAGTATGTCGAACCAGGCACGCATGCGCATACCGCCATTGATCGTAACCGGACGTACCGGCGCATGCGGGAACACAAAGCGCAAATTCAGTGTCGGCGGCAGCCGCAGCTCTGGAACGATCGCCTCGAAATCGTGACCGTCCGCCCCGAGACCGTGCAGCCAGATTACGGTGCCGTCAGACTTGCCGGGCGGGTTGATCTCTACGGTTTCGAGCATTGCGGTCTCCAGAAAAGAAAAAAGCTTGCATAAAATGTGCATTGGAAAAATAATATGCGCAAGCAACGGGTACTGCCATGCCAGCCGATCCAGACATTCAGTCGCGCCGCCGCGCCGCCATCGTCGATATTTTGCGCCAGCAGGCGATCGCAACCCAGCACGCGGTGGTTGAGAAGCTGCTCGCCGCGGGCTTCGACGTCACGCAGTCGAGCGTCAGTCGAGATTTCAACGTGCTTGGCGTGCAAAAAACCTCGCAGGGCTATCGCTTACCCAGTGCCGGAGACAGCGCCGCGATGCAGACGCTTGGCGATGCCACCGGATTCATACGGGCGGTCCGCAACGCGGGTCCCAATCTCGTCGTGATCCGCACGGCAACCGGCGCAGCACAGCGGGTGGCGCTCGCCGTTGATCGCGCCGATTGGCCCGAGATCGTTGGGACCGTCTCTGGCGATGACACGCTGTTTGTCGCCACGTCGTCGCACGCCGCGACGCGTAACATCATGCGACGGCTCGAGCGCCTGGGTCAGACAGAGGAGCAACCATGAGCCAAAGCTCGCCAATACTGCTCGCCTACTCAGGCGGATTGGATACGTCGTTTTGCGTACCGTGGCTGGCCGCGGAATATCAGCGACCCGTAGTCACCGTGAACGTCGACACCGGTGGGCTCGACGCCGACGGTGCCCGCGATCTTGCCGAGCGCGCACGCGCGCTGGGCGCTGTCGATCACGTCCAGATCGACGCGCGCCAGCGTTTCTACGACACCACGCTGCGCCACCTGATCGCCGGCAACGTGCGCCGTGGCCAGCTGTATCCCCTGTGTGTCGGCGCCGAGCGCAGCGTACAGGCACAAGCGCTCGCCGAACTCGCCGCCGAGCGTGGCGCCGACACGGTGGCGCACGGCTGCACGGCGGCCGGCAACGATCAGGTGCGCTTCGAAGTGGCGCTGCGCAGCATCGATCCTAAATTGAACGTACTGGCGCCCGTGCGTGACCAAAATTTTGCGCGTGAAACGCAGATCGCGTTCCTCACCGAACGCAACCTGCCGCTCCCGTCAAGCGGCGGCGCCTACTCGATCAATCGCGGCCTGTGGGGGGTAACGATCGGTGGGCGCGAAACGCTGACGTCGGTCGGCAGCATTCCGGAACAAGCCTGGGTGCTGTCGGCCGGCGCGCTTCGTCGCAACGACACCGAGACGCTCCGAATTCGCTTTGCGCATGGCGAACCCGTAGCGCTCGACGAAAAAGCGCTGGAACCCGTCGCGTTGATCGAAACGCTCGAAACGATCGGCGGCCGCTTCGGCGTGGGTCGCGGTATCCATGTCGGCGATACCATTCTTGGTACGAAAGGCCGTGTTGCCTTCGAGGCACCGGCTGCCGACATCTTGCTGACTGCGCACCGCGAGCTCGAGAAGCTCACGCTGTCGGCGGCGCAGGCGCGCGTCAAAGAGTCGCTGGCGCTCACCTATGGCGATCTCGTCCACGAAGGTCAAACGCTGGACCCGGCGTGCCGCGACATCGAAGCGCTGCTCGCCTCGTCGCAGCGCACCGTCAGCGGCACGGTCACCGTCGAACTCGGCCCGGGTCGAGTTTTTGTCACCGGCGTCGAGTCGCCCCACTCCTTGCTCGCCGCTAGTCGCGGCGTTTATGGCGAGGCTGCCGGCGAATGGACCGCCGCCGACGCACTCGGCTTTTCCCGCATTCGCGCGCTGCCCGGCGTATTGCTGCATCGGGCCGTCGGCGACGTGCCGACATGAAGAGCATCAGCGTCGACAAGATCGCGTCGGTTGCCGAGCACAACGAACTATCGCGCGAGATTCGGCTCGCTAGCGACATTCCGTGCGAAGAAGGCGTGCTGATTGCCGGCGAGATTCTCAACAACAAGACACGCTACAACGTGCTCGAGCTGACCAGCGGACGTATGGCGGCGGTCAAACGCGGCGACATCGTGATCGGTGCGCTCGGTTTCCGAAATGCCCTGTTCGGCTACTCGGGTCACCTCCCCGAGCAGCTGGCAGTCGGTGACACGCTGCAGCTCCTGAACATTGGCGGGGTCATCGGTGCGTGCGACTCGGTCAACCCGGAGCTCGGCGATCCTTTCGATTGCCGTGTCCTTGGCACCGTGCTGCACTTCCCGTATCTCGGCGAGCGAATCGGTGTACCGGCGCGTATCGGCCGATTTCCATTGGACACCAGCGCAACGCTCGACACCCGCGGGGTGCCGGTCATTGCGCTCGCCGGTACGACGATGGACTCGGGCAAAACGGCCGCGGCCAGCGCCATCGTCAGTCGGTTGCGCCAACGCGGCCTCACCATCGGCGGCGGCAAGACCACGGGCGTGGCGCTGCGCCGCGATGTGCTCGCCATGCAGGACGCCGGCGCGAGCGATGCGCTGCTGTTCAGCGATTTCGGCGTCGTTACGACCTCGGCCAGCACCGGGCCGGCGTTGACACGCGCCATCGTCAATCGCCTCGCGCAGAACCGTCCCGACGTCATCGTCATCGAACTCGGTGACGGTCTACTCGGCAGCTATGGCGTCGAAGCGATTTTGAATTCCGACGACATCCGCGCCGGGCTCACGGCCGTCGTGCTGTGCGCCAACGACCCGGTCGGCGCATGGGGCGGCACGAAGCTGTTGCGCGAGCGCTTCGGCATTGAACCCGCGGTGGTCACGGGACCGGCATCGGATAATCAGGTCGGTATCGACATTGTGCATCGCTCGACCGGGCTGACGGCCATCAATGCGCTCACCAACGCCGTCGCGCTGGGCGATTTCGTGGCAGGCGCCGCCGGACTGGGCGAAGCGTCATGACGCTAGTGCCGACCGTTGTCATCGGCGCTACCGGCTATGTCGGGGCGGAAATGCTGCGCCTGGTTATGCAACACCCAAATTTTGCGCTGGCGCATGCGGTCAGCCGCAACGCCGAGCAGCCAACCATCGGTGCGACGTTCCCACATCTCGAACCGATCTTCGAAGACCGACCGTTCACGCGTTTCGAGGAGGCGGTCGAATTCGTCGCGGCGGCAACGGGGCCGGTCGCGGTATTCGCCGCAGGCCCGCATGGCCAGTCAGCGGCGTTGTTGGCTGAGATTGCTGGCGCCGGCAACGAACAGCTGCACGTCGTCGATGTGTCGGCCGATTTTCGCTTTGCCGATCGCGACCGGTACGAACGCATCTACGGTGTCGAACACGGCGCGCCCGACTGGCTGGCGAAATTTACGTCCGCACCGCCCGAGCTGCTTGGCGAGGCGAACACGCCGCATGTCGGTCATCCAGGCTGCTTCGCCACGGCCATGCTGCTGGCTGCCGCACCGCTGGTCGCTGCGGAGCTTGCCGACGGTGAGCTGTTTCTGACCGGTATCACCGGCAGCACCGGCTCCGGCAAATCACCGATCGCAACGACCCACCATCCCGAACGCAACGCCAATTTGTACGCGTACAAGCCACTGGCGCATCGCCACGCGCCCGAGGTCGAAAGCGTGCTGGCGCATTGCACCGGCAGCGAGGTGCGTGTGCGCTTCGTACCGCACTCTGGCCCGTTCGCCCGCGGCATCGTCGTCAACTTGCAGGCGCGCCTAAACGCGCCCATCGCCACCGGCGAGCTTCGCGAGCGTTACGCGGCCTACTACGGCAACGCGCCATTCGTACGATTGAGCGACACCGGTGCGCGCTTGGGTTCGGTGGTTGGCAGCAACTACGCCGTCATCAGCGTTGCCAGCGATGGCGCTACGGTGGCCGTCAGCTGCGCCATCGACAATCTCATTAAGGGTGCTGCCGGCGGTGCAATTCAGTGGATGAATCGTCTGCACGGCTTCGATGAAGCAACCGGCCTAGTCACACCCGCGATGGCGTGGACCTGAGCATGACGAGCGCCGTTCAGCACGAGGCCGGCGTCATGATGCCGGTTTACCCGCAGCTCGACCTCGAAGTCGCCGGCGCCGACGGCGTTTTTTTGCACACGGCGGACGGCGCGCGCGTGTTGGATATGTACGGCGGTCACGCCGTTTGCGCGCTCGGCTACAACCACCCAGCGCTAAATGCAGCCCTGGCCGGTGCGCTGCCGCACTTTCAATCGAATGCGGTGGCCCTGCACGAACGTGCCGCGGCGGCCGAAGCGCTGCTCGGTCTTGCGCCCGGCAACATGGCGCGGGTGTTCTTCGCGAACTCAGGTGCCGAGGTCAACGAGAACGCATTGCGTATTGCCTGTCTCGCCACCGGTCGACGCGAGATTGTCGCGGTCGAGCACAGTTTCCACGGACGAACGGCCGCGGCCGGCGCCGTAACCTGGGGCAGCGCGAAGCGCTGGTACGCCTTTCCCGACACGCCGTTCGACGTTCGCTTCGTGCCCCGCGACGACGTCGCCGCGGCCCGAGCGGCGATCACCGGCGCGACGGCGGCCGTCATCGTCGAGCCGGTCCAGGGCGTTGCCGGCGCTTACGATTTTTCGGCCGAGTTCCTTACCGCGCTCACCGACACGGCCAATGCCAACGGCGCGCTCCTGATCGCCGATGAAGTGCAGTCCGGCTGCGGACGCTCCGGTTACGGCTTCGCCGCCGAGCGTTTCGGCCTCGCGGCGGACATGATTACCAGCGCCAAATCGCTCGGCGGCGGGTTTCCTTGCGCGGCGCTGTTGACCAGCGCCGAGGTTGCCGCGGAGCTTCGTCATGGCGATCTCGGCACGACCTTCGGCGGCGGCCCGATGGCGGCCCGCGCCATCCGCGCCGTCATCGAGACCATCGAGCGCGAGCAGCTGCTCGGTAACGTGTTGGCGCGCGAGCAGGAGCTAAAGGCTCTGGTGGGAGTCGGACCGGTTGAGCGCGTTTCCGGCCTCGGTCTGCTGCTCGGCCTGCACATGCGTGGCGATACGCGCGCCATTCGCCGCGCCTTGCTCGACGACGGCATTTTGACCGGCTCGAGCGCCGACCCGCAGGTCGTGCGTTTGCTGCCGCCGCTTACGCTCGCCGCAGAGCATGTCGCGATGCTGACCGAATCACTGACCAAACTGGGTAGCTCCTGATGCAAGCCTTCAACGACCTCGCCGCGATCGACACGGAACATGTCGAAGCCCTACTCGCCCTCGCCAATCGGCTGGAAAAGCACCCCGAACCGCGCGCGCTCGAGGGCAAAGTGCTCGCCCTGTTGTTTTTGAGTCCGTCGCTACGCACGCTGGCGTCGTTTCAGGCAGCCATGGTCCGACTCGGCGGCGGCGCGTTTGTGATCTCGCCCGATATGTCGATTCACGGCCTAGAAAGCCGTCCCGGAATCGTTATGGACGGCACGGCCGCTGAGCACATTCGCGAAGCGGTACCGGTGATCGCCTCGTACGGCGATGCCATCGGCATTCGTGCCTTTGCTGAACGCAAAAGCCTGGCGGACGATTTGGCCGAGACGGAATTTCGGTCGCTGACCGATCTGATCGACACGCCTTACATCAACATGGAATCGGCGATGAACCATCCGTGCCAGAGTCTCGCTGACTGGAAAACGCTGGACGATCTCGGTATCGGCCGCAACGGCAACAAGTTCGTGCTGTCGTGGGCCTGGCATCCGAAAGCGCTGCCGCTGGCGGTGCCCTCGGCGACGGTCGCGATGGCTGCGCAGCGCGGCATGGATGTCACGGTCCTGCGGCCGGAAGGTTTCGAACTGCCCGAACCCGTCATGCAGCGGGCCCGCGAGCTTGCCGCGACCAGCGGCGGCAGCGTCAGCGAGACGACCGATCGTCGCGAAGCCATGGAAGATGCCACTGTTATTTACGCAAAAAGCTGGTCGTCGACGGCAGCCTACGGCGATAAGCTGGCCGATGAGAAGCTGCGCCGCGACCTCGTCGACTGGTGTGTCGACGAACCTTGGTTCGAGCCGGCCCAAAGCGACTGCAAATTCATGCACTGCCTGCCGGTCCGGCGCGGCGTCGTCGTGACCGACCGAATTCTCGACGGTCCCCGCAGTGTCGTCATCGCCGAGGCGCGCAATCGTATGCTGGCGCAAATGGCCGTGTTGCACGAAATGATGGGAGCCTGACGTGGCGAGCAGTCACGAAAAAACCATTGTTGTCTCGGCGCTAAAACACGCCGCACCGTACATTCGGCTATTCAAACGCAAGGTGTTCGTGTTGAAAGCCGGCGGCGAGGTTTTCGCGAACGCCGAAACCACCCGCGCGCTGATGGAACAGGTCGGGCTCCTGCATCAGGTCGGCATCCGCGTTGTGTTCGTGCACGGCGGCGGCCCACAGTCGACCGAACTGGCGGCTGCGCTCGGCGTCGACGCACAATTCGTCGACGGCCGTCGGGTCACCGACGACGGCAGTCTCGCCGTTGCCACCATGGTGTTGAACGGGCAAATCAACACCCGCATTCTTGCTGTCTGTCGCGACCTCGGGATACCGGCGGTTGGCATGAGCGGTGTCGACGCCGGGTTGATTGCGGCGCACCGCCGCCCGCCCGTGCCGACGTCGTCGGGCACCGTCGACTACGGCCATGTCGGCGACATCGACGGCGTCAATGCCGACGTGCTGCAAAAACAGCTCGATAACGGCCTGATGCCCGTGGTCAGCCCGCTGTCGGCCGACTCGGCCGGCGAACTGTTGAACATCAACGCCGATACGGTAGCGGCCGCAATCGCCGCCGAACTCGACGCCGAAAAGCTCATCCTCTGCACCGGTGCGCCTGGCATCCTCGACGATGCGAACGACGCGAGCTCGCTCATTTCGTACATCGATTCGAAAGGTCTCGCTGCGCTTCGCGACAGCGGCAAGCTCGCCGACGGCATGCTGCCGAAAGCGCGCGCGATCGAGCGTGCCTTGGCGGGCGGCGTGCAGCGTGTCCACGTGATTTCGCACCGGCTCGCCGATTCACTGTTGCTCGAGGTATTCACCAACGAAGGTACCGGCACGCTGGTCGTCAACGACATCGCCGCGCTGACCCCGGCTGAGCAGGCGTCGTGAGTCGCGGCCGACTGTGGGACAAAGGCAGCGCGCTCGACGCCCGTGTGCTCGAGTTTACGGCCGGGGAAGACCATCGACTGGACGCCCGACTCGTTGCGTACGACGTGCGCGCATCGATCGCGCACGCCCGTATGCTGGCAAGCGCCGGTTACATCGACGCGGCCGACCTTGCGCGCATCGAAACCGGCTTGACCGGGCTCGCAGAGTCCTTTGCCGCCGGCGAGTGGCACATCGAACTCGATGACGAAGACGTGCACACCGCACTCGAACGCCGCCTGACCGATGCGATCGGCGACGCCGGCAAACGGGTGCATCTCGGCCGCTCACGCAACGATCAGGTGCTCGCCGCACTGCGCCTGTACCTCATCGACGTTATCGAGGACCTCGGCGCGGCGATCGACGCAACAATCGACGCGTTGGCGGCGCTTCGCGAACGCGACGGTGCAATCCAGTTGCCCGGCTACACGCACATGCAACAGGCCATGCCGTCGTCGGTCGCGCTCTGGTGCGACGGTTTCGCGGCCGAACTCAACGATGATCGCGACGGCCTGGCTAGCGCGCGCCGGCGCATCGACAAGAATCCCTTGGGCAGCGCGGCCGGCTACGGCACGCCCGGTGTCGACATCGATCGCGAGCAGACCCGTGCTGAGCTCGGCTTTGCCGTCGTCCACGCGCCGGTAACGGCGGTGCAACTCTCGCGCGGCAAAGCGGAAGCCGGGTTGCTGTTCGAACTCGTGCAGATCACCGGCGATCTGTCGCGCATTGCCAGCGACCTGTTGCTGTTCTACACGCAAGAGTTTGCCTACGTGTCGCTGCCCGATGAGCTCACCACCGGTTCATCGATCATGCCGCAAAAGCGCAACCCGGACGTGCTCGAACTGCTGCGCGCCGCGCCGGCGACGACAATCGCGGCGCTCAACGAAGCGCTGACCATTACCGCCAAGCTGCCGTCCGGCTACCACCGCGATCTGCAGCGACTGAAGGCGCCGCTGTTTCGCGGTATCGATCTGGCCGGCGACGCGCTGGCCTTGATGGCCGCCATGCTGAGCGGTGTGCGCTTTCGGCCCGAGCAGATTCGACTCGACCCTGGCACCGGCGCGGCCGAGGCGGCCAACCGCTTGGTGGCCGACGAAGGCATGGCGTTTCGCGATGCGTACCGCACGGTTGCGCAGAAATTTGGCGGCGACCAGCAATGATCTGGTTCGGCGGCCAGTGCCCATCGCTCGACGCGATCAATCGGCTCGAGGACGAGACCTTGGCGTCGCATCTCGGCATTCGCTTTACCGCCATCGACGATGACTCACTGACTGCGTCGATGCCGGTCCGGCGCAGCAATTGCCAGCCTTACGGCATTCTGCACGGCGGCGCATCGGCTGTGTTGATCGAGACGCTCGGCAGTGTCGGTGCCGCGCTCACGATCGACCTCAGCACAAAACGGCCGGTTGGCCTCGAAATCAACGCCAACCACTTGCGCTCGGTTGCCAGTGGCCACGTCCACGGCACGGCACGCGCGCTGCACCGCGGCCGACGCACGCAGGTCTGGGACGTTGACATTCGCGACGACGACGCGAGACTTTGTTGCTCTGGCCGACTGACGATCGCACTGATCGACTGAGACATCCCATGCTTCGAATGCTGCCGTGGACGCTGCTGTTTGCAACGCTGGCTGCCTGCGGCCAGAAGGGGCCGCTGTACCTGCCGGACGACGTCGAACCCGCACCGGCGGTCGCAACACCGGCCGAGGACGACGACGAGACCGACGAATCGTGAGTACGCCGCTGGTACTGGTCGACGGTTCGTCGTATCTGTTTCGCGCCTTCCATGCACTGCCGCCGCTGACGAGTTCGAAGGGCGATCCGACCGGCGCCATTCACGGCGTTCTAAACATGCTGAACAAGCTGGTCCGCGAGGAGGGCCCGGAACGGATCGCCGTTGTATTTGATGCGTCGGGCAAAACGTTTCGCGACCGCATCTATCCCGAGTACAAGGCCACGCGGCCACCGATGCCGGACGATCTGCGCGCGCAAATCCAACCGCTGCACGACATCATTCGCGCGATGGGGTTACCGCTTTTGATCATCCCGGACGTTGAAGCCGACGACGTGATCGGCACGCTGGCAATGGCGGCGAGCAAGCGCGGCCTCAAGTGCTTGGTGTCGACGTCAGACAAAGACCTTGCACAGCTCGTCACCGATCAAGTCACGCTCGTCAACACGATGAGCGACACCTTGCTCGATCGCGACGGCGTGCACGCCAAATTTGGCGTTTGGCCCGAGCAAATCGCCGACTGGCTGGCTCTGGTTGGCGACAGCGTCGACAACATCCCCGGCGTGCCAGGCGTCGGCGGCAAGACCGCCGCGGCCTTGCTCGAACACTTCGACAGCATCGATGCGCTGTACGCCGACACGGATCAGGTCGCCGACGTCAAAGTGCGTGGCGCAAAAAAACTCGGCCCGAAACTCGCCGAACACCGTGAGGCGGTCGATCTGTCGAAGCGCCTGACCGTCATCGATTGCGACGTCGATCTACCGGTCGATCTCGATGATCTAGCGCCGGCGCAGCCAGACAACCCTACGCTGCGCGCGCTCTATCAACAGTTCGAACTACGGACCTTGCTGAAGGCGCTGGACAGCGCCGAACCGATGAGCGACAGCAGCGCCGTAGCGGCAGCACCGGCCAACGATGGCAACGCCATCGAGGTCGAAACGGTCCTGAGCAAAAAAGCCTTTGCGGCATGGAAAAAACGGATCCGCGCGGCGAAGCTAACGGCGCTCGACACCGAAACGAATTCGCTCGATTACATGGTGGCGGAACTCGTCGGCCTGTCATTGGCGGTCGATTCGGGAGCAGCGTGCTACGTGCCTGTCGCGCACAATTATCCCGGCGCCCCCGAGCAACTCGATCGGGATTGGGTGCTCGGCGAACTCAAGGCTTGGCTCGAATCGGCCAAGCACCCCAAAGTCGGTCACCATCTCAAGTACGATGCCCACATCTTCGCGAACTACGGCATCAAGCTCGGCGGTATCGCGTTCGACTCGATGCTCGAGAGCTACGTGCTGAACTCGACGGCAACGCGCCACGACATGGACAGCGTTGCCAAGTTCTACCTTGGCCGCGACACGATTCACTACGAAGACGTCGCCGGCAAAGGCGCAAAGCAGCTGACCTTCGACCAGGTACCGCTGGAAACGGCCGCGCCTTATGCCGCCGAAGACGCCGCCGTGACGCTCGCACTGCACGAACACCTCGATGCGGAGCTCGCCAAAACCAAGCCATTGGCGGACGTTTATCGCGACATCGAGCAACCGCTCGTCCCCGTATTGATTGCGATGGAGCAGCACGGCGTCGCGCTCGATGGCGCAAGGCTAAAACGCCAGTCGACGAAGCTCGCCAAATCAATGGACACGCTCGAGCAAAAGGCCCATGAGCTCGCCGGTGGACCGTTCAATCTCGGCTCACCGAAACAACTGCAGGAAATCTTGTTCGGCGAACTCGGGCTGCCGGTGCTTCGCAAAACACCGAAGGGGCAGCCATCGACCGCCGAGGACGTCCTGGCGGAACTCGCCGTCGACTATGAACTACCGGAAGTTATCCTCGAATACCGCAGCGTTGCGAAGTTAAAGAGCACGTATACCGACAAGCTGCCGCTCGACGTCGGGCCGGACGGTCGTATTCATACCTCGTATCACCAAGCCGTCGCCGCCACCGGTCGTTTGTCGTCGTCGGACCCGAACCTGCAAAACATCCCGATTCGGACGCCCGAGGGTCGGCGTATTCGCCAGGCGTTTGTCGCCGCAAAGGGCTACACCCTGCTCGCCGCCGACTACTCGCAAATTGAGCTGCGAATCATGGCCCATCTGTCTGGCGACGAGGGCCTCACCGACGCCTTCGCAAACGACATGGACGTACATCGGGCGACCGCCGCCGAGGTGTTTGGGCTTGCGCCGGACGAGGTCAGCAGCGACGAACGCCGCTCCGCGAAAGCGATCAACTTCGGGTTGATCTACGGCATGAGCGCATTTGGACTCGCCAAGCAACTCGGCATCGCGCGCGGCGAAGCGCAGCAATACATCGATACGTATTTCGAGCGTTATCCCGGCGTGCGCGAGTACATGGACCGGATCCGTCACGAGGCGCATGAGCTCGGCTACGTCAGCACCGTGTTCGGCCGGCGACTGTACCTGCCCGACATCAACGCGAAGCAAAGTCAGCGCCGTCAGTACGCCGAGCGCACAGCGATCAATGCGCCGATGCAGGGCACGGCGGCCGACATCATCAAGCGAGCAATGATTCGGGTTCACGATTGGCTTGAGCGTGATGCGGTCGATGCCCGACTGATCATGCAGGTTCACGACGAACTCGTGTTCGAGGTGCGTGACGACCAGGTCGATGAGGTTGCTGCCCAGGCCGTCGAATTCATGATGGGCGCGGCCGAACTCGACGTACCGCTGAAGGTCGATTACGGCGCGGGCGACAACTGGGACGAGGCGCACTAGGGCGACGTGGCGGCGGGAACTTCTCGCGCAAATAGCACTCAAAAGTCTCGAGTGCCAGGCACTCGCCCGCTACCTCCCTGGCGGGCCTGCAACATGGTCACCCCAAGCCAGTTGCTTTTCTTTGACCCCGGCCCGGTGCCGGGGTTTTTTTATGCCGAGCCCCGCGCCGCGCCGACGGCGAGCAGGCGCTCCAGCGCGTCACGGGCCTCCTCGACGCCCGTCGCTTTTAGCGCCGAAAACAGCTGCACCGAGGTGTTCGGATCGAGATTTTGTCGAACTTCACGCAAGCTGCGCCGCGCCGGTTCGCGTTTGAGTTTGTCTGCCTTTGTCAGGAGCACATGGACCTGCTCAGAAGGCAGTGGCGAGAGATCGAGCATCGCGTGGTCGTAGTCGGTCAGGCCGCGGCGGATGTCGACGATCAGCATCAAGCCGGAGAGCGATTCGCGCTCATGAAAATAAGCGTTCATCAGCTGGCGCCAATGTTCTTGGGTCTTGCCGGCAACCCGCGCGAAACCGTAGCCGGGCAGATCCACCAGGCGCTCGTCGTCGCGCAGCGTAAAAAAATTGACGAGCTGCGTGCGCCCAGGGGTCTTGCTGGTGCGGGCGAATTGCCGGCGACCGACGATGGCGTTGATGGCGCTGGATTTGCCGGCGTTCGAGCGGCCGGCAAACGCTACCTCGGCACCGCTGTCGGTAACGAATTGGGCCGGCTGATACGCACTTTTGACGAATTCAGCCGCCGCATAGCGGGACATTGGCGCGGTACCGATTCATGTATAATTGCGTGCTGAGTCTAGCACGGGCCTGCCAGGTCCCTGGCGCGGCCGGCGCCGCAGGATGAGCGTCCTGCCGCGGCCTTAACCCAAATCTTGAGAGTCGAAAAACTGCCATGAAACGGAGCCTTCTGACTGCACTCTTCGGTCTTTTTCTGGCTGCACCCGCGTTTGCGAGCAGCCTCGTCGACGGCGACGGCGACGCCGGTAAAGGCAAGTCGATCACCTGCGCGGCATGCCACGGAGCGGCCGGCAACAGCATCAATCCGGAATGGCCGAGCCTTGCCGGCCAAAATGCGAAGTACATCGTGGCGCAGCTGTACGCATTCCGCGAAGGTCACCGGAACAATGTCTTGATGACCAGTCAGGCGATGATCCTGGACGAAGACGGCATCAATGACCTTGCGGTGTATTACGAGGGCTTAGCACCCGAGCAGCTGTCAGTCGCTGACCCGGCGCTCGTCGAGCGCGGCCGCAAACTCTACATAGCGGGCGACGGTGAGCAGCAGGTCTCGGCGTGCATCGCCTGTCACGGACCGGGCGGCAAGGGCAACCCGGCGTCGGCGTACCCGAAAATCGGTGGCCAGCACGCGACGTATACGGCCAAATCGCTGCGCGACTACGCGTCAGGCGAACGCCGTTCCGCGGACGGCAACCAGATTATGAACAATATTGCGAGTGGGCTCAGCGAGGACGATATTGTCGCGTTGGCCAGCTATATTCAGGGCCTTTATTGATCGAACTGCTTGCGAGACTGAACTCCGCCCCGGCTGGGCGGGTCTCAGGCAGCGTACGTAGGGAGACTTACAACGATGCGTAACCTGATCATCGCCGTCGTCGCCATTGCGCTCGCGGCCGTCGCTTACTTTGCCATTGCTGCGCGCAACGACGCACCGGATGCGGCTCCGGCAACAACGAGCATTCCTACTGAAGCGGCTGTCGCCACTGCCACCGAGACGCCGGCCGACGAAGCGACGGTCAGTGCGGTCGCCGATACGCCGGCCGAAACCGTCGAAGAGTCCAGCGGCATTGCCGACGCGTCCGAGACCGACGTCAACCTGACGCTCGCGCAGGCCGCGCCGCCGAAGCCGGACAGCAAATTCAAGCCGGGCACGCACTACCGCGAACTGGTTCCGACGCAGCCGACCGTGCACAGCAGCGACAAGATCGAAGTGGTCGAGGTGTTCTGGTACGGCTGCGGTCACTGTTTCGCCTTCGATCCGTACGTCAAACGCTGGGAGGAGAACGTCCCGGCCGACGTTGAGTTTGTGCGCTTGCCCGCAGTCTGGAACAACACGCTGAAAAAGCACGCAGCGGCGTTCTACACCGCCGAGGTGCTCGAGAAGTCCGGCAAGCTCAAAGACCGCGAAGCATTTCACGACCAGTTCTTCACGGAAATTCACGTCAACAAAAAACAGCTCACCACCGACCGGGCCCTCGAGACGTTCTTTGGGCGTTTTGGCGTATCAGCCAGCGACTACGCGCAGGCCGCGAAGTCCTTCGAAGTCGACCAGAAGCTGCGTACCGCGATGGATCTCACGCGTCGCTACAAGATCTCGGGCGTGCCCGCGATCGTCGTCAACGGTCGCTACGCCAACATCAGTCAGGGCCTCGGCAGCTATGAAGAATACATCGAGCTGATCGACGCGCTGGTCGAGATGGAGCGTTAGATACGCTGTTTGCAGCAGGCTAACCGCTGCCGTCAGCAACCACCGTCCACTGTCCGGCCTCGCTTAGCGCGAGGTACAAGCGCTTGCGCGTCGACCGACTGACCCCGGCCACGTCGGCGATTAACCGGAACCGCGCCATAACCAGCCCTGCCTCGCTGGGGTAATCGGCCACGAACAGCTCGGCGACCGCTAGCTTCGACGGCGCCCGTTCACCCGATTCCCGTTGCCACGCTCGCACCCAAGCGTCGATCGCGGCGCGGACGGCTGGCAGCTCGTCTGACGCCGACGGCCGATCAGCAAACGACCAGCGCCGCGCAACGATGACGGGCGTCTCACCGATCACGATGCGCTCGCGGACACTGAGCAGGTCTTCATCGGACAACACGAGGCAACCGTCGCTGTCGCGCGGTGGGCGCGCATAGGTTGCCGGATCGGTGCCGTGCAACCAGATCCCGTCACCGCGGCGCTGCTTGCGCCGGTCCCAGTCGTTCGGGTAATCCAGCGGGAACGCCAGCGGTCCGTAGCGCGCCGGTAGCTGACGATCTTCCAGCCGATCGACGATCCAGTACAGCCCCAGCGGCGTGCGCCGATCGCCGGCGCGCTGTTTGCCGATCCCGCGACGGCCGATCGACAAATAGTGCGTCACGGTAACGCGCCAGCCGTCGGCACCGCGCGTGACTACGTGCAGCTGGCTGCGGTCTGTTTCGGCGATCAACAGCTCGTCGATTGTCGCCGGTACCGCGTGCAGGCCGGCGGCGTACGTCCCGACGCGCAACGCCAACGATCGCTGCCGGGCCTCGTCCCGCCACTGCAGCCAGGCGCGTCGTTCCGAGTCGTCGGCCAGATCGTCGAGATCGCCGGCAAGACGCGAACCGAGACCGGCTTTCAGCCGCGCAACATCCACCTGCAATGCCGCGGCCAGCGCGAAATCCGGCGCATACGCCAACGCGGCCGCCGCGTGCAGTTCGGCGTTGGCGAAATCGCCAGTGCGCATGGCTTGCAAGGCGGCGGCGAGCTCGCGATCAGCATCGGCGGCAAGCACCGGCGCACACGGGCCGAGCAGCAGCAGCGCCACGAGTCGCCGCAAGTTCACGGCGTCGGGTCCGGCGCCGGACACACGCCTGGCACGGCAAACCGATCAAACGTGGTGAGCGGAGCCGGCGCCGCGTCTGCTTCCGCGTTTGGCAGCAGCTCACGATAGGCGCTGGCGGCACGCGCGCGCCGTAAGGCATCGAGATTTTCAAGCACGCGCCGGTAGGCCGGGTCGGTCGCCACGGCTTTCGCAAGCCAACTCTCGGCCGCCGCCAGGTCACCGGCATCGAATGCCATCGCGGCAAGGTTGTTGAACGGCTCAGGTCGCGATGGAAACGCTTCGGTGAGCAGCACCAGGCGCGCGCGCGCTTCCGCCAGCGAGCCTCGCTGGCGCAGCCACTCGGCCTCGAGCAGCCGCGCATCCGGATCGAACGGATTCTCGGCGAGCAGCGCTCGAATCGCCGTCTCCGCGGTGTCCAGATCGCCCGCCACGAATGCCGCGCGAACGTCGTCGTACGGTTCTGCGGCGGCGCTGACCGCGCAGATCAGAAGAAACGCGCCCGCAACTCGGCTAAGCGCGCAGCAATGCTTCATCGTCGGTTTTTGCCCACCCGTGATACCGTTGCAGTCTATCGAACTCCGCGGAGATAGACCCATGCGGCCACGCGCTCGAATCGCCGCTGCCGCTGTTTTCGTGTTTGCGTTGCATGGCCTGGCGCTGGCCGACGAGCAAGACGCATTCACCGCAATCAGCGCCGATTTTCTTGATGGACTCGCGCGCCACTATCCCGTGCTCGGCACCGAGATCGGCGACCATCGCTTCGACGCCAGCCTAGACGACGTCAGCGCCAGCGGCCGCGCCGCACGGCGCGAATGGCTCGGCGAATTACGGGAGCGCTTAGCCGAGCTCGACCTTGCGGCCTTGCCGCGGGCGCAGCGCATTGACGCCGAGCTGCTCGCGCATGAACTCGAGTACAGCCTGTGGCAGCTCGACGAATTCGCCGATTGGGCCTGGAATCCGCTGCACTACACGGCGCTCAGCGGCAGCGCGATCTATTCGTTGATGGCGCGCGAGTTCGCGCCATTGCCGGAGCGACTGACGGCAGCGACAGCGCGGTTAGCGGCGCTGCCGGCGTTCTTCGAAGCGACGCGGGCGTCACTGCAGCCGGCGCGCGTGCCGAAGGTGCATGCCGAAACGGCATTGGCGCAGCATCGCGGGCTGATGAGTCTGGTCGATGCGTTGATCGTGCCGCAGCTGGCGGTACTCGACACCGCGGCCCGCGATGAGCTCGAAGCAGCCATCGCTGCTGCGCGCGAGGCAGCCGCTGCGCACGAAACCTGGCTTGCCGACACGCTGGTTCCGCAGGCAGCGGGGGAATTTCGCATCGGCCTTGCCGCCTACAATCGCAAGCTGCGTTTCGCGTTGAACGCCGATTTCAATGCGGCGTCGGTACGCCGGCTCGCTGAACAGGAGTATCAGCGCGTGCGTGCCGAGATGTACGCGGTCTCACGCGAGGTTTATGCCGAACGATACCCGCAGACCAGATTCCCCGATGAACCGAGCGATTCCTACAAGCAGGCGATCATTCGCGCCGCACTGGAAGTCGCGTATGCCGACAAGCCAGCGCGCGACGGCGTGGTCGACGCCGCTCGTGCCGCGCTGCGCGCGACGACGGCGTTCGTCCGTGAGAAAGACTTGGTCCGAGTACCGGACGACCCGCTAGAAATAATCCTGATGCCGGAGTTTCGGCGCGGCATCTCGCTCGCCTACTGCGACTCACCGGGACCGCTCGACAAGGGACTGGCGACCTACTACGCGGTATCGCCGATCCCCGACGACTGGACCGACGCGCAAACGACGGGATTTCTGCGCGAGTACAACCACCGCTCGGTTCACAACCTGACGATCCACGAGGCGATGCCGGGTCATTACCTGCAGCTCGCACATTCCAACCAATACCCATCGACGCTGCGGGCGGTGCTGCAGTCCGGCCCGTTTATCGAAGGTTGGGCCGTCTACATGGAGCACGTCATGATCGATGCCGGTTATTACGACGGCGATCCGCTGATGCGGCTAATTCAACTCAAATGGTATTTGCGCGCGGTAATCAACGCAATTCTCGATCAGGCCGTGCACGTCGATGCGATGTCGCGCGACGAAGCGCTGCAGCTGATGATCGAAGGCGGTTTTCAAGAAGAGCGCGAGGCGGCCGGCAAGTGGGTCCGCGCGCAGCTCACGTCGGCGCAACTATCGACCTATTTCGTCGGCTTCCAGCAGCACGCCGAACTCAGGCGTGACATTGAAGCGCTGGACGGCCCGCAGTTTTCGTTGCGCGGCTATCACGACGAAGTGTTGTCGTACGGCTCGCCGCCGGTGCGCTACGTACGAGAAATGCTGCGCGCGTCGCGAACCGAGTCGCCGCCACCATAAAAAAAGCCGACCCTGTCGCCAGGGTCGGCCTCTCGTCACGCTTATCGCTGACTTACGCGGCTTTGGCAGGTGAGTTCTGTGCGAGCCAAGCTTCTAGCTCGTCGGCACCGCCAATGTGTTGGCCGCCGATGAACACCTGCGGGAAGCTGGTGCGGTTGGTGACTGCACGCAGCGTCTGATCGGTGTAGTCACGGTTCAGCGTCAGCTCTTCATACGCGATACCGCGCTCGGTCAGAAGGTCCTTCGCTTTGGCGCAGAAGCCGCAGCCCTTGCGCGAGAACACCGTGACGTCGAGCGGCTTAGCCGCACCGGGCGCGAGGTATTCGAACATCGTGTCGGCGTCGGACACGCTGTACGGATCGCCGGGAATCTCTTCCTCGATGAACATCTTGTCGATGACGCCGTCGCGCACCAGCATCGAGTAGCGCCACGAACGCTTGCCGAATCCAAGATCTTCCTTGCCCGTGAGCAGGCCCATCTTGTCGGTGAACTCACCGTTGCCGTCCGGCAGGAACGTCAGGCGATGCGCGCTCTGCTCTTCGCGCCACTCGTTCATGACGAACGCGTCATTGACCGAAATACAAACGATGTCGTCGACACCGAGCTCGTTGAAGGCCGGCGCGAGCTGGTTGAAGCGCGGCACGTGCGACGACGAGCACGTCGGCGTGAAGGCGCCGGGCAGCGAGAAAACGATGACCGTTTTGCCGGCAAAAATGTCGTTGCTGGAGACTTCGACCCACTCGTGATCGCGGCGGGTCCGGAAGGTTACGTCTGGGACGCGCTGTCCTTCGCGTGATTGGAACATGGTGAGACCCCTGAGGCTTGGAGAATGCGAGCGCGGACGATACTCGGGGCGTCGGTCGACTGAAAATGAATCGTTTGTATCGGCGCTATAGGCCAGGTCTATTCCGTTGGGCGATCGAAGCCGAGCGCGTGACGCATGATGTGGTAGACCGCGTTCTGCTCGAGCACGCCGCCAACGAGGTGCGACCACGGCCCGACTGCATACAGCGCGACGTCCACGCCACCGTGCGTTTCGCTGCCGCGGAAACGCCCGTCCAGACCGCGACTGCCGGTCGGAATTGCCGCCTGCTGCACGGCGGCTAGTCCGGTCTCGGGACGCGGCCGAGCACGCGGCGCGGCCGGCGCTCCGGGACCGTTAGCATACGTCAACGTGGTGTACGGCTGACCGTCAGCGGCGAGCTCGGGCTGCGCCTTCGGCTCGCCGCGGGCGTCGTTGGTCGTCACCAAGCCCAGGATCGGATTACCCCGCGTTGGATAGCCGCCGATATTCAAGGTATGCGAATGATCGGCGGTAACGAGCACCAGCGTGTCGGCCGTGTCCACGCGCGCCAGCGTCTGGTCAATGGCGCGCGCGAATTCGACGGTCTCCGCCAGTGCGACCCCAGCGCGCGCGGCGTGGTGAGCGTGGTCGATCCGACCTGCCTCCACAACCAAGAAATAGCCGTCCTCTTTGTCGGCAAACCAATCCAACGCCCGCATGGTCATGTCGGTGAGGCTCGGCTGCGCGCTGTCCGTGGCGCGCTGAACTTCGAAGCTCAGGTGGGAACGGCTGAAGAGACCGAACCACTGCCCGCGAGTCGACGCGGCTGCCAGCTCCTCACGCGTTGACAGAAACTGCCGGCCGCGCGCCGCCGCCAGCCACTTGGCCACGAGATTGTCGTCTTCACGGACCCGATCGCCGCCAAGCGCCGTGCCGACGAACTCGCTGTAGCCACCGCCGAGCACGACATCGAGCCCATCGCCAGCGTTGAAACCAATCAACTGTCGCGCAATATCGGCGCATTCGTTGCGAGCGCTGATGGGAATATCGCGATCGCTTTCGTAGTTGCGCTCCGGCGAAACCGCGTAGACAGCGGCTGGCGTTGCGTGGGTGATCCGTGCGGTGCTGATGACGCCGGTTAGCATGCCGCGCGTTTCGGCCTGCCGGGCCAAGCTTTCGAGCCGATTGCGGTGCGCATTCGCGCAGTCGCCGCGCGCAACGTTGGGCGCGACATTGATAACGCCGGAGCGGGTCTTGATACCGGTCAGCATGGCCGTCGCCGTGCCGGCCGAATCGGATACCTGCGAATTGGTCGTGTACGTCTTGAGCAACGCGAGGTGCGGCATTTTTTCGAACGACAACGCGTTCTCTTCGCCGCTCTCGCCGCGTTCTTGGCCGGCGTAGATGCGTGCCGCCGTCACCGTGGCGACACCCATGCCGTCACCGATGAACAAGATCACGTTGCGCGCGGTTTTGGTGTTGACCTGCACATCGAGCCGATGCTGTATCGACGCATCGACGACAAGCGGCGGCGGCTCCTCGATCGCTGGCGTTGGGGTTGCTGCGCAACCGCCGAACAACACGCCGACGATCGCCAACACGGAAGCACGAACACGCATGTTCACTGGCCTAAGCTGTGGTCTACGAGGCCGCCGATGGTACCTGCGCGCAATCTTGCCGAGCAACGACGATTAGCTCGGCAGGCGGCGCGCGAGGTGCAAGCTAGGCACCGATACGGCGATCGAAAAAGAACCGGTAGTCCGGTTCGCAGTCTGCCAACACGCGGAGTGCCGCCGGCGGCAGCTTGGCCTCGCGTTCGACGTACGGCGCGAAACCCGTCGAGCGCTCGACAGCGGCGTACCAGTGCGGCGCCCACACGCCATCGCTCGGCCGCCGTCCCGGCGGCCAGGCTTGCATCGCCGGGGAGTAAGCGACATCGAGGGACGTGCAGAGCTCGGCCAGCACCGCTGGCGGGTCGCGCAAAACGTCGGCCGCATCGACCACCGGCGGAGTCTGACCGGTACGGGCGACGACCGATTCGTAGATCTCGCGTTGCCGCGCCAACCCGAGGTCGTCTGCGACCACGCTGGTGCGCATCGTGAGATACGACGCAATCATGGCCGCCGGATCGCGAACCAGAAACGCGTGGCGTACCGTGCCGAGCCACGCCTCGTCGATCGCAAACACCATGTGATGGGCCATCTGCTTTTGATACTGCAGCGTTCGACCGTCGGCGAGCGGCCGGCCGAGCCCGTCGACTACCGCTGCCGGTTCGGTGGCCTGGCTTGCGAGCACAGCGTCGCGCAGCGGGTGTTCGGCGCCGCTGGCGGCGAGGTACGCCGCATAGAACGGCTCGTCGACAACCTCACAGTCACCGCGCGCCTCGAACGAGCGCATCATGGCCGTCGAGATATTGCGCGGTCCGGACCACATCGCGATTTGCGTTGGCTGGCTCACGAGGACCCGCCGCCACACTCGGCATCGATCAACGCCGCGTAGTGAGCGCGCAATTCGGCCATGACCGGTCGCGCGCCGTTACCAATCGTGCGTCCATCGACGCTCGTCACCGGTGTCAGGCCGGCGAACGTGCCGGTGACGAAAGCCTCATCGGCGCTGTAGACGTCGGCGAGCGTAAAGTTGCGTTGCCGAACGATCCTTGCGTGGCGTTCGCAGAGTTCGATGACGACGCGGCGAGTAATACCGTCGAGGCAGTAGTTGCCGGTCGACGTCCAGACCTCGCTGCCCCGCACGATGAAAAAGTGCGTGCTGTTGCAGGTCGCCACGAAACCGTGTGGATCGAGCATCAGTGCCTCGTCGGCGCCCGCCTTGGCCGCTTGAATGCAGGCGGCAATGCAGTTGTGCTTGGAGTGCGTGTTCAGCGTGGGATCCTGAACGTCGGCGTAGCCACGACGAACGTGCACGGTAAACAGCGCGAGACCACGCTCGTCGGCAGCCGACGTCGATTCCTTGAACTCAGCAATGATGACGATCGTCGGCGGCCCGATGGTGACCCGTGGATCCTGGTACGGCGTCGATTTCACGCCGCGACTGACCATGAGCCGTACGTGCACGCCGTCGCGCATGTCGTTGGCGGCCAAGGTGCGGTAGAGCCGCTCGGTCAATTCGGCACGCGTGACGCCGAGATCGAAGTCCAGCGCTTTCGCGGCATGCCAGAGTCGATCGAGGTGTCGATCGAGAAAAGCGATGTGCCCGTGATGCACGCGCAACCCTTCCCAGATGCCGTCACCGAGCATGAATGCTGAATCGAAGACCGAGACCTTCGCCGCGTCGCGCGGGATCAGCTCACCGTTGATGTCGATGAGGATCGACGCGTTGCGTGCATCGATCTCGTGGCTGTGGGCGGAGTAAGACAAAGCAGCACACCGTTGCGTCGAATGGCGCGAAGCGTAGCACCGCTCGCGGTGCCCTTCGATTATGTCGCCAGGGCGTCGGGGGCACTTACAGATTTATGACAGAACTATGACAGCAACCTGTCGCGGTGTCGTTAAGCCGCTGAACCGAATGCGAAAACCCCGTCTGGCACAGGCCTTGCTAACGGTACCAACAAGTCATCGATCACGGGATCTCCGACTCATGCACGCAGTACGACCCTTGCTCGCCGTCATCGCAACGACGGCTTTGACGGCTACGGCTCACGCCGGACCGATTTTTGAATACGAAAGCGCCAGCGGTAACCCGTTTGGCGGCGGCAGCGGCGGCGCCTACGACTCGATTCGCCTGTCGTACGACAGCATGACGGAGGACTTCACGTTTACGGTCGACTACGACGGCGCGGTGGCCGAAGGCGGTTGGCTGGTGGTCAGCGACGGCCCGAATCCGAAGCGCGCCGATGACGAACTCGCGATCCTGTATTTCGATCAGGACACGCAGGACGTCTGGGCGTATGCGTACAACGGCCGCAACAATAACGCGAGCTGGCAAACCACGCAGTTTCTCGGCTTTTTTGCGGACGCCTACACAACGAGCGGAGACATCAGCACGCTCGCGCTAAATGCCGCCAGCATCAACAGCCAACTGGCCGGGACCGGCGTTGCGTTCGGACCGCTGATCGGCATTTGGTTTCACCCGTCGTTCAATCAATGGATTGAAGGCGATGCGGCCGGCATCCATGCATACGTTGCCCGTCGTAACGGCTGGTACGACACGCACAACGACGGCCGCCGCTGCCAGCCGCGCCCGGGGCATGGCGGCTGCGTCACCACCACCGACGTACCGGAACCCGGTGCACTGGTATTGCTGGCGACCGGTCTTGGTGCATTGGCCATGCGCCGCCGACGGCAGCGATAGAGCGCGAGTACGCAAGCGAGCGCGACTTAGGGGGACCAATGGCGGGGCCGGCACGCGGTCGGTCCCGCCTTTGTTTTTTGCGCCGATCCGACGCCTCCACGGCGCCGGTGCAACGCTGTCTAAGGCATTCACGCGATATAACGAATCCGACTAAATCTGCGAATCCCCAGCGAGCGCCTTTGGGTGTAGTCTCTGGATGAGGGTGCGCCGCGCTGCGCACACCGCCATACGACGCGTCGCCATCCGCCGCGACGCGTCCGTCATTCGGAGGGAGATGCATGGCGATTCGCTTTACGCTCAATGGTCAGCCGGTCAGTGTTGATGCACCGGCCGACAAACCGTTGCTCTGGGTCCTACGCGAAGACCTCGAGAAAACCGGCACCAAATTCGGCTGTGGCATCGCCCAATGCGGCGCCTGCACCATTCACATCGACGGTAGCCCAACCCGAAGCTGCGTGCTGCCCGTCTCGGCAGTCGCCGATCGCAACGTCACGACGATCGAAGGTCTCGACAGCCCGGCCGCGGTCGCCATCCGCGATGCCTGGCGCGAACTCGACGTCGTGCAGTGCGGTTATTGCCAAAGCGGCCAGATCATGGCCGCGACAGCGCTACTCTCCGCCAACCCGCAGCCAACGGACGAGGACATCGACCGGCAAATGACCGGCAACCTTTGTCGGTGTGCGACGTATCACCGTATCCGGGCCGCGATTCATCGCGCGGCCGACAAAGTCTCGGAGGGCGACGCATGAGCACCGCCAGCAACGTCAACATGAACCGGCGCCGCTTTATCCAAGTCGTGTCGCTCGGCAGCGCCGGTTTTGCCGTTGGCTGCAGCGACAAACCGGCCGCTACAGGCACCGCGGTCGACTCGGCCGAGATTATCGAGTCGACGATGAATGCCTTCGTCAAAATCGCCAGCGACAACACCATCACCGTCGTCGCCAAGCACCTCGACAAAGGCCAAGGCGTCACAACTGGGCTTGCCGCGATCGTCGCCGAGGAAATTGGCGCTGACTGGAGCCAGATGCGAACGGAGTTCGCGCCGGCCGACTCCAGCCGCTACAACAACCTGTTTTTCGGCCCTGTCCAGGGTACCGGCGGCTCAACATCGATCGCGAACAGCTGGACCCAACTGCGTACCGCCGCAGCATCGGCGCGCGAGATGCTGCGGGCCGCCGCAGCCGAGCGCTGGCAAACCGACCTCGCCGCGACGCGTGTCGAGGCCGGCCGTGTCGTTGGTGACAACCGCGAGGTCAGTTTCGGACAGCTGGCCGAAGCCGCCGCGGCCATGACGGCACCGGTGGAGCCAAACTTGAAGGATCCGGCCGATTTCACGTTGATCGGGACGCACCTGCCGCGACTCGATTCGGCCGGCAAGACGGATGGCAGCGCCAAATTCACAATAGACCTTACCCGACCGGGTATGCGCACCGCCGTGATTCTGCGACCGCCGAAGTTTGGCGCGAGCGTCGCGTCGTACGACGCGGCCGCCGCGCTCGCAGTACCGGGCGTTCTCGAGGTTGTCGAGGTACCGCGTGGCGTCGCGGTGCTTGCCGACAGCTATTTCAGCGCTACGCGCGGTCGCGCGGCGCTAACGGTCGAATGGGATGAGGCTGGTGCCGAGCAACGCAGCAGCGCCCAGATCCGCCGCGACTTCGCCGCGCTACTGAATGAGACCGGCTTGGTCGCGCGCAACGACGGCAATGCGCTTGCGACAATCGATCAGGCGGCGCGCACGCTCAGCACCGAGTTCGAATTTCCCTTCCTGGCCCACGCGCCAATGGAACCGCTCGATTGCCTGGTCGAGATCAGCGACGGCGAGGTCGATATTTGGACTGGCTCGCAGCTGCAAACCGTCGACCAAAACATCGCCGCACAAATCGCCGGGGTCGCGCCGCAAAACGTGCGAATCCATACGCAGTACGCCGGCGGCAGCTTCGGACGTCGGGCGGTGCCGGACAGCGATTTCGTTGCCGAGGCGGTCAGTATTGCCAAGGCGCAGTCGGGCAGTGCCCCGGTGAAGCTGATTTGGTCTCGCGAAGATGACATTACCGGCGGTCGCTACCGCCCGATGGCGCTGCATCGGGTGCGCGCCAGCGTCGATGACGACGGCCGCATCACCGCGTGGGACCATCGGATCGTGTCGCAGTCGATCCTGAAAGGCACGCCATTTGAGGCCTTCATGGAGAACGGCATCGACAACTCGGCGGTCGAAGGCGCCAATGACTTGCCGTACGCCATTCCGAACATGCGCGTCGATCTGCACCTAGCGTCGACCGGCGTGCCGGTGCTGTGGTGGCGCTCGGTTGGACACACCCACACCGCCTATGCGACCGAGGTCTTCCTCGATCAACTGGCGCGGGAGATCGATCGCGATCCACTCGAGCTGCGCCGCGAGCTGCTCGCCGATCAACCGCGCTATCTCGGGGTCTTGAACAAAGCCGCTGAAGCGTCCGGGTGGGGTCAGACGCTCGAGCCTGGTCGCGGTCGCGGAATTGCCGTGCACAAATCGTTCAACTCGTACGTCGCGGAGGTTGCCGAAGTCTCGGTCGCCGCCGACGGCGAGCTGCGTATCGAGCGGATCACGTGCGCGGTTGACTGCGGCATCGCGGTAACGCCGGACGTCGTACGGGCGCAGATGGAAGGCGGCATCGGCTACGGCCTGTCGTCGGCGCTTCGTGAAGCCGTTACGCTGACGGACGGGATCGTCGATCAGAAGAACTTCGACACTTACCGGCCGCTGCGCATGCACGAGATGCCTAAGATCGACGTGCACATCGTCGATTCGGGCGAGGCGCCAACCGGCGTCGGCGAACCGGGTACGCCACCGGCGGCACCGGCGTTGGCCAATGCCATCGCGGCGGCGACGGGTCAGGTGATCACGGGACTGCCGATTGCTCGCCAGCTGCGCGACGGCTAACGAGACGCCCTGGGCGTGCCCGGGGCGGTCTTTTTGACATCGGCCTGAAATACGCCGGTGACGAGTTTGTCGTAGCCGCGATCGCGGAACACGACGCGATTGCGGCCTGCGTCCTTGGCCTCGTACAGCGCTTCGTCGACATATTGCAGCAGGCTTGCCGGGCTGCGGCCCATTTTCGGCGTTACCTGACCGACGCCAATACTGACGCTGATCCGGTCGCTAATGGTCGAGCGTTGGTGCGGAATCTTTGCCAGCTGCACATCGCAGAGGATCTGGTCAGCGATCGCCGCGAGGTGCTCCGGGCCGGCACCGTAGAGCAATACGGCGAATTCTTCGCCGCCGATGCGGGCCGCCACATCGAGCGGCCGACGGCTCGTGCGCGCAATGATGGCGCCGATAGCGCCGAGGCACCGATCGCCGGCCTGATGGCCGTAGTAATCGTTGTAGGCTTTGAAGTAATCGATATCGACCATCAATAGGCCCAAGTTCGCTTTGTCGCGCAGCGCCTGGCGCCACAGCGCTTCCAGCGCGACATCGAAAGCGCGCCGGTTCTTGAGCCCTGTCATGGCGTCGTATTCGCCGAGATCCTGCAGTACGCGGCGCTGCAGGAACGACTCGCGCAAACTGTGTTCGAGGTGATAGACAAACACCAAGGCAAGTCCAGTCATCGCAACCAGCACGGCAGCCTCAAATCGAATGACGTCCGGCGGCGCCGCGGCCAATGACAGGCTAACGAAATAGCCAACGCCGATGAGCGTTGCGACAACGAGCGTTTGCCAAAACAACAGGCCCAGCAGCAAAAACGTGCCGAGAAGGCCGGACACCATCGCGATGAACGCGTGCAGGTTACCGCCGGCAACGTACTCGGCGGTGGAGTAGCCGCCGATCAGTCCAATGATGCAGAGAATCACCGGCGTCGAATTCAGCCAGACACGTTCGTACAGCGCACCGATGAACGCCGACAGCAGCAGAAACACACTGAGCGGGCGCACGACGAATACGCGCAGATCCTGCAGCAGCGAGTCGGGCGGCGCGGCGCTACCGCCGCGATTCTCGATTGCCGCCAGCACGGAGAAACTGATCAAAATGACGATGCACGTAACGACTCGGCGGCGAATCGAGCGCAGGTACTGCTGGCGAAACTCGACTTCTAAGCCCGGCGCAAAGCGCAACGCATTAAAGCCGCGCTCGAGTTGTTTCGAGTACGGCGATTCGTGCACCGGGCTGTGGCTGCCGCGCGCTGCCATGCGCTGCCTCGAGCGTGGACTGTCGACAGTCGTTATCGGCCCGCAGTTAATAAAGCTTGAGGGCGCGTTATGTTGAATCGCTGCGGTTCGGTAAACGGGCCGGTCGCTCGGCGGACTCGAGCAATGGCAGCAGCGCGGCGGCCATTTGCGAGCGACATAGCTCGGCCAATTCGCGGGCGCTCGCCGCCGAATCGGGGCTGAGCGGCGGCAGAACGCGGGCGAGCAGCGGCCCGTCTTTGAAGCGCCGGTGAAAACCGGCAAGGCACACCGGAATCACCTTTGCCCCGACCGCTTGAGCAAGTCGGAACGCACCGCTGTGAAAGTGGGCCGGCGACTGCTCGACACGCTGGCTCTGCCCTTCCGGGCAAACCACGACATTCAGCCCGGCGTGCAGCGTCGCGGCGGCTTGCTCGATGAAACGCTGGCCAGCAGCGCGACGCCGTTCGGCCAGCTCATCGTCGCTGATGTCGGCAACGCCGGACTCAACCGTTGGCACCGTCACATGACCGAGCCGACGATAAAAAAGGTTGTGGCCGAATTCGGCGTCCGGGCTCTCCCGTACGACCCGCAGCGCGCTCGCGCCGTAGTGGCGAAAAAGCTGCGCGGCGACGAACGCGGTATCGAACGAGAAGTGGTAACGGTTGGGCAGCTCGTAGTACTCGGGACACGCGAGATGGTTGAGCACAAACACGTGACCGGGCGTTGCCGGAAGTTCGTCGAGCCCGGCCACATCGGTCTCAAGGTACGCGAAGGCAGTTAATACGCCGCGATCGCAATGGGCCCTGACGGCGTCCGCGGGTTCGTCGTCCGGCGCACTGATCACGCGCTCGCAGGTCTCGAGAATGGTTTGAAAAAATTCGTGCTCGGCGGCCAGCGAGCGAGTCAGCGAGCGGCATTGACCGGCAATCAAGCGTTCTTCGTAGCTGCCGGACTCGACGATCGTCGCGAGGGTCGCAAACGCGTTGGCGTGCGTCAGTTTGTCCGCCAGCAGATGCGGCACCCGGTACAGCGCCGACGTCACCGGCAATCGGGTTTGCTGATTCGCGATCAGGCTTGCGACGGCAGCCGCCTCCGGCTCCGCAGCACCGACGCCGCTGACCACACGCAAACTCGACAGCAGTCCCGACAGACGCGCGAGCTGGCGCTGCTGAAACGCGCGCCCGAATTCCGGATCACTCAGCATCTGCCGACGCAGCGCGGCCTGCGGCAACTGATAAACCCAGCACGGCGTTTGCGCAACGCAGGTTGCCTCGGCGACAAACTCCTCGGCGGCCGCCGGGAGTCCGGCGATTAAACCGACTTGACGTTCCAGCGTGCGAAACGGCAGCTGCTTAGAACCGTCCTCGAAGGTCAACTCACAGCGGCCGCGGGCGAGCAGCATGAGTCCGCCAGTTGCATCGCCCTGCCGACAAATGACCGAACCCGGCTCGAACAGCTGCGCCTTGGCGCTCTCGGCGAGCTTGGCAACGGTGGCGTCGTCAAAGCGCGAGAAAAACGCCGACCGCCGCAAGGTGCCGACGGCTGGGCCGACCAGCGGCGGCGTCGTGGCCGAATAGCGCGCTAGTTCTGCCGCGTACTCGAGGCCGAGTTCGTCGACGCGACGAGCCCTGAGGTCGACGACCTGTCCGGTCACGCCAGCCAGCACCAGATCGAAGCAGCGGATAGCGAGTTCGGGGTCGGCATAGAAGAATCCGGACAGGGCCGCGTGCGGCCATGCCAGCAGCGTGCTGTCGCGACTGGCAACCGTGGTCGTGCCATAACGTTGCGGTGCGAGAAAGCCGGACCAGCCTACCGGCGCAAAGCGTCGCTCGGTCGGTCCGAAACTCAGGGTATCGCCCGGCGCCACGGCCGCGCCTAGATTGGTGAGTTCGCCATCGACCAGTAGGTAGAAATTGGTCGCGGGATGATACTGCTGGAACAGCGTCTCGCCGGCTTCGAAATGGCGCAGCGTTGCCGATTCGAGAAACAAAATCAGTCGGTCGCGCCGCATTCCATTCCATGCGCTATGATCGACCAGCGCGTTTAGCGTCGCATCGAGCGTCTCCATGGCGCTGACGATGCCATGAAGTTTGACAGCGGAACAGCGACGATGAGCATAACGGCAATTCGAGCGTTCAAGCCGATGCGGCGCGAACCGACCGATTTTGATTTGCTGTGGGACGCGACGCTCGACTCATTAAGTGAAATTGCGCCGGCGCCGCTCAGTCAACGCGGCAGCTCGCCACGGCCCGGCCTCACGCTGGACAAACTGTCGTTCACGTCGCTGGGCGGCCAGCAGATTCTCGGTTACCTCCTCGCGCACGATCATCCAGAGCCGCGGCCGCTGATCGTGCATACGCACGGCTACAACTCACAGTATGACGTGATGATCGAGTGGGCCTTGGCGGGCTATCACGTGCTGGGCCTCGACGTTCGCGGCTTTGGCCGCTCAGCGGGCGTCGTCCGCGCACCGGACGGCTATGTGCTCACCGGCATCGAAGCACCGCATGCCAGCGTGCTGCGCGGCGCGGTAGCCGACGTCGTTCAAGCGATACGCGTCGGTCGCTTGCTGCTGTCTTGGCGAGCAACACGTACGGTGCTGCAGGGCTTTAGCTTTGGCGGCGCGCTGGCGTTGATGGCCGGCGCCCTGGTGCCCGATCTTGCGATGGTCGCGGTCGGCCAACCGACGCTCGGCTGGCATACCGAACGCGTGCGGCTCGCCGAAGCGGGCTCGTCGCTCGAGCTGAAACGCTACCTCGAGGCAGCGCCACACCTCGCTGATCAAGCGCGCGACACGATGGCGTATTACGACGCGCTGCACTTTGCCAATCGACTCAAAGCGCCGTGCTTTCTTGGTGTTGGCCTCGACGATGCAGTGGTGCCGTCACGCACGGTACTCGCGATCGCCAATCACATTGAATCGGCGCCGCTGGAGCTGCGGCTATTGCCGGTCGCGCATTCCACCGATCCGCGCGAATCGCTGTGGAACGATTTCGATGCCGAGTGGCTGGCGCTGGGGCTCGAGCCGAGCTTGCCGGTCGAGTTCGGTAGCGAAGCGCGTCAGGTGCGGCTGCTGTCGTAGCCAGCCCTGGCGCATTACCTAATCCGCACGAGCACCTCACCGCCGGGAAAGATCGCGCTGCCGTCATCGTTGATCAGCGTGTTGTTGCCGGCGTCGAACACCTGATCGCGCGCCTTGCGCTCAGTCTCGAAGGCCGGCCCGACCGCGACTCGAACGACGGTATCGCCACCGCGCCGCGCACCGGTGTCGTCTAGCGCGAGTCCATAGAAATACGTCTGACCGTCGTCCTCGGCGCCGGAACTGTAGACCAGACCGGCGCCGCCACTGATCGTTGGCACGCCGCTGATTTGAAGGTCGGATCGTTGCCAGTCGATGTCGAACCGACCGCGGCCCGGGTTCCAGCTGAGCTTGACGACGCCGCGGGCAACGTCGGGTTTGCCGTCGCGTTTACCGTCCGGCGTATAGCCGGTGTAGTTTGCGACAACGACATGTTCGCGCCAAACCGCTGGCGAGTTCTCGACCGTATCGATAAATGCGGGCAGGTCCGTCACGATCACTTCCGGATTGCGCGGGTCGCGCCGCACGGCCACCAGCTGCGAGCCGCGCGTTGCATCCTTGCTGCAGCGAATCTCGCCGGTAAACACCTTGGCCACCGCGCAGCGACCGTCAACGAGAATGACGAAGCGATCGCCGCCGGCATCGAATAACGTCGGCGTGGTGCCGGTGCGCCCCCGCAGCGGCAGCGGCATGCGCGCGGCCACCTCGATGCGCCGCTCGTCTTCGACGTAGTCGACGAACAGCAGCTCGATTTCCGTCGCGAGGTACAGGCGCGTGCGATTCGGCGCAACGCGCTCGGACGGATAGGCGTTGCTCGTCGACGTCTCGCCGATGCGCTCGCAGGTCACAATGTCGGTCAGCGCGTTGTTGATGACCACCGCGTACGTCTCGCGTTTTTTTGACCGGCCAAAGCCGCGATCGTCGGACAGCATAATCACGACCTCGCCGCCTGGCATGACCCCCGTTGACACGCCGGTGGTGCCGAGCACCGCGCGTCGGAACCCGCAGGCTTCATTCAGCCGCTGCGCCGTAAACTCGAATTTACCGACGCAGGCCAGCGGCGAATCGGCGCTTTCGCCGTCGGCGTAGATCAAGAGTGCCGGCGTTTTGCCGGCGCAGACGCTGCCCTTTGCGCTGCGCACGCGCAAACCGAACGGACTCGGCACGACGATGCGGTCCGGCCCGGACAGTCCAAACAGATTCCAGGCCACCGATACTGGAAATCGCGACAGCTCGGCACTGTCGATGTAGGCGAATCGATCACCGTCGATGATGTATTTGTAGACGTGGGTTAGCGATGCTCCCCACAGTGCCCGGGCGTTCGGGGCGTCGCGGTAGCGCTGCGAGCCGATGACATGAAAAGGCGATGTGCCGAAAAACTCGCCGGCATCCTCTTTGAAAAAGCGCCGTTGCACGGCAACGCTCGTTCCGGTGGGGCCGACCAGCGCCGTCGACGCCTGCTTGGCATGGCCAGCATGGCTGATCGGCCACGGCGAATTGATCAGTGGCGAATCCTGTCTCTGCGCTAATGCTGCACTGCAAAGCAGCGTTGCGCCGATTCCCGTTGCAAGGGCGAACCGCATAGTCATGTGTCGATTGTCCGTCGATCGCGTGACCGCCGTGTGAATAGCGCCGGCGGACGGAAAAAAACGGCAAATCCGTCTAAACTATGGGCATCGGCGAGGTCCCTCGCTCGCACAAACAGACTCGAACAAGAAGGTGTGCTCATGCTCAAGAATTGCTGGCTGCTCGGTGTGGCTTTGGCTGCGCTGAGTCTTTCGAACGTACAGGCCCAGGACGACGACGAACCCGCACCGGGTTTCAACGAGTCGACCTTCAATGGTCTCGCGTGGCGCAGCGTCGGACCGGCGCTGATGGCCGGACGCATCTCGGACATCGCGATCGATCCGAACGACCAAAGCACTTGGTACGTCGGCGTCGGCTCCGGCGGCGTCTGGAAAACGGAGAACGCCGGCACAACGTGGTCGACGATCTTCGACAACGAAGACGCCTATTCCATTGGTTGCCTGACCATCGATCCCAACGACTCGACGACGATTTGGCTCGGTACCGGCGAGAACGTCAGCGGTCGCCACGTCGGTTACGGCTCCGGCGTCTATCGCAGCCGTGACGGCGGCGCCAGCTGGGAGAACATGGGCCTCGAAGACTCCGAGCACATCGGCATGATCCGCGTCGACCCTCGCGACTCGAACGTCGTGTACGTCGCCGCGCAAGGCCCGCTGTGGTCGGCCGGCGGCGAGCGCGGCCTCTTCAAGACCACCGACGGCGGCGAGAGCTGGGAGAAAATCCTTGGCGACGGTCTCGGCAACGACGATACCGACGACGGCTACACCGGGGTCTCCGAAGTCCACATGGACCCGCGCGACCCAGACGTGCTGTATGCCGTCTCCTGGCAGCGCTTTCGCAACGTTGCGGTGTTGATGGATGGCGGTCCAGGCACCGGCATTCACAAATCCGAAGACGGTGGAGCGACGTGGCGGCGACTCTCGAGCGGTCTGCCCGATGAGAACCTCGGCAAGACTGGCCTGGCAATTTCTCCGCAAAATCCGGACGTAATCTACGCGACCATCGAGCTTGCTAATCGCAGCGGCGGTTTCTTCCGCTCGGCGGACGGCGGCGACACCTGGGAGAAGCGCAACGACTACATCTCGGGCGGTACCGGTCCGCACTACTACAACGAGATTTTCGCGAGCCCGCACGCGTTCGACCGCGTCTACCAAATGGACGTGCAAATGCACGTCACCAACGACGGCGGCAAGACCTTCGAAAACCTGTCGCACGACTCCAAGCACAGCGACCACCACGCGATGGCGTTCGATCCGACCGATCCGGACTACCTGCTGGTCGGTACCGATGGCGGCATCTACGAAAGCTTTGATCTCGGCGAGAAATGGCGCTTTGTGGCAAACATGCCGATCACGCAGTACTACAAGGTCGCGGTCGACTACGACGAGCCGTTCTACAACATTTACGGCGGCACGCAGGACAACAACAGCCACGGTGGCCCGTCGCGTACGACCAGCATCCACGGGATCACCAACGAGGAATGGTTCATCACGTTGTTTGGCGACGGCCATCAGTCGGCCGCCGATCCGGACAACCCGAACATCATTTATGCCGAATGGCAGCAGGGCAACCTGACCCGTTTCGACAAGGCTACCGGCGAGTCGGTCTACATTCGGCCACAAGCCGGTGAGAATGAACCGTCCGAGCGCTACAACTGGGACGCGCCGATACTGATCAGCCCGCACGATTCGAAGACCATTTTCTTTGCCAGCCAGCGCCTCTGGCGCTCGGATGATCGCGGCGACACGTGGGAGGCGATCTCGCCGGATCTCACGCGCAACGAAAACCGCGTTCGGCAACCGCTGATGGGCCGCACGTGGAGCTATGACTCGCCGTGGGATCTTTACGCGATGTCGCGGTTCAACACGATCGTCAACATTTCGCAGTCGCCGATCGATGCCAATGTGATCTACGCCGGCACCGACGACGGCCTGATCCAGGTGACCGAAGACGGCGGCGCCAACTGGCGACGCATCGATCGCCTCCCCGGTGTCCCGGCGCGCTTTTTTGTCAACGACATCAAAGCAGACCTGTACGATGCCGACACCGTCTACGTGGTCGTTGACGATCACAAGAGCGGCGATTTCGCGCCGTACATACTCAAAAGCGAAAACCGCGGTCGAAGCTGGCGCTCGATCAGCGGCAACTTGCCCGAGCGCCATATTCTGTGGCGCGTCGTCCAAGACCACGTCAAGCCAGAGTTGCTGTTTGTTGGCTCGGAGTTTGGTGTGTTCTTTACAGTCGACGGTGGGCGCAACTGGACGAAGCTAAAAGGCGGCGCGCCGAATATACCGTTCCGCGACCTCGCTATTCAGAAACGAGAGAACGATCTGGTCGGCGCAACCTTCGGTCGCAGCTTCTACGTGCTCGACGATTACTCGGCGCTGCGCGACGTCACGGCTGAGCAGCTGGCCGGCGAGACCGTGCTGTTTCCGGTCCGCAAGACCCACTGGTACGTGCCGCGTCGTTCGCTCGGCTGCGGCAATCCTGGCTGCACCGCATCGCAAGGCGATGCATTTTTTGTCGCGCACAACCCACCGTACGGCGCGATGCTGACGTATTACGTCCCAGAAACGCTGCGGACCACCGCCGATGCCCGGCGTGAGCGCGAAAAAGCGCTCGAGGCGGAGAATGAAGATGTCGTGTTCCCGGATTGGGATGCCTTGCGTCTCGAGCAGCTCGAGGACGCGCCGGCCATCGTAATCACGATCACCGATGCGGCCGGCAACGTCGTGCGACACATCGACGGCCCGGCTGAGGCGGGTTTTCATCGTATCGCTTGGGACCTCGCCTATCCGCCGATCGACGCGTGGCGCCCGGATCAAGACGATCGCGGCGAGCCGTTCGAGTACGTCGGCGTACTCGCAACGCCGGGTCGCTACACCGCCTCGCTCAAGCGCCGCGTCAATGGCGTGGTGGAAGACCTCGGTCAGAGCCAGACCTTCGAGGTCGTGTCGATTCGCGAACCGACGCTACCGGGCTCATCGCAGGACGACCGGGTGCTTTACGAGCGCCGCGTCGAAGAGCTGATCCGCGCTGTCGACGGCACCGCCGAAGCACTGACCGATCTCGACGGCGAATTCATGCTGGTCAAAAAAGCGCTGGCAGCGGCTAACGGTGCCGACACGCTGTACGCCGAAGCGCAACGCATCCACCGCGAACTCGCGCTGGTGAGTGACCGCCTAACCGGCGAACAGACGCGCGCGCAATTCAATCAGTCCATGCCGATGAGTGTCGGCGAGCGCCTTTGGCACGCCCGCTTTGCACCCATTAACGCGTACGGTCCAACGCCTGAACAGCGTGAGTCGTTCCGGATCGCCAGCGAACTGTTCAACACTCTGTCTGGCCGGTTGAGTGAACTCGTCGACCGCGATTACGCCGCGCTGAAGCAGTCCATGGATGCCGCCGGTATCGCCTGGACACCGGGTCGTGGTTTGCAGCGCCCGAACCCGTAGCGCTCATCGATCGGATACGTGAAGGAAACATACATGTTGAGAAACACCTACACAGCCGCGTTGGCTGTCCTGGCAATGCTGGCCACGCCGGCACTGGCCCAGGACGACAACCCCCTCGCCGGTCTGGCGCTGCGCCCGATCGGACCGGCGATCATTGCCGGTCGCATCTCGGACTTTGCGTTCCACCCGGAGCGCAAACACGAGTATTACGCCGCGACCGCTTCCGGCAATTTGTGGAAGACGACCAACAACGGCATCACGTGGACTGCGCTGTTCGAAAACGAAGGTTCTTATGCCATCGGCGTCATCGAACTCGACCCGTCCAATCCAGACATCGTCTGGCTCGGCAGCGGTGAGAACAACGCCCAGCGGAGCGTCGCGTACGGCGACGGCGTCTACAAATCGACCGACGGCGGCAAATCATGGCGCAACGTCGGTCTCGCCGACTCGGGACATATCAGCCAAATCTGGATTGATGCGGATGACAGCGATCATGTGCGGGTCGCGGCGCAAGGCCCACTGTGGTCGGGCGGCGGCGATCGGGGTCTCTACGAGACCTTCGATGGCGGCGAAAACTGGCAACGCATTCTCGATATCGACGAACACACCGGCGTCAATGAGTTTGTCGTCGATCCAGCCGACAGCGACATCATCGTTGCATCGAGTTATCAGCGTCGTCGCCATGTCTGGACGCTGATCAACGGCGGTCCGGGCTCCGGCATTCACAAATCGACCGACGGCGGCCAGAGTTGGACTGAAATCGAGTCTGGCCTGCCAAGCGATCACATGGGTCGTATCGGTCTTGCCGGTGCACCGTCGATGGCCGCGCGCATCTACGCGATTGTCGAGGCCAGCGAAGACGAACAAGGCGTGTACGTCTCGAACGACTTTGGCGATTCGTGGACCAAGCAGTCGAGCTACATGACGACGAGTCCGCAGTACTACAACGAACTGGTCGTCGACCCGAAAAACCCTAATCGTCTGTACGCGCTGAACACGTTCACGATGCGCTCAGAAGACGCCGGCAAAACCTGGACTCAGCTCGGCCTCGACTGGCGCCACGTAGACGATCACGCACTGTGGATCGACCCAGATTACACCGCCCATTTGATCATCGGCGGCGACGGCGGCGTTTACGAAAGTTACGATCGCGGCAACACGTGGCGCCACATCCGCAACCTGTCGCTCGGTCAGTTCTATCGGATCCAGCCGGACAATGCGGAGCCGTTTTACAACGTCTGCGGCGGCACGCAGGACAACAACTCGCTGTGCGCACCGTCGCGCACAACGGTCATCCACGGTATTACCAACTCGGATTGGACGTTCATCGTCGGCGGCGACGGCTACAAGCCGCAGATCGACCCTGAAGATCCGAACATCGTCTACGGTCAGTACCAATACGGCGGCCTTGCCCGCTACGACCGGCGCACGCGCGAGCGCATTTATCTTGCGCCACATCCGGCCGGCGACGAGCTGTCGTACAAATGGAATTGGAACACGCCGCTTCTAATCAGCCCGCACAATCGTACGACGCTGTTCTACGCCGCCGAAAAGGTCTTCCGCTCAGACGATCGCGGTAACTCGTGGCGCGCCATCAGCCCTGACCTCACCCGTCAGCTCGATCGCAACACGCTACCAGTCATGGGTCGCGTCTGGGGCATCGACACGATTGCCAAGAACGACTCGACGTCGCGCTATGGCAGCATCATCGGCCTGTCTGAGAGCCCGGTCGAAGCGGGCTTGATATATGCCGGCACCGACGACGGCGTCATTAGCGTCACCGAAGACGGCGGCACCAACTGGCGCAGCGTTCGGCGCTTCCGCGGTGTACCCGATATGTCGCTGATCGAAGATCTGGTTGCATCGGTGCACGACGCCGATGTGGCCTATGCGGTCATCGACAACCACAAGCGTGGCGATTACAAACCGTATGTGCTGAAGACCACGGACCGCGGCCGCAGCTGGACGTCGATCACGGGCAACCTACCAGAGCGCGGTTCCGCACATACGATCGCCGAAGACCATGTCGATCCGAATCTGCTCTTCGTTGGCACCGAGTTTGGTCTGTTCGTCACACAGGACGGCGGCGATACCTGGCACCCGATGAAGAACAACTTTCCGACCATTGCTGTGCGCGACCTGGAAATCCAGCGCCGCGAGAACGACCTGGTCGTCGGCACTTTCGGTCGCGGCATTTACATCCTGGACGACTACACGCCACTGCGTACGTCGCCGGCCGCTATCGCCGACCAGCCGGCGCATCTGTTCCCCGTCAAGGACAGCTGGCTGTACGTTGAGGGCTACATCTGGGACGGTCGCGAGAAAGGCTCGATGGGTGCCGAATATTTCACCGCACCAAACCCACCGTACGGCGTCGTGTTCACCTATCACCTGAACGCGTCCTTGGAGACGCTCAAAAAGCAGCGCCGCAGCGCCGAGATTGAGCTCGAGGAAGCCGGTGACGACACGCCGTACCCGTCCTGGGACGAGATCCGTGCGGAAGACCGCGAAGAGGCCCCCAGCGTTACACTGATCATTCGTAACTCAGCGGGCGACGTCGTTCGGCAAATCGACGGCGCGACGAGCGCCGGTTTGCATCGCGCGGTTTGGGACATGCACTGGTCGCCGACCGACCCGGTCAATCTCACGCCACCGGATTTCTTGCCGTACTGGGCGTCACCGCCGCAAGGGCCGTTGGCGACACCCGGCGACTACACGGTGACCATTGCCAAACGCCAGCTCGGTCGTCTGACAGAGCTGACCGAGCCACAGACGTTCCGCCTGAAGTCTCTGGACCAGAGCCCTGAGATAAGCGCACAGCCCGAGTCAGTACTGGCGTTCAATCGTCAGGCCGGCGAGCTGTATCGCGCGGTACAAGGCACCGTTCGTTACGCGGGCGAGATGCAGGCTCGTATTGATCACCTCAAGGCCGGTATTGGCGCGACGCCGCGGGCTAGCGAGGCAGATGCAACCGAAGTACGGCGCATTGCCGCCGCACTGGCCGATATCAATCAGCGTCTAACGGGCGACAGTAGCGTGACGTCGCGCAACGAGTCCGCGCCGTGGCCGATCGCGACCCGCTCCGCGCTCGTTTACGCGTGGTTGCTCGATTCGCGCAGCGACGTGCCGCAGCTGTATCGCGACTCGTATGACATCGCAGCCGAGCAATTTGCGACCGCGCTCGCCGACGTACGTCAGCTGGACGCCGATCTCAACGCACTCGAGCAGCGACTGGAAGGCTTGCAGGCACCGTACACGCCGGGTCGCTTGCCCGACTGGCGTAACTGACTGAGGGCCAACGCCGATGGCGTCGTCTGCCTGCTGTGACAGCAAGCAGACGGCGCCATCGAATCGGCGATAGTCGGTTCTCGCCCGAACACTCCGCCACGGCGGGCCCGTCACGACGATTTACTGCGTCGAGCGCTCGGCGATCCAAGCGTCGATCGACGCCTCGAGCTGCGTTAACGGAACGGCACCGTTGCCGAGCAACAGCCGATGGAACGCCACGAGGTCGAAGTCAGTCCCCAGCTCGTCGATGGCCTTTTGCCGCAGCCGCAGTATCTCGACCAAACCAACCATGTAGCCGGTCGCTTGACCGGGCCAAACGCTGTAGCGAGCAGCGGCGCCTTCCGATGAGCTACGCGAAAAACCGGTGTTGTCGATATTGAACTGCACCGCCTGCTCGAACGACCAGCCGTAGAAATGAATGCCGGTATCCATGACCAGACGCGCGGCGCGCAATGCCTCGTACTGCAGTCGGCCCAATTGCCCGTAGACATCGCCGTCGTACCAGCCGAGCTCGCTGGCCAAACGCTCGGCATACAGCGCCCAACCCTCGACGAAACCGGTGGTGCGGACGATCTTTCGAAACAGCGGTACGTCCTGTTCCATCGCGAGCGCGATCTGCGTGTGATGTCCGGGAACCGCTTCGTGATAGCTTAGCGACGGCATCAAGTAACGCGGCTCATCGCGGCTGGTCCCGGCATAGAACGCACCCGGACGTGTGCCGTCGAACGACGGTGCAATGTAAAAGCCGCCAAATTCGTCGGGCAGCACGACGACGCTGGCCATCGGCGCAATGTCGAACGCCGTCGGAAAGCGCTGCTCGGCGTCGGCAACGATGGCTTCGTACGTCGCGAGCACGTTGCCGGCGGCGACGGTTCCGCCGTCAATGGCGACGCGCGCATAAAGCTGCTGCAGCGTTTCGTTCTGCGGATAGCCGAGTTGGTCGAACAGCGCACGCATTTCCGCGCGAATACGCACGAGCTCATCGAGCCCTAGCTGATGAATCTCTGCGGCGTTGAGATCGGACGACGTATGATGCCGCAGTCGATTCTCGTAATACGCAGCGCCATTTGAATATTGGCCTACGCCGATAGACTGCGGCGCCTGCGGCTGCACCGCCGTGAGCGTCGTCAGTAAGCGTTGATAGCCTGGTATCACACTCGCCGTCACGGTACTCAGCGCCGCCGCGGTCAGTTCGTTGCGTTCGGCCAGTGACAGACCAGGGACGTCGCGAATCCGATCCCGCGCAACGCGATAATAGGGATGCGACTCAGGCGTACCGCCCGCGAGCGGGCTGATGCGATCGATCGCCACTTGCAGCGACAGCGCCGGCTCGACGATCCCCGCGTCGCGCTGGCGCTCGACGTGATCGGCAAGCTCACCGAATTTGCGCGCCACCTGGCCGAGCCGAGTGAGGTAATTATCGACATCGTCGCGCGTTGCCAGCGGATGCAGATCGGAAAAAAACCGCTCTGTCGCATTTTGTACGCCGACCACCGAATACGTCGCGACAAACGCGTTGTAGAAAAAATCGAGTTCGGCGACGCGATCTTCGAGATACCAACGATAGACGTCATAGTCGCGCTGAGTCGGCGCATCCAGCGCCGCCCGATCGTAGGTCAACAACAGCTCCAAAATCACGTCGGCGACCGCCAGCGTCTCGCGCCGGTAATCGTCGGACCAGCTGTCGAGATCGACCGTCGCCAACGGGATCTCGGCCTCCAGCGCCTGACTGACGACGCTTTCCGGCGACCGAGCCAGCAGGGTCTTGTAGGACGCATCGAAAAATTCGTCGAGCGCAAGACCAGTTAGCGTGGTACGTGCCGTTTCGCTCGCCGATGGCGACGGACTGGGCGGTGGTGTCGACGTTGGTGGCGCGGCCGGCGCCGAACCGCCTCCGCCGCCGCCACACGACAATACGGCCAGTGACAGGCCCGCCAACACCGCAACCCGAAGTGATCGGGTCAGACGATCAGTAACCGCGCCCGCAGCCGTCATTCTTGACCTGCCAGTTCGGCATTCTTATCGAGCGCTGCCGCGATGAGCGCGTTGACGACGTTGCTGTCGATGTCGCCGGCGGACCGAAACTTGACGTGCCGCATGCCCTTGCCGTCACCTTCAAGCAGACCGTTTGGATCTGGCAAAAATGCGCCTTGGTTGAAGCCGAGCGAGACGTGACCTTTCGCGGCGAACAAATAGCAAAGCGGGCCGTTTGCGGTGTAGCACGGCCGACTCCACTTGATGGCCTCGGAAATGTCAGCGTTTGACTGAGTGATCAACGCGCGAAGCGCGCGCAAGATGGTCGCCTGCTCCGGCGCCTGTTTGTCGAACCAGCTCTCGACAGGATCGGCCATAACATCCCCCGGTTAAGCACTATCCCCTGTATTTGCACTGTACGTCGACGCCGACCGCCCCAGCAAGCTAGCGGTCGATTCGACCGAGCTACCAGACATAACGCCAGCTGACGGCAATATTGCGTCCGACCGCATCGATACCGGAGCCATGGCGTCGGTACCGGGTATCCGTCAGATTCTCAGCCGCGACGCGCAACTGCCAACCGGACAAGGCGTTGTAGCCAGCCGCGGCATCGACGCGCACCCAGCCAGCGGTGCCCGCCGGATCGATGCGCGAATCGCGCACGTCGCGGCTACTCAAACGATGCTGGCGGCGCGCACCGTTGATGCCAAGCTCGGCAAACCAGGTCGACGACGGCTCGTAGCGCGTGCGCACCCGGAGCTCCAGTGGCGGAATGCGGTCGCCTGGTTCGTCGCTGCCGTCGTCGGTCGACTGCTCGCCGCGGGTGTAGGTTGCCGATGCAGCGAGACGCCAGGCCTCGGCGACCTGCCAACTGAACGAGGCCTCAATACCGTCAACGACGGCATCGGCGACGTTTTCGCTTCTAACGATGTCGCGACCGGTGGGGGTTTGTTCGCCGGTGAGCACGGACGCGATGCGATCGTTGTAGTCGAGGCGATAGACGACAAACTCGGCCTGCACGGGCCCGCGTCGCCAGCGCAAACCGACATCGGCGCTGGTCACCTGCTCGGAGTCGAGCGATGCGCTCGGCACATTGAAGCGGTTGCCGGCACGGTCACCCAGACTGCCCAGATCGAACACGTTCGGCGCGCGAAAACCGAACCCGAGGTTCGCGATCACATCGAGCGACGCGCCTAAATTGGCGATGTAACCGAGGTCGCCGCTCGGGTCGGTGACTGTCAGCCGTGAGGCGCTAATGCTGTCGGTTGCCGGCAAGTCTATTTCGACGCGGCTGACTCTTAGCCCACCCGAGATGCGCTGCCGTGCGCTAACGGCACGTTCGCCGTTGACGTAAACCGCCGACTGGGTCAGCACCGCGCCATCGGGAAAGCGCGACGGTACGACGGTAACGCTACCGTCGACCAACGCCTGTTCGATACGCGATGAACTGACCTCGTCACGGTAGTGTTCGGCGCCGATCACCCACGAGCCGTAATCGTCGAGTCCTGCCAACGCGACTGTCGCGCCGGTGAGGTCACTGCGATTGCGCTCGAGTCGACGTTCAGGAGCACCGCGATCGCGGCTGCGACGATCATCGTCGATGCGTTGCCATGCCAGCGATGCCGTCAGATCGCCCCCCAGCCACGCCTGTTCCTGCGCATAGCGAAGGTGGGCAAACGAGCGCCGGTTTGGTTCGAAGAAGAACTCATCGGAGGCTGGCTCTGTCTGGCCAAAGCCAGCGACCAGTTCATCGACGCGCGGCGTGCTCGGCTGTTCGGCGAATTGTAAGTCCAGCGACCAGCGCTGCCGGTCGGCCGGCTCGATGCCCAGCCAAAGCCGACCCGCGCGAGACCGGTAAGCGCTGGGTGCGGGACGCGATCCACCGCCGACGCGGCGATCGGCGAACTCGCGGTACTCGCCGCTAAAGCTCGCGGCGACTCCCGGACCTGCCGCATCGATCCGTGCGCTTAACTCGCGTTTTTGCTCTGCCGTATCGGCGCCGATTTGTACGTCTCCGGTCAAGCCTGCGTCACCGCGTTCGTACCAGGGTTGAACGGTGATTAGCTGGATTGCACCGCCAACGGCATCGCTGCCATACAACGATGTTGGTGTGCCGCGAACGACTTCCAGACGGGCCGCGGCCGACTGCGGAATCAGCGCGAAGTATTGCGTCGGCGCACTTCGAAAGATTGCATTGTTGACGCGAATGCCGTCGACGAGATGCAACACCGACGATCCGCGTTGGCCGCGAATGATGGCGGCCCCTTGCCCTGGCGTTGTTTGCTGCAATGCGACGCCGTCGATGTTGGCGAACGCATCGGTCAATAGCGCCACGTCACGTAGCGCCGCTCTATCAACGCTGGCGGTCGCTAAGCTCAAGCGATCGCTGCCGAGTTCTCGGCGCGCCGCTGTAACGACGATCTCGTCGAGCTCGGTGTCGTTACCGCTAGGCTCGGCACCAGCCGTCGTCGCCCAGACAGCGACACAACAGCAAAGGACACGGTCCCATTGCCGCAAACGTTCGAACATGCTGGCAAACCGTCCGGAGTCGGCTACATGCCGTTTGGGTACGCCGATGCATCCGGGAGCGCTGCCCGTATCGCGCGAAAGCCGATCGCATAGGCGGCCAAGGAATCCAGACAAAAATCCAGACGTTTACTTAGGTACTCTTGCGACACCGGGTCGTTGTCGCCGCTGGCATTGAATACCTGGCCAACGCTGCGCACGATCAAGTGCTCGGGCAAGTAGCAGATACGTGAGTTTTTGTAACTGCTGGAACGCAACTCGGCGACCGGATACGCACCCCCGCTGCTGGCCGACACCGTAACAATCAGGCCCGGCTTGTGCGCAAGCTGACCGCTGGAGTAGTGCAGAAAGAAATTTTTGACGGCCGCGGTGGCCATGCCGTGCCACTCCGGCGTAACGACCACTAGTGCGTCCGCCGCCGTGACGCTGTCGCCGACCGATTGAACGCGCGCCGCCGCATCGGCCGACGAACCGTCGCCGAAAAACGGCAACGGCTCGGCAGCGAGATCGATCAACGTGGGCGCGGCGAATCGGCGGTCTTTGGCCAGACGGTCACGAATCTCTTCGGCAACCTTGAGGCTTTGCGCGCGCGGGTTCTGGCTGCCGGCAACGACGACGGCGTTGATATCGCTCACCGTAAACGGGTTCCTGCGGTTTCGAAGAATGGGTATTGTCGCAGGTTTAGCGCTATTTGCAGCCCGGTGCGGATCAATCGATACCGAACGACAACCGACGACAGTCGCCACGGTCGAACGTCAGCGCTTGGTGCGCCGCCTCGATCGACTCGCTTGGTTATTAGATGCCTCGCTGCCCATTCCGTTCACCCGCTATCGATTCGGCCTAGATTCACTCATCGGCTTGGTGCCGGTCGTAGGCGACGCGCTGGGGGCGCTGCTGTCGACGTCGATCGTCGTGGGCGCCTGGCGACTCGGTGCGCCGTGGCGCGTCCTGCTACCGATGATCGGCAACGTGTTTATTGAAACGATCGTTGGCGCCGTGCCGATCGTCGGTGACTTGTTCGATATCGGCTACAAAGCCAATCGGCGCAACGTCGCTCGGCTTATTGCCTATCTGGACGATGCTAGCGAGGTCGAACCACCGCGACGCTGGTCGGCACTGCTAGTGCTTGCCGTAACCGTCGTCGCGGCGATTTTTCTCGCGCTGACCTTACTGGCACTGGCGATCGTGTGGAGCGCCGTTACGGCGCTCATCAACTGATATCACTGCGCGCTGATGTCGTAGTACGTCGGTGCGGCAACGCCGACTGGCATACCCAAAATGAATGTCCAGAAGAAAAAGAACAATGACCAGATAACGATGAACGCCACCGAGTACGGCAGCATCATCGCAATCAGCGTCCCAATGCCGGCTTTCGGTACGTACCGTGCCGCGAACGCCATGATCAGTCCAAAGTAACTCATCATCGGCGTAATGATGTTGGTGCTGGAATCGCCGATGCGATAGGCCGCCTGAATAACCTCAGGGCTGTACCCGAGCAACATCAACATCGGCACGAAGATCGGTGCGGTGACCGCCCATTGCGCCGACGCGGACCCCAGCATCAGGTTGATGAACGCGCAGATGATGATGAAGAAAAAGAACACGATCGGTCCGGTCAGGCCGATGTCCTGCAAAAAGTTGGCGCCAACGACGGCGGTTACCGAGCCAAGATTGGTCCAGCCGAAAAACGCGACAAACTGCGCCGCAAAGAACACCAGCACGATATACAGACCGAGCGTCGACATCGCGTGTGCCATGGCATTGATTGCATCGCGATCGTTGTTGATGGTCCCCACGACTTTGCCGTAGACCGCACCCGGGACGAGAAAAAACACAAAGATTAGCGACACGATGCCGCGCAGGAACGGTGAGTTTTTGATGGCGCCGGTGTCCGGATTGCGCAGCACGGCACCTTCTGGGACCACCAGCAGCGCAATGCCAACAATCAGCGCCAATGACGCCAAGCCAGCGTAGGCGAGGCCGCGCTTTTCTTGCGACGAGAGTGGCTCGAACGATTGCTCGTCGATATTCGCGCCGAGCGCATCCTTGTCGTACTTGCCGAGCGCAGGCTCGACGACCTTCAGGCTAATGAAACTGCCAATGAAAGTGATTAAGAACGTACTGGCGATCATGAAGTACCAGTTGGCGCTCGCGTCAACGGTGTAGTCCGGGTCGATGAGCCTAGCCGCCTCCTGGGTGATACCAGCGAGCAGCGGATCGACCGTACCGAGCAACAGGTTGGCCGAGTATCCGCCCGACACGCCGGCAAAAGCAGCCGCCAAACCGGCCAGCGGATGGCGTCCCAGCGAGTAGAAAACCACCGCGGCGAGCGGCACCAAGACGACGTAGCCCATCTCGGATGCCGTGTTGGATATGACCCCGGCAAAGACGATGACGATGGTGACGACCTGCGGCCGCGCGTTCAGCACCATGGCTCGAATGAGCGCAGACAGCAGTCCGGAGCGTTCCGCAACGCCGACTCCGAGCAACGCCACGAGGACGGTGCCGAGCGGTGCGAAGTTGGTGAAGTTGCGCACCAGATTCAAAACGATGCGGCGGAAGCCATCCGCCGTCATCAAGCTGACCACCTCGATCATGCCGTTTGGCGCGCGGCCGCGCGCACCCTCCGGCCGTGGATCGGCGACGGCAACATCGAGCGCTCCGAGCAATCCGCTCAGCAGCACGACAAACAGTGAGAACAACGCAAACAGCGTAACCGGATGAGGCAACGCATTGCCAAGCCATTCAACGACGTGCAGCAAGCGCGTAATGCGGCTGTCGGTCGGTGGCGGGGCAGCCGCCGTTGCTTCTGATCTGCTATCGGTCATATGGAGGTCTCTGCATGAAAGGCGTCATTCTCGACGGCGTGGATTCGGCTGATGCGCCGTCGTCAAATTTTGCTGGCTGGATTGCGTTCGGCGTTCACGATACGCGTGAGCGCCGCTAGTGTGCCTTCAACCGAGCGTGCAACGCTAAAGCGCTCGGCGATCCGCCGCTGCGCTGCGGCACCCAGCCGTTCGCACAGCGCTGGATCGCGCGCCAGGGTTTCGATGGCGCTCGCCAGAGCCGCCGGGTCGGCCGGGGGTACTACCAGTCCGCTCTCTCGATCCGCGACGAGCTCCGCGCTGCCGCCGGTGTCTGTGACAATGGGCGCGACGCCGTAGGCCATCGACTCGATCACCGATTTCGGCAGGCCCTCGCGCTTAATGGCCGGCAACACCGAGAAATCGGACGCGGCGAGCACCGCAGGCGCATCGGACCGGAAGCCGAGCGGTACGACGCGCTCGGTCAGGCCCAGATCCGCCAACGGCGGACCGAGCGTCGCCGCATCCATGCCCGACCCGATCAGCACCAGTCGCAGTGCCTCGATTGCATCGAGCCGGCTAAACGCATCGAGCAATACCGGTACCCCCTTACGCGGTCGATTGTTGGCGACACAGGTAAGCACACAATGGCTGTCGTCGAGGCCAATGCGCGCCCGGTCGAGGGGTGCGTCGCGGTACCAGTCGAGATCATGCCCCTTATAGACCGTGAATACGCGCTGATTGCTGCGCAGATGCGGGCGCAAGCTATCGGACACGGCCTCGGCAACGGCGATGACAGCATCGACACGGGGGTGCAGATGGGTCAAATAAACGCTCGGATCAAAGCGATGCACATTGCCCGTTTGGCCACGGTAAGTCACGACTTTGAGCGGCAGTCCAAGCGCGGCCATATTGGTGTTCGCAATTGCTTTGTTGTTGAACGCGTAGACAACATCGAAGCGACCCGACACGAACGCGCTGCGCAAAAACCGCACGCTGCGTAAAGCGATCTTGCCGCGCGGCGCAAAGTCGATGACCTCGACACCCGCAGCCCGCATACGCTCGGCGTAGACCGAATCTGCTTGCGTGAAAACGGTAACATCGACGCCGGCTCCGACGAGCCCAATAAACAACTCCGCCTCTGGGCGGACACTGTTCAAGGTGTCGCGATGCGATGTGACGCAGGCCAGACGCACGCCGCGGGCTTCTTTAACCGACGTCCTTCCGACAGATGAGATCGCACTGGCGGTTCTGACCGGCGAGCGCATCAAGGTCGGCCGGCACCAGCGAACCGTCGGGATCGAGGCGTTCGATATGACCGCCGCGCGCGTTGAGCAACGCAATCAGCTCCTGAGGATCGAGATCGCCGCGGCGCATGTAGGCCGGCGAAAACTCGAGAATCAGCAAGGGGCAGCGTTCCAGCAATTGTGGCGCACCGCGCAGCGCCATCAGCTCGAAGCCCTCGATGTCTATCTTGATTAATCTCGGCACGCGCTCACCGAACCCCTGCTCCCGCCAGTAGTCGTCGAGCCGCATGGTCGCAATCTCCGTACTGCCCACGGCGTTAATGGGCAACAGCGAATGACGGCCGCGATTCGAATCGGAATGCTGATGCAGCGTCGCGGTACCGTTCTCGTCAGCAAGTGCTAAGGCTTCGCAGCGCACCGTGGTCACACCGTTCAGTGCAACGTTTTGCTCGAACAGCGAGTAGTTGACCGGGTCCGGTTCGAAACCGACCACGCTGACATCGTGATCGCCGGCCAATTGCGCGCAGAGCAAACTGTACCAACCGATGTTCGCGCCGATGTCGATGACAACGTCGCCATCGGCAAACTCGATGTGCTCGCTGAGCCAGCGGGTCATCGCTGGCTCGTGCTGGCCATACTTATATATATGCCGACCGACGACGTCCTCGGTTTTGACGCGAAACCGCAGACCAAAGACGTCGGCGTGAGCAGTGAGGTACGGGCGCTGCAACACAAACCGTTGCAGAACGTAGGCGGCAGATCGAAGTACGTTGGCCAACGAAAGCGGTCCAGGGGATCGAGACGCCGATTCTAGGCAAATACCGCGGGTCGGAACAGCCGGGTGTATACTGCCGCCACTCGATCGACGAGCAGTACGGTGTGTCGGCCCCTCCTGTCAGCGCTGTGATCATCGCCGCGAACGCGGCCGACGTCATCCAACCCTGCCTGCAATCTCTGGCCTTTTTGCCAGATATCGTCGTTTACCTGAACAATTCGAACGACGCAACGCGCGAGCTATGCGCTCGGTACCCCAACGTTCGGGTCATTGACGGCGAATTTACCGGCTTTGGGCCAACGCGAAATTCCGCGGCGGCGCATGCGCACAACGACTGGATATTATCGATCGACACCGACGAATGGCTCGACCAGACCCTTGCGTCATCGGTGCAGCGCGCTGACTTCAGCGACCCGGCGCGGGCCTTTGTGATGCTGCGGCGCAATCGCTTCCACGGTCGGCACGTAGCCGTAGGCGGCTGGGGCAACGATCGATTGACACGCATCTATCATCGGACGACCGCGCGCTTTAACGACAAAGCGGTCCATGAGCGCATTGTGCTCGATAACGCGGTGCAATCGAGCGAATTGCACGGGACGCTCTGGCACGAGGCCGTCGTCGATATCGATCAGTTCCTTAAAAAAATCAGCCGGTATTCAGAACTCGCTGCCGACAGTCGTCCCGGCGGGCCGGGCACGCACCCTTTTTTCGCCCTGCTGCGCGGTCAATTCGCGTTCTTTCGCAGCTACGTGCTGCAGCTTGGTTTCACGGCGGGCTGGCGTGGTTTGATCATTGCGTATGCGCGATCGGTTGGCACGTTCTTCAAATATGCCAAGCGCTACGAGCGCCGCATCCGAACCAAACAGCAGGCGCCCTAGACCGCGCGGCGAACCGCCGCGGTCACTAGGTCGCGATCATCGACGTGTTGACCGCGATCAGCAAAAGGCTACTGGTAACCGCCATTCGTAGCACGAGTCCGCGCGGAAACGCCGCTGCAATGACCTCAACCGAGTAGAACAGCACGACGAGCCGAAACACCAGCGTTGCGAGCCCCTGCACGTCGGCGCTGAGCACCGGCAGGTTTGGTACCACCAAAGCCGCAAACAGCAGCAAAATATCCAGCGTCGTCAGCTGCAGCGCTCGGTTCGAGTTGAAAATCAGCCACGCGACGTTGCCGAGCCCCAACACGATCAACAACGTGAACTCCAGCGAGGCAAACAGCGGTTCGCTCCAAACCAGCCCACTCGCCGAAAACGCGATCATGGCGGCAACGACGTAACCGGTGCCCTGCGCGAATAGGTCCGCCGCCGGTTTCGACAGCAGCACGAAACTCGCGACCAATGCCGCCAACAGAATCAGCGCAAGCTGTTGCACCTGGGAAGCGGTGGCGTCCGCCGTCGGTGTCATCGACCCGCCCTTGGCGATGCCGACGATCAACAGCAGCACATACAGGGCAAGAATGCCGACAACACCCCGCGCCACCCACGCGACGATATTGCGCCGCGCGCGGTCGTCGATACGAACCAGCGTTGCGCCGCTGTCCGGTACTGGCGTCGCGGGCGACTGCTCGGCGCGTCGCTGCGCGACGAGCAGTGGCAGCAGCAGTGCCGATGCCGTCGCTACGAATGCGACGGCGATGAGCAAATCGGATTGGTAGCGCAGAAAATAAGCGAGCAGAAAAAAACTGCTTTGCGCGATATAGATGATCAATACGGCGTGTGGATGCGCAAACCCGATGCTGAGCAAACGGTGATGCAGGTGATACTTGTCGGCACTGAACGGCGATACGCCGCGCCGCAGCCGCGAGATCGTCACTTGCGCGGTGTCGATTATGGGAACCGCGAGCAACAAAAGCGGCAGCGCCGCACTGATGTGTGCCGATGCGTCTTGGGTCACTTCAATCGCCAGCACCGCGCTCAAAAGACCCAGAAACTGACTGCCGCTGTCGCCCATGAAGACAATGGCCGGGTGAGTATTGAAACGCAGGAATCCGAAGATGGCGCCCGCCAGTGCGACGGCCAACAGCGCCGACGGCACATTGCCGGTTGCCCACGCAAGGAGTGCAAGTGCCGTGCAGCAGATAAAGACGATTCCGCCCGCCAGTCCGTCGAGCCCATCGGACAGCGCCACAGCATTGGTAAGCGCAACGATAATGAACACCGACAGCGGCTTGGCCAACCAGTCCGGAAACACCACCGTTTGCGGCAACGACACTTCTCGTATCGATACATCGCCGATGTAGACAACGATGATCGCCGCAAGGATTTGTGCAGCGAATTTGGATCGATAGCCCAGCTCAACTTTGTCATCGACCAGGCCAGCGATCAGCACAATGGCGCCGCCGAGCATGATCGCCAGCATCGCCGGAGAAAAAACCGCGGCATCGGCAACGACGACTGCGGACACCACGCCGAGTCCAATCGCCAGACCGCCGATCCGTGGAATAGGCACGCTGTGAACTTTGCGCGGCGCCGGCGCATCGACGAAATCAAAACGCCGCCCAAACCGAATCAGCAGCGGCAGCAGTGCCATACTGACGATCATAGCGGCCAGGAATGCGAAGACGAACAGCATGGAACGACGCGATCAGTCCGGTACGTAACGCGGTAATTCCGCTTCTACCTTGAGCGCGAAATCCGTCAGATAACGGTCGGCCGCCGGAATCCGGTCCGGCGTCGGTACGGGGGTAACCAGGCGTATCATCGCGCCATCGCTGCGATTGCGCTGCAGCGAGTCGAGAAAGATGTACCACTTGACGGCGTATTCGTTGGTCAGCCAGCGCTCGCGCTGCTTGAACCAGTAGTAGACGAGCTGGCTCTCGTTACCCATCGTGACCAGCGCGCGGTTGACGCGCTTGCCGGGCTGGCCGTCGAGTTGGTAGGTGCCAAACTCCTTGATCTTCCAGCCGCCGCCCGGCAAGCAAGAACGCGGCGAGTGCACCGACTGACCTTTGCGCTGCGAGCCGTAGTACGCCAAGAACAAGTTGATCGGCAAATTTCCGGGGCTGCGGTAGTTCGCAAGCAGGTAGTCGTCGACCTTCAGCTCGTCAAGAAAATGCGGTTCGAGGCGGGACTGCTTGCCGGCAAGATCGTCGAACTGCATTGGGAACGTGATGCAAAACTCGCGTGCCGGCGTGATTTCGGCACGCTCCGGCAAAGCAATGGCCGTACCGGTCATGGCCGCCAGCAGGACGAGCGCGATGACAAATGTCGCCGGTGGCCGCCGATTTTGTAGCTCCCCTTCACTAGGTTGGCCCGGAATCGGACCAAGGTTGAACGCATTGGCGAACGGCACGGAAGGGTTTCTGAATCGCCACAAGATCCAGACCACGCCTAGCAGCATCGCGGTGCTAATCATGAACATCGCCCAGCCCTGCATGTCGTGCAGCAAGCCTTCGGCAAGCGCCGTATTGCCGTACTCGGCGAAAATGCCAATCATCGCAATCCGCAGACTGTTCATTGCGATCGTAAGTGGAATCGAAATTAGAAATACCAGCGCGCGTGCCCAGACGGGACCGCGGAAGAAATACGCGATGATTAGCGCGAGTGCCATCATCGGAAACAGATATCGAAGACCGTCGCAGGCCTCGACGACCTGCATCTGAAAATGCCCCAGATCGATGACGTTGCCTTCCAGGTAAACGGAAATGTCGAACAGCCGCATGACCGCCACACCGAGTTTCGACGACAGCAGTTGCATTTCCGACGAGAAATTGTTGTACAGGAAGCGCGGCAGCGGGATGGCCAATAGCAGCATCAGTATTGGCGTAAACAGATACCGAAAACCTTTTGCGCCAACCCACGCGAGGGCGACACCTGCGATGACCACAACCAACGCGAATTGTGTAACGGCGAAGATCGTCGCGAGCTCGCCAGCCAACCAGATGCCGAGCCCGAGCACGACCACAGCCAAGCCTAGCCAGCTGCCCGTGAACTTAATCGCCGCCAGCGCATCGCGCCGCTGCCAGATTAGGTACGCGGAGATCAGCGGAATAACGAGACCGTGACTGTACTCATCACGTGACACCCAGTTATTGACGAGGCGTACGATTGGTTCCCAAAACACAACACCGACGGCAAGCGCAGCAAGACCGAGCAACAGCCAAAGATGCGACGGTGTGCGGAAGCGAATTTCCGGCTCGATGACGGCGCTCACTGGCTCACTTCCAATTCCCGCAAACTCTGCCGAAGTTCGTTTTTGCTGGCCTTACCGCCGGCAAACAGCGGTAGCACCAGACTGGCCTTTCGGTCCTGCATGACATTTTGAACCGTCGCGGCGCAAACCAGATGACTGTCCATCGCGTACGCGTAAACCATGGCGCTTTCACAAATCTGGTTGATCAATCGCGGCACGCCACCGCTGCATTCGTGCACGATGCGCATGGCTTTTTCGGTGAAAATCGGCCGGGTTGCGCCAGCAACCAGCAAGCGATGGCGGATGTACCCAACTGCCGACACAAGATCGAGTGGCTCGAGGTGATAGTGTGTCGAAATGCGTTGCGCAACCTGGCGTAACTCACGGCGTTGTAACAGCTCGCGAAACTCGGGTTGCCCCACCATCAACAGCTGCAGCACGAGCACGCCATCGGCATTGATGTTCGATAGGAGCCGAATCTCCTCGAGACTCTCGATATCGAGATTCTGCGCCTCATCGATGATCAGCAGCGTGCGCTTGCCGTGCTCGTAGCCGGCGACGAGAAAGTCGATAAACGCTTCGTAGAGCTCGGCATCCGTGCGCTTCTCGCGACGAATCCCAAACGCCGACGCGACCCAGTGCAGCAGATCGCCGAACGACTTGTGGGTATTGGATATCAAGCCGATCTGATAGTCGTCTTCGACGGCGTTCAGCAAATACCGGATCAAAGTGGTCTTGCCCGAGCCGACCTCGCCGGTAATGACGGTGTACCCATCCTGCTCGAACAGGCCGTACTCGAGCATACGCAGCGCCATCGAGTGATGATCGCTCAGGAACAGATACTCAGGATCCGGTCGCAAATTGAACGGTCGCGCCAGTAGATTGAAATGCTCTATGTACATGAAAGAAGTCGTCTCAATAGCCGGCCGCGAGGTCGGTCGTGCGATTGAGCACTGAGCCGATGACGTTCTGACCTTTGAGCTCGTTCATGCACGCGAGCATGGACTCTTGGGTCGTAACACCTTCGGTGACGACAACGATCACCGCATCGACGTTGGCGAGAAACGTCAATGCATCGCCGTAAGCAAGCAGCGGCGGCAAATCGAACAGGACGACGCGGTTGGCATAGCGATTGCGCAACTCGAGCGCGAGGCTGCGGGCATGTACGCTGTCGATCAGATCAGCTGTGCGATTCGACGGCTCACGCGCCGGCAACACGCAGAAACGATCGATGGACGGACAAACCAAGGCCTCGGCCACGCTTGCAGTGCCGCGCAAGACGTCTTCGACGCCTGTCTCGATGTTCAATCCAAGGTAGGAGGCAACGCTTGGGCGGCGAAAATCCATGTCGACCAGCAGCGCCGTGCGCTCCGGCGACGCTGCTATCTGCATCGCAAGATTGATGCCGGTGACTGTCTTGCCTTCCCCTGAAGCCGGGCTGACCAGCGCAATACTGTTCCAGCCGGTGTTGCGGATCTTCTCGATCACGCGCGACGCCAAAAGATCGTAGGCGCGCTCAACGTCGCCGCCAGATCCTGGTTGCAGCAAACGGTTGCGCTCCAAGACTTTGCTATCGACGACGACACGACGTGTTTGCGTGAACTCTATTTTGCGCGACTCGATGGTCGGTAGCTCAGCACGCGTGGTCGCAGGCGCGAGCGTCTGTGATCGATGGATCGGCTGTGCGTCGACAGCCGAATTTGCGGCTTCTTCTATCGTCTCGGTCGTGTGCGTAGCAACATCGGCAACGGCATCAGGCCGCTCCGTCTGCGCGCGCTTTTCCGCCAGCCGATTCCGTTCAGCGCGTTCCAGTGCTCGTTTAATTTTTTCCATAGCTAATTGATCGCAGTTCGCACGAGAGACAAATCAGAGGTCGAGCTTGCGCATTGCCGCAAACCAGAAAACATCCAGAGGTAGGTACAGAAAATGCACGAGAGCTGCACCGGAAATCATGACGAGAACCACAGCCGACGCACCAACCGCTCGGTACGAGAGTCGGCGACGTTCGTCCGCTTTGGTCTGAATAGCCGGGATCATGCCGAGCGCCGGCAGCGCCGTGAGTTGTTCGAGTCGGACCCGGCCACGTACCGTCGTATCGGTCGACTCGCCAATGAACATTGCAAGAATGCCAACAACGATTGCCAACACCGCGCCGACACTGATCAAAAGAATGCGATCCGGGCTATATGGCTGCTCTGGCGGTAGGGGCGGCTCGATAATAGTCAACCGCTCGCCCTTGCGATCGGTCTCCATATTTTGCGCAAGTCGCGCTTCCATCTCGCGTTCTTTGACGTCTTGGTACTTGCGCCGCGCGTTGTCGAGTTCGAGGTTGAGCGCGTGATAGTCCTTTTCGATCATTGGCGTAGCGGCTAGCTTGCCTTCATAGATCGAAATGCGATTGCGCAGGTCCGTACGCACGCTCAGCAGACTGTCGCGCTCGCCGCGGGCGGCAATGAGCTGCGCTTTGAGTTGCCGATAGGCCGGATCTGCGTTGCTATAGTCATCCAAACCGCTGGCGGTTTGCAGCGTGTCGATACGACGCTCGATATCGAGCACGTCGGGATGACTGCTCGAATGTACGGCCAGCAGGGTTGCACGCTCGGCCTCGAGCGCGGCGAGTTCGCGATTTAGCGGATTATCGCTCGCCGCGGACTCGGCGATTGTCACCTTGAGGCTGGCGATCTCTTTGCGCGTTCGAACGACGTCGGGATGCTGATCGGAATACACCGCCTCGAGCGACGCCAACGTTGACTCGAGGAACTTGAGTCGATCTCGCGGCGAGTAGATTCGTTCACCGCTCTCGCTGAATATCTGCGAGGCCCCCGCCTCGCGCGCCACTTCCGATTCCAAAAAGACGATGCGCTCATCGAGTGTGCGCAATTGTCGCTCGGTATCGGTCAGCTCCCGCTCGGTACGATCCAGCAGCGACAGATTGAGCTGGGTCAATTCCGGCAGCTGCCCGACGTTGGCCGCCTTGAAGTCTGCAAGCCTTGCCTCCAATACGCCGATTTCCTGGTTCAAACGGATTGCTTCACCGGCGAGAAATTCTGACGTCTGCCCAGCGATTTGGGTTCGTGATTCGACGTTTTTCTGCAAGAACAGGTTGGTCAGCTCATTGGCGACCTTGAGCGACTGGTCGGGTGTATCGCCGTAATACGCCAGCGTGAAGGCGATCGTTGCCGACGTCGGGCGACCCGATCGTGGATCGACAACATCGGCACTGATCATGTTCAAGCCGATGTCCTCGCGCATCTCCTCGAGAACGACCTCACGCGCGCGCGTACGGACGAGCCGCGGATACAGATCGTATTCGTTGACGATGCGTAGCAGGTTCGCGGTGGTCATGACCTGTTGGCTGATCACCTGAATACGCTGATCGGCGAACGAGGTTATGGTCGAACGGACCATGTCCTGAGGTATTTCTTGCTGCTCGATCAGAATTGTTGACGCCGATCGATACGTAGGCGGCCAAAACACTGCAGCAAGAACGACAATACCGAAGGTAATGAGCGCTGCAATCAAGCCCATCTTGCGACGTCGCTTGAAGGCGATCCAGTAATCCCGAAGACTCATCTCCGGCTCGTCGACCTCGAATTGAGCGACTGCAGAAACCATGACCTAAGACCTATCTCGCCGCACGCGGCGTATAACGAAAACCAATGTAGCCGGTGGTGGCGCGCGCAACGTCGTCGCGAATATCGAATTCCTGCTCGCGATGCGACAGTGTTGCGGTCAACAGCCACGCCTGATTCAGACGAACATCGAGCGCCAGCGACAACCGCCCGTACTCGCGATTGTCTTCCTCCGAACTCAACGTACTGACATCGTCAAAATCGAAGTACTCTGCAGATAACCGCAACGCCGTACGTTCGCTGAGCGCATTACGAAGTGAGATTTTGCCCACCCGTCGCTCGCTGAGATCACCCTGACCCGTCGGCAATATCGATTGACTGACCTCAACCGTCAGCACGGTGTATTCCCAGCTTTTGCGGAGATTGACGTTGGCCTGCCAGCCATCGTCTTCCGAGGATTGCGGGAACAGGAACCCAAAGAACGACACCACCTGGTCGGTCTCGACGCGCGAGCGACCGACTGACGCATCGAGCGACAGTGTCTCGGACGGGCGGTGAGATACGCCCAGTCGAAGCGTCGTCGTTGCGGATTCGTTGAACCCATCGTCAGTGGCGAACTCATCCAATGACAGCGCGACAAACCAGTCCAAGGTCTCGGAAAGGCTTTGGTTACGCGAAAGCGTGTACTGGCGATAGTCGTAGTCGACGAAGTTTGGGCTGTCTTCGTAGCTAACGTCCTCGTCGCCAACGACAGCGCTGTACGTGACGGTTTCCGAACGAGCCCAGCTGAGTGTTGGCGTGACGCGGATTCGCTCACGCTGGACGCCAATGTCAACAAAGCCAGTGTCTTCAAAGGCTGTGGTCAGCGTGTTCTCGCGCGCCGCTGACGCGTTGACGCCGACCGACCACGTCTCGAAGGCGCGGGTTGCACCCGCATCGATGAAGAAGTCGTCGGTATCGGCGAACTCAGCGCGATCGTGCTGCAAGTTGCGCCAACGGAAATCCGCGGCAAGCTGCGACGTCGGTCGGTCTCGCGTGACGTTGACACCGGCATCGACGCGCGAATACGCCGTATCGACTTCGTCGATAATGGCAAGGCGCAGGTTGCTGTTGTAGCCCGCTCGCAACTCCAATGACGGCGTCACCGTGGTAGCACCGGTCGCCGCCGACGGCGCAATAATGGCGGTTAAAAAGCCCAGCAAGACGGCCGGCCGCTGCTGCGACCGACTTGCTTGCAAGTGACTGGCCACGACCGATTAGTTCACGACGACCGTGTCGCCGCTGAGCAAGAGCTGGTTCTGCTCGAGTTTTCGACCACGGGACACCTGGTTGTACTGGAACAAATACGCTTTCTGCGCTTTGCCCTCGCGTCTGAGAATTCGAATGTCATTGACGTCGGCATAGGTCGTGGTCCCTCCCGCGAGACTCAGCGCCTGCATGACATCCATCGGGCCGTCCAGCAGATACATGCCTGGCCGGTTCACCTTCCCAATGATGTAAACGCGGCTGCCGCGCACCTCGAGCAACGACACGGTCACAACCGGATCTTCGATGAATGCTTCCAGTCGGCCGGTCAGCTCTTCGGTCACTGTTTTTATTGTTCTCCCAGCAGCTTGTAGTCGGCCAGCCAGAGGGAAAGCGATCTCTCCGTCGGGAGCAACCAGCACCTCGCGACTCAGGTCCGGATCCTTCCAGACGGTGACGGTTAAGCGGTCACCCGGTTCTAGCGCGTACTCGGCCAGTTGGCCGTAGGCCTCGCTAGAAACGAAAACGGAAAGCAAGGCTAGGAGAAGGCAATTACAGATTTGTTTCATTTTTTTGAATATCGTGTGTTGCGATTAAACAAGGAAAACCAGTGCCGGTTTTCACCGACACTGGTTTTGTAGATCCGTTCGGACGTTAGGGCGATTAGCTAAGCCGCTGCCTGCAACCTCCCCGCAAATGGTTCGACGGCAATCGCGTCATTGGATGCCGCTTTGCGACTCCGTCGTTGCGTGTACCAGAAAAGCGCGACGGCCGAGAGCAGCAGCGTCAGCGCGGGCGGCAATGGCACCGGATTGGCGAGCACGACGCTGACACCATAGAGGCCGCTGGTCTCGCCGGGCGCTACGGCAGCAGAGACTTGCAAAAAATACGTGCCCGGCATCAAGAAAAAAGTGATCGATCCGGCCATGTCGAGCATGCTGACCGTGGCCGTCGACGTGGTCAGCATCGCGCTGAGACTCTGTAGAGGCTGGGTCGGAAACGCGAAATCGGTCAGTGTTAGGCGATAGCCGCCGCTATTGACGACATCGAACTCAAAGATGTTGAACGACGATCCGATAACGGTCGACGTTGCGCTGCATACCGAGTCGGCAACGGTGGGCGACCCTGTGCATTCGACCGTGGCCGCAGCCGCGCTCGAGCCGAGACCGAGCAACGTCGCGAATACTAAGGCTTTAGTTCGACGAAAGAACATGGTGAGAAAGACTCCGTAGAAAAATGATGGGTCGGCTCGACTACGCAGAGGCGGCTTTGCGCTCCGTCGGTCGAAACAGGTACTTGTGATACAGGTAGTCCTTGAAACGTCGCTTGAGGCGTGAAAAGCCCTCCTCATTGCCGTCGGACGCGCCAAACAGTGCCCGCAGCTGCACCGTTGCCACCGGTTCGTCCCGCGACGAACTGGCCAGTAATGCAATGTCGCGAAGCTCGACCCGCTCATCTGGATCGTCAACGCCGCTGTTGATGATGCCGTCGAGTTGGCTCGAGTCGATCGAGAAGAAACGCATCAGGTCGGTGCCGGACTCGACAAACACCGGCAGCAATTGCGGGCCGGCGACGGCGGGGTCGAGCAGCGGCCCCAGCCGCGCCATAACGATATCGATGGCGTAGCGCATAACGTCCGCCTCCCTAACCGCCAACCGATCTGCCAGCACGCGCAATTTGGCGCGGTCCGCATCACTCAATCGCAGCGAAATTGCGCTGTTACGAATTGCCACCCTCGCGCCGCTCCTTAACAAATCAGAAATCCTGGAGCAGTAAGGTAGTGCAGTCGTATGACTTCTGCGTTTCGTCCGCATGACTATTGATTAACATAAGCCTTACGGTACGGGCGCCACGCATCGACCCGCGTCATGCAGGCAATTTTTGGCTAGGCGAGTCGCGACAACGACCGACTGCCACTGCGCGAATCGCAAGGGCACGTGAAATCTCGTCATCAAGGCGTGCAACAATCCGGCCCGCTGTGAGAGCAGCGACCACGCGTGCGGGCGTACGCTGGTCTCAACAAAAAGAGCGAACAATCAGGTGTACCGACGGGTCGCAAAAACCGTGCTTGCGCTGTTCTTCGGGACCGGACAGGAAGTCTTGTTCCAAGTGCTATCGGCGGTCGTCTGGATCTACGCCTGGGGACCCGATCTGTATGCCGAATGGCTGCTGGTTTCGTTGATGCCGACACTGTTGATGCGCGGGAACACCGGGCTGTTTCATTGTGCGAGCAGCCAGCTCATCACCAATTTCGCGGCCGAGGACTGGATCGCTGCGCGTCGTTCATACGACACCTTGCGTCACGGACAGCAGTTTTTCTTGCTGCTGATTGCGGTGATCTACACCAGCGCTTGCCTGGTATTTGCAGGCGGCTTCAATTTGAACAGCCTATCGAGCGCCGACATCGCGGCAGCCATGGGCCTGTTCCTCATTCAGTTTGCGCTGTTCCAGCAACAGCAGATTCTCTTATCGGTCACCAAAGCGGCCGGGCACGCGCCGTTGGCCGTTATGTGGCAGAACCTTTTTCGAGCAGCATTTATCGCGCCGATGCTTTGTGGGGCGTTTTTTGCAGGGCCACTGGTGTGCCTGGGCATGGCAATGGCTTGCCAAGCAGTCGTCGTTGCAACGAGTTGGCAACGTCTCGGCCAATTCCGACGCGAACTGCCGAGCGAGGTCATCCAGCCCGAGCGGCACGAAGTAATTGCGCTGGTGCAACGAGGCTTAGGCTTCTCTGCATTCGGCTTTGGACAGACGCTGCTGCACAACGCCGCCGTCTGGGCCTTGGGCTTCGTCGCTGGACCGTTGGCCGGGGCCGCGTTTCATAACATGCGCACGATCGCGCGAAGCGTTGTCTTGATGGCCGTCGCACTAGAACAGGCCACACGCCTCGAGTTGTCGCGGCTGTTTGCCGGCGGCAAGGCCGACGCTGCCGAACGCTTACTGTCACGCATGCTCGTTGTGACAACGACCGCCGCTGGTATCACAACGCTCGTGGTCTTGCTGGTCGGCGAGTGGGCGTTCACGATAATGACGCAGAATCGACTCGTTTTCGATGCAGCGACGTTTGCTTGCCTTTGTGGCGCCGGGTTTGTGTTCGCCGTTGCATTTGTGTACCTAGCAGTGAGTTTTGCCCTCAATGAGCACAGTCGCCTCTCGATACGCTATGCGTGCCTCGTTGCGTTTACGATCCCGCTGATAGTCTTCGCCGCCAACAACGGTGCGTTTGCCTTAGCGCTTGCCGGAGCAGGCGCTGATGTCGTTTTTCTTGCGCTGGCTCGACGCCAGGCCCAAGGCGTACTCCGGCAACGGAATGAGGCCGCGCATGTCGTTTGAATTCTATCTGTGGCTGCTCGTGCAAGGCGGCGTATTGGCTGCGCTACTCGCCGTCAATCGCGTCAGTTTCAAAAGCGGCGCGCGACTGTTCTCGCCCATCTCGTGGTTCGTGCTGTTCTACGCCCTGGCCTTTTGGCTGCCACAGGTCTTTTTGCCGGCGTTCGATTTCACGATGATCGGGGCCTACAACGTCGTTGAAAATCAGCAGGTGGCGCGCGCAGTTGCTACCCAGCACGCGCTGATTGCATTCCTGGTACCGGTCGCACTCGGTTTTGCATTGACCGGGCGGCGTGCGCCAGCCACGCTTGCGCTGAGGCAATTGCGTGGCCGCGAACTTCGCGTTGGCGTCGTGCTTGGCGTCATCGGACTCGGCGCGGTTGGCGCCATGCTGGTAAGCCTCGACCCGAACAGCATGCGCTCAATTCTTGTCGCCAGCACGCCAGGCAAGATCTTATACGCCCTGTCCTTCTGGCTTACGCTCGGCTACATGATCACCGCGGCGTGGCTGATCCGTAAGCGGCGTTACACCCTGTTGCTAATCGTGACCGGATTGTTTGCGGTAGCACTATTGCCGCTTGGCGGGCGGGGTCGCATTCTGTGGCCCATCGCCGGGCTGGTTGCATGGGCCACCGTCTCTGGGTACGCGCGTATCCGCCTTTGGAAACTGCTGACAGCGGCCGTTGTTCTCGGCGTCGTGCTGCAATCACTCGATCCGATACTGCTGTACTACAAAGGCTATGACACGGCGGATCAGGCCATTGATCGATTCCTGACCGGCCTAGATTTACAGACATTTTTGTTCGCGCGGAATTTCGACTCGCTGCACAATCTTGCCGTCATCGTCGTGGAAGATCGCGTGCCGACGAGCTTTTGGTACTTGCTGAACAACTCACAAGCAGCTTTCATGAATGCGTACTTCCCGAGCGTGGCGTGGAATGGCGTCGGCTATCCCGCGACCCTCCCCGGCGGACTTTGGCTGTCCGGACGCTGGGTCACGCTGATCGGCGGCGGCGTGGCTTTTGGACTGTTCCTTGGACTGCTGTCGCGCGCCTATCGGCGGATCAATAGCGAACTCGGTTTAATTGCCTATTGCATTGCCATGCCATGGCTCTGCCACGTCGGTATTTCTTATCTCGACAGCTACGTCAAGATGGCGGCATTGATTCTGCCGGGCGTTGCGCTCGCCTGGTTGTTCGGCAGCCGGCGTCGCAACGCGAGCCCGGTACTGCGCTCGGCCTGACGCGAGACGACGACCGTGTTCTATCGATTTCGGCGAGCGATTCATCTTTTGGTGCGGGTGTTTGGGTTTTTGCCAAAGCCGTTGCTGCGCTTTTTGTATCGGCTTGCGGAGCCTTTCAACGGACTCTTCTTTGTGCTGATCCGCTACCTGGTGTTGGCTAATCTATGCCGGCGCTGCGGCGACAACGTCTTCGTCGGTGGCGACGTCGAGATCAAGTTTTTTGAAAACCTTTCGATTGGCAATAACGTCAGTATTCATCGCTCCTGCTACGTTGACGCCTTGGGCGGCATTGAGATCGGCAACGACGTATCGATCGCTCATCAAACCTCGCTGGTCGCCTTTGAACATGGCTGGGACGATACCTCCATACCGATTCGCAAGAATCCGCTGATCGCAAAACCGATCAGTATTGCGGACGACGTCTGGATCGGTGCTGGCGTCCGCCTTCTGGCCGGCGCTCGCATTGCGACGCGCTGCGTCGTTGCGGCCGGCTCAGTCGTCACAGCGAAAACCGAGCCGAAGGCGGGCTATGTCCTCGCCGGCATACCGGCAACGCCCAAGAAGGCGCTGCCGATGGCCGGCCGTGACGCCGCCGACGCACCCGTTGAATCCGAGCGTGTTCGTCAGTTGCGCTAAAGGCGCCGCCGCACGGAAAGGTCAGACTCATCACGATGCTACCGAACGTCTTCATCCCAGGCGCACCGAAGTGCGGCACGACGGCGCTCGCCGATTACCTCAGCACGCACCCTGCTGTGTTCCTTGGTCACATCAAAGAACCGAACTACTGGTCGTCGGACATGCCGTTCTACGCGCGCCGCGAAGGCTTAACCGACGAAGACGCATATCTCGAGATCTATGCGCGCGCGCCACGTACGGCGCAGGTGGCGATCGACGCATCGACACATTACCTTTTTAGCGACGTCGCCGTTGCGCGCATCACGGCACGCTTTCCTGACGCGCGCTTCATCGTCTGTTTGCGCAATCAGACCCAGATCGCTCACGCGTGGCACATGCAGATGGTCAATGCAGGCTATGACACTGTCGCCGACTTTTACGACGCCTGGCAGCTGGTCGAGCAACGCAAACAAGGCGACGCAATCCCGTCGTCATGCCCAGAGCCTAAGCTGTTGGACTATGGCGGCATCGCGTCCGTTGGACACCAACTTCAGCGACTGATGCAGCACGTTGAGCGCGATCGGCTGCACTGGGTTTTTCTTGAGGACTTAAAGCATGACCCGCGCCGCTGTTATCTCGAGATTCTCTCGTTCCTCGGCCTCGACGACGACGGCCGCGTCGAATTCAAGCCATCCAACCCGGCTTTCCAAAATCGATCGGGTCTCGCGAGTCGTCTCGCACGCAGCCCGCGTCTTCGACCCTACGTCAACCGGCTGCTTGCGACGATCGGTCCGACTGCGACGCAAACGGTGAAGTCGATCGCCAAACGTGCGCTGTACCGGCCAGCCAAGCGCTCGCCCGTCGACGCCGGTTTGCTGGATTCAATGCAAGCTCGCTTCGCCGCCGACAACGAGCGACTCATGGCGCTGACCGGTCGCAGCTTCAATTCGGCGGGCTAACGTCCGTTGCCGAAAATGCACCGTTTGCTGTCGTAAAGATCAACACCGCGCCGGGCGCGACGGTGAACGAGGCAGGATCGGCGTCTTCGAGCGGCAACAGCTGCAACCTTGGCCGGTTTTCGGTTTGTGTTGCGAGCCGAATGCGCAGCGGTACATCGCTGGCGTTGGAGATCAGTTGCGGTTTGCCGGCGCCGTTAGACAACCGGGCTCGAGCTGCCTCTGCCGCGGCTACGCGTACTTGCTGCCCCTCGAGAGCAATCTGAGGAAAGGCGCCTTGCCAAAGTTGCCATGCCCAGGCGGCATCGCGCGCCGGCATGAGCATCGATAACGACGAGTGCGCCGGGATAAAGTGCGGCCACTGGCCACGCGGCAAGATGCCGGCCGGCAGGATCGTGCTCGCCATAGCGTCAAATGCCGGACCACCGCGTTCCGGCTTGCTCATCCAAACGATCGGAATACCGCGGACGGTCGGATTATAGGCCCCGCTAACGGCGGCCGCCGGCATGACATCGTTGAGGCTCCGTGCCGTACCACGGCGCAGTGCCGCAACCTCAGCCTCACCGGCCAGCACGTAATCGCAAAACGCTTGCGATGGTTGAAACACCCCACTGACGTGGCATGCGACGACGCCTTGCGGGGACCCCGGTTCGTGAAACAACGTGTATAGCGCACGCAGCAGCTCTCGATTCGCCAACAGCGGCAGCTCTGTTTGCCGAGTGCCGCCGCGCTCGAAACCGAAACCAGCCGTGGCATTCGCGCTTGGCTGCGTCTCGGCCACGAGGTCGAGAAAAACGCCATCGATGCCGACGTCATCGCGCAGGTCCGTGATGTGTCGGACCAAAAAGTCACGGTAGGCGTTGCTGGCCGCCGCCGGTCGAATGGCGCGGACCCCACCGCGCGTGCGACCGAAGCGCAGCGGCAACGCAGCGACGTCTGCCGCAAGGTCCGACCACTCTGGCGCAGCCAGCGACAACTCGAGACCCACGTAGGCCAGTACGCGCAGGCCGCGCCGATGCGCGAGGTCACACAAACGCTTCAATGCTGCACGCTCAGCAGCCGTACTTGGCCCGGGATAACCTTGCCAGCCGGTCCAACCCTGGTGGACGACGATGGTGCGCAGGCCATCCGCAACGGCTCGATCTAGCGACGACGCAGCGGTTTTTGACGGCGCGTCGAGTCCTGCCGCAAGGCTACGTCGATAGGAACCTGCATCCAACCACCGTTGTCGCGTCAGGTGCAGCGCGTCAGGAATTTGCAGTGGGTTGTACGCGGCGAGGCGCTCGGTCGATGGCAATGCGCGGACTGGGAGAATCTGCAGACCCAGCATCAGCGAATCGCTCGCTGCCCTGGCAGCGCTGAGTCGCATCGAGAATTGGCAAGCGTCTTGTGTGCAGTGGCTGGATGCTGGCGCTTCGCGCACGTCGTACAACTGCCTGGACTCGGCGATCACCGCGATCCCGCGCGCCGCGTCATCGAGCACATAGACATTCGCGAATGGCCAGTTGGTCGCGGCATCGACAAGCGGCGCGTGACCGTAATCGGGCCCGTGTCGCTCGTCGGCGCTGTCATACACTTCCTGTGTCGGTCCCCAGCTCAACCCAAGGCCATTGCGGCGGTGCATATTGAGGGTCAGCGCTATTGGCTGAGGCGCCTCGGATTGGGCCACGAAGGAATAGCGCAGCAGACCGTCGAACGACAGGAACCCGGTGAGGACGTAGCGGTCGTTGCCGGCTCGAAGTTCGCTGCGCCACGCTACGCAGGCTGGCGACTCTTCGACGAACGCCACCGGCGTCGCGACAGACAGCGCGTTCCCGTTGGCCCGCAATGCCGTCGGTGCGCTGAGCAGCGGCGCACCGGCCGCATGCACAGCGGCCGGTAAGCCGTTTTGCCCGAGGGTTATCGTTCGCCCAAGCACGTGCAGAGTCTCATCAACAACGTCAATCGGCTCGTACGGCGACGGGATGATCGCCCCAGCGTACCGAGCACATCCTGTCGAACGACCGCTCGCTCGTTTCGGTGCCTGCTTGGCGCCGTGCGACTCGAGGTAGTTCCAATGCGCCGCGATACGTGCGTCGCCGGCGGGCAGGTTTTCGCCGAACGGGATGACCCGAAACGACACTCGGCCGATCGATGCTCCGGTCAGCTCGTCGCTGACGACGACGGTGTAGTCGCCGGGCGCCAGGAAATCGCCGGATGTATGAACGGTATCGAACAGGAGTGTCAGAGCAGCGCCGGACGTATCGGCGGGAAGCCGCAGCGTCTGGCGAAAACGGCGGCGACCATCCAGAGTCAGTCGGATGCTCGTTTCGGCAGATCGAACACCGACAAGGTTGAAGCGGATCGACTCTCCGGGCTCGATCGCAATTGCTGTCGCGTGCTCGACGGCCAAGTCCGCTCGCGCGGCGCTAGCGCAAACAAACGCTGCCGCAATTACGAGCGCCGCTGCCGAGCGCAACAGTGGTGATGCCGTCGCGTTACATGCCAAGCGCGAGCCCATAGATTGCTTGCGTCTTTGCCAATACCGTTTCCTGATCGTACTCCGTCGCGAAATGCTCGCGACTCTTCCGACCCATCGAGCGGCGCAGTTCCGGGGAGGCAATCAGCCGATCGACGGCGGCGGCGAGTTTTTCGATGTCGCCGGCCGGTACCAGAAACCCATTCTGGCCGTCGACAACAATTTCTCGACAGCCTGGCACGTCGTACGCAACCAAGGGACGACCGCTGGCGGCCGCCTCGACCAAAACACGCGGCACGCCTTCGCCATAGCGAGTTGGCAATATGACGACATCGACTTCGCGGAACAATGCGGCCATGTCGTCGACGTGCCCCAACAGCTCGACGGCACCGCGACCGGCACAGTCATCGAGATAGGCCTGCGACACGGCGTCGGGATTGCCCTCATCGATGCTGCCGGCGATGAGAAAGTGAACGTTCGGCAATTCCGCATACCGCTGGCCGATATCGACGAAATCACGTATTCCCTTTGCCCACAGCAAACGTGCCGCAAATAGCAGCCGGCAGCCGTCTTGTTCCGCCACGTCGCTCGCGACGGCGAAGCGCTTGCCATCGACACCCGAGCCGCGAATGAGATGCGTGCGCTCCGCGGGCATTAGTGCATGGCGTTTGAACACCGCAACATCGTCGGGATTTTGCAGAATGAGCTGCGTCGTTCGACCAGCCAACGCCACTTTCAGCAGTCCATCCACAAGTCGGCGCAACAGCGGCCGCTGCTCGGACGAATAGACGGTGCCCATGCCGGCCACGGCGTTAACCACAGCCGAGACGCCGACCAACTTTGCTGCCAACGATCCGTAAACGACGCACTTGATCGTGAAATGATGAACGAGATCCGGTCTCTCGCGCCGATAAATCCGCACCAGGGCCGCGAGCGGTGCGAGTTCGGAGAGCGGGTTGACGCTGCGCCGTCGCAACGGCAGCTCCAACCAGCGAAAACCAGCCGCTTCCAATCGCTCGACATAAGGCCCCGTCGGTGACAGCAACACAACGTCATTGCCCTGTCGCTGCAGATACTCGGCGAGTCCCAAGCGAAAATTGAACAAATACCAGTCCGTATTGGCAACGAGCAGGATCTTTTTAGCCGTCATGCGGTCGTCTTGCCGGGCGCGCGTGGAATCAGAGAAAATGCGTGGGAGCTCAAGGAAGACTCTGACTGAGGATCGGCACGTTACGAGACGACTGTGACCGTAACGTGACAACGGCGGACGACGCCTCGCGCGGTATCTCGCCGATCGCCCTGTGCAGGCGTTCGGGCGAACACTGAATCAATGCGCCGAGCAACGGCGCACGAGGGATTGAACGATGGCCAGATTGCTTTTCGTGTTGCTGCTCGGAACGCTTAGCGCGTTATCAGCCAACGCTCAAGACCCTAGCTTGTACCTGCCCGTCGATCGGCCGGTTGCAGTCGATGTCATGCAAGTCGCCGCCCCCGATGATTTCCAGCGGTTGCGGCAACGACTCGTTGAAGCTTGGGAAGAGGACCCCTACTGGTTTATGAGTCATGTTGGCGCGTATGACTCGTGGTCGGCGACCCCGTACGACCCGAAACTCGGCATGAGCGAGGTGGAGTTCGAGCGCTTCGTCAATATTGTCGATCTGGAAGTCAGTCTGGAGTCAATCGGCACGCTGGATCTGAATGCGCACTCGGACATGACCGGATTGAATTTGAAATTGGAAACGCAGCCGCAAAACTTCCCGCTGCATGGCGTGCGCTACAACGGCGAAGAGGATTATTTCGTCAGCAAGTTTGGCCGACTGGAACGCCGCGCGGTGTTTACGAGCAGCACCGTCGATCCGGAAATCGGTCGTTGGAGCGGAATCGAATACGGTCTCGCCAAAGTCGAAGGCAACCTAATGACGGTCGTTGAAATCAAGACCGGACAGCGCGAACTCGACAGCAAGTACGTACTCGTTTACCGCATCGTGCAGCAGAAGCGCAACGAGCGCGGCAAGATCTTCGAAACGATACTGCTGTACGAAATGTAGCCAGCGACGCGTGCGCGACGACGTCAGCAGCCGCTGGCCTCGATAAGCGCATCGGCAATAAAGTTGGCGCGCGCTTTGGTCGCATTGTCGCCCATGAGACCGATACGCCAGGCCTTGCCGGCAAACTTTCCGAGCCCCGCACCGAGCTCAATGCTCCGGGTAGCCAAAAGCTGACTGCGAACGTGCGCGTCGTCGACGCCGTCCGGGATGCGTACTAGGGTCAACGACGCAAGCCGGTCGGCTGGCGCGACGAGCAGCTCGAGACCGGCGCTTTCCAATCGCGCGTAAAGCTCGGCCGCCGCATCGGCGTGGCGCTGCCAGCGCGTTGCAAGGGTCTCGCTCTCAACCAAGCGCAACGCCTCATTGATCGCATACAGCGAATTGACCGGCGCCGTGTGATGGTAAGCGCGTTTCTTCTCGCCGCTCTCGTAGTAATTGGCGAGCAGGCTGATGTCGCCGAACCAGCTTTGCACCGGCGTCCGGCGTGCCTTTACGCGCTCAACAGCGCGCGGTGAATACGTCACCGGTGACAGGCCGGGCACGCAGGCCAAGCATTTTTGCGACCCCGAATACGCCACGTCGATTTGCCAATCGTCGACGCCGAGCGGGACACCGGACAGCGACGTCACGCAGTCGGCGACAACCAGACAGTCGTACTCACGACCCAGCGCCGCCAGTCGTTTGGCATCGGAGCGCACGCCGGTGCTGGTCTCTGCGTGCACAAAAGCCAGCAGCACCGCGTCCGGATGGGCGCGTAGCGCTGCGTCGACTGCTTCGGGATCGACGGGCGTTCCCCAGTCATTTTCAACGGCGACCACGTCGGCGCCGGCGCGCTGCGCGATGTCGCGCATGCGGCCACCGAATACACCGTTGATGCAGATAATCGCCTTATCGCCTGGCTCCAAAAGATTGGTCAGGCTCGCTTCCATGCCGATGGTGCCGGGCGCCGACATCACAAAGGTCAATGGATTCGATGTCTGGTAGCAGTAGCGCAGGCGCGCACTGACCTCGTCCATCAAGGTCAGAAACTCGGGGTCGAGGTGGCCGATCGTCGGCATTGCCAAGGCATCGAGAATCGGGCCCGGTACGTTGGTGGGACCTGGACCGAACAAGTGGCGCTGGGGAATTTGAGTCACGCGTTCACGGCTCCGCTCATCATCACGATCGCGGAGAGTAACCCGTCGGCGTTAAGTATTCACGAGCACCGAAACGCAGCAGAAGCGGTGGTAGTATCGCGACAGCGCAGCGCCCCGGTGGCCGGCATGAAGAATGGAGATCGAACATCGCCACAACCCACATTGGCCGACCGATCCGGCAAGCACTAGCCCGCCGCACCGCCCTTTCGCTCGACGTTCGGGGTGCCTATCGCAGCATGGCCGATCACGCCGCAACGCTGGTCGTGTTCTGCGCCCTAATGACGTTGGCCGCATCATCCGGAACGATCTTCATCGCTCGAGCACAAATTTCAGAAGCGCAAATATTGTCGGCGCAAGCCAGGCTGAGCAGTGTCGCGTATCGGGCCGAGCGCGGCACTTGGGCGCCGACGAGACTCGTCGCACAGCACCAGGCACTCGGACCCCATGCGGGAACTCGACTACCTGGAGTCGAGGGCTCGTACGTCGCCAGCGTCTGGATCCACGACGACGGCGCGATCGACGTCGACTTCAAGACGACTGACGAATACCGGCAGATAGCGGCAGAGATTCGTGGGAAAACCTTGTCGCTGCGACCGGTGTCCGCCCGAGCGATTTCCGGCGCCCCGATTGCATGGCACTGCGGACCCGCGTCGACGGATCCGCGACGGCGCGTGTTCGGACGAGATCGTACGAGCGTTTCACTCGGCGTTTTGCTCAGACCGTGTCGATTGTGATGCGCGCATCGGCAAGCGAGCGTTCGCTGTTCATCGCGCGACATGTCGCCGAGCTCGGCAAATCCATGCCGCCCCACGAAGCGTTCAGGCGCGTTCGCAATACGCTGGCGCCAACGTACGGGCCGGAGATCGACGCGCTCGCTCAGTTGTTTGACGCACAGGCGGCTGAAAAGAAACCTAGTTCTAAACCGGCGTTTCCGGCGCTGACAGCCTTGTTGCCGCATGTACCAAACAACAAAGCCGTTTTTTTTCAGGAGTTTGTCGACCTGCTCGCAGAGCATCGAACGGTGTTCAAGACGTTTTGGCACAGCTTCGCAACGTTGATGTTGTACGTCCTGTTTCTTTTCGGTATCGCCGTTACGGTGCTCGCGATTTACCGATTTTACGTGATGACGTCTTTTGAAGGTTTTTTCGTGACGCTCGGCGGGCAACTACCTGAAAATACAAAGTTCCTGCTGACTTGGTTGCCGCAAGTGCTGCCGGGACTATTTGCAGTGTGGGCGGTGTTTTTCATCGCTGGAATGCTGGTGATTTACGTCGGCTTCAAACGTATCGAAACCTTCTCGCCACTGCCGAGTTGGGCAGCTCGGCTACCGCTGGTCGGTCGACTGGCGCGCGTGTACGCAGATGGACTGTTCGTGCACCTGCTGCGTCTATTGAGACTGCACAACGTTGACGAGACCGATGCCGTAAAGCTCGCGTCAGCGAACGCATTCGGCGGCGAACGCTTTGTCGACCAACTCTCTGCTGCTGAACGAATCACGCTGAACTCGACCATCGATCGCCTGGCGGCGGCCGAGCGACTCGGACAGCTAGACGAAGAGCTGGATTACCTGGGCCAGCAATATCTGCTGCAAGCACCGTTGCTGTTGGCAAAAGCCCGTGATCGGGTCGCCTTTGTTGTCAAATTGACGTTGTTCGTACTCGTCGGCGCCATTGTGTACGCCATGTACTTGCCAATTTTCAGAATGGGAGCTGTCGTATGAATTTCCGATCAGCCACATCGAGCGGCTTTACGCTCATCGAGCTCATGATCGTCGTGGCGATCATCGGCATACTCGCGTCAATTGCGATTCCCGCGTACCAGGACTACACCATTCGTGCGCAAGTGGTGGAAGCGTTTTCGATAACCGGCGAGTTGAAAGTTTCAATCAAGGATTTTCACAGGGATCGCGGTCGTTTCCCGACCGACAATGCCGAAGCCGGCGTACCGGAGCCCGAATTTCTCATCGGCAACTACGTCACGCGCGTCGAAATTCGCAATGGCGCATTGGACGTCGAGTTTGGCAACTATGTGAATACGATGCTGGCGGGCAAGCGCCTGTCGCTGCGTCCGATTGTCGTCACAGGCAGTCCGGCCAGCCCGTATTCATGGTCCTGTGGATACCGAGAACCTCCCGCAGGCATGGAAGCTGTGACCAGCAACTCGACGGATGTCGAGTATCGATACCTGCCGTCTTCCTGCCGACCCTAAAAAAAGCCGCTGCCGGTGAACCGACAGCGGCTCTTTTTCGGTCGTGCGACTCGACGTTAGTTCGAGCCGAACGTGTAGCTTGCGCCTACGAAGAACTGGCGCCCAAACAGACCCGAACTTGCCAGCTGCTGCTCTTGCGAGAAGTACGTCGTCAGCGGCTCGTCGGTTAGGTTGTTGACCTGGAACAGAAGCTGCAGACCGTCCAGCTGAGAGTCGTCGCTGAAGCGATACGACGCCTGATAGTCGAGCGTTGATTCCTCGTCTGAGATCGGCAGTTGCTCGCCGATACCCTGTTGACGCGTGATGAACTCATCGCGGAAGCGAAAGCCCAGCCGGGTCTCGAAGCCGCCCAGTTCATAGAACACCGTGGCATTGAAGACGTTTTCAGAAAGACCGGGCAGCGAAATCGTACCGCCGCGCGCACTCTCCGTGTCCGGTAGCGATACTGAACTTTCGGTGTAGGAGTAGTTCGCGGTAACACCGAGGCCATTAAACGGCGCCGGCAACTCCGAGAAGGTCTTCGTCAGCGCAAACTCCAAGCCGCGAACATAGCCGCCGCTGCCGTTGGCTGGCGCCGTGAAGTCGCCAACGGGATCAAGCGTAACACCCGGGTTCAGGAACACGAGGCTAGGATCGAGAAAGCCCTGGTCGACGAAATTGAGCTGCTGGGTCTGCGTGATGATGAACGTATCGAGGTCCTTGTAGAAGGCCGCGACAGCGTAGATGCCACCGTCATCGGTGTAGTACTCGTACGACAGATCGATCTGATCGGCTTCAAACGGATCGAGGTTGGTGTTGCCGCCGTTGCCGCTGACCGTGCCGTCGTTCGGATCAACGCTGACCGAGTTGCCAGCACGTAGTTCGTCCAGGTCAGCGCGGGAGATCACCCGTGCCAGTGCCAGTCGAACGATACTGCTCTCCGTGACGTTCAGCGCAAAGTTCAGCGCGGGCAGGATGTCGTCGTAGTCGTTGTCGATTTCGATGCCGACAACCTGGCCATTCAGGATCGTGTTCGACTGCGACGTGATATCGGTGCTGTAGAAGCGCGCGCCAACGTTGCCGCGGAACGGCATACCGCCGAGCTCCGTTTCAAAGTTCAGCTGTGCGTAAGCAGCGGTGGTTTCTTCCTGGTTATAGAACGTTTCGGTCAGCAGAAAGTCCTGGGTGTCGCCGACAATCGCGTCGCGACCCGCCTGCTGGTTCGGCGTTACGTTCGGAAATAGTGCCGCGACGCTGCCGAAATCGATGTTCAGGTACGACGGGTAGCCGGCAAACTCTTCGTTGAAGTTAGCAACGCTGTACAGGCTCGGGTCGAGGAACACCGGCGAGAAACCCGGGATCGTTTCGGTCACAAACGGGTTGGCGCGAACGCCATCGTTGTTTTGCGCGAACTGGTAGAAACCCGCATCGTTGCCGAGCGAGAAGCCTTCCCGAAGCTGTGAGCTGTCGCGTTCCGAGAAGCGCGCACCAAACTGCACCGTGGTCAGGGGCCCATCTGAAAACGCGTACTCAATGTCGGCCTGCAAGGCAACCAGCTCATCGCCGTTTTCGGTTGGAAACGCCTGGTAGCCGCCTACCGCAACCTGGCTCGGATCGTCGCCGAAGTTGTTGTCGAACGTGAACACGGCCGGGATATCCAGTCCGTCCTGCAGGAAGTTGAAGACGACGTTCTCTTCGAGCTGAAAGCCGTTGTTGACCTGGTGAATGATGATGCGCGAGTCCGGCGCGAACGCTTCCGACTCCGAGTAGCTGATGTCGCCCGAGAAGGTCCAGTCGCCGCTCGTGTAGCTGGCACCCAACCCGTAGGTACGAAGATCGTCTTCGAAGTCGCGCGTTTGCGTGTCGCTGCTCGGCGTGATGCCGAAGCCGCCACAGCAAGCGCCGGTCGTAAACGGATTGGCTGGATCGGTAATCGGCGCCGCCGCGTTGCGCGTAAACGTACCGCCGATGATCACGTCGTTAGAAATGACGGCGTTCGTCAAGTCCGTACCGCCACCGATTGACTGCGGTCCGAGCAGCGTGACGCCGCGAGCAAAGCCGTCCGATTCGAACGTCGAGAAGTACGTGTCGAACACCAGCTCGAAGTTATCGGTAGGCTGCCACTGAACGCTGGCGACGAGGCCGTCGCGAACGTCCTCACCGCCAAGCTCTTCGGCCGAGTAGCGAAAAGCGATGAAGTTATTGGTGCCGTTGCCGTCGGTATCGTCGCCGGTCTGGGTAAAGATGTCGCTACCGAACCGCGCTTCGACGTTCGGCTGCACCAGCCGCGCGTAGCCAACCGTTACACCGAGCGTGTCGTCGGCAAAAATACCCTGGTACGTGAAGCTCGCCCGGTAGCCGTATTCGTCGGCGTCGACCGTGTCACCGGCGCGGTCGTTGAAGCTGCCGCGCAAATTGCTGCTGAAGACGTGTTTATCGTCGCGAGCAACGTCCAGCGGTCGTGCCAGCTTTAGATTCACCGTACCGCCGATGCCGCCTTCGATCAGCCGCGCCTCGGTCGATTTGTATACATCCGCGCCGACGATCAACTCGGACGGGTACTGCGAAAACTCAATCGCCCGCCCGCCACTGGTGGCCACCTGCTCGCGCCCGTTGAGGGTCGAGAGCACTAGGCCCTGATCGAGGCCGCGGATGTTGATGGCGCCGGCCTGCCCGCCGGTCCGCTGCGCGGATACGCCCGGCAGACGTGCTAGTGACTCAGCAATAGAGATATCAGGCAATCGGCCGAGATCCTCAGCGGACAAGGACTCGACGACAGTCTCGGCGTTGCGTTTATTGTTGATCGCATTTTGCAGACTGGTGCGAAAACCGATCGCAACAATCTCTTCGATCGCGTCTTCCTCGGCTTCCTGTGCGGGCGCGAGATTCGCGCTCGCTAGGATGGCTGCGCCGACTGCAATCGACACAGCGGAGCGACCGTAACGGTCGCCACTGGCGTTACTCATGATGCTTCCCCCGGTTAAAACGTGTTGCTGACGAACAGCGTGCAGCGGTACAGACAACGGTTTAACGGTCGAGTTTCTGTCCGGCAACGGCATGCAAACGTATTCATCGCGGCTGTAAAGAAACAGACACAAATACGCGTCGTGAAAGAGGCTTTTCTCCCCATCGTGACGATGTACTGTCTATCTTGGTGGGTTACGCTCAGCCGCTACTCATTTCGCTAACGCCTGCATCGGCACGGCCTACGGCGCGGTTATACTGACGTTTTCGCGATGGGGATTCGTCATGCGTACGTGGATTGTTGGCGCTTTGTTCGCCCTTTTGGCCACGCCGGCGCTCGCCGAAATTGATATCCGCGAGTGGCAGGTACCGTTCGAAAAATCACGACCGCGCGACCCGTTTGCTGAGAGCGCGACGTCGGTATGGTTTGTCGGACAACGCGCGGGCTACCTCGCTCACCTCGACGCGACCAGCGGCAAGATCGACAAAATCGACCTCAAAGACGGCTCCGGCCCACATAACCTGATCGTCGGCAGCGACGGCATCGTCTGGTACGCCGGCAATCGAACCCAATTGATTGGCCGTTACGATCCCGCCACGGGCGACATCGAAGAAATCCCGATGCCGGACGCGTCCGCCCGCGACCCGCACACGCTCGTGTTCGATCAAGACGAGCAAAACATCTGGTTCACCGTGCAGGGCGGCAACCAGCTGGGCCGTCTCCATATTGCAAGCCGCAATGTCGACCTGATCAAATCGCCGACCGAGCGCTCGCGACCCTACGGCATCAAGATCGCGCCAGACGGCGTTGTTTGGGCGGTGCTGTTCGGCACCAACAAGCTCGCGCGCATCAATCCGGAAACGCTCGAATTGACCGAATTCGAACTACCGCGCAGCGCGTCGCGACCGCGCCGCCTCGAGGTCACGGCAGACGGTCGGCTTTGGTATGGCGATTACGCCACCGGCACGCTGGGCATGTTCGATCCGAAGTCAGGCAAGTTCGAAGAATGGGCGATGCCGCAAGGCGCTAACGCTCGACCCTACGGTATGGCATCGGACAGTCGCGGCCGCATTTGGCTAGTAGCCACTGGCGTAGAACCGAATGAATTTACTGGCTTTGACCCGGCGTCGGAGACCTTCTTTGAGCGCACGAACGTACCGTCCGGCGGCGGCACGATCCGCCACATGCACTATCACGAACCGTCCGGTGCGGTCTGGTTCGGTACAGACACCAATTACGTCGGCCGCGCGATCGTCGAGCCGGATCGGTAGTACAGCTTTGCGGTTCCTTGGCGGCGTGCTCGCGAGCGTCGCGTTCGCGCAAAACAGCATCGCGTATCCGGAAGGCGCACCGTGGGGTTCCGCGGATCCTAGCGCAGCGGAGAACTGCGCAAGCTGCCATTACGATTACGAGCCAGTCTTCGATTCGAAGCAGCTCAGCATCGACGGTTTGCCGGACAAGGTCGCCGTCGGTGACGCGTACCCGTTGACGGTTACTTTCGAGTCGCCCGACGCTACCGTTGGCGGCTTTCAATTGCTGATCCGTTCGAACGACATGAGCGCAGGTGCCGTTGATGGCAACGGCGTTGCGACGCTGGAAATCAAAGGCTCGTCGGTTCGGTCGACCTCGCCACGCAAACTGACGGACGACCGGGTTAGCTGGACGATCATTTGGGAGCCGGCGAGTGCTACGACGCCCGTTGATCTTTATGTTGCGGCCTCTGCCGCCAACGACGATCAGTCACCGTTCGGCGATCAGATCCACTACCGCCATTATCGATTGACGGCGCCGCACGATGATTGAGTTGGCGCGGTGGGCGACGCTCGCCCTCGCTGCCGGCTTGCTCGGCGCCTGCGTCACGGTGAACGAATCGGTGAACGACGTCGATGCGCTACGCCGCCTTGATCAGGACTATGCGCGGTACTGGCAAGCGGGCAACGCCGACGCTGTTATCGGTCTTTTCACGGACGATGCCGTGCTGGTGCCGCACCATGGCGATGATCCGATTGTCGGTCGCGGCAATATCCGCGCCTTTTGGTTCGATCCTACCTACTCGCCAACGACGATCTTGACCTGGGAGCGACGCATTACCGAGGTAGTCGTCGACGGCGATATCGGCTACGTGCGCGGTCGCGCGACGCTGACGTGGGACTACGAAGGCACTCGAACGACGATACCGGACAGCAACTACGTGCTCATCGCGGTGCGAAACGACGCCGGTTGGCGTATTCGACTGCTCACCTGGAATGACGACCCGCGGCTATGGCAAGTTGCAGCGGCCCCAGGCGTATCGAATTAGCAAGCGATTGCGTTGCCCAGGCGCAGTGACAATCCGCGCAAGTTTGTAAGGCGGGTTAGCGAATTCGCAGCGTAAAGGCGATCAACCCACCGATCGCGAGCGGTACCGCAAAGAAAATGAAATTCTCCGCCATGTCGAAACCGCCAGCGATCAACAGTCCGGCGACGTAAGGACTGATTACGGCACCGGACCGGCCCAAGCCGATGCACCAGCCGATACCGGTGCTCCGAATCGCCGTCGGATATGCCTTCGCCGCGGCACTGTACATGCCGGTAAAGCCCCCCTGCATGGTTACGCCGACGAGAAAGATCACCGCGAGCAAGATGAACTCGCTTGACGGCGCCAGCGCAAACGCGATCATGCCTGCGGCGCCCAACAACTTCAGTACGCTAATGATGTTGGTCAGCATGATCCGGGTGGCCAGCAAGCCCATCGTAAAGATTCCAATAACGCCGCCGAGGTTGAACAAGAAAAACGCCTGTCCAGCCACTTCGCGCGCGAATCCGGAATCGATCATCAGCTTCGGAATCCAGCTCATCAAAAAGTAAAGCGTCGCAAAGCACAGGAAGAACACGAGCCACATCGTCAGCGTAACTCTTACAAAAGCGGGTGCTAGCAACGTGCGCAGCGCCACGACGAGGCCCTGTTCGGCGAGGGTCGGAGGCTTGGGTGGTAACGCCGTGATCGCCTCGCGATCGAGTCGGCGCAAGATCGCATTAACGCGGGCGAGAGCGTTCGGCGGCTGCCGTTCGACGAGGTACTTGAGCGATTCCGGAAGCCAAAGTAGCGCGACGAGACCCATTGCCAGCGTCAAGCCGCCGCCGAACCAGAAAACTCCCGGCCAGCCGAAACTAGGGACAATCTCCTGCGCGACAACCGACGTGAACATCGCGCCCAGCGGATACCCGGCCGTCACGGCCGCGACCGACAGCGATCGAAATTTGTCGGGGCTGTATTCGGCAGCCAGCGTCGCTTGGGTTGCAAGCATGGCGCCAGCACCCAGACCCGAGATGACTCTTAGGGCCAAAAACTCGGCCAGAGTCGTTGCTTGCGTGGTCAATAAAACGGATGCGCCGACCAACGACACACTGACGATAATCAGTTTGCGGCGACCGAATAAATCCGACAGTGGCGCGACGGTCATTGCGCCAATCATCATGCCGAACAGCGGCGCACTGAGGATTAAGCCGATCTGGTCGCTCGGAAGTTCGAGGTCGCGTGCGACATCCGACGCAACGACAGCCATCGCGGTTATGTCGAAACCGTCGAGCATGTTGAACAACATGCAAAGACCAACGACCAGCAGCTGCTGCCCGGTCACGCGACCGTCGTCAATAATTCGATCCAGCGAGCCGGCCGAGGTAGGCGCAGCCGTCGCCATTTAGCGCTGCAACTCAGAAACCATCGCGCTTAGTGTCGCACAGTCGGTCTACGGACAGCGGTAGCTTGGCTACGATCACTCGCCAAAATCGTATCAATCACCGCCATGTTCGCAATAGCATCGGTACCACCAGTCAGCATCGGGCGGCGCCCGGCCAGCACATCGATGACATGCTGCAGTTGATACCAATACGTGGTTCGCGCGGCGCCATCGATCTCGATGCTCGAGTTGCTGCCGTTGCGCTCCAAGGTCAGCAAATACCCGTTGTGCGGCGCCAGCGGATTGTTAAGGGTCAATTGGCCGGCTGACCCGGTGACGCTTAGCCCGGCATCGAGATCTTCCGGCAACGCCGGGTCCATTGAGCACGCAATCGCTGCAGGAACACCACCCGGAAACGCGAGTGTTGCCTTGGTCTCGATATCGACCCCGCTCTCGTGCCGCCGTATTGAGGCATCGACAACCTGCGGTTCGGTACCCAATACACTGCGCACCCAGTGCAACGGGTAACAGCCGAGGTCCATGAGCGCACCGCCACCGAGCCCACGGTTATAGCGAATCTCGCCGGGGTTGGCGGCAATCGGTACATTGAAATGCGCATTGACGTGTTCGATACGGCCGATGGCACCGTCAGCAATCATCGTCAGGACACGCTCGAAAACCGGATGAAAGCGATAGTGAAACGCCTCGATCAGCACCCGACCGGTTGACGCTGCACCGCCAACCATGTCGCGCGCCTCGCCGGCATTCATCGCAAACGGTTTTTCGCACAGCACGTCCTTGCCGGCCTGCATTGCGAGCAATGACCACTCGGCATGCTCGCGCGGCGGCAGCGCGTTGTAAATGAGATCGACGTCGTGCCGTTCGAGCAAGGCGGTGTAGCTTTCAGCGACGGCGGCAATGCCGTGTTCGGTGGCATAACTTTTCGCGCGGTCGACGTTACGTGCGGCGACGCAGGTGACTTGCGCTTCCGCAATCTCGCGCGACGGTCGAATCACCGCGCCGCGCGCGATACGCGACGCACCCAACAACCCGATTCGGACCACCGCCGACCCCTCATGCAAAGTGACAGGCTACAGTTTAAGAAGCCTCGTTCGTGGTGTCTTCCTCAAACCGCTGGCGCTGCGACGACTTGTATCGCCGCAGCGCTGCGCTTTGCTAACGGCGGCTGAACGTCGCCCCGATCTCGAACACTCCATACCCGTTGGCACCGATACGACAAATAGGCAGTGGACTCACGGCCGCGTCATTGAACACGACGTCGCAACCGTTCCAGCCGTCGAACTGGTACTGAACGCCGATATTCTCGACCACGAGATCCATCGCACTGCCCGTGCTGGCATCGCCGAGTCGGGCCAGCTCGCAGTCATCGCGGCAGGTATGCGCTGCCGTTGTCGACGGCTGGCCGGTGCTGACCAGCACTCGCGTGATGTTGGCGACGTTCGGGAAATTCACGTCGACGACCGCACGCGTAACGTTGGTCGAGAAATTGGCGATGCAGGTCGGATAGCTTTGCTGCATGTTCAGCGTGATCGTGCGTCGATCGACGGCTTTGAGATCACCACCGGCCGCGTTCAACACTTCGCGACCGCACTCGCCACCCCACGAATGAAACAGCCACGGGCGACGCGATGTCGTTGGCACGGCGGTCACGTCGACCGGGCCGGTGCCGGCGGGCCAGCCGAGACAAACACCCGGATGGAAGCGGCATTCGCGGCCCATCGGGTTGGTGGCCAGAAAGCCGATCGTGCGTGGTTGATCCGTCGTGCCCGGTGGCCCTTCGATGGTGTAGTTGAGCCGGACGTGCGTGTCCTGGCTGAACTCCGCCGTACAGGTGCGATCGCGATCCATGATGATTTCCGGATCGGTGCCCTGACCATTGAGGTCAGCGCAATCGCCGCCCCAGCTCAGGAACGCGTTGAAGTCATTCAGCGCTTGCACGCGGAAAAACACCCGCGTGCCTGGCGCGATGATTGCCGTGCAATCGTTGAAGCGAGTCGGATCATCGGTGCGGCACAGGATACCGTCGCTGCCCTCGTCACCACCTTCGATACTTGCCGACACGTAGCCGTCGGGCCCGACACTGGTGAATTCGAGCCGAAAGCCGTTGCCGGGCGGCGGCGCCGGCGGCGCCGCGAAGTCGACGAAAACATCGCGATTGCGGTCCAACGTAACGGTGCAGCGATCACCGGTTCCGAGGTTGTCGGCAACAGCATCGCAGCCTTGCCAGCCGACAAAGTTGCCGATGTCGCCAGGATCGACATTGAGTTCGACGACCTGGCCGCGATTCCATATCTCTGTGCAATCGCTCAATGGGTCGGACGCCGCGCTGCACCGTATACCGTTGGGGGTACTGCGTACGACACCGGTACCAGAACCAATTTGCGTGACCGTCAACGACGTCGGGTTGTCGATGATCGGCGTAAAACCAGGATCGGTGGTGAACGGCGCGCTGCATTGGCGCGCGACGATGAGCGGATCGGCAACATTCGGCCCGACGGCGAGATTGGGATCAGCCTCTGCCGGCAGCGCGGTCGGCGCGACATCGGTCGGCAAGCTGACCGTCACGGCACGTGCATCGGCTGCCGCCGGGGCATCGATACGGTCCGAACCTGCGTCGAGCCGTGCGTTACAGCTCGACGTCAAGTCGCCGTCAGCACCGAGGCGCAGCAGCCAGTTGTCCTGAAATCGATCTTCGCGGTCGCGAAAACTCGGTCCTACCGGCAACGTGTGATTCATCAGGGTCTTCGCGGTGAGCAGCAGACCACCGTCGTCGGTGACGGCCAAGCCGGATACCGACTCGTCGGTCGCACTGCCGTAGCGGCGCCACCACAGCGCGCGGCCTTGATCGTCGGTGCGCACGATGACGGCATCCTCGCCGGCCTCGCTGCTGACAACCGTGAACGCAAAGACAAAGCCGCCGTCGCTGGTAGTGCGAACACGTGTCAGTGGACCGCGCCAGCGATCGGCGGGCTGTTCGCTCGGCGTAAAGCGCGCGTCACCGTACGTGTGCGACCAAACAATCACGCCCTGGCCGTCGACCTTTGTGAGCTGATAAGCCGCCAATTCCGGTGAGAAGCCACCGAGCACAACGCCGCCATCGTCCGTCTCAGTGATTGACGAATACAGCGCCGGGAATTCCAAGCGAACGGCATCGGTCGGATCCAGAGCATCGTAGAGCGTCAAAAAGCTCCCGCCGTCGTCGCCAAACTCAGCGGTGGACGTGGCAATTGATGCGTCACGACCGTCGCCGAGCTGAATAACTTCGGCAGTCGACACCTCGTTGAGCTGTCCTTGAATTCGATCGTCGACGCCGTACGGGCGCTGTTCGACAATGGCACCGCTCGTATCGAAGCGAATAAAGAGTCGACCGAAATAGCCCGAAAAGCCGTCGTCCGATTCCGCTGCAAAGTCGCTGACGAGATTGGCGAGACCGGCGTAAGCTCGTTTCCAGTCCAAGCCGCCGTCACGATCGAGCTTCGCAAGAACCAGCGCTTGACGCGACTGTTGATCGCCGAACCCGCTGACGCGTCCCGCGAAGCCAATCACATAGCCACCGTCGGCGGTTTGCACCGCACCGAGCACTTCGCGCAGAGCAACATTCTCGGCGCCTTGATTCAGTCGCCCATCGCTGTACTCGAACACCAACGAACTCGCACCGGGCTCGGCAAATCCGTCATAGCGACGTATGCGACCGTCCGCCGAGCGGTGACCGTCGAAATCAATGAGACGCGAACTGATGTAGACGATGACCGGGTCGCCGTCTGCTGCTCGTATAAAGCCACCGCTGTAGCGTAGCTCCTCGAGGTTGGCATCTATCTCGGTAAGACTGTCGATGCGGGCGTCACGATCGAACATCGTAACCAAGAACCCGGCCGGTATGCCCGGGTTCGGAACCGACGGCGACCAGCTGTCACTCTGCGCGTCATACCGATCGATCGTCGGCAGCAGCAACGGATCGCTAAACAGCAGAAAATCGTTGTAACCCGGTGGCGATCCAGCACTCGGCGCCGCACGCCAGTCCCACGCCCGATTGAACGCTGACACGCCGCGGTCGCTGTAAAACCGGCAATGTTGCTCGCTGTCGACCAGGGCCGTCAGATCCGTGGTCATACTGCTGAGCGTGATGTCGGGCGTAGTCAGGTCGGCACGACAGATCGCCGTCGCGTTGGGATCGCCGGCCGGCCGCGACAACGGCGTTTGCGGATTCATTTCGTCGTAAGCGTGACCCTTGAGGACTACGAGCTTGCACGGCGCCGGCGGCTGGCAACTTTCGTAGAACTGCACCGAACCACGCGCGTTGAAAGTCGCCGTACTTTCGAGGGCTAGATTCAGCGGCTCGAAAATTCGCACGAAGGTCTGATCACGATAGCTCGGCAAATCCATGCAGCGCTGAAAATTGGGCGGCGTTTGCGCCGTGCCCCAACCGCCGCGGCATTGGTAGAGCCGATCACGGCCAGTCACATAGAACTGCGTGCTCGGCGAACTGGTCGCCCAGTGATTACCACGCGATGTCGACAGTGTTGCGAGCACCCGACCACCGGATTCGTTACTGAGCACCGTCAATTCATCGAGGCGGAGATTCTCAGGCTGCCGACTGGTGATGGTTTGCGATCGTTCAGTGCGTGAGTCGACAATGGCAAATAGCTCGAACGTCGACTCGGTATCGGACGACCGCGGCACCGAACCGTTTGACAGCATAGCCGCATAGAGCGTCGCACCACCGCGGTCGCTTTCGGCGAGCTGCATTTTGTTGGAGTAGCCGAAATTCGGCCGGCGCTGGTACCACTCACGGTACAGCGTTCCGTCGGCGCGTAGCGAAACGATGAACCACGCGCGGCGGCGCTCGGTGCGTAGCGCACCCGTCGACGTTGTAAATGCTGCGCGCAAACCCATCCGACCACCGATATGAACGCCACCGTTGGCGGCCGGCGCAATATCGTCGACGATCAGCCAATCCGGGTCTTCGGCGAGAACGGCATCTGGGGCCAGCCCAAACGCTTCGAAGTTCGACAGACGAAAACCGGCACGGAATTCTTCCGTTCCATCGTCGGCCAGACGCACGGCCCGTATTTCCCCAAACCAGGTCTCACCCGCCAACCAAGTCTTACCGCGGCCATCACGGGTGATCGCCATGTTGCTCATGAAGAAATCCGGCTGGGTGCCGGTATCCGATATGACCGTTGACCAAACGACGTCACCGGCAGCGTCGAGCTTGGTCACGTCGGCTTTTGAGCCCGAAACGGGAACCCGGCCACGATTGACGAGCAAAAAGCCGCCGTCGCTCGTTTTGAATGACGGCACGGGAATTTCCGAGCCATCGGTCCCGTAGCTCTTGGCGAAACTGATGGCGCCAGGTGCTGGCGGCGTGCCGCCAGTGTCACCGGTGCCGGGCGTGCCGCCCGTGCTGCCCGTCGATCCCCCACCGCATGCTGCGAGTCCAAGACTCAGAACAGCGACGAACCAAAACCCACGATACCGATCGTCCACGACAATCCCCCAAGTCGGATTCAGTCTCCTACTGGGAAACGATTCGAGATGCGTCGGTTGGCTTAACCGAGTGTCGAACGTGAACTTATGTCGAATAGTCGACCTTAGAAAGATCGACCGCTTGCGCTCGGCGGCGCCGGAAAGCTAACGCTAGAACATGCGCTCAAAGACAAACAGAAAGATGAGCGTCGCGATAAAGAACGCAATCAACCCATAGCTCGCCGGATCGATTTTGCCGGGAACGCGATACCAGCCGTCTTCTTTTTCCGGCAAGCCTTGTTCGCGAAATACGCGCTGCTGGCCGGGAATGGAGTACTCGGACCATTCGGTTTGCCGACCGTCAATCAGGCGGCTTGCGATCAGCGACACGACGATGTTCACGCTGCCGCCGACCACGCAATACCACGGCCAGGCCAACACGGTGGAGGTCTCTAGGAACCAGATCATGAGGAAGCCCGCGGCGACACCCACCAACAAGCCGCGCTCGGTCGTCTGTTTCGAGAAAAACCCGAGTCCGTACATGCTGAGCTTAGCGCCCACGAAGTACGCACCAATCTTGGACAGGGTCTCGAGCACCGAACCCTCGGTACCGGCGAGCAGAATCGCCGGCACTATAATGACAATCGCCCAAATCACCGTGAAAGCGCGCGACACGTTTAAGTAGTGCTCCGGCGTCTCGTTCGGTCGGTAATACTTTTGGTAGTAATCAATTGTCGAGATCGTCGCCAATGAATTGAATGACGAGTCAAGCGACGACATGGATGCCGCCACGATAGCGGCGGCAATCAAGCCCATTAGGCCGGGCACACCATAGTCGGTAGCAAACTCGAGAATGATGGTGTTGCCGTTTTCGAACTCGCGGCCCTCGTAGTAGCCGTAGAACAGCACGCCGAGGAAAAAGAACAGGAAGTAAATGAAGAAGGCCGCATAGCCCATCAGCAAGAACGATTTCTTGGCGTCGCCGATCGATTTCGCTGCCAGCGTCCGCTGCACCATCATCTGGTTGGCACCGTATACGGTGACGTGAAACACCGTCATTGCGATCACACCGGTCCAAACCGTGGCCGTCTTGGTGTAGTCGAACGAGAAATCCAACGCCCGGGTTTTGTCCTGCTCACCCAGCGACGCCATGAACTCACCGAATGGCACTGGCAACTGCTGCAACACACCGTAAAGGATGATGCCGGCACCGAGAAACAGCACGCCGGCCTGAATCACGTCGGTCCAGATCACCGCAGTGATGCCGCCCATCATCGTGTAAATCAACGCAACGATCGTCACGATGACAATCGCGGTACGCACGTCGATGCCGGTAATGAAGTTAATCACCAGCGACGTTGCATACAGGATCGTTGCCGACGTGATCGCCTGGGAGACCAAGAACACGCCAGAAATAACGACGCGTGACGTCGGACCGAAGCGGCGCTCCATGTAGTCGTAAATCGACGCCACGCCGCTGTTGAAAAAGAACGGCAAAAACAGCGTGATCACCAGAATGATCACGAGCGGATAATTCAGATGAATCGCGATGACGGCGAGGCTTTCGGTGTACGCCCACGCCGGCCCGCCGAGGAACGAAAGACCGCTGACATACGTTGCGATCACCGAGATCCCGATCGCCCACCACGGGGTCGTCCGCCGGCCGAGATAAAAGTCCTGCGCGGTCGAGACGCGCTTGCTCAGGAACCATCCAAGCAAAAGGTTGAGCACCACATAGGTGATCAGAATGATCCAGTTCAGCGTACCGAAAGCTGCCATCGCCTAGCTCCTCACTGGGCGGTCCAACCGCCATCAACGCGCAGGCTGTGGCCGGTCACGCTGCGCGCGTCGTCTGACGCGAGGTAAACCACCGCTGCGGCAACGTCTTCGACGGTCGCAAGGCGCTGCAGCGGAATCATGCCGAAGACGAATTCGCGAAACGCCGGATCGTCGAGCATCGGCTTCGTTAACGGCGTCTCTACGAATGTCGGCGCAACGGCGTTCACACGAATGCCGCGCGGCGCAAGCTCGACCGCCATGGCTTTCGTCAGGCCCTCAATGGCGTGCTTGGTCATGCAGTAGACCGAACGGCCGGGCGAACCGACGTGGCCCATTTGCGAGGACATATTCACGATCGCGCCAGCCCGCTCGCCCGCCAGCATGGCACGTGCTGCAGCTCGTGCGACGCGAAACGCGGCCCGCACGTTGAGCTCGATCATGAAATCCAGCGACTCGTCGTCGACATCGACGAAGGGCTGCGGACGATTACCGCCGGCGTTGTTGACCAGAATATCGAGACGGTCGATCCCGGCGATGCGCTCGATCAGCGAATCGTCGGTGACGTCGCCCGGCATCGCTGCAACATCGAGACCGGTGTCGTCGCGGATCGCGGCCAGCTCGTCGGCCGACCGCGCTACGGCGATAACGGCGGCACCCTCACGCGCCAGCGCTTCGACACACGCTCGACCCAAACCCCGGCCGGCACCGGTGACCAGCGCCCGCTTGCCGCTCAGACGTCCCGACATTGCCCCCTCGCGTCGAATTGCATCCGAATGCAATACTGCCTACCATCGATCAGGATTGGAAGCAGTGACGCGACGAGGGGCCATGCCACGAGCCGCCGACAAGTCCGCGAAAGGCGAACGTAAGCGCGCCACCTCGTACGACGTCGCCCGCGAAGCGGGGGTGTCGCAATCGGCCGTATCGCGGGTCTTCCAGGATGGCGCGAGCGCATCGAAAGCGATGCGCGATCGGGTCATGGCCGCAGCCAACAAGCTTGGCTACCGCCCGAACGCAATCGCCCGCGGCCTCATCACACAGCGCTCCAACATGGTCGCGGTCGTGATCTCCAAGTTGACCAACCTCTACTACCCGGAAGTGTTGGTCATGCTAACGCAGCGCTTTTCGGAACGTGGCGTACGCGTGCTGCTGTTTGCCCTCGAACGGGAAAGCGACACGGTCACCACGCTCGATCAGATGCTGCAGTATCGGGTCGACGGCATTTTGACCGCGGCCATGTTCAACCCGCGCGAACTCGCCGCGCTCGAAAAAGCCGGAATCCCGGTCGTGCTCTACAACCGCACCGCGAAGGACGGTCGCATCAGCTCCGTGCGCTGTGACCAGGAAGAAGGCGAGCGCTGGCTCGTCGATCAACTGGTCGGTGCTGGGCACAAGAGCTACGGCATCGTCGCCGGCCCGGCTGACTCGATCGTTAGTATCGAACGCACGACTGGCGCACAAACCGAACTGCGCAATCGCGGCATTGACGACGTGACGATTGTCAGCGGCGACTACGGCTACGAAACGGGCCGCGTATCGTTTGCCGAGCTGGTCGAAAAGCACGGCAGCCCGCCCGACGCCGTCATTGCCGCCAATGACGTAATGGCCATTGGGTGTATCGACGAGGCCCGTGAAGCGTTTGGTCTGAACGTGCCGAACGACGTTTCGATCGTTGGCTTTGATGGCGTCGGCCCGGCCCGGTACGCCGCCTATGACGTCACTACCGTTCGCCAGCCCGTCCATCGGATGACCGAATCGGCGGCGGACATGCTGCTGGAGCGCATCGAAAACCCGGATTTATCGCCAGAGAAACGCGCGTTCTCCGGAATTCCGGTCGCGGGCAGCTCGGCCCGACTTGCGCGGCGGTAGCGTTCGATTGCCGGCCGATACCGTACTGCTGTTACCCGGCATGATGTGCGACGAGCGCCTTTGGCAGCCGCAAATTGCAGCGCTGGCGCAACGCACCGTGGTTCCGGACACGACCCGCGACGACAACTTTGCGGCGATGGCCGCGCGTATTTTGGCGTCAGCACCGCCGCAGTTCGCGCTTGCCGGTCTTTCGATGGGCGGCATTTTGGCGTTCGAACTGTGGCGCCAGGCGCCGGAACGAATTACGCATATGGCGCTCCTCGACACCAACCCGCACCCGGAACAACCAGCGCGTCGGGCGCTGCGGGTCGACGAAATTGCGGCCGTTCTAGCAGGCGGTCTACGTGAGATGGCTATCGAATCGATGAAGCCTGCGTATCTCGCCGCCGCGAATCGAGACGATGAGGCGTTGCTGACGAGGATTTTGGATATGGCGCTGGAGCTCGGCGCCGACGTGTTCGAACGTCAGTCGGTGGCGCTTCGCGACCGCCCTGACAGCGTACCGACGCTTGCGACTATCGGCTGCCCGGTCCACATTATTTGCGGGTTGGAGGACACGCTGTGTCCGGTCGCCTATCACGAAACCATGGCAAATCACATCGCTGACGCGAGGCTGAGTGTCCTTGCGAATTGCGGCCATCTCAGCACACTCGAGCAGCCGGACGCGGTGAATGACCTGCTGACGGCGCTGTTTGCACGATGAGGAACAACAATGAAAACCAGCAGTGAGCGCGTCCTGACCACGCATGTCGGCGGTTTGCCGCGTTCGCAGGCCGTGACCGATACGGATTTGCCAGACGATTTGATTCTCGTGCCGGGCGTGATCGACTCGACGACCAACTTTATCGAAGACCCGCAGCTGGTTGCCGAACGTATTCAGCGTTTCGCCGACATTGTCGGTCGCGAGCGGGTGATCGCGGGAACCGATTGCGGCTTTTCGACCTTTGCCGGCTTCGGTACAGTCGATGCAGACATTGTCTGCGCCAAGCTGGGCTCCCTAGCCGAGGGCACCGCCATCGCAACGCAACGTCTCTGGCATTGAGTATGGGCGAACGTATCGGCAGTTTTCGCCAGCGCCTCAAAGATCGTGAGCCGCTGGCCGGCACGTTTCAAAAAACCCCGTCACCGATCATCGCCGAAGTCCTGGGTCTGTCGGCGCTGGATGTCGTCTGCCTCGACGTCGAGCACGCACCGTTCGGTCGGATGGAGACCGATTCGGCGATCGCTGCGCTGCGCGCGAGCGATATGCCGAGCCTAGTTCGCGTCAGCGACGATTCATCGACGGCACTGCGCAACGCGCTGGACAGCGGGGCGACCGGCGTCTTGGTGCCGCACGTGACCAGCGCCGCGCAAGCGGCAAGCATCGTCAAGCGCTGTCATTTTGGCGAAGGCGGCCGCGGCTATGCCGGTTCACCGCGTGCCGCCGCCTACGGCACGAAAAAAATGCCGGAACACATTCGCGACTGCGCGACCGACACCAGTGTCATCGTGCAGATCGAAGACTTAGCAGCGCTCGACCAGGTCAGCGACATCGCCGCGACGCCTGGTCTCGATGCGCTGTTCATCGGCCGGGCCGATCTCGCCGTAGCCATGGGCGAGTCGCCGATGGCGCAACCCGTAATCGACAACGTTGCCCGAATCTGCGAGGCGGCCCGCACGGCGGGTATCGCCGTCGGCATGTTCACGCCCGACGTCACGGAAATCCCGCGTTGGCGCGACGCTGGCGCCAGCCTGTTCCTACTCGCCTCCGACCACAGCTTCTTGCTGCAAGGCGCCGCTCAGCTCGTTGGCTCGATCCGGTAGAACTGCGCCGCATTGGCGCGAAACAGCCGGTCCTGTGCAGTCTCGCTCAGGTCCGCAACGAGCGCTTCGTACGCTCCGAACACTTGCTCGTAGCGCGCGTGCAGTTTGTCGACCGGAAAATTCGAGCCGAACATGCAGCGCTCGATACCAAAAACTTCCAAGCACGTTTCGACGAGTGGCCGAATCGAATCGACCGTCCAGTCATGATCAAACATGCCAAAACCCGACAGCTTGCAGACCACGTTCGGTAACGCCGCCAGGTCGGTTAGCCCGTCGCGCCAACTGGCAAGTCCGGCGGAGCTTTGATCCCACGGCGAGCCAGCATGGCACAGCGCAACGGGCGTGTCGGCCGCGGCTGCGAGCACCGGCACGACCGCCGGAACCTGCCGCGGAGTCAGCTGCAGATCGAAGCTGAGCGCAAGGTCACCAAGCTGCGCCAGCGACGACCGCCATGTGGCATTGCCGAGCAACGCGCCGCTGCCGGTTTGTGCGTCTTCGTCGTCGGAGCGACCGACGATTTGGCGCACGCCGCGCAGCCGAGCGTAGGCCCGATGGCGCTCGAGTGCGTCCAGTGCATCGGGGCGTTCGAGCTCGCAGTACGCGACGATCGCGCTCGGCAATCCGAACTCTGCGGCACTCTGATCCAGCCAGGCGGTCTCGGCGAGCGCATCATTGGGCGCAACGCCGACCTGAATGTGGACCGAACCGGCGAGCCGATAGCTGGCCGCATCGGCGCGGAAATCGCTGACCAAGTAGTTCTTTTGGATCGGCGTCGGATCGCCAAAAAATCGCCGCACACCGCGCGCCATCAACCACGGGTAGTGGCACGCACCAAGGTCCCACAAATGGTGATGCGCATCGATGATTGTTCGCACGTTAGGGCGCAACGAGTTGGCTGAGCAAGGCCAGCTCGTCAAATACCGTGTGCTCCATAACAATACGCGGGCCGAGGCAACGCCAATGCGATACACCTAGGATCAACGCGTGTCGTCCCGACGGTTCCGCCGGTCCGTAGGGATTTCGATGCGTGCCGGCCAGCGTCCAACGCACCGCCAGGTCGACCTGATTGGCGGCGTGTGGTTGCACCGCGACATGATCGACGCTGACCGCGATGTCGCCAAAAGCGAAGCGCATGCGCTCGTAGTGGCGAGCAATGTTGTCACGGCCAGAAACATGCACGAGCGGCGAGCGATGTAGCACACAGTAAGGGGCATAGCAGCGAGCCGTATCGACGGCGTTGCCGCCCCACAGTGCGTTGAGTACCCAACGCGCGTAGTCGACCGGCACGGTCTGTGGATCCGGAGCGGCGCTGTCGGCAAGCTCGTCGGACCCGGCGACGCGAGTGATTTCATCGGCTAGCCACTGACCGTGTTCGTCGGTCCGCGCAGCCGCCATTTTGCGCGCCGCCGAAAGCGGCTCGGCGCCGAGCTGCAGCGCAAGCGTCAGATTGTCCCTGACCAGCCATTCGCGCGTAACCATGCCGTTCTCGATGACGCAGTCCGCAATGTTGGTCATGCGGATTCGCTCCCCGGTCGCCGGCCCAAAGGCCGTTGCGGCAGTGTTGGTCGCGGTGCTGTGCAGGCGGTGTGACGAATACTGGCTGCCATCCGCATCGTGCGACCAGATCACGTCTTCGGCGATCAGCAGCCGATCTGGGAAGCACTCGAGCGTTTTCGCCGTGGCGTCGACGACGGCCTGCGCCCCATGGGTGATGCCGTCGAGCCCCCAAATGACACAGTCCTTGGCGTAATAGCGGTGGATCAGGTCGACCTGACGCTGCTCCCAGATCTCAAAAGTGATGCCGAGAATGTAGTCGACGATATCGTCATCGGGCCCGTAGGCGCCGGCTGGCTGGCTGGCCATGGACTCCTCCAGCGAGGTTTCTTGCCGTTTCGGAAGGCTCAAAAGCCGGAGTGTACTTCGAATGCACAACTTCGTCGCTTAGAACTCGCGAATTTTTTTTCAATCCGCCATTCTTCCTGACTATTCGCTTGATCAGTTTTTGCATTCGAAGTACATTCGTCCGACGGTCGGGTGCGCCGGCCGGAGCATTTTTGGGGCGGGAAAAAATGGTGCAAGCATCGTCGGCGTCGGGGTCGGACCCGCTGCCGTTGGCTGAGCGGCTGGTGCGGTACAGCGATTTGCGGCCGTGCACTACCGCTTTTATCGATACGCGTACGCCAGGCAGCGCGGAAAAAGAAAACTTCACGATCATCGGCCCGGGTGTCGCCGAGAGTCCGGACCAGTATGTCCACATCGATATTCCGCATGGCTTCAATATCGGCGGGGCTCGCCAACCGCCGGGCTGCGTCAATTCGCAGCACAGTCATGAGACCGCCGAAGTATTCATTGTCCACTCGGGCACCTGGGCATTTTTTCTGGGCGCCGACAAGGAAGGCGGTCAAGTCGTGCTGGGACCGGGCGACACGATTTCGATTCCGATTCACGTGTTCCGCGGTTTCGAGAACGTCGGCGACGACGTCGGTTTCTTGTTCGCGATACTCGGCGGCGACGACCCCGGTCATGTGACCTGGGCACCGTATGTATTCGACATGGCCGAAGCGCACGGCCTGGTGCTGATGGAAGACGGCAGTCTCGTCGATACCACGCGTGGTGAGGCCGTGCCCACGACGAAACGGGTTATGCCGCCGACGACGGCTGCCGACGTCGCTAGCCTGCGCCAGATGACGGCCGCCGAACTCGCCAAATGCGTCGTTCGTCATAGCGAACTCAACGGTCCGGCCGGTGGCACCATTGCCGGACTGACCGAGTACCCCGTCATCGGCGCGGCCAGTGGCGCCGAGGCGCTGCCGGCGGGCAAGATGGCTTGGCCGCACGGTTTTCACGTGCGCTTTGTGAGCATCGCCGCAGGCGCGAGGTCGGCCACGCACATCCGCCATGAAGAAGAAGTACTGATGGTCCGGGCAGGATCGTTGAACGTCGTAACCCCGGAGATGACGTTCTCAATGAGTTCTGGCGACGTGCTGACCGTGCCGGTCGGCCTCGAGCGGTACTTTGAAAATCAAGGCACGAACGCAGCGGAAGTTTATATCGTGCGTGGCGGCGACACGCCGCGCGCCGCCAACATTGTTTAACCCTCTACCCTTTCGAGGTCAGAACCCGTGATCAAGATCATCAAGTCCGGCATCAGCGATGAAGCTGCCGCTAGCATGGACGCCAAAGTCAAAGCCACCGTCGAACAGATTCTGACGGACATCGGCGAACGCGGCGATGCCGCGGTTCGCGAGCTCTCGGAAAAATTCGATCGCTGGGCGCCAGCGTCGTTTCGCCTTTCCGACGAAGACATTGCGGCCGCGGTTGGTCGCCTGCCTGAGCAAACGATCAACGACATTCATTTTGCGCAAACCCAGATACGCAAGTTCGCCGAAATTCAACGGGCGGCCCTGGTTGACGTCGAAGAGGAGACCTTTCCGGGCGTCTTCCTCGGCCATAAGAACATACCGGTCGCCAGCGTCGGCTGCTACGTGCCGGGCGGCAAGTATCCGATGGTGGCCAGCGCGCACATGAGCGTGCTCACCGCCAAAGTCGCCGGCGTCAAACGCGTCATCGCCTGCGCGCCGCCGCACGATGGTAAGCCGCACGATGCCATCGTTGCCGCGATGCATTTCGCCGGCGCCGATGAAATTTATTGTCTGGGGGGCGTTCAGGCGGTTGGCGCGATGGCCCTCGGCACCGAATCGATGGCGCCGGTCGATATGTTGGTCGGCCCCGGCAATGCCTACGTTGCCGAAGCCAAGCGACAGCTGTACGGCCGAGTCGGTATCGACCTATTTGCTGGCCCGACCGAAACGCTGGTGATTGCCGACGAAACCTGTGATGGCGAAATGGCCGCGACGGATCTACTGGGCCAAGCCGAACACGGCCCCAATTCGCCAGCGGTGCTGCTAACCAATTCTGAGAAACTGGTCACCGAGACGCAGCGCGAAATCGAGCGGCAGCTGAAGACCTTGGCCACCGCGGAGGTCGCCGGCGCAGCCTGGCGCGATTACGGTCAGATCATTCTTTGCGACACCGAACAAGAAATGCTCGCGGAGGCCGATCGCCTCGCCAGCGAACATGTGCAGGTGATGACCCGAGACCCGGACTATTTCCTGAACAACATGACCAACTACGGCGCGCTGTTCCTGGGCCCAGAGACCAACGTCGCCTATGGCGATAAGGTTATCGGCACCAACCACACACTGCCGACCAAACTGGCCGCACGCTACACCGGCGGCTTGTGGGTTGGGAAATTCATAAAGACGTGTACGTACCAGCGAGTCGCACCGGAAGCGACCGCGACCATCGGTGAGTACTGCTCGCGACTCTGTGAGCTCGAAGGCTTTGCCGGCCACCAGGCGCAAGCAGACCTTCGCGTTGCGCGCTACAAATCAAAGGCCGCCTGACAATGACAACGAACCAACGCTATGCCGTGACCAAACGGCAGACCACCGATCGGCTGCGTGAAATTCTCGCCTGCCCTGTCGAACAACTCACCGATGCAGTGCGCGCGGCCTACGCGGACGCGGCAACCCTGCGCGCTTATCACCCGGTCAACGATGTCAGCGGTGCTGATGCAATCGCCGCCGAACTGTGGCGACCGATTCGCGCTGCGTTTCCGGATATCGAGCGACGCGAGCTGGTCGTGATTGGCGGCGTGCACGACAACCGGGACTTCGTCTGCTCGGTCAGTCATTTGCAGGGGACCTTCGTTAACGATTTGTACGGAATTCCGGCCAGCCACGGCGTCGCGCGATTGCGCTGCGGCGAGTTCAACGAAATTCGCGACGGCAAGATCGCCAATACGCACATGATCATCGACACGCTTGACCTGATGGGTCAGGCCGGCTGCTGGCCGATTGGCCGCAGTCTCGGCGCCGAAGGCGTATGGGAGTCGCCGGCCACGCAAGACGGCATTCGCCTCGATGTCGTCGACGCGGAGCGCGGCGCCGACGCGATGAAGATCGTCAAAGACATGCACGTCGGTCTGATGGCGTTCGACGGTAAGTCGCTCGACAGCATGCACCACGCGCAGTACTGGACCGAGCACTTCATGTGGTACGGACCGGCCGGTATCGGCACGACCCGCGGCCTCAAGAGCTTCGAAGCGAACCACCAGGTGCCGTTTCTGCGCGGGTTCCCGGATCGCAAGGTCTCCGGGCATATCGCGAACGTTGGTGACGGGAACTACGCGGTAACCGGCGGTTGGCCGAGCGTCGTGGCCACACACAGCGGTCCGGATTGGCTGAACCTCGGGCCGACCGGTCGACACATCAAAATGCGCGTAATGGATTTCTACCGTATCGACGGCAAGCAGATCGCCGAGAACTGGGTACCGATCGATATCGTCGATATCTTTCGGCAAATGAACGTGGACTTGTTCGCGCGCGTCCGTCATCACAACGGATCGCCGCGACGCAGCCTAGACTGACCGGTGCTGAGCGCTGCGCGTAGTGACAGCCGCTTAGCGTCCCACAAAAAAACCCGGGTGCGCGAGCTGCACACCCGGGTTTTTGTTTGCCTCTGTGCGCCGGCTTAGAACCGCGCTTTGAAACGCACGCCATAGTTGCGCGGGTACAGGAACGACGTCTGAACGATGTCGTCGCTGTTGTTGTTGCCGCGCGCCAATACGCCTTCGTCTTCGATGTTCTCGACGAACGCCTCGACGCTGTACTGCTCATCCGCTGAATCCCAGATCAGGCGGAAGTCGGTCTTCGAAAACGAATCTTGGTCTTGCGACGGGTCGGTCGCAAGCAGGTTCGATGTGTTGTAGCCGTCCGAGAAGTACGTTTGCAGGTACGGTGTCAGTGTGCCCATGTCGCCGCCGAGATCGATGCGATACGCGGCACTGGCACCGAACGTGTACTCCGGTGACCACGGCGTCGTCTCACCCGATTGATTGACGAACGACTGCACGACCCCGTTGTAGAGCTGGTATGGGTTGGTTTGACCGAAAGTACCAAACTCTGAATCGAGCCATGCGAACGTACCGGAGATCGTGATTTCGTCGGTCGGCAGCCACACGGCGTCGAGCTCGATACCGGTGGCATCAATGTCGCCGCCATTCTCAGAGAAGGTGACGACGATACCGCCCTCGGGGCGCTGGCTCTGGGTCAGCAGGTTGGTGTACTCGGTGAAATGCAACGCACCGTTGAACTGCAGCGTGTTTTCGAGCAGGACGCTGCGGAAGCCGAGCTCGATCACCTGCGACTCTTGCTCGTCGGTCACCGCCGACGTGCTGACCGAGCCAGACAGGTAACCGGTCGAACCGGTCAGGTACACCATGGTGTCGTCGTTGATGTCGTATTCGACGCCGGCGCGCCACGTCGTGTTGTCGTAGCTGCCGTTTTGCGTAACAACGTCGCTAGCGCCGCAGTTGTACGTAAACACGTCGCTCGCGTTGTCCGGCAGGATGATCGGCGAACTGCCGGCAATGCCGTCACCGACATTAACGACCCGATCGGTGGTGCCGTCATTGTTGAGATCGCCGGTGAAGTTCGACCCACCGCAAGTCAGATCTTTTTCCTCGTCGTTGTAACGGATACCGGCGATCAAGCGCAGTCGATCCGATACCGCCCACTCGCCTTGGAAGTAGATGCCGAAGTACTCGGTATCGATCTGCGCCGAGTCGGCGAAAAAGCCGCCGAGGAGCGTTGCGTCGGAGACGATATCGGTCCCTTCGAGAACCGTGAACGTGCCCGCGGGAATTGTGATTTCCGGCCGGGTCGAATCGTCGCGAACCGTCTGCTGATAGATATAGAAGCTCGCGTAGTCTTCGAGGTCCGAGTAGTAGGCGCCAGTCGTGAACTGGAACGGGCCATCCAAATCTGACGTGACCTGGAACTCTTGCGCAAAACCTTCGCTGGTTTCCAAAAAGCCGCCGTTCGAGTTCGGCGTCGGGCTGAAGTCGAAGTCGAAGTTGATGTCGTTGCGGTAGTCGTTGATCGCCGTGATCGATTTAACGGACACCGATTCGAAGTCGTAATTGATGATCAGCGAAAACTCGTCGTCTTCGAGGTCGACCGGACGAATGTAATCTTGGCTAACTAGCCACGGGTCACCGCCGGGGCCGTTCGACGCCGGGCCGCGGCTGCCCGAGCCACGTACCGGGTTGTCGCAATTGGTAACCGTGCCGAACGGATCCGTCAGGCCATCGGGCGTCTCGCGACGACACAGGAAGGTGTAGCCGAACAGACCAGCCTCGTTGCCGTCTTCGCGAATTTGGGTGTAACGCGCGATGATCTCGAGTTCCTCGGTCGGCTGCCACAGTGCCGACAAGCGAACGCCCTTGTCGTCCTGCGCGCCGATATCCGGTCCCGCCTGGTTGTCGATGTAGCCGTCGCTCTTGTCGAACACCCCAGCGATGCGGACACCAAACGTTTCGGAAATCGGCAAGTTGACGTGGCCTTCGCCGCGAATGCGATCGAAGCGCTGAGCACTGATATCGAACGCCGCGCCGTACTCCTCGAGATCCGGCGTGTTGGTGTAAACGTTGAGCGCGCCGGCAAACGTGTTGCGCCCGTACAGCGTACCCTGCGGCCCGCGCAGGAATTCAACGTTGCGAACATCGAAGAACGCTCGCGTCTGCTGCGACGCACGCGCTTTGTAGATGCCATCGACGAACGCACCGACAATCGAGCTGTTGTCGCCGAATGTGTTCGATGAGTTGGCGCCACGCACATTGAACTTGGCGTCATTACCAGCGAACGCGTAGTTCAGCCCCGGTACGAGCAGCTCGAGCCGTGACACGTCGGTGATGCCGCCAAGCGCCAGCTGCTCGGCGTTGAACGCCGTGACCGACACACTGACGTCTTGCAGACTTTCTTCACGGCGCTCGGCCGTGACGACGATTTCTTCGAGTTGCCCGTAAGCAGCGGGTGTTGCGAGCAATGCCGGCAGAATCGTTGCCGTCGCGAGCAGCGCATACGAACCCGGTCGCGAAATCAGACCGTTCATTGGAACTCCCCCATTGTCGTTGGCAGCGCAGCGCTATCGCAGCCGCGCCAGGTGGGTACTTTTGGTGATTGCTTCCCACCGCGAGTTTGCAGCAGAATGTACTGCGAATGCAACTTAGTTCGGGCTTAAGTCCCTAGAAGAACGACGAGGCCGTGTCGAATAGGAACTTTGGCCCGCTTTTCGCTTGCATTCGAAGTTAACTTACGGGCCGATTCTGAACCGCGAAAGATGGGCAAACCGACGCCGTGGCTGATCAAATAACGACCGATGTACTGGTAATCGGCGGCGGCTCGGCCGGCTGCGCAGCAGCAGGCCGCCTCAGCGAAGACCCCTCCCTGGAAGTCTGCTTGCTCGAAGCCGGTCCGGCGGACAGCAGCCCGCTTATTAAAGTGCCGCTTGGAGTCGTCGCGCTGATGGGCCACCGCGATTTCGACTGGCGCTGGCGCAGCGCGCCCCTTCGGCACCTTGGCGGCCGCGAAGTATCGGTACCGCGCGGCCGAACGCTGGGCGGTTCCGGGTCGATCAACAGCATGGTCTATATCCGCGGTCGAGCGAGCGACTACGACGAATGGCTGGCTGACGGCTGCGCTGGCTGGGGTTGGGACGACGTACTCGCGCGATTTCGCCGCGCCGAGAATAACGGTCGTTTCCGCGAAGACCCGCTGCACGGAACCAGCGGACCGCTGTACGTCAACGACCTGCCGTCACCGCACCCGATGGTGCAACAGTGGCAGGCAGCCGGCGCTGCACACGGTATCCCAAGTAACGACGACTTCAATGGCGAGGTTCAAGAAGGCTTAGGCAATTACCAGACGACGATGCGCCACGGTCGACGTTGGAGTCCGGCCGATGCGTATCTGCGTGGCGCCATGCGCCGCCACAATCTTGAGGTCATCACCGACACGCTGGCCGAGCGCATCGAGTTTTCTGACCGTACCGCGAAAACCGTCATAGCCAGGCGACGTGGCCGAGAAATTCGTATCAACGTTCGGCGCGAGCTCGTGCTGTGTGCCGGCGCAATTGCGACGCCGACGCTGCTGATGCGCTCTGGAATTGGGCCAGGAGAGCACCTACGTGAGTTTGGTATCCACGTTGTCATCGACCGACCGCAGGTCGGCGAGAATTTGCACGATCATCCGGCAATCGGCATGCACTACGGCGGCGGCGACCAGGGTTACGCGTTGAGCCTACCCACGCTTCCCGCCAACGCGCTCGCACCGCTGCGCTATTGCTTGGCGCGCCGTGGACTGTTTGCCAGCAACACCGTTGAAGCCGGTGGCTTTGCACGCACAGATGCCGCACTCGCCGAGCCGGACGTACAGTTTCATTTCATTCCGGCGCGGCTCGGACACGAGGGCAAGGCCATCGTCTGGGGCCGCGGTTACTACTCCGACGTTTGCGTGCTAAAGCCAAAGTCCCGCGGCCGTGTACGACTCGCCGCTGCGGACCCTGCGGCAATGCCGGCGATTGACCTAAATCTGTTGTCGGACCCGCACGACGATCGGACCATGCTGGCCGGCGCCAAACTGCTGCGCAGTCTGCTCCGCCACCCGGCGCTCGCACGTGGTGACGCGGAAGAACTCGTTCCAGGGCCAGACGTACGCTCGGACGATGAGCTGCGCGACATGATCCATCGCCGCCTCGGCACTGCCTACCATCCGGTCGGCACGTGCCGCATGGGCCGCAGCGACGATCCGCGCAGCGTCGTCGATCCGACGCTCAAGCTACTCGGCACGACCAACGTGCGGGTCGCCGACGCATCGATCATGCCGAGCGTCATAGCCGGCAATACGAATGCCGTTAGCATGGTCATCGGCGAGGCCGCGGCAGAGTTCGTCGCCGCCGACAATCGGTCTAACTCCATGGCAATCACGGCGTGAGTAGAAATGCCGTGACACCACAAGCGCTGTTTCTTGGTTCGATTGGCGTGCTCGCCGAGACGTCGGACATTCAGCGCCGGGCCTACAATCAGGCCATGGCTGAAGCAGGGCTCGATTGGCACTGGGACGTTGCGACCTATCGAGCACTGTTGGTAAGCGCCGGCGGCAAAGCGCGGCTGCATCGCCTGGCTGCTGCCGACAACAAATCGCTGGCCGCGGCAACGGTCGACCAAATCCATCGACGCAAGACCGAGATCGCTTGTGCGGAAGTCGTCAGAGATCGGACGCCGCTCAGAATCGGTGTAGCGGCGTTGATTCGCGCTGCGCTGGAGCGCGATATCGCGCTCGCGCTCGTTACCACGACGTATCGGCCTAATATCGATGCCATCGCGGCGGCGCACCCCGACGAGCTGCCGCTGGACCGGTTCGCGGCCGTACTGACCGTCGACGATGTCGCACGCGGCAAACCGGCACCAGATATTTATGAACTCGCGCTCGAGCGCACCGGTGTGAGGGCCGAGGATGCCTTGGCCATCGAAGACAGCGCTGCATCGGTCGCAGCCGCGCGCGCGGCTGGCGTTTACACCGTTGCGATACCAGGTCGTTTTACCCAGGGCCAAGACTTCAGCGGCGCGAACGAGCGGCTAGACAGTCTGGCCGGATTCGCGTTCGACTAGCACTCGACGACATTCACCGTCAAATCGTCATCGCCAACTCATAGCCCTGCCGCGTCGCGGCCATGACACCGCGAGGTGCGAAGCAGTCACCGACGGTCCGCACATCGAGGCCGGCGGCTTCAAGTTCAACCGCCAGCGCGTCGTTCGGCATCCGCGCTGTGGCGTAGGTTAGCCCCACGACGTCCTCGATTCGCCGCCGAGTGCCGCTCCAAACGTTGACGACGTCGACAGCCGCATCGTCGATGGCGTCGAGCGAGACAGGTTCGGCGCTAGTAATGATCTCCACACCCATTGCGAACAGGCGGTGGTAGATACCCTGGCGATCAATCAGCGAAACGTCCGATGCCAAGCGATCGCGTGGCGTCACGACAGTGACTGCGTCGAATCGCTCGGCCAACAGCTCGACAACGGCGTAGGTCATGGCCGTGTGGTCGCGATCAACCACCAGCATTCGGCCGGCGCTGCGCCCACCTCGGGACAACATGCTCGCCGCCAGGGCCCTGAGATCCGGCACGACAGCCGGATCGGCGTAGTCGGGCGGCAGCCAAGTCGGCACCGTCATCGTCGCACCGGTCGCAAGCAGGACAACGTCTGGCTTACCCGCCAGTACGTCTGCGGCCCGCGCCTTAACGCCGAATTCGAACTGGACGCCGACGTCCTTGCCGGCGAGGTACTGATAATCGTAGACACTGGAGAGGTTTTCACCGCCCGGCAGTTGCGCGTGCAGGCGTGTCTTGCCGCCGGGCTCAGCGCCTGCACCGAACACCGTTACTGGGTGACCGCGAGCCGCCGCCACCCAGGCCGCTTCCAGACCCGCAACGCCGCTGCCGACGACAACGACGCGCCGTTGTCGCTTTGCGCTCGGCGGCCGCCAGCCGATCTCGTCGGGTTCGCCGACGCGTGGATTGTTGTCACAGGCTAAGCGGTTGGACTCGATGATCGCCCGCCAACACGAATTGCACGACACGCAGTAGCGAATACGCGCTTCGCGACCAGCGCGAGCTTTATCGCCGAACGCTGCATCGGTAATCAACGGACGCCCCAGAAAAACCAGATCGGCGGTGCCGTCGGTCAGCGCCGTTTCGCATTCGTTTGGATCGGTCAGGTAACCGAGCGCACCCGTCGGTATCGACGGCGCCGTTTGCCTCAGCATGTGGATCGTCGTGAGATACGGATGACGCGCGCCGTGCGCATCCGGCAGGTGTCGCCACAGCGAGTTGCCGTGTGCGCCCCAGGCCCAGGTCCAATAATCGAAACCACCGTGCTCGGCAAGCAACGCGGCAATCTGCGCCGCCGCGTCGATGTCGATGCTGCCAGCGATGCCATCGTCGGCCGGCAGTTTCAGGCCAATAACAAACCCGCGACCGCACTGTGCACGAATGGCGTCGAGCAATTCGGTCAGCACGCGCGCGCGATTGGCGGCGCTGCCACCGTAGTCGTCATCGCGACGGTTGGACCAAGGAGACAGAAACTGGTGAAAAAAATGGCCGTGGCCTGCCGAGATCTCCACGCCGCTAAACCCGGCACGTTGCACGCGCCGACTCGCCTCAGCCCAAGCATCGATCAGCGCGCGAACCTCAGCGGTGTGTAGCGCGCGCGGCACGGTCCACGACAAATCGTCCGGCAATGCCGATGGACCGATCGCGCCGTCGTTGCGTCCGATGGCGTGGCGGCCACGGCCTGGATCTTGGATTTGCGCCAGCAAGCGCGTGTCGTGACGCTCGACGCTGTCGGCGACGCGCTTCAGGTCGTCGAGCCCGCCGTCGTCCCAGGCGCGTAACCGGAACGGTTCGCGGTTGTACGCCGTCATGGCCAGCGGCTCGGTAACGATCAGCCCGGTGCCGCCGCGAGCTCGGTTGCTTAGGTAATTAAGAAAGGACTCGGTGGCCTTGTGATCGCGAACGAAGCGCGTCTGGATTGCCGCATGGGCAAGCCGGTTGCGGACAGTGACGCCGGCGAGCTCGAACGGACTGAAGAGGGTTGGATAGGAGGTCGGCGAATCCGCTGTCATGGGATGATTGTAGCGACGCGCGTCCTTGCACCGAGTATTGGGCGACCGTCAGATTACCCGGTCGCGGTTCAGTATGCGTTTCGGATCGAGGGTTTCTTTGAGCGTTCGCATCAGCGCGATTTCCGCCGTGCTGCGACTGCAATGCAGCCAGTTGCGTTTAAGCGTGCCCACGCCGTGCTCGGCGGTGATCGAACCGTCGAACTTGCCGGCCTCGCGGTAAACGATCTCGTCGACGGCTTCGGCATCGTCGGTGCTGCCGGTCGTAACAAAAATGTGCACGTTGCCGTCGCCGACGTGACCAAAAAACCAGCTACGGCAGTCGGCAAATCGTTGCGCGAGCGCCGCCTCGACCGCCTGCTTGAATTCGTCGATCGACACCAGCGGAATGCCAATATCGAAATTGAACACGGGTTGCCAGGCTTGCATGAGTTCGCCAATCGCGTCGCGAATTCGCCAGAACGCGTTGGCCTCGCCGGCACTTTGCGAAACCGCCGCGTCTGTAACGACGCCGGCCTGCATGGCCCTATACAGCGTCTCGATGAATCGCTCCGAGGCAGCGTCGCCGCCGCCTTCGTTTTCGATGAGCACGTAGTAGTCGTGGCGCTTGTCAAACGGATCGTTGGTACCGGTAGCAGTCAGCGCGTCGTGGAAATAGTCCGGCCACATCAGCTCGAAGGCGCTGAGACCGTCGAGTTCTCGCAGCAACGTCTTTAGCAGCGCCGCGACCGTGGCAAAGGTCGGCAACGCGCACAAGGCCGTTTGTCGACCGGGCTTGTCGGGGAACAAACGAAACGTCACCTCGGTGACCACCCCCAGTATGCCCTCGGCGCCGATAAACAGTTGCTTCAAATCGAAGCCGGCATTGTTTTTCAGCAGCGTATTGTGGGCAGGGACCACGGTACCGTCGGCCAGGACGACGACCAGGCCGAGGACTAAGGCTCGGGTCATGCCGTAGCGAATCACGCTGTTGCCGCCGGCGTTGGTCGAGACGATGCCACCGGCAAGACACGATCCACGAGCACCGAGATCGAGCGGAAACGACAGACCGACATCGCTGGCGGCGTTTTGTATCGTTTCGAGCGGCACTCCGGCGCCAACGGTAATGGTCATGCCGTCCGGGTCAATGCGTTCGATGCGATTCAATCGCTCGAGTGACAGCGCCCACTCGCCGGCTTGCGGCGTCGCGCCGCCCGATATACCGGTCCGGCCGCCCTGCACGACGACCGGCTGTTCCGCGCGGTGGCACAGCTTGAGCATCGCCGCGACATCCTCGGTCGTGCGCGGCCGCAGCACGACATCGGGGCGCCGCGCATTCGCACCGCTCCAATCGACGTCGTAGCGGGCGTCCACGTCATCGCCAATTAGATACAGCGCTGGCTCGAGCGCGTCGAGAGGCGCGGTGTCGGTCACGTCATCTTGCCCGAGCGAGAGGTCACGCGCTGGAGTCTAGCACCCGACTTCGGCCCGTCAGTGACCCGAATTACTGGAGTCAGACATTTTGGTCATTGCGATTTGACAGTGAATTACGTGAACCGCGTCACAGTTGAGCTGCCTTGCGAAAAGCGGGTGCACTCTGGCGAAAGCCGCGTATTTGCTGAAATAGCGTCCAATCTGCGACTCGGTCTGGGACCGGGCCCAACGAACGGAACACCAAATGAAAAACGCACGAGTCATATTTGCACTGACAGCGCTAGGCGCGGCTGGCGGCAGCTATCTGCTGCTACCGTCGGCGACGCTTAACTTGGTGTCCGCCAACAGCACGGCAACGGCCGATTCGGCTGCTACGCCGACCGCTGTTCGTTCGATTTCAGACCTGACGGCGGATGCGCCGTTCACAGGCACGACAACCGCCGCCGCGCCGGAAGCAGCCGGGTCGGTAGTACCGGTGGTCGTCGGCGACGTGGCTTCGGTCACGCACGCGGACGCACAGGCAGCGAGCCCAGCACGCGACGACGATGCTACCGACGAGGCCACGGTGCGCCGGACCAGCGACGACGCAGCAACCGCCAAAATGAATGCGCCGCTGCGTGCATTGGCACTGGCCGGCGGCACCGAACTGGTTGACCTTGTCGTTCGCTACGACCAGAGCCCGCTGCTCGGCAGCGAAGCGCAAATTGCCGCGCTGGGTGGCAGCGTCACCCAAGACTTTCCGAACTTGAAGATGCGCGCACTGCGCCTCCCAGCGGACCGGCTGATTGAGCTCGCGATCGATCCGGCGATCGATTCGCTGTCGCTCGATTCGGAGATCGTCGGTACCAGCTCCACGAAAACGACCGGGCGCGTTGCGAAGCCACATACAGACAACGCGTTGCACGCCTCGCTGACTGGCGCGGGCGTTGGCGTCGCTGTAATCGATTCCGGCATCGCCTTGCATGACGACCTCGATCACGTCGAACGCGTTCACTTGATAACGCCAGCGACGGCGCTCGTGCACGGCACACGGCACGACGACGCCGTAGAAGCGCTGTACGTTTTCGATGAAGGCAACGGCAACCGCTTGTTCGATCGAGCAGCGCCTAACTCGTCGTCCGAGTTACCTCTTGACCTTGTCGCAGAAGGCGACAGTGGCACCACATGGAACGGCACTAAGCTTCGTTTCGATGCGGCCAACCGCTATTCGTCCGTTCGCGGTGACCGTATCTACGACGCCTGCCGGGCGACCAACGCGATCAGCGTCGAAGCCTGGGTCAAGCCCCACAATACGACGCAATCGGGACCAGCTCGTATCGTGACGTACTCTTTAAACTCCGGCGCACGCAACTTCACGCTGGCGCAAGATGGCGATCACTATCAATTTCGCCTGCGAACCACGGCGAATGGCTGGAACGGTTACTACACCGTGCTCGAGAGTCCGTATGGCAGCGTTACAACGAGCCTGCAGCACGTTGTCGCAGTCCGGGATTCAAGCGGTCAGGCTCGTCTCTATCTGAACGGCGCGCTGGTTGACAGCGAGTTCATTGGCGGCAACTTCTCCAATTGGACCGCTTCGTACGGGTTTGGTCTCGGCAACGAGTTCAGCACAACAGCGGACAACGGTGCGCGCGACTGGCGCGGCGAATATCACTTGGCAGCTGTACATTGCCGCGCGTTGAGCACAGCCGAAGTCGCCGATCACTATCAGGCGGGCGCTGACGCCTACGCGACCGATCAGGATCCCTACGGTCACGGCACGCACGTCGCCGGAATCGTTGCTGGCGACGGTCAAGGTTCGGCCGGCGGCGAAATCGCCGGGGCGGCTGAGAACGCAAGCATCGTTTCACTGCGCGTTCTCGATGAGGACGGTCGCGGCAACCTGTCCGACGCGATTGCCGCCATGGATTGGCTGCTGGCCAACGGCCAGAGCCACGGTATTCGCGTCGCCAATCTCTCACTCGGGATGGGCGTTACCGAATCCAACACGACCGACCCGCTGGTCCAAGCGGTCGAACAGGTGTGGGACGCTGGCATCACCGTCGTCGTCGCGGCGGGCAACTACGGTCGCGACGGCCATATGACCGTCACGAGCCCGGCAAACTCGCGCAAAGTCATCACCGTTGGCTCGCTGACCAACAATGACACGCCGTCGAATCCGAACGACGACTATGTTTCCACGTATTCCTCGCGCGGACCGACGTTGATCGATTTCGTCCTGAAGCCGGATTTAGTGGCTGCCGGCAACAAGATCGTCTCGGCCATTCCGGATAACGCAAAACTTCGCAGCGATCTGCCGGGTAACGTGATCGCTTGCAACACCTCGAACTGCGACGATGACTATCTCGAGCTGTCTGGGACCAGTATGGCCGCACCGATGGTCTCGGGCGCGGTAGCGCTGATGCTGCAACAGGATGGACAGCTAACACCGTCCACAATTAAGGCACGGCTGATGCGCTCGACGACGAAGGTTAGCGGTGCCGACCCGACTGAAGTCGGCGCCGGCGTGCTGAACACGGCTGCCGCGCTCAGCGAAACCGGCTACGTTGCCAACGATGCGCTGTCACCGCGGATGGCACGTGGCAAAGAAGGTAATGTCATCCTCGTCGAAAGCACCGCGCGCCTTTGGGGTGACAGCACCTGGGATGCCGGCTACCTGTGGAGCGACGGTTACCTTTGGTCGGATGGCTACATGTGGGCCGACGGCTATATGTGGGCGGACGGCTACATGTGGGCAGACGGATACCTCTGGTCGGATGGCTATATGTGGGCGGATGGCTACCTCTGGGCGGATGGCTACTTATGGGCCGACGGGTACATGTGGGCGGATGCCGTTACCGACTACCAGCCACTCTACGATCCGGCCGCGAGCTCAGTGTTAAACGACGACTGACCGCTCGACGCCAACCGAGTCCAGCGCGCACTGCTGCGGCGCCTTATCGATGCCGCCACTACGCCAACGGCCGTCACAGCCGCCGACGTAGCGGCCCACCTTAGTCGCTTCCTGCTCTTTGCGCGACGCGCCGCCGTTCGATCCACGTCGCGACGACACCGAGCAATGCCGCCAACAACGCGAGGAACGGCAGTGGCAGCGGAATTGCCACAGTCGGTTCCGGATCCTGGAAGTCCGGTATGCCGTCGCCGTCCGTGTCGGTCGGGTTGGCCGGATCGCCGCCAATCTGCACGATGTCGGAGATGTCGTCGCCGTTGTCGTCGAGATCTAGGTAATCCGGGATTCCGTCACCATCGATATCACCGATGTCGGTCGGATCCGGAACCTCGTTGACGTCGAGGATACCGTTGCCGTCGGCGTCATCGTCTTCGAAGTTAGCGATACCATCGCCGTCGGCATCGCCAATGCCCTCCTGCTGATCGACGATGCCGTCACCATCCGCGTCGGCAAACAGCGTCAGCACAATGACGTTGGACGTTCGGCTTACCTGCGTATCGACAGCGTAGGCGGCCCCGGTGGCAGTCACGGCGATAAAGTGATTGATACCGCCGTTGGGTGTATCGACTGCGCCAGGCGTTGCGAATAACGTCACCGGAACACTTGCGTTGCCGGTTGCATCAAACGTGCCGTTAAATAGGGCTTTGCCGGCGGTTGCTTCGTTCGCATAGAACGGCAGTTCGGCGATGGTCACGTCAAACGGTGCATCGCCCGATGCGATGAACAGGCGCGAGTCCATCTGCAGCAACGAGAACGGCTCGTTCGGCAAGCCGCTCAGCTCAATGGTTTGATTGGCGCTGCCGACAATGGCCGGCGTTGACGGTACCCCTGCAACGGCAATCGCGGGCGTGAACAATGGCTGTGACGGTGGATCAGGCAGAATTACGGCCTGACTACCGCCGAGCGAGCCGTCTTCGTAGAGACTCGACGTCAATACCGACCCGTTGCTGAACGTCACGGTAACCGCGGTTCCGATGAGCTCGTAGCCGGAAACCGCACCCGCATTGCCGGCGCCGGCGACGCCCTCAATGTTGTTCGGGTCGACGTCAGTAGCGAACTGGAAGCTCTCCGCTGGATCGAAATCAGTGAAGTCGATCGTAATGACGTCGAAGCCGCCGTTGCGCGGCACACTGTACGGGTCAAAGCAATTGTCGACGAAGGGCACCAGACCGACCGTCGTTGCCTGACCGCTGTTTGGCGTGAAGCACTGGGCCGTCGCGTCACCGCCGCTGCCGACCGGGTCGAACACCATGTCCGGCAGGATGCCGGTGCTGAAATCGATCGAAACACTGTTGATAGTGATGCCGCCGGTCGACTGATTGGTGATCTGGAACTTGTCCGTGCCGCCGAACGTTGTTGCGGTAAGCGCGCCTCCCGGAGTGATCTCGATCAGAGCTTGCGGCGTTGGCGGTACGAACGTTGGGTCGAACTTCAGGGTAATGACGTTCGAGGTTTGACTGACCGGTTGATCGACTGCGTAGGGCGCTACCGACGTGACGGCGATGAACTGGTTTAAGCCGCCATCCGGTGTCGTGTTCCCGCTCGACGTCTGCAGCAGCGTCACCGGAATATCCACGGTACCACTCGCGCCAATTACTGCCGTGTACAGCGTTTTGCCACTCATCGCCTCGTTGGCGTAAAAGGGCAACTCCGCGGGAGTCACGTCAAACGGCGGATCACCCGACGCAATGAAGAGCCGCGAATCCATTTGCAGCAGCGACACGCTGTCGCCGGGTGTGCCGCTGACCCGAATTGTCTGATTCTGGTCGGCAACGATCGCCGGCGTCGGGCTGACGCCATCGACCTCAATCGTCGGCGCTGCCGGTGCCATGGGCGCAACCACCGTTTGGCCGCCGCCGAGCGAGCCGTCCTCATAGAGACTCGACACGATCGTCGAGCCGTCGCTGAACATGACGGTGACGGTCGCGCCGACGAGCTCATAGCCTGACACGGCACCGGCATTGCCGGCCCCTGTTACGCCCTGAATGCTGTTCGGGTCAACGTCCGTCGTAAAGAAAAACTGCTCGGTGGGATCGAAGTCGGTGAAATTGATCGTCAGGACGTCGAAACCGCCGTTGCGCGGAATACTGAATGGATCGACGCACGGATCGGTCGGTGCCACGAAGCCGGTAGCCGTGGCCCCTGAGTTCGCCGTCAGACAGCTCGAAGTCGCATCGCCGCCAGCACCAACCGGGTCGAACACCATGTCCGGCAGAATGCCGGTGCTGAGGTCGAGCGTGACGTTTAGGATCTGCACACCCGACATCGACTGGTTGGTGATCTGGAAAGAACTGCCGCTGAACGTGCTCGCCCCAAGGCCGGCGCCTGGATTGATCTCGATCAGCGCCTGCGGCATCGGCGCCGCCCCAACGTTAACAACGCGAACGACTTCGGTCGCCGCGTTCCCAGCAGCGTCGCTGACGTTGTAGGTGACGTTGTAGGTACCGACCACGCCGGTGTTAACGACGTCACCGCCAACGACGATGTTTGCTGAAATATCTCCGTCGACGTCATCGGTGGCCGTGGCACCAGGATCGACAAACGCACTACCTACAATGAGATTAAGCGGGTTGTCGCCATTGAGCGTAATCACCGGCGGCGTCGTGTCGTCGACGCCGTCGAGGCGAATGATCTCGATACCCTTGAGCGCCGGATTCTCGGTGACGTGGATGAACTCGATATCGAGAGTCCCGTCGGGCGCCATGAGCTCGTAGCTGAGCAGTACTGCGCCTTTGGGGCCGGCGATCGCAAACTGATCGATGTCGTCGAATTCGGGAGGAATCACGCCCTCGACGCTGACGTCGAAGACACGTTCACCGGGCTGGTCGATCATGCCGAACAGCTCGGCAAGGTACAGATTGACCCGATACTGCCCGCCGGTCGTCACCGGAAATTCCCAGGTCATCGGTGGCGCTGCCGGGAAATCGAAGCGTTCGAAATTAAACACTTCAGCAGGCGCACTGGTGCCGGTGTAGTTCGCCGGGAAGATGATCGGTCCCGGATGCGCGCTGCCGGCGTTGCCGCTGAAAATGTTGTCCGAGCCGCCGACACGGAACGGTGACGGGCTGCCGTTGGTGTCTGCAGCCCAGTCCGGTTGCGTGGCATCTGCCGCCGGGACGGCTGCACCGCCGACGTTGATTCGGTAGCTGACCGACTCGATGACCGGTTCTGAAACGTTGACGACACGAATCACTTCAGTGGCTGCATTGCCGGCCGCGTCGCTGACGTTGTACGTCACGTCGTACGATCCGGCCAGGGCGGTGTTGACAGCGCCACTGTCGATCACAATGTTTATCGAGATGTCGCCGTCGACATCGTCGATAGCGGTCGCTCCCGGTTCCGTATAGGTGTCACCGACCGTCAGTTCAAGCGGGTTGTCACCAGTCAGCGTAATCACCGGTGCTGTCGTGTCCGGAACCACATTGACCGTGCGCGTGACCTGGACGGCAGCGTTGCCTTCAGCGTCCGTGACATCGTAGGTAATCACGTACGTACCGACCACGGCCGTATCGACGGTATCGCCGCCAACAACAACCTGGCCGGTAATGTCGCCGTCGACAATATCAATTGCCGTGAAGCCCGGGTCCGTAAAGGTGGAGGTCTGCGCAACCGACAACGGGTTGTCGCCAACGAGCGTAATGACCGGCGGCGTCGTGTCCTCGACGACGACGGTCCGCGTGACCTGCGTGGCGGCGTTGCCGGCGGCATCCGACACATCGTAGGTAACCAGGTATTCGCCAACGATGTCGGTTTCTACAGTCGATGCGTCGATCGTGATGTTCCCGCTGATGTCACCGTCGAGATTGTCAGTCGCTGTCGCGTTCAGCTCGACGTACGGATCGCCGCCCTCAATGATCTGCGGATTGGCACCGGTCAGCGTAATGACCGGCGGCGTCGTGTCGACGACGTCGACAACACGCACGGCTTCTGCCGCCGCGTTGCCGGCAGCGTCCATGACGTTGTATGTGACCTGGTACGAACCCGGAACCGCCGTGTTGACGGCACTGAAATCGATAACGATATTGGAGGAGACGTCACCGTCGACATCGTCCAGCGCGCTGGCGCCAAGTTCGGAGTATTCGTCGCCCACCTCGATGGTCTGTGGATTCGCGCCGAGGAGCGTAATGACCGGCGGTACGAGATCGACGCCGGCAGGCGGGCCAATGACCTCGATGGCTTTGATGGCCGGGTTTTCGATGACGTCGTGAATGAACTCGATGTCGAGCAGGCCGTCGCCGGATACCGTTGTCGTTGTCGACAGCATGAATGCAGCCGTGTCATTGCCACCGGTCGGCGGCGGTGCCAGCAGAAACGGATCGACGTCGTCGAATGCCGGCGGAACACTGCCCTCGACCGACACGTCGAACACGCGCTGCCCGGCTCCATCGACGCCGTTGAAGATCTCTGCGAAGTAAAGCCGCACCTCGACCGGCGTGCCGGGCGAGATCTCGAATTGCCAAAGCATCTCGTCGCCAGGCGCGGGATCGAAGCGTTCCGTTTCGAATGCCGCCGCCGGGATGCTCGCTGGAAGCGTTGGGCTCGACACATCTACCGGCTTGCGGCCGTTGCCGCCGGAGTTGTTGAAGATGTTGCCGCCACCGGCACCGACGCGACCGAAATCGTTGTTTCCGCCCGTTGGCACGAAGACCTGCCCGCCACCGGCGGGCGTGTCGAGTACGAAATTTGGCAGCGTCGCATCTGCTGCGGCGAGCTGCGGTCCGCCGTTATTTATCCGATACAGCGGCACGCCGGCCGACCCGCCGCTAACCACACCGATACCGCGCTGCGTAAGGGCGAGTACGTTTGCGCCGCCAAAGGTCAGAATCGTGCTCGGCACGCCGGCCGGATCGAAAAAGTCGACGACGGTCGAACCGGCATCGGCGACGATCTGGAACTCGATGTCGAGGATATCGATGTCGCCCGACGGGAAGGGGGCGCCGAGTTTGCCGGCACCGTAATCGATTACGCCGGTCGTGTTATCGAACACTGGCGCTACCAACTGTGTGTTGAGCTCCGCGGTGATGGGTGTCAGCGAAATAACCTGTAGCGCGGCGGGGTCGAAGCTAAGGTGAACCTCGGCTAGATCAATTTCCTGCGCGCCGGTCTGTGCCTGGACAGTTACCGTCACGGTGCTGCCAGACGTACCACCGAACAACGGATCGACGACGAGTGTTTGCGCGTTACCGATATTGACGGCAGCGGTCGCCAGGAGCAGCGCCACGAGCACATTAAAAAGGCCGGGCTTGCTGAAGTTCGACATGTTCCTTTGCCTCGAATCGATCCGTTGATGTGAAGGAAAACGTGCGGAGCGGTCACCAGTCGTCGTCACTGCCCAGCTCCGATCGGCTCTTCGCCGCTGACATTGAAATTGGTCGCGAGGAACGAGAAGTCCAGCGCCCCGACCGCGCCATCACCATTGAAGTCCGCCCGACCGTCGTAGCCGGCGTCCGCACTGGACAAATTGAACGTTCCAGACAGCACTGAGAAGTCGAGGGCCGAAATCTCGTTGTCGTCGTTGGCGTCGCCCGCTAGCAGCGTCCCGAAGTCTGCTGTATTTGCGCCCGCCGCCAGCGTGATGGTCGAATCAACGACCTGGAGTGTGTTGGCCGCTTTGACGGCAATCTCATACGCCTCCGGATCAACGCCAGTAATGGTGAACTCACCGGCCGCGTTCAACGTCGGCGTGAACGAGAAGCTCGGTGTCGCGGCACCGACCTGATACAGGTCGACGTTCACGACGACACCGGTCGGATTGGCGATCCCCTGAATGGCAACCGTGCCCGTCAGATCGGCGGTAGCCAGCGGATTGACGATCACTCGCCAAACGTCGGACAGCCTTGACGTGCGCAGATCTGGCTCGACGATGACCGCGGCGATGTAATGAATGTCCGGGTCACTGCCACCGTCACTGATATCCGTCAACGTTATCGGTATGTCGACGAAGCTCGCACCGGTACCAACGCTCGCGGTGTAATCGGTGATGTTCTGCGACGTGTTGGCCTCGAAGGGATCAGTCAACGTCAGCGATGACGGCTCGACATCGCTCTCGATTACCAGCAGACGCACATCGCTGTCCCCCGGTGCCGTGATCCGCGCGGTTTGCGTGAAGCTGCCGACCGTCGCATCGAGAAACCCGCCGGGTGACGGCGTGGGCGTGACCAAGCCGACGAATTCGAGGGTCGGCGGTACGACCGTCGGCGGTACCGCCAAGGTATTCAAAGATTCGCCGGCGCTTGGCGTTACCGAATCCTGGAACAGCTCCTCGGTGAGGAGCGTACCGTCGTCAAACACGACCGTGACGATCGATCCGGCGAGCTCGAGGCCCGACACGCTGCCGGCCCCGCCGGCACCAGCTGCGCCTTCGATGCTCGTCGGATCAACGTCAACCTGGAAAACGATTTGCTCGTTCGCCTCAAAACCGTTCTCGGTCATTTCGCTGAATGTCACGCTCATGCGATCGAAGCCGCCGTTCCCACGCGGGCCAGCGAACGGATCGACGCAGTTATCGGCTGGAACGTTGAACCCAACCGGATCGCCAAACTCGACGATCAGGCATTTGGCCGTTACGTCACCGGCGGTGCCGTTCGGGTCGAACACCATGTTCGGGTAGATCGCCGTGCTGAGATCAAAGACGACCTCGACGATCTTGCTACCGTCCAGCGACGTATTGGTGATCACGAAATCGCCGCCGAACGTGCTCGAATCGATGCCACTACCGGTGTCGATAGCAATCAGCGCCTGGGCATTCGGATTCGCCGGCGTCGACGAAATGATCTCAATACCCTTGATCGCCGGATTGTTGACCGCCGTCTTGAGGAAATCGATGTCCAGATTGCCGTCGGTGACGGTCGTCTGGAACGAACGCACGAAAGCAACCGTCTGACCGGCTTCCGCTACCTGGTCGAGATCGTCGATGACGAGCACGCCTTCAATCTCGACGTCGAAGACGCGCTGATTGACGTTCCCGAAAAAGAGCTCTGCAAAGAGCAAATTGACGGTGTAGGCGCCATTCGTGACCGGGAAATCCCATTGCATGTTGTCGGGATTGGCGACCGTGCTGAAGCGTTCAACGAAGAAGAGTTCATCCGGATAGGCTGTGTTGTTTACTAGCGCAGCTTGGGTCGCGGCATTTGCTCCAAATGTCGAGTCGATAGCGGGCGGGGTCAGGTCGAGATTCGGCGACGGGGTGCCGTTGTTCGCCGAGCCGTTGGCAGTATTCCCCGGTGCCGCTTGGTCCTCTTCCCAGTCGCCGGCGACATCAGCCAACAGCGGACCGCCGGCGTTGACGCGATAAATGACGCTGCCAGACGCGCTTACATTCCAGGTGAACAGCACCGTCTCGGCATTGGCCGCCGAGCCGTCGCTGTCGTCAACGGTAATCGAAACGCTATACGGACTGCTGGCTGCTGCACCGCTGTCGATGCTGCCCGAGATGACTCCGGTTGCCGTGTCGATCGTCAAAGATGGCGGTAAACCCGTCGCTTGGTAGCTGAGCGCACCTGCACCGCCACTGGCGACGAGTGGCAGATTGACCGTGGCGCCCTCGGTGGAGAACTGATTACCGGGTGGCGCGACCGTGATGGGTGCGATGGCGACCGACCAGCTCAGATTGATCGTGACAACATCCGTGCTTTCGCCGTCCGCATCGTCGACCGTAATTGCCGTCGGGAACGGGCTCAATGCCGATGCGCCCGCCGCAATCGTGCCGGTGATCTCGCCGGTGGTCATGGAAATCGACAACCCGGTTGGCAGATCGGTGGCGGCGTACGTCAGCGGACCGTCACCACCGCTAGCGTTGACTTGCAGCGAAATTGTATCGCCCTCGAAGTCTGCCTGATTGGCAATCGGATCAGCGACGATCGGCTGCGGCGGCAGCGCGTCGACCGACAGGATCTCTACCGCGTTGACGAGCGGATTCTCGACCTGATGAATCCACTCTATGTTCAGCGTGCCGTCCGTCAGCGTGACCGGATACTCGAACATGCCGCCGACCTGGTGGCCAAGAGTCGCAGACAGGTCGAGATTGTCTTCGACGAGCGCGCCTTCAATGTTGATGTCGAACACACGTTGCCCGGGTGCCGACGTACCACCGAAGCCGTTGCCCATATAGAGGCGAACCAAATACGTCCCATTCGGCAGGTCGATGAAGTACTGCAACTCCGAGCCGCCGCTCGGATCCCATTTCTCCTGGTTGAAGATTGCCTGCGGCACATAGGCCGGGACCGAAGAGTCGCGCCCGGTAATGTTATGAGTCGACTGGTTGCCCGTGTTGACGCTCCAGACGATGCCGTTAGTCGTCGCGCCTTGTGCACCACCCGGTACCGAAATCCAGTCCGGATTCGGCGCATCGTCAGCCGGGATCGTCGAATTGCCGGAGTTTAAACGTAGCAGCGGCACTGGTTCGTCGCTGACCGTGACGGTGAACGTCGCCATGGTCATGAGACCATCAGAGTCGGTCGCCGTGACGGTAATGGTGCCGTTTGAAGCGCTCGCCGGGATGGTCAGCGTAAGCTCGTCCGCATTGACGGTCGTGCCAATCGCTGGGTCGCTGCTGGTTGCGGTAAAGCTGAGATTGGTCAGACCTTCGTCATCGTCGAAGAACTCGCCGAGCTGAATCAGCACCGGTGCGCTGCCAACCTGGGTCTCGAGGTTGGTAAACGTCTGTAGCAGTAGCGGCTCGAGGCCAGTTATTTTGATAAAGGCATAGTTGGTTGGGAACGAGGTTGTGTCAGTCGTACCGATCAAGCCAATCGCCATTGGGTCGGCAGCGCCCTGTATGGCCGCCAATAGATCGCCGGTAGCGGTGAACGGCGTGACGCCGGCGACGCCTGCGTCCGTATCGACGTCAATGATCGTGCCATCGTCGATTTCATAGCGCGGCTGAATTGTGCCGGCCGTGGGATCAATCAAGAACGAGAACCGCACCGTCGTCGCTGGCGAGATCGGTATACCGGTCGTCGGTGTGATGGCAACATCGTTGACTTCGCCGCCGAACACGACGCCGGACGCGTCGTAGGTCAACTTGATGTAGTTGTCCTGAAATCCGGTACCGAGCTGCACTCCCTGGTTCTCGCCGCCGGTAAAGGCATGGAACGGGATGAACATTTCGGCCTGCGCGACGACTGGCCCGGTGCTCGTGTCGATATCGAACACCATCTGAAAGCCTTTGTCCTGGTCGTTGGTCAACGCGTCGCCGGTCGTCGTAAAGACCGTCATGGCACCAACGGCACCACCGAGAATGTCGTTCGGCGGCACGTCCGGGTCGTCGATAACGTCTAGCCAGTTCGCCCCGGCCGAGCCGTTGTTCATGAACCCGTTGATGCCGAGCCCGAGGTAGCCCGCGAGCGTCAGATCGTCAGAAAACAGCTCGTTGACCACTGGTACCGTGAACGGCGCCCCCAGCTGCGCGGGATCGGTCGCGTCCGGATTACCGTCGCCGTCATCGTCGGGGTCGTTGAGATCGGAAAGATTGTCGCCATCAAAATCGGTCGGCTGCGAGCCGCCGCTGCACGGGTTGGTGCCGTTGTCTTGCTCATCGCCATTCGAGAAACCGTCGCCGTCGGAATCGATATTTCGGTCGAAGCCCGGATCGCCGGGCTGCAAGCAATTGATTGGCGTATCGAGCTCGGCAACGACAATGTTGTTGTTGAAGGTGGCGAGCCAGATCGTGCCGGGAAACTGACCGCCCGCTGGTTGCGTTGTGACACCCAGCGGGTTGCCACCGAAGCCGGACAGAAAGTTTTGTTCCAGGTTCACCAGCGCACCGGTCGTCGCATCGATCTCTACCCAGTGCAGGTTGGCGCCGTTCTTGCCGGCAATAAAAGCGATCGTGCCCGGGTTCGGATTCGCCGTGTACTCGTCCAGGCCGTTGGTGTTGTTCTGCCAGGTCGTGACCGCCGAGTCGTCGGGACCGTCGGGATTGTTGTCGGGATCACCCGGATCTTTCGGGTTGCGAAAATCGCCCTCGACAAAATTGGCTTCACTGGCCGGTACCGGGGGCCAGTCGACCGGCAGCGAGTCGCTGGCGAAGTTTGGGTCCGACGGAGCGAGAATCTGCGTGCGAAACGTGCCGGTGCCGCCATCTTGCGTCCACAAACCCGCACCGCCGGGATTACCGGGATTCGGAAATTGTGAAACACCCGGGTTGGCACGGATCGGCGTTGGATGACCGCCGTAATATGTGTTTGGCAGCGTCGAGAAGTCGTAGGTCTGAATGTCCTGCGTGATGCAGTGCATGTGGTCGTCGTTGTTGACCGGACCTTCGCCGTTGACCGAGTTCGAACTGCCAGGCTCGCCCGGCACAAAATCATTGGTAGCGGTGCTCGGATCACTGAGGCCTTCATTGTCCGGAAAGCCGCCCCAGCCGCCATTCGCACCGTTGTCCGTCAGACACACCGCACCGGACGCGGTGATCGCAAGATCGTAGGTGTTGCGATAACCGGGCGAAAAAACCTGAACCGGGCCGCCGATGACGAGTTTGGCCTGGTTCAGTCCGTCGTTGCCGCCCCATGGGTCGCCCGGATCGACACCGTCATAGCTGGGATCGGTCGGATCGTCGATGCCGTTGACGTTGGGCCGCGACGGGTCATCGAGCGTCGGCAGGTCGTAAATATAGTCGCGCCCGCTGGCGCTGTCGTTCTGAATCGGCATGCTTTCGAGCATGTCCAGATTGACAGCCAGCACCGACGCCGACAGCGCATACTCTGTCGTAAAAGCAAAGTTGTTCGACGGCGATCCAGCGTTGGTATGACCTCCCTGAGTGACGATCAGATAATCGGTCGTGCCGATCGTCACGAACTCGAGTCCGTTGGTCGCGTGATTCTCTTCTGAGCGCGGCAGTCCGCGCACGAGGTCGACGGTGGTCCACGCAGCGCACTGGCCGTCATTGGGACCGCCAACATTGATACCGCCGGTGCATTCAATGCGTGTTATGACACCGGAGTTGGTGTCGATACCGATATCATTGCCACCCGTCCCGGCGCCCACACGCGGGTCGCTGGACGTCGCGTAGAGGATCGGATTCTCAGCGGTGCCGACTACAGTGATACCGGTCGCCTGCCGGTTCGAGTTCGAAATAACGGTTCCGGTATCGTTGTGATTCGGTATCGACGTAACGGTGGTGATGGTCTCGACATCCGTGGCGTCGTAGTCGTTCGCGCCGGCCTGCGAGACGGTGAAGATGTTGATGTCGCCGCTGCGCTGGATGACATACAGCCGCCCGTCAGGGCCGAAGTCGAGTGACGTGGAACTCGAGACACAGCTACTGGGGCCGCACGGCAAAGCGCTGAAGTCGAGATTGCTGGTCGAGAAAGCAGGCGCCTGTGCCAGCACCTGCGCCGCAGAAGCCAGCAGAAATACCGTGAGAATCAGCCGCCCGATTGTCGACGCCGGGAACGGTGCTGCAGCCTTGAGCGAACGCATTCCGCACTTTCCTTATGAGTCGTATTTTTTGTTTTTGCCCCGGTTAACCGCGCACGCCACGCTGAGTTACACGGGTCGCCTGTCCATGCACTGTTGACCTCACCAAGTGAATGTGAAAACTCGATTTACTGCTCGTGACTTCTTTGTGACTCGCGGCGATGCACGCGTGCGTGTTTTCACAAGCAACAAACTTTCGCAGAGAACGGCCAATTGCCGCGGCGCGAATGCGGCGATAAGCTGATTAGATAGAAGTCGACACCCTCGCCGATGGAGTTGGCGCAGCATGAGCACAGCGAACGTCACCCAGTCACCCAACTCGCCCAGCGGCTTCGGCTTCGCCTGGCGCTTTGCCGGCATATTCCTATTGCTACAGCTGCTGATCGTGTTTCAGTTCGGCGACGTAACGCAGCCGTTCATGATCGAGCGAGCGACGGTGCAGCCAAGCGTCGTACTGTTGGACACACTGTTTCCGGCTGAGAAGCCCTTTGCCGATGGCGATACAGTGCGCTCCAAAGCCGTAAGCTTGAAAGTGCTGCGCGGTTGCGAGGGCACGGAGTTTTATTTGCTGCTGGCCGCGGCGATTCTCGCGTTCGCGGCATCGTGGCGGCAGAAGCTACTGGCGCTCGCCGCTGGTATCGCGATCGTATTCGCTCTAAACCAACTTCGGTTGCTCGGGCTGTACGTCATCGTCCGAGACTTTCGCGAGTACTTTCAGCTGGTCCACGTCTATTTCGCGCCGCTGCTATTGGTCGCGGCGCTCGTCATCGTGTTTTCGCTATGGGCAACCCGAGTGCTGTCGCCGCCCCGCGCGGCTTGAATCGCTGGCCATTGCCGGCCCGCGTCGGCATTGCGTTTGCGTTTTGGCTCGTCGTCATCGCCATCGTCGCGCTGTTTGCCGGCGACTTGCTTTCGACAGCGCTACTGCCGGTGATCAAGCTCGGCGCCGGTGGCCTGCTTGCCCAACCGCTGAGCATTGAATCGCTGCGCTTTTCATCGGTGCAGGACGTCCCGGTGTTCGAACTTAGGGCCGTCGTCGCAACACCGTGGGAATTCCTCAATCACACGATCCCGGTTGGCTCCAATCTTCAGGTTACGGTCCCGCGCGCGCACACGCTGTATCACGTCGTGGTCATCGGCGCCCTGGTACTCGCCTGGCCGTCGCCAAATTTACGTCGACGCGCGTGGTTGCTCGGACTTGCGTGCGTTGCAGTCGTTGTCTCGGCATTGATTGACGCACCGATTAACCTGGCCGCCCAAGCGCACGCCTTGTTCTACGAACGGTTTGCGCCGGCGGAGCTCGATTCCAGCTGGCTGATTCGCAGCGCGCGTTTTCTCGATCACGGCGGGCGCCTACTGCTGGGCGCCCTGTTGGCCACCGCCGTGATCGCCATTGTTGCCGCACCGCCACGCCGCAAGCGTCGCCGCAAGGCCCGTCGCCGGCGTCCCGCCCGATAACCATCGTCGCAACGCCGCGAGGCGCGCGCGGCAAGGCATAATGCCGTCATGAAACTACGTATCAAAGCCGATTCCGTTCGGCTGCGCTTGACGCGCAGCGAGGTGGAATCGATCGGCGCCGGCCGAGACGTACGTGAAACGACCCATTTTGCGGGCGGCCACACGCTCGAATATGCACTTGAACCCAGCGCCGACGACCATCTCGAGGCGCGCTTCGAGGGCCAACGATTGATCGTCAGGGCACCTGCAGCGGTGCTCGTCGAATGGGCCGCCGGCGATACCGTAACGGTGGCTTGCCCGACGGCGGTCGGCAGCCCGAGCATCTTGGTTGAGAAAGACTTTAGCTGCCTATCCCCGCGTGCCGGCGACGACGATGAGGACGCCTTCCCGCATCCCGAGGAAGGGACTCGTACCTGCTAGGACGGCTCGGCAGCGCTAGCGTTTTCGTCTTGCTACGTGGCTGCCGGAACGATGTTGATCGCGGTGTGCTTGAACGCGGGTGTTTTGCTGCGCGGATCGACGTCTGTGCCGGTCAGGCAATTCGCCTCAGGGTAGTAAGCCATCGCGTTACCGGTCGGCAGATCGTGACGAAACACTTTGACGTTCTCCATCGTGCCGAACGCCGATTGCAGGGTCACGCGTTCACCGGCGCGGACACCAAGTGCCGCAATATCCGCCGCGTTTAGCATGACCGCCCAACGCGTGTCGGTCTGCCGATAGCTGTCGTTTTCCTCGTAAATAATCGAATTGAACTGACCCTCGCTGCGCACGGTAGTCAATCGAAAGCCGGCTTTGCCGTGGGCCGACTCAACGGGAAGGTCGCAGACTCGAAAATGCGCCTTGCCGGACGCGGTGCGAAAACTCGGCTCGTGCATCAAGCGTCGGGCGATGTGAAATTCGCGCTTGGCCACATCGATATCGGCGAGATCGGTCATGCCGGGCACGGTCGCGGCGATGGCCTGGCGGATTTCTCGATGCTCTTTGAATACTTGAAAGTCGATTGGCGAATCGTCCAGCAGCCGCGTCGCAATATCGACCAGTATCGACACTTCAGGTCGCACGTTGGCGTGGCGAATGATCTGGCCGTCGCTGAGTCTGACGAAATTGAACATCGACTCCTGTGTCGTTGGCTGCCACTCTTCGTCGCGCGCCGCCACCGGCAGCACCAGAACATCGCCGGCAACACCGCGCACATGCGATTGGTTCAGTGTTGTCGTCAAACAAACGCGAAATCCGATCCGATCGAGCGCCGCCTCGGCCCACGTTGCGTTTGGGTTGGCGGCAAACAAGTTTCCGCCCAAGAGCATGGCCGCATCGACGTCGCCAGCGGCCGCCGCACGCATGGCCGCCATCGTGTCCCAGCCGGGATTGCGCGACAGCGACACACCAAATTGGTCTTCGAGCGCCATGAAGACATCCTCGGACAGCACTGGCTTTACGCCGATCGTCCCGATGCCCTGCACGTTGGAGTGACCGCGCAGTGGCAGCAAACCGGCACCGGGCCGACCGACCATGCCGCGCAGTAGCGCAAGATTGGCGATGCATTCGATGTTTTCGACGCCGTGCAGGTGATGGGTCATGCCCATGCCCCACGCAAACACTGCTGACTCACTCGCGGCGTAGATCACGGCGATATCGGCAATCGCCTCGCGTGTCTCGCCGCAGCGCTGCTCGATGTCGGACCAAGATAACGCCCCGATGTCGGCAACGAATTCGGCGAACCCGTCGGTATGGCGCTCGACGAAATTGCGATCCGCCCAAGCGTTTTCCAACAGCGACTTTGCGATGCCTTTGAACAACGCGATGTCTTCGCCGATGTGCGGCTGCAAATACGCCGACGCAATTTCGGAGCCGCCGAGCAAAAGCGACGTCGGACTCTTCGGCACGGCAAAACGCACCAGGCCCGGTTCACGCGCTGGATTAATGACGATGACGTTGCCACCGCGCTCGCGGCACGCTTTGAGTTTATGAATGAAGCGAGGATGGTTCGACGCAGGGTTCGCGCCAATGACAAAAATCAAATCGCATTTGTCGAGGTCGGCAAGTTCGACCGTCGCGGTGCCGGTACCGATGGTGGCGCCGAGCGCCACGCTGGTTGCCTGATGGCAATAATACGAACAGTTGTTGACGTTGTTGGTGCCGTAAGCACGCGCGAGCAATTGAAAAACGAAACCGGCTTCGTTCGACGAGCGGCCCGATGAATAAAAGAAGGTTCGCGCCGGGTCGATGTCGGCAAGTCGATCGGCCGCGAGCGCTAGCGCCGAGTCCCAATCGAGCGTGCGATAGCGTGACTCACCGGCGGGTTTGTAAATCGGATGAGCAAGCCGTCCGAGATGCTCTAGCTCATGCGGCGTCAGCTGACGGAGATCGCGTAAGTCGTGGTCGAAAATTTCCTGGGGTATGGCCGGCTGAATATCGGTTGATTGCGCCTGGACGCTCTTGTTGCAGACCGATGGAAATTCACCGATCTCATTGGTCATGCCGCCCATTTGGCCGCCCATGCCATAGGCGCACGCTTTGCAGGCGTTTTTCGAGTTCAACGCCTTGGCGGACCGTGAGATACCGATACGCTGCACGGTCGCGAGCGTATACAGCACTTTTTTCATTCCGCCGCCAATGCGTTCCGCCACGGAACTAGACCTCCCTTGCGCACTGGATCGACACCACAGTCGCGCCAAGCGAAAGCGTTGTCAACGCGTCATCGCCGGGCCGGAGCGGTCAACGACGCATCTCGACGGCATCCAAAGACTCCTCTAGCCGCTCGCGATCGGCGTCCGACAGGTCGGCTGAATCGAGCATACGCCGCGCTCGATCGGGATCATTGCGAGCGAGATTGGTGATGACGTTGGTCAATGCACGCGTCTGCCGTTTTGGGTCAGCGATTGAATCGACGAGCTGTATCTGCGACTCCGTCGGGTCGCGCCACGTCGAAGAGATCGCGACCAGTGCGCTGTCGCGCGACGGCCCAGCGGCCATTGAACTGACGTAGGCCCGGGCGCTTGGCTCGTCGGACCAGGACCACGACGTGAAAATCTGATTGGTAATGGCCGCCCGACGCGCATCACTCGAAATCCGATCCGTCCATCCGAGCGCCTCAAACGGATCTGAATTGGCATGGCGAACGATAACCTTGCCATAGGCTGCATCGCGATCGGCTGGATCGGCCAATTGTTCGGCCATCTGCCACGCGAGTTGCACATCGGTTTGAGCGATACCCGAAATGACTTGCGCCTGCAGCTGTCGGTAGTCGCGCTCGCCCTCCCAGCGCCGCACAAAGTCCATTGCATCCGTTGGTGAGCGCTCGAGCGCAATACGCTCCGCAATCTGCGAGCGCCATTCCGCTTGCCGGGTCTCACTCAACCGCGGCAACAATCTAATCGCAAGATCTACGTCGCGACGCATAACCGACCAACCGCCCTGCTGAAGCAGTTGATCCGCGCGTTGCTCGTCGAAACTCAGAATCCACTCGAGCGCCGGTTCGGGATCTCGTTGCAGCCACATTTGTGCCAGTCGCTGTTCTGCGTGCCGTAGGGTGGCAGGATCCTCGATGAGCAGCGTCATCGACACCGCGTCTTCTGGACTGTTGGACGCGATGCTCATTATGACGGTCGACATCAGTTCGCGCTGCCGGCCAGCGCCTTTGACTTGCTGAATCTCGGCGATGGCGCGCTGGGGGTCGTCGTAGGCAATGGACCTAAGCACCGTCGCGTAGACGGAACGGTAGCCATAGATATCCGGCGTACTCTCCTGCGACTGAGCCCAGAGCAAGGCGCGATCGGGATCCTGCGCGGCCATAACGCCGGCGATGATCGACGCTGCACGCTGACGATTCTCGAGACCGTCAATTGAGTCCAGTAAAGAGAGTGCCGATTCCATGTCGGTCGAGGCGAGCGCGGACATTGCGCTGTAAAACTCGCCGCCATTCAGGTTGGCACCGTCCGCCAACAACTGCTGCACGGTCTCCTTGGGAGCCGCACGAGCAAGCGCACCTTTGACTGCTTGCCGATAGCGCATGCGTACTGGGCCGCGGGTGAAACGGTTCTCGTAGCTCGGCGCCGCCACTGGATCGCGCGACACCGCGTAGTAAGCAAGCCAACTAACGGCTTCTTGCTGAAAAAGCCCGGCCGGGATGGTATCGACATAGGAAATCGCCTCGCTCATTGAGCGGTCGGCAAGCATATACACGTACTGCGAGCGAACGACGCGATCCGGTGGCAATCCAAGCCGGCGTTCAATCTCGTCGGTGGTCTCATTGCCGAGGTAGCCGAACGCAACATAGAGGCTTTGTGCTGCGCGCTTGCGCTGGTTGGCCGTGTCCTGCATTGCGGCGGCGGTTAGCGCTGCGTCAAAGTCGTTGTGGGCCCAGGTTGCCCAGACCTTGCGTTCAAATTGAACGATGCCGGCGAATTCTCCGGCCCGTGACAGGGCCAGCGCCGATTGCGGGTCGAGCTCTGAAAAACGATGAAACAGGATAACCAACGCGTCGTTGCGTTCCTGGTCGTCTGCTATGCGTTCAGCTTCGAAAATGAGCTTCTGAACAGCGTCACCGTCCGACCGTCCGGACAACGCATAGAGCGCTGCCTGCCGAGCAAACGTTGTCGGCAGAGCGAACACCTCTGTTACGGTGGTTATCGCGACGTAGCCCTCGGCCCGATGCTGCTCCGACACAGCGTCCGACATATCCGGGGCAGCGACTATGTCGCGCACAACGACCGTCTCGGTCGGCGCAGGCTGAACGACCGTGACATAAACGGCAGCTGCACCGCCGCACATCCCCAGCAAACTGGCAATAGCGAGTCGAACCATCGGCAATCCCTCGCAGCACGGGCTCTCCTCAGCATAACGCTGTTTTTCGACGGGTGGGGTTCCCCGCGTCTGTTTTCGATTACTAATCAGTCAGAGAGCTGGAAGCCAGCCAGCGTTGGGTATCTGCCACCAGCCCCTCGACCGGTCGACTGGCATCCAGCACCAATTTGGCGCACGGCAGCGATGCCAGCCACGCAACGTGGACAGCTCGACAGCGTTGGCCACTCGGCACCGTGTCGTAGGCAGAAGCCCAAGTCATGAATTCGTTGTGCGCCTCGTGCATGTCGCCGCCTAGCGAGATACGCGCGCCGAAGCGCTCCCGTTCGCGGTGCTTGAGTCGCGCGATACGGACGGTTGCGTCGAGCTCGAGAAACACCGCGTGGGTGAATGCGGCGACGAAGTCGTGACCCCAACTCACCAAAGACCCGCTCATAACCCAGCTGTCGACGCCGTTGATGGCCCGACGGATTCGAGCGATGCGCCGAGGTACGGCGACTTTACGGCGGAACGGCGGATCGGACCGTTCCCAGTAGAAATCATCGATGTCGACGTGGATTGCGCCGATATCGCGCGCCATGGCTCGACCGAGAGTTGTCGACCCAACCCCGGATGCGCCGAAAACATGAATACGTACCGATCTTTCCACGACGCGATGAACCTTAACTTATGTCGCGGCTCGAAAAACGGAAGGGCGCGGGGTCGTCAATGCGTGCTGGCAGCACGCCGGACCGTGCCAAATAGTCGTTCGCAACGGCAACGAGCTGCGGTAGGCTAAGGCGGTGTGGTTGTCGTTTGGCGGCGCGCTTTGGCTTGGCACGACTCGCTAGCGACACACGCGCGTAAGACTCAACGGGCATTATTTGGGCACTTGGACGCTGAGTTGGCGTCCCGTTTCTGCTTGGAGCACTTCTATGATTTCAACGTTTGGAGCGTTGGTGGCGGGGCTTGTCTGCTTCCTCGCCGGCCTCGGGATCGGCTATTGGTTCGCACGCAGCGGCCGAGAGATTGAGGCGAGCAAGGTAGCCGCAGCGGAGTCGGCGCTGGCGGATTACAAAGACAAGGTAAACAGTCATTTCGAAACGACCGCGCAGCATTTCAATTTGATCGGTCAGCAATACCGCGATCTGTACGAACATATGGCGACGTCGTCGGAGTCTTTGCTCGGCGACGGCGACGAACGCGCGAATCCGTTCCCGCGTTTAGCGCTAATGCCGGCAACGGCTGATGCCGACGTCGTTGCCGATGCCGACGACGTCGATGAGGTCGTCGAGGCCGCTGTGGCGACAGACGACTCAATTGACGCGGAATCGGCAACGGCCGAGGTGGCAGCCGACGACACGACCGATGACGCGTCGGCCGAAGCGCCGAAAGATTATGTCGTTGCGGCTGACACCGACCAGCCCGAGCAAATCGACGATGAGCCGACCGACGAACCGCTGACAGGGGCTGGCGAGGCTGAGGCCGACGTGAAAATGGCAGCCGACGCTGACACAGCCACCGCTGCCGAAGAGGTCGAGCCGGCAAGCGAAAACACAGTACCGATCGGCACCGAAGAAGAGCGTGCCGAGCCGCCAGCGTACCTCGTCGACAGTAACGCCGACTCGAGCGTGCCACACGCCGAGAATGGCGCTGCCGGTGCGCCGCACGTCCGCAGCTCGGAAAACGAAGGCGCGCGGGTCTAGTCCCAGCCGATTCGCTCCAACGCTGGCGGGCTGCCGACCCCAACGTAGCCGTTGGGGTCGGCAGCTCGCGTGTTTGAACGTCGCGTCAGTGCGCGAGGTCGCGCGGTCGCGGCGACGTTAAGACACAGCGGCCAGCGCCGATACGCCGAAGTGCAACGCCGACTGCACGCTATCCGTACGCATCACGGCCCGAGCCAAAAATCCGTTGCTAGGAAGCCGGCCGTCATGCAAACCACCAACATCGCACCCGTCAGACGTGGCGGCGCCGGCAGCGGTAAGTCCCACCAACGGCACGCCGCACCGATCGCAAGACCGAGTGCCAGTCCGATGACGGCCGTCACGAATGTTCTCCAGACGCCGAGCCGCTGGGCCCGCCGCAATGTTTTCGTTGTGTGGCCGCGCGGTGCGCGGCAAAGCGGTCCGTCAAGGCATAACCGCTGGTCATAGCGACGACGAGTAGCGCGCCGATCAATACGGGCGGTGCCGGTAGTGGGATTGCTGCCAGTCGGCAAACCACACCGATCAAGAAGGCGAGCGCAAAACCGATGAGCGCTTTGGTGTTCACGTTGATTGCTCCGATGAGGCGACCGGCGTATCGGCCGCCAGCCAGTGAGAAACGATGGGCGGCGTATCGCCCACATGGAATTGTCGAACCGCTTCGTGCAGAGATCGGTCGTGTACGGTGATGCGCTCATGCTGGCGCAAATGCTCGGCCCAGCTGGCCAGCAGGAACCATTCGCGCCAGACCGCGGTGCTGTCGGATTTTTGATAGATGCCCCACTGATAGGCACCATCGCGATAGCGCTCGCCGGCCAACTGATGGATCGCGGCAAGGAAAGCGTCGGTCTTATTAGGGTCTATCTCGTATTCAATACTGATCATGACGGGGCCGCGTAACGCCTGGTCACCCAACTTGCCAACGAGGACCGGTTCCGGCCAAAACGTTGCTGGCGTGAGGTCCAGTTGTTCGCCGGCACCGAGCCGAGCGCGGCGCACGAGCGGCAGCACCGCTAGGGCACCGCCAGCGGCAATCAGCAAAGCGAACGAAACCGACAGCGCCGTTGCGACCTGCCCCCATAGCGTCGATCCGAGCGCCATCGACCCGAAGAACACCATCAGAAAAACCGCGAGGCCGCGCGCACGCACCCAATTCGGCAGCGCCGTCTGCGCCGAGATATTCAGACTGGTCAGCACGGTGATCCAGCCCGCACCGCTGGCAAGGGCGGCCAATCCCATTAGGGTGGGAACCGAAACCAGCGCGAGCGCGACCATCGCCGCAGCGGTAGCGATGACGCCGCCAAAGGCCAAACCGTTGGTATCGGTTCGAGCGCGCAGTTTCGGCAAGGCGAGCGCACCTAACACGGCTCCTGTGCCAATAGCCGCGAGCAGATAGCCGTAGAGTTCGGCGCCACCGGTCGGTGCATTGCGAGCCACCAGTGGCAGCAACGCCCAATACGCGCTGGCGAACAAGAAAAAGCTGGCCGCTCGCACCAGAGTCGCTTTGAACGGCGCGTTATTCGCGGCATGCCGCAGCCCGGTCAACATCGCTGAACCTAAAGGCTCTGGGGGCAAGGTCGACCGCGCCGGCGCTTCGCGCCGCCACGCAACCAGCGCGGCGATAATGAACACGTGGCTGAGTGCATTGAGTGCGAACGGCGCGGCTAGACCGATCGCCGTGATGAGGACGCCGGCCAGAGCGGGACCGATCGCGCGACTGATGTTGATACCCATCGAGTTCAGGGCAATCGCCGGCTGCAAATGCGAGCGCGGCACGAGTTCGGGTACGACCGATTGCCACGCTGGCCCCATGAACGCCGCGCCGGTACCGATCAGAAACGTGATCAACACGAGCAGCGTCGGCGTCATCCAATCCAGCGCAACCAGTACCGCAAGCACGCTGGCAACTGCCATCATCAACACGTTGACGATGATCAGCAGACGTCGCTTGTCGATGCGATCGGCCAACGTACCGGCGAACAGGGCGAACAGAAACACCGGCAGCGTTGTGGCTGCTTGCACCAGCGTTACCACGGACGGCGACGGATCTAGGGTCGTCATCAGCCAGCCAGCACCGACGTCGTGCATCCAGGTACCGATGTTGGAAATCAACGTTGCCGACCACAGCAGCGCAAACGCACCAACGCCGAACGGCGCCCACGCTGACGGACGTTGGGGCGGAGACGTGTCTGCTGTCTGTGCGGTCATAGCCCTCTGCCCACCGCTCAGAACGCGAAACACGAACAACCGAGCGCGCCCCAGAACAGATCCGGGCGGGCGGTCGGAATGAGATCGGCTGGCTCGGTGGCGGCACGCGCACCGCAAGGTGTCAGCGCCGCACTGGCGACCGCGCCGCGTAGCAGCGTCCGACGTGATAGCGAGTTACGGTCTATTCGATCCGTTTGCATCGTGATCTCCTCGACCGGTCCGTCAGAACCGCATCTCGAATGTGAATTCGACAAAGTTGGTGTCGTCTGCCGGGCCTGTCTCATCGAGAAACGCCTCGGGACGTGAATGTGTGAGCGTGATACCGAACAGACGCCGCTCGCTGGGTGTCCATTCAAGCGATGCCGACAGCGCACTGTTTACAAAGCGCTCGGTCGAACCTTCTGGTGCACGCAATAGATTGCCTGGCGGCCCATAGACACCGTCCGCAGTCTCGAGGCGCCAGTACAGATCGAGGTCCATACTGACCGCGACATCCTCGTGCGGGCTGAACCGCAGGTAAGGATTGAAGTTGTAGAAATTGGAAGGGCCGAGTTGGGCGAGCTCTGAAAAGTAGTTGCCGCGCGGAAACAGCGCGTCGAACGTTTCGAGCTTGCCGTCACCGGGATCGGAGTCGCCGGACGCAACGTTGATCGACACCATCACTTCAGGCTGCCAAGGCGCGTCGAACCGATAGCCGGTGTTGGTCGCGAGCGACCAGGTCTCGATATCAGCCTCACCGTGACGGCCAAACTGCAATAGCGCTTCCCAATCCCAGAACCAGCGCTGGTAATCACCGAACACGCGGGTGCCGACGGTGTAACGCTCCTGGTTGGCAAGACCCTCTGCGGTTGCACGATCGTCAAAGCGTGTGTAGAGCACGTACAGATCGATATCCGTCAAGGCCCACTGGGTCGTGCTGTAAACGCCGGCAAGGCGGCGGTCCTCATCACTGCTGTCGTTGAAGGCACCGTTGACCTCGACGTCGACGAGCTGCAGTGCAAATACGTCCACGCTCCAGCGATCGCCCGCGAGGTTCGTGCGCAGCCCGTCCCACACGCGCCGCACGTTGGTCCCGTCGCGCCAGCCGATCAGCCGCTGCGCGCCAGGTCTAAATTCCTGCCGGCCGAATCGGGCACTAGCACGCTCCGAGCCGAACTGCAGCCACGCTTCCTGAGCATCGAGCACGTTGCGCTCGATCGGTGAATCGGCGCTGCCTTCCTGCAGCGCACTCAAGAGATTGAGTCGAGCGGTAAAGCCCGCTTGCCGATACTCGCCCGCAAGGTTTAGCCGTTGCGTCCAGAACCAACCGGCATCGGGGTCGCTGTCGTCGAAATTGATCGCGGATCGGTACGTCACGCGTTCGCGTAAAGTCACGTCAAGTGATGCACCGTCGTCGTCCGCCGCCACCGACTGCAGCGACGCCGTCAGCAAACCGCAGGTCAACGCAAGACACGTCAACACGTGATTGGACGGCTGATTTTGCAAGGATGAATACATCGGCTGTCCCCGACAGGGAGAGACTCCTGGCCTCGGTCACGACAGACGTTGGCATGGGTGGGTCGATCAGAATTGCCGGGCGCGCGACGAGCGCGCGCCCGGCCGAGGGCTCGTTAAGCAGCGATCGGTGCTTTGGTCGGACCGTGCTCAACGCGTTCCGGCGCTTTGTGCACCATCGTGTACGCGTAGTCGACGCCCATGCCGTAGGCACCGCTATGCTCGCGGACGATGTCCATGACGCCGTCGTAGGTGTCACGGTTGGCCCAATCGCGCTGCAACTCTAGGAAGGTCTGGATCGTCGTCATCGGTACGACGCCGCCCTGGACCATGCGCTGCATGGCGTTTTCGTGCGCCTCCAGCGACGTATCGCCGGAAGCGTCCGCCACCATGTAGATCTCATAGCCCGCATCGGCCATTGCCGAGAATGCAAACATGTTGTTGCAGATACCGGTCCAAAGACCCGACACGATCACTTTCTTGCGACCGTTGGCGGCCAACGCATCACGCACCTTCTGGTCATCCCACGAGTTCATGGACGTGCGCTCCAGCAGTTCTTTTTCCGGGAACACGGCCAGCAGTTCCGGATACGTGTAGCCGGAGAACGACTCGGTTTCCACTTGCGTGATCGTCGTTGGAATGTTGAAGAGCTTGGCGGCCTTGGCCAGTGCAACGACATTGTTCTTCAGGGTCTGGCGGTCAATCGATGCCACGCCAAAGGCCATTTGCGGCTGGTGATCGATGAAGATCAGCTGCGAGTTTTCCGGGGTCAGCAGTTCGAGTTTTTCGGTCATGTCTATCTCCTTTAACGTTGCCCGTCCGGGCTTACGCGGACGGGCCGCGCTTGGGTTTCAAAAACGGGCCTCGCGATTAGGCCGTCATGTCAAACAACAAGATCTCAGCGTCATCGGCGCCGTCGAGCGTCACCGTCTGCGCGCCGGTCAAGGCAACACCGTCGCCAGCGGTCAAGGTTTCACCGTTCAGCCGGACCGAACCGCGCGCGACCTGAACCCAGCCTTTGCGGCCTTCCGCCAGCTCGTGCGTGATCTGGTCGTCGCCGTTCAACAACGTCGCGTACAGGTCGACGTCCTGATGAATCGTGATCGATCCGTCGCGACCGTCTCGCGAGCCGACCAGGCGCAACCGACCGCGTCGTTCTGCCGGGTCGAAGTGCTTCTGTTCGTAGCTCGGCTCGAGCGCATCACGCTCCGGCAGGATCCAGATCTGCAAGAAGTGAACCGGGTCTGTGTTCGACGCGTTGTATTCGCTGTGGCGTACGCCGGTACCGGCTGTCATGCGTTGCACGTCTCCGGGACGGATGACCGATCCGGTGCCGATGCTGTCTTTGTGCTCGAGTGCGCCGTCGAGGACGTAGGAGATGATCTCCATGTCACTGTGGCCGTGCGTGCCGAAACCCTGGCCCGGCTTGACCCGATCTTCGTTAATGACGCGCAGCGGTCCGAAGCCCATGAATTCGGGATCGTAGTAATGGCCGAACGAGAACGTGTGTTTGCTGTTCAGCCAACCGAGGTTCGCCGTTCCGCGATCATTTGCCGCTCTGACTGCAAGCATCGTTAGCTCCTTTTCGAGATGGTTTTAGGTTGCCGCATAGTCTGCGGTCGCAACGATGGAGAGACAATTAGCCGCGATAGCGACATTCTGTCCTCAATTCAGCGACAATCGCCGTCGACTGCGCGGTATGGCGGACGTGCGGCCGTTCGACTCGTGACCGAGCCAGGCGGTGAGACGTCCGGCCGGCACGGGCCAGCAACCGGGCTGTCGAGAGCGAATGGTGCAAAGCAGCGATAGCGGCGACAAACGAGTTCTCATTCGGCTCGCTTTAGCTGAGCTAAACGAAGGGAAAACGGCCGCCTGACCAGACACTTACGGCGGTTCAATCAGCGCTCGGCGTTCCTTGGACGCTCGCCGCTCGATGGGCGTTCGTATCGGCGCGCAGCGGATTTGCGCAACGCCACTCAACCGGCCCACAGCGACGCTCGGTGGCAACCGGCGTGCGCGCGTCGCTCGCTGGTCGGTGCGCCCAGCCAGGCGCCGCCGGTGAGACCATGGCGCTTTGGAGACAATCAAGCCGATCCTTGGCGCCGTGTCGCTTACCAGGAGACAATAGCAACGCTGCGGACCGCCTCTGCGCCAGGAGCTCATCGTGGATCGTTTCGAAAGCATGCGAGCCTTCGTCAAAGTCGTCGACATGAACGGGTTCGCCGCCGCAGCGCGTGCCATGGGCCTGTCTCGGTCGGTCGTCAACAAGTCGGTGATCAATCTCGAAAACGAACTCGGCACGCAGCTGCTGAGGCGCAGCACGCGTAAAGTCACGCCGACCGAAACCGGCCTCGCTTTTTACGACCGTTGCGTGCAGATACTCGGCGACGTTGACGAAGCCGTAGCGTCCGTTCGCGAACTTCAAGACAAGCCGTCAGGGAGCCTGCGGGTTAACGCACCAATGAGTTTTGGCACGCTGCACCTGGCGCCATTGGTTGCCGATTTCCTCGCGCGACATCCGGACGTGCACGTCGAGATTGTGCTGAGTGACCGCTTCGTCGATCCGATTGAAGAGGGTTTCGACGTGACGTTGCGTATCGCTGAGCCGGCGTATTCCACCAGTCTGATCACCCGCGAAATCGTGACGGCGCAACGCGTGGTTTGCGCGTCACCCGCGTATCTCGAACGCGTCGGCGAGCCGCAATCGCCGCGTGATTTGAAAGACCTCGACTGTCTGCAATATGGCTATTCGGGGTCGTTTAATCAGTGGCGCCTCGACGGCCCGGACGGCGAGCAGTCGTACAACATCAAATGCCGTATGTGGTCGAACAACGGCGACGTTCTAAAGGCCGCAGCAATTGCGGGTCAGGGCTTAACCTTGCTCCCGACGTTTATCGTCGGCGCGGAACTTCAGGACGGCCGGCTGCGCTCCGTCCTGCACGATTTCCCGCCGGCGGCGCTGACGTTATCCGCGCTCTATCCGCGGAACCGACATCTGTCGACAAAGGTCCGGCTGTTCGTCGAAATGCTGGACGAGCGCTTCGGCGGTCGGCCGTATTGGGATCTCGTCAGCTAAGCGGCGCCGGCGAGCACGACGATCTTGGCCGGCTCGACCGTCCCTGACCCAGAACTCGCCAGCGGCGAACGGCTGCTTTGGAGCGCCGCGGCAGACTGGCGCCGCGCCGCCCGACCGCCCCGACGCGACCTGAGTTTCCTTACGCACCTAACGATTGCCGCCGCGGCGACGTTGGCCGCAGCGCTCGTCATCGGCGCCGATCCGACCACGCCACATTCGTTCGGGCGCTCGCTTTACGCGGCCATGTTGATCGCCGTGATTGCGTCTGTCGCTGTGCTATGGGGTAAGGCGCTCAACCGCGGCTTTGCGCTGTTTCAAAAACCCGATCCCCGCGCACCGGCGCGCTATTGGCTCACCGATCGTCGCCTGATCGTATCGGTCGGTGAGCTCCCACACGTCACGACACGCAGCGTGACCAAGCACTCGCGCCTCATGGAAGCGCTCGTTACGCCGAACGGTTCGGTCAAAGACCTAAAGCTGTGGTTCGCCGCGCGCGATGACGATGACTACTTTGATTATGCGGACCCGCTGGTTTTGTACGCGCTTGCCGACGCCGACAAGCTCAAGGCAGACGTGTTAACCCACTTCAACGGTCGCGCCAGCAGCTAGGGACTCAGGTTGCAACGGCCCGGATTGGGATTACTGAACGGGTAGTAAACCAGCAGCGTCTCACCCTGCAGATCGAAGCGCCCAGTCTGGCTGTTGTCGAGCGTCTCGCGGAACGAGAAATGTGCACCGCGGCCGGTAAAGCGATGCGCCTGACCGTTCAGCCGAAACTCGCCTTGCATGTAGCGGATCTGCTGATCGAGACCGATGACTCCCGATATTTCAGGGCTGGGCCGCTTGCTGGTATCCCAGGTCAATCCAACGTCCTGGATGTACGAAACGTCGAGCACCAGCTGGGCGTTGCCTTGTTCTAGTTGGCAGTTCAGCAAATAGCGCTGCCACGTGTAGCCTTCGTTGTCGGTGTACTGGCCGGCGCTGCGCGGATCGACCGTCGCTTGTCCGGGCTGCGTCGGTTGCGCCGTTGCACCGCTTACGCCGTTTGCCTGCGCCATCCCACCGTAGAGATTTGCCATTGGCTGCGAATTGCCCTCTATCCCGACGTTGCCCGATGCGTCCAGCCAATAGCGCCCCGGCTGAACCGTTCCAAACATCTGCGCGTACTGAGCAACTTCCTGTGCCGGCAGCTGGCGACCGTTGATGTAAACACCGGTCGTGCCGTTCGACGCGTTGGCTGCCATTGCACCGTAGTTGTGTCCGGGGTTCATGCGACCCAGCGGCATACCGCCGATGTAGCCGTAGAGACCGGAACGAGCGTCGTACCAGTAATTACCAGGAATCGGCGCACTGCCATAAGCCGCCGTAAAGGCCTGAATTTCCGGACCGGTCATTGTCCGTCCGTTGACGACGACGCCGCCGGCCTGCGCAGTGGCCAGTGCGCTCGCGCCCAACAGGGCAGCAGCCAATATCGCGCGGGCAAAACGTTTTGCGTTGTCCATGAGCAGTCCTCGTCATTGTCGTGGCGGTAGACCCGGATGGCCGGTACCGCCCGTCAGCCGTGTTTATTGCACCCGCAAATGTAACGATTCACTGGCCTGAACTGGTTTTCTTGCGTGCGTCTGCGCTTCGCCGCTGACACAACCGCCGAGATACGCCTACAGTCGGGTCGCTGCTACCGACTGCCGGAACGCTGCGGATTGATCGCTGATGGCGAGTCGCAGTGCGGCGAATTCGGCTTGCTGGGCCAATGGCGCCAGCGCGAAGTCGCGCTCCGCACAGGCCAAACACACGAAACCCTGTTCAACCGCCACGGCAAGTCGCTCATGAGCACGCGCCTCGGCCCCCGCCAGCGCATAGAGCTGTGCGTGCTTGTAGGCGACTTCGCCATCGACCGACCCAATGAGGTCGCGACGCTGGATGTGCTCGTCAAGCAGCGCAAGTGCCGCATCGTTATCGCTGGCGATAATCAGCTGCAGGACGTTAGCAAGGTCCGTAAACGTGCCTTGCTCTTCGCGCCGACGTTGCTCGGTGGCGTCGAGCAGTCGTCGCGCCCGTTCGGTCTCGCCCGTCGCCATGAAGGCGAAAGCCGCGTAGAAGTCGGCGAGACTGTCGTCGATATCCGGCATGTGCTCGACGAACGCGTTTACACGGCCGGCATACAGCATCGCCAGCGGCGCCTCGTAGATTCCCGATATATAGAACTGCGGGTCGAGTTCTATCGCGCGCTGCGCACTTTGCATGGCCTCATCGACCATACCGCCATAGCGCAGCGCCACGGAGACCGTAGCGTTGAGAAACGCCGAATCCGGGTTATTGGCAAGTGCTTCGCTGGCGAACGCGTAGGCTTCGGCGTATCGACCGATTTGCGAAAGTACATTGGTCTTCAGGTAATACGCCGATTGGTAGTCAGGATCGAGCGCCAGCGCCCGGTCCGCGGCCGCGATGGCCAGGTCCGCCGACACAACGCCGCCGCCACAGCTCCACATGGCGGTCCAGTGCGTGTAGCCAAGCAGCGACCAGCCGTCGGCGAAGTTAGGGTCGATCTCGAGTGCCCGTTCGACCAGGGCCCGCCCGGACTCGCCGCAGGCGGCATCGTGGATTTGCAGCTCGTGAGCAAGCAGGTACAGCCGATAGGCTTCCGGATCGGCGGTCGATCGAACCTCACCCAAATCGGCTCGAATGAGTTTGGCGAGTGGCGCCTTGATCGCAGTAACGATGCTGTCGCGCACGCTGGGCAATTCAACAAAGTAGTCCGGATCGGCACTGGCAATCTCATACTGGCCCAGCGGCGTGCTGACCGGCGTCCCGAATCGATTGGCATGCGATAGGAACATGCGTAGCGTCAGTCGCTCACCTAAGACGTTGTCCTCGGTAAGCTCACCGAACAGCACGTACGTATTGCGATCGGCGGCGGCGAGCGAATTAAGGTCGGCCGTGGGCTCTGCCTGCGAAACGTACAAGCCTTGCAACGCCCGCAAGCGATCTGCCAACACTAAGGTATAGCGCTCCGCCACGGTCGCGAGCGCAGAATCCGCGGTCGACGCAACGGTAATCGGCGCGATGACCAGATTTGCGCGCGACGGCGTAGCACGCGACGTATAGCCGAACACCAACGCAACGCCGACGAGCGCGACGGCGGCAGCGAGCGCCCAGGGACGGCGCCGAGGACTGGCGGCCTCCCCGCTCCCGATCGGACGCACATCGACACGCAAGCGATACCCGCGTTTCGGCAACGTCTCGATCACGCGCTGATCCCGGGACGAATCGCCAAACGCTTTGCGCAGCTCAGACAGATAATGCGTAAGGGTCACTTCGGAAACGACGGTGTTCGGCCAAATCTCGCTCATCAAGCTGTCGCGCGAGACGACTTGACCGGACGATTTGGCGAGAACGAGCAACAGCTCCACCAGCCGCGGCGACAACGTCGTCACGAGCGCACCGTCGCGCGAGACCCGACCGTCGACGGGTGTCACCTGATAGTCGCCTAGCTGAAAGCCGTCGAAAAGATCCACTGCTGCATTCGATCTGGCTGCCGTCACCTGATGATAAGTGCCGCGAATCGCCCCTCAAAGGACGGCGGCTGCAGATTGCAGGTGGTGTGTGCAGCGCCGCACGTTGGGTCGACGCGGCATTCGACATAAGCCGCCGATATCCGCTCATACGACGCGGCAATTCACCCTGAATCAGGTGTTTGCAAGCCGGCCAAGCTTTTTCCCAGCTTTTTTCTGCCTTTTCCGGAACGACAAGCCGTGTCTGGTCTGCGGAGATCGTTGTAACAGTCGCCGGCATTGAGCCCGCGCTGCTTAACGCACCAAGAAAGAGCAATCGAGGATCATGACGGCCAGCACGAACTCCTATTCACCGTTGCTTTCGGTCGTGCTGCTTTGCGCCGGTGCGCTACTGCTCAATGGCTGTTTCAACAGTGGCAGCACCGGCAACACAGGCCAAGGCGGAAGCGGCATTGGTGGCATCGGCCGTGGCGGCGGCACGTTCACTGGCAATTCGATCGGACCGACCTACGCGAGGAGCTTTGGGGGCCCGCAGGCCGATTCGATCGTCGATCTCGCGACGGACAGCACGGGCCGAGTCTGGCTGCTGGGTCAGCTCCCGGATCAGGTTGCACCAGCAATCGAGCCGTTCACGACGACGCCGACGATCAATAGCCGACCCTGGCTAGGCTTACTGGGACCGGAAGGCGAAACGTTGTGGCAACAGTCGCCGGAATCAGGACAGCTCCCAACAAACGTCGCGTTTACGTATGGACAGGCGTTGTTTTCCGGTGGCGCGTTATTCGCTGGAAATGGCGAAACCGTATCCGAAGGTACGAACATCTTCCTGCAACGCCAAGCCGCAGACGGGTCCGTCCTTTGGCGACTTCAGCTCGACAGCACGCGTTTTTGGGCGAATTCACAGATCATCGCCGCCCGCCCGTTCGCTGATGACACGCTGCTATTCGTCGCTGGAAACGAGGACGATGGTTGGTTCGTCGTGGCCAAATCAGTCGCCAGCGTGCCCGGGTTGGAGAACGCGGCGGGCAGCGTCGTCAATGTGGACCTCATAGCGATCTGGAGAGTCACACCGGCCGGCGTCGCACCGCCGAACGAAGCCGCATCGGTCGTGATCAGAAACGGTCAGGACATTACCTACCTAGCGTCGACAACGTCCGTGGATGCCGGCGGCAACCGAATCCTGGCAACGTTGCTCAAAGCGCGGAACCCGCAGCGTGATCAGGATGAAGTGACGCTCGTTCGGTTCGACCCGTCAAACGCGTCAGCAGACGGCACGATCGTGTTCGACGCACCCCCAACCTCCGAGGAAACCGATCTTCTGATCCCTACCGTCGACGCCGTGGGAAGCTCAGTCAACCCCAGCATCGACAGTGGCTACCTGCACCTAATTGGCGAAAACGTCTGGGAAGGTGTGAATCCGAAACTCATCAAGATAACGACTACCGGCGCCCAGCCGACGCTGGAGTGGACCGCGGATTTCGACGCCAACCGACTGCCGGTCCTCTACGGTCTCGCTCAAACCATCGTCAATCGCGCTGGCTCCGGAATCGATTTATGGCTATGGGCAGGCGGCAGCATTGTGCGCAACGGCGAACGCGTGCCAGCACTCTGGAAAATCGATCGCACCGGCAACGTAACGGACATTTGCGATTTGCCGGCACCGATTTCAGGACGGTCCGTCGTCGGGCTCGAGGCACGAGGTTCAGGCGACGAACTTCGTGTGCTTGTCGCACCAGTAGACAACATCGGTGAGGCCGGGCTCATCCAGGATGACCTCGCCGAGTACAACGTGCGCGACGACTGTTCCGCGTCGCTCGTGCAAACGTACCCGCCACCGTCGCGGCCACTGCTCGGCAATGTTCCGTTTCGCCCGGTTTGGCGCGACGTTGATGGCAATCCGATTGTCCGCACCCTCGAGATTCCGCAGGCCTCTCGAATACTCCGCTACGGTCCAGCAGGTGGGCCGCGCGCGGTCGGCCTCGCAACGATCAGGGTGAGCGATTTCGATGTAGCGACGAACATCACCGGACTGGCTGTTAAGGACCTCATCGACGCGCCCATTGAGGCATGGATCACGACCGATACGGGACAGATCCGCCAATTGGACGACGCGGGCAATATGCTGCTGAATCTCGATATCGATCAGATCGAGTCGCTCGAGCAGCCGGCATTCAACGACTTTGGCCAGCTGTGGATGATCGGGGATAGCGGCGCCAAGTTCGTATCGATAGACCCAAACTCGCAGGTCGTGCAACGGTATGAATTCCCTGCCTGCTTTTGGCTCGGCGCAGCTGTAACGCGTTGCCGCAACCCGGAATTCCTTGCGATGACCGAGGCCGAGGGAAACGTTGTCGTACACGCGCGCGGATTTGCCAACAACGCAGCGGGGCGGGGTCCTTACCGGCACTTCCTGATCGATATCTCTTTGACCGGCAGTGCTTCCTGGATTCCACTGCCCGAACGCGTTGCTGAGCCTCTCGATTTCCAGTCGTCGCGGGCCGTCGTCGAGGTGGATCGGGGTCTGAACGGGCTGACCCTCTTACATACCTTTCGCGCGTCGATCAGCGATCCCGCGACCGACGCGGATCCGCCCGGACGCTCGGTCGGGCGCAGTAGCACGCTCTATCACTACGGCAGAACGCCTGAAACTCGCTGGTCATTGACCGTCGACCGGCTTGCTATCCAGGACGCCAAGCTGGCACACGATGGCGGCGTCGTATTGCTGCTAAGGGTGTCGGGTAACGGATCGACGTTGTCGATTCCGCCGGTTGACGGGGCAGACGCAAATGTTGGCCTGTTGAAACTCAACGAAACAGGACGGCCGCAATGGCTGCGCGTTTACGGCGGCGCAGACATTGACACGCCGATGCAGATCGAGCGTATCGATGCCGGCTACGCCATTGCAGCGGAGTCCTACACAGTCGATGCAGTCACCCCGGCGAGCCGCGACCTGTGGGTTTTTCGGGTAGGTTTTGACGGTCGCATCAATGGCGATAGCGCCGGAGTCGATTTCTGTCAGGCCAGTATCGACAGCATCAGCGAGGAGGCCTTGTACCGAGAGCTGACGCTCGGAACGCTGGGTACCGGGCCAGCACCGCTGACCGCTCTCCCCGCCGCGACTGCGCTACCGATCACCGGGTCGGTACTTGCGGCAACGTCGCTGCCACCAACGCAGTCGGCGTTGCTTAGCACGAACACCGCACGCCAATGCGCCGGAACAGCGACCAACAATCAAGCGAATCCATTCAACCCCAGGCCAGCGCTATCGCTCACGGTGGAAGGCGACGGCAGCGTCCAGGTCGAGGAAAACGGCACGGCGGTAGATACGTGCACCGGCGCATGTACGCTGTCGTTCGATTCCGGCACCAACCTTCGGCTGGTTCCTGCGCCGGCCAGTGGGTTTCGCTTTGACGCCTGGATAGGCGCTGACTGCAGCGATACTGACAGCGACGAGGCACTCAGCATCGAGTTGGTCAGCGATCTGGCCTGCACGGCACGCTTCGTCACACTGCCGCCGCAAAGCCAGCTCGCTTTGACGATCGTGGGTATGGGTACGGTCACCAGCAATCCGTCGGGAATCGACTGCCCAACGACGTGCATTGCGGCATTTGATGTTCCCAGCACGGTGCAGTTGACCGCGACGGCCGATGCCGGCTGGGAGTTCTCCGCCTGGTCCGGCGATTGCGACGCTCAGGGCGTCGTCACGATCTCGGATGGCGCGAGTCGCAATTGCTCGGCGACCTTTGTCGAGCTGCCAGCGCAAAATCAGCTTGACGTTACCGTTAACGGTATGGGCAGCGTCACCAGCAGCCCGACCGGAATTGACTGTCCGACGACCTGTACAGCTGGTTTCGACGTAGCAAGCAGCGTGCAGCTGACGGCGAGACCAGATGCCGGCTGGGAGCTCTCCGCATGGTCCGGCGACTGCGATGCTCAGGGAGTAGTCGCGATCTCGGATATTCCTGGATTGAGTTGCACGGCGACTTTCGTCGCAACGCCGACGACGGCGACGTTAACCGTAATCGTCGACGGGCCCGGTCGCGTTGACAGCCCGCCGAAGATCGATTGCGGCAGTGACTGCACGGACATTTACCAGATCAATGAATTGGTATCGTTGACCGCAACACCCGATCCCGGCTCGTCGTTAGTTCGTTGGTCGGGTGGCGCCGGCTGTGCCGGCAGCGATCTGGTCGTCAACTTTACGATGCCAGCGTCCGATCTGACCTGCACGGCAACATTTAGCCAACAACCGGCTGGTAACACGGTGAATGTCGCGATTGTTGGCAATGGCCAGGTCAACAGCTTTTTGACCGGCGGTGCCATTGCCATCGGCTGCCCGCCAGACTGCAGCGAACCCTTTGCACCGGGTACACCCGTCGAGCTGATTGCTGCACCGTCCAACGGTTGGAGCTTTGCCGGCTGGAGCGGCGATGCCGAGTGCACAGGAACTGCCGTCGTACTCAACTTCACGATGCCGTCGAACGACGTCAACTGCACGGCGACGTTCGTCGAATTGGGGGTGGTCAACGTTGTGATAAACGGCGATGGCATTGTGACGAGCTCACCGGTCGGCATCGCCTGCCCCACCGATTGCACCGAGGTTTATCCGCTCGGCACACAGGTGTTGCTCGCTGCGACTGCCAATATCGGATCGCAGTTCGCCGGCTGGACCGGCGATGCGGACTGCGTCGATGGCGCGGTGACGGTGTCGACAACGCCCGTAACCTGTACCGCAACATTCAGTCAATCCACATCCGGTTTCACGCTAACGTTGACCCTTGAAGGTGGGCCCGGTGCCGGTCAGGTCGATAGCAGCGAAACCCCAATCCCGACGCTGACCAATTGCATCCTTAGCGCGAATCCAACCGAGGTCTGCATGGCGGTGTTCCCGGCCGGTGCAAATGTGTTCTTGCGTCCGACGCTGTTCAGCACCAGCACCAATGTCATCTGGTCCGGCTGCGACATCGTCAGCGCCCCGCTCGAGGGTTGCACCGTCTTGATGAACAGCGACCGCAGCGTTACCGCTCGCTTCGAATGAAACGACTCAGTCTTAAATTAGTGACTTAACGCGAAAACCCGTGCACGGGCTGTAAGTTTGGCGTGTAAAGCCCTGGCTAAGCAGCGGCTACAGACGTAATGTGGCATGCTGTCCTATCAGGTTCAGTATGCCGTATCAGATCGACTTTCAGCAGCCGCTCGGCAGCGAGCGGCGCAGAATCGCCCTCGAATTGATCGAAGGGGCAGCGGCGGCGCTGCAGAACGAATCGCGCAGTATTCATAAGCGCATCCACGATTTCCGCGTCCGAACCAAAAAGCTGCGCGCACTCGCGCGCCTCTTCCGCTCTGCCGACGACGACTGGTTTCGCCGAGAAAACCGCCGCTTTCGAGACTTAGCACACCAGTACTCGTCGGTGCGCGATGCGGAATCGGCGATCGATACGTTCCGACGACTGATTGACCAATTCGACGCGCAAATCAATCACAAAGCGTTTGCGTCGCTGTTTCGCGACTTGTTGCATCATCGCCAGCGCCGAGTTGAGCTAGGCGCCAGCGACGAACGGTTGGTGGAACTGCTCAGCGAGCTCGATGCAGCGCGTACGCGTGTTGCCGATTGGCCGGACAACGGCATCGATGCGGCGATCATCACGCAGGGGTTTACTCGCACATATCAACGCGGCCGACGAACCATGTGTCGATTGCGCCACAACGATGACAACGAGACCTGGCACGAATGGCGCAAACGCGTGAAACATCATCGCTACCACTGGGAAGTGCTCGCTAACGCGTGGCCAGCGGTTGTTCAGGTTTGGTGCAACGAGCTGCATCGGTTGACCGACTACTTGGGGGATGATCACGACCTAACGGTTCTGGCAGACTTGATCCGTAGTGATGAATTCTCACACAAACCGAAAAAGGCCAAGGATCGGCGCTCGGTTGATGCTCTGCTCGGCCTCATCCACCAACGCAGCACCGAATTGCGCCGCGACGCGGCGGAACTCGGCGCGAAGCTGTATGTCGACAACGCTAGTGCAGCACAACAACGCTTATCGGGTTGGCTCGCAATTTCGGGTGCTCGGACGCATTGATGGCCGCACACGATGCTCTTCCCTTGAGCGGCGAGGAAACCGGGCGCGATGAACAATACCGGTATGGGTGCGTACGAGCGACTGGTATTGGGCAACCCGATATCGGTCGTCATCGTCTGTGCAATCGCGACGCTACTCGGCGGCTGGTTCTCGCAGGACTTTGCGCTCGACGCCACAACGGATTCGCTGACCCTCACTGACGACGCCGATCTTCGTTACTACCGTTCCGTGCGGGCCCGGTATGGATCGGACGAGTACCTCGTCGTCACCTTTACGCCGACAGGCGATCTTTTCAGCGAGCCGGTCCTCGACGACCTTAGAGAGTTGCATGATGCGCTGGCGGCGGTCGACGGCGTCGATGCCGTACTCAGTATTCTCAATGTGCCCCTCATACAAAGTCCGCCGGTGCCGCCGGAAGAAATCACCGACGGTATTCGCGCGCTGGAAGACCCTGACACCGACCGCGATCTGGCCCGCAAAGAGTTACTGACAAGTCCCATTTACCGCAACTTGTTGGTGAGCGACGACGGCAAAACCACGGCGCTGCGCGTGGACTTCGTGCAGAACGAAACCTATTGGCAGCTGCATCGCGAGCGCAATCGATTGCGAGAGATTCGCCTGACGCGTGAACTGACGTCGACGGAAGCAGACGATCTTGCGATCGCGACCAAGCGGTTTCGCGAGTACAGCGATCTCGTGCTCGACCGCGAAGAACAGCAGATCGCAGCGATACGCGATGTGCTCGACCAACATCGATCGCTGGCGAAAATTTATCTCGGCGGCGTACCGATGATCGTCGCGGACTCCGTTGCGTTCATTCGCAACGACTTGCTGGTATTTGGCATCGGCGTACTGGTTTTTCTCACGGCGGTGCTCGCGGTCGCGTTTCGCCAGCTACGCTGGGTACTGCTGCCGCTGGTCACTTGCGTTGCAACCGTCGCCATCATGCTCGGTCTGCTCGGCGCAACGAATTGGCGAGTTACTGTGGTCTCGTCCAACTTTGTACCCTTGTTGCTCATTCTCTGTCTTGCGCTGACGCTGCATATCGTCGTTCGCTACCAGGAAACGCATTCGAAAAATCCCGACTGGGATCAATTGAACCTCGTGAGCAAAGCCGTACGACGTATTTTTGTGCCGTCTCTGTACACGGCGATCACCACGATGGTGGCGTTTGCGTCGCTCATCGTCAGCAAGGTTCAGCCGGTCATCGATTTTGGTTGGATGATGGTGGTCGGTGTTGCAATCGCATTTGTGCTGTCGTTCACGCTGCTGCCCGCTGCGCTGATGCTGCTGGAACCGGGCAAGCCGGGCTTTCACAAAGACTTATCCGCGAAAATAACGGCGGCTTTCGCCCATATGGCGACATCGCGCGGCATGGCGACGTTGGTCGTGTTTTTCGGCGTTGGCGCCGTTTTGATCAGCGGCGTCGCAGCCCTCAGCGTCGAGAATCGCTTCATCGACTACTACCGCAAGTCGACCGAAATCTACCAAGGCATGGAGCTGATCGATCGCGAACTGGGCGGCACAACGCCGCTCGAGGTCATTGTCGATGCACCGCCGCCTGAGCCGGAACCCGACATGATCGGCGACGATTACGACGACGACTTCGAGGATATTTTCGCCGACGACACCGATATCGAGGCCGGCATCACCGGCACCAGTCACTGGTTCAACAGCTGGCGAATCGGCGATGTGCGGCGCATGCACGAGTACCTCGACAGTCTGCCCGAAACCGGCAAGGTCCTCTCGCTCGGCACCACCGCCGAGGTCCTGACGCTGCTCGATCCCGAGATTTTCAACGACAATTGGCGCCTATCGATCGTGCATCGAAAATTGCCCGACGACGTCAAACAAACCTTGTTCGAGCCGTACCTATCAGACGACGGTCAGCAGCTGCGTTTTAGCATGCGCGTGTTCGAATCAGATCCGACGCTTCGACGGACCGAACTCATCGACAGCATCCGTGACTTTATGACCGACGACATGGGCTTTGCCGATGAGCAGGTACAACTGAGCGGCATGTTGGTGCTCTATAACAATATGCTGCAGAGCCTGTTCCGCTCGCAGATCCTGACGCTCGGTGCCGTATTTCTGGCGATTGCGCTGACCTTTTTTGCCTTGTTTCGCTCGCTCAGAATTGCGGCGGTCGCCATTATTCCGAACGTACTGTCCGCCGCCATCGTGCTTGGCGTCATGGGGTGGGTCGGCGTGCCCTTAGACATCATGACGATCACGATCGCGGCGATAACGATCGGCATTGGCGTCGACGACACCATTCATTACGTGCATCGTTTTCGCCATGAGTTTGCCCGCGACGGCGATTACGACGCGACGGTGGCGCGCAGTCACGCGACGATCGGCAGAGCGATGTATTACACGACCATTACCGTGATGCTCGGTTTTTCGATTTTGGCGCTATCGCCGTTTATCCCGACGGTTTATTTCGGCCTGTTGACGGGCCTCGCCATGCTCGTAGCGCTGGTCGCCAACCTCGCACTACTGCCGGTGCTAATCGTGCGTTTCCAGGCGATGGGCCCAGGTGCGCGATTGCCTGCCGTGGCATGAGGCCGGCCCGCGCCGCGGTGACGGCTTCCACATAATCCGCGGCCGCGCAATGCTTGCTTCGGCGTTGGCGGCGCGTTCACACAGCGATACGCAGACTTTAATAAGCGGCGGCGAACCCGTAGGATGATCGGCGTTTGTTGAATTCGAGATCAGCCGATGCGTAGCCGGTCTGCCCTCATATTGATGGTAACGCTGGCGTCAACGACGCCGCTTGCCGCGCAGGAAAACAACGCAGCCGCCGAACGTGCCCGATTGGGTGAGCAACGTGTTCAGGCAGAAGCAAGCCAGCGAGCGCGCGAGGAAGAGGAACGCTCGCGCCAGCAGCAGTTCGCAGAGGCCGAGGCAGCAAGGCTCGCCGCGGCGGCTCGTGCACCCGCGCCATCGGCCGAACCAGTACCCTCAGCGACGGTACCAACGCCAGTAAACAGGCAGCCGCGCGCATCGGGCGCTGCAGCAGTTCAGGCAACGGTCAGCGCACCGCTGCCGCCAGCGTCGGCACAGTCGGTAACCGCCGATCCGAACCTCTCACTGATGCTCGAACAGCTACGTCAATTGGGCGAGCTAAAGGCCGCCGGCGTCGTCAACGACGACGAATTCGAGCGTATCAAGCAGCGTATACTCGACGGCAAACTCTAGCGCACGCTTCACTCGGCGCGTTCATAAACCCGAACGTAATCAACGAGCATGCGCTGCGGGAAGACGCTGTCGTCGATGCCACCGCCGGAACGTCCCCACATACCGCCTACGGCGACATTCATGACCAGGTGAAACGGGTGGTCGTACGGCCACGATCGCCAACCGTCGCCTTCGTTGACGTACGTAAAGTACCTCGTGTCGCCGACGTAGGCATCGATTCGCTCCGGCGTCCATTCGAGCGAATAAACGTGAAACGCTGAGTCGACGTCAGGCAGCAAAATGCGTCCTTTGCGCTGCTCCCATTTCAGCCAGTAATACGCTTCGTTGTGCACCGTGCCGTGTACGTGCCCCATCTCGTAACCGACGTGCTCCATGATGTCGATCTCGCCGGAATTAGGCCAGGCATCGCAATCAGCGCTGCCCTGCCAATCGGTCCCGGGGCCGCACTTGGTTGCGTATTTGAACGGATCACTGGGCAGCATCCATAGCGCCGGCCACGTTCCCATCCCGCGAGGTAGCTTCGCGCGAATTTCGAATCGGCCGTATAAGAAATCGCCTTTACCCTGCGAATGAATCCGGCCTGACGTGTACTTAGCGTCGTCGTAGTCTTCGAGATGCGCTTCAATAATCAACATGCCGTCTTCGAGTCGAAGGTTTTTCGGACGGTCGGTGTAGGCCTGATCTTCATCGTTCACTTTGCGCGCGGCCCATAGATTCGGTGACCACTTCGCGGTATCGAGTTCGTCACCGTCAAACTCGTCCGACCAGACGAGCTGCCACCCTGGCGTCACCGGCTGCGCCGGTTGAACCGACAACGCGCTCAGCACCGGCTCGCCGGCGGTCGCGTCAAAACTCACGTTCAGCTCGCCGTCGTTGATGTCGACATTCGGAACGGTAACGGTCAGCGCCGATATCGTTTTGCCGTCGCGCGACGCCATGACGTCGAGATCTTCGATGACCCGCTCGCCCTCGATAAACGCATCAAACACGCGCGTGCCGCCGGCAACCTCGTCTGGCTCGGCAAAATGAAACGTAACGTCATAGCGGCCGGCCGCAACCGGGTGCTGGACCGTTACATCGCCTTCTCGGAAATCCAGATAGAGACCGGCGTCCTGCGATCCTTTAACCTTTTCCATCTGCCGTACGACGCCGCCCGAAACCGAGGTTTCCGCAGCAAAGACGGTGCCGTCGACACTCTCGTAGACGTCGCCGCCAATGTTCACCGCCCAAGCCGTAGCTGGCGGCGGCTCTGCGTCGCTACACGCGCTCGTTACGACAGAAATCGTCAAGAAAAACAACACGTTCTTCGCTTGCATGGAGACTCCCCCCAAACGCCATACCTGGTCAATTGTAATGACAGCGCTGTCAGATACAATTACAATCGGGGAGCAAGAGGGGGGAACAGGTCGCTTGACGGGCGACTGTTCGGACGCGGTTTCGACCTATATAAGAATCGACCGCAAGGGGAGCCAGTCGCGAGGCACAGCGTGCCATAAAGCTGTCACTCTTGCGGCACGGAGACTGACGTGCTGACCACCAGAGCCATCGTTGCGAGCGCCTTGCTGTTCGCGCCGGTGCTGGCAATCGCTGACGCAGCGAATCACCTGGCTGATCGGACGACCTACATGGCGCCACGCGCCACCGTCGCGCCGGTCGTGGACGGCGCAGCGGACGATCCGGCCTGGGCCGACGCTCGCTGGCAACCACTGGAGCATCGCTGGCTGGGGCCGGAATTTACCGCGGCCGACTTCGCTGGGCGCTACAAAGTCGTGTGGACCGAAGAGCGCATCTATCTGCTGGCTGAAATCGTCGACGACATCCTAATCGACACCCACCGCGATCCGCTCGTGCAGTACTGGGACGATGATTGCCTGGAGATTTTTCTCGACGAAGATCATTCCGGCGGCAACCATCAGTTCAACCACAACGCGTTCGCCTATCATTTCTCGCTGGACAACCGTGCGATCGACATCGGCACTGACGAGAAGCCGCGCGACTACACAGACCACGTTCAAAGCCGCTGGAGACAGGTCGGTGATCGCGTCATCTGGGAGGTCTCGATCGACGTTTACCGCGACGACTACGTCGACGATGCGGGCGACAATGAGCCGGTCAAACTGACGGCCGGCAAGACCATGGGGCTAATGGTGGCGTACTGCGACAACGACGGGAGCGCGCTGCGTGAAAACTTCGTTGGCTCCGAGAGCGTGCCGTCCGGACCGAAGGACCGCGGCTGGATTGACGCCGGCCTGTTCGGCACATTGATACTGACCGAGTGACAAGCATGGCTGCAGAGCACGCAGTAGACAATCGCAACCTATCGCCAGGTGGCCCGGCGAAAACCGATGTTGTCGGCGAGTTTGTCGAGCTCTACGGCGAGCGGTATTACGCCATTCGCAACGTCGACAAAATGGCGCCATTTTTCATTAGCGTGGTGTCCAGTGACGACCACTGGCTGTTCGTATCGTCAAACGGCGGGCTCACGGCGGGGCGTGTCTCGCCCGAGACCGCGCTGTTTCCCTACATAACCGTCGACCGAATCCACGATTCGACCAGCCATACCGGCAGTATTACGATGCTGCGCGTTCAAGACGGCCAAACCCTTGCCGAGTGGGACCCGTTTTCGTCGGCGCTGGAGCGTCAGTTTGACACGACACGCAATCTCTACAAGAACACCCTTGGCAACAAGCTTTGTTTTGAGGAGATCAATCACGATCTCGACCTCGTGTTTCGCTACACCTGGCAGACCTGCGATCGCTATGGCTTTGTACGCTTTTGTGAAATCGAAAACACCGGCGGGCGGGCCCTCGAGATAGAGATACTGGACGGTCTGCAAAACATCCTCCCAGCGGGGACACCGCGCTTTACGCAGACCAACTCGAGCAATCTCGTCAACGCGTACAAATGGACGGAATTCGATCCGCAGCTCGGACTGGCGCTGTTTACGCTGTATTCGGGGATCACGGATCGTGCCGAGCCGTGCGAATCGCTGAAGGCGAACACCGCGTATGTGCTCGGTTTAGATCAGCCAACGGTGTTGCTCTCCGCCGCGCAAATAGAAAATTTTAGGTCGGGCCAAACGCTTGAAACTGAGACGTTGAAACGCGGGATTCGCGGTGCGTTCTTGGTCGCGAGCTCAGTAACGCTGGGGCCCGCCAAGGCCAAGCAGTGGCAAATCGTCGCAAACACCGAGCAAACGCAGCTGCAGGTGGTCGCACTACGCCACGAACTCAGCGACCCGCGCGCATTGTCTTCGTCCATTGAAAACCGTGTGCAACACGGGTCGGACCGGCTGGCGCGTATCATGGCTGGCGCCGACGCGTTTCAGTCGACGGCCGAGGAAATCGTCGGTACGCATCACTACGCCAACGTGCTGTTCAACTCGCTACGCGGCGGCGTGTTTGCCGATCAGTATCGCCTGAGCGGTCGCGATGTCAGAAAGACGATTGCGGACTACAACCGCACGATCTACGAACGCAATCGCGACATGCTCGATGCACTGCCGAACGTATTGGCAGCAACCGAACTTGCCCAGCGAATCGACAGCACCGGTGACAAGCAGCTACAGCGCCTGTGCTATGAGTATCTGCCGATCACCTTCGGCCGCCGTCATGGCGACCCCAGCCGTCCGTGGAACCAGTTCGCGATCCAACTGCGCGACTCGCGCGGCGAAACCTTGCTGTCGTACGAAGGAAACTGGCGCGACATCTTCCAAAACTGGGAAGCACTCGCGTTCAGCTACCCCGAGTTCATCGAGAACCTCGTTGCCAAATTCGTCAATGCATCGACCATGGACGGTTACAACCCGTACCGGATTACCAAAGAGGGCATTGATTGGGAGGTAGAGGACCCAGAAGACCCGTGGAGTTACATCGGCTACTGGGGCGATCATCAGATCATCTACCTGCAGAAGTTGCTGGAGCAATCGCGCCGCTTCCATCCGCAGCGACTCGGCGAGCTGCTCCATAAGCCGATTTTCTGCTATGCAAACGTGCCCTATCGAATTCGCCCGTTCGCCGCCTTGCTGGAAAATCCGAAAGAAACCGTCGACTACGACGATGCGTTGGCGGCGCGCATTGAGGAGCGTACCGCAGCGCTCGGCGCCGACGGCAAACTGGTTCTCGATCAAAACGGCGACGTCTACCAGGTCTGCCTGGTCGAAAAGCTGCTGGTGCCATTACTCGCCAAGCTCGGCAACCTGGTCGTCGACGGCGGAATTTGGATGAACACCCAGCGACCGGAATGGAACGACGCGAATAACGCACTCGTCGGTCAGGGTCTGTCCATGGTGACGCTCTTTTACCTGCGTCGCTATGTGTGTTTTCTCGACGAACTGTTGGCCGACGATTCCGGCAACACCGAACTCTCGATTGAAATCGCGCAATGGCTCGAGGAGACCGCAGCGGCGCTTCGTAACGTACGTCTTGCCCTTGGAAACGGTCCGATCGATCCGACGCAACGCCGTCAGTCGATGACCGAACTTGGCGAAGCCGCCGAACGGTTCCGCGAAGCCGTCTATCGCAATGATGGGTTTACCGGCAAGACAGCCGGAACTACGGAGACGATTCGCTCGCTATTAACCGATGCGTTAGCGGCGATCGACCAGAGTGTTGCGCACAATCGCCGCGACGACGGTTTGTACCATGCCTATAACTTGCTCGATGACACGGACGACGGCATCGACATTGCACGGCTATATCCGATGCTGGAAGGCCAGGTTGCTGCGCTTAGTTCCGGCGCGCTGACGCCGCGCGACGCCATCGGCGTCGTCGAAGCGCTTTATGCGTCGAAGGTTTACCGCCCCGGCCAAAACAGTTTCATGCTGTACCCCGATCGAGAACTGCCGAGCTTTCTCGACAAGAACCGCATACCGGCGGCGGTCATCGACGACATTCCGCTGCTGCGCGAGCAGCTAGACGCCGGGGACGATCGGCTCGTCATACGCGATGCCGACGGCGACTATCGATTCAATGCGGCATTGGTCAACAGCGGCAGCCTTGCGGACGTGATCGACGAGCTCGCTGACGAGTTGGGCGAGCCGGTCGAAGCGGCTCGCGACCGACTCGCCGAGCTTTATGAGAGCGTCTTCGACCATCAGGCGTTTACCGGACGCTCCGGTACGATGTTCGGTTTCGAGGGACTCGGCTGTATCTATTGGCACATGGTGGCCAAGTTGCTGCTTGCGGTGCAGGAGAATTTCCTCTTGGCCGCAGATCGCGGCAACGACGCCGCCGCCATGCAGCGTCTCGGCGATCTTTATTACCAGGTACGCAGCGGCATCGGTTTCAACAAGACGCCCACCGAGTTCGGTGCCTTTCCGGCCGACCCATACTCACACACGCCGAAACATGCCGGCGCACGCCAGCCCGGCATGACCGGCCAGGTCAAAGAAGAGGTGCTCACGCGCTTTGGCGAGCTCGGCGTACGCGTTGCCAACGGCGTCGTGCGGTTTGCGCCGCTGCTGCTGCGCGCGCGCGAATTTGCCGATCAAGCCTGCGTCTTCCGATTTGTCGACGTCGATGATGAGTGGCAAGAGATTGCCGTTCCGGCAGCGAGCCTCGCGTTTACGTGGTGCCAGATTCCGATCGTCTACACGTTGAATTCGTCGACACGCACCGGTCTCGCTCTGACCTTGAGCGACGGCAGCAGTCTGACCGTATCCGAGCCAGTGCTACCCACCGAGTACAGCGCAGCCATATTCGAGCGAAGCGGGCGTATTCGGCGCATCGACGTCGACGTCGATCGCGACGCTCTGTTCACCGAAGCCGACCGCTAGAGAAAACCGCAATGTCGAACGTCTATCAGCGACGCCTGTCGCTAGCCGGAATCAATGCCGACGCCCTGTCCAGCGAGGATTTGCGTGCACTCGTCAAGAAGATCCTCGAGTCTCGCATTCATGGCATTTCATTTAGTCCGTATGTGGAGGGACAGGGGCCCGGCACGATCATCACCGCTGAGCAAATTAGCGAGCGTCTCCGTGTCATCAGCCCGTACACCCGCTGGATACGAACGTTCTCCTGCTGCGAGGGCAACGAGCTCATGCCGGCGATCGCTAAAGCCGCTGGGTTGCGCACGCTGGTCGGCGTCTGGCTGGACGACAACCGCGAGCAGAACGAGATTGAAATCACCAACGCCATCGAGCTCGCCAAAGCTGGACACGCAGATATGCTCGGAGTCGGCAACGAGGTGCTGTTGCGTGGTGAGCTCACGGAAGACGAGCTCATCGAGTATTTGCAGCGCGCCCGTGAGGCTGTGCCGGACATCCCGATTGGCTACGTCGACGCGTATTTCGAGTTTAACGATCACCCGCGCCTTGCCGATGCCTGCGACGTCATCTTGGCCAACTGCTATCCGTTCTGGGAGGGCTGCCCGGCGGAATACTCGCTGCTGTACATGAAAGAGATGTACCGCAAAGCGCAGTACGCGGCGCAAGGTAAGAAGGTAATCATCAGCGAAACCGGCTGGCCAAACATCGGTACCGCTGAAGGCGGCGCGATACCGTCCGAGGAAAACGCGATGAAGTATTTCATCGACACGTATCGCTGGGCCGAGGAAGAAGGCGTCGAGATTTTCTGGTTCTCATCGTTCGACGAAGCATGGAAAGTCGATCGGGAAGGCGATGTCGGGGCGTATTGGGGAATCTGGGACAAAGACGGTAATCCGAAATACTTTGATGCCTGAACCGAACCGCCCACTTAGACTTCCACACGCCAACGCGATTTGTTACTCGGGCTACCGCGACGAGCAAAGCCCGTTAACCCAAACATACCCGTCGGTTGATGAAATCCGCGAGGACCTCACCATCCTCGCCCGCCATTGGTCTTACCTTCGGCTGTACGACTGCAGTACGCATGCAGAACGCGTGCTCGAGGTCATCCGCGCCGACAACCTGGACCTCAAAGTGATGCTCGGCATGGACAATGCCGCAGAACTCAGTAACCCCAATTGCCCTTGGGACGCCAATTTCAGCGACGAGCAGCTCGCGTCGAATCGACGCAAGAACGCTGCCGAGCTCGAACGCTTGATCGCCCTCGCCACAGGCAACGAAGACATCGTCGCTGCGGTATCGATCGGCAACGAATCCAGTGTCGAGTGGACCGATCATCTCGTCCCGGTCGACCAGCTCATCGCCTATGCGCGCGAGCTACGACGCGCCGTGCGTCAGCCGATCACGTTCTGCGAAAACTATGTGCCGTGGGTCGAGAAGTTGCACGACTTGGCGGCGGAACTGGATTTCATCTCGATTCACACGTACCCGGTTTGGGAGTATCGGACGCTCGACGATGCGCTGGCCTTCACCCAGCAAAACTATCAGCAGGTCGCCGATCGGTTTCCCTCCAAGCCGGTGGTTATTACCGAAGCAGGTTGGACCAGCGCATCGAACGGTCGCGGCATCGAACCTGACAATGCATCGGAAGAACTGCAGGCGCGGTACTACGAGCAATTGCTCGCGTGGACAAATGATCAACGTGTTTTGACATTTGTCTTCGAAGCCTTTGACGAGCCTTGGAAAGGCTCGCCCGACCCGCTCGAACCCGAAAAACATTGGGGGTTGTTTCGAGTCGATCGAAGCCCGAAGCTCGTGATGCAGGAGGCGTTTTCAGACCTCGCTAGGAACGAATTGACGGCAATATCGCCGGCCGGATAACCTAAAAAAAATTGCATGGAAAAGCGCACGGAAACGAAGTTAACGATGGCCAAAGCAACCATCGACGACGTCGCCGATCTCGCCGGCGTATCGATCAAGACGGTCTCACGGGTCGTCAATCACGAGCCCAATGTTCGAGAGTCGACCCGGCAAAAGGTCGAAACCGCAATCGCCCGGCTCAACTACAAGCCGAATATTTCGGCACGCAATTTGGCGAGTCATCGCTCGCACCTCATTGTGCTGGTTTATGACGACCCGGGCGCCTACGACACACCCAGCGCCGGCTTCGTTATTAGAATGCAGCAAGGTGCGCTACAGGCCTGTCGAGCATCAAATTGCGAGCTATTGATTCATCCGTGCAACTATCGCGATCGGCGCGTCAAAAGCGAGCTCACCGGCCTCATCGAACGGACCCGTCCGGACGGCGTCGTCATCGCGGCGCCGCTGTCGAACATGTCGAGCATCGTCAACGCAATCAGTGCGACCAAAGTGCCGTTTATTCGCCTATCTCCAGGTACCAAGTCGCTCAACGAGTTCTCGGTAGGCACCAACGACCGCGCAATCGCGGCGGAGATGACCCGGTATTTGGCTTCGCTGGGCCACAAACGGATCGCGTTCATAACCGGACACTCGAAACACAAGGCGGTCGCCAATCGGCTGCGCGGCTACAAGGACGGTCTGCAGCAGGCCGGCCTCGCCTTCTCCGAATGGCTGGTCGCCAATGGCGACAACTCCATCCGATCGGGCGAAACTGCTGCAGCGGAGTTGCTGTCGCGCGATCGTGCGCCGACCGCGATCTTCGCCGCGAACGACGATATGGCGGCCGGCGTGATTCGTATCGCGAATCGGCTCGGCATCAGCGTGCCGGGGCAACTGTCGGTCGCCGGTTTCGACGACAGCGCGCTGGCGCGGCAAATTTATCCGGCGTTAACGACGGTCCGTCAGCCGTTGTCGGAAATGGCCGAGAAAGCGGCGGCGGCGTTGATAGGCGAGCGGCAATTGGAGCCGGGTATTACGGTCGTGGAAGGCGAGCTGAAGATTCGTGAGTCGACGGGCGCTGCGCCCAACTAGGCATCCTTCCTACAAGCCGACGTCAACGAACGAAACGGATCTGGTCCAGGTAGACGGTCACCGGCGTCCGACGACCAACCACCGTAAAGACAAACCCGGTCTTGATGCTGGACAGATCCAAGCGACGCAGCGGAATACGAAAGCGCTGCCATTCTGCTGTCAGCACAATGTCGTCGATTTTCTTGATCGCTGAATCGGGAAACGCCCTCGTCGGCTCTAGCAAACCGACGCCGAAACTGACTTTCTCGCCGCCGTACTGACCGCGTGCCCAGAGTTCGAGCTCGGTCGCGCCCGTGAGGTCGAACCCGCCGTCCATGTCACCCCAATTGTTGGCCGGGTGTTGCCAGGCAATGCCGGCCCATCCGAACGGACCTTCGAAGCCGATTTTGATACTGCTGTCGCCGGCGTAAACGGAGTCGGTTGACTGCCCATCCAGCGTCAGCTTGTCGGTATCGCCCATCCAGCCAGACGGGACCCATGGCATATTCTCGAACCGGTCTTCATACACGGCGACCGGCAGCCGGACCCGTCGTTCGCCCTTCACTTTCAACGGCACATTGGACGTGGCTGCTTTGCCGTATTGATCGTAAACGGTGTAATAGAGACGATAGTCGCCAGGCTCTTCCGGCATCCGAATAGTGGCGCTCGCAATATCATTGTCTTGCACCGCACCGACGATCTCTGGCGGCTCCGCCCTAAAATCGCCGCCGGTCAGCACGTCGTTACTGTCTGGCCGCAGCACCCACGTCGCACGCAGGTCATCGCCTTCCGGATCGCTGGCAACGAGGCTCGCCTCGATTTCGTCGCCTGGGTCCAGCAAGCCGTCGCCGTCGATTTTAATACGGGTCACCACCGGCGCCAGGTTCGCTGGGAGCGCACCGGACCAAACGTCCTGCATGACGTCGACCGCCGCCAGCTGTGCGCCGTCGGCGAGCCACATGCCAAACCACGTGGGCGTGGCTTCCATTTTGTTGCCCCACAAGAACGCGTAGCTACCGAGCGCCATGCCCGGCGCCGCCTCGATCCCGTCGCGGTAGCTCTGTCGATACGCTTCCGCCTTGGCCGTGCTGGTAGGCTCGATCGCGGCGCCCCACGCGGTCTTGCCGGTTTCCCAGGGGCCCGGCGGTCCGAATTCGGTCAGCACGAAGGGTTTCGTCGCCGCTGCCTCACGCAGCTTTTGATGTACGTATGGCGCGCCGTCGTAGGCGTTGACGCCGTGCACATCGATGGCCGGACATTTCTGATGGACGTACTCAATCCGTTTGCCGTGTACGAAGGTCGTGACGGTCATGGTCGGATGATTCGGATCGATCTCCTTGACCATCGCGGCAATGTCGTTGACGGCAGACCAGACGGCTGGGTTATCGCCTTCCGCAAAACCCTCCATCTCATTGCCGATACCCCACAGCAGCAGCGCTGGGTGGTCCTTGAAACGCTCGACAATACCCTTGGCGCGCTCAAACTGGGTTTTGACCTGAACCGGATCGCCGTAGTCGAAGCCGTGACGTTCGTGACCGAGCCAAATGCCCACGGTCACGGTCAGGCCTAGCGCATGCGCCTCATCGAGCAGGACGCCGACGTCGCTCTCGCCGCGAACGTTTTCCGCATCCCAGGTACGTACTGAGTTCGCGCCGGCGCGCGCCAGGGCTTCGAGCGACTGGTCGCCGCCGGCGCCGCGAATGAAGTACGGCTCACCGCCGCGCAACAGCTCCCAGCCTTGCTCGGTGCGTTTCAACTCGACAGGCACGGCCTCAGCCATCGTTAACTCAGCAAAAAGCAAAGACCCTGCGACGAGCAGGGTCTTTGCGATATTTGTAAGTACTACTGCGGCGTTAGTTTGCATCATCCATCGTTTACAGATACGACGCCGTTGTCAAAAAGGGGCGGCGTTGCGGGTTGATACGAATACCCCCAGTCGAGCAGAAGTTCAAGCACGAGAATCGTATCGCCCGGAACCAATCGCAGGAAACCAGTCGCGTCGGTTCGGAACAGATTGTCGGCGGTCAGCTCATTGAGCGGGACCGAAAACGGTACCGGATCGCCCGTCGGGCTCGCGGCCGGGCAACAGGTGAAGACCGTCACCGACCCGAAGAAGTTGTCCAGCAACGAACGATACGCCTTCAGCGCCTGATCTTGCGCAATGACATCGGTAGACAGGACGTTGCTGTTGGCGTCGTAGAGTTCGTGCAACGCAAGCGCCGTGTAGAACTGGTTTTCGCCACTCGGCCGCCGCGCCAGCGCCGTTGCCCAAAAATAGAAACGGGCCTTGGCGCCGCTAGGTCCCGGCGGAATCGAATTGAATAGCTCGAACTTGTTCTCTGCGCCCGGGTTGTTGACATCAAACTCGCGAATCGGCGTCGTGACAAACGGGTTTTCCGGATCGTCGAGGACGCACGTCTCTGGGTGGACACCGACATCGGCGCACCAAAGGCTGAGAACGACGTCGGTCGGCAAAATAATTGCATTGATCAGCTCGCCGTCGCCGCTATCACGTTCCTCACAACCGGCAAGACCTAGAGCCACCATACCGACAGCTACGGCTGCCAGACCGCGACCAGCTAGCGGTCGGGTTGCGTTACGAAGTGTGTTCATCATTTTCGTCAATCCTCAGGTTTGCGTACTTCGCGTTAGAACTGGTAGTTGAAGTACACAACGGTCAGGAAGGTGTAATCGTTCTCGCCGTCCAGAAACTCGTCATCCGGCGAGTTTTCGTCAGACGTGCGGAAAGTCGTGCGAATACCGATACGCGTCGCGTTTTGCTCCGAGATGGCGTCCGAGATGCCACCGAACCCGCCGCCAAGCCAGTACGAGTAGTCGAAGCGGAACTGCTCGGGGAACGTGACATTGAACTGGCGGAAGAAGTCATACGGGCCCCAAGCATCCTGCAGGTAGTAGCCGATCAGCGAGTGCTTGCCGCCGCCCCAGATGATCCGGTAACTCATGTCCCAGTATTTTCTTGTGCCGCCGTTCGGATCGCCGGTCGACTGTTCGAACGCGCGCGTCACATCGAAAATCATTCGGGTGTTGTTCGCGGTGTTGAACACCATGCGCGATCGCAGCCGCCAGACATCCTCCGGTGGCAGACCGACGCCAAACGGGGCGTTTGCGCCGGCGGGTTCAAAGAAGAACTGCTCGGAGTCGGTCGGGGTCGGAAACTCGGTGTAGGTACCACCGAAGTTGAACGCAAAGCCGGCATCCTCGCGCCAGGCGTTGTCCCAATCGTAGAACGGTGTCGCGCCCGTCGGATCGTAGGTGAAAAAGATCTCAGCCGACCGAGCCTCGCGGTTGTTCAACACCGCAAATGGATCGTCGTCGCGCGTACGCGCACTGGCGCCGGGCTGCAGAATGCCACCGACGATTTGCGGATCGAGATTTGGATTGGCGTGCACGAGGTTATCGCGATACAGCACGCGTGGGAAAATCATCCAGTTGCCCCGAAATATCTGCGCACCCGCCTCGTACTCCATACGGTTGCCGAGCGACGAGTAAGGCAATCCGGTGGGGTCGATGAGGCCGTACGTCGTGTGGTGCACGACGCTTTCGGCAACCAGCCCTGAATGCTGGGCGCCGACGTAAGCCTGCGCGCCGAACAGTGGGAACGAGAGCTTGGCCTTGAACGAAAGGGTGTCTTCGAAATCGATTTCGTCGGCAAAGATGTTGCCGGTGCCGTCGACCCGGTCGAAGACTTCGTCGATGCGCTCCGGCGCCGAGATCATGCCGCCGAGTTCGAGCCGCATACCGTTGGCGAACTTCTTATCCGCGTACAGCGTCGTTTGCCGTGTTTCGCGAATCGTCGCTTCGGTTGCGTTGGCGCCCTGGCCGAGGCGAGAAACGTCTTCGGAATGAATAAACGTCCAGGCCATATTAAACAGATTGAAGTCGTATTTGACGACGAACTTCGGGTTTGCCCCCCAGAAAATTTCCGGGCCGAAGACCATCGTCAGACCCTCGAATATGCCTTTGCCTTTGATCTCGGCGCCGACCGGTGCCCGCGCATCCCAGACGTCAATGCCTGGAATATCAGTGGCCTCCGCGACCAGACCAAAGAAATCGCCTTCAAAGCCCCAATGAAAACGCGGCGTGTGATAGAACGCGTTGACGTCGAACGCTTCACCCCGGTAGTTCGCCTCGAAGTCATAGATCTCGACGCGTTCGCGATCGTTGAACGTGATCAACGTGTCGGTGAGATCGGACTCGCTGAGCGCACCGGATACGGTCTCCGGCGCGGTTTGCGCCTGGATCGTTAGCGGCAAACCGCGATCGCCGTAGTTAAACTCCAGCGCACGCTTGCGAGCAACATTACCGAGAACGTTTAGCGTCATTTGACCGTCAAGGTTGTCGCTCGGCTGGAACTCGAAATCGAGAAACAGCTGTTGACCGTCGCTGAACTCGACGCCGTTTTCACCGTCCTCTTCGAGCTCCTGCTCGGTACTGCGCAACGCGAACTCGTTCAGGAACCGACCGCCAGTAAATCTCAGTTTGCGACTGTCCTCGAAGCTTTCGGCTTTCAATCGGTCTACATCGCCCTTCAGCTCGAGAAAATCGATGTCCATGTTGGCGAACGCGGCATTTATGTTGCTCTTGCCATCGCCGTAGGGGTCCATCGCAAAGACCTCAGCGAGCACGTGATATGCCATGCGCGGTCGCGCGGCGTAGACACCGTCAGAATCGGGCAGGCCCAGCGCAACCACGCCGAACCATTCCTCGTTCATGTTGTTCTTGCCTTCGGCCCAATCGAAAAGATACGCCTGGTTGGACCACGATGCGTTGGTGTCTTGTATGTTGAGCCGCTCGACCTGCAGGTATTTCCACCATTCGTCGCGCCACTCGAAGACGAACGCGCCAATCGAATTACCCTCTTCGCCGTTGCCGTACGACTTGTTGTACATCTCCTGCCACTGATCCTTGAGAATCAACGCCTGGGACAACTGATCTTCCTGAAAGGTTCGCGCATTGAACGCGTCACTGCCGAACTCAAAGAAGACCACCGGCAAATCGAGCTTCTCATCGACGCGCGCCCACAGGTCGGTAAAGGTCGGGCCGCGGTACACGTTGCTGCCGAGGATGTCGAGCGACGGAACCAATTCGGCAATCAAATCGATGTACTGAATGTCGCCATTGACGATCGAGAACAGCTGATTCGGCGCGACGGACTTACCGGCGCTGATCACCTCTTCATAAAGGCTGTAGAGAAAGCGCGCCTTCGCGGTTTGCTGCTCGCCGACCGGCAGGTTTTCGATCTCAAAACTCGACCAGGACAGTCCGTAGTTGCTCTCGTTGCCGAAAGCAAACATCAAGACGCCCGGCGTGTCTTTGTAGCGCAGGACGAATTCCTGCATGTCGCGCTTCAATGTTTCGCGAGTCAACGGATCGGAGTAATCAGTGAACGGAATCCACTTACCGCCAACGTTGTACCCGTAGCGACCCATCAGCGGGTTGATGACCGACATGATGCCGTGTTCGCGATAAACGTACTCGACCCAGCGCGGCGGCAGCATCGTAAAGCTGCGGATCGTGTTGATGCCGGCTGCCTTCATCAGGCCGAAGTCGTAATCAAGGACTTTACGAATGTAGTCGTCCGACTGACCGAACAGGTTGTAGCTGTAGTTCTGACCACGCGGCGAGTAACTCCAGACCATCCCCTTGACGTAGTAGTCCTCGCCATTGACCTGGAGTTTCCAACCGTTCTCATCCTTGTAAGCCGTGACCTTGTCGACCTGTGCCTGGACAACGAGCGGCGCGCATACAAAAAGCGCAACAGCCAGCAGCCTAGTCAAAAGGGTCTCTCCCTTGGAAACGCTTGATTTCGTCATTGCGACTACTCTTTTTTTGCTTGTTTGTTGGGCCCTGCGGACAAATGAAACGCTCATTCGCACATCAGAGACCGATATCGTCGAAGAAGAACGTCTGTGCCCCGGCGGTGGCCCCATCCACGCCGAAGTTGAAGAAAATCGCGATCTTGTCGTAGGTCGCCGCCGGGTTGAACGGCGCAGTGCCCATCGCCTCGTTCGAAAAATCAAACGTCAGCGTTTCGAACGCGTTCGCAACTGCAGTAGTCGCCTCGGTCTCAACCGAAATCGTTGGGTCGCCTGAGTTTTCGACTTTGAGACGCACCTGCAGTCCGGCCGCCGGGGAGTACGTTCGCACCGTCATGGTGGTGTTCATGGCATCGAGCGGAATCGTTGGAACCGACTCATTCGCGCCAGTCGAAACCACGGTGCCAGCAAACGTCTCCGCCGCTGCCGAGCGATTGACCTGTACGACCATGTTGCTGCCGCCAGTTGGGTCCGCAACGATCGTCGAATCCTCGGCGCCACCGAAGCCGCGCAGTGCATAGGTCACCGCCATGTCGTCGAAGGTGAGCGTCACGAAACCGCCGCCTCCACCACCGCCACCGCCACCCGCGGCGACAGCGATGTCGTCGAAGTAGTAGGTCTGCGCGCCGGCCGTAGCGCCGTCGGTGCCAAAGTTGAAGAAGATCACGACTTTGTCGTAGGTCGCCGCCGGATCGAACGCCGCCGTGCCCATCGCCTGACTCGAGAAATCGAAGGTGAGCGTTTCGAACGCGTTTGCCACGGTCGTTGTCGCCTCCGTTTCCACGGATATCGCGCCGTCCGCTGAGTTCTCGATCTTCAAGCGCACCGGTATGCCAGCCGCCGGCGAATACACACGGACTGTCATCTCGGTGTTCATCGCATCGAGCGGGATCACGCCGGATGACTCGTTGGCCAGGGTCGACACAACAGTGCCCGCAAACGTTTCGGCCGCCGCCGAGCGATTGACCTGCACGACCATGTTGGGGCCGCCGGTCGGATCAACGACCACTGTCGAGTCTTCTGCGCCGCCGAAACCACGCAGCGTGTACGTCGTCATGGCGTCATCGAAGGTCAACGTTTCGAAGGCGGCGGGAGCGCTGCCCGTGGCGACAGCGATATCGTCGAAGAAGAACGTCTGCTCGCCAGCCGTGGCGCCGTCGGTGCCAAAGTTGAAAAACACGATGACCTTGTCGTAGGTCGCCGCTGGGTCAAACGCCGCTGTGCCCATCGCCTCGTTGCTGAAATCGAAGGTGAGGGTTTCGAACGCATTAGCCACGGTCGTCGTCGCTTCCGTTTCAACCGAGACAGCCGGGTCGCCCGAGTTCTCGACCTTCAGGCGAACCGGAATTCCGGCGGCCGGCGAGTAGACGCGCACTTCCATCTCGGTGTTCATCGCATCGAGCGGAATGACGCCGACGGCCTCGTTCGCTAGCGTTGAGACGACGGTACCGGCAAAGGTCTCGGCGGTGTTGCTGCGAACGACTTGCACGACCATGTTCGTGCCACCGGTCGGATCGTTCGTGACCGTCGAGCCCGCGCCACCAAAGTCGCGCAGCGTATAGGTCACCGCCGGATCGTCAAACGTCAGCGTTTCGAACATGTCGGGCGGCGGTGGTGGCGCGCACGTGGCGCTGGTTTGGGCGATGTCGTCGAACTGGAAGGTCCAGTCGTTCGGATTATTCGCCGCATCGCCAACCGTGCCGTTGTCGAAGATCAGCGTGATGCCAGTAACATCACCGGACACACCGCTGAAGTCGAAACAGAGCTCTTCCCACGTACCGCTACCGCTGTGGGTTGCCGTTCGTTCATCGCCTTGTGGCTCGAGCTTCAACGTAACGACCACCGACCGCTGCGAACGTACCTTCATGGTGTACGAATCAGCAGCCGCAAGCGGCACCGTGCCGCCGAGATCCAGGGTGCTGCCGCCGAAGGCCTGACCCGCAAATTTCTGCATCTGGCCCACAAATCCGCTGGTGTTGATGCCACTCGGATCGGGATTGGCGATGACCGTTGCAACGCCGCCCTCGAAGTCGGCGAATGTCGCCGAGCCGGATTCGAAGTCTGACGAGGTAGCGCCACCGCCTCCGCCGCCAGAGCCGCCACCGCTAACAACGTCGATGTCGTCGAAGAAGAACGTCTGCGCACCGGCCGTGGCGCCGTCCGTGCCAAAGTTGAAGAACACAATGACGCGGTCGTAGGTCGCCGCCGGGTTGAACGCCGCCGTGCCCATCGCTTCGTTGGCGAAGTCGAACGTCAGCGTCTCGAACGCATTGGCGACCGTCGTCGTCGCTTCGGTTTCTACCGAGATCGTCGGATCACCCGAGTTCTCGACTTTCAGCCGAACCGGGATGCCGGCCGCCGGCGAGTACACGCGCACCGTCATTTGCGTGTTCATCGCATCGAGCGGAATGGCCCCAACCGTCTCGTTCGGCCCCGTCGATACAACCGTGCCGGCAAAGGTCTCAGCACTGTCCGAACGATTGACCTGAACCACCTGGTTGCTGCCGCCGGTCGGATCGTTAACAACCGTCGAGTCCTCGGCGCCGCCGAATCCGCGCAGCGCGTAGGTGATCACCGGATCGTCGAACGTCACCGCCGGGAAGCCGGTACCGCCGCCGGCGCCAGAGCCGCCACCGCTAACAACGTCGATGTCGTCGAAGAAGAACGTCTGCGCACCGGCCGTGGCGCCGTCCGTGCCAAAGTTGAAGAACACGATGACGCGGTCGTAGGTCGCCGCCGGGTTGAACGCCGCCGTGCCCATCGCTTCGTTGGCGAAGTCGAACGTCAACGTCTCGAACGCATTGGCGACCGTCGTCGTCGCTTCGGTTTCTACCGAGATCGTCGGATCACCCGAGTTCTCGACTTTCAGCCGAACCGGAATGCCGGCTGCCGGTGAGTACACGCGCACCGTCATTTGCGTGTTCATCGCATCGAGCGGAATGGCCCCAACCGTCTCGTTTGGCCCCGTCGATACAACCGTGCCGGCAAAGGTCTCGGCACTGTCCGAACGATTGACCTGAACCACCTGGTTGCTGCCGCCAGTCGGATCGTTAACAACCGTCGAGTCCTCGGCGCCACCAAAACCGCGCAGCGCGTAGGTAATCGCCGGATCGTCGAACGTCACCGCCGGGAAGCCGGTACCGCCACCGCCGCCGGTGCCGGCAACGACCGCAATGTCGTCGAAGAAGAAGGTTTGGGCGCCGGCGGTTGCGCCGTCCGTCCCGAAGTTGAAGAAGATAGTGACCTTGTCGTAGGTCGCGGCCGGATCGAACGCCGCCGTGCCCATCGCCTGCATCGAGAAATCAAACGTCAGCGTCTCGAACGCGTTGGCGACCGTCGTTATGGCCTCAGTCTCTACCGAGACGGTGCCGTCCATCGCGTCCTCGACTTTGAGTCTTACCGGAATACCGGCTGCCGGTGAGTAAACGCGCACCGTCATTTCGGTATTCATCGCATCGAGCGGGATCGTGCCGACGGCGTCGTTCGCCATGGTCGCCACGGTCGTGCCGGCAAAGGTCTCGGCACTGTCCGAACGATTGACCTGCACGACCTGGTTGGTACCGCCGGTCGGATCGGCAACGACGCTCGAGTCTTCTGCACCGCCGAAACCGAGCAGCGTGTAGGTCAGTGCCGGATCGTCAAACGTAACGGTTGAGAAAGTATTTGGTGGAGTACCGCCACCGCCGCCGCCGGCGACGTCAATATCGTCGACGTAATACGTCTGCGCACCGGCGGTCGCGCCATCGGTGCCAAAGTTGAAGAAGATAGTGACCTTGTCGTAGGTCGCGGCCGGATCGAACGCCGCCGTGCCCATCGCCTGCATCGAGAAATCGAACGTCAACGTCTCAAACGCATTCGCAACAGTCGTTATCGCTTCGGTCTCTACCGAAACCGTGCCGTCGGACGCATCTTCGATCTTGAGTCGTACTGGCACACCAACCGCCGGTGACCACACGCGTGCTGTCATCAGCGTGTTTTGCGCATCGAGCGGAATCGTTGGTACCGAGTCGTTGGGACCGGTAGAGATAGTGGTACCGGCAAACGTCTCCGCGCTGTCGGAGCGATTGACCTGCACGACCTGATTGGTACCGCCTGACGGATCGTTGACGATCGATGAGTCTTCGGCGCCACCAAAACCGGTCAGCGTGTACGTGATCGCCGGATCGTCGAATGTCAGCGCGGAGAAGCTCGTCGGCGGCGGCGTAGTACCACTGCAGTTCTGTACCTGGGTGATGTTGTCGTAGAAGAAGGTCCAGTTGTTCGGATCGGTGTCGGCCTGACCAAGCACGCCGTCCTCAAATATGATCGTCAAACCCGGGTTGCCCATACCGGCGGTCTGCCCGGTGAAGTCGAAGCAGAATTCTTCCCAGCTGCTGCTGCCGCTGTGATTGCCGATCAGCTCCACATTGAGCTGATCCAGCTTGAACGTAAACGGCACGGCGCGCGGCGACCAGACGTCGATCGTGAACGCTTCGCCGAGGCTGAAATCGATCGGCGCACCGAGATCCAACAACGTTCCTCCGAACACCTGATCGGGGAACTTCTGCATTTGCGCAACCCGCTCGCTGTCATTGATACCGCTGGCATCGGGGTTGTCGATGATCGTCGTTGCACCACCGTTGAAGTTGATGATGTTCGGATCAGTACAGAGAACCTCGAAGTTCACGGGATCGCAGAACCCGGGCGGGATCTGCGGCAGCGGTGTTGCCGCCTGATTCTGAATTTGCTCGGGCCCATCGCCCTGGTCGCAACCCGCAAGAATCAGGACGGGAACGAGGGCAATCAGTAGTCGCGAAAGACGCGGAGAAGCTGGTGCATGCATGAGCGAATTCTCGGAATGGATGCTGAGTAAGTTTTTTTTGTACGTGCCGCGGAGCGGCTTATTGAACGGTGGCGCCATGCGCCGTTTGCCGCTCTTTGTTGTTATTCGCCCGAGTAGACCCGGACGTAATCGACTTCCATCGTCACCGGAAAGACGGTGTCTGCATTCGGGACGCCCGGCAGATTCCCGCCAACGGCAACGTTCAGCAAAATGTGAAAGTTCTGATCGAAAGGCGCTGGGTAGGGAGCCGCTGTCGAGGACCAGGAGTTCTGTGTCGCGTACAAGGTGTCGTCGAAGTACCAGCGAATTTCCGTTGCGTCCCACTCGATGGCATAGCGATGGAAGTCATCGGTGACATCCTCCGACGGTATGTACGTAACGCTCGTGAAAACGTTGCCGGGAAACGGCGCGCCGTAGTGAATGGTGCCGAAAATCTCGTTACCACCGGTGCCGTCGAGGTTGACGGCCTCCATGATGTCGATCTCACCGGTTGCCGCCCACGTTCCGTACGGGCTGTCTTGTGACAGCATCCAAAACGCGGGCCAGACACCCTGACCCGCCGGCAGTTTGATGCTGGCTTCGATGCGGCCATACCGAAACGCAAAGCGATCCTGCGTATTGATGCGCGCAGAGGTGTAATTCAGTCCGCCAAACGACTCGCGGCGTGCCGTAATCTGCAGTACGCCGTTGGCAAGTTGCGCGCTGTCAGGAAGGTAGTACTGCAGCTCGTTGTTGCCCCAGCCACCGGGGAGCCCGGCTTCGGTACCGTCACCCGTCGCAAAGAACCAAACTTCCGGATCGAGCGCGGAACCGTCAAATTCATCGCTCCAAACCAGCGTAAGCGTATCGCCAGGCGATACCTCCAACGTCATCGGAACATTCAACGTCGGATTGGAAATGTTTTGGTTGGACTGGGTCGCAGGCGCGGCCGGTGCAACCGTATCAACCTGCGAGAAAACTTGTTCGCGGCCGTTGTCGACACAACTGGCTACGACACACGCGGCGCTGATAGACAGCGCGCACTGAACAACACTTCGTAAACGAAGCATGCATACCCCCCCTCGATGCACGTCTTTCAAGAGAGCTTGCGCTCTCCTACGGTCACCTAGGAGTAACAACAAATGACAGCGTTGTCAATTCGTGACCAAATTTGTCCTTCGTCGGCAGGTAGACCGGACACGTGACCCGTAACGCCGAGCTGACGATTGATTCGGTGTGCGGAATGCACTGCCGGATAAATCCGATAAATCGCAAACCAAAGTCGCCGCGTCGCGCGGGTTCGACGTGTTTGGCGGCGTGCAACAACCGCGTTGCAGGTTCACCGGCTCGCTATATCGCAGGTTTGATAGAGCAGCTTGGTTGGCTCCCGACAAAAGCCGGCCGGTTGCAACGGGGGGGATGTTGCAACCGGCCAGCACTTCCAATCAGGCGGCCTGACGGCAGCCGGTTGCGAAGTATCGTGCGAGGAAATCCTCGAAGGCTTGAACCGCGCTCGAACGCGATTCGCGATGACCGGCCTGTTGGCGGTCGAGATTATTGTTCAATGCGTCGTCAGCGATTGCGGGTACATAGGCGTACGAGTTCTTCGCCGCCAATCCACCCAAGCTGAACGCGAACACATCGCGCGTGGGATTGGCTTGTGCCGACATCGTCTTGGCTCCTTGTTTGACGAGCAGTCATACAAATTCCGATCGGTTGCGCCGATCGGCAGAGTCAAGGTAGGGGCGCCCAGGCGAATTCACAAAGGCATAAAACTCAGCGCTGCGATGAAAAATTTTCAAATCGCACGGAGGAACCTTGGCGCGATTGGCAGCTAAAGCGCTGGTGCTGACCCAGCAGCCAGCTCGGGCGCCGGCGAAATTGGTGCAGCGTTCAGAAACTTACTCTAAATCAGGCTCTTCCGTCAGGCCGCCGTGCCGAAGCGCTGCAGAATCCAGTCGCGCAATGCGGCTACCGCGGGCTTCTCGAGGCGATCCTGCTGCCAGATCAGGAAGTAGCTCACATCGGCCGCCAGCTCGGTGTCGAACAAGCGTGTAATTCCGCCGGAGCTGAACCACTGGTTTGCAACGGGCACCGGCACGAGCGCCGCGCCGATTCCCTGCTCGACCGCTCTGACGACGGCAATCATGGAATCGAGGCGAGTCACCTTGCCGCCGGCGGGTAGAGCGATATCAGCGATACGACTCCATTGCTGCCAAGCCTTCGGATACGACTCGTGGATAACCATCGGAAAATCGCCGACGATCGCGCCGTTTTCGATCGTGAGTTCGTCGGCCAGAGATTTTGCTCCGGCCGGCGCAAAGCGCAGCGGAAACAACAGCTGCGATTCGACACCCTGCGGCGGCGCGCGATACAAACGGATCGCGAGGTCCGCATCCGTAGGATGATGTTCAGCGCTTTCATCGCTGGCCGACACTTTGATGTCGACGTCAGGATGGTTCGCGTTGAATTCGGTAAGTCGCGGCAAGAAAAACTCGCTCGCGAAAAACGGTTGCACCGACATACGCACCGTGCTGCGAACTTCCGAGTTGCGGTAAGAACCGACGATGGTGTCGATCTCGGTAAGCAGCGGGCTGACTTCGGCATACATGCCCTGGCCCGCACCGGTCAGCTTTAATTCGCGTGCGCCGCGTTCGAAGAGTTTCAGCCCCAGCTCTTCTTCGAGATTCTTGATTTGATGGCTGACCGCCGACGGTGTAATGAACAGCTCGTCGGCGGCCGCGCTGAAGCTCTCGTTCTTCGCTGCAACGCAGAAGGTGCGCAGCCCGCGCAGTGAGACCGCCTTCGCGCTCACCGCACGCCGTCACGCATGATTTGTTTCGGCGTACGGTCAACGAAAAACAGACCCCAGTGTTTTTCGGCACCGCCGGGGTTGTCGGGATTGCCTTTCCAAGGCTCATCGAACGCTTCGAAGAAAAAGATCGTTACGTTGTGCTCGCCAGCCCATTCATAGAGTTCGTTGTAGTAGCGTAACTGCTGCGCTTCGCCGGCAAGCTCGGTGAATTCGGTCGCTTGCGTAGCCCAGCCTGCTTCGAGCACGGCAATGGGTTTGTCGGGCAACGCTGTCCGAACACCCTCGAGGTTTTCGACTGTGTAGGAGAGCCCGTCATCGATGTCGCGGCCCTCCCAAACGGGATAGGTGTGCACCCCGATAAAATCCACCTCGGCGGCCAACGGTGCGCCGTCCTGAATCCACCACTCGTAGTTGTCGGCAACGGTCACCGGTTGGACGATGCCGGCCTTGACGCGCCTTACGTAGGCAATGACGGTTTCCAGCGGCACCATGTGATCGTTCCAGCTGACCAGCGCCTCGTTGCCGACGTTGACCGCAGCGACGATGTCGGCGTAGTCGTTAGCAAGCGCGATGCCGCGGTCGATTTCCTCCACGTTGAGCTTCGCGTTCGCGGCTAGCTCCTCGTCCGGTATCGGCTCGTCTAGCCACGGGCAACCTTCATGGTTGCTGAACTCTGCACGCAGCCAAACGCCGAGCAATACTTTGATCGGCAGCTGGTTTTCGCGAATCAGCCGCAGCGTTGTCGCCGTGTTTTCACCGGTGTCGTAAACGCGAATCAGATTGAAATCGTTGGCGGCAAGAATCTCGAGGTCTTCAAGAATTTCGGCATCGCTCGGATTGACGGCGCCCGCACCGCGATCCGGGTGCTGACCCTCGCGAAATCCAGAGTACGCGACCGCCATGACCTCGCCGGCGACGAGTTCGTCGGGTTCCTGCATGAGCGACGGCGACACGCTCTGTTCCGCGCAACCGGCAACCGCCAACACCAATGCGAGCGAAGACTGTTTGTTCATTGCTTTCTCCCCTTCGTACGTCACGTGCCAATCTCAAACTTAGCCGGTCAACGATCAATCGTTCGCTGTGATTCGAAACGACGTCATGAGCTGGGCCGTCGAACTACCGCCGATCCAAGCGTGAAACTCGCCGGGCTCCACGGCAAAACGGTTGTCGCGGCCGTAGAAGCCGAGTTCGGCGGTGCCTAATTCAAAGCTTATGGTTTTCTGCTCGCCTGGCTCCAAATGCACGCGTTGAAACCCCTTGAGTTCACGCACCGGCCTCGTGACGCTGCCGACGAGATCGCGAACATAGAGCTGTACGACCTCACAAGCGGCGCGCGAACCGTCGTTGTAGACGACAGCGCTGATCGTCAACGATTCGCCCAACTTCAGCTGATCGCGACTGACGCTTAAGTCATCGTAGCTAAATGCCGTGTATGAAAGCCCAAACCCAAATGGGAACAGCGGCTCGTAGCCGGCGTCCATATGATAGGCCGTCATCCCGGTCGATAGCTGTTCGGCGTTCGCATCGATGTCGTCCATCAAGACGACCGTTTCGGGTGACGGCGGTTTGCCGGTGTTCTTCTGCGCGTAGTAGATCGGGATCTGCCCGACCATGCGGGGCAGTGTGGTTGGCAACTTGCCGCACGGCACTGCCAGCCCGAACAACAGCTCGGCTAGCGCGGGCCCAGCCATGGTGCCGAGATGCCCGGCGAACAAGATGGCATCGACGTCATCGACGATATCGCCGAGCGTCAGCGGACGCCCCGTCATGATGACGGCAATCACCGGCTTGCCGGTCTGTCGGACACGACGGACGAGTTCGGCTTGCGCACCCGGCAGCGCAATATCCGCCCGCGAATGGGCTTCGCCAGACAGAATGGCCTCTTCGCCCAGGAACAAGACCGTCGCGTCGCACGCGGCGGCAGTTTGTACCGCGCGGTCGAAGCCGGAGGTATCCCGGCTGCGGGTGGTCGGCAATACCGGATCGTGGCGCACCACCACCAATTCGGGAACGAGATCCCGAATCGCCTGCAATGGCGTGACGCTCATTGCCGGATCGCCGTCGAAGATCCACGTGCCGAGCTGCTCGCGCGGCGCGTCGGCCAGCGGTCCCAGCACGGCGAGTGAGCCGAGATGATCGCGCGCCAGCGGCAGCACAGCGTGATCGTTTTTCAGCAGCACGACACTCTGCAGCGCGGCGTCTTTCGCAACCGTCAGTGCATTGTCGTCACCCGGTGGCGGAAACGTATTCGGATTCGTATAGCGCTGCTCGAATAGGCCCAGACGAAATTTGGCCGTCAGGATGGCGAAAGCGGCGGCATCGACGAGCGCTTCGTCGAGACGGCCCGCGTCGACGAGTTGCTCGAGAAAATGCGCGTAGGCGTCACCGTGCATCTCCATATCAACGCCCGCAGTTGCGGCCTCGAACGCCGCATCAGCATCGTTGGCGGTCAATCCGTGGATGCACAGCTGGCGAACGGAATCCCAATCGCTGACGACAAAGCCGTTAAAGCCCCACTCAGCGCGTAACACGTCGCGCAGCAGAAAGGCGTTCGCGGTTGCAGGCACGCCATCAATGTCACTGAACGACGTCATCAACGTCGACACGCCAGCTTCAACGGCGGCGTGGAACGGTCGCAAATAGACGTTACGCAGCTCGTTTTCGGGAACATTGGTCGTTGCGTAGTCGCGACCGCTCTCGGCGGCGCCGTAGCCCGCGAAGTGTTTGCCGCAAGCCGCAATCGCATCGGGCTGCGCAAGATCGTCACCCTGAAAACCGCGCACCATGGCCACGCCCAGCTGCGACGTGAGATACGGATCTTCTCCGAGGCTCTCAGCGATGCGGCCCCAGCGCGGATCCCGCGCAACGTCGATCATCGGCGCAAAGGTCCAGTTGACGCCGCACCGCGCCGCTTCGCGCGCAGCGACGCGAGCGCCATCGCGGGCGACATCTGGATTCCAGCTGGCCGCCTGCGCCATCGGTATCGGCATGACGGTGTTGAAACCGTGAATGACATCGCGCCCGACCAGCAGCGGGATGCCAAGACGACTTTCCTCGGCCGCAAGGCGCTGCATTTCGTTGACGTGTTCGACATTGACCGTGTTCAAAACGGACCCGACACGACCGGCGCGGATCGCGTCCACGACATACTCGGGCACGTAACCATCGCCGACATTGACCTGGCACATCTGGCCGACCTTTTCGGCCAGCGTCATGCGCGCCAGCAGTTCGGCGGCGCGCTGCTCAGGTGACACCGACTCAGTCACCGTTTGCGCGTTCGGACTACTCATACAAGGTTACTCCGCGGCGGTTTTCGGCCGTCGCAATGAAACGTGATAGCAGGGAAAGCGTCGTGAAGCGTTCGTATCGGATCAGGCGTGAATTCGCAACTGCCGGTCAACGCGGACTGTTTGGTTTATTTAGCAAGATTTGACAGCGCTGTCAATGTGGCAGAGTATATCTGGGCGGTGTTCCGCCGCAGGGGGAAAGGCAGAACAACAATGAGTGCAGCCACGCACCACGTGACCGCGGTCGAAGACCGTATTCCGTTTCATCTGAAAATCGTCTACGGCTTCGGCGCGTTTGTTAACAATACCTTGGCCGCAGCCATCGGCGGCATGGTCATCGTGCTCAATCTCGGGTTGGGGATGAGTCCCGCGCTGGTCGGTTTGTTGGGCGCGCTGCCGCGGCTCACCGACGCCATAACCGACCCGTTGATGGGCTACATCTCGGACAACACCCGTTCGAAGTACGGGCGTCGCCGGCCGTACATATTCGTCGGGGCAATCGCGGTCGGCATTATTTTTGCGCTGTTGTGGCAGTTGCCGGCGGGTCGTAGCGACGGCTTCTATTTCTGGTATTTCCTCGGCGGATCGCTGATTTTCTACCTCGCGTACACCATTTACGCGACGCCCTGGGTAGCGCTCGGCTACGAGCTAACGCCGGACTATCACGAACGCACCCGTCTCATGGGTGTGCAAAACTTCATCGGCAATATCGCCTACATGATCTCGCCGTACTTCCTCGCGATCATGTACATGCCGGTGTTCGGCGATGCCGTCAACGGCGCCTCGGTGCTCGCAATCATCATCGCGGTGATTGTCATCGTGCTCGGCATCATGCCGGCCATATTCTTGCGCGAGCGCTTCAAGGACGTTTCCACCGACGAAGACGATGCGCCTGCCAAAACGGAAAGCGCCGGCGCCGTCATCCTGCGCAACCTCAAGGATTTCGTTAAAGGCTTTATCACCACACTCAAATTCAAGCCGTTCTTGAAGCTATGCGTTGCCACTTTCCTGGTCTTCAACGGCTTTATCCTCATCGCCGCGTTTCAGTCCTACGTCATCATCTACTACGTGTTCGCGGGAGACGCCGAGCGCGGCTCGGCCTTTGTCGGGCACTCAGGCTTACTGCAAGCGATCACCGCGCTCGTGGTCATCGTGATCATCACCTTGCTCGCCACGAAAATCGGTAAGCGTCGCGCGTTTTTCGTGGCAACCGGCATTTCGATGGTCGGTTATGGGCTCAAGTGGTTCTGCTACACGCCAGATAATCCGTGGCTCGTACTCATTCCCGCCCCATTGATGGCGTTTGGGCTCGCGGGGCTGTTCACGCTCATGCCGTCGATGATCGCAGACGTTGTCGATTGCGATGAGCTCAACACCCACGAACGCCGCGAAGGCATGTACGGCTCCATCTACTGGTGGGTGGTTAAACTCGGCCAAGCGCTCGCGATTCTCATGGGTGGCCTGATGCTCGAGTTCACCGGCTTCAACGTCGATCTGGGCGGCGATCAATCGCCGCAAGCGATCTACCTGATGCGCTTGTTCGACGCGTTCGTGCCGTGTATCGCTTCCGGCATCGCGATCTGGGCGATTGCCAGCTATTCGATCACCGAGGAAAAAGCCTACTCGGTGCGCAAAGAACTCGAGGCCCGACGCGGCGCGGCCTAGTTTGAGTTGCCGTAGCGGGGCTTGCGCCGGCAAGCCCCGTTATCTCGCCGCGTACCGTCACGCACATCGTTAGGCGACCGTTCCGGTAAGCACCGCAGCGCCTCCTCCGGCTTTGCAAAGACATCGTCAATCGAGTCCATACATCCAGTCGATTGGACTCTGAGTCATAAATACCGTCTTCTTGATCATAGAAAAGCCAGACGTGCGGATCTATGTTGTACGCCTGACTCACACAATCAGGAGACAGTGATGGCACAGGTTGCGATTTACACCAAGTGCTGGTGTCCGTACTGCGTGTACGCCAAGGCACGTCTCGAGCAACTTGGCGTTGCCTTTGACGACATCGACGTTACCGACGATCGGGCTCGAGAGCGCGAAATGATTGACCGCGCCGGGCGCACATCGGTACCGCAGATTTTCGTCGGCACTCACCACGTCGGTGGCAGCGACGACCTAGAGGCCGCCATCGCGAGCGGTGAATTCGAAAAGCTATTGCGCGCCGGCGATGAGGCCAGCGCGGCTTAGGAGCAATCTCATGCAGCATCGCAACGTAGATGTCGCGATCATCGGTGCCGGCTCCGCCGGCCTAAGAGCGTTTCGTTCGGCACAAGCATCGACCGACAGCGTCGTGTTAATCGAGGGCGGCCCGTACGGCACGACCTGTGCTCGCGTCGGATGTATGCCGAGCAAACTGCTGATCGCTGCAGCGGAAGCGGCCCACGCCGTTACCGAAGCGCCGCGCTTTGGTGTGCAAACCGAGCCGCCGGTGGTCGATGGCGTCGCCGTCATGGACCGCGTCCGTCGCGAACGCGACCGCTTTGTCGGTTTCGTGGTCGACGGCGTCGAAGAGATCCCTGCGGCTCAGCGCCTGCGTGGCTATGCGCGGTTCCTCGACGATCATCGTTTGCAGATCGACAATCACACGATTGTCACGGCCAACCGCATCGTTATTGCGTCCGGCTCGTCGCCGTCGTACCCGCCGGCATGGCAAGCACTCGGTGACCGGCTGCTGATCAACGACGATATTTTTGATTGGCAGGATCTGCCGCGTGCCGTCGCGGTGTTTGGTCCGGGCGTTATCGGTCTTGAACTCGGCCAGGCGCTCAGCCGTCTAGGCGTCGAAGTAAAACTGTTCGGTCGCGGCGGCCAGTTTGGCCCGCTGACCGACCCCGCCGTCGTGGCAACGGCAATCGATACCTTTGCGGCCGAGTTTCACGTCGATGCGGATGCCGAGATCAAACGCATGGAGCGCGTCGGTGACGGTGTCGAGATCGACTTTGTCGACCCGGACGGTGCCGTGCAACGCACGACGGTGGACTACGTCGTCGCGGCGACCGGACGTAAGCCCAATGTCGCCAAGCTCGGGCTCGAAAACACCTCGCTGCCGCTTGGGCCAGACGGCGTGCCGCTGTTTGATCCGCTGACCACGCAAGTCGGCGACTCGCATGTGTTTATCGCCGGCGACGTCAACGACGACCGCGCGTTGCTGCACGAGGCGGCCGACGAAGGTCAGATTGCCGGTAACAACGCCGGGCGTTACCCGAACGTTGCGCCCGGTAAGCGGCGCTCGGCGCTTGCGGTCGTGTTTTCAGATCCGCAGATCGCCATGGTTGGCGACACGTATGCCGCACTGCAGGGCAGAAATGTCGCCATCGGCGAGGTGTCGTTTGAGGATCAGGGACGCAGTCGAGTGATGCTGAAGAACCAGGGCCTATTGCGCGTCTACGCGGATGCCGCGAGCGGCCGGTTCCTCGGTGCCGAAATGCTCGGTCCCCGTGCCGAGCACTTGGCGCACCTGTTGGCTTGGGCGCATCAGAGCAACTTGACGATTAACGAGATGCTCGAGATGCCGTTCTACCATCCGGTGATCGAAGAAGGCCTCAGAACGGCGCTGCGCGATGTCGCCGGCAAGCTGAAGATACCGCTGCAACGGGTCGCCTAGACCCGCGACCGGCGCCGGCACGATTAGCCTGTATTGGCGTGCTGGCGCCGAACGTCGCCGGGTGTTGCACCAACGATATTGCGAAAGGCATGGCGGAACGCCGCCTCCGACCCGTAGCCGACATCGTCGGCGATCTGCGCGACCGACTGTTCGGTCGTCGTCAGCGCTTCGATGGCCACCTGCATGCGCCACTTGCCGAGGTAGTTCATCGGTGTGTCGTTGACGGCGTCCTTGAACTTCTGTGAGAAGCTCGCCCGGCTCATGCCGGCCACATCGGCCAACGACGCGACGCTCCAGCCGCGACCCGGTTCGGCGTGGATGCAGTTCAGAGCGCTGCCCAGGCGCGGTTCGGCAAACAGCTTCAGCAAACCAGCACTGGTGCCGCTGGCGATATGACAGCGCAGGGCGTGCACAAACAACACCTCGACCAGTAAATCGATCACGGCACTGCGCCCTGGCTGGCCACCCTTCGCTTCGTTGAGCAACAGCTGCAGCAATGCTCGGGTCTCGTTCAACGGCGACTGATGCAGGTCGATCACCAGCACCTCTGGCAGGCTGTCGAGGATCGGCCAGACCATGCGGCTGCGAAACTCGAAATAGCCGCACAGCATTTCCGTCGTCGGCAGTTCGGGCTCCAGTGCCGGGTACTCGTTGACGATCACCGACTTCGGCAGCTTCTCGCTGGACGTGATGAGGTGCTTCGCATCGCGCGGAAACAACACGAAGTCGCCCGGCCGCAGCCGGCGTGGCTCCTCACCGTCGAGCTGCAGCCAGCTGTCGCCTGACTGGATGAGATGAAAGGTCGCCATCCGCGCGCCCGACGTATCGACCGCCCAGGCACCGCAAAAGGTCGCCTCGGTAAACAGCCCCGCGGTGAGCCTCAGGCGGTTGAGGATGCTGCTAAGCGCGTCTGTCTCATCGGTCATATCTGGACGATATCGCACAAATACTGCCTTCCGAATCATATTTCGTTCGGACTCTGAGATCTACAGTGTTTCTCAAGCTGACACGGCGCCAATCGGGCGCCCACGCCAAGGAGAACACGATGACTGACCGAGTACTGAACACCAGCCAGGCGAGCTTCGCTGCCGATGTCGTCGCCGCCGAGCGCCCCGTGCTGGTCGACTTTTACGCCGATTGGTGCGCGCCCTGCCGTGTGATCGCGCCGATCGTCGAGGATCTTGCCGATGAGCTCGGCGACCGACTGGACGTCGTCAAAGTCGACGTCGATCAGAACCAGTCGCTCGCGGCCACGTACGGCATCCGCGGCATTCCCACGCTGGTGTTGTTCAAAGACGGCGCGCCCGTCGAAACGCTCGTGGGCTTGACCACCAAAGACAAACTGGCAACCGCCTTAGCACCGCACGTGTGAGCGTGCGCGGCGATTGCCCGAACGACTAAGGAACCCAAACAATGAAAACGAAAATCTTGACCCGCTACGTTGCCGCGATGGCGCTGCTGTTCGGTGCCGCGGTTAGCCCGGCGACGGCCCAGGAATCACCGAGCTATTTCGATATCCTGGCGCCGGACGAAGTACGCCTCGCCGAGTCGTTCGGCGACGCGGAAGACGTCAACCAATTTGCGCTGGTATTCCACAGCCGCGGTTCACGACGCCTGCACGCCTCGCGCATGGAATTGGCGCTCGGCTCTTTCTCGACACCCACCGATGAGCGCTTTTTCCTGTCGTACGGTCCGGTCTGGCGTCTGCCGGAACGCTGGTTGCCGGTCGCTCGCGATCGAGTCTTTGTGGACCTCGGATTCGCGCCGACCTACGTAGCCGGCTCCAACCTCAACGGTCGCGACATTGGCGGCAACTTTCACTTCACGTCATCGCTCGGCGTTGGCGCGTTTTTGGATAAAAACCGCAACATCGAACTGGCGCTGCGCGTGCAGCACACGTCCAACGGTGGCTTGGCCGACACCAACCCGGGCCTCGACATGATTGGATTGAGCTTTACCTACCGGCCACGACGCTAGCGCTGGGCCACACCCGCATCGGCTTTGATCGCGCGCTCGGCGCTCGGTCAAAGTCGATACGCTTTACGCAGAGAGCGGACGACTAGTAGGGATGCTGCTTGAGCCAGGCAATGTAATCGGCAAAAGCACTCTCGAGACTGTACGTCGACCGCCAGCCGAAATCGCTCTCGAACAGCGCCCCGTTAAACCCGACGTCAATGCTCGCGTCCGGAAGGTCCGCCGGATCGAGCCCGAATTGCTCGGCCCGCTCGGGCACGACAGCGAGGAGCGCCTGCAACTGCGCACGCGGGCTGCACGGGAATCCACTGCTAATGTTGTAAATGTGCCGAGGCAATTGCTGAGCGCCCATCGCGATCTGAATGCACGCGGCATTGTCCTTGACGTAGTTGGTCGGAATCGGCGCCAACGCCGGCCACAGTTGCTCAACCGGCACACCGCCGTATGCGATTTGCCCTTTGAAGTGCGGCAGTCTGCCGGCGGCGACGTGGGCAGCGATGCCGAGCGGGCTGCCGAGGGCCCGGTAGCCGGGGCCGAACATCATCGGTGCACGCAAGATGACAACCTCGAGCTCATGCGGCTCGGGCTTTTCCGTGCCCGGCGGCACCGACAAGCCCATTTGAAAGTCCTGGCCGTAGTCGAGTGCGATGATCTCGAGCGCCCGCTTGGTCGCCACTTCAAACTTCAGCACCACGCCCTCGTCGGCGTCGGTCGGCGCCGATACCTCGGGCGGAAACGCAACGGACTCGGTAAACGGCGCCATTAATCCGCCGTAGACCGCCATGGAACCGCCGATGACGACGCGCTTCACGCCGTGTTTGCGGGCGGTCTCCAGACAGTTGATGGTGATCGGATAGATCTCGTTGTTCTTATCGCGGGTGCGCGCGTATTGATGGGTGTGGACCACCATTACCATGCCGGTGAACGCGTGCTGCGCGAACAGCGCGCGGACGCTCTCCGCGTCGAGTAGATCGACGCGCGCAACGCTGATCAGCTCGCTCTCTGCTGCGAGCTGCTCGCCGACCGAATCGTGGTCTTTACGACTCGAAACGACCACTTCGGTGCCGGCGGCCGCCAGCGCCCTGGCCGTCGCGGCACCCAACATGCCGGTTCCGCCGGCGATAAAGACTTTGTCCACGGCGCTCTTCCCTGGTCACTGTTCAACGGAAACACGCGCTCACCTTAGGGAGAATGCTCCGAGCTGGCCAGAGTCAGGGGCGTGAAAAAAGGCGGCGAACGCGAATTCCTCGACCAAAAACGGTCGGCCGGGCCGGCCTACGCGTTGCGCGTCTTTAGCCCCTTCAGAACGACGGCGAGTCCGATCACCGGGCCGATCAGCGCCAGCCAAATGAATATGGCTTTGGTAATTGCCGTCAGCAGCAGCAACGGCGCGAGCGCAATCAGCACAAACAACGCAGCGACATACGGTCGACGTATGAGACCAAACCAAGCGCCTAGGGCGACCAACCCGACGGCTGCCAGCGACAGCATCATGTTTGCGCGTCGGCGCTGAGCACGGGCTGCGCAATTTGCGGCTCGGCTGGTCGGCCGTATTTGCCTTTGCGGACCGGCCGCTCGCTGGGCAGCCGTAGAGCGATCGCGAAAACTGCGATACCTGCGAGCAGCATCGTCAGATCGACGCCCGCGGTCACGAGATGGCCATGGGTCAATGCATTGGCGAGGTGATTACCGGTCACGACAGCGTTCATCGGCGCAACCAGCACGCTGAGAATGGCTGCGACGAACAGCAGCTCTTTGGTTGACCGATATTCGTTGGAGCGCAGCATGGCCCACAACAAACTGGCCGCCCACACGCCGAAAAACACGACGCCAAGCCAAAAGCCGAACGCCTTGCCAGGAACGGGCAGGAGCAGCTGCGCGTGGAACAGCGCAACAAATCCGACGACGACACCAGCGCAGCCGCCGACCGTCATCCGACTGATGCGTCGATAGGTCTTCTCGGCGAGCGAGCCGGTCGAACCGTACACTCGCCGCTCGATCCAAATCATCATGCCGGACACCGCAAGAAACGCGGTGCTTAGCCCCAAGAACAGCCAAAGGAATTTGACGGCCGTACCGGCGAAGTTGCCGAAATGCAGCGGGAACATCGCATCGAGGATGGGACCACCCGCGCCGCCGACCCGGCTAAACGTCGTGTAAGCCTGTTCCAGCACCGTGCCGGTGGTTTGATAGCGGTACGTATAGCCAACAATGCCGTCGCCGGCCAATGTGTTGACGAGCGCGACTCCGTTCTCGTCGGTTGACGCCAGCAGATTCAGCGACACCACCGGCCCACTGCTTGTCTCTTCGACCTCGGCGAGGGCTTCGGCAAATGTGATCGGTGCGGCGACACCGCTTTTCTCCGGCGCCCCGAGCGGCAGGAATTTGTCCGCCAATGCATCGATATCGCCGCCGACCGCAACAAAGGCCGCGGCCGGGAACAGAACGACGACGGCGAGACCCAAGAACGCGCCGGTGAACGCGATGGTGCCGTGAAAGAGTAAGCCCCACACGCCCAATGCTTTGTGTGAGTCGGTGAAGAGCAGTCGCAGACTTCGAAACGGTCGGAACGTAAACGCCTCGCGCAAGACTTTTCGATGTGTGATCACGCCGGTCACGATCGACGCGAACAGTGTCAGACCCAGCAAGCCCGTCAGCAGCAAACCCCACGGGTTACCCAAATGCAGATCGGCATGGAACGTGATGATGAAGTCCGCCATGTCCTTTTGGCCGGTCGTGAATACCTCACGAATTTCGCCTTCGCTGCGCTCGATGAGCTCGAGGGTCTGCGGATGGTGGTCGAAGCGAATGACGTGATTTTCCGTCTTGCCGTCGGCCGTTTCTCGTTCGTGCTGGAAATAGACCGTCAGGTTCGGCGCGCTGCGAACGGCCGGAAACAAGACGGTGATTTCGTCGAGATAGTCAGCCGGCACGTCGGCCGCGCGTTCCTTCACCAAGGCTTCGATAGCAGCCGGCTCGTGCGCCTGCGGCTGGTGGATAGCCTCGTTAGCCCAAATTTTTAGCTCGGGGCGCCCGAATACGGACACAGCGCCGGTGAATGCAATAACAAAGATGAGGATGGCGGTGACGGCGCCGACCCAGCTATGTACTTCATAAAATCGCTTGGTGGTGACCTGCTGCATTCTCGGTGCCCTATAAAGCGCCAGTCTGGTTCGCAATGATCAGCGCATTGACGACGGTTAGTACGACCAAAGATGCCCAAACAAGGAGCATCCGTTTAGCGAAGAGTGTCCATAAGAAAAGTAGCAACCACGTTACCGGAAAGAAAATGATCGGCAGCACGATGCTGTTCGCTTGCCCGAACGGCAGGTAGGCCGGCATGGCCGCAGTCATAACAACCGCAGCGACCAGCACCCCGAGGGTCGCGCCTGCGACCCTACTACGAGGTGCTGGAAACAGCGGTTCGCCGCTCATCAGAAGTCGACTTGCAGCAGAATGCCGTATTCGCGCGGTGCCCCGACCCGAACAATACGGGAAACGCCATCGATACCGGGCGCATCGGTGGTCCGGTACAGCTCATCGGTCAGGTTGCGCCCGTAGAGCGTTACATTGAGCGATTCGTACGTGTAACGCGCGTTTAGGTTGAGAAGGATGCGCTCGTCGAGTCGGATCGTGTTCTGGATGTCGTTCCAGCTCTCACCTTCGTACGTGACACTGCCAGAGAATGACAGCGCGTCGGTAACAAAGACCGTACCGCCTAGAGCACCGCTCCAATTCGCCGACAGCGCAAATTCGTTGCCAGACAGGTCTTCTTCGTTGTCGACGAATTCGGTGAATTCCGTCTCCGAGTAACCGAGACTGAGATACATCGACGCGCGATCGTTGATCGTGTAGCGCGATTCGAGTTCTGCGCCGTAAATCTCGCTTTCGCCAGCGTTCACGGTGATGCACGACAGCGGCCCTAACGGGCAGTTGGCGACCTGCTGATCGCTCCAGTCGCCAAAATAGGCGTTGCCGTTGAGGACCAATCGGCCGTCCAGCCAGACAGAGCGAAGCGCCAGCTCGTAGTTGTCGAGAAACTCCGGATCGTACTCTGCAATTTCGCCGGTCAGTGACACTTCGCTGCCGCCGGCGCGATAGCCGCGCTTATAGAAAGCGCTGACCGACACATCGTCGTTGATGTCGTACGTCGCGCCGACTTGCGGCAGAAACGCGTTGTATTCGGTGTCTTCGAACGGGTTGTCGGTCGGAACGAGGAACGACTGCAGCAGCGCATTCACCTGAGCAACGCCCGCTTCGACGAACGGCCCGCTGCCCGGACTCAGCATATCGGCCAATGCACCGGCCGCGGCCGGGTCTGGCAACTCGCTGCCGGGCGCGAGGGAGTTAATGTTATTCGAAAGAGACTCGCGCTCTTCGTAGTCGTAGCGGAAGCCAAACGACGCGGTCCAGTTGTTATCGAACGAGTAGTCCCATTCGGTAAAAAACGCCGCGTTAAAGGTCTCGGAAGAAAACGGAATCAGCACGTCGACCTCAACCACCGCAGGATAAAACGGTTGCAGTTCCGGCGGCACGCCCAACAGCGCCGGCTCGATGTTCACCAAACCGGTGGTCGGACTGTCGAGATCCACACCGGTAAACCAGAGTCCGGCCACCCCGCGCCATTTCTCGCCATTCATCGACAGACGCAGTTCCTGCGACCAGTTCTGCTCTTCAGCGGTGCGACCGCGAAATGCGTTGCCGCCGTCCGGACCCTCATCGTCATCGTCGAAGCGCTCGTACTCACCGTCGATGTAGGCCGTAATTGATTGCAGCGACCAAACGTCGCTAAGCGCATAGTCGACCGTAATCGATCCGGACAGCGCGTCGTAGTTTTCGAACGCCGCGAGGTTGGCGGAACTCGTCCGCGAATCGAGGTCGTCGACGAGATCGGCACGGAAAATATCCTGGCCGCGATCGGTTGTTGCGTACTGCGCCGAGAAGCCCAGCGACAGCCGCTCGTTGGGTTCGATCAAGAACTTGCCGCGAAACGTGCGATTGCTGCGCTCATCGAATTCGTCGCCGCCCAGCGTCTGGTTGCTGTTGAAGCCGTCCGTATCGAAGGTCTCAGCGGTGAAGCGAAACGCCGCGTTCTCAGAGACCGGCGCGTTGACCATGGCTTCCAACCCGACTTTGCCAAAGTTGCCGGCCTCGAGCCGAAACGCTGAGTCGAACTCGCTCGGGTCAGGCGCCCGCGAGGTCATAACGACGGCGCCGATCAGGGCGTTTCTACCGACGTTGGTCGACTGTGGACCGCGCAAGATTTCCACTTGCTCAATGTCCCACAACGCTTTTGGCCCAAAGCGACGCGCAAAACCGGTGAAAGCCACGCCGTCGAAGAACAGGCTGCCCAATTCGCCGACACCACCGCCCGTCGACGCCGAGCTTGCGCTTACGCCGCGGATACCAAAATCCTCGCCGTTGCTCAGCTCGAAAGCGTTTGGTGTTTGATTGAATATGTCGCGAAGATCGAACAGCCGCTGCGTTTGAATGAAGTCTTGATCTAAAACTGAAACGCTTTCTTTGGTTTCTTGTAACGATCGTTCGACTTTCTGACCCTTGACGACGATTTCGTCGATACCCACGGTGTTTTGTTGCGCGAAAGCGTCGCTGCACGTGGCTAGCAATAATGTCGACGCCGCAATGACGTCGACCGACGACCTGAACATGAAACTCCCCTCTGCAGATTTCATTTCGCGAGCGCCACCACCTTTGACACCAGCCACTCGCTTCCAATACGAAGCGTAATACAAATGCGAGTGATTCGCGATACCGTATTCTGGCAGTTTTGTTAAGTCAGCTGAGATTGCGCTTTGCCCGCTTCGCCGGGCGCCGGCCGATAGTGATCGATCGAACGTAAGCATCCGGCCAGCAGCTGGGAAAGGCGCTGTCAGTGCTTTTCTGGCCGCTCATCCGAGGTCAGCGCAGGCGATTGTCGCTAGGCGTGCCGGGCCCGTCGCGCATCGGAACCGCGGCCCTCGTACACCAAGTCACGTTTGGGATGAATCAGCTACAGCGCACGTAGATATGCGAGCAAGTCTGAACGCGAGTCCTTAGGCAATGCGCGAAACGCGCGTTGACTCCGCGTGGCTTCTCCGCCATGCCAGAGAATTGCTTCCTCTATGTCGCGCGCTCTGCCGTCGTGGAGGAACCCGTGTTCCGGCCGAAACCGCTCAACCAAGCCAATCGACCATAGTGGCGCTGTCCGCCACTCGGCGCGAAGCGGATCTTCACCGGGGTCGGCGAGACCGCTACCCATGTCGTGCAGCATTAAGTCGGTGTAGGGCCAAATCGTCTGGTTTGAAAATGCACCTTCGGTGGACGGCTTGGTAACCAGAATCGGCACGTGGCAACTGTTGCAACCCAGGGTGCCAAACAACTGTTCGCCGCGCTGATAGGCATCGACATCACCAGGGCGCTGCTCGGGAACCGGCAGCCAGCGAACGAATGCCACTACGGCACCGAGTTGCTCGGCAGTCAGCTCTGATTGGCACGGTGCGTGCGCGCACGCGATGTCACTGGCGATGCCCATGTCTTCGGCAAACGCGGTTGCGACTTGCGATTCGAGGGTGGCGTGCGCGTTTTTCCAGCCGAGCAATTGCCGAGTGTGGCCATCCGCAGTAAATCTCGACCGAGCCGTCGTCTTACCGGCAGCGACATCGACATGACCGTCGAAGTGATCAAGATACGCGGGATCGGCGGCGATCATCAGACCCCAGCCAAACAACAATGGCGGTGACCGCAACGCAACTGGCTCTTGCTGTCCGCTCTGCCGATCGACGGCGGTGGCGATCGGTCTTCGTAATTGTTTTTTTGTACCGTCGCTGTAGCGGATGATCTCTTGCTGCCACTCAATATCAACCCGTGCTTCTCCGAGAGTACCGTCGATGCTTAGTGTGTTTACTTGATCGCCGTATAGCTGACGCCCTTGCGCCGTTACCGTCCTGGCAACAACGCCGACCGGCATGCCCGATTGGGCTGGTTTTCGTGGTTGCGTGGCTACTTCAACGTGGCATGCGACGCAGGAAGACGCGTCAAACGACGGGCCGAGCGCCACCGACCCAATAACATCGGCATCGCTTTCATCGAACCAATTTCGCTTGAACAACTCGGCACCGACCGATACCGATGTACTGGGTGTAGCAGCAAGCGGCAACGTCAACGCTCGTTGCTCGGATGGATGCATTGAAACGGTGCTGGTTAAGGCGCTACCGCCGGCTGGCAGCAACTCGAGGTGCGGTAGTTGGCGATCGGCACTACTGGCAGTCATTGCAAACCCGAACGCACCGACTGCCAGCGCACCGATAACAACTCTCATGGACGTACGGTCTTGCGAAAATAGAGTCAGACGAGCTTGAACGTGCCTTTCATGATCGATGAGTGACCGGGGAACGAGCAGAAAAACACGAACTCATCACCGTTGAGTGTGCTTGTGGAGAACTCAATCGTGTCGGACTCGCCTCCGCCGACGATCTTGGTTGCAGCAAAGACACGATCGTCGTCTGGCTTCACATAGTTGTTGTCGATACCCGCCGAAATGCCGTCGGCAGCGATACCGCTGAGATCACCGGCGCGGCTCAGCACCCAGTTGTGCCCCATCGCAATGGCCGGAAGATTTCCGGTGTGCTTGATGGTGACTTTGATTAACTCGCAGCTCTTGTCCGCCGTCATTTCAGCGACGTTGTATTGCAACGAATCACCGACTTCGACCTCAAACTCGCACGCGGCCACGGCGGGACCGGCGAGTATGGACAACAAAACACCAACACCCATTTTCAACGTCACTGTCTCTTCCCTTGCTAATGCGTTTAGTTCATCGCCGGCGCTTGCCGCGATCGCGGTTGCAAACAAGTCCTGAATCAATAATGTAGTTGCGAATCATTCGTATTTGCATTAGCGTAAAATAACCCAAGCAACGGAGCCTGCGCAATATGGAAGTCGGAACTGCGTCACCGATTTGGCAATCGGCCGCTTATCTCAACGGAGAGGAAATCGTGCTCTCGAATGCGGATTTTCGTGGTGTTTGGCACGTTCTCTATTTTTATCCGCTCGATTTCACGTTCATTTGCCCGACCGAAATCGTTGGCTTTGAAGCCTTGATGCCAAAGTTTCGAGAAATCGGTGTAGCCATCGTCGGCGCAAGTACGGACTCGTTCTACTCGCACAAGGCGTGGTTCTCCGACCAAAGCATCTTTCCAGCAAGCGTCTCCCACCCGGTGTTGGCCGACACGTCTCACGGTACGGCGCGGGCTTTCGACGTGCTCAAAGCGGATGACGGCGTGGCGTATCGAGCGACGATTATCGTTGACGACTCGGGCATCGTCCGCTCGAAAAGCGTCAACGATCTCTCGGTCGGCCGAAGTCCGGCGGAGACCTTGCGTACAGTCGAGGCATTTCAGAGCGGTGGTTTGTGCTCGGCGGACTGGCGCCAAGGCGATGCGTTCGCCGCTTAGCATGTCGCGCGTTCAACTTCGCTGACCAAAGGACAACTCGTATGCGACCCGAATGGGAAACCCCGCCCTGTGAGCAACCGATCAGCATGCTCATTTGGGCATCACGAATCTACATCCACCACGTCGTCAATCAGGCGTCGGTTCCCGAGGCTCACCTGTTGAATCAGCTGGCCAGGTCGCGAATGGACACTGCTTATCCATCGCTTGCCAAATTGATTGACCATGTACTGGTTGGCTCGAGAGTCACGATTCAGCTGCACCAGCCGCAGTGTCCGTGCATGTCCCAACACGAACAAGCCGTGATCATGGCACTGCGCAGCGCGCAGACCGGCAACGTTGTCGCAAGTTCCGCATGTCTTCACTCAGTGCTGCAGTCGAGCACCGTGCGGTGTTGCGAACCATTGGTTAGGCGGATCGCTATATCGCTGACATTCGCGGAGGCAGCGCTTGACGCTGACGGGGTTTCCGAGCGAAGCGAGAAACGAAGACACTCAGAGCGCAACCAGCGGCCGTTGATCCACTGAGAAACATCACGAGCTCAGCCAATCTGCGGCACAGCCTCGTACGGTTAGCCGTCAGATCTACCCCTTACTTTGGGCCAAAACCGGGAATACGGCGTTACTTTGCGTCGGTCACGACGTAGGCCGCTAACTCTTGTTCGATGTAAGCCAAGCCCGCGTTGCGGTCGTAGTCGGCCGCCGACTCAAGCTCGCCGGCAAACGCAAACATTCTCATCAGTAGCGGTGTGTCGCGGTCTTTCCGCAGCGTTACAGATTTGTTTGCTGCAAGCTTCTCGGTCCATGCGTCTCGAACGTCGGCCCAAAATGCACCGGTACGCTGCCAATATTCGTCGCCTGCAGAAAAGTCATGGCCTTGAATCAAGTCGTAGCGGTTTAGTCCCGCCTCGCGGGCTAAGTAGGGTGTATTTGCGCGCGGCTTGCCGTCGGCGTCAAGAACCGTCTTTAGATTGTCCTCCTCGTGAATCCATCCGCTCGGTGTGATCGTGTGCCGATTGCTTCCCGACAACACGTGATAGTCAGACCGAACGCTGTATTCACGGCGCGGCAACGGTCGCCACGTGTTGTTGCTTTCCCAGTACGACACGTTGCCGTCGTGTACCCACGTACCAATTGCCTGGTAACGCGGTGAGTCGTCAACCTGATACACCGCCTGACTCCACGTACCGCGTACGTCACGTCGGCCTAGTTTGGTTTTTTCCCATGTGTTGTTGCCGACGTAGACATTTAACTCGCGATCTTCGTATTGCCAGTCCTGGCGCCAGTGCTTCACGACCGCCGGGCCTTGGATGTCGCCGTTGTCGTCTTGAAAAAACATGACAATGACGTGCTGCAAACTAACGAAGTCTGGCTCATCAGCAACGACGTAGACGTACTCGGTGCCCCACGACTGATAGGGCTGCGCCGGTTGATAGTCTTCGGTAAACCCGATGGTTTCGATGAAATCAAAACTGGTTCGATAGCCACCGGCCATCGCCAAAATCGCGCGACGATCGCGCTCTTGCTTACTGAGACCTTGCTCCTTGAGTCGCAACCACGCTTCCGACGGACCTTCGGCTAGCGTCACTGCCGGGCCCTTGGTTGTTCCACCCCGCGGCGCCATCGTATCGCCCGGCACGAACTGCCAGGAAAACGTGAACTGGCGACGTTGCGATTCTTTGTCGACGTCCGGCGAATCAACCGAATCGGCCACTGCCGATCCAAAGGCCAATACACCCGTTGCCGCAATCAGCGTTATGCAAAAGCGAAGAATCATGTCGTCACCTCGTCGATGAGCTGCTTTCAAAATCTGGGCTTGATCGTGAACCAAACCTCAGTATGATGCAACTGATAATCATTATTATTTGTTAATGATTATTGTTACGCTCATCTTACAGAGGCACAGCTATGTGGACAAAGACGATGGCGGGGGCCGTTGCGCTAGGACTGACGCTTGGCAAAGGAGCCGTCGCGCAGCAGGACGACTCAGCCGATAGCACCACGGAACTCGATACGATCACCGTGCTTGGCACTCGCACCGAACGCCCGATCTCTGAGGTGCCCGTCACGATCTCGGTGATCACGGCCGAAGATCTGGACCAGCAAATCACTCGCGACATTGCCGATCTGGTTCGCTACGAACCCGGTGTCACCGTCGGTGGTGTGGGTAGCCGTTTCGGATTGGAAGGTTTCTCGATTCGCGGCATTGGCGGCAATCGGGTGCTGACTGTCGTTGACGGCATTCGCGTACCCGATGAATTTTCGTTTGGACCTTTCCTGAGTGCACGCCGTGACTTTGTCGATATCGACAGCCTCGAACGCGCTGAGATTGCGCGCGGTCCTATCTCATCACTCTACGGCAGCGACGCGCTCGGCGGCGTCGTGTCATTTACGACGAAGCGGCCGCGCGACTACCTCGAGGACGAGCCGTTTCACCTTGGCGCGAAAGGCGGGTGGTCGAGCGCTGACGAAAGCACGTTGGGGTCGCTGTCGTTCGCCGCGGGCAGCGATACGCTCGCTGGCCTGCTTGTCGTGACCCAGCGCGACGGCCAGGAGACAGAGAACCAGGGCAACGTCGGCGGCTTCGGCCCCGATCGTGAATTGCCTGATCCGCAAGACGTGTCGTCCACCAATGTCGTCGGCAAGCTGGCTTGGACGCCGACCGAAGGTCATGAGCTAACGCTTGGAATCGATTGGTTTACGAACGAGAACGATACGCAAATCTTGTCGGACTACGGTACTAACGTTCGCGGCACGATCGTTGACCGCCGCGACGCCGTTGACGAGCGCGATCGCACACGTCTGTCCCTGAACTACGTAACAGACTTGCAGACGGTCGCGTTCGATCGGCTACTGGCTACTGTTTACACGCAATCGTCTGAGACCGATCAGCAAACGTTCGAAGATCGAACAACGGCCGCAGGAGCGGCGCAAACGCGTGAGCGACTGTCGCAATTTGAGCAAGATATCCTCGGCGCGTTTGCGCAGCTGTCGAAATCGTTGCAGCTGGGCGCGACTGAGCACGTCATCACCTACGGGCTCGACTACTTCGAAACCGAAAACGAAAGTCTTCGCAACGGCGGTTCGTTCGATGCCGATGGCGGAGTTGTGCCCGAGTTTTTGCCGCTACCGACCCGCGACTTTCCTCCCACTGACGTGCGGCAGACGGCGCTTTTTATTCAGGACGAAATTGCCCTGTTCGACGGGAAGCTGCTCCTGTCGCCGGGCCTTCGGTACGACCAGTTTGACGCGGAAGCGACCGCAGACGAGGTTTACCTCACCGGAAATCCGGGGTCACCTCTCCCTGAGGACTACGATGACTCCGAGCTGACCGCGCGGTTTGGTGTGGTCTACAGCCTCACGGACTCACTGTCGACGTATGCGCTTTACAGCGAAGGTTTTCGTGCCCCGCCGTTCGACGACGTAAACGTCGGCTTCAGCAACTTCATCGGCGGCTACAAGACCATCGCAAATCCGGACCTTAAGTCAGAGCGCAGCGAGGGCGTCGAGCTCGGCTTCCGCTGGCAAGGTGACGAGTCGGCAATCAGCATAAACGTGTTCCGCACCGACTATGAGGACTTCATCGAATCGTTCGCGATCGCACCGGAATTCGCCGCTTCGTTCGGCATCGACCCCGCGGACAACCTCCTGACGTTCCAGTCGATCAATCGCGACGACGTCGAGATCCAGGGCGCGGAACTAACCGCGCGGATCGCGCTCGGCGAAATTGGTGGCATTGGGTCGTTCTCGTTACGCAGCGCGATCGCCTACGCGGACGGTGAAGACAAATCGACCGGCCAGCCCATCGACAACATCGAGCCATTGACGGGCGTCTTCGGCCTCGTTTATGCCGCGCCAAACGACACCTGGGGTGGCGAACTCGTGCTGACACTGGTCGAGAGCAAGGACGAAAGCGAAATCACCGACCCTGCCGCGCGCGCCCCGACCGATGGCTACGGCATCGTCGATGTTTTGGCGTACGGCAACATCACGGAAAGCCTCAGCGTCAATGCCGGCCTTTTCAACGTAACCGACAAGCTCTACACACGCTGGGCAGACACCGCCGGTATTGGCGCCGATGCTCCGCTGCGCTTCACGCAGCCCGGCTTCAACGCTGGGGTGAATCTTCGTTATGCGTTTTAAGCAATCCGTTGTCCTGGCAACCGTTACGGCGGCGTTGGTCGCAGGCCCCGCACTTGGCTGTGACGGTGACAGTGTCGATCCTTCGCGAATGGCGGTCGCGGGCGGATCGATCACCGAGATCCTCTTCGCATTGGGCGCAGAGGATCTGATCGTCGCGGCGGACAGAACCTCGAACTACCCGGCTGCGGCATCAGCCTTCCCCTCGGTCGGGTATGTTCGGGCTCTGTCCGCCGAAGGCGTGCTGTCGCTGAACCCAACATTACTCATCGGCGAAGACGACATGGGCCCGCCCGAGGTTGTCGCGCAAATCCGTGGCGCCGGCGTCGAGACGATTGTCATACCGGAGCAACACTCGGCCATCGGTATTCTCGCGAAGGTTCGGTGCATTGGCGAGATTGTCGGGCGACAAGACGCTGCCGAACGACTGATAGCCGAAAAACTAACGCCAATCTCGACAAAGATAGCCGCACAGAGCGCACGCTCACGTGGAACGGCACCGCGTGGCGCCGTACTCCTCGGATTGCGCGACGGTGCACCGCTCGGTGCGGGATTGGCCACCTCCGGAAACGGCCTTCTGGAAATGGCGGCAACAGAGAACGTGTTCGACACGTTCTCTGGCTGGAAACCCGTCTCGATGGAAGCGATGCTGCAAGCGAACCCGACGTTTTTTGTCGTCCCCGAACGCGGTATCAATGACGCTGGCGGTCTGGATGAATTACTCAAGCATCCGGCACTTCGCCTGACCGACGCGGCGCGCAATCGGCAGGTCATCGTTTTGGACGGGATGGCCATGCTGGGCTTTGGCCCACGGACACTCGAGTCCGCTGCGGCGTTGGCGGATGCTGTGCACGGAACGCCGCGGCACCGCGAAACCCTGAACGGCTCGATGTGAGTTCGGCGCCCGCCAATCTTGCGGATTCCCCGGCGCAAGGATCGACTCGCCGAAGTCGTTATTCGGTCCTGACCGTGCTCGCCACGGTAACGATCGCGGTCGTACTGGTCGCGGTCAGCATAGGCGCGATCGCCGTGTCGCCGCTCGACGCCTTGCTCGAGCGGGCGGATCGGTTGGTCGAGCGAACAGTGCTGCTCGAGATTCGCCTGCCACGCGTGCTGTTGGCGGCTTTCGTCGGCGCTGCGCTCGCCGTTGCCGGCGCCGCTTTGCAAGGCTTGTTCCGAAACCCCCTTGCGGACCCGAGTCTGATCGGCGTTTCCGGCGGCGCTGCCGTTGGCGCTATCGCCATGATCGTCCTCGGCGGATCGATCGCTGTTTCCGCTACTGCGATGCCGTATCTCGTGCCGCTAGCGGCCGTCTGCGGCGCCGGCGCCGTGACGCTTTTTCTTTATGCGTTCTCGCGTCGCTTCGGCAACTTTAGTGTTACCACGATGTTGCTCGTCGGCATCGCGCTGAACGCGTTGGCACAGGTGGCGATTGGCGCGTTCGAATACCTCAGCGACGATACACAACTGCGCACGTTGATCTTCTGGATGATGGGCAGTTTTGGTCGCGCTACCTGGACGTCCGTACTGCCGGCGACGACTGTGATCGCGCTCGCCGTCGCTTTGTTGCTTCGCGACGCGCGGCGCTTGGACGTGCTGCAGCTTGGCGAGGCAGATGCGCGCCATCTCGGCGTCGATGTCGACGGATTGAAACAGAGGGTTATTCTGGCGTCCGCTGCCGCGGTCGGCGCTGGTGTTGCGGTTGCCGGCATCGTGGCGTTTATCGGCCTAATCGTGCCCCATTTGGTGCGCTTGCTCGGCGGCGTTCGAAACCCATTGGTCTTGCCCGGTTCGCTGCTGCTCGGCGCCAGCCTGACGGTGTTTGCAGATCTCGTCTCACGCACCGTTGTGCTGCCGGCCGAGTTGCCGGTCGGCCTAGTCACCAGCGCACTAGGCGCACCGTTTTTTCTCTGGCTAATTGCTCGGATCAAGCCGCAATGACGATCGCAACGCACGGCGTCTCGCTAATAGCGGGCGCAAAGACGATAATCGATGATGTCAGCCTCTCCATTCGGCCGGGCGAGGTGACGGCGCTGGTCGGCCCAAACGGCGCCGGCAAAACCACCTTGCTGCGCATGCTGAGCGGCGACCTTCGGCCAACGGACGGTTTTGTAACGATGGATGGCTGGCCGCTGCATGAAACTAGCTTGGCCGACCAGGCACGCCAGCGTAGCGTCATGACCCAACACAATTCGATCGCGTTCGAGTTTACTGTCAGCGAAGTTTTGTCCTTGGGTTGGGAGCCGTTTCGCGCGTACGCCGAATTTCCAACCGATCGCCTCGTCGAGCTAACGCACGACTGTGACATTGCGCATTTACTGGGCCAAACGTACAACACGCTGTCCGGTGGCGAGCGCCAGCGGGTGCAATTTGCCCGTGCGCTTTTGCAACTCGCGGGGCCCATCAACGTCCAGGCCAATCGGTTTTTGCTCCTCGATGAACCCACATCGAGTCTCGATGTCGCGCATGAGCTCAAACTGCTGCAGCTCGTACGCCAGCAGGCAGAAGCCGGCGTCGGCGTTCTGATTATCTTGCACGACCTCAACTTGACCGCACGCTTCTGTGATCGAATTGTACTGCTCGACAACGGGCGAATCTCCGCGGCGGGCGGGCCGGCGGAATGCCTGACCAGCGAACAGTTGACCGCGCTTTATCACACGGCTATTCACGTGGAATGGCACGCCGGACTGGAACGTCTGGTGGTTCATTCGTAGCCAGCATTGGGAGGCACTAGTGATGTTTATCGCCATGAATCGATTTCAAATTGCACGCGGCAAAGAGGAAGGCTTCGAACAGGTCTGGCGCGAACGGGACTCGTACCTCGCCAGCGTTCCTGGCTTCAAAAACTTCAACCTGCTTAAAGGCCCGAGCAACGACGACTTTACGTTGTACGCATCGCACTCGACGTGGGAATCACGCGAAGCGTTCATCGCGTGGACCGAGTCGGAGAGTTTCGTCAAAGCGCACAAGCAGCGCAGCGCGCCGCAGGGAACCTACCTCGCCCATCCGGAGTTGGAAACGTTTGAAGCAGTGCTCTGACAACCATGACCGGTCGGATGGATAGAATTTCGCTCGGGTAGTAGAAACCGCGAAAGCTACTGTCATTCGGTTGCTAGAGTTCTTGAACCCGTTGCACGGACTGACCCAATCAACCGTCGCAGCCGAGGCCGCACAAATGCCGCCATTTAGCGACTCAAACGGCTCGCTCGAGTAGACTCTTCGCACAACGCGGCGCGAGCTCTGGTAGCCTCGCCGAATTCGGCGCGCATTTCTTAGTATTCGGCGACCGCCGATCCATGCCACGTCCTGCAAATCCGGAGTACCTATGAACCAGGCGACCAGCGGCCAGACTGTCCGCATCCACTACACCGGCCGATTTGAAAACGGAGACGTTTTCGATTCGTCGCTGGAACGCGAGCCCCTCGCTTTCACGTTGGGATCCGGACAGGTCATACCGGGTATGGACGAGGCGGTAACCGGCATGGCAGTCGGTGACAAGCAGAGCGTGTCGATTGCGCCGGAAAATGGTTACGGCGTGCGTGACGAGCGGCTGATACAAGAAGTACCCAACGACGCGCTGCCGGACGACCTTGCGCCGGCGGTCGGCATGCAGCTGCAAAGCCAAACGCCCAGCGGTCAGGTCATGCAGCTCGTCGTTGTCGAGGTGGGCGCCAACAGCATTACCGTCGACGCCAACCACCCGCTGGCCGGCAAGGTCCTTGAATTCGACATCGAGCTTGTCGCCATCGACTAGCGACTGCAGGCCGCCCGTCGACACCGGGTTTGGTCGCGACTCGAATTGGAAACCCATCGGCCGAGCGAGCGCCAGTCATTAGTAGGTAATCAAAATTAGAGACTCTAATTTTGAAAAGAAGTATAATATCGGTATCTTAGGACACGAGACTGGTTGCCCCCGACCATGGCCGCAAATCTAAGCACGACCCGAAAGCGCCGCCCGCAGGAGCGTGCTGAATCCACGAAACGAAAACTGCTGACCGTGGCCAAGCGATTGTTTTCCGAACGCGGTTTCGACGCGGTCACGGTGCGAGACCTCGAAGTCGAGGCTGGCGTGCAGCGCAATCTCGTCAGTTATCACTTTGGCAGCAAGGACGAGTTGTGGAAAGCCTCGGCGAGCCGCTTGTTCGGCGACCTGAATGAGTTCAACGCGGCGCGCCGTGACGTCATGAAAGACCTGCCGGCGCGTGAACGCGTTGCCTACATGATCCGCAGCTATGTGCGCTTTGCCGAGCGTTGCCCAGAACTGAATCGGCTGATGCTGCACGAAGGCAAGCAGGATAGCTGGCGACTGCGTTGGATCGTCGACGAGTACTTGCGCCCAGGCGCGCAAAAGATGCGAGCGCTCGTCGATGAGGAGCTGGCGCTCTCTGACGACGCCTTCGTACACTGGTACTACTTATTCGTATCGGGCGGCGCCATGATGTTTTCGATGGCGCCGGAAGCAAAAATCCTGTTCGGCATCGATCTGCATGACGAAGAGATTGTCCGCCGGCACGCCGACATGATGGTCGACGTCCTGCTGTCGGTCGCAAAACGCTAAAGCCCGCTCGAATAGGTCGCCGCTCGGTTCGTTTTATAGAACCGCCGCATGCCCCGACGGTGATCCCAGCCGTATCAATACCGGCAAACCGACAACCAAGAATTCTAGGATCCGGAATCTGCCAGGAGAAGAATCATGCGAGAAGCAGTCATTGTGTCCACCGCACGCACCGGCATCGGCAAGGCATATCGAGGCTCATTGAACAACATCAAATCGCCAACGATGCTGGCGCACGCTATCAAGCATGCCGTCCAGCGCGCGGGTGTCGCAGCCGATGAAATCGAGGACGCGATCGTTGGCACCTCCATGCCGGCCGGTACGGCAGGCGGCAACATTGGCCGTCTGTCGGTCCTCGCCGCCGGACTGCCCAACACCGTGCCGGGACAGACGATTGACCGGCTCTGCTCATCGGGACTCATGGCGGTAGCGACCGCCGCCAAACAAATCGTGCATGACGGCCAACAGGTCGTGCTGGCCGGCGGCCAGGAGAACATCTCGGCGCTGCGCGAGCCGTACTTGGAATGGACTCGATCGGCCAAGGACGAGAACACGCTGGCTAACGAGCCAAACGCCTACATGCCGATGCTCGACACCGCCGAGGTCGTTGCGAAGGTCTACAACGTGAGTCGGGACGCGCAGGACGAATATGCCCTTACGTCACAGCAGCGTACCGCCGCCGCCCAGGCAGCCGGCAAGCTCGACGACGAAGTCGTACCCATTACGGCACAAATGAAAGTGGTCGACCGCGAAACCAAAGAAGTCAGCTACCGGGAGGTAACGCTCGCCAAAGACGAAGGCAACCGACCCGGCACGACCCTCGAAGCCTTACAGGGGCTGAAACCCGTCGTCGATGGCGGCGTCATTACGGCCGGCAATGCCAGTCAACTGTCGGACGGCGCATCCGCGTGCATCCTGATGGAAGCCAAGCTCGCCGAACAACGCGGCCTCGAACCGCTGGGCACCTACCGCGCCATGGCCGTTGCCGGTACTAAGCCCGAAGAAATGGGCATTGGCCCGGTGTTCGCCGTGCCGAAATTGCTGCAGCAGTGCGGACTAACGGTCGACGATATCGGCCTCTGGGAGCTCAACGAAGCATTTGCCGTCCAGGCGTTGTATTGTCGTGACCATCTCGGTATCGACCCAGAGATATACAACGTGAATGGCGGCAGTATTTCGATTGGCCACCCGTTTGGTATGACCGGCGCGCGCATGGTCGGCCACGCGTTGATCGAAGGTAAGCGCCGCGGCGTCAAGTACGTCGTCGTTACCATGTGTGTTGGCGGCGGCATGGGCGCTGCCGGTTTGTTCGAGGTTGCCTAAACCATGACGGATCTCGCCCGTTACGAATTTTCCGACGGTATCTCTGCCATCACGCTCGACGATGGCAAGGTCAACTGTTTCTCGCCGGCGATGGTTGCAAGTTTCAATCGCGCGCTGGACCAGGCCGACAAAGACGGCGGGGTCGTTCTGGTTAGCGGTCGGCCGGGCATTTTGTCGGCCGGTTTTGACCTCCGCGAATTCGAAAAGGGCGAGGCTGTCGGTCAGGCCCTCGTGCGCGACGGGGCGTTGCTCGCGGAACGCTTGTTCGCGCACCCGCGGCCGGTTGTCATTGCATGTACCGGTCACGCGATCGCGATGGGATGCTTCATATTACTCGCTGCTACCGTTCGCATCGGCGTCGACGGCGAGTTCAAGATTGGCGCCAACGAAGTCGCTATTGGCATGGCCGTGCCGCGTTTTGCGACGGAACTCTGTCGCCATCGACTGGCGACGGCGTACCAGACCCGTGCGATAACAACGGCAGAACTGTTCTCGCCGGCCGTCGCGGTCGACGTCGGTTTTCTCGACCGAGTCGTCACCGCCGAAGCACTGGCCGATGAGGCCCGTAAAACGGCCGTTGGTCTCGCCGAACTCAGCGATGCCGACTACACCGAAACGCTCACGCGGCTGCGTAAACCGACTCGCGAGCTCATTCGCGATCGTATTGCGACGGATTACACCTGAACCCAACGGCGAACCCGCCGACGAGCGGCCTTTTTCGTCACCGCTCGACGACTGACCGATGACCGAACCGGCATCGCGTCACTACGTGTCGCAACGGCTGAGCTTGCACTACGTCGATTGGGGAGCATCAGGCGCCGCACCGATGGTGTTCGTGCACGGCGGCCGCGATCACTGTCGGAGTTGGGATCGAATTGCACGAGCGTTCCGTAACGATGCACACGTGCTCGCAACCGATCTTCGCGGCCATGGCGCGAGCGACTGGTCGACCGATCGCGACTATCACCTTATGGACTACGTTTATGACCTTGCGACGTTCGTCCAGCAACTCGATCGATCGCCGGTGACGCTGGTCGGCCATTCGTTGGGCGGCAACATTGCGATTCGGTTTGCCGGCTTGTACCCGGACACCGTGCGCCGGCTCGTTGCTATCGAAGGACTCGGGCCGTCGCCCGCCATGCAGCGCGAACGGCAAGCTGTGCCGACCGCCGACCGGGTCCGCCAATGGATCGCGGCACGACAGCGCGCGACGTCGATGACCCCGAAGACCTACGCAAGTATCGACGCCGCCATCGACCGAATGTGCGCGGTCAACGAGCACCTGTCGCACGAACAGGCGAGCCACCTAACGCGCCACGGCGTCACACACAACGCAGACGGCACAGTGAGTTGGAAGTTCGACCCGTGCGTGCGTTTGTTTTCGCCGATCGATCTCACACAAGCGGACTTTGAAAGCCTCTGGGCCGCTATCACGTGCCCAGTGCTGCTCTGTTACGGCGCAGAGAGCTGGGCGTCGAACCCGGCCCGCGACGGGCGTGCCGAACGCTTCGCCGATGCCCGCGTCGTTGAGTACGACAATGCCGGGCACTGGCCGCATCACGATCAAACGGACGCGTTCATTAACGACCTACGGGCGTTTCTGCAATAAGCCAAGCGGCGATCGGCGTGGCACGTCGCGCTGCGTGCCGATTTCAAACGATGCCGTTACACCGCCACTTGGTACTCGGCTTCGGTCTTAGCAGCAACGTCGTCGACACTCACGCCCGGCATTAAGCGCTCGAGCAGCATTGCGCCATCGCGAAACCGAAACACGGCGAGGTCGGTAATCAGCACGTCGACGACGCGAGTAGCGGTCAGCGGTAGGTTGCAATGTCGGACGACTTTGGATGAACCGTCGCGCGCGCAATGCGTCATCGTCACAATCAGCTTGTTGGCACCTCGCGCGAGATCCATCGCACCACCCACGCCGAGCAGCGGCCTGCCCGGCACCGCCCAGTTGGCGAGGTTGCCCGCTTCGTCGACTTGCAAACCGCCCATAATCGCAACGTCGACATGGCCGCCACGGATCATTCCGAATGACGCCGCGCTGTCGAAATAGCTGGCGCCTGGCAACGCGGTCACCGGCACCTTGCCGGCGTTGACCGGATAGTCGAGCGCACCGCCACTCGGCGGCTCCGGTCCGACGCCCAACAGGCCGTTTTCTGTGTGCAGGACGATACCATCGTCGGGACCAATGAGATCGGCGACCAGCGTCGGAATTCCAATCCCTAGATTGACGATATCGCCGCTCGAGATTTCGGCGAGCGCGGCCCGCGCCATGTTTTCCCGCTGCGGGTCGGTTTTCTTGTTGCTGGCGGCGACGGATGCCGATGAGCCCAACATGTCGGCGCTGACGGGAGCCTGCACCAAGTAATCGACGAAGCAACACGGCGTGTGTACATGCTCCGGTTCGATATCACCGACTGGGACGATGTGTTCGACCTCGGCAATGACGAGGTCCGCGGCGGTCGCGGCGGCAGTGTTGAAATTGCTTTCGGTCATCCGATAGCTGAGGTTACCGGCCGTGTCCGCTTTGAAGGCGCGGACAATCGCGACGTCCGCCTGGAGCGCTTCGACGAACACCATGTCCTGATCGCGCAGACGACGAGTCTCACGGCCTTCGGTGAGCGGTGTGTTAACGGCGGTCGGCGTAAAGAAACCGCCGATGCCGGCACCACCGGCGCGCAGTGCTTCAGCCAAGGTGCCCTGTGGCAGCAGCTCAACGTCGATACGCTTTTCCTGCGCTGCCTCGACCGCCTCGCGATTGCTCGTAAAGTATGAACCGATCGCTTTGGCGATCTGCCCGTTGCGCAGCAATCGTCCGCCGCCGAGACCGGGCTCACCTACGTTGTTGCCAATGTAAGTGAGTCCGCGAACGTCGGTCCGGGCGATGGCATGCATCGTATTGATGGGGTGACCCGTCATGCCGAAGCCACCAACGACGATCGTATTTCCGGAACGAACGAGCGCCGCCGCTTCATCGACGTTTATCTGAGGAGCTGTCTTCACGATAGGGTATCCTTCGCAATCGAAAATAATTCTAAGTCATGGAGACCCGATGAGCGTGTCGGCAGATGAGCGCTGGGACAAGCGCTACGAACGCAATGCCGTCAGCGTTTTGGCTGTTGGCTTCGGGCTTGTCGGTCTAGATCGATTCATCATCAATCCGCTGTTTCCTGTCATCGCCGAGGACCTGGGACTTGGCTACCAGGATCTCGGCCTCATCGCTGGCATTCTCGCGTTAACCTGGGGCCTGGCCTCGATCGTAGCCGGCAGCCTCGCGGACCGCTTTGGCTACAAACGAGTCCTCGTAACGTCAACCATTCTGTTCTCCGCGTTGGTTGCGATGAGCGGGCTCGCGACTGGCTTGGTCACCTTTCTCGTCATACGCGGCATGATGGGCTTTGCCGAAGGCGGCTTCGTCCCTGCCAGCATCGTTGCGACGATGCGCGCCGCGAAACCGAGCCGACTCGGTTTGATGGTTGGCGTACAACAGATGGCCGCACCGTTGGTTGGCCTTGGGCTCGGGCCGATAATTGCCGTCGGTCTGTTGCGGCTACTGCCGAGCTGGGAATGGGTCTTTGCCACCGTCGCGATACCTGGCTTTTTTGTCGCCTACTTATTGGCACGGGTCATCAAAAACCCGCCGGACGCATCCGTACCGCCGTCGAACTCGACCCAACGCGCGCCACGAGCGTCGTTTGCTTCCGCGCTGAAGTACCGCAACGTCATTTTCGGTGCGCTCGGTATGCTTGGATTTTTGTCCGCGCTACATACGCTGTCGGCGTTCATGCCAAGTTATCTGACCGACTATGCGGGCTTGTCCATCGAGCGCATGGGGCTGGTCATGTCGGCCCTCGGTGCCGGTGGCGTCATCGGCATGCTCGTTGTTACATCGATTTCCGATCGCCTGGGCCGTAAGCCCGTGATGACGGTCGCCATGATATTTGCGGTCGCAGCGCTCGTGGCGCTCACACGTGTAACCGATAGCCCCGCGCTGCTTGCGCTGTGTCTGTTTGTCATCAGCATGGCCGTCTCCGGCGTCGTGTCGATTACGATCGGACCGTTAGTCAACGCGTCGGTACCGCCAGCGATTGCGGCGACGGCGACCGGCATCGTTGCCGGTATCGGCGAGATTGTCGGCGGCGCGTTTGCACCGGCCCTCGCGGGCGTGGTTGCACAAGCGCAAGGCATCAGCGTCATTCCCTATATTTCGCTCATCGCCGCGACGTTTGGACTGTTGATCGTCATCGTCGGTGTTCGGGAACCGCGCCAGGTCGACGCCGACTAGTCCGGCGAGTCGGTCGACTCGTCAGGCCATACATCGTTCAGATTCCGCATAGCGCTGACGGCGACCGGCCACCCGCCGTAATGCGCCACGTGGGTGATCAGATCCACCAACTTTTCTCGGGGTATGCCGAGGTTTCGAGCACCCTTGAAGTGCGAGCGTTGCTCGGCCTCGCGCCCGAGCGCGACGAGCACCGCGCAGGTCGCGAAGGATCGCTCCTGCATGTCGAGCGAACCGCGTTGCCAGACGTCGCCGAACAGATGCGCAATCGTGTATTCGGTGAAACGCGCCGGCCAGGGCAAGTCTTCCGGTTTGCGGCCGAACAGCGTGTCTAGCAGCTCAGTACCCTTTTCCCATCGTTGGTCTTTTTCGTCTGTCATCTCAGGTAGCTCGATTAGCGCTTGGCATCGGTCGCGAGCCAAGCATCATGATTTGGACCGCCGACTGCGACGGACACGTGTGTTCGCCATGCCGTCGCCGCAGCACTTACGCATCGGCATAGCCAAACAACGACTTCGCCTCCAGGAAATCTTCGAAACCATAGGCGCCCCATTCGCGACCGTTGCCGGATTGCTTGTAGCCGCCGAAGGGCGCATGGGTATCCAAAGCCGCGCCGTTGATGTGTACCATGCCGGTCCGCAGGCGGCCCGCGACGCGGCGAGCATCGTCGATATGCCCGGCGAACACTGCCCCGGACAGCCCGTAGACGGTGTCATTGGCAATGTCGACTGCCTGGTCTTCGTCGGCGTAGGGAATGATCACCAACACGGGGCCGAAAACCTCGTCGCGCGCGATGCGCATGTCGTTGCTGACGTTGGCGAAAATTGTCGGCTGCACGTAGTAGCCGCGCGCTACGGTAGCCGGTAACTCGGAACCGCCGCAGACGAGCTCTGCTCCGTCGGCCAACGCTTGGTCGATGAGGCTGCGGACTTTGTCGAATTGAGCGACATTGGCCAGTGGGCCGAGAGTTGTCGCCGGATCGGCGGGGTCGCCGGCAACGAAATCGCTGGCAACCTGGCGCGCGATGGCGACCGCGTCATCGTGCAATGCGGCGGGTATCAATAGCCGCGTCGGCGCATTGCAAGATTGCCCGGAGTTTTGCAGGCAGCGCTGCACACCGTTGCGCACGGCTTTCGCGAGATCCGCATCGGCAAGCACGATGTTCGCCGATTTCCCGCCCAGTTCTTGCGTGACGCGCTTGACGGTGTCAGCGGCGTTCTTGGCAACGGCGATGCCGCCGCGGGTTGAACCGGTGAACGAGACCATGTCGATGTCGGGATGACCAGCAATGGCCGCACCGACCGTGCTGCCGGTACCTTGCACGAGGTTGAACACGCCAGCGGGTACGCCGGCGTCGTGCAGCACGTCAGCAAATAGATTGGCACTCAGCGGTGCCAGCTCACTCGGTTTCAGCACCATCGTACAACCGACCGCCAGCGCCGGCGCGACCTTGCAGGCAATCTGGTTGAGTGGCCAATTCCATGGCGTGATCAAACCGCACACACCGACGGGCTCTTTGACGACCCGGCTGCGGCCGAGGTCGCTGGCGAACTCGAAATTCTCAAGGACCGAGTGCGCCGTTTGCAGGTGGGCCGCGCCGCTCGGTACCTGCGCGCGTTTCGCCAGCGTGATGGGTGCACCCATTTCAGCGGAGACCGCTTTGGCGAGCTCGTCGGCACGCGCTTGGTACGCCTCGATTACCCGCTCCAACAAGTCGAGGCGCGATTGGCGGGACGAAGCAGCGAATGTCGGAAACGCTGTCCGTGCTGCGGCGACCGCGCGGTTGACGTCGTCGGCCGAGCCCAACGAGATGTGGCCAATCACAGCCTCGGTGGCCGGGTTCACGACGTCGAGCTGGTCCGAGCCGGTAGGCGTTACCCAGGCACCGTCGATGTAAAGGCCGGTCCGTTGGGACATCGGTTTTGGCATGCGCGATTGTGCGAAGGGAGGCATACTATAAGACTTTATTTTTGCACACAAGCATATATAATCTGCTTTTCATAGGCTTCTTGCCAAATTATCCAAATAAAACTGCGGGGACGACAAGAATGAAGCTCCTTACGTTCACTCACGACGGCGCAACGCGTATCGGCGCCTTGCGCGGGGAAAACATCGTCGATCTGCATGCTGCCGACCCGGCTGTGCCAGCCGACATGGTCGAGCTGTTGCAGGGCGGCGATGCGCTGATGGCACGCGCGAAAGCCGCCGCTGAATCGGGAGACGCGGCGATCGCGCTCGCGGACGTAAAGCTCGAAAGCCCGGTGCTGAAACCGCCGCGGGTCCTCGCGATCGGCCTCAACTACGAAGCTCATTTCGATGAGATTCCTGACGAGATCAAGCAAAAGCGCGGCCTGACGCTGCCGACAACGCCGATCATGTTCAACAAGCAGAACACGTCGGTCAACGGTCCCTACGACGGTATCCATTTGCCGCCGGAGTCCGAGCAGCTCGACTACGAAGGCGAACTCGGTGTCGTCATCGGCAAAACCGCGCGCCGAGTCGACAAAGCCAACGCCTTTGACGTTGTCGCCGGCTACACCATCATCGACGACGTGACCATCCGCGACTGGCAACGCGCCGCGATGACGATGACGATGGGCAAGTCCTGGGACTCACATTGCCCGATGGGACCGGTCTTGGTGACCAAAGACGAACTCACCGCGCCGGAAACGCTGCAGGTCACCGTCACCGTGGACGGCGAAGAAAAACAAAATTTCAACACCGGCGAGATGCTTTTCGACATTGCGACGCTCATTGAATACATGTCCACAGCGTTCACGCTCGTGCCGGGCGACGTGATCGCAACCGGCACGTCCGCCGGTGTCGCGCTATTCCGCGACGGCCAGCCATGGCTCCGCGAAGGCCAGGTCGTCCGCGTCGATATCGAACAGATTGGCTTTATCGAAAACAAGGTCGTCAAAGACGACGGCGTGAGCTATATCAGATGAGTGGGCAGGTGGCGATTCGATTCGCGCTGGCACTCGTTGCTCTTGCCACCCTAGCGATCGGTGTGCCCGCTTTCGGCCAGGAAGCGGCGGCTGTTGCCGAGTCCGGACTGCCGGACCTCGAAGAGTATCACCGGCTGGCGGGCCACATTGACAGCTGGATTGCCCTTGCCATTGTCGTTGCATCGCTGCTCATCGCGTTCGCGTTAAACCACGCAGCACCGGCCGTGCGGACCAGTGGCACCGTGTTGGCGGCATTGGGATGCTTCACCGTGGTCGGGTGGTTCCTATTCGCGCGCGGCACCGGCTTCTTCGAGTCGCCGCGTGAAGCTCTGTTTCCCACGGATGACTTCAAACCGCCGGTGTTGTGGGGTTTTGCCATCCTGAGTGCTGCGGCCGGGTTGTTTCTGCTGCGGGTTGCCTTTTGGCAGAGCAAGCGCACCGATACCTTGGACTTGCCAACGACAAATTCCGATACGCACTTTGGCCGCATTTCGCGTTACCTGCACTGGACGACGGCGATCCTGTTCTTGTCACTGATACCGATGGGCTTTTTTACGTCGATGATCCCGTACGACGTAGAGTGGCGGCAGGGCTACTACGTCGTGCACAAGACCATCGGATTTCTGGTGCTCGGATTGGTGTTGGTCCGCATCGTCTGGCACTTGCGTACGTCCACGCCGGCGCTGCACGGCTCGCTGCGAACCTGGGAGCGCGTGTCGGCGAAATCAGCGCATATTGTTCTGTACCTGTTGATGCTATCGGTACCGGTGACCGGCTACATCATGTCTACCTATGGCGGCAAATGGTCGCATTTCTTTATTTGGGATGTGCCGCTGCTGTGGGAAAAAGACATGGAGGCGATCAAACCGTTTGGACTGCTGCACAAAGTCGTGCTGCCCTACCTGTCGGTATTGATCATCGGCGCGCACGTTATTGGCGCGCTCAAACATCAATTTATCGATAAGCACGCGGACAGCTTCAAACGCATGGTTTCCTGAGGGGCGATCGCTCATGACTCTTCCGGCGGTTCTGCGTATCGTCGCCGCACTCATCGCCGTCATGGTGCTCGGTGAATACGTCGTGCTGGGCGCGCTAATGATTCCGCCATTGATTGTTATCGCACTGCTGGTGGCCATGTCGTTTGCGGCTAAACCCTGGCCGTTCGCCAGCGCCTTCGCAGCAATGACGATCAGCGTGCTTGCGCCGATTGCGGCGATCAACGGTTACATTCAGGGCGCCATTCCACTGATCGTGCCGATTTTTGACCTTGTTATCTTTTCCTGGTTGCTCTGGACCGCGCTTCGAACGGTGCGGTCCGTCAAAGCGCAGCACGCCTGACGGCGCTGGCCCAACCGGATGGACTCGAATCCAGATGTCTTGGTGATCGGTCTCGGTCCGGTCGGGGCCGCCTTTGCGGCATTGTGCGCGCAATCCGGACTCAGCGTATGCGTTGTCGAGCGCGATACGGCGGTCTACCGCTTGCCGCGCGCCGTGGCGATGGACCACGAAGTGCTGCGTCAGGTCGGCATGATCGGCGTTGCTGATGCGGTCGTTGCAGCGAGCCGGCCGTCGTATGGCTACGAATTCGTCAATAAGGACGACGAGATTTTGGTCGCTCGTTATCAATCGGAACTCGCGCCAACCGGTTATCACTTCGCCAACATGTTTCATCAGCCGTCTTTCGAGGCGGCCATGCGAGCTCGCCTCGCGGAGCTGCCCGGCGTTAGTGTCAACCTAGGCTGGGAAGTGACGGCAATTCAGCAAAACCGCCGGGGTGTTACGGCCACGGTCGAGACGCCGGACGGCCCGAGGACGCTGACGGCACGCTATGCGGTCGGTTGCGACGGCGGCCGCAGCATCGTCCGGCGGACGCTGGGCGCCGGCATGATCGATCTTGGGTTCGACGAACCGTGGCTCGTGGTGGATGTGACGCTCGCAGACGGAGTCGAGGTGATTTCCGATAAAGGCCGCCAGCTGTGTGACCCGGAACGGCCGACGACCAGCACGCAGTCAGGTCCAGGACGACATCGTTGGGAATTCATGCTTCGGCCCGATGAATCGGCCGAAGAAGTCACCCGCCCCGAGTCCATTCGGCAACGTATATCGCGCTGGGTCGACCCGGACACCGTGACGATCGAGCGCAGTGCCGTCTACCAATTTCACGGTTTGGTCGCCGAATCCTGGCGCGATGGCAACATTATTATTATCGGTGACGCCGCCCATCAGATGCCGCCGTTTCTCGGCCAGGGCCTGTGCTCGGGCGTTCGCGATGCCTTCAATCTGGCGTGGAAACTCGTCGCGGTGCTCCGCGACGAGGCCGACGAGTCGCTGCTCGACACGGTGCAGACGGAGCGCTCGCCGCATGTGATGGCGATCACCGAAGCGGCCATCGCACTCGGCAAAATCGTCTGCATCACCGACCCGGTCGCGGCCAGCGAGCGAGATCGGCAGTTTCGCGCGGATCGCGATGCCGGCAAACCGCCACCCTTTCCGAAGATGCCGAACATCGACCACGGCGTTCTCGACGACGATGTGGGTGGTCGGGTTTTGCCGGAAGGCTTCGCGCAAGCGCTCGAGCCCACCGACGAAACCCTGACGCGTATCGACGAGATCGCCGGCTACAAACCGCTGTTTATCGTGGCAGATGCCGAGGCGCTGTCTCAGCAAGATCGCGACGCAATCGACGGACTGCGCGCTAGCACCAGCGACATGGTGTTTTGCTGCCTGACTGGCGCCGGCGCCGATTTCATTTCATTGCTGGATACCAACGGCCACATACGCGCCATGTTGAATGGCGCTACCGCGCTGCTCGCCAAACCCGATCGGATCGTTTTCGGTCGTGGCAGTGCCGCTGCTCTTGCCACCGCCTGGGCCGACTACCTCGGCGGTCACCCGTTTCTCAATGAAAACTGCGCCCGACGCCAACAGAAGGCCTGAGACCTTGAGCATCACTAGCCTCGCCGACATCGAGGAGTTCGAGCAGACACCCAGCCGGCAACGCTGGCGAGGTGACAACGCTTATGACCTCATTCAAAAGGCCGCAACTACGTATGCCGAGCGGCCGGCGCTGAAGTTTCAATTCACGGCCGCGCTGGATGAAGACCCGCTCGTGGTTACCTACCGGCAATTGTTGGCGCGGGTCACGCAGACCGCGAATGCGCTGCACGCGGCGGGCGTCAGCATTGGTGGTGTGACGTCGATACTCCTTCCCAACGTTGCCGAGAACCATTTCGCCTTATGGGGCACGCAAGCGCTGGGGATCGCCGGCCCAATCAACTACATGCTCGAATCCGTGGCTTTGCGCGACATCATGACAGAGTCCGACGCCGAGGCGCTTATCGTGCTCGGCCCCACGGTCGACTTCGATATCTGGGAAAAGACGCTAGCGATCGTCGACGACGTACCGACCCTGAAAGTGGTGCTGCAGGTCAATTCCCTGGGTACAGCGCAGCCGTCGCCGGGGCAAACGCCCGGCGGAGTTCCGATCATCGACTTCACCGCCGCGCTGAACGCGCAGCCCGCCGACAAACTCGTTTTCGAGCGCGACATCGACCCGGAAGACATCGGCGTTTACTTCCATACCGGCGGCACGACCGGCACGCCGAAGATCGCGCAGATCAGCCATCGCAACCAGATGCACGTCGCCGGGCTAAAGGCGGACTACAGCGACCTTACCGAAAACAGTGTTGGCATCGGCGGGCTGCCGCTGTTTCACGTAAACGCGGTTTACAACACCGGCCTGAATTTCTTTGCGAGTGGCGGGCACGCGGTATTCCTGACGCCATTGGGATTTCGTACCCGAGGCTTGCTCGATAATTTCTGGCCGTTGGTCGCCAAATACCGCGGTACGATGTTCAACACCGTGCCGACCGTCGTCTCCGCGCTGCTGTCGCGACCGCTCGACGGCATCGACATCTCGTCGCTCGAATACGTCAGCTGTGGCGCGGCCCCTATTTCCGCGGCCGTCTTCAAGCAGTTTCAGGACTACACCGGCGCAAACATCATTGAAGGCTACGGTCTCACGGAAGGCACCTTGGCGAGCAGTTCGAACCCGCTGCACGGCGAGAAGCGCCTCGGCTCAATTGGCATGCGTTATCCGTACCAACAGATGAAATGCGTCATCCTCGATGACGACAACCGGTACGTGCGCGACTGCGAGACCGACGAGGTCGGGGTCATCGTCATCAAAGGCCCAAATGTCTTCCAGGGCTACAAGCAGCAAGCGGCCAACGAGGGCGCGTTTTTTGACGGGTGGTTCATCACCGGTGACCTCGCGCGCGAGGACGCGGACGGCTATTTCTACATGGTTGGGCGCGCGAAAGATCTGATCATTCGCGGCGGCAACAACATCGACCCCAAGGGCATCGAAGACACCCTCACCAAGCATCCGGCCGTTATGCTCGCCGCTGCGGTGGGCCAACCGGACGCCTACGCCGGCGAATTGCCCTGCGCCTTCGTGACGGTCAGCGACGACTTCAGCGGCGACCGGGATGCCCTTGCCGCTGAACTGCTGGCGTTTGCGAAACAGCACGTCAGCGAACGCGCCGCCGCGCCGGTCCATATCGAACTCGTCGACACCATGCCGCTCACCGCGGTCGGCAAAATCTTCAAGCCAGCGCTGCAGATGCGCGCCATCGAGCGTGTTCTCGGTGCGGCCGTGCGCGACGTCGAACCGGCCAGCCGTATCGAAGTGGTCAAAGACGAGCGACGCGGGCTAGTTGCACGGATTTCGGTTCCTAACGCGCAGAACGCGACCAGTGAGTCGCAGCAGGCCGTCAGAAAGGCGCTCGACCAGTTCGCCATCAGCTATGAATTCTCATGACAGGTACAGATCGATGACAAACAACCAAGAAAAGAACACCCGGGTCGTGTTGGCCTCGCGGCCGGACGGCGCTGCCAAAGTAGAGAACTTTCGCGTGGAAGCGGTCGACAAGCCGACGCCGGGCGACGGTGAGGTCCTGTTGCGCAGCATTTATCTGTCGCTAGACCCGTACATGTTCGGCCGCATGAGCGCATCGAAAAACTATGCGGCATCGGTCGACATCGATGCCGTGATGATCGGCTCGGCGGTCTGCCAGGTCGAAGCATCCAACAACAGCGACTACGACGTTGGCGATTGGGTCGTGGCGCCGACCGGCTGGCAAAACTACCTCGTTTCAAACGGCGAGGGGCTGCGCAAACTCGGCAAGCAACCGGATAACCCGTCTTACGCGCTCGGCATACTCGGCATGCCCGGGTTTACCGGCTACATGGGCCTCACGGAAATCGGCCAGCCCAAGGAGGGCGACACGCTGGTCGTTGCTGCGGCAACCGGCCCGGTCGGTTCTACTGTTGGCCAGGTCGGCAAGATCAAAGGCTGCCGAGTGGTCGGCATCGCCGGCGGCGCCGACAAGTGCAAACACGCCAAAGAAGCGCTGGGCTTCGATGAATGCATCGATCATCGCGCCAGTGATTTCGCCGAGCAGCTACAGGCCGCCTGCAGTGACGGTATCGACATCTATTTCGAAAACATCGGCGGCAAAGTTTTCGATGCGGTGCTACCGCTGCTGAACACCAAGGCGCGCATCCCCGTTTGCGGTCTGATGTCCTTTTATGGCTCGCCCGAACTGCCGGAAGGCCCGGACCGGACGCCGCAATTCATGCGCACGGTGCTGGTGAAGCGCCTCAAGATCCAAGGCTTCGTCACGATGCAGGACTACCCGGAACACATGGGTCGGTTCCGCGAGCAGATGGCCGAGTGGATTGCAGAGGGCAAGATTCACTACCGTGAAAACCGGGTCGACGGTCTCGAGAACGCACCGGAAGCGTTCATCGGCCTGCTGCATGGCTCCAACTTCGGCAAGTTGATTGTCGAAACGAATCAACCTCTGTGATCACCAATGAAGCGCTTGCCCCTTCCCGATACGACGCGGCTGACGCCTGAGCAGCAAACCGTGCACGATACGGTCGTTGCCGGCCCGCGCGGCAGGATAGGCGGTGCGCTTGCCTTTTGGCTGCATCGACCGGAATTCGCCGATCGCGCGCAAAACCTGGGACTGTATCTGCGTTACGACACGTCGCTGCCGGCGAGGCTGTCGGAACTCGCCATCTTGGTCACGGCGCGGCACTGGGGCGCCGAGTTCGAGTGGATACATGCGCCGCTTGCGAAAAAGGCAGGCACGACGGCAGCCGCGGTCGACGCGATCAAACTCGGCAACAAGCCGTCGTTTGATCGTGACGACGAGCAGGTCGTCTACGACATCGCCAAAGCCATCCTCACCGACCGGCACATTGCTGACGAGCTGTACGCGCAAGGTGTTGCCGCTCTCGGCGATGCCGGCATGGTCGATCTGATCGGGATTCTGGGCTACTACTGCATGATTTGCCTGACGCTGAACACCTTCGAGATCTACCCGGAGCCGCGTGAGCCTGACTGGTCGTCGGACGTCGGGGTTGCCTGATCGATGGCAACGTACCACTCGCCGAATTCCGCGAACGAGGCGCTCGATCCGGATGCGCTAGACGCCATAGCCGAGCGGTTCGTTGCCGCTCGTCGCTCGGCGACGACGCTCAGCGAGTTTCCCGGTCGAGTGCCACCAACCTTGAGCACTGCGTATCAGGTTCAGGATCGCGCGATCGAACTGTGGCCGGATACGATCGTTGGCTGGAAAGTCGGTCAGATTCGGCCTGACGCCCAGCCGCGTTTTGGGTCGGACCGAATGATCGGCCCTTTGTTTGAGCGTCACGTTCATCATGCGTTAGGCACGACACCGCTACCCATGCCGTTGCCGGCCGATGGCTTTGCCGCCGTCGAAGCGGAGTTTGTCGCGGTAATCGGCACCGACGCACCGCCGGACAAGACGACGTGGACCGTCGAGGAATCGCTCGCGATGGTTGCCGAGCTGCGGATCGGATTGGAAACTGCGGGGAGCCCGTTGCCGGGACTGCCCACACACGGTGCCGCGGCGGTCGTCGCGGACTTCGGTGCGCATGCGGGCTTGATCGTTGGCCCAACGATTGACGACTGGCGCCAGCGCGATCTGAGCAGCCTCGCCGTCGAAGCGTTTGTCGACGGTGTGTCCGTGGGCCACGGTGGCGCGTTCCGGCTGCAAGGCGGCATAGCGCGGTCGCTGCAAGTCACGCTCGAGGTGACCGCGCGACGTGGTCGCGCATTGAAGACTGGCGATCTGGTCTCGACAGGCGCGACCAGCGGCGTCCACGCGGTCAGCCCCGGGCAGATCGCTCGCCTGGATTTTGGTCGCGATGGCGAACTGACCTGCTCGATTTTCGCGGCACAGCCGATTGGCAGTTGAGCCCCGTTAGACCACAGCGCGCTAGTCGAGCGCAAAGACTATCGATACCGTCGGTGGAATGGCCGCCCCAAAAGAATTCCTAACGACGCCCTAACCAGGATATTTGCCGACATGACAGCACTGATTCTCACGGTCGTTGCACTTCTCGTCACTGCCTGGTTTCTCGAAAACCGTCGGCGTGTGGCGCATCCAGTGGGCAGCGGTTTGCAGGCCGATATCGATCTGCCGCACGAGCAGGAGTTCGAGCTTTATCACAACGCGCTGTCGGTCTGCTCGATGAAGGTCCGGGTCTGCATGGCGGAGCTGCAGATACCTTACAAAAGCCACCACATCGACCTGATCGAAACCGGCGCCTATGAGACGACACGCGCTCATTTTCGTCGCGTCAATCCTGGCGGTACCGTGCCGGTGCTCGTGCACAACGGCCACCCGATCTACCAGTCTCATGAGCAGATACGGTACGCGGCTCAACACTGCCCGCCGGGCGTCGCCGGACTCGTGCCCGATGACAGTACGCTACGACAAACCATGGAGGAATGGATCGACCGCTCGTCTTTGACCACCGATCCGATGCGCAACATGGCGACAAGCGCCGGCAATGCCGTACCGGGACAGACCCTACCCTTGTTTGCGACGATGATCGAAAAGATCGCGACATGGCGAATTTTCGAAGGCTTGCTCTTTCATCACAACAAACGCATGCCGATGCTCTTTCTGATGCTCAAAATGAAGGGGCTGGAAATCTTCGGCAGTAATCCGCTGCTCGGTGGATTCTTGCGCGATTCGCGCACCCACATGCATGCGCACCTCGATGCCCTCGAGCAGCAACTGGAATCGAGCGGCGGCCCATGGATAGTCGGCAAACCGTTCACGCTTGCCGACGTATCCTGGTTGGTCGTCTTTGAACGGCTGGTACAGGTATCCGCGCTAGACGTGTTCGTTAATTCCGACGACCGGCCGGCGTGTGCCGCCTATTGGCGACGCCTGCAGCTAAGACCGTCTTATGTGGCAGCGATACTCGATCATCGCCATCCGATCGTCGAGTACGGCACCGAACGAATCAGGGCGTCGAAAGAGGCCAACCCCGCCGTCCGGGAATTGCTCGAAGGCGTCTGATACGCCGGCCAAAAAACACGAGATGCGCGACGAGAGAAAACTCTCGCCGGCACCTCGCGCTGGGGGAACACATTAGGCGTTGACTGCGGTACTCGACTTTCCGCTACCAACGGCGACGTACGCTGCGACAGCGAGCAGCACTAGCGCCGGCACACCCTGCTGCAATGGCGGGTTGATCACATGCGTGATCACCGCACCCACCGCAATAGCCAGCAACAGCAATGCCGCATAGCGCGCAACCGGTCGGACAAACAAACCAATCGCACCAACCACTTCGAGCGCGCCGATCGCGTAGTTTGAGCCAGCCGGTAGACCGAACGTCTCGAACATCGCGACGATGTCCGGGACGCCGGCCAGCTTCAGAGCACCGAAAAACAGGAAGGCAAGCCCGAGCAAGATCGTCGCGATTTTCAGCGCCAACCCGTGCGGCAGCCCTATCGTTGAATTAGCCATGGCAATTTCCCGCAGCCGCTAGAAGTCGTAGCGAACCCGCAAACCGTAGGTTCGCGGCAGCGTCGGGCTCAGTCCGACGAGTTGGTAGATCTGCGTGTGGTTCAGACCCGACGTAAAACTGGCGTCTTCGTCGATGTTGTCGACGTAGGCAACCACGGTGAAGCGTTCGTCGGATGGGCGATACGTAAGACTTGCGTTCCACAGCATCAGATCCGGCACTCGCTGCTGTTCGAGAAACAGCGCCGTTAGCCAAGTCTCATCTTTGTACGAACCGTTGATATTGGCCGCAAGCGTCGCGCCACCTTCTAAAACAAACGTGTGGGTGTACTCGACGTTGGCCGTCCAGCGCGGTGACCGGGTCGCCTCAAAGCCCGAACAATCAATCAAGAGCTCTGGCGTTGGCCCGAACGGCGGCGGCAACATCAGCGTTACGCCGGTCGGACTCGTCGGACAGGTTACCGACGGCGGTGTAAACGGCGCGCCCTGGGTAAACGTGAACGTGTCGTACTCAGCGTCGAGAAACTCAGCGCCGAACCGAATCAAGTCCTGGTCGGTCGCGGCAAACAGCATGTCAAAGCCAAAGCCCTGAATGGTCGTCGAGCCGGCGTTAACCACTGACTGGCCGATGATACCGAGGTCGTCAGCACCCACGACATTCTCCTGTCGGTCCGTGTAGTCCCAGTAGAAAATATCGCCGTTCAACTGCAGGCGGCCGTCGAGAAACAGGTTCCGGAACCCGATCTCGTACGCGTCCAGTTCTTCGGGGTCGAAGGCCTGCGCAACAACCGCTGGAAAACCGCCGGCCTTGTAGCCGGTACTGGCGGTAAAGAAGACCATGTTGTCAGGACTCAAGTCGTACTCGAGCGCAACCTTCCAGTCGAAGCTGTCAAAGCTCACCGTATCGGTCGTCGGCCCGGATACGAGACAGGCAGCGACCCCGTTTACGACCTGACGGTTTGGCGCAGTCGGCGGGCAATTGAGCGCCTCGGATATCGACCAGCGTCTGAAATCCGGCTTGGTGATTTCATCGTCGCTGTAGCGCACGCCGGTAATCAGCCGCGTTGTGTCGTTGAAACTGTAGACCGTTTCGGCGAACACGCCGAATGCTTCGGTTTCGAAGCTGTTGTCGACAAAGAGATTCTGGACCGGACCTTGGTCAACGCGGGTCGGACCGAACTGGTCTTCATCGAAAATATAGATACCGGCGACCCAATCGAACTTGTCGGTTTCATTGCTCAAGCGCACTTCGAGCGTCGCGGCTTCCGAGGTTTCCGGCGCACCGCCGTTCAGCGGATCAAGAATGCCGAAGCGTGGCCCCGGCGTGTTACGGAATGTGGATTCAACCTCCTGATACGACGGCACTACCGTCAAGGTCGCAAAGTCCATGTCGACGATCAACGTGGAGCTGATATCCCAGATCTGCATTTCCTGGAACGCATTGTCCTCAATCAGATCGACACCCGAAAAGAACGAGGTTCCGGGTGGGAACGGTGGCGTCGGCGCCGGACCGAGATCTTCCGCATCGGTAATGAAAGGAAATACGAAATCCGGAAACGCCTGGCCATTGCCGAACACGTTCGCGAGGATGACGGCATTGCCAGCGGGAAACATCGCTTGCCAGGGATCAGCTGCACCAGCAAACGAAAAGCCTCCTAGGCCGCGGCCACGATAGTCGGCATATTGCCCCTGCAGCGTCCACGACACTCGGTCGTTGGGCTCCCAAAGCGTCTGCACGCGCAGGGCCCAGTGCTCGTCGTCCATCGTGCCGTCGGACAAATAGCCAGCACGATCAATCCCGAAGAACGAAACACGCGTTGCAAACTCATCGCCGACCGGCAGATTGACCGCGCCTTCGATCTGCTTTTTGCTGAAGTTGCCGAAATCGAGCGCCCCGTAGCCGCCGAACTCACCAAGCACCGGTGCCTTCGTGATCAGGTTGATCGCCCCGCCGGTAGCATTGCGACCGTAGAGGGTACCCTGCGGCCCTTTAAGTACTTCGATTCGTTCCAGATCGAAGAACGACGGGTGCAGCGATTGCGTGCGCGCGAGGTAGGAGCCGTCTTTGCTGAGCGCAATCGCCGGGCTGCCTACAACCGTCGCATTGGGGCTGCCGACGCCGCGGATAAACATCTGCAGCTGCGGACCGGCCATGCCGATCTGCAAACTGGGCACGGCCGTGGTGAGTCCAACCGGCGTTGTTAGACCCTTCTGGAAAATCTTTTCGTTGTCGAAGGCCTCGATAATTAGCGATGAGTCCTGGATGGACTCGGCGCGTCGTGACGCAGTCACGACGATCTCTTCGAGCCTGGCCTCCGATTCCTCTTGCGCCAGTGCATTGCCAATCGCAAAGGTCGAATAAAGAATGACCTGACCGGTCAGTGCCGCGGCACCAACCAGACGCTTCAGTAGTACTTGCATTGCGTTTCCCCCCGCTTTCCTCGTTACTAGCCGGAATGTTCCTGTTTCACCCAGTCGAGCATGACTTGCCGGAACAGAAGTCCCGCCTGATCGCCGGCAATGATCATTTCTCGATAGTCGACGTCGTCGTTGTCCAACAGGCGCTGCATGTTGTCGCAGGCCCACTTGTCCTCCGAGAAACCCTTCGACAGATGCGCCCGCAGGCCGGTGTAGTACTGATCGTCGTCCAAGGCGAAATCGTTGGTCATCGACCAGAAGTAGTGCGTGCTCGACCGCGTCTCGGGCGTCAGGTAGTGCACGATGTGTTGCTGGTAAACCTCACGATCCGGTGCGTCTGGCTCGCCGATGAAGATGGGTGCATAGCCCTTGAAAACGCCGGGCGAGATTGACATGCCGCCGTCGCGCCGCTCGGCCGGTTTGCCGCGCACCTTTTCCTGAATGTTAGGTGGCAACGCGGCGATCGCGCGCATCGGGTGCGTGTCGGTGCGATTGCACCAAACGCCGCCATCGACTTTTTTGACCTCCGTCGGCAGGTCAAAGAAAAAGTCGTCGAACATAAACGTGTCTTTGTGCAGGTACGCGAAGTGGGTCAGATCGTTGAGGTTCTCCTGCATGAGCAGGTAGCTGCCGTTGATCGTTACCGCTTCGGATACCGTGCGAAATGCTGGGTCATCCAGAAACGGCAGGTCCGGTAGCTTCTCCTCGTAGGGCAGATCGGTATCGCCCATCCAGATGAAGACAAACGGCCCCATCTCGCGTGTCGGGTATTTGTGCAGGCGGCGTTTGGATGCCTGCTCCTGGCACGGTATGCGCGCGATCGTGCCGTCGGGGGCGTACCGTATTCCGTGGTAGCGACACACGAGGTTGTCACCTTCGCGGTAACCTTCGGACAGCGGGAATGAGCGATGCAGGCAGCGGTTCTGGAATGCCGTGAGCTCACCGGAATCGGTGCGATAGAACACGATCGAACGCTCGAGCAGTGTCTTCGCGGTGGGCTCGGGTCCAAACTCGTCAGTAAGACCGGCAACGTACCAATGGTTATAAACCAGCGGCAGGCGGATATAGTCTTTGACGCTCTTGATGTAGTCCGCGTAATCCATTTATCGATCCTTCTCAGTGCAGACGGGCTGGGATTGCCGCAAAGCCCTGCAGGACGTTATTGACCAAGGGCACGGGCTCGTCGGCTTCGATTTTTTTCACGTGTCGGATCAGCGCCCGGGCAAGCGCTTCCATTTCGAGCCGCGCAAGATGCATCCCGGCGCAGGTATGGGCGCCATGGCCCCACCCAAGGTGATCGCGTGGATTGCGATCCACCTGAAACTGATCGGCGTCGGCGTAGTGGCGCTCATCCCAGTTTGCGCTGGCATACAACATAGCGGCCCGGCCACCGGCGGGAATCGTCAAGCCATCCGCCTCGTAGTCGCTCGCCGCGTAACGCGTGAATTCGCGAATCGGCGACGCCAGACGAACGCTCTCGTTGACCACGCTCGGCACCAGATCCGGATTGCTGCGCAGCGTGTCGAAGGCTCCGTCGGTCGATGCCAGTCGCCACAGCATCTGCGCACTGGCGAGAATCGTCGTATCCAGACTCGGCGCTACGTAGTCGACCACCATCATCGCGCCTTCGCCGGGGGTGAGCACACCGCTTTGCGCCTCGGCGAGAATGCGGGCAGCCCACCCACCGTCGCGGACCCGATCCGGACCGAGCTGGTGAACGTACTGGATGAGGTCGGCCGCTGTATGTAGCGCAGCCTGGGTGCGGCCATTCAGCGGGCCGAGCGCATTGAACGTCGCCGCGGCCCACTCGAGCATGTTCTCGCGCCCGGATTCCTCCAACCCGACGAGATCGGCAACGATGGATACCGGCAAATGAGACGCAAAATCGGCGACTCCGCAAAACTCGTCGCGTGCCATCAGGTCCTGCACCAACCGGTCGGCGGTCTCGTCAATACGTTGCTTGACGTCTTCCAACGCGCGTGGCGTCAACGGGCGCATCAGAATCGCGCGGCGCCGCAGATGCGTCTCGCCGTCGCTGGTTAGTGTTGCCTCGGCCGTCGTGTCATTGATGATCGGATTGGCGGCGACGCCTTTGCTATTGACCAAGACGAGATCGGCGCGCAGCGCTTGCTTGACCGACTGGTACTGCGTCACCGCGAACAAGTCGTTGGCCGGCAGAAAGACAATCGGACCGGTGTCGCGAAGCGCCTGGTACGCCGCAGCGGTGTTCGCCAGCGTCTCGTCGCTGAATAGGTCAATGGTGCTTTCCGGCAACGTCATGCGTGAAGCATCGCCAGAAAGATTGCCGGCCATGGATCGGTACCCGCCGGCAGCTTGATTGCGCTTGTTCGGTTCATCCGCCCCCCAGCAAGATGTGCAAACCGTTGACGTCGTGCGCCGCCTGGACTGCGAAAAGGCCCTCGCTATGATCGAGGGCCGGCCGGGCGATTTACTTATTTTTTGTATGGGTGCAAAATATAGGTAAATAGAGCGTGCTGGTCAACACATTTCAAACCAGTAAATTGGAATCAATGGAGTTTCTATGAATTCCCCGGCCTCAGGTCCAAAAGCGGCGGATCTCGCCTATTTGCGGTTTCGCGCACCCGATCTCGACGTAATGCAGACCTTTCTCGAGGATTTCGGTCTGATCGTCAGCCGCAGCGAAACACCGGACGGCGTTCCGGTTCTGTACAGCCGCGGCACCTGCCGAGACCCGTTTGTCCATGTGGTCGAGCAAGGCGACGCCGCCTTCGTTGGAGTGGGTTTTCAGATGAGCGCGGCGAGCGATCTCGAGCAATTGGCGACGATGGACGGCGCATCGGCCATCGAAACCATGCCGACGCCGGGCGGCGGGCGGCGCGTTCGCTTCACGGATCCACAGGGGATCGAGGTCGACGGGTTCTTCGGCTGGCAGGAGGTCGAGCCGGTGACACCGGAGCAACGCGTGCCGATCAACTCCGGCGAAAATCGCGCGCGCCGCGGCGAACCGGTCAGGCTAACGGCGGGTCCGTCCCACGTGAAGCGTCTGGGACACGTCGTGCTCTTCGTGGCGGATTTCCGCACTAGCGAAGCTTGGTACAAAGACCGCTTTGGTTTCGTCACGTCCGACGACATTTATATGGAGAACGAAGCGAACGTGGTCGGCGCCTTCATGCGCTGTGATCGAGGCGAGATTCCCACCGACCATCACACGGTGTTTCTGATGGGCCGCAAGGAGAATGCCGGTCAGCTGCAGCACGCCGCCTTTGAGGTCAACGACTGGGATGACGTGATGGTCGGCCACGATTATCTGGCGGAGAAGAACTACACGCCGCAGTGGGGCATCGGTAAGCACGTGCTCGGCAGCCAGGTGTTCGATTACTGGCGCGATCCGCACGGTCACATACTGGAGCATTTCTCCGACGGAGACGTGTTCCCCGCTGACCATCCGGCGGGCCTACATCCGGTTTCTATATTACATACGGTTCAATGGGGGGATCGTTTCAAAAATGCTTAGCACTCCGGTACTGATTGCCGGCGGCGGCCCCGTCGGTTTGCTGCTGGCGCACGAGCTCGACCACCACGGGGTCGACGCCATTCTCGTCGAGCGTAATCCCAGCACGACGCGCCATCCGAAAATGGACATCACAAATGGCCGCAGCATGGAAATCTTCCGCCGCCTGGGGGTCGTGGACAAGCTGCGTGCCGTTGCCGTACCGGAAGACCATCCCGTTTCGGTGATCTGGTGCGAAGATCTCGTCGACACCGAACTGGCCCGGTTCGACTACCCCAGTGTGAACGAGATGCGCGAGATTCTCGCCCGAGACAACGACGGCACCATGGCGTTGGAGCCTGGCATGCGAGTCTCGCAGGTCCTGTTGGAGCCGGTGCTTAAAGAGAATCTGGAAAAGAACAGCAAGCACATCTCGCTGATGTTTGGCTGGGCACTCGTGTCGTTGACTCAGGATGCCGACGGCGTAACTGCCACCATTCGCTCGACCGAGACGAATGAAACCAAGGAGATTCGTGCCGATTTTCTCGCTGGCTGCGACGGGGCCGGCAGTGTCGCTCGCCAGGCCCTCGGTATTCCCATCAATACCATTACGCCGCGTGATTTTCTGGACAACGACGACCGCAGCGATTACCGCGACAGCGCGCGGGGTGAGCCGCCCGCCGACGCGCCAAGAATCGACCCAATGTTTATGATTCATTGGCGATCGAACGATCTCGAGGTCTTCGAGCGCTATGGCATCGCGTGGCATCTGCAATCGCCGCTGCGCTGGAGCATCATTTCGCAAAACGACAAAGACACCTGGACCATCCACGTGTCGATACCGTTGTACCCGGAAGTCGAAGAAATGCCGCCCGAGGAGTTTCTGTACAAACTGCTCGGCTGCAAGTTTGACTGTGAGGTACTGGTCGCCAATCCCTGGTATCCCCGACTCGGGCTCGCCGACAATTACGGGTCGGGCAGAGTCTGGCTTGCTGGTGACTCTGTCCACCAGGTAATACCAACAGGCGGCTACGGCATGAACACCGGTGTCGGTGACGCCATGGCGCTTGGCTGGGTGCTGGCGGCTAATGTCAAAGGCTGGGGTGGCGAGAAACTCTTCGAGGCTTACGAAGTCGAGCGCCGCCACGTCGGTGCGCGCAATCGCTTGGCCTCGGCACGGCATTCAGCGATCCGCTTCCAGATCAATGCGAATTGCCCGGACGACTTTCAGGCCGACGGGCCGGCAGGCGACGCCGCTCGAAAAAAGATTGGCGCCTACATACAAAAGGCGGGCAATCTCGAGAACGACGCGTGGGGCATCGAGTGGGGTTATCGCTACGACGATTCGCCGGTCATCTGTCACGAGAACGGCAATCCACCGGCATACGAGTGGGAACACTACGAGCCATCGACATGGCCGGGCGGCAGACCGCCAAACGTGTTTCTCGACGATGGCCAACAGCTGTTCGACCTGTTCGGGCCCGGCTACACACTGTTGACATTCAACGGCGCGTCCGGCGACAGCCTGGTGAGCGCTGCCGCTTCGGCGGGTATACCGCTTGATGTCGTGGCAGTCGACAACGCGAAAGCCGCGAAGCTGTATGAGCGCAATCTCGTACTGATTCGTCCGGACCAACACGTCGCGTGGCGCGGCGATGTCGCGCCGGAAGCCGCCGACGCGGCGCGCGAAATCATCGATCGCGTGCGTGGCGCTTAAGGCGCGACGCCAGTAACGCGGCCGGCTAACTACAGGCCGGCTTCGTCGCCGTACCACATCGGCCCGCCGCGGTGACGCGGAAAGCCGTAGCCGTTGAGCCAGATCACATCAATGTCGCTGGCTCGCTGAGCGACACCTTCCGCGAGCACATCGCGGCCTTCGTCGACCAGCGCCGAGATCAAGCGATCCTGAATCGCGGCTGCATCGAAGGTGCGTTGTTCGACTCCCAGCGCCGCCGCGGTTTTGCGAATCAGCGCGATCGCCTCAGCGTCGTGCTGACGTTCGCCGTCAACGTATCGATAAAACCCAGCGCCGCTTTTTTGCCCCAAACGTCCGCTTTCGACGAATTCGGCCGACAGCGCGAAATAGGTTGGATCGTCGGGAAGATTGGGTTGGTGCTTGCGGGCCTTGTAGCCAATGTCCAAGCCGGTTAAATCGATCACCTGAAACGGCCCCATCGCCATACCCCAGTCCCGAATCGCGGCATCGACCTCAGCGGGGGTCGCGCCTTCCAGCAACAGGTTTTGCGCTTCGGCGCCGTAGCGAGCGTACATTCGGTTGCCGACAAATCCGTAGCAGACGCCTACTGTCACCGGGACTTTCCGGATGCGCTTAGCGAGCGCGATGGACGTTACGAGCGTTTCGTCCGAGGTGTGGCTGCCGCGGACGATCTCCAGCAGTTTCATGATGTGTGCAGGACTGAAAAAATGCAGTCCGATCACACGTTCCTTGCGGCCGGTGGCGGCCGCAATTTGATCGATGTCTAGATACGAGGTGTTGCTGGCGAGAATGGCCTCTGGCTTGCACACCCGGTCCAGCGTGGCAAAGATCTGGTCCTTGACCTGCATGCTTTCAAACGCCGCTTCGACGACCAAGTCGACATCCGCAAGATCGTCGTAGTGAGTCGTGCCGTGAATCCGTTCGAGGCGGGCATCTTTGTCGGCTTCCGAGATTCGACCGCGGCTGACGCTGCGCTCGTAATTGGCGCGGATCTTCTCGAGGCCGGCTGCAACTTTTGCCGCATCTATTTCCAGTAGCGTGACCGGCATGCCGGCATCGGCAAAGCACATTGCAATGCCCACGCCCATCGTGCCGGCCCCAATCACGGCGACGGTTGCTATCGGCAAGGGCTCGACTGCGTCGTCGACGTTTTCGACTTTGGTGCAGGATCTTTCGGCAAAAAAAGCGTGCCGCATCGCCCGCGACTGCGATGACGCCCGACACTCCTGAAACAGGCGCTGCTCCTCGGCGAGACCGTCGTCGAACGGCAGCAGCACGGCATTCTCGATCGAATCGATGCAACGCTGCGCGGCGAGCAGCCCGCGTTTTTTCTTTGCCATCTGCGCGCGCCATTCGCCAAACAACGTGTCGTGGTCAGCGGACTTTTGCAGTATGACGTCGGCCAGTTTCTTAGGCTCGGCCCGCTCGTCGATCAGCGCCTCGGCCGCCGCGAGCGCCTGCTGCAACAGGGCGTCGTCCACATCGCTGGTCACCACTTCGTCGACGAGCTCGCGGCCCGTGTCCGATTCCACCGCCACATGCCGGCCGGACGTGATCAGCTCGAGGGCCGTCTTGACGCCGACCAACCTTGGCAGTCGTTGCGTTCCTCCGGCGCCAGGAATCAGTCCCAACGTTACTTCTGGTAGCCCGACTTTGGTGCCCGACAATGCGACACGGTAATGACACGCAAGCGCCGCTTCGAAACCGCCGCCGAGAACGGTACCGTGCATGGCAGCGACGATCGGTTTTGGGCTGTTGGCTAGGCTCAACAGTACGTCGGGTGTGAATGGCGCCAGCGGTGGCTTGCCGAACTCGCGAATATCAGCGCCGGCGATGAAGGTCCGGCCAGCGCAGATCAGAACCGCCGCACCGAGTTCGTCGCTCGTCCGTAATCTCTCGAGCGCCGCCGTCAGACCGACGCGCACCGGATGCGACAAGGCGTTGACCGGTGGATAGTCGATCGTAATGACCGCGACCTTGCCGCGCTGTTCGAATAGCACTACGTCACTCATGCCAGTGACCTTCTTGCTCTGGCTGCGAATTCATCTCTGGCCTCTTGGTCCTTGAGCAGGTTTTCGGGCTTGTACGGGATTTGGATGCCGATTCGGCAGGCCGGCCGTTCCTTCATCGCATCGAGCCAGCGCCGCAGATTTGGCAGCTCGTCAATCGACACGTCCGACCAGCGGTAGGTACGCACCCAACACCAGTTCGCGATGTCGGCAATCGAAAAGGATGCGGCCAGCCATTCGCTGTCGCCGAGACGTCGGTCGAGCACTTCAAAGAGCCGTCGGCATTCGCGTTGGTAGCGCTCAATGGCGGTCGGAATCTTCTCGTCCAAATAACGCAAAAAGACGTTGGCCTGACCCATCATCGGACCGATCCCGCCCATCTGAAACATCAGCCACTGCATGACCTCCATACGACCACGCGGCTCGGCCGGCAAGAGGGCGCCGGTCTTATCAGCAAGATAGGTCATGATGGCGCCGGATTCGAAGACGGTGATCGGCTCGCTACTCCCATCGGCCGGCTCGTTATCGATGAGTGCCGGGATGCGACCGTTTGGGCTGATCTCGAGGAACCAGTCTTCCTTTTGCTCTTTGCGGCTAAAGTCGATCGCCCGAACCTTGTAATCCAAGTCGAGCTCTTCGAGCGTGACCGAGACCTTGTGACCGTTTGGCGTTGGCGCGGTGAACAGTTCGATCATGCTGTCGCCCGCAGGCCTTGCAGGCAACCCGCCTGCTCGAGCACCGGATCCAATGCGCTCTTATCGGTAATGCCGTCGTATTTCTGCCGCAATGCCGCCAAAGATTTCGCATGGTACTTCTGCGGTTTCTGGGTCCAGCGCTGGCCATCGAGGTCGACGCTGAACTCTTCGCGGCCGTCGCGAACAGCGGCTAGGTTGGCGACGGTCCAAGGCATGAAACGCGTACCAACCTGCGCCGTGAGGAAGGGCAACAGGGTCGCTTGCAGCGTGGTCCAGTCCTCGAAATCGCCTTCGACCCGCGGCCAAAGCATGCGCTGCAACCAAGCCAATACATTCGGGTACCGTGCGGCGATCCGTGCGCCGGCCGTTGGATCGGTCGATGCGCTGTACAGCTGCGGTGCCAGGCCGAAATCACCGAACGACGGCCGCGCACCGAAAAGATACGCGCGCGCCGTGAGGTGCCGATCCAGCAGCGCCAATGCAGCGTCGAAACCGGCCTCGATTTGCGGAGCGTTTTGCGCGTTCGAACCAACGAACCAGACACGACCGGTCATGCGCTCAATGATCTTGTCCACCATCGGCGCCAACGCGGCGTCGGCCGCCTCCGGGTCACGTGTGCGCGCCAGGCGCGTTGCTGCACTTTGCTGGTCGACCTCACGAGCCCAGCGAAAATGGAACATCCATTTGTTGGCCCACTCATCGCCAAACTCCTCGAGCAAGCACGACAGAAAATACGTAACGGTGTCGTCCGGATGGATGCTCGGACCGCCCTGGTCGGCCTCCAGTCGTTCGATGATCGGGGTCGAGTCCTGGATACCGTCATCCTGCGGCGTCACAACGACCGGTATGACCGGAATCCTGCAGTACGATCGGTATTCCTCGCGCACCGCGGCGCTCGCGACGATCCATTGGTGCGCTATCGCCTTGCCACGAAAGTACGAGCGGACCTTGACGGAGTACGGCGACATTTCGGCGCCGACCAGTTTGTAAACGGCGGACATCTTCCCGAGGCAACGTCAGCCAAAGTGGTATTCGAGCCAATTGCGTCGCGTTAACAGCTGACCAAAGAAGCGGAGCTTTGCGCCAAACGTGTCCATTTCCTCGACGTGTGGCGACGGCGCGTAGGCAAACGGCCAGTTGATGACGGCAAACTGAAACGACGGCCGTTGAAACGCGCGCTCCACATACGTCGCGACGCGGGAACGTTTGTCGCTGGACTCCCAGGTATCGGCTAAGCCCAGCCACTTCAAGCGATACAAGCTCACGGTCCACATGATGTCGGCCATGGTGTAATCCTTGCCGAGCGCCCACGGACCGTCGTGAGTCGCGAGCTTGGCTTCCAGGGCATCGGCATGAGCTTCCATCTCGGCATAAGCACGGCGCATGCTGTCGGGGTCACCGACAAACGTTCGGCTGCCGGCCTCCTTCGAAATCTTGCTTTTGTACGCCTCGATGATTGGATCGTCGGGCGCGAGCTCGGCGATCATCGCGTTAAGCGTGCGGATCTTTTTGTCCTGTACGCCGGTGATGCCAATTTGCAGGCCGCGCGGCCGACGATCTCCAGCGGGGTTCGCGCCGTACAGAATCGCAACGTGTGGTGCTCGGTCAATCGTGTCGATCTGGGCCGTAATCTCGTCGGCCAGGTGGTCGGGGACGAGTTGGGTCCCGGTACTCGTTTCGCTATCGAGGTAATTGCAGATGCGCGACGAATCGACGATGACGCGTTCCTTTTCATGGTCGACCAGCGTCGGCACGACGCACGGGTCCAGACCTTCGGACGTCACCGATGACTGGCCGGTATAGCCGGTCGCGTAGCCCTTGTCGTCGCCACCGAGCAAACGCATGCGGACATAGGTCGGCCGATAGTTTTCCGGTATCGATTTGCCGGCCGGCATGATGTTCAAGTCGTGTGAACGATAAGGAATGTCTTTCTCGGCCAGCACCGTGCGCACCTTGTGCGAGCACAACGACGGTGCCGAGTGGTACAGCTCAAAGCGGGGCCCTTCGGGAGGGCACCGGCCAATGTCACGATTGCGCCGATTGTTGCCAAGTTGCTGATTGGCGGCCCGAATCACGCTCTTGAAGTCGGTCGTTGTCATTGCCCCACCCGTTTTATATGTTGCTCTACATATTTTATGCGACTATATTTTGCCTTTCATCAAATAGTATGTAAATGGCTGCGAGCAACGTGAAAGCGCCAGGATCATCGCTACACCTTATATATAGGGTTCTGTCGCTGTGGCTGGCGTTACTCGCGTGGATGGCAACCGGCTTCGCCCAAGAAACCGCCGCCACCCGCGCACAGCCAAATTTTCTGGTCATTTTGGCCGACGACATGGGCTGGTCCGACCTCGGCGTTTTGGGCGGCGAAATCCGCACCCCGACCATCGATGCCCTGGCCCGACGCGGCACGTTGATGACGGACTTTTACGTCGCACCGACGTGTGCACCGACGCGATCGATGCTGGTGACCGGCGTCGACAATCATCAGGCCGGGCTCGGCGTACAGTCAGGACTGCGCGCCGAAAACCAGGTCGGCATCAACTACGAAGGCCAACTGCACAACGGTGTAGTCACCGTCGCCGAGGGGCTGGCGACACGGGGGTACCAAACCCTGATGGCCGGCAAATGGCATCTGGCGAATGATTTGGTGCAAGCGCCACACAACCGCGGTTTTCAGCAGTCGTTCGCATTGCTCGCTGGCGGTGCCAGCCATTTTGGTGATCAAACGCGCTTGGCCGCCTTTGAGCCTGTGCACTACATTGAGAATGGCCAGCCGGTAACAACGCTGCCGGCCGACTGGTACTCCAGCATCGGTTACGCCGACAAAATACTCGAGTACCTGGCGGGTCGAGATAAGGACGCACCGTTTTTTGCTTACTTGGCGTTTACCGCACCGCACGATCCGCTGCAGGTCCCCGATGAATGGCTCGATCGGTACCGCGGACACTACGACCAAGGACCAGTCGCGACCCGCCGCGCGCGTGCCGAACGCCAGGCAGCGCTGGGCCTGATCCCGGGCGAAGCTGGTATTTGGCAGTACCCACGCTTCCCAGGCTGGTTTCCGAATCATGCGAAACCGTGGCAAGGGCGCTCCGCCGACCAACGTGCGAAAGACGCGAGGCCGATGGAAGTCTATGCGGCCATGGTGGAGCTGATGGACCAGCAAATCGGCCGCGTGCTGGCCTACTTGGACGAACAGGGCGAACTCGACAACACGTACGTGATCTTCTTTTCGGACAATGGCGCGAGTTCGGTAGGTCCCATGGTGTATCCAGGCAACACCAAGCGCTGGATGGCAGAGAACTGGGGCGAGACCTACACGAGCGCCGGTGGCCCGCAAAGCTTCACGGTCCTCGGTCGTGAGTGGGCGAGCACCGCGAATACGCCCTGGAAGCTCTACAAGAACACCGTCAGTGAAGGCGGCATACGCTCACCGCTCGTTGTCGCGGGCCCTGGCGTTGTCGCCGGCGAGTTCAACGACGCGTTGGCGCACGTTACCGATATCACGCCGACCATTTTCGATCTCGCCGGTATTGAACCAGCCACTGATCCGCTTTTCGCGAACAAGGTGCAGCCGCAGGGCGTTACGTTGATGCCGGCGCTCAGGGCCAAGAATTCGACGGCACGCGCCTCGTTCGGCGTGCACCTGTTCGGCAATCGCGGCTACCGACGCGGTCATTGGAAAATCAGTAATACCGGACCGCCGCTGGGCACCGGGCAATGGCAGTTGTTTGATCTGTCTGCCGATCCGGGCGAGAGCAATGACCTGGCGGCACAACAGCCCGAGACTCTGCAATCGATGCTGGCTGCATTCGATGCCTATGTCGAAGCCAATGGCGTGATCTTGCCGGACAAGTCACCGCTGAAAGCGAGTTTGCGTGCACTTTACCCCGGCGAGTGCAACTGGTGGTGCGCAACGCGATTCAAAATCATCGGCTGGCTCAACTAATACCCAAACACAATCAGCGAGCAGCGCTCATGCCCATACTCAACGACGAGGATATTCAGACCCGGGAAGTGCTCGAGTGGAAAGGCCTTCACCTTCTGCACTTTGCGGCGTCATCGTGTTCGCAGAAGACACGAATCTTTTTACGCCTGAAAGGCATCCCGTGGGAATCGCGCCCGGTCAATCTTCCGGAAAGAGAGAACTATTCGGATTGGTTCATGGGTATAAACCCGCGAGGACTCGTGCCCGTGCTGATTGATGACGGCACGGTCGTCATTGAAAGCAATGACATTCTGAATTATCTCGAAGAGCGTTTCCCCGAGCCGCACTTGATTCCGGCGGCGCGCAACCAGGAAGCGCAGCAGCTGCTCGAGCAAGAAGACGCCTTACATCTCGATTTGCGCGCCATCTCATTTCGGTATTTCTTCCCGGGTGCGCCGATACGCTCCGAGGAGCTGCTGGAGAAGTACCAGAAGTTGGGCTCAGGCACGGTCGGCGGGGTCAGCGATTCGCACAAACAAGTCGAGGTAGAATTCCACCGCGACATGCAGGCCAACGACGGCGTATCGGATGAACGCATTCGGCAGGCTGTCGCCAATTTCAAATCGGCGTTCGACGACCTGGACCAGCGCCTTGCGAACTCGCCTTATTTGCTGGGCCATGAGATCTCGCTGATCGACATTGCCTGGTACATCTACAGCAAACGGCTGTTCGGCGCCGGCTATCCGATTCACGAGCAACACCCGCGTGTCGGACAATGGTTCGATGGTCTCGACGCCCGGCCCGAGTTTAGTGCCGAGGTGGCCGAACCGCCGAAACTCATTGAAATGCGCACAGCGATGCACCGTGCGCAGCAGGCCAACAACGCAACGCTGATTAGCGTCGCGGGCTTGTAGGGAGAACCCGTGGTAACGATTACGTTTATTCTGACGCTGGTCGTCGCGCTCGCGATGCTCTACGTGTATCTCGGTTCTAAGACACCGCCACCGCCGCCGTATCACCTGGTCAACGCCGTATACGGACTCGTTCGGCCGGACTTCCACACGGGCCGTCCGACCGTTTGTCCCACGATGACCGACGACGTGCGCTATCCAGAGACGACACCGCCACCGAACACGGCCAACAAACACGGCGAAATCGAAATCCTCGCGGACGGCACGCCGGCCACGCACTGGTACGCAGAAGCTGCCGGCGTGACCTGGCATTTTGTGACGGCGGGCAAACCCGATCGGCCGGTCGTTCTCATGCTGCACGGTCTGCCGGAATCCTGGTGGGCGTTCCACCATCAGATCAGCGATCTGTCTCGGGACTACTACGTCATCGCGCTCGACTGCAAAGGCTACGGGCAAAGCGACAAGCGTCTCGATCTCGACTACAGCGCGGCGACCATGGCGCGCGAGACGGCCGAGTTGCTCGACCAGCTCGGCGTCGCCGAGTTCACGATCGTTGCCCACGATCGTGGCGCCGTGATTGCCGATCACATGACCAGCGTTGATTCGCTAAAGGGCCGCATTCGTCGCTACGTACGCATGCAGCAATCGTTCAACGAACCCCATGGCGACCCTCGTCCACCGCACGATCTGTTCGCCACCAAACTGGGCGAAGGCAATTTCAAGTTCAAATACGTCATCCGCACCATTTACGACAAAGTGATGGCGGCGGGCTTAAGTCCGAGCACGCTAAAACGGCTCGACTATGAGTTCAAATTCAAAGGGGTCGCCGAAGCCGTGCGGCGCTATTTCCAAAGCAACAATTTCGATCTCGAATACAAAGATCGACACAACTTCCTGTTTGCTCACATGACGATGCCGATGCTGATCCTGCAGGGCCGCTACGATCCCGGGCAACACCCGGAGGAGTACGCGAAGTCAGCCGAATTCGCGGCCGATCTCCGGGTCGAGTTTGTCGACGCAAACCATTTTTCTCACATTGAGAACCCGACCGCCGTAAACAGGGCCATCAGGCGGTTTCTCGACGAACCGGCATAGACGCAGGGAAGCACGGTGCTGAATCACGCTGCTCACCGAAGACGTGCGTTAGCAGGTTGATGAAAAGCGTCTCGTACCAGCCTGGGACGATGTAGTCGTACGCGTGCCCGATTCAGGCTGACCTATTTCAGCTTCGTCGGATTTTGGCCGGACAGATTAACGGTGACATTGATGGCACCTTCGTTAATCACCCAGGTGCGAATCGTGTAGGTACGCGTCCCGGACGAGTGCATGGGATCGGCATCGGCGATTTGCTGCGCTTGCTCGAGCGAATCGGCGCGTACGGCAATCAGTCCGGGGGTTAGCGGCGGCGGGACTTTTTCGGTCTCCAGCAGAGGGCCGGCGGCAAATAGAACGCCCTCACGTTCGAGTTCAAACTGGTATTCCAGGTGCGCCATGATGTAGTCGCCGAACTGCTCTGGCTTTGCGGGCCGTGTCTCGATCAACCAGACCTTGAAGTTCTGCAATGACGCGGCCAGCTTCGCGATGTCCGATTCTTGCGCATTGCCGATCGTTGCAGTTCCCGCGAATCCTAAGGCTAAGCACAGCGCGAGGGTAATGGGCAGCTTCTGGCGTTGCATCGCAATCTCCTTAAGCGGTCTTTTACGCAAGGCGACGGACACAGTCGCCCGCCAAACTTTTTTGATTGGTAACGAATCCGACGCATCTTTTTTTGTGAATTATACAGCTTGTCTGCACTCAATATGCAGCGATGTATAATTAGTCACGTGCAACTGCTGGCGGAGGGGTCAGGCGACCGATCGAGACGACTCGAAAGACTCAAACACGCCCAGTGATTGGCAGTCGATCTGTGGATGCGGCAGCGCGTTTGGTCGGACGATCGATGCCCGAAAACTCTGGCCGCGAACGCTTAGATCCTACGAACAACACGCTCACACCTTGCCCGCGCACCCAAATGGGGCATGAACAACTGGCGTGTTTAGAATAGGCCTTCGAAGAAAGGTCGGAGCAACAACGATGGAGAATGCGGCCCCGCAAAAACAACGACGCACACAGGGTCGGGCCGAGGTCACGAAGCGCAAACTGTTGGACGTCGCCATTCTCGAGTTTACCGAACGCGGTTTTGATGCCGTTACGGTCCGTGACATCGAGACACGCGCCGGCGTGCAACGCAATCTGCTCAATTATCACTTCGGCAGCAAGGATGGTATGTGGAAAGCCGCGGCCGGCGACCTGGTCTCTCGGTTCGGCGGCTTCGCCAGCCCACGTGAAGAGTTGATACGCGACCTATCCGCCCATGAGCGCGTTGCCTATACGATTCGTAGCTACGTACGCTTTGCCGCCGCCTGCCCTGAGTTCAATCGGCTGATGCTGCAGGAGGGTAAGCACGACAGCTGGCGTATGCGCTGGCTGGTCGAAAACTTTCTTCGCCCGGCCGCCGATTGGTTGCGCGAACAGCTAAAGATCGATCTCGGTCTCGATGAGGCGGAGTTTGTTCACTGGCACTACATCTTCGCCGGTGGCGGTTCGTTGATTTTTTCGATGGCGCCGGAAGCGAAGCAGTTGTTTGGGATCGACGTCACCGACGATGCCGTCATCGATCGTCATGCCCAGCTGATGACAGATTTTCTCCTGTCGCGATCCAACGATTCGTAACCGCCGACCGACCGTTAGCTCACATAGACCGAGTGGAACGTATAGCACGTCGATGCCGAAGCTAAACGAAACTCATGATCCAAACCTGACGAGTTGGGTTGAATCGGCCAACGCACCGGACTGCGACTTCACGATTCAGAATCTGCCGGTCGCCATCTTCCGGCGTCGCGACAGCGACGAGCGCTTTCGTGGCGGCATTGCCATCGGCGATCAGGTGCTAGATCTTGCCGCGGTGAGCCAAACCGCCGCGTTTGACAAGACCGCAGAAGCCGTCGCAGTAGCCTGCACGCGTTCCGATCTGAATGAAATTATGGCGCTGGGTTCGGCCGCATGGTCGGCGTTGCGGCTGGCCTCGTCGCGCGCGCTACGGACCGATTCGGCCGATCGCGAAGCCTTACGCGGTTGTCTGCTGCCACAGGCGGACGTTGAGTACGCGTTGCCGTGTTCAATTGGTGACTACACCGATTTTTTTGCATCGATTCATCATGCAACAAAGACCGGTCGGTTATTCCGCCCGGAAAACCCGCTGGCGCCGAATTACAAGTGGATCCCGATTTCCTATCACGGCCGCTCGTCGAGCATCGGTCTCTCCGGCGATCCGGTGCATCGACCGACTGGCCAATCGATGCGCAAAGGCGATACTCAACCGCAGGTCGGTCCAAGCCAGCGGCTCGACCACGAGTTGGAACTGGGCATATTCGTTGGCCCAGGCAACCCGCTTGGCACACCCATCGACATACGCAGCGCGGAAGATCACGTGTTCGGCGTTTGCCTGCTCAACGACTGGTCAGCGCGCGACATTCAGGCCTGGGAGTCACGGCCGCTCGGTCCGTTTCTCGGCAAGAACTTCATGACGACCATTTCGCCGTGGATCGTGACGATGGAAGCGCTCGCACCGTATCGAGCGGCGTCTACGCGACCGGCCACCGATGCCGAGCCGTCGGACTATCTGCGTTCCGCGACCAACGACGCCGAAGGTGCAATCAACATTCATTTCGAAGTTCTGCTGCAAACGTCGGCAATGCGTTCGGCTGGACTCTCACCGGAGCAAATCTCCACATCGAACTTCGTCGATTGTTATTGGACCATCAGTCAGATGATCGCCCACCACACGGTCAACGGGTGCAATCTCAGGCCGGGAGATCTATTGGGCAGCGGCACGCAATCGGGTCCCGGCGAGCGCGAGGGTGGCTGCCTGTTGGAGCTCAGTCGCGGCGGCAAGACGCCGATCGCGCTGGCCAACGGCGAAACGCGGCGCTTTCTCGAAGACGGCGACACCGTCGTATTTCGTGCTTGGTGTGAACAAGACGGTGCCGCCCGGATCGGCCTCGGCGAGCTGGCGAATACGATTCAGGCAGCGTAATCAATCGGCGACGATTGCAACGTCCGGGCGCCAACCTGGAAACAGATTGAAACGCTCATCCGCCGGAACGTCGTCGTACAGCAAGGTGGCGTGGTGGTCTTTCGCGAACGCTCGCAAGCTGTTGACGATCGCCGCGAAATCGGGATCGGCGTCCGATTCACGCTGCAAAACCTCGACGACCGCATCACGGAGCCGCTGCAAGACGGCGGGCGGCAACGCTGCGTGAATCGTTCCGCCAGCACTTACCACTCGGTCGATCGTGCCGGCACTCCGCGCGAGATCGTTCGCAAGCGTCCGAATGACATTGGCCATGGCGGCGGAACGGATGGCTTGCTGCTCGTGGGGCGCGAGCGCGGCAAAGAACGACCGGTTGATAATCACCCAGTTGCTAAGCATCGGCTGCTGCCAGCTCGACAGGTAGAGATGGCGAAAGCCACACTCGATGACGTTGTCGCCGCGCTCGTGGCTGAATCGATCGAAAAACAACACCGGATACACCGACAGCGTCCCGAGCTCCGCGCCTTGTATGTCTGCGCTGCACATCGCGTCAACCGGGACGACACCTGGCGGGCTGTCGACGATGTCGAGATTCGGAAAGGCCACGCGCATAGCCTTCGCACCGAGCAGATTGATGCGATACGTGATGCCGCTTGCGTTGAAGACATCGGGATCGTCGGCAACAGCGTCGACAAAAAACCCCGCCGGCTCGCCGGCCGTCACCGCTATGGGCAGCACCAGAACATTGCCGTGCAGACTGCGCCGATCGACGATGTCCTGAACGAGTTCCTGGCCGCCGGCGGCGTAGTACCAGGCCATGAACTCCTCGGCGCCGAATCCGAACGGTATGCCGGACACCAGCAACGGACCAATCGACAGCGGCTCGCCATCGATCCAATACGCGGCGGGTGGCGCGATTGCGAGCGGCACGCGGCCGGCATCAACTGCATCGAACAGCTCGGTGAGCGCAATATCGGACTCGGCAAGCGTGCGTGGCTCGATGATCAGCGATCCCGCCGTCAGCGCGGCGACCTCGACCGCAAAATCCGTATCGACGGAGCCGAAAGCGCCGTCTGGCGGCATCAACGAAACGGCGGTGACCGATTTTGTCGCGGGCGATTCGCTGCCGCAGCCGGTCAGTAACACCGGCGACAACACGGCAATCGCCAAAAACGCGCTTTGCACGGCGCGCCAGGTTGGCGCGTAACCTCGTACTACTTCTCGAATTCCTTCAGCAATTCGACGACCGCCTCGTGCTCCTCGCGCCATCGCAATACCTGTTCGTTGGGGATACTGAGGTTGAACGTACTCGGCGGCAACGGACCGTACTGACCGAGCGCAAAGCCTTTCGCCGGCACGTCCTGTGCGGGATGCGCCGCGTTCACCAAGTCCCCGTCAATCCAATGCTCGAGCGTAAACCCGGCCGGATCACGCCAGTAGTCGTAGATCTGACTGCCCAACAGATGTCGACCGATGCCCCATTCGTGAAAATAGTTGCCGTGGGTTCGCAGGTGATAGTGACCGGCCATGAGATCGTCAACGCTGCCCGTCAACTCGAAACCACCGTGGCCGAACGTACCACCGTAGCCTTCGCGACCTTTGCGCAAACCGACGACATTCAGCACGTGATGATCTACCGGAATATCGCCACGATCGACCCGCATGAACGCCCCCGACCGGGCCCCGTTCGGCATGATGAGATTGTCGGTAATCAATAGACCAAGTGTGTTTTCGTACCACGCGATGGCGGCGTCGGGCGATGACACATTGATGGCATAGTGGCCGATACGCATCACTTTTGAGCTCAACTGATAGCGCCACTCGTTGTCCCGCAGCGCCCATTCGTCGGCATCGTTGCCGATCCGCTGCAAAACATTGACGCGCGGTTTGTTGAACCCGGAGTTGAGCAATGGGGCATCTTCGTGCGCCGGCGCGGCAAACTGCATGCCGTGAAAGACCTCGACGCCAATCCCGTCCGGATCGACCAAGGACACTTTCTGCCCGCCGCCGAGCTCGGCGCTGGGCGTAATCTCCACCCCGAAGGCGGACGACAGCGCTTCGAGTTCGGCAAACGAGTCGACGTAATAACCCGCCGAGACAAACCGGTTGCTCGAGCCGCGCTTGGCGCAGTAGCAAAACGGCGCAACACCGGTGCCGCGAAAATAAATCGAGTCCTCGTCTTCGTGGACGAGCTGCATGCCGAAGTGTTCGAGGTACTCCTTCTGAGCGGCCAAATCCACCAGCTCAAACCGGAGAAAAACGACATCGACAACTTTGCAAATAGGATCGCTCAACGCAGCAACCTCGCTTGATGTTTGCTTGACCGGTGGCTCTGTCTTACGTCGACTCGAGCTCAATCGCTCCTAGATACACGCTATCGCTTACCTGCACGTCGACCGAGACGGGCTTACATTTAGGGTGCGCAATGCGCACCTCATAGGCGCCGCCGTCGGCGCTGAGCCGATCAATCTTGAACTCGCCGAACTCGTCCGTTTGGGTGCGCGAGAGTTCCTCAGCGCCTCGCAGCAACACGACGCTCGCATTGGCAACGCAGTCCTCAACACCGTTTTCGCTGCGAACTACCGTGCCGGCGACGAAACACTTATCGTAGCGGTATAGGTTCTTGTAGTAGACGCGCGGCCGAGCACCGGTCTCCGGCAGCAGTACTTCGAGCTCTTCGTCAGCGGCACGTCGCTGCATGTCGTCGTCGGAAGTCTTGACCGCCTCGAAGACGCCGGTCGGGCAGGACTGCACAACTCGCGGTTCGCTCCACTCTTGATCGAGCAGGTGGGCGTCGAATATCCAATTTTGAGGCAGCTCGAGTTCCTCATTCCAGACGATCGCGCCGTACGGACAAGACTCGGCAATATCGCGTCGCCCTTTCGCCTTCACCGGATCAATCAACACGATGCCGTCGTCACGCTTGCGAATCGCATCACCGCCGACCCTTTTACAGGGCGCGTCATCGCAGTGGTTGCAGAGACGAATCAGATACGCGGTATCCAGTACCGGTGCGGTACCACGCACTTTTCGGGAGATGGTGATTAGGTCGGCATTCTCAGCCGGCGCTGGCGCGCTGTAGCCGGGAAACTCATTGCCCGTATGCTCATCTTTGGCGCTCAGAATACAGTTGTTGCAGCCCTCACAACGTTCGACATCGATGATCAGATTCCACTTTTCCATCGCAAGGCTACCGGTCTATCAGGCCGCCAAAGCCCGGTTCAATGCATCCCGGTCGTGGAATTTCTCGATCTCCACGAGACAGGAGTTTGGACTCATCGAATGCGTACGGACCGTTTGTGAGCGCTCCGGCGTCAATGAGTTCAGGCAGCCGCCAACCTCGAGCTGCTCGCCGTTGACCTCAACGCGCTGATAGTTGGCAGACGCTTCGTAGCCTTTGACGACGCCGATCGCCATCATCGGCGATACGTCGGCAGCACAAATAACGCTGCCGCGGTCATTGAAAACTTTGATCAAATCGTGGTGACCGATTCCGCGCGCCTTGGCATCCGTGGCACTCATTCGCAATACCCAGTAGTAGTGACCATCGATGAGCACGCGATGGTCCTTGATTTGATCGGTAAGCTCGGTGTTGTCCGTATTGGTGTGGAAACTGAAGCGACTGTGCGTGGACACCATCTGCAGCGGGAACCTCGCCGCAAGATCTTTGGTGTTTGGTCCCTCCCAGGCCGGTATGTAGCGGTTAAGCGCGGGGCGGTCCGGATGGGCGGCTTCGTTACGCTTGAGCACTGTCGGCACGAACTCGAACTTGCCGCTGGGTGTCTGCAGGCCATAGCCGAACTCGTCAGCGTATTGCGACGGCAGTGGCTGTGGATCGGGCGTGTCCTTCTTGCGCCCCTCCGCGAACCAACGCATGCTGACCGGCCGGGGTAGATCTTCGTCCTCTGCGGGTACGACGTAATAACCCTTCTTCAGAAAGTCTTCCCATGAGATGTGCTTTGGCAAGTCCGACGAGTCGAAGATGCGTTTGCACCAGTCAAACTCGCTGCAGCCTTCGGTGAAGACGCTGCCGAGTCCGAGCCGCTCCAAAATTTCGGTGAAAATACGGTAGTCAGATTTTGATTCGCCGAGCGGCTCGATGCACTGGTGCTGGATCGCGATGATGCGATGGTTGTACATCTCGAAGCTGTGCAGCCCGTAGCCACCGGCATGAGCCACCTCGCCGATGTCCCAACGTTCCAGCACCGAGCATGCCGGCAGAATGATATCGGCGAACTGCGCCTCACCTTCCATGTGGATCGTTTGGCAGACTGCCATTTCGATGCTGTCGTCGCGGTAGGCTTTAGCCAGTCGATTCGAGTTGGTGATCGTGCCAAACGACGAGCTGCCGTAGCGGTACATCATGTGTACCTTGGAAAAACCCGGTAACGGGTACTCGAATGGGGCGAACTGTGCCTCCTGGGACGTGCAGTCCCAAAGGTAACCCTCGCAGTGTCCGTCGAGGATCGCTTCGGGGATTTTCTGTTTCGGGATGATCTGCTTGACCGGGTTAGCCGTAACGACGTGCGGCATGCGCACGTAGTTGTTGACGAAGTTGCCGTTCCAGGCCATATCGCCGGAGATCCCGCCGTCGGCGTAGCCGGGAAAATAGAAGTTGTAATCGAGCGGCCCGCTCATCCCGAGGTGACCGAAATTGATGCCTGGCTTACCCCATCCCTGCATGGCCATCATCATGACCATGCAGCGCGCCCATTGGGCGCCGGTCGCGCCACGGCAAGCACCGCCGAAGCCGGTGCCGCCGGCACCGCAGGATAAATACGTCTTTTTGCCGGCCCACGAGCGCGCTAGCGCACGAACGTCGCGCGCCGGTACGCCGGTCTCTGCCGCTTGCCACTCGGGTGTTTTCGGCATGCCGTCTGCCGTGCCCAGCACGTAGTCACGCCACTCGTCGAATCCGGTAGTTCGTTCGGCGACATATTCCTTGTCGTACGAGCCTTCCGTCATCCAGACGTACATGATGGCGATAGCGAGCGCCGGATCGGTCGTCGGCTTGATGGGGATCCACTTGCCGCCCAGTAATTGCGCGGTCGGGTTGTAGTGCGGATCGATATGAATGAATTTGAGTCCGAGTTCCTTAGCCCACAAACGGCGCTGGGTCCCCTCGAATGCTCCGTACGCGGAGTTGGTCGACTCGGGATCCGATGACCAAAAAACGATCTGGTCGGCATGCTTCACGGCATCCTCAAACGTGCCGTAGCACGGCTGACAGCCGGAACGGAACGTGTGGCCGCAGTGGTGAACCGCGCCCCAGAACCAGCCCTCCCAGCTGTCCGGATTCATCATCATGCGGGTAAAACCGATCAAATTTCCAAAACGCATCAGAGCGCTCAGGTAATAGCCGACGTTGCCCCACTGGTGATGCGATGAGTGCGCAATGAATATCGAGCCGGGACCGTGGACCTTTTTTTGCCGTTTGATCTCGTTGGCGACGATGTCCAGCGCTTCGTCCCAACTGATGCGCTCATAGCCCGATACTCCGCGGTTCTGCGGATTGCGCTCGCCATTAGGATCAAAGTCGACGCGCTTCATCGGATGAAGAAGGCGCTTGTCCGAATACACGGCGCCTTTCGTCGCTAGCCCATGTGGCGCAACGGTTGCCCTTCGTTCCGGCGTAAACGACTTGCCGCGGGCATGAATCCGCCAGCTTGGCGCATCGTCATCGGTAAGGTCGATCGGCGTTACCCGGAGGACCTTGCCGTTGCGAACATGCACGTGTAGCGGACCGCCGTTGGTGATCGTCGTGTAGCGCATCGTGCCGTCGGCCAACTGCTCACCGTATTTGAACCCTTCGTAGTTCACACGCTGCAGCAGTTGCAGCATCCAATTGACGATCGGATCAGAGCCCTCGACCATCATCAGGAAGTTTTTGACCGCATGGACCTTGAAGCCCATATCGGCATCGGGCCGCAGGGCGGCTAGCGCAATATCGACGTTCTTGAAAACAATGGCCGCGTCGGGATTCGGGTGAACGCCGGCGACGGATTTAACCTTGCCGCTACGGAAGAAATAGTGGCGACCGACCTTGTTGTTCTGCGTCTTGATTTGCAGCACACAGTCGTGGCGGCTGGCTTCCTGGCGAAATGCCGGATGCTTGCTGCTCGTCCGATTGATCATCGGCCCGAGCATGAACAGGATTGTCTTTACGACGATGCTTTTCATCAGCGCACCGATCAGACGATTCGACAAACCTCGTCGAACTCGAAACGAGGTAAGCGCGGGTACACTTTCGTGGCATCTCCATGCCCCAGCGCGCAGAGAAAATTCGATTTGTAGTTCGTGCCGGCGAAAAACTCCTCGTCCACCGCTTGATTGTTAAAGCCGGACATCGGCCCACAATCGAGGCCAAGGGCGCGGGCGACGATCATCAAGTAGGCGCCTTGCAAAGTGCCATTACGAAAGGCCGTACTGGCGCTCAGCTCCGAATTGTTTTCGAACATTGGCTTCAGATCACGAACCGGCAGTAGTTTCGGTAAGTGCTCATAAAAGTCGAGATCATGAGCGATGATCGTTAGCACGGGTGCCGCCATCGATTTAGCGACGTTGGGCTCAGCCAGAGCCGGTTTGATGCGTTCCTTGCCTTCGGCAGAGGTAATGAACACAAACCGAGCTGGGCAACAGTTGAAACTCGTCGGGCCCATGCGGACGATGTTGTGCAGTTCGTGGAGCAATTCCTCGCTGACCGGCTCGTCTGACCAACCGTTATGACTTCGAGCCTCGCGAAACAAAAGATCCAAGTGATCGGCGTCCAGCGGTCGATAGCTCGACTTGAGGTCGGCCGCCTTCGCTTGCGCCGCCTTGAAGACCTGCAGTTGTTCCGGTGTCATCTCGGCATTCATGTCCGCGCGCTGCTCCTTTTTGAAGATCGATTTGGTCTGATCACGAAATCTATGCGCTGCCAACGCTGTGGTGGATCGACCGCCGTTTTCTACCCCGCATCAACGTAGCCGCCGCGGGCTGTTCTCAGTGCTGGCGCGTCGGAATGTTGCGCCTCGCCGCACGTCCACCATCGAGAACGCTCGCTATCCCATCGGCAAATTACGTCGACCAACAGGCGACGCGATCGGCAAGCTCGTTCAATCGGCCACATTCGCACACCGCCCTACGCTGGCAGAACGACCTGCATGCGACAAAGCCATTCTATTTTTGTATGCGTTCAAATAATAGGCACGGCATCTGTGCGTGTCAACATATTGTACCGCGTCAGAATTGAGCGCGAGTCAGTGGCCGGAGGCTTATACGCACTGCTTTGATTCTGAACTCTCGCGAGGGCGTTTCGGGCACGAAACCGCGTTTAGGCACGACGGCTCCGGCCATACGCCGCAAACTCAGTTAAGCGCGGTTTAACCGACGATCGACATAGGCTTTTCGCGCCCGGCCCAACGATCAAAACAACGATGGCAAGCGCGCAACAGCCGATGGCACTAGCGCAGCCCGGACGGCTTGACCTAATACCGCTCGATAGTACCGACGAGGTACGCGTGGGATACTCGCTAAACCGACTGGGGAGCAAGGGAAAAATTGAATCCATGCACGTGTTGTTTCGTTTAGTTTCTGTCGCAGTTGCTGTCGTATTGACCGGCTGCGCCGTACCGTCGCAAGTCATCATGCTGCCGGAACCGACCGCCGAGCAGCCGTTCGACTACACCGCGACCGGCGTCGTCACTATTCAGGTCGCCGATACCTCACCGTTTGCGACGTATTACCCGATTAATCAGGTAACGTTTGCACCGAAGGACGTTGAGGCCAGCGAAGAGAGCAAGTATCTGCGCGCCGCGCCGATCAGTGGCAAGGGTGAGTCGTCGAAGCTATTCGTCGCCGAATTGCCGGCCGGTGAGTACTCAATCTCGTCGCTCCGATCGTTTCACGTTGTCGGCAGTGGTTGGTTCTCACAGGTCTATCCAGGAGGGATCACGCTCGGCACATTCAAGGTAGAGCCCGGCCAACTCACCGACCTTGGTGTTGTCGTGGTCTACGTCCGTCGCTCGGGCGATGACTACGGGTTTGCGACAACCCGTGCGGCGAGCGCCAATCGAGCGGTCGACCATCTGCGCGCAGCGCTGCCAGCACGCGCGCAGGCGATTGGCAATTTCGACGAACCGCTGCTGTGGGACGACGACGGTCTCGACGACGACCGCTACAACGCCTATCTGAATGCTGTCAACCGGCAGATCGCGTTGGGCGTGCCCGACATCGATGTCGACACCGGCAGCCTGACCTTTCCCGGCCCGCTTGGCGTGATGTTGACCCGTACGTCGGATCGCGAATGGCAGCTGGACGCCTATGAAGACGACATCGAGATTCGGTTTTTCAATCGCACGGCGGCACGCGAATGGATGGTGACGGAGTTCGACGAGCTGTTCATGCGCGAGACCGACGACGGCGAGTGGCAGCAACACGCAGCGCCCGGCGACGACGCCGAAACGCTGATCTTCGTCGGCGAAAACTCGGCCGGTGCGCCGTTCGCGATCACCCGGCGGGACGACTTCATTACGATCTGGACGGCGAACGCGGTCGGCGGCGACTGGGCGACGCGCCACAGCATCGAGTCGAAACGCAGTGTCTGGACTGGCAACACCGATCTTGCGCGATTCTCGACGGTCGCTCGCTCCGGCGATTACATTTTTCTCGCCCTTCGCAACAAGCTGTATCGCTATGCGGTCGACGCCGCGACCCTGGGCGAGGTGGACGGCATGTCCCCAGATTCGCTGCAGACACGCAACCGCTATATCACGGCGACGTCCGGCAGCATGTTCGCTAGCGACAAAGTCTCGTTCGACAACGGCACGTCGTGGACCAAGTATCGCGGTGACCTGATCCCGCTGGACTATGAAGAGAAGAAAAAGAACAACCGCCGTACCGGTGTGCGCGCCATTAATACGGTCGGACATCCGATTTTCATCGACCAAAATGTGGCCTATGCCATTCAAGACGGCGGCCAGAACAAGGACAATTTCCTGATCAAGTCCACGAACGGCGCCAAGACATGGTCGCAAAAAGGCATGGCTGATCTTCCCGAGGGTTGCAACCAGCTCGTGCTCGCCACGGAATCTGAAGTGTTGCTGGGCTGCTACCTGACCGGTGAGTTCTACCGGTCCGACGACGGCGGCGCATCGTGGACGCTGGAACGCTCAGTATCGGAGACCTAACACCATGCTGCGACGATGGCCGATCGCCGTTGCTGCAACGCTGCTGCTTGGCGGCATCGCACACGGCGAGGAACTGCGCTACACGCAAGGCTACCTGTTGATCGACGCCGATATCGGCCGCAAGACCGTCAACTGGAAACTGAACGACGAATTCGCGATCGACGAACTGCCGATCGGCCGTACGCTGCGACTGGTTAAGCTTGAAAAGGGCAAATACCAGTGGCAGCAAATCAGCGTGCCGTTCTTTGACTTGCCGCATCTGCTGGACGTTAGCGACGATAGCCGCTGGGCCTTCACGATAGAAGGAGGGCGGGTCAACTACGTCGGCACGCTGATCGTTGGCGAAGTACGCGAAACCGACAACGTCGATGTGCGCTTCGTTAACCGTCTGTCGGAAGTCCTCGATCGGTTCGAGGCCGAGTTTCCAGAGGAAGCGGCACAGTACGAACTGGCTTACAGCGGTCGGCACCGCGATGATTTCCTGAACGACTACCTTGCGAGCGACGATGCGCCGTAGTTCTCTGATCGTAGCGTTGGTCCTAGCTGCCGCGACGGCGCTCGCGTCAACCGCGCCCGAAGACCTGTTCCGTCCGTCACGCGAGCAAGCGGCGTTTCTCAGCCCCGACGGCACGAAGCTCGCTGTTATCGTTCGCAACGACGATATCCAAAGCATCGAGGTCATCGACATCGCCGACAATGCGCGGCGTGAGGTGTTTTCGACTGAGATACTGAAAGCCGACGAGACGGCGATTACCAGCATCTCGTGGGTCGATAACACGTCGATTATGTTTTCGGTGTACGAGCTCGTTGAAGGCGTCGCCAAGCTCAGCGACACGCGCAATATTCGCCGGATTCTGTTCACGTCGGTGACCGAACCCGACAACACGATCCGCTACCTGCAATCGCGAGGGCTGGTGCTCTCGGCGCTGCCGAACGAACCAGACCGCGTGTTGTTTGCCGTCAGCGGGTCCAAATCCTACGTCTATAAGATCCAGCCAAGTCGGCTGCATGCGTGGGGATTCCGACGCACCAAAACGTCGAAAACCGATAACGGTCAGATCACTCGCACCAATCGCATCGCCGAAATCGACGGTCGCGCGATACGCTGGGTTGCCGACATCAATGGCGTCGTTCGCGCGGTCATGCGCGTGGCGGAAGGCGGCAAAATCGAAATGATGGTGCGCGAGAACGCCGAGACAGAATGGAGCAGCTTGCGAGAGTGGAACCTTAGGGCGATCGGCAAGCGTATGGCGAAGGCGGAGCGCCGTGGCACGGTCGAAGATATCGAGGACGACCCGGAGAATCGCATTTACTTTCCGAGCGCCATCATCGATGGGAGCGACGAGTTCGTTATCATCGCCGGTAAGGACGATGAGCGCGCCGTGTTTCGCTACAACTACGAGACCGGCGAGAAAACCACGATCTACGAAAACCCCGACGCTGAGATTGTCGACGTCTCGTTGAGCTACGACGGCCAAGCCGTTCAAGAAGTCATCTATTACGAAGACGGCGCGATTCGGTACTTCTACCCCAACAGTGAGTATCAAAGCGTTCAAGCCACGCTGAGCGGAAAATTTCCGGCGTATTCGGTGCAGGTCGCATCCGCCGACGCGGCGGGCCAAACGTTCGTGGCTAACCTGTCCTCCAGCGTGCAGCCCGGGCGCATACTGGCCTATCGAGTTGCCACCGACGAGGCGGTCACGCTGTACGAAACCAATCCGTGGCTGAACGAAACCGAGCTGACGCCGAGTTCAGCGGCGTCGGTAACGGCCGCTGACGGCGTCGTCATCGAGTACTACCTGACCCAGCCGGAAGCCGCGGCACCGGTGCCGCTGGTCGTGTATCCGCACGGCGGCCCTGTCGGCGTGCGCGATCTTCGAATCTACGATCCTTTCGTGCAGCACGTAGTTGCTGCCGGTTACGCCGTGCTGCAGATCAACTTCCGCGGCTCCTCCGGCTTCGGTGGAGATTTTGAAGAGAGCGGCCGCGGTCAGTTTGGTGTTGAGATTTTGGCCGATATCGAAAGCGCCATCGACGCCGTGACCGCCAGCGCGAGCATCGACGGCTCACGAATTTGTATCGTTGGCCGCAGCTATGGCGGCTACGCGGCGCTGATGCTGCCGACACGTTCGCCGAATCGCTACCGCTGCAGCGCAGCGCACGCCGCACCGACCGACTTAGGTCTATTGGTTGCGGCGTCGCCGGACGGTGGCCGCACATCGCTACGCGAGTTTCTGGTCGGCGAGGTTGGCGACGACGAGGTCTACGGCACGCTAAAGGCGCAGTCGCCGGTGTACCAGGCGGCCGGTATCGACGTGCCGGTGCTGCTGTCGCACGGCAAGACCGACAAGATTGTCGATCTCGAACACAGCCTGCGAATGAAACTGCGGCTCGAACGTCGCAACGCGAACGTCGACTGGCTGCTGTTTGAAGAAGAAGGCCACAGCTTTTCGGAAGTCGAGAACAGCGTCGCCTACAGCAACCGCGTCATCGAGTTTCTCGGCTCACATCTACAGTAGCATCGCGTCGGCCGCGAGGGACGGTCGTCCGCCAGTCGACTGGCATCGGCCACACCTGGCCCGCTCGGTACGCCGCGTGACCGCGCCGGCCCAGCGCTTGATCAGGCATCGTTTTACGACCAGTTAATGCAGCGACACCCATAGTGTCCCGCGACCTCGATAGCCCGCCGCTCGATTGGGCGTGGAATCGCCGAACGATTTCTCGAAATACATTGAACCGAGGCCCAATAGGCGGTCTCGTACGCCGTAAACGAGCGCAATATTCAATGCAATGACCAGTGAGGCACGGCCGCAGCAGGGCGATGTGGACAGCGATTGCGTGGACCGCACATTGCTGCAGCAGATCGCAGAACACCGAGACCGTCGGGCCCTGCAGAGGCTCTATGACGCCTATGCGCCGCGCATCACCGGGTTTTTGCGGCGGATGACTAGCGATGAAGGTCTGATCGAAGAGGCATTCAATGACGTCATGCTCAATGTCTGGAACAAAGCACACCAGTTCAAAGGACAGTCAAAGGCGTCCAGCTGGATATTCTCGATCGCCTATCGAGTCTGCCTGCGGATGGTGAAGCGGCAGAAATTTCGGGTCGGGGTCGTGGAAATGTTCGGCCGCGAACGCGCGGAGACAGAGACGGCGCCGACCAATCCCGTCGACACCTCGGATCTCATTGCTACGGCGCTCGAGAAATTGAGCGCCGCGCATCGGCTGGTCATCGAACTCAGCTACTTCCGCGATTTTTCCACGGAAGAGATCGCGCAAATCATCGGGTGCCCGCAAAACACGGTGAAAACCCGCATGTTCCACGCGCGCAAGCAAATCCGCTCTTTTGTCGAGCAACAAGAGCAAAGGGCTCAGGCAACATGAAACAGATTACCCACAGCCACCCGCTAGAACACGACGTCCCGGACTATCTCAACGATCGACTGTCGGCAGCGGCGCGAAGCGAATTCGAAAAGGCGCTCGAAACCGATGCCGAGCTCCGCGACATCGTCGACTTCGAGCGAAAGATCAAGAAAACCGTTCGCGCAACCGCACAAGACCCAGTTCGAGCGCCGCGCTTTGCCAGTCTCGAGCGACGGCTCGAGCAAACCTCCGCGCGTTCCTGGGCACCCGGCGGCACATGGTTGCTACCGACAGCGGCGGCCGTCGCGCTGGCCGTTTTGGTCGGGATAAACCTCGATTTCTCTGGCGGCGATGATCCTTATATAACGCTGACGGACCAACCTGTCTCGTATGAACAGCCGATGATTCGTATCGTGACCTTCGGCCCACTGCCGGAGCAGCAACTCGATGCTATCTTGGCTGAGCACCAGCTTCGCGTCGTCGAGCGCTATCCCAGTGTGAACAGCATTGATCTCGAGCCGATCGACCGATCTGCCTTGCCCGCCATCATCGAAGCCCTGGCGAATGACGATCGGGTGCGGTTTGCGCAGAAGGTGACGGAATCGCCCTGACAGAACGAGACCGCATGAACAACACTAAGTACCGCGGCTTAGGCAGCGTGCTGCTCGTCGGGTTGCTCTCGGCGTGCGCCAGTCATACGGTCGGCGACGTGGCCGAGACGGTCATCGCCGACAATGCCCTGCTGATCGTCATCGATGATCCTCGCGGTGAGCTGCGCCGTCGCGGCGTGGGGCCCGGGTATGCAGCGCCGCAGGCCTACAGCGACGATCCGCTGCTGCGTCGCCGCGCCGCCGAGATCGCAGACGACTACGGCTTGTCGATTATCGAGCAATGGCCACTCAGAAACATCGGCGTGCACTGCTTCGTGGTCGAGTGGCCGAGCCCCGCCACCGTTACGGCAATCAATGCCGACAAACGCGTACGTTGGACGCAGTCGTTCAATGAGTTCACGCTGCAATCGTCGGACCAAGCACGTACCGAGGTCTCGGTAGATCCGAATTGCGTCGTCTGTCGATTCGCCTCGGAGTTCAACAGTGGCGGTCGTGATGTTGTTATCGCGGTCATTGATACGGCCGTTGACGTTGGCCACCCGGATTTGCATCGGAGTTCTTTGACGGTCAAAAACTTCGCCGGCCAGCGTGGCAATCCGAAAGAAGAAAAGCACGGCACCGCGGTGGTTGGCCTCATTGCCGCAATGGCCTCGGACGAGAAAGGCGTTAACGGGGTTGCGCCCGATGCAAACGTGCATTTGCTGCGCGCCTGCTGGCAAGAGCGCGACGGTACCGGCCGGTGCAATACGCTGACGTTGGCCCTGGCGCTGGACGCCGCGATCGATTTGAGACCGGACATTCTCAATTTGAGCCTCAGCGGTCGTCGCGATCGTGTGCTCGATGAGCTGATTCAGGTGTTACTCAATAACGGGACCCTCGTTGTCGCCGCGTACGATGAACAGCGCCGTGCGGATGCACGATTCCCATCTCATCAGGAAGGAGTTGTCTACGCGTACGGTATTGAGCGCGGCGTGGATGACGCCAGCATAGACAACGTCATTTTCGCACCTAAGCACGCCCTATCACTGTCGCCGATGGCCGGCTACGCGCTGGTTTCCGGGCATTCGGTAGCAACGCCGCAACTTTCCGCCATGGCGGCGAGGCTGATGGCGCTAGACAAAGACGCCTCCCGGCAACGCATCGTCGGCGAACTTTCCGGCTGGCTCGACCGCTACTACGCCCCGCCCGACGCGCCGTAGCTCATTCGACACGACACCGTAATGCGGGTCTGCGGGCGACTGTGGAATACTCAGCGTACGTCGTCACGCGGCGTTGATTGCGACGCGCCGCCGAACTTCTTCGCCCCAACCAGGTCCGTTCGCAACATGCGATCCCGCTCACCAACATCGAGTCGACTGGTCCTGCCGGTCAGCGCCTGCCTCGCCGCACCGCTCTGTGCTCAGGCCGATGACTTTGGCCTCGTAATCCAGGCTTCAACAGATACGATATATCACGGCACGACCGAAACGTTTGGCGAGCCGTCAATCGGTATAAACGCTCAGTGGCAACCTGACGAGAATCTGTTTGTCGGTATCGAGGCGCACACGTCGCAAGTCGATGGCGTCCGCCAGCGTCATAGTTCTTACGGCGCTTACGTTGGCACGGCGTGGGAGCTAGACGACAACTGGCTCGTCAATGTGGCGGTCCAGCATCGTGAGTTTCCGGGCGCACCAAAGGAATGGGCGTCCACTGAGCTCAAGGCCGAAATAACCAATAAAAAGGGCTTTGCGCTTCGCCTCGACTACTCCCCGGATTACTACTCCCACGATACCGAGGCCTTCGTGGCGGAGATTGGTCAACAGCGATTTGTTACTGACCAAGCTTTTTATTCGTGGAAAGCCGGCGCTGTGCATCTGTCGAACGACCGGTTCTTCGACTACCAGTTTGCCGAGATCGGCGCGGGATTTGCGCATCGTCGGTACACGGTAAGTCTCGCCTACGGCTGGAACAGTGAGGACGGTCGTGATCTGTTCGGTGCGGAGCCCGTTCGTTCGCCCCGCCTGTTTGCGCAATTGGCCTATCGGCTGTACTAACGCGCGCGTCGTTGCGCATCCTCCGCACGAAAAAAAGCGGCGACCAGACGAATCCGGCCGCCGCCCATTGCCGCTAACCAGTCAGGACTCAATCAGTTGCGGACAAGCCGTACCTGGCCACGAATCTCACCCGCTGGGTTCGCTTCGGTGTGCAGGTTGATGTAGATGTTGCCGGCAGCCAGTTCGTTCAGCAGATTGAGGTACGGGTCCTCACCTTCTGCTAACGGGCCAATGACGTCGTGGGCATTGATTTTCGCCCAAACGCGATTGCCTTTGATGTCCGGCGTCAAGTTAGCAACGATCGGACCGTTTGTGCCGCGCTGGCCAAGGTGCAAGTGCGCCATGACAACTGGGCCGGTTAGACGGCGGAAGCCGATGTCGATCTGGAGCACTTCACCGCCCAGCGATACCGCAAACGCGTTACCGCGGCCGCGGCTGTCGACCAGCTCTGCGCTGACTTCTTGACTCGGGGTGAGACGCGAACGAAACAGCGTCTTGCGACCCAAGTCGACGTACCGGAACGAGAACTCGGCGGCACGGTAGGTCGGCTCCAAGAAATCGGCCAGGCCGAAAATCGGCTGGCTCAGCACACCGTCCGGGAACACGAGATCGCGACGTAAGCCGGGGTGCAGTACCACAACGCCGTTTTCAGTGATGCCGGTGTCCGGTGCGGCCTGCGCCAAAAACGCCGTGTTCCCGGCAACTTCATCGTTGACTTCCGTACCAGCATCCAGAACCTCCGTGCCGGCTACCGCGAATCCTTCAGCAACAAATCGGCCGCGTTCATCGAAGATCTGGTGCGCCAGCGGGTTGCCATTGGCAATGAACGCGTCATTGCTAGGAATAACCATCGACGCATAGCTGAAGTAACGGTCTTGCGCTGGGTTTACCTGGAGAGTGGTCGAAGAGCGGTCGCCAGGAACGAGCGGACCGGTCGGGCCGAACAGCGTCGACTGCGGCGAGTTGGGCTCGGCAATGCTGAATTCCTGGTTGAGCGGGCCAACCGTGCCGTCTTCGGCCAGTCGTTCTACGGCAGGGGCCGGAACAAGGCCTTCTGCGCCTAGCGGGACATTGCGGTCGTAAAGATCGAATGTGCCGTCGTGAATACCGATCCATACCGGTGTTTGTGCGGCACCGCGTGACGGCGCGCCGTTCTCAACGGTAACAATGACCGACGGAATCGAACGGCCCGAGTAGTTGTCGGCGTTAACCGTCATTGGTGCGGCCAGCGCACCGGCAATCGCCAGCGAAACAGATAGCGCTGTTTTCTTCATCATGTTCTCCCGAATTGATTTCTGAAGCAGTGGATGCCGGGCCGCAGAACCGCAACCTCGGCGCGTGTTCACGTCGTACACGGCCTAAGAGACGGGCTCGGCGAAGCCGGTTCAAAGGCTATGTACGTTTTATTTTTTGCTGCTTTTTTTGAACGACGCAGTTCGTTGCCGTCTCCCACCGGGCGAATCGATCAACTGAGATGTGAGCGCGCTGCGTTCACGGGAGACCTGCAATGAAATTGAGCAATGCGACACGAACCGGCGTAGCGTTGTCTTTGGCGCTCGCCCTCGCCGCGTGCGATAACGACAACGACCCACCGCCCATCGTGCAGCCCGCGCCGCCGGTGAGCACGTGCCCGACCGTTGGCAACCTCACCCCCGTTGAGCTGGCTGCCAACGAATGTCAGATCAGCGGCGTTCTGACCGAAGACGCAACGCTGTCGGCCGCGCAGACCTGGTTTCTGGAAGGTGGCCTACAAATTGGCGACGAGTCGACGACGGCAACCCTCGACATCGACGCCGGTACCGAAATCCGCGGCGATAGCGTCGACATGGTCGACCATATCGTCGTGTTTCCAGGCTCGGCGCTGCGCGCTAACGGTACCGGTGCTTTGCCGGTGCGGATGCTGTCGGATGACGATGGCGTCGACGGCTCGGCCGAATGGGGCGGGCTGTTCCTGCGCGGCTTTAATGGCCTACCGACCCTTACCGGAACGCAGGGCGCGAACCGCTTAGACTACCTGGTCGTTGCGGAAGCCGGCGCGGCGGTGACCGTTACCGTCGATGGTGCGGACGCGACCTACCAGGACAACATTGTGCTGAACGGTGTGGATCGCACGACGACGCTTACCTTCGTGCAGTCGCACAATTCAGCCCGCGATGGCCTGCACATCTTGAACGGCGACCCTCGCCTGGCGTGGATTCTTGCGACCGGCGCCCAGCGCGACGGCATCTGGTATCGCGATTTTTCGGGTCTCATTAAAGACCTGATGGTGATTCACGACCGCGATACCGACGGCAGCACCGGTCGTTCGGGCATTTACGCCAGCGAAACGATCGACGGCGACTCCAATCCGCGCATCGTCAACGCGACGTTGGTCGGCCGCGACAGCGAATCGATCGCCGCCGCAGACAGTGACAACGAGTTCGGCATTCTGTTTGCCGACAACACCGATCAGATTCGCCTTGCGAACGTGCTGATCGCCAACTTCCGCAACGGCTGTTTCGAGGCCGACGACGGCGCCGACCTTAGCGCCATCGATACCGACGTACCGGGACCGACCTATCTCGATGGCGTGCACTGCGCCAACGAAGCCGGCCCGAACGGTAACTTCGGTGTCGTGCGCGCCGATGCTGCCGGGTTTGCCGACGGTGTCATCGCGGCCAACAACAGCATTAACGGCAACGGCCTGGTGTACTACAACGGCGCGGCGAACGGCATCACGTTCACCGGCGAGCTGGTGGATCGAGCCGACAACTTCACGGCCAGCTGGTACCTCGACAATATCGGCGGTATCGGTAATGGGCTGGTTGGCGACTCAACGTTTCTGCACGCCTTTCTCGACGGCGACACGAACAACGACCGCACGGTGGACGCAGCCGATACCAATTCACCGTTCATCATCAGCGACGACGGCATCGATGGTTTCAACCAGGACGTTGCCGCTGACACGGGCGGTTACGACCTGACGCACGTCGGTGCCGTTCGCGGTGGCTCGACGGCGAACACGCAGTTCGACGGCTGGACGGTCGCAACGGGCGCCGACGACGGTTTCGTCGTCGGTATCAACGACGATCTCGTCGGTATCTCCGACTGTCCGGCAACGCTCGGTGGCGCGCTGGTAACCGCGCTGGATCGGGTCGGCGGGCGCAATACCTGTCAGGTCGGTGGTCTCGTCAGCGCTGACGCAACCATGACCAGTGACATCGAATGGGCGCTGGAAGGCGGCCTTGCGGTCGGCGATGCCAGCAACTTCGCAACGCTAACCATCGAAAGCGGCACGCGGATCCGCGGTGACAATGTCGACGCAACGGACTACCTGCTGGTCAGCCCGGGATCGTCACTCCAGGCGCTCGGTACGGGTGCCCGCCCCGTGCGCTTCACGTCCGACGACGCCGGCATCGATGGCAGCGGTGAATGGGGCGGCGTGTTCTTGCGTGGCTTCAACGGCCTCGGTGTCACCGGTACGCAGGCGGCGAACCTGCTCGACTACGTTGTCATCGCCGAAGGCGGCGCGGCGTCGACGATCACCGTCAATGGCAATGCGACGACTTACTCGGACAATCTCGTATTGAACGGCGTCGACCGCGAAACCCGTCTCACGTTCGTGCAGTCCCACAACTCGACCCGTGACGGTATCCACATCGTCAACGGCGACCCGCGCCTGTCATGGATCCTGGCAACGGGTGCCGGCCGCGACGGCATCTGGTATCGCGACTTCAATGGTTTGATCAAGGACCTGATGGTGATTCACAACCGCGATGCGGATGGCAGCACCGGTCGGTCCGGCATCTACGCCAGCGAAACGATTGCCGGCGACTCCAATCCACGCATCGTCAACGCGACGCTGGTTGGGCGCGATGCGAGCAGCGAGGTTGCCGACGCTACGGCCGTCGAGTTCGGCATCTTATTCGCCGACAACACCGATCAGATTCGCCTCGCCAACGTATTGATTGCCAACTTCCGCAACGGCTGCTACCTGGCGGCCAGTGCGGCGAACCTCAGCCAGATCGACACAACGACGCCTGGACCGAACTACCTCGACGGCGTGCACTGTGCCAATGAAGCCGGCCCGAACGGCAACTTTGGTATCGTTCGCGACACGTCGATTGGCTTCCCGGCGGGCACGGTGGCGGCTAACAACTCGAACGGCAACGGCCTCGTGTACTACAACGGCGCTGGCGGTGCGTTGGCCGGTGCCAACACGACGTTCACGGCGGCGGCTGGCGGCATCAACTTCACCGGCGAGATCGTCGATCGTGCCGCCAACTTCACCGCGGGCTGGTACCTCGACAACATTCGCGGCATCGGTAACGGCCTCGCCGGCAACGCGTTCTTCCTGAACGGCTTTCTCGACGGCGACACCAATGGCGACGGTGTCGTCGATGCGGCCGATACCAACTCGCCGTTCATCATCGCCGACGACGGCATCGGCGGGTTCAACCAGGACGTCGCTGCCGATACCGGCGGCTACGACCTGACGCACGTCGGCGCGGTCCGCGGCGGTGCCGTAACCAACCGTCAGTTCGATGCCTGGACGGTAGCAACCGGCCGCAGCAGCGGCTTTACGGTGCGAACGACGCAATAGCGCGCGACACCGGAGGTACGTCCTCCGGCCTAGGGCGGTGGCTGACATGGGCCACCGCCCTTTTTTTGTTGCTACCGGCCAGCCGTCCGTATCATTAACGGCATGAGTAACCGCACACCAGACCGGCTCGAGTCGGTAATCACGCCGGCGTTGGTGCTCGACCGGTCGAGGATGCACGCCAATATCGAGCGCATGCACGCAAAGATGCACAGCCGCGGCGTTCGCTTGCGTCCGCATCTGAAAACGGCGAAGTCGATCGACGTTGCACAATCGATAGCGCCGAGCGATGAATCCCCCATCTGCGTCTCGACGATCGCCGAAGCGCAGTACTTTCACGCCAACGGCTACCGCGACATCTGTTACGCCGTAGGACTCGTGCCTTCCAAAGTGCCGGCCGTTGCCGATCTCGTTAGGGCTGGCACCAACATGCATGTACTCACCGACAATGTCGCGGCGGCGCACGCGATTGCAGATGCAGCCGACAGGGATCAGGTGCAGCTAAATGTACTCATCGAACTCGACGTCGACGGACATCGCAGCGGCGTCAAAGCCGACGACGCGCTACTGCTCGAGCTCGCTGGCGTCCTGACCGAGCACACGAGCACGCGCCTTGGCGGTGTGTTGACGCACGCCGGCAAAAGCTACGAATGCGACAGCATCGACGCAATTCGCGACATGGCCGAGACAGAGCGGGCCGGTGCCGTGCTCGCCGCCACGCGACTCCGAGCGGCGGGGTTCGAATGCCCCATCGTGTCGATCGGTTCGACGCCGACTGCCACGTTTGCTCCAGACCTTAGCGGCGTCACAGAAGTTCGAGCCGGTGTGTTTGTCTTCCACGACCTGGTCATGGCTGGCCTCGGCGTTTGTGCGTTGGACGATATCGCACTGTCGGTGCTGGTCGCTGTGATCGGACATCGCCCTGATCGCGGTTGGCTGATTACCGATGGCGGCTGGATGGCGCTGTCGCGCGATCGCGGCACGGCAGCGCAGAAAATCGACTACGGCTATGGACTGGTTGCCGACATACGGGGCGATGCGCTGCAACCGGACACCGTCGTCATCGATGCCAATCAGGAACACGGCATCATCGCGCGGCGCGATGGCTCGGCGTTGAATCTCGAACGATATCCCGTCGGAACGCTGCTACGTGTATACCCGAACCATTCGTGCGCGACTGCCGCGCAACACGACGAGTATCTGGTTGCCAGTGGCGACGACAGTGCAATTCAAGACAGGTGGCCGAGGATCGGCGGGTGGCGTCCGGTATCGGCATTAGACCAAGGTCTCTGACGGCAGCCGCATTGGGCTCATGGTAAGAACCCGCTGTCCCTATTCGCTGCTTCGAAAAAATAGCCGAGCTGGGTCTGTGCTAGGCGCTCGCCGATGGCACCAAGGTCGGCCGCGTGCAGCATACGCGCGATTCGCCTATCGCTACTATCGTGCTATTGGCGGAACTGTTGCTCAACGTCGTGCAACACCCGATAACAATCGAGCACCTGTCCAACCGATGAATTCGGTTCGCGACCCTCGGCGATCGCGGCAAAAAATTCCCGGTCCTGCAGCTCGATGCCATTCATCGACACCGCCACGTCGGAAACATCGATGGGTTTTTCGTAGCCGTCAACGAGATCGTCATAGCGTGCAATGTAGGTACCGTGGTCACAGATGTATCGAAAGAACGTGCCCAGAGGCCCGTCATTGTTGAACGACAGTGACAAGGTGCAGAGCTTGCCACTTTCGGTCGTCATCTGGATCGACATGTCCATGGCGATACCGAGCTCGGGATGGTGCGGTCCTTCCATACCACTGGCCTGAGCGATCTTCTCGCCGGCTTGATACTGAAACAGATCGACTGTGTGTGCGGCGTGGTGCCATAAAAGATGGTCCGTCCAGGAACGCGGCTCACCGGCTGCGTTAATATTCTTGCGTCGGAAGAAATACGTTTGCACGTCCATTTGTTGCACGTTGAGTTCACCGGCCCGAATTCGATTGTGAATCCATTGGTGCGACGGATTGAAGCGCCGCGTATGGCCGCACATCGCGACCAGTCCGGTCTCGCGCTGTTTCGCAACGACAGCCTTAGCGTCGGCAAGCGAATCGGCAAGTGGAATCTCGACCTCGACGTGCTTACCGGCATCGAGGCACTGAATGGCCTGCGCGGCGTGCATTTGAGTCGGCGTACAAAGGATGACCGACTCAACGCCCGGTTGAGACAGCGCTTCATCGAGATCGGTCGTCGCATGTGCAATTCCATATTGCTGCGCAATGGCCCGCGTTGCGTCGGGCTCACGACCCACCAGTGAGACGCACTCGACGCCGTCGATGTGCTTTATGCTGTCCAGGTGCTTTTTGCCGAAAGCACCAGCCCCCGCCAACGCGACTTTCATACCGAGCTCCAGAGTTGTTCCATTGTTGAACGAGCGACGCAGCGTCGTCGCGGTTGACAGGTCACCGCGATACCGACTATCGGGTCAGATCGATTTCTTCAGACCAATATAGCCGCCGTGGATTATCGACGAGTAGCTTCTGCTGCTGCTCGGCGGTAACGGCGATCCTCGGTATGAAATCCACCAATTTGCCGTCGTCGGGCATGTGCGACTTCATGTTGGGGTGCGGCCAGTCCGTGCCCCACAGCACGCGGTCAGGGAATTCCTCGACGACGCGTTTGGCAAACGGCACGACATCGTCGTAGCCTGGCGGCCCGGTCAACGACAGGCGCTCCGGGCAGGTCACTTTGCACCACGCGTCCGGCTTGGCGCGCAGCAGCTCGACAAAGCGCTCAAAGTCGGCACCTTGCGGGTCGCCGCTGACGTCGGGTCTACCCATATGGTCAACAACGATTGGCGTCGGCAGCGAGGCAAAAAATTCGAAGCGCTGCGCAAGATCCTCGTGTTCGAAATAGACGACGATGTGCCAGCCAAGAGCGCTGAAACGCTCGGCGAGACGAAAGTACTCGGCATCCGGTTTTGGATCGACCAGACGTCGGACAAAATTGAAGCGCGCGCCGCGCACACCGGCAGCGTGCATAGCTCGAAGTTGCTCGTCCGAGACATCCGCCGAGACACTGGCGACACCGCGCGCAGCACCGTCCGACGACTCGAGGGCATCGCAGAGCGCTCGGTTATCGCTGCCATGACAGGTTGCCTGGACAATGACGTTGCGTTCGAAGCCCAAATAATCGCGCAACGCCCACAGGTCATCTTTGCTCGCATCACCCGGCGTGTATTTGCGTTCCGGTGCGTAGGGAAACTGTGTGCCGGGACCGAATACGTGGCAATGCGCATCGACGGCGCCACGGGGTAACGTAAAAGTAGGCTTAGAAGGGTTCGGATGAAATACCAGCCAATCCTCGTCCATCCGGAACCGTGCCTCACTCACCGATCTTACGCCTTGAAGGTCCGCATCGAGGGCCAGTTGGAGAAAACTGAAAGATAGCTGCCACATTCACGCAGCAAACGAAGCTCGGTTTGTTCGAAGCGGTCGAGGGATCCGCCGTTGGTGATCGCCGCTAGCGGCGGCGGCGCGGGCAGATCTTCCTGTCGAGCAAGCTGTTCTTTCGGGTCAACTTGACGTCCATCGGGCGCCGTCGTGCAATGACCGTGGCAATCAATGATGAGCATCCGGCGTTTCCTTCGAGCCTGCTTCGTCACCGGTTGCTGCGAGCATTCGATCGAGCAGCGCTGACAGCGTCAATTCGTCGACCGCTTCCACAAGCGCGGCAGTCAAGGATTGACGCTCAGCGCAGGCCACGCTCATCAGCGGCTCGACCTCGGCATCCTGAAGCGTGGCGGCGACTTCGCGCATCTCTTCCGCGCGGCGCTTGCCGTGAGCGAGTGATCGCTCGATCAAATAGCGTGCATGCTCGCCCCAATCGACGCCCGGGAGTAAGTTTTGCAGCGAATCGATGACCGTTGATTCGACGCCGTAGTAGCGAGCAGCCAGCAGCGCTTCGGTAACCAAGGCTTCCATACCTTTGATACAAACGCTGCGACACATCTTTGCCGCTGATACCTTCCCCAGCTCGTTCGAGAAAACGGTCAAACCGCTAAAACCGAGTTGTTCGGCGAGCGCGGCGAACGCTGCAGCGTGCGGGCCACCAATCAGAATGGGTGCACCGACACCAAGCGGTTGGATCGGCGCCATGACGGCCGCCTCGACGTAGTTTGCGCGGGCTTGCTCGACGTTCGCCGCCGTTTGACGTTTTGTAGCTGGCGATACGGAGTTGAGGTCGAGAAACCAGGTGCCGGTCGCTAGCACGCCAAGCACAGATTGCGCTGCTGGTGCACTCTGCTCAGCCGTGACCGCGGATATCACCAACTGGCACTCTCTGGCCGCATCATGTGCTGTCGCGCAGACCGCAACTTCGGGCTGGTCCTGTGCCGCTTGGGACGGAGGACTGTTGCCGGTGTCAAACTGTGTGTCGAACGCGGTTAAGCGCACGTTGGCTTCAGCTAACTGCGCCGCTAGCATCTGGCCGACTTCGCCGAACCCCAACAAGCAGACTGTTTGAACCTCGGTCATGCCAAGGCACTCCGTGTTTCCGGCACGAACACCTGGCCTGCCATGAGCTTGCGAGCAGTTCTGAGCAATGCCGAACGGCGCACACTAATGGGCGATGTCGCAAGATTGACATCGACATCGACGGTGAGCTGACCGGTAGGATGCTCGATCGGCGTAACGGTGTCGGTATCGCTGCCGGCATAGAAACTGGTGGCAACGCTGCCGGGAATTTTGCACGCCGTTGCGATGCTTACGGCACCCAGCACGCCGATCGACTGATGGATTCGATGCGGGATGAAGGTCCGGGTTGCGATTACCCCGCCTCTTTCAGGTGGCCCGATGAGGCTTATTTTTGGAACGGTCCTGTCCCTGACGTCGCCTAAATTCATCCGCTTGCCCGCCTGCAGTCGAATGAGCTCGACGCGCTCTTTGAGCTTGCTATCAGCTTCAAGCTCCGCTGGCGTTTCGTGACCGGACTTGCCGACGTCCGGTGCACGCACCAGAACGACTGGCATACCGTTGTCTATACAGGTAACCGCGATGCCGTCTATAACCTCGGACACTTGGCCGGTCGGTAACAACGCGCCGCAGGTGGAGCCGGCCACATCTGCGAAATCGATCAGCACCGGCGCCGCCGTGCCGGGCACCCCGTCGATTCGAGCTACCCCGTCGTACGTCACTGCACCGCCCGGCGTTTGTACCGTGGCGATGGCAATCCCATTGGAATTGAGCATACGGATGCGAACGGACGTCTCAGGATCTGCCGCTGCCACCAGGCCATTCTCGATGGCGAACGGGCCCACACCGGCGAGGATATTGCCGCAGTTCTGGCCATCGCTGGCTAGCGCTTCATCGATGCCAACCTGCAGAAAGAGATAATCAATGTCCGCTGCGTCGTCCGACGATCGTGAAACAATGGCGACCTTGCTGGTGAGCGGATGTGCGCCGCCCATGCCGTCGATCTGCCGCGGGTCAGGTGTACCCATCGCGGCGAGCAACAAGCGGTCGCGCTCGTCGGTGTCAGTCGGTAAGTCGTTGCGCAGAAAATAAAGCCCTTTCGACGTTCCTCCGCGCATGAAGAAAGCCGGTACCGCGCGCTGCATAGCTAGTCGTCCTGCTCGCTATCGACATAGCGCAGGCCTCTTTGCGCGAGTCGCTCACGCATATTGTAAACATCAAGACCCAACTCGCCCGCCTCGAATCGCGCCCGCTTTTGCTCTTCGTTGGCAACTCGCTGCCGAGCCTTTTCAACAACATCGGGCGCGTGGCGTTTGGCGACTACGACAACACCGTCGTCATCGGCAACGACGACGTCGCCGGGAATGACCGTTTGTCCCGCGCACACGATAGTTGTATTGACGTTGGCAACGGTCTCTTTCACGGTGCCCTGCGCGAACACCGATCGCGACCAAACCGGAAATCGCATTTCAGTCAGCGTGGCAATATCCCTCACGCCAGCGTCGATAACGAGGCCTTTGACGCCGCGCGCCTTAAGAGACGTAGCCAGAAGGTCGCCGAAGTACCCGTCGTGACATTCGCTCGTCGGCGTAACAACCAGTACGTCGCCGGGTTGGCATTGTTCGACGGCAACGTGAATCATCCAATTGTCGCCGGGCGCCACTTCGCATGTGACGGCGGTACCGGCAATCGAAACAGGCCTGAAAATCGGTCGTATGCGCGCCGCCAAGAGGCCGGTTCGCCCCTGCGCCTCGTGCGTCGTGGCGACGCCGAGGCGCGCGAATTCATCGGCCAAAGGCTGCGCCGTACGATCAACTTGAGTAACGACAACCGGCATACGTGTTTCGCTATATTATGGTTTTGGCTGCTTACGCAATAATCGCCGGTTTTGCTGGATTTTTGCGGGCTGATTCGATATAGAAGGTGTTAATTATTCCTATTGCGCAGCAATACCCAGGGTACATAGGTCGCGGCCAATCGTGGCTTCGGCGGTAGCGATCCTGACCGTCCACGCGGTAGCGAGCTGAGCCCGCGCAACCAATTGCTCGAAAGACATCACTCGATCGTCTGAGCTTCCTTCCGCAGCTCCTGCGCAACGGTCAAATAATAATTGCGGCCGATCGCGGTCACCAGATTGCGACCTAGTAACTCCAGCGCATCGGCTTTCGTCAGCATGGCTTCGCGCTGGTGCTGGCTGACCGCGAGCAGGTAATCGCACAGTTCCGCCGCCCATTGGGGGTCGTGATTTTCGAGAGCGGTCGCGGCCTGGGCGAGCACCCGGTCGGCACCGCCGGCCAGCTCGATGACCCGCCGCGCATGTTCGGCAGTTGAATGGCGTTGCAAGTTGGTGGGATTGCCGTCAAACCATCCGAGGTAGCCGGTGAAAATCGCGCGTATCGCCCACTGCGGATTACCGTAGTACGGTTGGAGATAAGGATGACTCGCCAAATGCTCGGGCAGCTTCACATAGGCAACCAACTCATCCGGAGTGAGGCCTTTGTTGATGCCTTCGATGGTCTTGTCGAAGACATACACAATGCCGTCGCGGTACGTGCTCAGAACGTCGGCGACTTCGTTGGTGCCGGAGATCGCTCGCGTATGCCCCGGTACCAAAAACTCCGGTGCCTCGCTCAGCATCATATCGACGGCCCTGGCCCAGGCCCGGATATCGCGGTAAGGCGTGCCACGTATCGCGTACAAATTGGGCCATGACTTGTAGAGGTTATCGCCGCTGAACACGACCTTTTCGGCCGGGAACCAGACATAGAGCTGATCGGCGGTTTCTCCCGGCGCCGCGACGAGATCTAAGGTAAGACCGGCAACCTCAATGGTCGTACGGGGCTTTTCGGCAAAGCGGTTTGGCACAATGCGTTGCCGATCGAACTGCAAAATACTGCGTTTCGCCGGCGGCCGGACGGCGGGGGCGATACCATTGTTGATGCGCTGGTCCATCGGCAACAGGAAACCGCCCTGCCGCCGACCGCGAACCGCGTCGTAGGTAATGCCAGCCTCCCGGAAAGCGCGTCCTTCGGCGCCGAAATTTGGGCGCGCCCACACCTCGGGTTCGTTGTTGCCTTCGATCAGAGCGGGAGCGCCGCCGGTATGATCCACGTGACCGTGCGTGAAAATGATGGCTTGGATCGGCAGCTCGGATCGCTTGCGAAACTCGGCTAGTGCCTGTGCTGTGTAAACGGGAAGGATTCCGCCATCGATAACAATGACGCCGTCGTCGCCGACAATAAAACTGATAGTCGAGACGCCGTAGCCCGTCGCAACGAAAACACGGTCGGTTATTTGCGTAAGATCGGGCTCGAGCTCGGCATTGAGCGCGGTGAGTCGACGCTCAGCATCGGTTATATCGGCTTGGGCGCAGGCGCCGGTGCACATTGCTACCAATACCAATGAAGCTATTGAGCAATCGCGAATAGATTGCACCACAACGATCTCCCCCAACCGACCACCGTGAGACCATTGATTTTGTGACGCTATCGCAGCTGGCGCCAGCGACAGATCGAGTGTTTCGTTTAGCTAGGGCTATTGCCCGACAAGCCGGGAAGTAGACATCGGCGATCTCGACGGTGTCCACACACCGCAGCTCCCGCCGTGTCGGCGCGGTAAAATATTCGACAGTTTCTCAAGGAAAAAAACAATGGCGATTAATGTCGATTTCGCAGGAAAAGCTATCGTCGTCGTCGGCGGTACGTCAGGGATCAATCGCGGCATCGCGGAAGCGTTCGCCTCGCACGGAGCCAATGTTGCCGTCGCGAGCCGTAGTCAGGAAAAGGTGGATGACACTGTTGCGGCGCTGACGGCCGCCGGTGCCGGTATGGCACTTGGCGCCGCGTTCGATGTTCGTGATCCGGAGGCGGTTGCCGCGGGCCTTGCAAGCTTCCATGAAGCGCTGGGCGACATCGACATTGTCGTATCCGGCGCCGCCGGCAACTTTCCGGCATTGGCGTCGGAGATGTCCGTCAACGCCTTCAAATCCGTCGTCGATATCGACCTCATGGGCACGATCCACGTGATGAAGGCCGTGTACCCACTGCTGAAACGGCCCGGTGCGTGTGTCATCAACATTTCGGCGCCGCAAGCCTACCTGCCGTACGACGGCCAAGCCCACGTCTGCGCCGCCAAAGCCGGCGTCGATCAAATTACCCGTACGCTGGCGCTCGAATGGGGCATGGAAGGCATCCGGCTGAACTCGGTCGTGCCCGGCGCCATTGACGACACCGAGGGTATGCGGCGACTGACGACGTCGCCTAAAGCGCTGCACGCGCTCGTCGACCAGACGCCGTTGCAACGCGTTGGCTACAAGCAGGACGTTGCCAACATGTGCATGTTCCTGGCATCGGATCTCGCAAGCTTCGTCACTGGCCAGGTGATCGATGTCGACGGCGGCTTTTACCTACGCGGTTCGGGCATGATGGGCAAAATGTTGGGCGACATGCTGCGTGCGGCGAAGGCGCAAAAAGAACAGTAAGTACGCCGCTGCACCCGCGAGTCGCTAATCTTGCAATTACAGCTCGACCATGAGCTTGCCGGTGTTGCCGCCCGTGAACAACAGGTTGATGCCGTCGATCGCGCTTTCGAGACCCTTGAGTTTGTGGGCGCGAAACTTGAGCTTGCCAGCGGCGTAGTACGCGGCCAGTTTGTTGGTCATGTCCGGCACCTGGTCCCAATGATCCGGCATCGTGAAGCCCTGAATCGTCAGACGCTTGCGAACCACGTTGACCCAGTTTGGCCCCGGTGCTGGCTTGTCCGTGTTGTAGTCGGCGATCATTCCGCAGACGATGATTCGCCCGTGGGCGTTCATTTGCCAGAAGACCGCGTGCTGAACCGGCCCGCCGGTGTTTTCGAAATAAAGATCGATGCCGTTCGGCGTCGCGGCCTTAATCTGCTCGAACAAATTGTCGCTCTTGTAGTTGATGGCTTTGTCGAACCCGAGCTCGTCTTCCAGCCACCGGCATTTGTCGTCTGAGCCAGCCGTACCGACGACGGTGAGGCCCTCGGCCTTACCGATCTGCCCAACTATGGAGCCGACGGACCCCGCGGCACCGGAAACGAATAACGTTTCGCCGGCCTTCGGCTTGCCGATGTTGATGAGGCCCTGATAAGCCGTCCATCCGGGCAGAGCCATGACGCACAGCACGACGTCAGCAGGGACGTCGGGCGGCAGCACATTCAATCCGTCGCCCCGACTGACCGCGTACTCGGTCCAGCCGATTAACCCGGCGACCCGCGTACCGACCGGGAATTTGTCATTCTTTGATTCGACCACCTCGGCGACGCCGCTCGAGCGCATGATGTCGCCGAGTTCGACCGGCGGAATGTAGCTTTCCGTATCGGCTGACATCCAGCCACGCATTGCTGGGTCCAACGACATGTGGGTCTGCTTCAGTAGGATCTGGCCATCCTCGAGAGCAGGCGTTTCCAGCTCGACGGTTTCAAAGACATCCGGCGTGATCGACAACGCGGGACGCTTTACGAGTTTGACGGCTTTGTATTTCATGGCGGCTGGCTCCCCGTGGCTGAATTTTTTGGTCGCGACTTAGCAAAGGCTTTGCGTGACCTTACACCGTTAGACGCGGCGGATGGGGTTAGATACCGCGCTCGTCGGTCAGCCATTGTTAGTTTGCCAACGCGCGCTGTACTTGACGCTCCAGATTCTCCATCGGCAAGACGTCCGGGCCGCGCTTCAGCACAAACTCGAGGAAGCGCTCGGCGATCAGACTAAGCGGCTTGGCGCTGGGGTACGTCACGTACCAGTCCGATAAAATCGGAAAGCCCGGTACGCGCAGCTGCACAAAGTCCGTACCCACCGCATCGGCGAGCACGTAGGCAGACAGGATCGTGATGCCCATGTTTTCGACCACGGCGTATTTGATCGCCTCGTTGCTCTCAATAGTCATAACTTTCCCAAGGCGGTAGCCGTGCGCATCGAGATGGCTCTGAATGGCGTTGCGCGTTCCCGAGCCAATCTCGCGCATCAAGAACGTCTCGCCTTCGAGATCCTGCCAACGGAGCTTCTTACGTCCGGCGAGTCGGTGTTTGCGCGAGGCAATGACAGCCAGCGGATTCGGCAAAAAGCGCTGCGCTTCGATGTCGAGGTCCCGCGGGAGATCGTTGAAGATAAAAAGATCGTCGCGGTTGTTGGTGAGGCGTTCGATGATGCCCGCGCGATTGCCGACATGAAACGCCACATCGATGTCCGGATACTCACGGCAGAATGGGCCGAGAATACGCGGCAGAAAGTACTTTGCGGTGGTCACGACCGAGATTCGCAGCCGCCCTGCCGTCAATCCTTTCAAGTCATTGACGGTCTCGTCGAGTCGACGGACGACGGCGAAAATCTGTTCGCCGGCAGCAACGACGGCACGACCCGCATCCGTCAGATAGAACTTTTTGCCGACGACCTCGTGCAGCGGCAGCCCGACCGCATCGGCCAATTTGCGAATCTGGATCGACACGGCCGACTGGCTGAGATAAAGCTCCTCGGCCGCGCGTGCCATGCTGCCGTGCTCGGCGACCGCCAGAAAGATTTCCAGTTGCCGCAAGGTGCCGAGCCGGCTGAGAAGTCGCGTCTCCATTCACGGCATGCTGACCGATACATAAACGTTTGTAAATGTATTCTATTAATAATGATTACTTTTGTTTGCTATCGGGCGGCCGTACGATAACGCCAATTTTGCAGCAATCGTAATAGAAGGAACGGCTCATGCGACCGCACGTAGAACTCGTCGACGAGAAAGACCTGCTGTGGCACCCGGCGGAGCTGCCGCACGGGCTTGGCGACGCGCGCCAGCGCAATTTGTCGTACGACGAGGAAAACGGTGCGGCATCGCTGCAGGTGGAGTTCTTGACGGATTGGCGCCGCGGCCCCGGTGAACATGCGGCGCAAACCGAATGGTTTGTACTGACCGGCGAGATTAGTATTGGCGAACACACGCTCGGCGAGGGCGGCTACTGGTGTGCGCCACGCGGTACACATACGCCGGCCGTGAGCGCAGCCGCCGGTACGCGGGTACTGCTGTTTCGCGAATACGGCGACTGGTCGTTTGTGCCGTCATCGTCCGACCCGGCCACTGCCGATGAACGGCTGATCATCAAAGACTCCCAGCAGATGGACTGGTTCGATGTCGTCGACCCGGAGAATGGCAGCCCGATGGATTTCGAGCGCGGCGGCACGCCGGTACCGGGGCTGTACATCAAATTGCTGTGGCGCGATCCGGAAACCGGTTTTTATACGCGGCTCATCAAAGCCAAGCCGGGCTGGCGCGAGCACCCGCTGGCACACCATCCTGTTTTCGAAGAGGCCTACTGCCTCGACGGCGAGTTTGACTACAACTTTGGCACGATGACGCCCGGCCAGTATTTCTTCCGTCCGGCCGGCGTTCGGCACGGCGATTTCACGGCCGGCCAGGAAGACGGCTGCACGTGGATCCTGCGTTGCGACGGTGACCTCGTCGACTGGTACACCGACAACGCGCGCGTCGAAATGAAAGGCGACCCGGTCAACTGGGGCGATGCGTACCCAGGGTCGGAACCGCCCGTGCACATCCAGCCGGTGCGCTCGCGCTCGATCGGCCCATGGCGCGATCCCGCTTACCAGTAACATGACCGACGCCCTCGGTTGGCGCGCCAAGTTCGGCGTACTCGGGCCCTCCACGAATACGATCGTGCAGCCCGAGTTCGACGATTTGCGCGTACCGGGCGTTACCAACCACTACAGCCGGATCGTCATTCAAAACGCCGACGCCATTTCGGACGACACGTTCATGGCTGGCACGCTAGCGATTAATGAGCACGTCATGGACGCCGTACGGGCCGTGCAGACTTGCGCGCCGGATTACCTAGTCATGGGGATGTCGGCCGTGACGTTTTACGGCGGTGCGGAAGGCGCGGCCCGTTGGAAACAACGCATCGTCGATGAGTCCGGACTCGGGATATCGATTGGTTCCGATGCGATGGCTGCCGCCTGTCAGGCAATTGGCAACATCAAGAACGTCGCGCTACTGTCGCCCTACTACCCGGTCGCCAATCGCGAGGTAACTCGCTTCTTGGCCGACCACGGTATTGCGACGCGTCGCGACACCTGTCTGCGCTGCCCGAGCTGGACGGCCATTGCGGAGGTCGACGAGGCGACCATTCGCGAGGCAATTGCCAAGCTGGATGGCGACGACGTTGACGCAATCCTGCAGGTTGGCACCAATCTCTGCATGCTGCGCTTGGCCGCAACGCTCGAAGATGAACTTGGTAAGCCGGTCATTGCCATCAACGCGGCAACGTACTGGCACGCACTGCGTAGCAACGGCATCGATGATCGACCGCTAGGCTTCGGGCTACTGTTGGCGCAACACTGACCGCCGTTTTCGCGTCACGCATTTCGCCGACGGCCTAATCAGCGCATTCCGCCGGCCGACGTCATCGTCACTGAGGACGACGCCGAGCGCACCGAAACCGGTCTCAAGACGGGCGACCGACGTCGGGCCAGGAATGGCACTCACGTACTCACCGTGACACCGATGCCCGCGCCGACTGCGCTAGCGTGCAGCCGAAGCCGTTCTGCGTATCTCGCGCCGGGTGCGCGGGGTCAACGTCGGTGCCTTGTCCGTTCGAGGACCGGCCGCCGCGTGCCAAGCAGTCCCAACGCCGCGGCCAACATCAGTAGTGCCCACAACGGCAGCGGTATCGTTACCGTTGGATCGAGTGGGTCGGACCCGTTGGCCACTTCGTCACCGTCGCTGTCGCCGTCACCGTCGGTATCGCTGTTCAGCGGGTCGGTGCCGTAGATGTTGATCTCGTCGGCATCGCTCAGGCCATCACCGTCTGTGTCGGCATTGAGGAAATTGGTCCCAAGAATCAGCTCATTCGCATCGAGCAAGGTGTCGCTGTCCTGATCCAATGCGCTGATGCCGGTAACGAGCGCTGCATAGGTCGCCGCCGGCGAACCAATTTTGGAAATCTCGAGCAGCAGCGGTTCTGAATCGGTCGCGATGTACGACAGCGTTGCCGTTGTATTTGAGCTTGCGGTCCCCACGAGATCGCCGTCCGCGTCGTAGAGGGCGAAAGCAACCGTGACTGAGTTACTCCCCGTAAGATCGTCTAGCTGGACGGTAACAACCGAACCCGCCGCCGCGGCGAAAGCGTACAAATCGATATCACCGAGACTCAATGCGCCATTTGCCGTGACGCCATCTTCCAAGACGCCACCTTCGTCGCCAGCCGGAATAGAAAATGCGTCCGTGCCGATAGCCGTGAACAGTTCGTAGGTCGCATCCGGTGTGCCAATCTTCGAGACCTCAATGCGCAGCGTGTCCGCTGCTGGCGGTATGTAATTGATTTCGGCAACCGTGTTACTGGTTGCCGTGCCCAACAGGGAACCGTCGGTGCCGTACAGTCGCAGCACCGGCGTGACCGAATTACTCAGGGATAGATCGGCCAAACGCAGTCGGAGTCGCTCATCCGCATCGATTGGCAACGTGAACAAGTCGATGTCGCCGAGCGACAGCGATCCCGCCGTCGTTTCGCCGCTTGCCACGACCCCACCGTCATCGCCGGCGGGGATGACGAATGGCGACGACGCAATGGACGTGAACAGATCGTATGTCCCGTCCGGCGAACCGGACTTCGACACTTCGACCTGCAGCGTCTCGGCCGCTTCCGCTTGATAGGCGATCTCAGCCACGGTATTCGCTGACGCCGTTCCCAGTAGCGACCCGTCGGCACCATAGAGCCTCAGCAGCTGCGTGACCGAGTTGTTCAGGGACAGATCAGCAACACGCAGCCGCAACAGCTGACCGGGCTGGACGGCAACGGTGTAAAGATCAAGATCGCCCAGCGTCAACGTGCCGCTGGCGACGTCACCGTCCGTCAGTGCGCCGCCTTGATCGCCAGGTGGCGTCGCAAACGCGTCTGTCCCTACGCTGGTGTGCAGCTCGTACGTTGCGTTCGGCGTGCCCAGCTTGTACACCTCGACGAGGACCGTTTCGGCCTGATCAGCGGTATACGCGATCTCAGCCAAGGTGTTTGCCGTGGACTCGCCGAGCAACGTGCCGTCCGCGGCATAAAGGCGCATAGCGGCTATGACGGAATTCGATAGCGACAAATCGGCCAGACGGAGGCGCAATGTCTGGCCTGCCGAAACGGTAATGTCGTAATGATCAATATCACCGAGCGTTAGGTCGCCGGCCACAAAATCACCGTTGACCAACGTGCCGCCGTCGTCACCGCTCGGAATGGTGAACGCCTGCGAAGCCGCCGTCGCCGTGATGGCGTAGGTCGCCTGCAGCACACTGTTCTGCGTCGCGACCAGCGTTAAGGTCTCGGTCGCGGGCGCCGGGAATTGCACCGAGGCAACCGTGTTCGAGGATGACCGCGCCAAAAGATCACCGCCCGAGTCAAACACCTGCAGCGTCAAACTGATCGAGTTACTGGTCGTGAGATCGGCGAGACGGACCTGAACGCCCTCGCCGGCAACAACGGCCAGATCGTATTTGTCGACCGCAGCGGCGTTCAGCAGCGTGCCGGTTGCTGTGCCGCCGTTGCCCAGACTTGCCGTGATCGAACCGGCGGGTTCACTGGCGCCGCCAGGCGTCCGCGTCAGGGTCAAATCGTAGTCGCCGGTACCGACGGCATCGGTACTGCTTTCCTCGACGACCACCGTATAAGTACCGCCAAGCGTGGCCTGGAAATTGGTCGTCGCGGAGCTCGTACCGCTGTCACTTGCCACGAGGTTGCCTGTTGGGTCGTACACGAGCAGCAAGGGATCGAAGCCGTTGCCGGCGCCGATTTCGTTCAGCACCAGGACGATCGTATCGAGCGCGTCGGCGCTGAACGTCCAGATGTCGCTGTCGCCGAGATCGATGCTGCCGGTCTCAGTAACGCCACTTGCGAGTACGCCACCTTCGTCCGGCGGTGTCACGGACGACGGCGCGCCGGTCTGCGCCAAGTAGAGCTGATAGCTGCCACTGCCGACCACATCGGTGCTCGCTTCTTGCACGATCAACGTGAAAGTGCCGCCAACGCTTGCTCGATGCGCAATGTCGGTCGAGTCGGTACCGCTGTTGGACGTTACGAGCGTGCCGGTCGGATCGTAGAGCTGCAGCTCGGGCTCGAAGCCATTGCCAACGCCGACCTCGCCAATGCCGATGCGTATTGATTCGAGTGCATCTGCAGAGAATGTCCAGCTGTCTATATCACCCAGGTCAATATCGCCTGCCGTAGTCTCGCCGTTTAGCAACGCACCACTCTCGTCGCCGGCGGTCACAACAAAAGGCTCGGCAACGTTCGCGAAGTACAGTAGGTAATCGCCGACCCCGATGACGTCGGTGCTCGACTCTTGCACGATTAGCGTGTAGGTGCCGGCAACCGTGGCCCGGTGCGCAACATCAGCCGAGTTAGTGCCGCTGTTCGATGTGATGAGCGTGCCGTCCGGGCCGTAGAGCCGGAGTTCGGGTTCGAAGCCATTACCGGCGCCCACTTCGCCGAGACCGACCAGTACGCTGTCGTCGGCGTCGGCAGCGAACGTCCAGATGTCGATGTCACCGAGTTCGATCGTCCCAGCTTCATTCTGCCCGCTGGTTAGCGGGCCGCCTTCGTCGCCGGCCGGCACGACGAAAGGCTCGTTGACGTGCGCGAAATACAGGCTATAGCTGCCGTCACCGACGACATCCGTGCTGGATTCCTGAACCATCAACGTGTACGTGCCCGCGGTCGGAATCTGCACCGCGATGTCGGTCGAGTCAGTACCGCTGTTCGACGCCACGAGCGCACCGTCCGGCCCGTAAAGCTGGAGCTCAGGCTCAAAGCCGTTGCCGGTACCGACTTCGGCAAGGCCGACCAGCACGGTGACGGCATCGTCAGCCTCGAAGGACCAGATATCGATGTCGCCTGAATCGATAGCCCCGCCCTGGACGCCGCCGTTGGTCAGAGCGCCGCCGTCGTCGCCAGTCGGTATGACAAACGGCTTGGCCGATTGCGCAAAATACAGTTGGTAGCTACCGCTGCCGATGACGTCGGTGCTGCTTTCAAGCACCAGCAACGTGTAACGACCCGCGACAACAGCCCGATGCGCGATGTCGGTTGAATTCGTACCGGAGTTCAGCGCGATCAGCGCGCCGTCCGGACCGTAGAGCTGCAGCTCGGGTTCGAAGCCGCTGCCGGCACCAACTTCGCCTAACCCGAACAGCAAGGTGTCGCCGGCCTCCGCGTCAACGGTCCAGATGTCGATGTCGCCCAATTCGATATCGCCGGCGTAAATCTCACCGTTGGCGAGCGCACCGCCCTCGTCACCCGCCGGCACGACAAACGAGCCGGGGACTCGGGCCAGGTATGCCGTGTAGGTTCCGGTGCCGTTCGGTGTCGTGCTCGAATCATCCACGCGGGCCTCGTAGGTCCCGCTGAGCAAGGCCTGATGGACGACATCGGTTGAATCGCTGCCGGAGTTCAAGACGACGCTGTCGCCGTTGGGGTCGAACAGCTCGATCCGCAAATCCAGGAAGCTGCCGCTGATCTCGCCAACCTGAAAGACGATCCGGTCGCCGGCATTCGCCGAAAACGTGAACGAATCGACCTCGCCGATCACGGCTATGTTGCCAACCATCGAATCGCCATTGGCGATCGGTACCGCGTCGGCGTCAGCGATCCACGTGCCTAGCAGGAAGGTGAGCAGGCCAAGCCCGATACGATTCATGATCATCCCTGACTCCCAGCGATCGACGATCTCTTGTTGTTAGCCGATCACGTTAGCCAGCGAGCCCACCCGATTTCGTGACTGCAACATGACTTAGGCGTGACATGGCTGTCTTCGCGCTGTGTCAGAGGCGGTCTCAAGGCGACCGGGCACGAGTTATCAAGACCGCTTGCGCGGTTGGCCCTTCGGGATGACCCAGCGGCGTTGCAAGGCCCGATCGTGAGGCGTTTCAAGCGACGAGTCGCCGGCGTATTGTCCGTCGACTAAGATTCGCTCATAGAGCTAGGCGTTGCTGGCGGACGCCGCAATAAAAAGAGCCCTCTTGCGAGGGCTCTCGGATCATGGCGAATTTCGTACCAGGGGGGGTCAGAAATTCGCCCTGACACCCAACGTGTAGCGCGGATCTTGGTCATTCTCGAACAGGAACTGCTCGTTGTAGCGACCGCGTTGCACCTGATCTTCACCGGCAATGTTCAAAACCTCGAACACGAATTGAATGTTCTCGTTGAACGCGTAGTCGGCGCTGAAGTCGACCTGCAGATACTCGTCAAAGAACACCGGCTCGTTGGTCGCTCGCAGCTGGTTTTCCGCAAACAGGAAATCGTCGCGCCAGTTGGCCGCCAATCGTACTGAGAACCGTTCGTTCTCGTAGAAGCCAACCAGGTTGTACGAGTCGCTGAGCCCGATCAGGATCGCCTGCTGCTGGAAGTTGTTCGGGTCGTACTCGGCGTCGCTGTCGACAATCGTGTAGTTGGCTTGAAGGCCAAAACCGCTCTCGCCGAATATGTGCTGGATCGCGAACTCGAAGCCGTCGATGGTGCGTTCCTCCGTGTTGAGCGGCCGCGAGATCGCAAAGATCGCGACTGGATCACCGGGCTGGCTGGTGACGGCCACATTCGGAATGACGGTGGGATCGAATCGACCTTGCGGGTCCAACAGCGGGTTGCCGTTGACGTCGAGGATGACGTCGTTCTCGACATCGATGGCGATGTAGTCGTCAACGCGCTTGTAAAAGAACGTAACGGCCGCGTAGCTGCCCTCGTCGTAGTACCACTCCAACGATAGGTCGAGATTGTCGGCGATGTACGGGTTGATGTCCGGATTACCGCCGCTCGCCGTACTCGTACCCGGCCGATAGTCACTGACGGTAGTGATTGGGCGTATCGCGTTGAGATCTGGCCGGGCAATCGAACGGCCGTACGACAGCCGTGCGATGATTTCGTCGGTCGGCTCAATCGAAAAATCGAACGCCGGCAGGAACACTTCGTAGTCGCCGTCGACCTCGAAGAACTCCGGTGTGGCGTTGGGATCGAAGTTAACGGTGCCTTCCGTCGACGTCGTGATACTCAGCGACGTCGGGAACGTCTGAAACGCCGACCCGGTAACCTCGGTGTCTTCATAACGGAAACCTGCCGAAATCGTTGCCGGCAATTCGCCAATCTCGAAGCGGGTTTCGAGGTTAACGAACGCGGCGATCGACTCTTCCGAGGCGCCGAAGAATGTCGGCGGGTTGGCCGCAACAATATCGGCAATCTGGATCGGGAAGGTCTGCGCAACGAGCGCATTGACCGGAAACTCAACGGTGACGTCGAAACCGCCGGGCGCACCGATCGAGCGATTTTGCAGCACCTCGGCGCAGCCGTTGCAGTCATCGAGGTTCTGGAACACAAAGCCGCTCGAGAGCGCCAGCGTCTCGACCTGGTAGTCCGTGTAGGACAAGCCACCGGTGAGTTTCACGCCGTCATAGTCCCAGTCGGCGCGGAACTGGAACTGATCAACCTCGTTGTCGATCGAGATATTGCGAATAACCGAGCCGAGCGGCGAGAAACCATCAACGTCCATGAATGACGTCACGTTCGGTCGTGGTGTACCGCCGCCAAACTGATCTTCGCCGCGAAACGCACCGGAGTCATCGACGGCGATGGTCACGCCACCCGGGGAGTACGCGAGGTCAAAATTAACGCCAAGCGGCCCCTGTAGAATTTGCGTGTTGTCGTTGATCTCATCGCCGGGCTGGCTTTCGGCGGTCGACGTGTGCGCATCGAAGGTCAACGTCAGGTTGTCGTTTAACTGCCAGTCGACGTTGAGCCCGAACGAGTCGTTTTCGATCTGCAGCTGGTTCTCGTAAACAATCGAGTCAGCCGCCGTATTCGTACGCAGTGCGCTTTGGACCGTGTTCGTGCTGGTCAGCTGCGTGTTGAATACGCCTGGCGCGACCACGCCGAACAGTCCCGTTTGGAAACGATCTTGATTACGTTCGAATCGCGACAGCACGTAGTCGAGCGTCACGACGACGTTATCGTTCGGCGCGAACTGTGCGACGAACTGCGCGTTGGTGCGCTCGCGTTCAAACTGCTGGATTTCAGAGATTTGCGTGACCGGCCGGTACACAAACGGCGCGTTGTTGCAGTTCGAGCTCGGATCGTTGCACCAGAACTCGTAAGGGCCGTCGTTGTCGGTCGGCTGCGCCTTCGGCTCGTCGCGCAACCAGCCGTCCGTGTGCGTTGACGGCTCGGCGAAATCACGCTTCGAGTACGAGAAGTTAGCAAGAATGCCGATCGTGTCGTCGGCGAACGTCGTCGAGAACAAACCGCCAATTTCTGGCGTCACTTCATCGCCGCGATCCACCGAGCTGTCGTGCAGCGCCGTCGCGTTGGCGTAGATGGTCGTCTGATCGAAATCGAACGGGCGGGCCGTGCGAATGTCGACCGTCGCGCCCATGCCACCAGACGGCAGGTACGGTCGAACGGTCTTGTAAACGTTTACGCCGGTAACCGATTCCGACGCGATCTCGGCGAAATTGAAGGCGCGACTCTGGGTTGCCGACGCGATGCTTTCCTGTTCCGGTGACGACGTGACCGGCATTTGCCGACCATTCAGGGTCACCATGTTGAAGTTTGGCCCCAAGCCGCGAACGGAAATCTGATTGCCTTCGTTGTTGCGCCGATCGATGGAGACGCCGGTGATGCGCTGCAACGACTCGGCGAGGTTGGCGTCAGGAAATTTGCCGATGTCTTCGGCGGTGATGGAGTCGACGACCCCGTTTTCGTTGCGTTTGATGTCCATCGACCGCGTCAGCGATCGCCGGATCGCGGTAACGACGACTTCGTCGATGGGTGAAGCGCCGTCGCCGCTGCTTTGTGCGGATGCCGTGCCGGCGCTCGCCATGAGCAAGATGCCTGCTGTAGCAAGCGTCAGCGCAAGTTTCTCAGCTCGCTGAATCCCCTCGTTCATCTTGGTCCCCCCAAGTGTTGATGTTGTTCAGTCGTTCTATCGATATTCGGTGGTAGTTCCTCGGGAAAATGACAGCGGTGTCACTACGCAATGACAACGTTGTCACAGTAAAGAAACGCGACGAAGGTTTTGCGCTGCGTCGACACTCACCGGCCGCATGGCGTGCCGTCTGCCCGGTATCGAGCGTCACTCTCCCCCAAAAAACGCCCTCGTAATGAAAACGTTTACATATACTCACGAGAAACCACTTGGATGTCAACCTTCATGCAACAAATCTATATTTTTCCGTGAGATACACCACGCCAACTGGCAGCGTTGCGCGGTGAATTACCGCTCGTCGGGCCGATCGAATCCACGCGGCGGCCGCGAATCTCGGCTCATGTCTGACCGCCGACGCCACGCATCAGGTGATCGTTGATCAAGTTCTCCATGGCCTCCTGGCGACCGCTGCGCTGCACCGGTTCGTCGGCGTTGGAGGCAAGACGATGCAGATCCTCAAGGCCCAGATCACCGGCGGCGAATCGCTCGCCGTCGCCCTCGTCGAAACTCGTGTAACGACCGAACCTGAGCTCATGTACGCGTCGGTCCGCAAGGATCCGCTCGGCAATGATGAGGCCTCGCGCAAACGCATCCATCCCACCGATGTGTGCGATGAACAGATCGGCAAGGTCGGTCGATTCGCGTCTTGGCTTGGCGTCGAAGTTCAAGCCGCCCGATCCCAGGCCGCCGGCTTCGAGCACGACCATCATCGCGTGCACGGTGTCGTAAAGGTCGGTTGGAAACTGGTCGGTGTCCCAGCCGTTCTGCGGATTGCCGCGGTTGGCGTCAATGGAGCCAAGCAATCCGGCATCGGCGGCCATGCGCAGATCGTGCGCAAAGGTATGGCCGGCCAACGTGGCGTGATTGGCCTCGATGTTCAGTTTGAAGTCCCCGTGGAGATCGTGGTGACGCAGAAAACCGATGACCGTCTGCGAGTCAAAGTCGTACTGGTGGTGCATCGGCTCCATCGGTTTCGGTTCGATCAAAAACGTGCCTTGGAAGCCGATTGAGCGACCGTAATCGCGCGCCTTGCCTAGGAACGTCGCGAAGTTCTCGAGCTCGCGTTTCGTGTCGGTCGTCTGCAAACAGGCGTAGCCTTCGCGACCACCCCAGAACACGTAGTTCTCTCCGCCAAGCGCTACCGTTGCGTCCAACATCGATTTGACCTGAGCACCGGCGCGGGCGACCACCGCGAAATCCGGGTTGGTGGCAGCGCCGTTCATGTACCTCGGGTGGCTGAACAGGTTGGCCGTACCCCAGAGCAGCTTAATGCCTGTTTCTCGTTGCCGTTCGGCGGCGGCGTCAACGAGGGTCGCGAGGTTTTTGTCGCTCTCGGCAACGCTCTCGCCCGCTGGCGCCATATCGACATCGTGAAAACAGTAGTACGGCACACCGAGTTTGGAGAAGAACTCGAATGCGGCATCGAGACGAGCCATGGCTGCATCCATCGGTGTCGCGGGCTCGCCCCATGGGAACACGCGCGTGCCGGGCCCGAACGGATCAAGCCCTGCGTTGCAGAACGTGTGCCAGTAGCAAACGGCGAAACGCAGATGCTGCTCCAGCGATTTGCCGGCGACGACGCGGTTGCGGTCATACGCCTTAAAGGCCAGTGGATTGTCGGAATTCGGTCCCTCGTAAGGGATCGCATCGATGCCGGGGAAGTAGGTTCGACTCCCATTGAAAACGGTTCGCGTCATGGTCTTGTTCCCTTCACGCAGCTTAGTGGTCGCCATACAACGCAATCGCCTGGGCAACGGCGCGTTGATAGCTCTGATAGACGTCGCTGTAATCCCGCACGCCGGCCGTGTTCGGCATACAGCCTTGCGAGTCGTCGCGCCGGACGAATACCTCGACGAGCGCCGCAAGGTCGCGCTCGCCGTCGATCAATGCCATAGCCTGTAGTGCGGCACCGAGCGCCGCACCTTCGTCGCTTGCTGGCACAACGACCGGCACGCCGCATACATCAGCGACAATTTGGCGCCACGTGGCGCTGCGGGCACCGCCACCGGTCAAGACGATTTCCTCGGCCGGCCGGCCGAGCGCGGCGAGCTCATCGATACCGAACCGCAGCGCAAACGTCGCACCTTCGACTTGCGAGCGCAGCAGGTTCCCAGCAACAAGATTATGGCTGTCGATGCCGACGATAATGCCTTTGGCATTCGGCAAATTCGGCGTCCGTTCGCCGTTGAAAAACGGCACCGTGATCAGCCCGTCGGAACCGCACGGTGCGACGCTGACGAGCGCTTCAAACGCGCCGATGTCGACGCCAAGTAAGCCGCGGAATAGTTCGGTACTCACCGTGCAGTTCATCGTGCAAAGCAGCGGCAACCAGCCGCCGGTCGATGAACAGAAAGCGGCGATGTTGCCCTTCGGGTCGACGATCGGGTTTTCCGCGTAGGCGTAAACCGTACCCGACGTGCCAAGGCTCATCGTCACGGTGCCGGGCCGGACGTTGCCGGTACCGATCGCGCCCATCATGTTGTCGCCACCGCCGATGGATACGGATATGCCGACGGGCAACCCAAGCGCCGACGCAACCTTGGGCAGCAGCTTGCCGATGACTTCGTTGTCGATCGCAACGGCAGGCAGACAGGCAGCAAGATCGCGTTCCGGATCGATAACCTGCAGCATGCGGCGCGACCAAGCGCGTGCGCGCACATCGAAAAATCCTGTGCCCGACGCGTCGCCGGCTTCCATGCAGCGCTCGCCCGTCAAGTAAAAATTGAGGTAGTCGTGTGGCAGAAGGATCGTCGCCATGCGCTCGTACAGCGCCAATTGGTTCTCTTTGAACCAACGCACTTTCGAGGCGGTGTAGCCAGGTAGAATCGGATTGCCGAGCTCTTCAATACAACGCGCCTCGCCGCCAAACGCTGCGTTTAGCGCGGCGGCCTCGGGGGCGGTCGATGTATCGCACCACAGCTTGACGGGCGCGAGTACATTCCCGGCAGCGTCGAGCGGCACGAAGCCATGCTGTTGACCGGAAACACCGATGGCGACCGCGCTCGAGCGAATGCGGGTGTCGATCTGTGCAAGCGCGACGCCCAGCGCTTCGGTCCACCAGTGGGCCTGTTGCTCGGCGGTTCCGTCTGCGCCTTGCGTCAGTTCCAAGGGTGCCTGGGCCGACGCAACGATGTCACCGCTTGCGGTATCCAAGAACACCACTTTCAAATGCTGCGTGCCGAGATCAATGCCGAGGACGGTCGTCATGTCGGCGACTCCCGGAATTCCATGATCGTGCGATGCGCGTACGTTTGCTCCGGCGTGAGCAGCGCACTTGGGAACGCCGGGCAATTCGGCGCATCGGGAAAGTGCTGGGTTTCCAGACACAAACCGGCGCGCGGGCCGAACGGTTCACCCAGCCCATCACCGGTGTAGAGCTGTAGCGCGGGTTGCGTCGTGTGGACAATCAGCTGCAGACCTGATTTCGGGGAACGCAGTGTGGCTGCCGGCCGCAGTGCCTTAGCGCCGGGGTCGAGCGCAAAGTTCGTGTCGTAAACGTCGTCGCTAGACAGCGCGCGCTCGGTCGAAAAGTCCATGGCTGTTCGGTGCGTGTCGTGCAGCTCGCCCGTTGGAATCTTGTCCGCGTCGACCGGCGTATAGCGGCTCGCTCGAATCGATAGACAATGGCCGTCGATAGCGCTGCCGTCGCCGTGCAGGTTGAAATAGGCGTGATTGGTCAGATTGATGGCGGTGGTTTGGGTCGTCGCGGCGACGTAGTCGATGGCAAGTGCCGTGCCTGCCAACAGCGCGTACGTCACCGTCACGGCAAGCTCACCGGGAAAGCCTTGGTCACCGTCCGGAGACTTGAGCCGGTATGACACGGTGGCGTCGTTGGCGGATGGCTCGCGTTGCCAGTGCTGACAATGAAAGCCACTTGGACCGCCGTGCAAACAGTGGCCGGTCACCGCGTCGACCGGCAACTGATGAGCGCCGTCCGGTAGCGCAAGATGGCCACCTCGAATGCGGTTCGCGTAGCGGCCAACCGTACTGCCGAGGTAGTAACGGTCGTTTAGATAATCGTCTGGATCCGGGTAGCCAAGCACGGTCTGTACGATGCCGCGACGCGATGGGACGCCGATAGCCTGAATGCCGGCGCCACGCTCGAGCAGCGTCACCGAAAAACCGGCCGCGTTTTGCAATGTCGTCGCCCCGCCCATTTTTTCTATTCCGACGTTTTGCAGGCCAGCAGCATTGCGCTGCTGTCCGGTGAATATTACTGTAAACGTTTACATTTGCAATATCGTACGCTAGAAACGCGAAATACAGCTAAAAATCACTGACATAGCTGCGCTTGGCGGCGGCTTTGGTTACCCTGCCCGACGCAAACAAAGTCAAAACTATGAAAATTGTTACAAATTCCGCCCGGCATGGCTGACGTGTCGATCAAGGACGTCGCTCAGCTCGCCGGCGTTTCGATCGCCACCGTGTCGCGTTGCCTGAACAATCCCGAAAAGGTAACGGAGAAGACCCGGCACAAAGTACAGCAAGCCATCCTCGAGACGGGCTATTCGCCGAACACCTTGGCGCAGTCGTTTCGCCGCGGCCGCACGAACCTCGTCATGGTCGTCCTGCCTTCGGTCGGCGATCCGTTTTTCACCGACCTGATGCGCGGCGTGCATACGGCCGCCGATGCCAAGGGCTATTCGATCATCATCGAGGAGACGCAGTTGAACTCGATGACCGCTGACGAGATCGGTGCCATGCTGGTGTCCAAGCAAACCGACGGACTGATGCTTGCCGCAAGCATGTCGCCGTTCGGCACCGACATTCTGTCGGCAAGCAGCAACCGCCGTCTGCCCATTGTGATTGCCTGCGAGGCTGTATCGCCGGAGTTGTCCGAGTTTGCCAGCGTGCACATTGACAATGTCGGCGCTGCGAAAGAGGCCACCAATTTCCTGATCAGCCAGGGACACCGCGACATTGCGATGATCTACGGTCAGAAAACCTCGCTGTTGACCAAGGATCGCGAAGACGGCTATCGCGCGGCGATGCGCGCTGCCAGTTTGCCGATCTACGATGGGTGGATCGTGGCGGGCGAACTCACGCTGGCAGGTGCGCGCCGAGCAACGCGTAAATTGCTGAATCATGAACGCCGACCAACGGCGATCTTCTGTGCCAACGATGAAATGGCCATCGGTGCCGTTCACGAGGCCAAGTCTTGTGGCTATCGCGTGCCCGACGACCTGTCCATCATCGGCTTTGACGATATCCGTTACGCTGAGGTGTTGGATCCGCCGCTCACGACCATTAGTCAACCCGCCGAAGAAATTGGCGAGCGCGCAATGTACCGACTCTGCCGCGAGATCGAAGAAGGCCGCCAGTCGGCCAGCCGACCGGAAATCGTTCCGCACAAACTGGTGATTCGCCAGTCCGCCGGCAAACCTCCAACCGACTAGTCAGCGCCCCGATAGCGAAAGTAGTCGAAGTCGGCGTGCCGTCCGGTGCCGGCCACGTCGCTGCACATCATTGCGATGAAATTACCGGTGAAATGCGTGTGCTCGCCGAGCCCGGCTTCGTCGGACAGCGCGGTCATGTCGAGCGGCGGACCGACGTCCTGCCAGCCGTCGTCATCGTAGGCCCAAGCAAACTGCAGCTCGGCATCGTCGATGGTTGCCCGCATGCGGATCGCGCGGTCGGGCGCAACAGGTACCGACGCCTCTGCCAATGGGTAGCTCACGGCCAAACTCGGATCGGCCGCACAGCTCATGATCGCCAGGTGTTTTCCGCGCTCATCGTCCCGCGAAACGTAAAGGTAATGAAATTTGCTGGCGTTGTAGTAGCAAGCGAGGCCGGCCAGCTGCTGAAAATGCTCGGGCTCGAACTCGACGCGCGTTTCGGCGAGGGCTCGGTGGTGTTGCTGGCGTCGCGCCACTAAGCCTTGCGTAAACCAGCTGCCGGGCGATTCGCGCCCGTACAGGCGTAAGAACCCGGGCCGAGCGGTGAGACTTGCGATGGCCGCAAAGTCCGGCGTTCGGAGCCACTGAAACACCGGATTCAGCGTCGGTGAATCGAAATCGTCGTGTTCCGGTGGCCGCGCAGACGGCGATGACGATAGCTTAGGAACGTCGGTACGCAGACGCGGCCGCGGGTCGCCGTCAACCGTGCGAATCCAACCGTCGTCGGTGAAGACCATCCGCTGAATCGCCGCCTCACGCCCGAGGACGCTGATGCGCTGCCCGGCCGACCGGCGGCTGCACAAATGCACCATGTAAAGCTCGCCCTTCGGCGTTTGTACCAGATCACCATGACCGGCGCGCTGCAGCGGCCAATCCGGATCGTGTCGAGATGTGATCACGGGTCCTGCCGGGTCGACGTCGTAGGGTCCCTCGATTTGGGTCGAACGGGCGACGGTGACCGCATGACCGTAGCTCGTGCCGCCTTCGGCGGTCACCAGATAGTAGTAGTCGCCGAAGCGATAGAGGTGCGGACCTTCCGTTAAACCGATGGAGGACCCTTCGAAAATCAAACGCGCATCGCCCTCGAGGGTCTTTTCGGTCGGATCGTATTGCTGCAGCGCGATTCCGCGAAAGAAACTGCGGTCGGCACGATGGTCCCACACCATGTTCGTGAGCCACTTGCGGCCATCGTCGGCATGAAACAGCGACGGATCAAAGCCGCTGGCGTTGAGATAGACAGGGTCGGTCCACTGCCCGTCGATCGACGCGCAGGTGGTCAGATAGTTCGGCGTGTCTTTGAAGTTGCCGTCGTAGCGGCGCGTGTTGGTGTAGCACAGCCAGAACTGCCCGTCGGCATGGGTGAGACAAGGCGCCCAAACGCCGCAGGAGTCAGGCACGCCGCGCATATCGAGCAGTTCGGCACGGTCCAGCGGTCGCGCGACGAGGCGCCAGTGGACGAGATCGGTGGAGTGATAGATCAGGACGCCGGGATACCATTCGAAGGTTGACGTCGCGACGTAGTAGTCATCGCCGACTCGGCAGATCGATGGGTCCGGGTGAAATCCCGGCAAAAAGGGGTTGGTAACGTGCACCCGCTGAGGCGTCCTTAGCAGAAATGGCGATTCAGTTTGACATCGAATGTAAACGTTTACAAACTACCGAGAGGCACTGAGGCTTGAGTCATGACCGAACCGTATCGCGACGTCGTCGAGCGTTTTTGGCAGCAAGGGTTTCTCGTCATCGAGGACTTCTTTGCGGCGGACATCATGGCGGAAATCGACGCTGCCATCCGCGGCCATTTCGGCGATGACCCGGCGTTCTTTCACACCGATGAGTTTCTGAGCCAGGCGCAAACCGAGGTTATCCCGTGGTTTCCGCAGAACGAGGGTCCGTCGGTATTTGACCGGCTCGATGGCGACGACGCCTTGCAGGGTCTCACCACCGCTATCCTCGGCGAGGGCTGGCGCAGCGATTACTGCATGGTGATGTTCTCCAAACGCGGTACGTCCGGGCAGGCCTGGCATCAGGACTGCCCGCCGGAAAACGCGAGCGAGTTCAATTTGAACCGTCTCGTCTACACCAGCGATATCTCCGATGAGATCGGCGGTCAGACCGTGGTCGTTCCCGGCTCATTCCGACGCGGAGTTTTGCCGGTCGGCGACCCAGTTGGCGAGATTGACGGCGCCGTTACGTTACGGCCGCGACGTGGGACCTTGGTGCTGTTGCACGGTCACACGTGGCATCGCGTGTTGCCGATCAAAGGCGCATTCCGCTACTCGACGAACTATCGTGCCGCACCACGCAATACGTCCGACGGAATTACCGACGTTTGCGTCTATCGCAACATGCGCTATCGCTTTTCGACATCAAGCGTCATCGAAGAGCGCCGTTAGGCTTCGGCCGCGGCTCGAATCGCCGCCATCAACCGTTGAATGTTCAGGCTATCGTCCAGAGAGACGATCGACGACTCAGTGCGCCCGGCCAGCAAGTCATCGGTGACCGCCTGGGTTTCGTAGTTCAAGCCCAACGACTTGCGGCCATCGTGAAATTGATCGACGGGCTTATCGAGGTCGAACAACACGCATTCATGTGTACGCCAAAAATCCGGAATGGCGATGTAGGCATCCTCACCGATGACATACGCCCAGTTTTGCAGTTTGGCGCGAAACGACGTGCCGATCGTTGCTGTGCAATCGCCGTAGTCGAGTATGGCCGTCAGATCGTCCTCGACGCCGTTGGGCGCGAATTTCGCCATGACGTTGATGCGCTCGGGATGACGACCGAGCAAGAGCCACAGTAACGCCACCGGATAGACGCCCATCTCGAGCAATGCACCACCGCCCAGCCGAGCGTCGTAGACGCGCATATCCGGTGAGTACGGCCGCTGCGGGTAGCCGAAGTCGGCTTTGATCTGCACGATGCGGCCAATGCGACCGGCATCAATCCACGCCTTGGCACGACGAATCGCCGGCAGGAACCACGTCCACATCGCCTCCATCACATAGGTGCCGCGTTGTCGTGCTGCGTCGATGACCGGTTCGAGCTCTGCCGGCGTCGTCGTAAAGGGCTTTTCGCAAAGCACGGCTTTGCCGGCGACAACGGCATCGAGGGTGTTGCCGGCGTGCAGCGTGTGCGGGGTTGCGACATACACCGCGTCGATGTCGGGCGCTGCCAGCATCGCGGCATAGTCGTCGAATACCGGTATGCCGCCGTGCCGCTCAGCAAAAGCCTGGGCATTCGCGCGCGTTCGCGACGTTGCGCCAACCAGCTGGGCGTTGTCGACGAAGGCCAAGTCATGCGCGAATTGCTCGGCAATGCGCCCGGTGCTCAAAACGCCCCAGCGGATACGGCTCATCGTGCCATGACCTCTTCCAGCTCTTCGAGGGTCTTGCCTTTGGTTTCCGGCAGCAGCCACTGCACGACCAGCACACCGATGACGCCCAGCCCCGCGAATATGTAGAACGTTATCGCGTTGCCCATGTTCGCGAGCTGCCACGGGAACAAGAGCTGCACGATAAAACTCGATACGCTGTTGAACACCATGGATATCGCGAGCGCAATGCCGCGCACCCGCGCGGGGAATATCTCCGAGAACAACACCCACATAACGGGGCCTAGCGACAGCGCAAACGACGCGACGAAACCGAGCAGGCCAACGAGCACCAGCGTCGCGTTTAGCGTTATCGCTGCCTGAACCAGCTCGGCCTGGAAGTTGCGCGCGACCTGCGCACCGAGCGCGTCCTCAGCGGCACGTTTGAATGCCAGGTCGTCCGAGAACTCCGTGTCGACTAGCGCTACCAGCGCGCTGCGGTCGATGGACTCATCCAACTGTTCGATAGCTGTGGCATCGAGTTGATACGAGGCCTCCTGAAATCCGTACGCGGTAATGCCCATGCTGATGACAATGCCGGTCAATCCGATGATCAGCAGCGGTTTGCGGCCGAGGCGATCGATCAACAGCATCGCGACGATGGTGAACACCACATTGATGATGCCGATCAGCGTGGCCTGCGCAAAAGCGGCGTTCGTGCCAACGCCGCTTTGCTCAAAGATCGTTGGCGCGTAAAACAAAATCGCGTTGATGCCGGTGACCTGTTGGATCACGCCTATCGTCACACCGACAACCAGTGCCAGGCGGATCCGCGGCCCAAACACTTCGCCCAGGCGCTTAAGGAACGGTCGACTGGCGTCGACGCCGAGGCGGCGGATGTTCTCGAGGGTCGCGGCAACCCGTTCGGCCGGTCGAATACGCTCGAGCACCTTGCGGGCTGCCGGCTCGCGGTTGTTGAGTGCCAGCCAACGCGGCGTCTCCGGAACAAACCAGAGCGCGAAGAACCACAGCGCCGCGGGCAGTATTTCGAGTCCAAACATCCAGCGCCACGTAAATCGATCGATTCCGAGTGACGTAACCCACGCGACATCGAGCTGACTGATCTGCAGAACGAAAAAATTGGCGAAGTAGGCGATCGAAAAACCAATCACAATGTTGAATTGGTTCAGCGAGACCAGAAATCCGCGCCGCTCGTATGGGGCGATTTCGGCGATGTACAGCGGCGCGATGCCGAGCGACGCAAACGCCACGCCGCCAATGGCCCGCGCGAACAGCAGCGTTTCATAGTTCGGCGCGAGCGCCGAGCCGATGGCTGAGATCGTGTACAGCGCTGCCAGCACCAGCAGCACTTTCTTGCGGCCAATGTAGTCGGCGATCGGTCCCGCACTAATCCCCGAAATAAACCCGCCGAGCGTGGGCGCGGCGACCAGTAGGCCGAGTTCGAGCTCGTCCAGCGAGAACTCCGGTACGACGAACCCAATCACACCGGATACGACCGACGCATCGAAGCCGAACAACAGCCCGCCCAGTGAAACCCACAGCGCAATGTAGAGCGCATTGCGCGGATGGTAGGGGCTAGTCACGTTGTTCTTTCCAGCCCCGCACAGCCTGGTTAAACCATCGGCCAATGTCGCGATTTACCTCAACCCGGGTATCGCCCCAGTAGCCGGACGCGTACGGCGGTCCCCACATTGGCTGATCGTCCCAACGGGCATTGATATAGGCGAACCCAAGAATGACGTCGTCGTTGGCGGCCATGTAGTCGAACATCGGTTGAAACCAGTTGCGCCAGATCGTTTTGTTGTCGAGCAAGCGGACATCACTCCCGGGCTCACCGTCCCAGATCGGCACATGGTGTGCCGTCGTTCGATCGCGAAGATCATAGCCTTGTGGGGCGGCTTCGGCGATCAGCACCGGTTTTTTGCGCTCGCGCGCCATGTCGACGATCTCATCGGCGAGTTCTCGCGGCGTCAGCACTGCGAACGGCAAGTCGATGCCGGGCTGCTCATCGGGCTCCATAAACCACGAGAAGCCAAACCAGTCGACGTAGTCATCGCCGGGGTACCAGTCGCCAATCTGATCGTGGCGACCGTTGTCGAGCACCATGTCGGTCGTCGATGCGGCGCCCTGCCATACCGTTTGCACGTTGCTGGTACCGGCAGCACGAAGGCCGTCGACAATGCGGCGAAACGCGGCGACGTATTGCGGCGCATTGCCGTAACCGGCGTTCCAGTAGCCGTCGAACTCATAGCCGATGCGCAGCAACACGATGGTATCGAGCGCGGCGATGAAATTCGCCAGGTGTGCAATCTCGGCGTCGTGTTCACCGTTCGCAATGCGCGCGAGCCCGCCCGGGTGTTCGTTTTCGGTGATCGACAGCCCAATAGCGAGGTAGCGAACTGGGTACTCGGTTGCCGTCAGATACGCATTAACTGGGCCGGCGCCCCACGTCGCCTCGTCGAGATACGGCTGGCCGTGATCGTCGAAGCCGAGGCCGCCGTATTGATCGGGCTCGGACAGCACTTCGTAAAAATCGACGTACGCGGTCATCCCGTCTGGCGCGACGCAGCACGCGCTGTCCATGTAGCCACGGATGGCGCCGAGGTCCTGGCCGATAATAAACAGCCGCTCAGTAGATTCTTGAGTGCTCGTGTCTTTAGCATTCGGCGGACTAGCGCAAGCAGCCATGCAAAGCACCGCGGCCACGCAGACAGTTCGCGAATACATGGGCTCCCCCCTCATTCTGGTTGCGCAAGAGTGCAATGAGTGCGCCCTGGCGCTTATAATGTAAACGTTTACAGGAGGTCAGTGTGTGGGTCAAATAGATTCATCGTTGACCCGGCGGGCGGCGCGGCGTCAGAAAGGCAGGGACTGACCCTGGTTACCAAGAAACGACCCGGAGTCAGCGGGCGTTGCGCTGTCGATCGCTTGGATGATCCCGCGGACGGCGTCCGCTACCTCAAAAGGCTTTTCCTGCCCAGAGATCTTCAGGAGTTTCTCGCGCATCGGCTTTAGCCGCTCCGTTAGCACCAGCCCAGGATGAAACGTTAGGACCGTAATCTCATCGCGCTGCAGGGCTTTGGCTGCGTTGACCATCAGCATATTCACCGCGGCTTTCGATGCCTTGTACCAGAGCAGGCCCGGTGGTCCCGGCGGCATGCCGAACGATCCCGCCCCGGAACTGATCGTGACCATTTTTTTGTAGCTGCTCGACCTTACATGCGGCAGGAAGGCCTCGAGCATTTTGATGGGTCCGCGGGCGTTCGTTCGCAGGTATTCATCGAACAATGAGTAGCGCAGCGTGCCAAACATCTCACCGGTTTGTGCGGACGGATCGTTGCCGTCGCCCATGCGACCGGCGTTGTTAATGAGCACGTCGATCGCGACCCCTGACAGCTGCTCCGCAAGACGATCGATGGCATCGAGATCGTCGACATCGAGTTCTGCAAGAAGGACGTTGTCGAGGTCGGATCCCAACGTCGCCAGCGCGTCGAATCCGCCACCTCGGTGCGTTGCGTAAACGGTCCAGCCAGCCGCTGCGTATTGCGTGGCAAGCTCTAGTCCAATGCCCTTCGTGGCACCGGTAATCAAGACGGTTGGCATGACAATCTCCCGTCGAGTGGCAGTGAGACCGCCGGACCAGGTGCACTGGTCCGGCGCTCACCGCTGGCACGTGACTCGACCAAGTCAGCTGGTTGGGGGGTCCATAACGTCAAGGCCCAGTCCTAACGTTAGCGATACCGACTTGATCGACACAGCACAGATTGAGGTCTATTCGCCAAATCGCGCTCGGACCTGGACACCGTAGACATCGCCGCGAGTACCGCCCGCAAAACCGGCTGACACGCCATTGAATTGCGAAGGGCCGAACAAGGTCAGCGGGCGCTCATCGGTAACGTTGTTGCCAAACACGGCCACCGACCAAGTGCCGTCAGCGTCCAACAGCTCGACACGCAGATCGAGGCGCTCGACCGCGGACTGAATACCACCGAATCCGTCGTCGTCCGTATTGCGCGGGTCGTAGCGATCGCTGACGTCGTACTCGTCGGAGTAATTTAAGTTGCCGCTAAGCGCTAACTGAAGATTTTGCGAAACTGCAACGGTGTAACGCGCCCCGACGTTGAACGTAAAGTCCGGCGCGAATAGTAGCGGGAAGCCGGCTCGATCGGTGGTGCCGCCGGTACCGTTCGGATCGGCCGGGTTGGGCGGACCGAAATAGCAATCGACACCGCCCTGCCCTTGCTCGAACTGCGAGCATTGCGCACCTGGGAAGCTGTCGTATTCGGCGTCGAGGAAGGATCCGGAGAATGTAATCGTGAGATTCTCGGTCGCCAGAAATTCGCCGTCGAACTCGAGACCCGTCGACGTAGCCTCTGCGGCGTTCTCCACGTTGAAGCTATTGGTAGCGACGTCGAATGACGAGACCTGCAGATCGTTGAATTCAGTGTTGAAAAGGTTAGCGTTGAGACGAAGCCGAGAGTCGAACAACAGCGACTTGAATCCCAACTCGACGCTGGTCGACTCCTCGTCGTCAAACAGAAAAGCGCCCTGCTGGCTGGCAATACCGCGCAGAACTTGCGACAGACCGCCGGCCTTGAAGGCATCCGTGTAAGTAAGGAACCACATGACCGAATCGTTCTGGTCCCATTCGAACGCTACTTGTCCGCCGAGGTCGTCGGTATCGATAGAGCCCAACTCGCAGACGTTTTGGACGAACCCGTCACCGTTTCCGTCGTCGTCACAAACGAACGGATCGGCGGACGCCGCCATGAAGGGTGCCGTCGCTCCGGCTGCGTTAAACGGCGCCGACGATACGAACGCACCGCCTTCCTTTTCGACATCCGAATAACGCAGACCAATAGTCGTACGGAACGAATCGGAGAAGTTGCCGGTGAATGACGCAAACAAAGATGTCCACGTGTCGTCCGAGCGCCACTGGCCGCGATTGATGGTTTCCACCGGAGCGCCAAACTGCAGTGCAAACGTCGTTAGTGTGTCGTTCAGCGTCGCTGTTTCTGTGTCCTGGTAGTAAAAGCCAATCATGTAATCGAGAAAGCCATCGAACGCGGGTTCATTGGAAGCCAGGCGAATCTCGTGGCTGGTTTGCTCATATGTTTCCGTCAGCTGCGGATGAATCTCGGCAAACGGTGTCGATCCGATGTCTGCCGCGCCTTGGAAATCGTACTCGCTGAGCGCCGAGATCCCCGACAGCGTTGCAGCACCGAAGTCGTAGTTCCACGTTAAAGCGACAAGATCCGTTTCGGTAAGCCGGGTTGTGTCCAGGAACTGCGGGTTGGTTATTGGGATGCTTCCAGCCGGCGTCGCCGGTATCGTGCCTTGTGCGGCACCGCCTGCAGACGTTTGACCGTCGTAGGTCCACTCGACCCGATCACCGAATGAATTTGTCGCTGCCTGGCAAAAAATCGGGAACGGCGGCCCGGGTACTGGCGTGGTATCACAGCCAACCAATTCTGCGGGCGTTCCTTCCTGCTCAGACGTTCCGGTCTCGTAGCGGAGCTCAACGTCGAATTGCGGAGTAACGTCCCAGTTCGCCGTGACGCGAACCAAGTCGGTTTGCAGTCCAACCCAGTCTTCGCCGGTGAAGGAATTGGTCATCCAACCGTCCATGTCGGTATAGCGGCCGGCAAGCCGCACGCCGAACGTTTCCGAAAACGGAATCGTGACACCGCCAATAATGCCGACCTCACCGTCGGACGCATAGGTCAAGTCAACGTTTGCGTCGAACTCACCGCGGCCATCTCTTGTTGTGATATTCAGTGCACCGGCAACGGCGCTCTGACCGAAGAAGACCGGCTGCGGACCGCGCAACACTTCGACCTGCGCAATGTCCGTGAGCGGCGCAATCGCTTGGCGGCCGCGACCGATATAGATCCCGTCAGTGAATGTCGCTACGGATTGTTCAAAACCGGCGTTGCCTTGACTGGTACCAATACCGCGAATGTTGAGTGTGTTACCGGTTAGGCCTTCGGTGATAAACAAGTTCGGCACGAGATGGTCGAGGTCATCGAGTCGCACGACGTTTTGCTCGACCAGCGTGTCGCCGGTCACCGCCTGAATGGATAGAGAAACGTCCTGCAAACTCTCTTCGCGTTTCTCAGCAGTAACGGTAATAACCTCAATCGCGAGGTCGTCATCGCCCGCATTGGACGACTGGCCGTTCACGTTCGTGGCGAACAGAAATGCGGTGAATGCGGTGCCCACCAAGGCAACGCGGTTAGATTGCTTGAAGCTCATGTGACCTTCCCCCCTCACAGTGCGATCACTAGCAACACAGTTAGCCAGCGCTGACAACTGCGTAGTTACAGCGTGCCTTTATCGGTCTCGCCGACCAACACCAATTGCTGCGTAAGCCATGAAGAGCTAGCTATAGGGGATGCATATTTGGCTTAAAGCGACGCATCAATCACTGTAACATTTGGCCTCAATACGATGAATTCGAAAAGTGTGCTAGCCGCTGTTTTTATAGATTATTTTAAGCATCCTGCAATCACCTTCGACACTCAGGCTGCGCAGCGCATTTATCGCTCTTGGCTTCACGTTTCACGATACTTAATAGAATTACAGGTGCAGCACATTGGCTCGGCATGACGCTTTTGCGGCGTAGCTAACACAACATCTCAACGTGCACTTACTGGGGGAGCACCCAATGAGAGAAACGAGTAGAACTCTTCGCAACGCAGCCATCCGAGTCTCGGTCGGATGTGTCGCGCTGTTCATTGCGGGTTGCGGCGATAGAGGCGATTCCGCGGACGTCGAAGCGGTCGCTAACGAGCAAGTCCCACCCAATTTCCTGATTCTGATCGGCGACGATATGGGCAAGGAAACCCTCAGCTGCTACGACGTCAGCTCATCACCGGCTCGCACTCCAAACATCAACGAACTGTGTGCGAACGGTGTCGTGTTCGATAGCTTTTGGACTCAGCCGTTTTGCTCCCCGACGCGGGCTACGATTCTGACGGGCCAGTACAGTGCGTCAAACAGCGTTCGCTACCCGGTAATGCCAAATCTGGAGTCGACCATTGCGCAGCCAGAAAAAGCGGCCGACGCGAATCCCGAACTGCGCATCATGAAACCGGAAGACATCCTAAAAGTCGTTCCAGAGGAAGCGTTTCGCGCAAGCCGCGGTTTGAAGATCGGTCAGCAGACGCTGCCAGGCGTTTTGAAGGCACTCAACCCGCAGTATGTAACTGGAGCGTTCGGGAAGTGGCATCTTGCCGATCCGGTGAATGGCGGCGTCGAGCACCCGACGCGGGCCGGTTTCGATGAATATGACGGCGTGATTGACGGCACGATGATCAGTCACTTTGCGTGGAAACAGGTTACTGACGGCGTTGAACGGCCGGCAACCGGCTACACGACCAGCCGCATTGTCGACGACACACAACAATGGATCAGCGCGCAAGAGCAACCGTGGTTTGCTTGGGTTGCCTTTACGACGCCGCACGATCCCTACCATTTGCCGCCGTTGACACTGCTGAGCGAAGAATCGGCCGCGCTGGATGGGGAGGCCGTCAGAGTCGGCCCGGACAATCCGTATTTCCGCGCCGCCATTGAGGCAATGGACACTGAGATCGGTCGACTGCTGGCATCGATTCCGGCAGACGAACTGGCAAACACCTACGTTTTGTTCATCAGCGACAATGGCTCGCCCCGCGACGTCGCCAGCGCACCGTACTCCAAGCAAAAAGTCAAAGGCACGGTGTACCAGGGCGGCATTGATATGCCTTTCATCGTGGTCGGTCCGGGTATCGAGCCAGGTCGCTACCCACACCTCGCGAACTCCACCGATATCTTCGCCAGCGTGCTCGAGTTAGCTGGTGTCGATACCGATACATCCGACTTCAGCGATGTCGGCGACGACTCGGTTAGCTTTGCACCGGGGCTGCTCAAAAAATCGGACCAGTCACCTCGTGACTGGATTTACGCGGACGGCAGCCTCATGGAAAGCGTTCCGATCGACCGCGCTATTCGAAACACCCGCTACAAACTCGCCAACATCAAGGGTGCGGAGTTCTTTTTTGACCTCGAGGAAGACCCGTTTGAAACCATCAATCTGCTGGACGCTGAGCTGAGCGCCGCACAGACAACGGAGTACGAATCCTTGCGCGCAACCCTCGAGCAATTTCAGTAGCAGGTGCCGATCGTGCCGTACGGATTTCCCACGATCAGCCCAACGGTCTATTGTCGCGGCGTGCTGCTTGCTGCAGCGCTGACAACCTCCATTGGTTGCCAGCTGTCGGTCGATCAAATCGACTCAGACACAGCGACGACCATAACTGCGTCGGTTCGAGATGCAGCATCGATCTATCCCGGATATTTGCTCTGGCATCGCTCGGATGAATTGAAGCAAGACGTCGACAACGCGACGATCCTCGCCGATGCCTCCGGCAACGTCATACACGTCTGGCCCAGCACGCTGACTGGCGGCGGGACCCCAGCTTACTTGTTGCCCGACGGGATGCTCGCGCGCACCGGCACCAAAGATATTCCGTATGCACGGCTCGGCCCGGTGGCGTCGGTTGACACATTGCAGATAGTAGGCAAGGACGGCAACGTCGTTTGGGAAGCGTCGGCTCGAGCCATGGGCGAGCTCTACTTCCATCACGATTTCGAACCGCTGCCCAACGGCAATATTCTGGTCACCACCTATCGGGCGATTCCCGCCGCCGAAGCGCTGGCGCTTGGTTGGGACCCGCTGGGGGCCGAGCAGGTCTGGACCGACGGCGTATTCGAAATCAAACCTGATCTCGCAACCGGAGGCGCAAGCGTCATTTGGTCATGGGAGGTCGTCGATCACCTGATTCAGGACAAATTTCCAGACCGCAGCAACTACGGTGTCGTCGCCGATCATCCGGATCGGATCGATCCAAACTTTCCGACCAACTACGCACCGCGCAACACGGTTCGCCAGCACATCAATTCCGTCGACTACAACGCCGAGCTTGGGCAGATCCTGATCAGCTCGTTCATCTACAACGAGATCTGGATCGTCGATCGAAATACGACGCGACGACAAGCGCGGGGCGAACGCGGGGGCCTGTTGTACAGGTACGGCAATCCAGCCGCGTATGACCACGGGTCTGCGGACTCGCGTGTTTTCTTAAAACAGCACGATGCCAACTGGATCGACCCTGGCCTTCCGGGCGCCGGCAATGTGCTCGTTCACAACAACAACACAGAACTGCAACTGCGCCGGCCTAACGATGGCATTGTCGATGAGTCGCCGGTGCTGAACAACAAAGGATCGAGTGAGGTCGTCGAGCTGAGTTTGCCGCTAAGTGCTGACGGCACCTACGATCGCGATGCCGACGCACCCTATGCCGCCGACACCGTTTGGCGCTGGCAATCGCCGGAGTACTTCGCCGACTTTCAGGGCGGTGCCAGACGTCTGCCAAACGGCTCCACACTGCTGACAGACACCACCGATCATCTGGTCGTTGAACTGACAACAGACTCGTCGATCAGCGTGACGTACTCGAGCGATGCACCGGTCTACAAAGCGTTCAAGTACAGCCGCGCCGAAGTTGCGCCGCTGATCGATGATTAGGCGTCGATGAGCGTCAACGCCAGCGAATTCAAACACGGTTGGCCGACACTGCTGGCCGCGATGGTCGGCACGATGTGCGGCGTCCAAACCTTGACCGCCTACACGCAAGGGTTTTTGGTCGAACCGGTCACAGCTGAGTTCGGCTGGAGTCGGGCACAGTTTTTTTTGAGCTTTTCGGTTCTTCAGCTCGCTGCCGTCGTCACCGCACCGGTGGTTGGCGGAATAGCGGAGCGTTACGGCTTGAAGCTGATCGGCATCATCGGTCTGATCGGTCACGCGGTTGGGTATTGGGTCCTGTCGTACGGCAACGGCTCTTTGGCCGTTTTCTATGGCTCGTTTGTGCTGCTCGCCGTGTTGTCCGCCGGCTCGTTACCGATCATATGGACGACGGCGATCAATCAATGGTTCGATCGCAACCGTGGCACGGCCATTGGAATCACAATGGCCGGGACCGGGCTCGGCGCTTTTCTGCTGCCGCCAATCGTCGTTTACGCCAGCGACAGTTTTGGTTGGCGTTTCGCCTATCAGGCCCTGGGCACCGGCGCACTCATCCTGGCCTTGCCAATTGTACTTGCCCTGTTTCAGCCGCGGACCGGTCGGACGGCCACGACTGCAGCGTCCTCGCCGCCGACCAGCTGGGGTCTGACGCGACGTGAAGCGTTCGCCACTAAGCAGTTTTGGATCCTCGGCGCGGTCCTTTTTACGACCGTGTTGGTCGTCGGTGGCATGCTGTCAAACTTCCCGCTCATCATGGCGGAGGAAGGGCTAAGCAGACAGCAGATCGCACCGATTGCAGCGGTCATGGGCATCACCGTTATCGTCGGGCGCGTGACGGTAGGTGTATTGGCGGACCGCTTTTGGGCGCCCGCAATTGGTATCGTGGTGTTCTCAGTCATGGGCTGCGGCATCTTGAGCTTGGCGCTCATGGACGGCGTCACGATACCGGTCGCGTTCGTCATCGCCGTGACCATAGGCTTTGCCGCCGGCGCCGAGCTCGATCTGCTGATTTACCTATCGAGCAAGTACTTTGGGGTGCGCCACTTTGCCGCCGTCTTCGGTGCTGTGTTTGTGTTCTTCACAATCGGCGCCGGCATTGCCGGCCCGGTCTTTGGCGCAATTTCTCAGAGCATCGGCAGTTACACGCCGCTGTTGTACGCGTCCGTCGGCGTACTAGTCGTCTCAGTGCTGCTATTCCTTGCATTGGGGGCGTACCCACATGACAACCAGACTACTGACAACTAGCGCCCGGTCGCGCAGCTCGGTCAAGCGCCCGGTTTTGGGATGACACCTGCGACCCAAGCAGCTTCGATGGCCTTCCACGTTGGCGGTGACGTCACCCAAACCAGCCGACAGCCGGAATCGGAACGGAACATCACCATTTGCTTAGCCGGCAAGTGAGCGACATCGCCCTCGTTGACTCTCGTCTCGACACCGTCGATCGTTATGACGATCTCGCCGGAGACGATGAACAGGACTTCATCGAACATGAGCGGTATCGGCTTGTTGGTCTTTTGGCCTGGCTCCCAAGTGCCAACGCCAACGCCCATCGCTGGGCTGTCGTCGACTAGCACGGCGCTCAGGTTCCTATCGATTTTGTCTTTCTCGCGAAAAAAGTCTTTCAATCCCTCGTCTGAGACTTTTTCCGCCATGACCGAACCGATCGGACCGACCTCGACATCCTTGGGGCTAAAAACGGTGACAGACACAGGGTCCTCCTTTAGGCATTGAGCTCGACCGGCAGCGACAGTAGTCCGTGCAGCATTAGATTGGTCCCGAACTTCGGCTCGTGTCCGGCGACCAACTGCATGTTTGGGAATGCATCGAACAACGCCGTGATTGCCAATCGCGTCTCCAGCTTGGCAAGGTGGTTGCCCAGGCAATAGCGAATCCCGCGGCCGAACCCGAGGTGTGGCGTGCGTGCCTTGCGATCGACGATGAACTTGTCGGCATCGCTGTAGATGCTTTCGTCGCGATTTGCCGATGCATTGCCGAGAAACACCATATCGTTCGCTTTCATTGTGACACCGTGCAAGGTGTAGTCGTTGACCAAACGCCGCCCTATGACGTGAGAGACACCGTTGAAACGCACCGTCTCGTCAACGACTCGCGCCGCAATCGACGGATCACTCTTAAATTTCTCGAGTTCCTCGGGATGCGTGAGTAGTGAATGAATGCACTTGCCGATAAGCGAGAGGGTGGTTTCATGACCACCGATGTATAGCTGCACGGCCTGCGTCAAGAGCTCTTTCTCGTGCATAACGCCACTGTCGACGGCATCTTTGAGCAATGAGAGCACGGTGTCGTCGCCATGCGGCTTCAAATTGCCCCTCTCGAACAGTGCGTCAAGATAAGCGCCGATTGCCCGGGCCGTTGCGCCGCCCTCTTCCTTCTGCACGTCCGTCTGCATGGGCTGCAGCGCTTCGGCAAGTTTTGGCGCCCATTCGTGAAACAGCACGTAGTCTTGCTTCGGCAGACCCATGATCATCGACAGCACATCGATCGGCACCGTATAAGCAAACTCTTTTTCGATATCGATGATTTGCTTGCCGGACTGGCGGACTCCGTCGATTGCTTTGTCGACAATCTCCTGCACGGCGCCCTCGAGCTTGTTGACTTGCGCTGGCATGAAAAAGTTGGCTACGACCCCGCGCAGACGAGCGTGATCGGGATCGTCCATAAACAGCGACGACAGCGCGTGTTTTACGTCCGGATGCCACGCTTCGGTAATCGGCATGTTCTCGACCGAAAAATTCTCGTTGTCGGCTAGAATGTTCTTAACGTCGACGTGTCGGGAGACAAACCAGGTCTTTATTGGCTGGATAAAATGGACGGGCTCTTTTTCCCGGAGCTCTGCGTAAGTCGCGAAGACGTCTTCAAAAAAGCCGGGGCTCAGCATCGGTGCGGCCATGAACAAATTCCTCCGTCAGCTGGCTCGTTTGTCAGCTTGGTACTGCTCTTCAACGAGGCCAACCTTCCAATAGCCAGAGATATAGGCGTCGGCTTTCGCGACGTTTTTTTCGTCGAGCAACCAGGTGCGAAACTTGCGAACTACGCCCGCCTCGCCGGCGACAAAAACACTGGCGCGACCGTCTGGCCACGACAAAGACTTGACGCAGTCAAGTTGCTCAGTACTCGGTGTTTCGGGATGCGTGTTGATGAGCCACGTCAGCGTCATATTCTCAGGCACGGCAATGGCCCGACGATCTGCCGCGGACAGAACGTCGAAGATGACGTGGCCGCGTGTCGTCGGTGGCAGCGACTCGAGCGCCGCCTCGGCAGCCGGCATTGCGCTCATATCCGCGTACACGAGATACCAATCCGCATCTCGCGTGGGCAGCTTCAGCCCGGATGGGCCTGCAACCGCTAGCGGTGCACCGCGGCGTGCACGGGACGCCCAGCTTGCGGCGATACCGACGTCGCCGTGTAAAACGAAATCGACAGCCAATTCGTTGCGATCGACGTCGAAGCGCCTTGCGGTATAAGTCCGAATCACCGGCCGCGGGCCTTGCTCCATGCGTGCTCGAAGATCGTCGCTCGACCATCCGGGATCCGGAATGCCGATCTTTATGTTGGCGCCGTCGCTGCCCGGGGGCCAGCCGCTCAGCTCGTCGCCAGTCAAGACAACGCGCAGCATGTTCGGCGACAGCTGTTCGGTACGCGCGACTTCGAGTATCCGCGGCTTCGGTCTCGTCCGAGGAGGCGCCTCGCGAGAACGTCTCTGCTCTGTTGTCTTAACCACCAAGCGATCCTATGCGGCGCACCGGATCGGACTGCGCCTACTGGGCATCAGACCACATTAGGACGTGATACTGGGGTATTCCGCAAAACCGAAATCCGCCTAGTGGATTAAGTATTATCTATAGAGTATTACATCGTGCCCGTGAAGGGATTCCAATTGCAGGATCGAGCAATTGCCGCATTGGCCATTTTTTATGATCAAATACAGATAGTTATACAGGGATTATTGGACTGACGTGCCATTGGAACGGGCCACGTCTACAAAGCCATGGCTTTTTTTTCGAGAATACCCTCCATTGATCGTCGTTTGACACGCCCCGCCTAGCTCGGACAATGCCATCTAAGTAGCTGTCGCGTGCAACAGGCAAAACGAACGCAGCACAACGGTGGGGGTACAGACAACAATGGGTGAATTTTCCAGAGGTTGGGGGCCGCTATTCGCCGCAATGGTGGGCACCATGTGCGGCCTCATTACCATTACCAACTACTCTCAGGGGTTTTTCGTAGGCCCAGTCATTGCCGAGTTCGGTTGGACGCCCGGCCAGTTCTTTCTCGGCTTCACAGTGATGATGTGCGCGGGATTGATCACGGCGCCCGTGGTTGGTTCGCTTGCGCAAAAATACGGCGTCCGCAAACTCGGCATCATCGGCCTGGTTGGCCATGCGATCGGCTACGTCGCTCTCTCGGTTAATCCCGGATCGCTGCCCTTGTGGTACGCGAGCTGGGCATTGCTCGCCGTTCTGGCAGCCGGTTCTTTGCCGATCATTTGGACGGGCGTGCTGAATGGCTGGTTCGTTGAGAACCGCGGCAAGGCGGTTGGTATCACTATGGCCGGTACAGGGATTGGCGCGTTCTTGTTGCCACCGGTTGTCGAGTTCCTCATCGGCAGCTATGGCTGGCGCTCGGCATACCAAGCCATCGGATTGGCTGCGTTGGTTTTTTCGTTGCCGATTGTGTTTGTGCTGTTTCGGGAGAACAAAGAACGAACTCAACAGGCATCGGCAGCAAACGACGGCGCTTGGGGCCTAACGCGCGAAGAAGCGATCCGAACCGTAAAATTTTGGATTCTCGGGGCCGTGCTATTCCTGACCGTGTTCGTTGTTGTGGGATTGTTGAGTAACTTCGAGCGGATTGTCGGGGCGAAAGGCGTCGACCGTACAACGATCGCTGCGATTGCCACGATCATCGGCGTGACCGTCATTCTCGGCCGCTTGCTAATTGGCGCGTTGGTTGATCGATTCTGGGCACCGGGCGTTGCCGTCGTATTCTTTACGTTGCCGATCATTGCGATCGGGCTACTCGTCAACGCTCCGTTTTCGATGCCGGTTGGCGTATTTATTGCCGTTTGTATTGGCCTCGCCTCAGGCGCTGAGCTCGATCTGCTCGCCTACCTCACCAGCAAGTACTTCGGCCCACGCTATTACGCAAAAGTGTTTGGCGGAATTTTTGCTTTCTTCACGGTTGGTGCGGGAATTTCGCCACCCATTTTCGGCGAACTCGCCACCCGAACCGGTAGCTACACGATGCCACTCTACCTTGCTGCCGGTATCCTGGTTGTCTGCCTCGCATTGTTTCTCATGCTTGGACGCTATCCCGACCAAGCGATCGCAGAACTGCAGCACGCCTAGCCGCGCAACGGCACATGTGTTGCCGTCCCTAGAGCTCGTGAACGTTCTGCAAAATGTGCGACGACATGCCGCCGTCGACTGTTAGGTTGGCGCCGCGAAACCACTCTGCATCGTCGGACAGCAAAAATGCAACGACCGGTGCGACATCACTGGGACGGCCGGGTCGATCCATAATTTTCATGTCCTCCTCGGCACGTTCGCCCAAGGTTTCGATAAAGTCTTTGAGTATCGGCGTCTCTACTGGTCCTGGCGATACACAGTTCATGCGTATGCCGCGATCACGCCACGTCCAGCGATTTTTGAGTGTCCAGACAATGAGCGCTTCCTTGGAAAAAAAATAGGATCGCCCCGCCTGCTCTGCGATGCCTTGTTGCGCAACAAACTCATCGACGTTGTCGAACGATAAGTTGCTCGCCGCCTTGATTTGCGCCAGCGAATTCGCCCAACCGAAACCGGCAAGCGAGGCCAAGTTTACGATGGACGCACCGTCTGCCATCGTTGCCACAACGCCTTCGGTCAGACGTTGCAGGCCGAGCAGATTGACTTTGATCACCGAATCGGGCGGTGCGGTCGGCGGCAGTCCGGCAATATTCGCAAGCCCGTCGATGCCAGCCGGTAACGCAGCAACTAAGCCGTCGATTGATGCGGGGTCAGAGAGGTCCGCCTGAAAGAATTGATCAGCATTGTCCGACGGCTGTCGATCCACACCGAGGACAGTCGCGCCGCGACGCCTTAGCAAGGCCGTGGTTTCCGCACCGATACCCGACGCGCTGCCGGTTACGACAATGGTCTTGCCGTCGAGCGAAGCGCCAGAAGCAGCCATTTTAGTTTCCCTCCCTACCGAAAGGCGATGCCGGTTTTCGACATCATCCAAAAAGTCGCCGCGGGCCGGTGAAAATCACTGGGCGCCAACTCGAGTGCCCGCTCGATGACTTGCTCCGCATCAGTCTGGCCGCGATACGGTGCACCGTAGGTAATCTCGTAGCCATAGTCTTGAGCGAACTGCGACAAGCAAAACGCCGATTGCCCGGCAGTAACGCCAACCAGGCGAATGTCTTCCCCGGCCAATGCCGCTCGAAGATCCGACCGCCAAACGGGCAGTAGATCACCGGAGAACTCTCGCACCGCAGACGTTGGATAGCGACGCGCCATTGCGCTTGCACCCGGAATGCCCGTATCAACGACGACCAGATCAGCCATGGGAAGCGACGACACCGTGTCGTTCACGGCGAACGCCGGACCCGCAACAGCCGCGCCGGACACTGCCAACCCGAATTGCATCACCTCGCGTCGTGTCGTCATCTTATTTCGCCTTTAGGTTGGGGTTTTTTTGCGCAAGAAAGGCGCCGACGAGCTCGAGATCAGCATCGCTGATCTCGGTCTTGCGAAAGTAAGGCATCGACTTGACGCCCTGACGCACCATGTAGATGACGAATTCGGGCGTGAGGTCCGTACGTTCCGTCAGCACCGGGCTGACACCCGTGATCTCGGCCATTTTGTAGCGTCGCCTGAGGCTGTCGGTCCCAGCCATGCCAACACCATCCGCATGGCAAATGGCACACCACTGGTTGTAGACCTGTTCGCCGCGGGCCAGGCCCTTAGCATCGTTGCTTGCCGCGAAGCCGTACGTTAGCTCCGTATTCCAGAGGTCTTCTGCCGCCGCATCTGAATGATCATCGCCGCGCGCCAGCAACGGCAACAGTGCCAATGCGATGACAAGGCGCACGACAGGTGTGCGAATTCGATTTGATTTGCTGATTGTCATACCGGCGGACTAACTCCTTAGGTGTTTTGGCCAGATGCCTGACTTGCCGGCCGCCAAAATGCCGTTGGGATCGATCGCATCCTTGATGGTTTCGTTCAACCGACGCAGCGCGTTGTTGTTGAAGTCGTAGACGTTCATCACGTCATCTTGAAAAATCGCGTGCGTGCGGTATTCGCCCCAACCGTACGAAGCCGCAATATTGATCATTTCCCGATAGCCGGCTTCGGCTCTCTTGTTGACTTCCTTATTGGTCGAAATGTTGAAACCCATCAGATAAATAAACGACCGGTAGTACCAACCGATCGGCATACGACCGAAAAAGCCGGGGCCCGTAGGGATACCGAAGTCCTGATGGGCTTGGTAGAACACGTCTTGCGCCTTCAGCAGGCTCTCGGCGTTCTTCGGGATCAACGGAGCAAAAAACAAGTGCCCTGTGGCTGGCGCATCCGGCGTCGACTTCACGTCGTTCATGAATTGCTGGAATGAAAACCGATTCATGCTGGGCACGCCCAAGTGAACCTTCTCGGCGTGCCCTTCGGTATTGAGTTTGGCTTCTTGCTCATTCGTTAAGGGAAAGGTCACAACAGGGCCGTGGTCCTTTGCCCATGCCCCGGGAATTTCCTCGAACTTTGCTTTGCAGTACTCCCATTGGGCTTTGATGACTTCCTCGGGCCCGTGGAATTTGATATCAGCACTCCAAAACCCGATGCCCTTACGCGCCGCATAGTCCTCGAGCTTTTTCGCATCCGGGCGACCTTTCACATCGAGCAAGGGCATCAGCTCAGGGTTACGCATGAACTTCATCATGGTCTCGGGTGCAGCCCCCATGGGCGGGCCTTGCACCGGACTGCCGAAATGCGTCATCCCGTTCGCAATTCCCGAGTGCGTGACGTGGCACTCAACATCGATGAGCGCCTCGAGGTCGTCGAACTTTGGCACTTGAATCAATCCAGACCGATACGCCTCGTGCTCCGGCCGTAGCTGAAAGCCCATCTGCGTTACCACACCGAAATTTGACTGCGAAAACATGCCGTCGAGGAACGGTCCGAAGCCGTAGTGAAACTGAGCGGACATGCCAGAGTTTGGCAACGCCCCCATGCCGAGTCGCACCAACTCGCCGGACGGCAACACAACCTCCATTCCGCAGTGGTCGTGAAATCGGTCACGGCCGTAAGTCGTCGTATGCGCACAACCGTGGTCGAGCGCGTTGCCGATGACCGAACCCCAACCGGGGTCCATCATCTCCATGGACAGTTTGTAACCACGCTCCTGGATCGCGTGATAGAGGTCAAACAACGTGACGCCTGGCTCGACAATGGCGTAATGGCGTTTCTCGTTGATCTCAATGATGCGGTTCATGCGTTTTAGATCGAGCATGACGCTGCCCGCATGGACCGGTGCGCTACCGCCGTAGCCTAGGTTCTTGCCGGTCGAGAAGGCGTAAATCGGCACTTTGTGTCGATTCGCAATGCGCATGATCTCTTGCACCTGCTCGGTCGAGTCCGGTGCTACTGCGGCTGACGCCCAAAGGTCATTCTCCAAGCCGCCGCGTGGTGAATACGGATCCGAATAGAGCTTCGTATCGTTTGGGTCCGAAAAAACCCAGTCGTCGCCGACGACGTTTGCAAAGTCCTGCAGGGCCTCGCGGAACGCTGCCTCCTGCATGCCGGGTGGTGGCCTCATGTGCGAATCTCCTGTTGTCGTGTGCCGCGCTAGACGACCACGAGTTCCATCGGTGTCTGGTGCAGCCGTTCCGGCCCATCGTCAGTGATCAGCAACGCATCGCCGTACACATGGAATGGCGGCCCGGGCTTTTGGAGCGGCAAGAAGAAAGGTTGGTTGTAGGCCATGGCGCCCGCGCGCAGCTCGTAGTTGTCGTGCCAGAACGTCAACTCGTGCTCACCCGCTTGAATGCCGAAAACCGTACCGAAAGCGCCATCGGAGACGTCCTTCGTAAACTCATGGCAAGCCTGGTCGACTTCCCAAATCGTTTTGCCAGGCTTCATCTGGTTGAGGTTGAAGTCGTACACCTTGTCGCAAAGCTCAATCGCCTGATACAGCTCATCGTTGGGTTCACCGACGCTGATCGGCGCAGACAGCTGGGTAAAGTAGCCGTGGTAGTCCGAGCCGACTTCTGGCACGAGTACGTCGCCCGCCTGCAACACGCGCTGCGATCCTGGCGCAATGAGCAGGTTAGACGTCTTGCCGCCCCATGGCCCCGATCCGATTAGCTGAAACCCGCCAACCGGACCACCGGCCTCGGCACAGGCTTTGTCGGCCGCGTAAAAGACATCGATGTCGCTGGCGCCAACCCGAGCCGCTGACACCGCCGCGGCGAAGCCTCGATCGGCGATGTAGCCAGAACGACGCAGGAACATCTGCTCTTCCGCGCTCTTGTAGTAACGGAGCTGTCGGAGCATGGCATCGGCATCAATCAAACTGACCTCGGGCAATGCACTTTGCAGGGCGAGCACCACGTCGGCCGGAATATTGCGCATCGAAACAACACCAACGCGTGCGTCGGCCAACCCGAGTTCGCGCAATTTCTTGGCGATGGCCGGGGCGTGATCACCGGCGAACCGGGTGCCGGGCCGAGGCAACGACATCGCACGGTTAAAGGACACGGCGGGCGGCTTGCCCGCTGGTAGCGGTGGCGGTCCACCCGGGCCAAGTTCCTTGAACACCGGGAAACCGGGAATGCGATTGAAAACGATCGGTTCGCCGTCAACGGGCAGCAGCATGTAAGTGCGCTCCCAGTCCAACGGGACACCTAGGTATTTCAGGTTGCCGAGATCGCCGAGATGCCATTCGCGGGAACCGGTGACGATCAGCGCACCGAGATTGGCCGCCTGCATCGACGCGCGTAGCGCGGCATAACGTCGCTCGTACTCGGCCTTCGAGAACTCGAGAGTGCCGCCGGCACCGGCCGGCATGGTCAACGCATCGGCGGCCGTCGAAGACCTAGAGGTTGTGGACCTATCGCTCTCGCCCGTTGGGTCTTTTGCCGAACATGCGACTGCAGCGGCCAGACCTGCCACTGGAATTGAGATCAGAAAATCTCGGCGCTCCACAGCTTCCCCCTTGCGTGATCGTTGACCACCTGTGGTTTTGACAGCACTGATTGCTATGGATAGCATAAAACTGTGCAGTTGGACAGTTTTATCCCCTTGGCTTGGAACAGTTTCGCGAATAGCCTGTAAGCGTTGGTAATAGGAGTCGCCGTGCCGGCCACCGCTGGTTCAATTCCGAATGCATCGCCTGTCGACGACGGAGAAGGCCGTCAGCAGCGTGCGATCGATACTCGCCGGTCGATCCTCAATCATGCCGCGCTGCTGTTCGCATCGAGCGGTTACGACGGCTGCTCCACGCGCGACATCGCCGCCGCCGCCAAAGTCAGTCACGCCAACATTCGCTATCACTTTGGCGACAAGGAAACGCTGTGGCGCAGCGTTATCGAATTCCTGATATCGGAAGAATACGAAGCCAACGAGCTGCTTACGCAGCTGGACACGTCCGACACTCCGACCGAGATTTTTAGGCAACACACGAGAAACGCAATCAGTGCCGTTGCCAAGCGCCCGCAGCTGCAGCGCATCCTTCACCTCGAACGGTTGCTCGGCAATTCGAGGTTTGCGGACGTGGAGACGATCGCCCGGGACATTGACGAGGAACGAGTCGGCCACATCGAAATGATGCAGCGAGCCGGTACCGTCAACCCGGATGTCGATCCGGCTTTCTTGAATGAGTTTATCGCTGGCGGGCTACTGCAGCGATTCGTGCTCGAGCCAATCGAGGACGACGACGAGCGGGAACGGATGGTCGATGCTTTTACTGACCTAGTTGTCCGATTGGTGCAGACGCCGTAGTAGCAGTTCAGCGATCGCGCAGCGGTCTCAACGTTGATTCGCCGCAAGCGGATCTAGTGGGTGTAGGGCAGTCCCGCATACACTTCGGCAAACGACGTCGCCGATGCTTCGGACGAGGTCAACGTATCCAACGTCGCAAGCTGCAGTTTGCGTTCAAACTCTGACTTGTTCTTGTCGGTATGAAAAGACGTCGTTACCCACCACGAGAAACGCTCGACCTTCCAGATCCTCTCGAGACAAATCGACTCGTAGTCGTCCATCAGCGACTGCGAGCCGTTGTTGATCGCCTCTGTCAGAGCGAGTGCGAGCACGCGCACATCGGCAACAGCCAGATTCAGTCCCTTTGCCCCGGTCGGCGGCACGATATGCGCGGCATCGCCAGCAAGGAACATACGACCATGACGCATGGTTTCACAGACAAAACTGCGCATCGGCGTTATGCCTTTGGCGGTTATTGGGCCACGATTGTTTTTGTAGCCGGTACCCTGATCCATACGCAAATCCAGCTCGTCCCAAAGCTTCTCATCCGGCCAGTTGTCGACGTCGTCGTCGTTGTCGCACTGGATGTATAGCCTCGAGACGCTGGGCGAGCGCATCGATTGCAGCGCAAAACCATTGGCATGATTGGCGTAGATCACAACGTGGCTCGCCGGCGGCGCATCGGCCAGTAAGCCGAGCCAGGAGTACGGATAGACAAATTCGTGCGTAACGAGTTTCTCGGTTGGCAGCGATTTTCTACACGGCCCCCAGAAGCCATCGGTACCGGCGATGTAGTCGCATTCCAGGATCTTGTCCTCACCGTCCTCCGTAAAATGGATCTTTGGTGAAGCAGTGTTCACGTCGCTAATCGCGCTGACGGGGCATTCCCATTTGACCTCGCTGTAGCGCTCGCGCGCGTCAATCAGGTCCTTCACGACATCGCGCTGCCCGTATACCGACACGGTACGGCCGCCAGTCAACGCCTTGACGTCGATGTAACGGTGCTCACCGTTAAACGCGAACGTGATGCCGTCGTGCTCCATACGCTCGGCGTCCAAGCGTTTACCAACACCGATCTCACGGAGGGTGTCGACAGCACCCTGCTCGAGCACACCGGCGCGCACACGCTCGATGGCGTAGATTTTATCTTTCGCTTCAAAGATGACGCTGTCGATGCCTTCGTTGTGCAACATTTGCGCCAGCATGAGTCCGGCCGGACCTGCACCGACAATACCTACTTGAGTGCGCATCACCGTCCCCTCAGTCGTCCTCGAGAATAATCAGCCCCGCCGCCGTGTTTGAGGCAGGGACGTGGTACGAGCGATAAACCTCGCGGGCGTTTGTCGACAGCGCTCCGCGCATGATCATCCACATGACCAATTCGACACCTTCAGAACCGGCTTTGCGGATGTAGTCCACGTGCGGAATTTTCGCCAGCGCGTCGGGACGCTTTGTGAGGCCGTCCAAGAACGCAATATCGAACTCGCGATTGATCAGCCCAGCGCGCTCTCCTTGCAGCTGATGCGACATGCCGCCTGTGCCAAAAACAACGACGCTAAGATCATCGTCGAAAGCTTCGACCGCTTTGCGAATGGCCTTGCCGAGGTTGTAGCAGCGGTTACCGGTCGGCGGTGGGTATTGGATAACGTTGACGCACAGCGGAATCACCCGCAGCGGCCAGCGCTCCGGCGACCCAAACATGATCGACAGCGGCACTGTGAGGCCATGATCCACCGGCATTTCATTAGCGATTGTGATATCGAACTCATCGAGCACCAGACTCTCGCATAGGTGCCACGCGAGCTTTGGATGGCCCTGAACAGCTGGAACGCTTCTTGGCCCGTAGCCCTCATCGGCAGGCTGGAATTCCTCAGAGACGCCGATCACGAATGTCGGAATGAGTTCCAACGAGAATGCCGACGCGTGATCGTTGTAAACGATAATCGCAACGTCGGGCTTCGCGTCGGCAATCCACGCTCTCGCCGGCTCATAGCCCTCGAACAGTGGCTTCCAATACGCTTCACCGGTCTTGCCACGATCGACTGCGGCACCTATTGCGGGTACGTGGCTCGTTCCGACACCTGCCGCAATCTTAGCCACGACGCTTACCCTTGACGCCGGTAGACAAGGTTTCGGGTGTGGGTTGACGCCCGCCGTCAATCATCATTTGGCGAAACTCCGCCTCGGTGACTTGCGACATTTCACCGCCGACGCGCTGCATCGACAGACCATCGAAAATTGCGATCTTGAAGGTGTAATAAATGTTGCCGCCAAGTCTTAGCATACCGACCCAATTACGCTCCTCGACGGCCGTGCGCTGCTCCGGCGTCATTTTGAAGCGGTCGAGATAAGCGGCCGGGTCGGCGCGATACGCATCTCTGTTCTGGGCCTTATTGAGCGACATACAGAACATGTTTAGCGGATAGCCTTGACGAGAGTGCTCGCCGTCAAACACATAGGTGCCGGGGATGTCGCTGTATTCCCGATTCTTGCGCATTGCCTATGGCCCTAGATCGGATACTTTAGTGGCTTCGAGTTGATCGTCATCCAACGTACTTCGGTAAATTCGTCGATACCAAACGTGCCGCCAAAGCGGCCATAGCCACTGGCTTTGACGCCACCAAATGGCATCTGCGCCTCGTCATAGACGGTCGGACCGTTGATGTGGCAGATGCCGCTGTCGATTTGTTGAGCTACCTCCATCGCACGAGAGATATCGCTTGCGAACACCGCGGCCGACAGGCCGTACTCGGTGTCGTTCGCAAGGTTTATGGCGTGCGCATCGTCCTGCGCGCGTGCGATGCAGACAATCGGCCCGAAGCTCTCCTCGGACCACAGCCGCATATGCTGCGTAACCTTGTCGACGAGATTCGGTGACATAACAGCACCGGCGGAGTCACCACGGATAACCACATCGGCACCGCTCGATTCAGCATCGGCGATTAGCGCTTGAACATGGTCGACGGTACGAGGATCGACGACACCGCCGATCTGCACACCGTCTTCGTCTGGCCGCCCAGTATTGAATGAATCGACTTTGGTTTTCAGCCTAGCGACGAAGTCGTTTGCGACGGTGTCGGCGACGATGATTCGTTCGGTGGACATACATATTTGTCCTTGATTCATGAACGCACCGAACGCCGCTGCACGAACGGCTTCGTCGAGATTTGCATCGTCGAGAACAACAAACGGCGCCTTGCCGCCGAGTTCGAGCAACACTGGCTTCAAATCCTTCGCCGCGTGTGCCGCGATGATCTTGCCTACTTTGGTCGAACCCGTGAAGTTGATGCGCTTGACCAATTTATGGGTAACCAGCGCCTCGACAATCTGTGGAGCGTTGGCGGGATTGTGGCTGATGAAATTGCAGACGCCCGGCGGCAAACCGGCCTCCAAGAGACAATCGACGATCAATCGATGCGTCATCGGACAGGCTTCTGAAGCCTTCATAACTACCGTGTTGCCGCAGGCGATCGGCATCGCCACGGCGCGAACGCCCAAAATCACCGGCGCATTCCACGGCGCGATGCCCACCATGACACCCACCGGCTTGCGTATTGCCATCGCGAGCGTCCCTGGGCGATCAGCGGGTATGGTTTCGCCAAGCACACGCGTCGTCATGGCGGCCGCCTCGCGCATGATCTCGGCGCCGAGCTTAGCGTTGAAGCCGCCCCACATTTTGGTTGCGCCGGTTTCGGCGGTAACGACTGCCGAAAACTCAGCGGCTTTGGATTGCAGGATGTCGGCCGCTTTTAGCAAGACACTGCGACGATGATTAGGGCCTGTCTTGCTCCACGATTGGTAAGCCTCGTGCGCCGTCGCGATCGCATCGTTGACATCAGCGATCGTCGCCGACTCGACGGTCGTGACAACTTCGCCGGAAACCGGGTTCGATCGAGTGACCTGGCCGTCCCCGCCCGAACGATCATCGGCGCCGATGCGCAACATTACGTGATAGGACCCCACAGCACCCTCCCCGATCCAGAAGACGAACTACTCGGTAGCGCGTTTGGCTATAACGCGAGCAACGGACGCGGTCGTCCGATTCCGGCTAGCTGACAGCTCATCTAATTTGGACCAACCGAGTTTGGTTCACAAACTGGAATTGAGTCTGGTACATTCAGTATTAGCTATAGCGTTCAAATTCGACGGCAATGACCAGTACCACACTGCCAAACCTCAGACACCTGAATATCGCCCTACATATCGGTAATCAGTACGGTTTTTCGGCTGCGTCAAAAGTCGTGAACCTTAGTCCTTCAGCCATCACTCAAGCTATGCGCGGGTTAGAAGAAGTGCTAGGCGCACGTATTTTTGACCGCTCACCATCAGGTGCATTTCCTAACGAACTCGGCAAGATCTATCTCAAGCGCATCCGGCGAGCCTTCGACGCATTGTCGCAGGCGGAGGCATCGCTCGATGGTGGACCGAACTCGGTTGCTATTAAGTCGCGGCTGTCAATCAGTCAGCTACGCGCATTCATCATGGTGTGCCAGTCGGGCAGCTACAGCTTGGCCGCGCGGCGTCTCGGCCTGTCGCAACCGAGCGTTTACAAATCAGCACGCGGGGTTGAAATCACCCTCGATAGAAAACTGTTTCGACCGTCCTCCGTCGGCGTCGACCCCACGCCGCGCGCGCGCGAATTTGCGCGGCACGCCAGCATCGCGCTGTCCGAGATCGAACGTGCACAAGAAGAGGTGCATGAGCATCAGGGAAAAATCGCCGGGCGGCTCGCTATTGGCACGTTGCCGCTTATCCGTACGAAGGTCCTCCCTAATGCAATGACCGAACTGTTGAAACATCGGCCGAACGCCCAAGTGCGGATTATCGATGGCGTTTATGCGGGTCTTCTCGATGCGCTGCGGCACGGTGAGCTCGACCTCATCCTTGGTGCACTGCGGTCCCCAAACCCCGCCAAAGACGTTGAACAGGACAAACTGTTTGACGATGGCCTCAGTATCTTGGTTCGACGAGACCACCCGCTGCTAGCCGAACGCCAGCCTTCGAAGGAGCACCTAGCCGCTCTGGAATGGATCATTCCGGGCACAGGAGCGCCAACCCACGATTACTTTGATGAACTGTTCGACGCGCAGCTTGCGGAACGCGCAATTCGAAGTATCGAATGCGGCTCGCTGGTCGCCATACGCGCAATGTTGCTTGCAAGCGATCGCGCCGCCATTCTCAGCTCGCACCAAGCGAGCTACGAAATCGATAACGGTGATCTTGCGGTCCTCAACTATCCGCTGCGCGACTCGCAGCGGCCGATTGGTGTCACCACGCGCAAGAATTGGCGCCCAACTCGATTGCAAGCGGAGTTTCTTGACTGTCTGAAAACCGAAGTCGCGCAACTCTAGTTCGAAACCTTGGAAGATGTATTGAAAGCACGGACACGGATCGAACTGCACGCATTATCGACGATTGTATTTCTCGGTGCGCTGGTCAGTGGCTGCAGCAACGACGACCCTCCGGCACAAGTCTCCGCCAACATCGTCGCGCCGACGTACGTAGGCAGTGAAGCCTGCCAGACCTGCCACCGCGGGCAAGCGGCGGCTTGGCGCGAATCGCACCATTATTTGGCGATGTTGCCGGCCACCGAGCAATCGGTTGTCGGCGACTTCGACGATGCACACGTCGAACACTTCGGCACTCGCTATCAGTTTCAAACGAAAGACGGCCGCTTCGTGGCGACGGCCGAGGACGACACCGGTGAGCTCCAGGAATTCGACATTTCGCACACGTTCGGCATCGAGCCGCTGCAGCAGTATCTGATCACATTCCCGGATGGGCGACTTCAAGCGCTTAGCGTCGCCTGGGATTCCCGCCCGGCCGCCGCCGGTGGGCAGCGATGGTTTCACCTCTACCCCGATGAACGGATCGCACCGGATGACGAGCTGCACTGGACCGGCCGCAACCAAAACTGGAACTACATGTGCGCGGACTGCCACTCCACGGATCTCAACAAGAACTACCGTGCCGAGGACAACACGTACGCAACGACCTGGGCCGAGATCAACGTTGGCTGCGAGGCATGTCACGGTCCCGGCTCTGCGCACATCGACGCGGCTCGGCGCGGCAGCCCCGAGCGTTCGGAGTTGGTGGAGTCGCTGCAGACGCCGAAGGCCCAGGTCGATACCTGCGCCCACTGTCACTCGCGGCGGGGAATACTCAACGAAGGCTTTGAGCCAGGCGCGGATTTCCTCGACCACTATCGACTGTCGCTGCTCGACGAAGGGCTGTACTACCCGGACGGGCAGATTCTCGACGAGGTGTACGTCACCGGCTCCTTTCTGCAGAGCAAAATGCACCAGCAAGGTGTGCGCTGCACCGATTGCCACGATCCGCACAGCGCCGAGATCCCCACGCGTGGCAACGACACGTGCACGCAATGCCACCAGGGCTCACCGCCGAATCGATTCCCGACCTTGCGGTCGGCAGCGTACGATACTTGGGACCATCACTTTCACGCGGCAGACTCGGCCGGCGCGCAATGCGTCAACTGCCACATGGCGTCTCGCGACTACATGGTGATCGACCCACGACGCGATCACAGTTTCCGCATTCCTCGACCCGACCTCACGGCCTCACTGGGCGTGCCGAACGCCTGCAATGGTTGCCACGACGACCAAACGCCTGCATGGGCGGAGGCCGAGATCCGCAAGCGCTATCCGGACGCGCCGGGCGCGCATTTCGGCGAGGCAATTGCGGCTGGCCGGGCTCGGACGCCCCACGCCGCCGTCGATTTAGTCGCGCTCGCTCAAGACGCATCTGCTCCAGCCATCGTCCGCGGCACCGCGCTGTCGTTGTTGGCCGGTTATACGAACAGTATCGACCAGGACGCACTCGCCGCTGGCCTCAACGATCCCGACGCGCTCGTCCGCTTTGGCGCGCTTCGCGGCATCCAAAACATGCCGCCGGGCCCTCGCTGGCAGCTGGCCAATCATCTGCTGGATGATCCGCTGCGACTGTTACGCACGGAGGCAGCCGCAACGCTGGCGCCGATGCTCGATGTCGGTCTCGCCCATGCCGACAGCGTTCGACTTCGTGCTGGCATCGCCGAATACATCGAGACGCAAACGCTAAACAGTGACCGCCCGGGGGCGCTGACGAATCTCGGCTCGCTGTACGCCCAGACGGGCGATGCGCGCAAGGCCGAAGCGACCTACCGGCAGGCGCTGACCCTGGCGCCAGACTGGGTGCCGGCGCTCGTCAATCTCGCCGACATCTACCGGGCCCAAAATCGCGAAACGCAGGCGGCCGAGCTGCTGCAAAAAGCCCGTACCGTAGCGCCTAACAACGGCGACGTCCGCTACGCCTACGGTTTGTCGCTGGTACGTCGGGGCCAATCGATCGACGCCATTGACGAGTTTCGCGAAGCTGCAGCACTCCGTCGCGACGTCGCGTCGTACGCATACGCCTATGGTATCGCACTCAATTCCAACGGCCGATCACCAGATGCCATTGCGGTACTCGAGACCGGTGCGGCGCAGTTCCCGGCGAACGTCGAGATACGCTTCGCGCTTGCCACTATCGAACGCGATCGCGGCAACCGAGCAAAAGCGCTTGAACACGCACAAGCCCTGCGCGAGCTGCGGCCGCAGGATCCAAATGTGCAAGCCCTGATCCGGGCGCTGCAGGCGAGCCAGCCGACGCGCTGAACCGACCTAGCGCGCGCAGCTGAGCTCGAGCGCTTGCATCGCATTGGCAAAGGCCTCGCCCAGCGTGACGAACCCAGCACTGTCGTAATGCCAGGCGTCGCCGTCGAGATAGTCGAGATCATTTGTCGCTGTAACCAGGACCGCGCATGAGTCACTGTCAGCGTAGCGACGCTGCGCATCGCGTACCTCATCGGCCCAGTCCATGACCTTGCCGTCAGGCGCATCGCCCGAATCGGTGATCTGCCCGATCACAACCGGCAAGTCGTCGGCGTGCAGTGCGGCGCGCAGCAAATTCATCATGCGTGTCAGATTGGCTTGGTAGTCTGCCGCCGACTCTGCGCTGGCATAGGCGTCCGCTTCGCCCTGCATCCAAACGATGCCGGCCGGCACCAGTCGATCGGCAACCCCATCGCCATCGATATCGCGTTCCGCAAATGCTTCGCGGATGCTACGCAGCGCGTAGTCGTATTGATTGCGGGTTGGCGACTCTGGGTGCCAGTCGCCAAAGCCTGATGCGCCCAACGCCAGCGCCGTGCCGCCATGCGAGTACTTGACGATGGCAACATCGGCGTCCGGATTGAGGCCAGCCATGCGATGGCCAAACCCGAGCTCCGGTCCGAAGCGGTCCGACAGCCAGTTGTCGTAGCCATTGGACGCAAAGCCGAGCCCGAATCCGGGTTCTAGCGTCCGCCAAAGTCCGGCGCCGCCTTTTTCGCGACCGTCCAGCATCGGCATACCGCGATAAATCATGACGTCCGTCGTCGCCCGCAGTCGATCGGGCAGGTCGCGGTTGAAGCCGAAACCGTCCATGTTCGACTGGCCACCGAGGAAATACACTTTGTAGGTATTGCCCTGGCGCTCCGGCAACACCTGGTCGTAGAACGCCTCGCGAATAACGTCGTGACGCGCGTTAGCGCGCGCGGACGCGTTATGGACCTGGGTGACGGTGACCCCGACGAGTCCGAGTTCCGGATCCACCCAACCGTACGTGCCCTCATAGCCGCCGACGACCCAGAGTCCGCCGCGGCCGTAGCTACCGTCGCCGAGCCTGCCGTTGCTGACCCAGACGTTGAAGCCATTGTGGCCCCAGTCGCTATCCTTTTGGGTGTGCGGTGCAACCATGTCGGCAACGGTCGCTGTGTCCAGCAGGCGTTGGCCGTTTAGCTCGCCACCGGCCAGCAGCAAGCGCAGAAAATCAGCGTACGCGGCAGTAGTACCAACGAGTCCTTCGCCGCCAAGATAGAGTGCGTGGTCCGGTGCATAGTCAGGCACATCGCCGCCGAAGATGTCGAGCTCGCCTGTCCTGGCCTCGCGCAACGCACCATCGGCGCCGGAAAAGCGCGGCAGCATCGTAGCATCGGCCGGCAGGTCGTAACGAAGGCCCGCGATGCCGAGGCGCTCGCCGAATTCCGACTTGACCAGCTCGTTGAGGCTACGTCCGGTGACCCGCTCAACGACGAGACCGAGCACGGTCGTATTCATGCCGTAGAAATACTGCGTACCGGGTTGCTGGATCAGCGGCAGCTCGGCGAGGCTGGCGATGAGCGCATCGCTGTCGGCAAGGGTCGCGACGCGTTGTGCCGCCAGCGGTTCGTCGATGCACGGGTAACCGGTGAGCGCGTAGTAAAAGCCCGCCTCATGATCGATCAGATGACGAACCGTCATCGGTTCGGCGACCGGGATTGTGCGGTCGGAACACGCCGCCGCGCGGTCCTCGGCACCCAGTAGAGGCTCGCCTGACTCGGTCACCGCAACTCGCAGCGATGCAAACTCAGGGATGAAACGCGTGACCGGATCATCGAGGCTGAGCTCGCCTTGCTCGACCAGATCGAGTGCCAATGAGATCGTTATGGCCTTGGTCATAGACCAGATGCGGATCCATGTATCGCCGTCGATCGTCGTGCCGGGAAGCAACGAATCGTTTACCGCACCGTGCTCGTAGACAATGTTGCCGTTGCGGTCTTCGATTCGCGCATAGAGAAACGCCAGGTCGCCACCATCAACGTATTGGTTGATCGCGGCGTTCAGCGCACTGGGATCAGGCAGCGTGATTGCGGACTCGCGAGATACCGAGCTGGGTTGACTGGCGCAACCAATCACCAGCGTTACCAGTAACGCCGCTACGACTCGGTCAATCATACGCAATCCTCAATCGGTCCCTAAGGCGATGAACACATCGTCCATGATCTTCGGTGAGTCCGCCGAGGCGCCACCGAAAAACCACTCGCTGGGCTCGGGCGCGACATCGATATAGACCCCCTCTCCGGTCGACTCCCAGGTCGTGATGTAGACCGACGCACCGCGCCAATCGTTGACACCGATACGTTCACCTTCGTACAAAAACGTGATCGTGCCCGTATCTCTGTCCGTGGTGACGCGCGGCGCAACACCGAGCTTCTCACCCTGACGCTCCGCGCTCGCACCTGAGTCAGAGTAAATAAAACTAAACCAACCGGTTGCAAAGTGCGCGAGGTTCCACGTGCGTTCATCCGGCATATTGGCCTGGATGTGTGGCAGCGCCTGCTGACCGTCGATACCCGGCAAGTCGAAAAACACCGTAATCAATACGTTATCGAAACCGTTCGGCGGTAACCACGGATTCGACACTTCGGCCATCGTCAACGTCAGCTCGAGATTGCTGCCTGCAGCACGAGCTGTGAGCGACTGAATTTCGCGTTGCTGACCGCTGTCGCCATGCTGCGGAATTACGTAGTTGCCGGTCGGCCCAAACGCGTCGTCGGGCGAATCGATTACCGTCGCCGTCAACGTCGGCTCGGTGACCCGCGTCGCATAGGTCACGCGCTCGGACAGTACCCCAGTCGCCGGGGAATAGACTTCAAGGTAGTTATCGCGCTCACCGAGATCGCGCACCGGCACGCTCGCTTGCCAGCGCCCCGCGTCGTCGGCGGCAAGGTCGGTCGCACGGTCGAGATTGCCGTTGATGATGAGTTTGAGCGCCGCGTTCGGCGCATCGATCTGACCAGCGATCACAAAGTCCTGTTCGTAAACGGCGTCGGCATAGTTTTGGTCGAATGTAAGGCTCGGCAGTTGTACGACGGCCGGGGCTTCGGAGCGTGCCGCACCGGGCACAAGCACCAGTACCGCGCGTGGCGCGAGCGTTAGATTGAGCTGACCGTTCGCGTCGGTGACAACGTCGCCGTCGTGGTTGATCGCCAACAGCGCTGTCATCGCCTGGCCAGCGGCGAGTCCCGTGTCGATATTGGATGCGAGAATGGTGTGATCGGCGGTATTTAGCAGCACTATTGCTTGATCGTCATTGTGCGTACGCCGATAGGCGAGCAAACCCGGTCCGGCGGTGTCGTCGGCCAAAACGTCGACGTTGCCATGAACCAGTACCGGCGCGTCGCGACGCAAACTCGTCAGCCGCTGAATGTATCGATAGTAGTCGGACGTCGAATCGAACGAGCCTTGCTCGTTGCGATGCCCGCCGGCGAACATCGCCATGCGCGTCTCGACCAAGCCTTGCTCGGTGCCCTGGAACAGAATCGGAATGCCCGGCAGCGTAAAGATCGTTGCCAGTGCCTGTCGAAACGCATCGCCATGACCGATCGACAGAAAACGCGCCGTATCGTGATTGTCGACAAATGTCGGCACCAGGTAAGGGTCGGGGTACCGTTCCATGAACTTCCGAATCCGATAGCCGAGCTGCGCGGTCGGTCGACCTTCACCGACGACGCGGCTGACGCTGTAGTACAGCGGGAACCCCAACATCGAATTGATGCCAGGTTGCTCGTCCGAACCGTAGTACCCGATGGTGCGCGTTTCCGCGCCATCGTCGTACGGTTCGGGCGGATAGATCGCTTCGCCAAATGTCAGAAAGAAGTCTTTGCCAATGGTTTTCGCAAACGGGTAGATACCGTTTTCGCCGTGCAGAAACTCGCTCCAGAATTCCGGTGGCGCGAAGGACACGGTATCAATGCGAAACGCGTCCACGCCGACCGTTTCCATCCAGTACTGGTAGGAATCTTGTAATGCTTCGATGACCACCGGGTTTTCGGTGTTGAGGTCACCCAAATTGCCGAAGGCGAAGTAGTACTGCTGATACGGATCGGCATAGTCCTGCACCACCGGTGTCCAGTGGTAGATGTCGGCAGCGAAGTGCTCCGGGTTATTGCGATCGATCATGTGGAACGGTGGCTGGTCCGGCGCCGGTTGATGCGAGTCAGACTCGAGCAAGACGAAATGCTTGGCCGTGTCCTCCGGGTCGTACGGACCGTCGTACGCGAAGAAGTTGCCGACGTGATTACCGACGATGTCCTGGATCAGGTACATACCGTTGCAGTGCAGCTCGTGCGACAGGCGCTGGTAGTCGGCGAGTGTGCCGAAATGCGCGTCGACCTCGATGAAATTCGTCGCCCAATAGCCGTGCCAGCCAGTCGCCTGATACGGCGTGCTCCACCACTGGTTGGCAACCGGTGGTGAGACCCAAACGGCAGTCACACCGAGCTCTTTCAGATAGCCGATGCGATTGATCACACCGTCGATATCGCCGCCGCTGAAATGCGTGGGGCGAGCTGGATCATACTCGCCGTGGCCGAGATCGTTGTTGTCCGAATCGCCGTCGTCGAAGCGATCGATAAACAGCATATAGATGACCTGCTCGCGCCAGTCTGGCGATGGCATATTGAGCAACAGTGCGCCACCATCGGCGCATTGCGCGGCCGTCTCGACCGCCGCCGCAGATGCCGGTGGCTCCTCAGCACTCCTGCAGGCACCCAGTGCTACGGTCAGGCCAGCCAACAAGACTCTACGCATGATTCATCCTCCATCGACCCTTGTCGGAATGGCTCGGGCTTACTCGTAAATGGTGATTGGTTCTTTCATGCCAATCGATTTTTTCCAATCAGCGATCGACTGCTTGAATCTCGCAACGAGCTCTGGGCGTGCTTCGCTCTGGTCGCTGTCGCCCCACGGATCGGACGTCACGTCGTACAGGCGCATCTCGTCCGTGTCGGCGTACCAGAAAAAGTGCCAGCGGCGCGTCCGAACGGCGTATCCCTCCGCACGCGCTCCCATCATTAATGTCGTGGCGCGGCGGTTGTCGCTGTACGTGACCATTTCCTCGCGCTCATCGAAGGCCCCCTTGCCCTCGAGCAAGGGTTTCAGGGATTTACCGCGCAGGCGGCGCGGGACGTCGGCACCAGCAATATCGAGAATCGTCGGCACCAAATCCATGGCCGAGACCAAGCTTGACTCATTGCGCGACGCTGCCAGCTGGCCTTTCCAATAGAAAACGAACGGCGAGCGGAACGACAAGTCGTACAACGCGTTCTTGCCGCGATCGCCGCCGTTGGCAAACAGCGGGTCGCTGGTGTAGGTGGCGCCCGGTCGCCAATACTCTTCGTCGGCATCCTGCTCCCAGCCATTGTCACTGATATAGATGAACAAGGTGTCTTCGAGCAGGTCTTTCGACTGCATGTAATCCATCAGCCGTCCGACGCCGTCGTCCCACCACGTAATGTTGGCGTAGTAAAGCTTCGCCGACTCCGACATGTTCTTGTCGGCGTAGTACTTCTGGTATTGGTACGGCGCATCTAGCGGCGTGTGCGGCAAACTCGGGCCGAACCAGATAAACATCGGCTGTTCCTGATTGCGGTCAATGAAATCAAACAACGGATCCATCGTCTCGCGCACCAGCCGCGTGCCGTCGGCGCCCATGAGCTGATAGAAAAAATCGTCGCGGCCCCAGGAGTCCGGCTCCCAGCCGTCGGTCATGCCTTCATCGAAATGGGCATTGCGGTAGTTGTTCTCCCACCATTTGCCGCCCTGCCAACTGACGTAGCCTTGTTCTTTCAGGAGCTTCGGTAGCGTATCGAACTCCTGCATGGCAGCCGCCTTTTCGTACGTCGTCCAACGATTCTGGTCGTCTTCGCTCATCGCGTCGAAACCGGCCGAACGCTTACGCTTGTCGATGATGCGGTTTAGCTGCATTTGATACTCGACCGGGTGCAGCCCGGTGATCATCGTGCGCAGCGACGGACGGCAATACGGAACAGTGACATGGCCTTGCGTAAACGTGACACCGCCGGCGGCCAACGCGTCCATCGACGGCGTGACGACGTTTTCATCTCCCATGAATCCGAAATACGGATAACCGTGATCGTCGCCGATCAGGAGCACAACGTTGGGCGGCCTGTCGGCGTGAGCATGCGTACACAGCAGCAGTGCGATTATCAGAAGCGCGTGACCTCGCATCGTTTGTCTCCCGTCAATTGTTGGTCGTCGGAGTGATCTTGATCGTTAGTGATTCGTAGCTGGTCTGACGCCGATACGACGCGTGATCTTCGAAGCGCGCCTGACTGTCGATAGTCTGCAAGCCAGCAACGTTGTCGCAGATCGCGCTCAGCAGTGAACGCAGAACGAGCCGCGCGTGCGACGCACCAAGACACGTGTGCACGCCGGCGCCAAACGCCACGTGCGGATTACGCTTGCGATCGATCCGGAGCGATTCAGGATCGTCGAACACCGTCTCATCGCGGTTGGCGGACGCCCAGCAAATTGCGGCGCGACCGCCAGGCGTGACGTCAATATCGCCGAGCGACGCGCCGTGTTTGCAGGTCCGACCAATCATCGTCAGCGGTGAAGCAACGCGAACGATTTCCTCGACGGCGGGGCGCCGTAAGGTCGGTTCGTCACGCAAGCGTTCGAGGTCTCGAGGGTGTGTGGCAAGATGCGCAAACGTCAGCGCAACGGTTGCGATCACCGTGTCGCGACCGCCCGCGAACGCAAGATTAGCAAAGCCGATCTTCTCGTCGCGCGTCAACGCACGGCCGCGAAACCTCGCTGCGCCCAGCGCGCTGAAGTAATCGTCGCCCGGCGCAGCTTCGGCCCGGTCGAACTGGGCATGCAGATAGCGATCGAGCGTGCTGCCTTTTTCCTCGCAGTGACCGTCGTGATCGTTGAACACATTGGTGCCCCAGCTAATCCACTGCTCGGCTTCCTGCATCGGCATACCGAGCAGTACGGTCAGTGCGCGCGACTGCAGCGGTAACGCAAAGTCGTGGACAATCTCGACGGTTTTTTCGCGAATAGCTTGCTTAACGGCGTCATCGACCAACGCCTCGATGGTCGCAATCATCGCGGGCTGTTTTGGGGCGGCGAAAAACGGCCGCACCAGCGCCTTGTAGTCGGTGTGCTCCGGCGGATCGACCTCGATCGGTAATTGGCGTACGTTGCGAACGCGCTCCTCGCTGGGAATGGGCACGCGAAACGGCGTGTCCGAGCTGAAGGTCTGATAGTTGGCAGCAGCATCGCGCACGTCTTTGTGGCGCAAGATCAGCGGAATCTGTTCGCCGCCGAAATTTGCATCCATCACGCCGCTGCGCTTGCGCGCCTCGGCAAAAGGATCTGATGCGTCCCAATCAGCCATGGCCCTTCATCGCGATGATGCCGCTGTAAGGCGCAAGCGTGGCCGGCGGCGCCTCGCCGGGAGATGCCGTGCCGACGGTAGCAACGACCTGCAGCGCCGACGACTCGGGCGGCTGCCAGGACCGCGTCTGGTCGCTGATATTGAATGCACACAACACCTCATCGCCTTTGAGCTGGCGGGTAAATGCCAGTACTCCAGCGGCCGCCTCGATGACGTCGAGATCACCGGCGCGCAGTGCCGGCGAGTTTCGCCGCAGTTTCAACAGTTCCCGAGACTGTTTGAGTATCGATGTGCCGTTGCTTTCCTGCCGGTTAACGGCCAGTCCGGTATGCGTCGGATCGATGGGCAGCCACGGTTCAGCGGTTGAGAAACCGGCGAAGCAGGCGTCGCTATCCCACGGCATTGGCGTGCGCGCGCCGTCTCGACCGGCGGTGTGCGGCCAATTGGCAATTGCCTCAGGATCGCGCAGTTGCTCGAACGGAATCTCTGCTTGCGGCAGGCCGAGTTCTTCGCCTTGGTATACGAAAATGTTGCCGCGCAAGCTCACCAACAGCAGTAACAGCAGCGCGGCACGGCGCTCGTGGTCGACGCCGTCCAACCAGCGGCTCATCGCTCGTGAGACGTCATGGTTCGAGAATGCCCATGACGGCCAACCGTCATCGTGGCCGTTCGGCCAAGCGCGCAGGATACGCGCAACGTCTTCGACCGTCAGCTTCGGCAGGCCTAGAAACTCGAAACCGTAAGCGGTGTTCAAGCGGCTGTCGCCGAGCGTGTACTCGCGCATGGTCGGTAGCGGCACCGCACCACCGATTTCCGCGACCGTGAACACGTCGCCGTAGGTGTCCAACATGCGCCGCAGATTTTCCAGCGCCTGTGGCATGTCCGGCTGCGACAGGTTGTAGCGTTGGTCCTGCATCAGGAACGGTCGCGACAAATTGCGAAACGGTGCAACGGACGGCGGATTGTCGCGCAAGTCGCGATCGTGCATGCCGAAGTTGATCGCATCGAGCCGAAAACCGTCGACACCGCGATCCAGCCAAAACCGCGCGACCTCATGCAGCGCCGCCTGCACATCGGCACTGTAGAGATTCAGGTCGGGCTGGCCGGCCAGAAAGTTGTGCAGATAGTATTGCTCGCGCCGCGCATCCCAGGTCCACGCCGGCCCGCCGAAGACGGACAGCCAATTGGTCGGCGGTGAACCATCCTCTTTGGCGTCGGCCCAGACGTACCAATCAGCTTTCGGGTTGTCGCGGCTTTGGCGGCTTTCCTGAAACCACGCGTGCTCGTCTGACGTGTGCGAATACACCTGATCGATGACGACTTTGAGGTCGAGCTCGTGTGCTCGCCGTACGAGCTCGTCAAAGTCGGCCAGCGTGCCGAAGATCGGGTCAACGTCGAGATAATCGGAAACGTCATAGCCGTAGTCTTTCATCGGCGAACGAAAAAACGGCGATAGCCAGATGCCGTCGACGCCGAGGCTAGCGACGTAGTCGAGTTTGCCGGTAATGCCTTGCAAATCACCAACGCCATCGCCGGTGCTGTCGAGAAAACTGCGGGGATATATCTGGTAAAGCGTGGCTCCACGCCACCATTCGACTTTCGGTCCTGCGTTCACACTTATTCCTTAAAAATGACTGCCGAAGGCACGGCCAAAGTCACGTTGATCTCGCTGCGATTTTCTTCGTCGCTGAGCGTGAGGCCGCCTCCCGAACGATGCCACAACGCCTTTATCCAATGGTTACCGGCTTCAAGGTGGTAGATGGCGTCACCGCCGAGGCGCTCGATACCGCTGACCCTGAAAGTCACCGGTCCATCGCTGCCGATGCGGATATCCTCCGGCCGCACGCCGAAAATACCCGCCCCGTCCCAGCTCGCGAGGTGCGAAGGCAAATCGAAGCGCAGATCGCCGGCGTCAAACACCCCGTTCGCGGCTTTGCCCGGGATGAGATTCATCGCCGGTGTACCTAGGAACGAGCCGACGAATGAATTGGCCGGGCTGCGATACGCATCCAGCGGTTTGGCGTGCTGCTGCAGTTTGCCCTCGGCGATAATGGCGATCCGATCGGCGAGCGTCATCGCCTCGATCTGATCGTGGGTGACATACAGCGTTGTCGTACCGTGCATTTCGTGCAGCCGACGGAGCTCAAAACGCATTTTGTTGCGCAATTTTGCATCGAGATTGGACAGTGGCTCATCCATTAGCAGCACTTTCGGACGCCGTACCAACGCTCGGCCGATGGCCACTCGCTGCTGCTGACCGCCCGACAGCTCTTTAGGCTTCTTGTCGAGCGCCTTGTGCAGGTCGAGCAATTCGGTGGCCTCGGCCACGCGAGTGTCAATCTCTGCCGCGCTCGGCCGGTCTTTGCCTTTGGTGCGTTTCAAGCCAAACGCTAGATTCTCGCGCACCGTCATGTGCGGGTAGAGCGCGTAGGACTGAAACACCATGCCGAGACCGCGGGCGCCGGGCGGCAAATCGTTGATGCGCGAGCCGCCGATGAGAATCTCGCCGCGGCTGATGTCCTCAAGGCCAGCGAGCAGCCGTAGCGCGGTCGATTTGCCGCATCCGGACGGGCCAAGCAGCACCAGAAACTCGCCCTGATTAATGGCGAGATTCAATGAATCGAGCGCCACGGTGCCGTCATCGTAAATTTTTGTGGTGTTTTTGAACTCGACGTCTGACACGGTGTTAGCCCTTGACGCTGCCGGCGCTCATGCCTTGGATGAGCGCGCGTTGGAAGAAAATGAACATGACAACGACGGGGATGCTGACAATGATGCTTGCGGCGGCAAAGTCGCCCCACTGCTGACCCGTTGCAGGAATCAGTGACGCCAACCCGACCGGCAAGGTGTACGCGTCGTTCGACGTGTTGAACACGAGCGCCAGCAGAAACTCGTTCCACGCCGTGATGAACGAGAACAACGCCGTTATCGCGACGGCCGGCAGCGACAGCGGCAGGACGATCCGGAAAAAAACCTCGAGTTGCGTGCACCCATCGAGCATGGCCGCTTCTTCGAGCGCGCGCGGCACCGTGTCGAAAAACCCCTTCAGCATCCAGACGCAAAGCGGCAGCGCCGTGACCGAGTACGCGATGATCAGTCCGATGCTGGTGTTCAAAAGACCGAGCGTCTTCATCACCAGAAAGTACGGCACCAAAATGATGATCCCCGGGAACATCTGGATCAGCATGAACAGGAACATCGCGCCCTTGCGGCCGGCAAAGTTGTAGCGACTGAAAGCGTACCCGGCCGGAATCGCCAGCAGCAGACCAACCAGCGTCGTGCCGATCGCGATGACGATCGAATTTGTCGTCCAGCGCCAGAAATTCTCGCCGAACAGCATCGACCGATAGTGCTCGAGCGAAAACGCGTCGCCAATTCGACCGCCGAGAATATTCCCTGGCGAAATCGATACGTCGAAAATCCACACGACCGGCACCAGAATCAATGCGACGGCGTGCAGCAACAGCGTGTGCAACGCAAATCGTTCGAGTATCGGTGCGAGCGTCTTGTTGCGCGCAAGACCGGTCTCGGCGAGTTTTTGATTGACGGCGCCAGAAGACCACGCGCCACTAGCGCCGGCCGACAACCAGTACAACGCCAGCGCCGCCGGTAGTAGCAGCCATGTAGCCGCCCAGAAGTCATACGGCAGCGTAGAACCCTGGATCAGTGAGTAGCCGCCGATGAACAATGTGGCGGCGGCAATGAACTGACTGATTGGGCGGCGCCAGCCGCGGGACCCATCGGGCAGGTATAGGCACAACAGAACGAGCAGAATCGCTCCAGCAAGTACGATGAGCTGCGATTCGCCGTCCGCACGCAAAGCTTCGCCGCCGAGAATGATCAGATTGACGACTACCGCGAACGGCAGCCACAGCCGTAAGGCCTGGATCTCGGCCGGTACGTACCAGCGTTCGGCTAGCGACGATTCGTTCATGCCGGCGCCTCCGTCGCACGCGTGCGCTGCAAGTATGTCCACGAGAAGCCGATCAGCAGAATGAAGATCAGCACCGACCACGCAGCCGCCAAGCCGTAGTGGCCGTACTCGAACGCGACGGCGAAAATGTACGTTATTAGTGTATCGGTGGCGCCCGGCTCACCGAACCCGATGTACGGCTGGCCGCGCGTCAACAGATAGATGGTGTTGAAGCTGTTGAAGGTCCAAATGAAGCTCAGCAGGCTAATCGGCACGAGCGTACTCTTGAGGTTTGGCAGCGTTAGATACCGGAACTGATCCCAGCGATCGACACCGTCGAGATCGGCCGCCTCAAACATGTCCTTCGGTAGTGCCTGCAGCGCTCCGCTGATCGACATCATCATGAACGGCACACCGAGCCAGATATTGACCAGAATCACCACGGTGCGCGCCGAACCGACGCCAGCAAAGTAGTCCGTGTCGATGCCGAGCACCGCGTTAATTAGCCCGTCCGGCTGCAGCATGCCGTTCCACGCCAAAATCGAGATGTACGCGGGTATGGCCCACGGCAACAACAGGATCGTCCGATACACGGTTCGGCCTTTCAGGCCGGCACGATTCAGCGCCAACGCAAGGACCAAACCAAACGCGACGTGGAACACGACGTTGCTGACCGCCCAGACAAACGTAAACAGCGTGACGCGGATCAGCCCCGGACTGCCGAGCACCGTTATGAAATTGCTGATTCCGGCCCACGATTCGTCACCGAGGCGGCTCTGGTCGGCGTCGGTGAACGCGAGTCCGATGCCGTAGAGAATCGGATAAAACGTCAGCGTTGCCATCGCAATCAACGCTGGCGCGACGTAGTAATGTGCAAGGCGCGAGCGTGTCCGGCCGCGCCGCGCATCCCACCAGCGCAGCGCAATGAGCAGCGAAGTTGCGACGACGATCACCATGCTGAGCGCGAATACCACCGGCCGAGTGTCAGGCGGCGGCGTGCGTTCGTCCGCCACGTCGGTTCGACCGGACACGGGGTCGAGCCGATTTGGGTCGATGAGCGGCTGGCCGCCGGAGCCGATAGGCACAACGGCGAGCCACTGAGTTACGCCTTGGGCCATGCCGCCGAGCTGACAGGACCAGTTGCTCGCACCCGGCGCAACGACGGCATTGCCGGCCGCATCGCGGTGCACGGGTTGCCCGTCGGTCCAGCAGGCGTCGAAAGCTTCGTCGATCGGTATGCGACGCAAGCTATTCGTCGGCGCAACACGCACGACGGAATGCAGTGTCGCGGCATCGGTCGACGTAAATCGTTCGCTGGCGAACCACACTTGGAAACCGCTAATGGCCGGGTCGGGCGCAAACTCAACTCCGAGGTGTATGCGCCGATAGGCAGCCGCGTCGGCATCAATGGCGAGCGTCGGTGTCTGGGCGTATGCCGTCGTGACCAGCAGCGTGGCCGCGAGCACGATGCGGCACCACCGCCTCATTGGCCCATCAACCTTTCCATCTCGGCATCTGCCGCTCGCAGTGCCGTGTGCGCATCCATCTCGCCTTTCAGCACGAGCTCCAGTGCCGTGTCGATCTGCTCGAACACGCGCGACGTACCGCGATTGGTCGGCACGGCAAGGCCGTGCTCCGCCTGACGCAGATAGCCACTGATCACCCGGTTGCTCCGAATATCGGGGTCCGCAGCCAACTCGAGATTTGCCGGGATGATGAAGCTTTGCAACGCGAAGCGTTTTTGCACGTCCGCCGATGCCAGCCACAGCGCAAGCTCAACAGCCTGCTCTTTAACGGCACTCTGCTTCGAAACACCCCAACCGAAGTAGCTCGACATTGGCCGCATACGCAAGCCCGTTTCTGCCACGGTCGGCATCAATGCCAAATCGATGTTGAGGCCCGCGCCGACGTAGTTGTTCCAGTTCCAGGCACCGTCGAGAACCATCGCCGCATTGCCGATCTGAAACTGCGTCGACATCGACTCTAGGCCGACGCTCGACGACACGATGCTGTGGCGGCGATCCAGATCAAGAAAGTAATTCAGTGCCTCGGCGGAACCGTCAGAATCGAGCGTTGGATTGCCGTGCGCATCAAACGGCGCGCCGCCGAAGCCGGTTTGAAACGGGATATACCAGTAGGACCATTTCAACGGCAGCGCGATACCGCTGACCTCGTCTGAGGCCAGCGCTTTGGCGGCGGCAATCAAATCGTCGGTCGTCCATGTATCAGTTGGATAATCGACCTCGGCGGCATCGAAGAGGTCGCGGTTGTAGATGAGCGTCAGCGCACCCTGACTGACTGGCATGCCATACAAGGCGTTCTCGTAGCGCATCGCCTGCAGCGCCTTAGCGTCGACGCCGACGCGCTGTGCTGGCGTTAGGTGCGGGCGCAAATCCTCGAGCAACGGCAGCCCTTCCACCGAGATGTGGCCAATCTTGCCGACCTCGGTGTCCGACAGCCGGATTAGATCCGGCGCCTCGCCACCCTGCGACGAGTTAATAAACTGTGCGAGGTTCTGCAAATACGGAATCCGCACTGCCTCAACATCGATTTCGGGATTGGCCGCTTCGAATTCCGCAACGGCCTGCATGAATATCTCCTCATCGATCGAGCCAACCGTAAACGTATGCCAGACCTCGACCAGTGCTTGTTCGGCCGACGTCGAATCGTCGGCCGTGGCCGTCGTCACCAGCAAAATCAACGCGAGAGCGCGAACCGTCACGTTAGGTACTGCCGTTGTCGTAGTCGGCATACTCGCGCAGCCAAACCGCGTCGGCTGGCAGCGTGTAGCCTAGGTCTGCGTAGGGATCGTCGCCGCATACAACGTGCACGTTGCGATTGTCCGAGCCGTGTTTACCGCCACCCTCGATCGCTTCGTCGAGGCACCAATGTAACGGGCTCTGCGTGCTCATGTAGTGGTTGACCAGCGCGCGCCGATAGCGACTGCTGACGTTTCTCTTGCTCCGATGCAGCAAGTAGCCGTTAAACAACACGGCCGATCCGGCGGGAACCTCGACAGGAACTTCGCTGGAGTCGTCAAAGCCGTAGCTCTCCGGTGACATGTCAAAGGCGTCCGGCTGACTGTGCTCGCGGGTCGGATAAAGAACGCCGAGGCGATGACTGCCCGGCAACACCCATAGGCAACCATTTTCGGTCGTCGCGTCATCGACAGCGATCCAGGCACCGCACAAGCTTCGGTCGCGCGTCGGGATAAACACCTCATCCTGATGCCAGGCTTGGCCGGGCTTGTTGGGTGGCTTGGCGAAAAACATCGACTGCATACATTTGACGCCGCCGTTCCAATAGCCGGGCGCCAGGTGCGCGCCGACGACACGCCCGAGCATTTCGGTAAGCCGCGGATGGCTCGTGTAACGGCGCACGACAGGCGACACGAAATGCGGCATGTGAATGCACAGAATGCGTCGCAATGCGTCTTGATCCGAAATATCGGCGGGCAGCGGGTGCAAGCTCTTGGCCGGATAGGCGCCGCGGGCAAGTTTGATCAAGTCGCGCTTGAGCTCATCGAGCGCGGCAGCGCTCAGTACATCGTCGACGATGAGATAGCCGTTCTCCGCGTACGACTCTGCCAGCGGGTCAATGGACGCTGTCGGCACCGGCCGCATGGCCATCGCTGTCTCCTAGATCCAAAGCTGGACATGCTACATATCTCCAAGTTGCTATCGAATGCTCAAGATGATCATTTTCATGCCTTGATGTAACATTGGCGCCATGATCGACATTCCGCCACTGAAGATCACCGACTGCGGCCTTGCCGACTATCCGTCGGGCGGCTCGTTGGGCCCGCGACTGATGCCGGACTACGAGATTCTGTGGATCGAACGCGGCGAGTGTCGCTGGGAACTGGCCGGCGAGTCGCACGTTTGTCCGCCGGGTAGCGTGTTGATTTGCAAGCCCGGCAGCACCGATACCTGGTTTTGGGACCCGGACGAAATGACCCGCCACGGTTATCTGCATTTCGAGTTTCGAGACAACGCCACTATCGATTTGCCGATCCGCCGGGACTGCGACGGCGACGACGTCTTGCGACCGTTGCTGCGCCATGCCGTCTGGCTGGCGACCCTGGGAACCGCGGAAGGCGACGAACTCGCGTCGGTGGCGCTGCGCCAGGCGCTGACGTGGTATGCGTTTGGTCACGTGACGCGCTCGGCCCCGCCGACTCGCGGCGCGATCCATCCGGTCTTGATGCGCGCGCTGCGCGCGTTGCGCAAACGCTGGGGCGACGGGCCGAAGTATCAGGTGTCGATCAGCGACTGGGCCGATGACAGCGGCGTGTCGCGGGGCCACCTGGCCCGGGTCTGCCGACAAGAGCTGAACGTCTCGCCGCAGGAGCTGCTCCGCTATCTGCGGCTCGATAACAGCCTCGGCTTTCTCAACCGTACCAACATCAAGATCGGCGAGATCAGCGAGATGTGCGGCTTCCAGAATCAATTCCATTTTTCGCGCTGCTTCAAGGAAGCCTACGGACACAGCCCGCGCGAGCTTCGCAAACGTTTGCGAGCCGGCGGCGACCGACCGTTGAGCAAGGTCGTTGGGATGCGGCGAATGACCCAGATCGTCGGCTAGCGGAGCGTATGTATCGCTGCACATCGTTCGCCCCGTACTATCAGCGATCGGGGTGGTCGATGACGAGGTGCTGATTAGCGGCGAGTGCCTGTACCACGGTTTCCTGCCCGTCCGGCCAGCGTACCGTCAGCACGTCGATCTGCGATTGGGTAGCGAGTCCCAAGAGCTGCGTAGTCGGGTTATGACCTGAGAAGTTGCTGCCGAGCGTGACCTGTCGGTAGTAACTCGTCGCGCCTACCGTCGCGGTGATCGTTGCACCAATGGCTTGCGTGTTTGGCGCATTGCCGCGCAACAGAATGCTCAAGAAGTTGTTGGTGCTGGTGTTCTCATACAGCGACGCAGCGTTGGTGTCGTCCATGTGCAGCTGCAAGATATCGGCATCGCCGTCGCCATCGAAATCCGCGCAGATCACGCCGCGCCCTTGCCGGGAATCGTTGAGCCCGAGAATGGCCGCCTGCTCCTCGAAGGTACCGTCGCCGGCTGACACAAAAGCCCGGCTTTCGTCCTGCGGGAAGCCGCCGTACTCCTCAAAGTCTTGCCAGCCGTTGGTGTGGTAGATGTCGAGATCGCCGTCGTTCTCGAAATCGATGAAACAGCTACCCCAGCCCCAGCCACCGGACGCGACGCCGGCTTGATCGGTCGCGTCCGCGAACACCCCGCCATCGTTGCGATACAGGCGGTTGCCAATCCTCGATAGATGCGTCGGCATATCCGCACCGCCGACGGCGAGTATGCTGCTGACAAACCAATCGAGATCGCCGTCACCGTCGTAATCGCCGACGGCCGCCCCCATGCCGTTGCCATCGATGATCACATCGAAGTCTGTAGCATTCCGAAAGGTGCCGTCCTGGTTGTTGAGGAACACCTGCGAGAAGTTGAAGTCGCCGACCATCAGTAAATCTGGATAGTCGTCGTCGTTTATGTCGGCGAATATCGGCGTGAACGTATGATCGAACGAACGCTGCGAGACGTTCGGATCGGCGTTCGTGATAATCGACGGCGCAATGCCGCTCGCCTCGCTAACGCTGGTAAAACGAATCACGCCGTTGGCACTGTCGTTGCGCCACAAGTGCTCAGTGTCGCCAGGCCCGCCAACGTAGTCGCGTGGCGTGCCCCAGTGCCCGAACGCCAAATCGAGATCGCCGTCACGGTCGTAATCGCCTAGGGCCGTTGACATGCTGTACGCAGCTGCCATCTGGTCTAAACCGGACCCGACGGTAACGTCGGTAAAGCTACCGTCGCCGTTGTTGCGGTAGACCATCGTCGGATCAAACTCGAGCCCTGCTAACACGATATCGAGATCGTCGTCGCCGTCGAGATCGGCGAACGCCGGCGCGTTGTGCCGGTAGTTTTCGTTGGCCGATTTCGTAAAGGCGACGCCCGCAGCCGCGGCTGTGTCGGTGAAGGTCATATTGCCGTCATTGCGATACAGGACGTTCGCCGCCTTGTTGCCGCGAACGATAAAGAGGTCAATATCGCCGTCGCCGTCGTAGTCTCCGGCAGCCGCCCCGCTAGGGACGATAAACGGCACCTCCGGGTTGCTCATCGCACCGTCAAAGCCGACGGTAAACGCAATCCCTGAGTTGGCCGTGCGATCGGCGAACAAGCCGTTGGATACGGTCGGCGGCGGTGGTTGCGGCGGCGCCGTTGTCGTCGGCGGGGGAGTCGCTGCACCACCAGAACCGCCGCCGCCGCCGCAAGCCGCTATCAACGCGGTGCTGACGAGCACGGTCAGCTCGACGATACGTCTCACGAAAGTCCCACGCGTGCACATCGGCCTGAGACTCAGAACTGCCAGAACAGCCTTACGCCGTAAACCTCACGGAACGATTGATTGAACTCCGTACGGTCCGGGATATTGAACGAGAACTTGCGTCGTACTTCGTCGCCAATGTTGCGGCCGAACAGTCCAACGCGAATGTCTTCGTTGATGTCGTACGAGATCTGGAAGCTCGTCAGCAGCGTGTCATCGACGTTCAAGAAATTTCCGAACGCGTTCGGTTCGATGTACTCGCTGCGATAGTCCCAACCAATCCGTGCCTCGAATTTGCCGCCGACCCACCACAACGCGAGGTTGCCGACGTCTTCCGAGAGGCCGGTGAGCGATGCACCGACCCCACCGGGCGCCACCGGCAGTACGTTGGATTCGGTAAACGCGTAGTTAAAGCTGGTCCCGAACGACTCCAAGGCTTCAGTGATAAAGCCAAACGTTGTGTTGATCGAGAATTCGTAGCCGCGGATGTAGCCGCCGTCGCCGTTGCCCGGAACCTGGAACACCACGTCGACGGGTGTGCCACCGACATCGACGACAGGTCGCGTAACGAACTCGGTGCCAACGAATGACTCGAGGTCGTTGTAGTAGACCGCGACCACCAGCGATGTCGCGTCCTTCGGATACCACTCGTAGGACAGCGAAATCTGGTCGGCAACGGTTGGGTCCAGCATCGGGTTGCCAGCGTTGCCGTTGGCGCCGAAACCGCTGATAAAAATTGACTCGGACGAGCGCATGTCGTCGAGCGGCGGGCGATTGAGCACGGTGCCAAGACCGAGACGCAGTAATTGGGTATCGGTGAGCTCTAATGCAAAATTCGCGCTGGGCAGCCACTCGAAATAGCTGTGCTCCGGCGTGATCTGGAAGGCCGGCACCGTCTCGCGCGACGGCGTCGACCATCCAGGGGCCGAGAGATCGGTATCGACATAGCGCAAGCCGACATTACCGCTAAACGGCAGACCGCCTAGCTCGGTATCGAAGTCGAGCTGCACGTAGCCGGAGAGGCTGTCTTCCTGAATGGCACCCGACTCCAGCAGCTGGGTGTTTTCGGCGAGCGGTGCCGGGAGCGCAGCGTCGGCTTGCGGGATCATTTGCTGGAACCGAGAACGCAGGCGTCCAAGGTCCCACGCGAGATATTGCGGGCCGTTCTCCGGTGTTGCGACCCCGACGACGAATGAATCGTCGAGCACCAAGGTCGGATCGTCCGGGATAACCGCCGACGTGAAGCGATTCGATATGCGATCGAAGGTCTTCTCGCGATCGGTGAATCGCAACCCAGCGCTGATACGCGTGATCCCGGCACTGTCGAAATTGCGCTCCAGGTCGAACTGAAATGCGGTCAGCTCGTCCTCGTTGGCCAAACGCAATTCTTCGAACTGACGCGGCACGAAGATACTGGGGTCGGTCAGGTCTTCCAACACCGACAAGGTCGGATCTTCGCCGAGTGCGTTGTAAGTCAGTGTAAAAGTCGGGCCGCCGAAACCGCCGGACGGCGCGCCGTGCACCGTGCCGGCGAAGATTTGCTCATCGCCTTCCGCTTCGGAAAAGCTGATGTCGCCAGACGCACGCCACAGCTCGTTCTCCCACGCGATGTTCACCCCGGTGCTGAGCGTGTCACGTTCAACCGTCGTGTCTTGGTTGTATTGCGAGCTACCGCCGCTACCAAAGCCGGTGGCGTTGGTCGCGGGTACCGTGATCGTACCGGCGAAGTACTCATCGAAAGCCATGCCTTCAACGGTACGTACATTGATCTGCGGGTCGACCAAGGTTCCAGACGCCTCGGTCGTGCCAATGAAATTGAAGCCGAACGTATCGATCTCCTGATCGCGGGTTGATGTGAGCAAATCGAAGTTGACCTCGAGGTTCTCACCCTGCCACTGCAGGGCAGCGAAAAAGCTAACGCGCTCCTCCTCACCGCCCTCTTGCTCAACGTTGAAACCGCCCGGCACGACTTCCTCGCCAAACGTACCGTCGCCGTCGACGTCGGCCGGTGCGCCAAAACCACCCGTGAACGCCCGCCACTCGAACGGCGTCACGGCGCTCTCGCGCCCGAGTGGCTCGTTGGCGTACGCGGCGGACAGCGCGATGCCGAACGCATCGGACAACTGATCGATGTACGTGACATTGAACTGCCCGCCGAAATCGTCGGCGCCAAAGGTGTCATCGCCGATCCCGTAGGTACCCAGATCCGCGTTTACGGTGATTGAGCGATCGTCGAAGTCCATCGGGCGGATCGTTCGCATGTTGATGATGCCGGACAGACCACCTTCCGGCATCATCGCGATCGGTGTTTTGTGCACTTGCACTGACGTCATCACGCTTGGCGGGTACAGGCCGTATTCGACGTTGCGGTTACTGCTGACCGTTACCTGTTCGCGGCCATTCAGTAACCCGAGGGTTAGGTCTGTCGTTCCGCGCACGGACAGCTCACCGATGTTGCCATCGTCCGTCCGTGCGCCGGCAACGCCGGGCAACGTGGCAATGGCGTCGGCAATCGACACCGCCGGCAATACCCCGATGTTCTCTAGGCCAATCGCTTCGAGTTGGGTTGCCGCAGAACGCTTTTGCGAGATTGCGTCGGCGAGGCTGGCTTGGAATTTGGCGGTGACGACGACCTCATCGATCGTGCTGTCGTCCGTCTGTCCGATCGCATGATTGAAGAAAGCAGCAAAGAGTATTGCGCAGACGAGCTGAGGCGCACGGGCCCACGGTCCGTTTATATCTTTCATTTCCCCCCCTAACGTACGACGACGTTTGGAACCTTGATCCTATGCGACCGGGCTGTCGGGGTTGAATACACGGACCGCGCTAAAATATATCCGTGCGTATCATTGGCTTTGCAAAGCGTGCGCTAGGCGTATTGCTTTCCAGCAGTGCGTAGCCCTAAATGACGACACCAATGGCGCAACGGCGCAATGCCGCGAGATCACTATCATGCACGCGCAAGACTGGATATCCGACGACGACAAACAGCTCTACGCCGACGAGGGCTACATGATTCTGGAGCGGGCCATTCCAGCCGATGCGCTCGATATGCTGCGGCAAGAATGTGCGTATTTCGTCGGTTACATGGACGCCAAGATGGACGCTGGCCAGCTCAGCTCGAGCGCCCTATCGTCGCGGGGAAATCGCTACTTTATCAACGCGATGTATCGGTACAGCCAACGTCTGTGGCGATTCCTCTTCAGCGACGTCATGGCGGACGTCTGCCGCGCCACCTTAGGCGACGACGCTTACCTATTCAGCGAACAATGGGTGGTCAAAGGCGCCGAACAAGGCATGAAATTCTCTTGGCATCAGGACTCTGGATACGTGAAGGCCGTGGACGCCAATACGACCCACCCGCCTTACGTGACCTGCTGGTGCACGCTAGACGACGTCAGCGAAGAGAACGGCACGGTATACCTACTACCGCATTCACGAGGCGGGACCAGAAATACCATTATCACGCATTCCCAGGACCCCGACACAAATGACCTCATCGGTTACACCGGTGACGACTCCGGCATTGCCATTGAAGTACCCGCCGGCAGCATCGTTTGCTTTTCGAGCTACAACCTGCACAGCAGCGGCGCGAATACGACCCCGAACATGCGTCGCGTGTACTTGCCGCAATACGCGTCCGCGCCGATCAACCTTACGCACAACGGCGAGCGCTTGAACATGGCCGTACCGTTTCTGCACAACGGCGAGAACGTCTACGACCACGACGCGGATTCGGCGGAACGATTTGGCGGTGCCGCGGCGCCGTCCCTAGCCGCCTAGTCGCTGGCGGCCCTGAATCACGCACCAGCGACTGGGCATCGGCGCCGCCGGAGCGGCCGCGCCGATGCCGCCAGAGATCTGTGACGCTACTCGGCCGTCATCCGAAAGACGCCGCGGTTTAGCGTTACCGTCCCACCGATGTAGCTGCGAAATCGTGTACTCGGGTCCGTCGGGTTCTCCAGGAAATCGAATTCGGTAAACGGCTGGTCTGGCAAAGCACCGTAGGTCGCACCGTCCCAGTGTTCGGCCAAGTCGACGACCAGCATTTGGTCGCCGTTTGGCTGTACGTCTTTCGGGCAATAACCGAGCTCGCGAACAAACACGCCATGGCCGCGACGATTGATCGCGACGAGATTCGGCACACCGCCCAACGGTAGCGGCACGATTGCGGGACCCGGTGCGCCCGGTGGCGTTGCAAACCAAATGGCCCAAACCGTCAGCATCGCGTTCGGGCGATAGCCGAAGACCCGAATCTTAATCTTGGCGGTCCCGTCAGCACGGCAGCGCAGCGTCATGATGCCGCCAACATTGCGAAACTCGCCAAGCGTTAGCGGACCGGCCGGCTGGCTGTGCGTCGTCGGGAACGGCGCACCGACTGCGCCCTCCGGTGGCGCGGCGATGCGCGTGCCGTCGAGCAGCGTCGGCATCGGTACTTCGTTGCTGCGCCGATTTTTCAGGCGAGCGTCGACGTCCGGGAAACCATTGGCGATACGAAATGCCGGGTTGGTGGTCGTTGCCACCGCTTGGTCCGCTGAATAGGCGCACGCGTCTGGCGTTAGCGGCAGCGCATCGTTGTCGGGCATGCCTGGACTCACATGGGGATTGTGTAGGCCGATGAAGTCGAAGTGGATGTCCGGCGCCAGCGGCGCCGGCAGCTCGAAGACCGGTTGGTTGCAGTCGGAGTTGAAACCAGTCGACGGATGCAGGAATTCGTAATAGACCCGCGTGTGGTTTTCGCTAGCCGCAGCCGATGTCGCGATGGTTGCGAGTAGCGCGAAACCGGCAGCACCGGCGGCGGCTCGGTTAGTTCTTTTGATTTCAGTGGTGAGTTGCATCGTTGTTCCTCGGGTTGTTGTCACTTTCTTCAGGCAATAGTTGGCCGCTGCGCCAAGCGCAGTTTTTTTTGCCAACGGGTTAGTGGGGTTGGTCCGAGGTGACCGGTCGGGGGCAGCTCGGAGTGCAGCGGATTAGCTCATCGGCGGTCCGACGATCTGCGCATCAAATCGTCGAATCGCGGCATCCAACAGCGCTATGTCGCTCGCCTTCGGCGGCGGAATGCACGCGTCGGTCGCCGGCTCGCCGACGTCGACGTGAAATTGCTCGAAACCGCCGGGCGTGTTGATTTCCAACATCTTGGCGCCGTTCGGACCAGCCTTGAGCACGTGTGGAATGCCGCGCGGCAGAAATGCCGATTCGCCCGCTTTGAGCGTCGCCGGCACAGCGCCGATCCGCGCGTGAATCTCGCCCTCGAGCACGTGCACCGTCTGGTCTTCGCGCTGGTGAACGTGCGTTGGCGTCGACCAATTCTCCGGGAGCCACTGCTCCATGATCGAGATTCGGCCATTGGTATCCGCGCTGCTGACTAGAACGCGCATAAAGACTCCCTCAAACCAGATATCTCTGTTTGTCCGCATGCCTTAGGCCCGCCGCTCTGCTACGATGAGAATAAAGTACCTTAATGAGACAAATGTCTCAAGACTAATATTTCATTACGAGACTTAGTCTCATATCGGAGTCTCTATTGGCCGGCCGAACACACCAGAAAAACCGCACCCGCCAGGCGATCGTCGACGGCTGTGCCGAGCTGCTGGACAGCGGCGTAACCCCAACAATCGACAGTATCGTCGAACACACCCAGATTTCCCGCGCGACGATCTACCGGTACTTCAAGAGCGTGGCCGATATCGTGCTGCACGTCATGTCGGATCGCGACGTGGAAGCGACGGTCGGCTCGGTCGCCGACGCGGGCCCGGACGTCGCCGATCGGGTTGCGGCCGCCGAACGCGCCGTCAACGACTATCTCTTTGCGCACCCTGACCAGGTTCGGCAATTCGAGATCGGCGTCATTCAGCGCCAGATAGATGACGTCGCCCTGGAGGACGACCGGTCGGCGCGGCGCTTGCTGTACATCGATGAGGCCATTGCGCCGATTGCGAACGAGCTCGATGACCAAACCCGCGAGCGCCTCCGCTACGGTCTCGCCATGCCGATTGGTTCGGAAGCGCTGATCGCGTTACTCGACAGCTGCAAGGTCGACAACGATACGGCTCGCGACGTGACGCGCTGGGTATGCGAGGCGATCGTCGAGAAAGCGTTGCGGGAACGGTCTGCTTGAGTTGAACGACGTCGCGCTTGCGTGCTCGTTCACCAAAGACGGGCGGCGGTGATATGGCGCGAAGCCGAAAATGCCCGGTACGACGTCAGATGCGCTTGGCGATGGCAACACCGAGCGACGACCCGGAGCCAACTATCCTTGACCACAGCGACGCGATGTTGCCGCCACCGCTATCGAGTCTTCCCGACGCATCGTCGCGGTGCTCCACTTCTTCATCGCAAAACTGCTCGAGCTTCGCGGCCAATGGGCGGAGCTCGGGTTGCGCGGCCATGGTTTTGATCTGCTCCAGGTAGTGCTGCTCAACAAACGTTTCGACGGCAGCGATGGTCCGAAACACGGCGCGGGCTCCGAACAGCGCACTGAATGCGCCGAGCAACCACCCGGCTGCGCGCCACAGCGGCAGCAAGCGGCTGTGATGCGCCTTCGGCAGCCACTCGTCAAAGAACGCCCAGTGCACGCGTTCGGTGTCGCGGTGCTCGGTGGCAAACGCACGCACCTTCGCGTCGCCGCTGACCGCCAAAATCCCAGTGTAAATGGCGACAGCGCCGCACTCGCCGGCGTGATCAGAGCGCAGCTCCGCGATCAGGTCGTCGCTTAGTGGCAAATCCTTGCAAGGCGGTACGTGTTCGGTCATGGCGCGATAACGATAAGGTCAACTACCCCTATTTCAACGCAGCGGAACGCGCGACGAACAGTTATTACTTCGGCAATGACGAACGCTGCGTAAGCGAAGAAGATCTGTCGCAATCGTCATAAACCAACCGACAGCGCGCATTGAGTTTCCGAGGGTCGATTACGGCGCACAGCGGGAGCTTTCGGGCTTTGCCGAACGATGCGATAACTCAGATCGCGAAATATCTGCGGTCGGGAACCGGTCAGCTGCTATGACGAATAACTTCGCTGTGACCCGCCAAGGAGCATGCCATGCAGAAAAAGACCGACGATTTTTGTCTGACACTCGTGAGCGAAGCCGGCCGCGGCTGGCCCGGAGACATCGACGATCGCGTGCTTTGTCAGTGCGCGGAAGTCGTTGCGGCAACACCGCAGGCGCATTTGATTGACCCGAGTATTCTCAGTGCCTGCGATTTGCCCGATTTCGACGAACCTGACGAATAATATCGGCTCATCAGTGGGGAACGTGGTGTCGAGTTCTTTCTAGCGCTGCACTCGGCCCGAAGCGTCGCCGCTCATGAGCTTCTCGACTTCCGGGACAGTAGCCCGATTGAAGTCACCGAGAATCGAGTGCTTGAGACAGCTCGCCGCAACGGCAAACTCTAGCGCGTCCTGGCGACCGTCATACGTGTTCAACGCATAGATAAGTGCCGAGGCAAAACTGTCGCCGCCACCAACTCGATCGATTATGTCAGTGATCTCATAGTGGCGTGAGAGATAGAAGCCGTTTTTATCGCGCAGGCACGCGGACCAACCATTACGGTCGGCACTTTTTGATTCGCGCAGCGTCACGGCAAGAACGCCCATGTTTGGGAACTCAGCGAATACTTTCTCAGTAAGGCGCTGGTAACGGGTCGGATCAAGCTCGCCGCTTTCAACGTGCACATCGTCGACACCGATGTCGAGCGACTTCTGGCAGTCCTCTTCGTTGGCAATGCCAACGTCGACGTATTTCACTAACTCACGCATCACTTCTGGTGCAGTTTTGCCGTACTTCCAAAGCTTGCCGCGAAAATTGAAGTCGCAAGATACGGTGAGATTTTGTGACTGCGCGGCTTTCACGGCCGCGAGACTCAGTTCGGCCGCTGACTCACTGAGAGCCGGGGTAATTCCGGTGATATGCATCCACCTGGCACCATGCAGTATCTCGGACCAATCGAAGTCCGCCGGATTCGCCGAAGCGATCGACGAATTGGCGCGGTCATAGACGACATTGGAAGGTCGCTGATTGGCGCCAGCCTCTAGGAAATAGATACCAATGCGATCGCCGCTGCGCTTTACGTTGCTGACATCGACGCCAAAGCCGCGTAGCTCGCGAATGCACGCATCACCGATCGGGCTCGCTGGCAACGCCGACACAAACCCGCTATTCATTCCGAAATTGGCTAGCGCGACGGCGACATTGGCTTCGCCGCCACCGAAGGTCGCCTCGAAACTCGGCGACTGGAAAAAACGCTCGTGCCCCGGCGTCTTCAGCCGCAGCATTATTTCGCCAACACTCAAGTATTCAGCCATAGCTATGCTCGAACCTCGTTTGCGATAGCGCAGGCTTCTGCAGCCAAACGCGTAACGGTTTCAAAATCCCCGGATCGAACGGCATCTGCTGGCGTTAGCCAGCTGCCGCCGCAGGCCAGCACGGCGTCGAGCTGCAAATAACCGCCGAGGTTAGTCGCCGTTACGCCGCCCGTGGGCATGAATTTTACGTCGCGGAAAACCGCACCCAATGCTTTTAGCATCGGCACGCCGCCGGCCTGCCCGGCCGGGAAGAACTTCATGGCGCGTAGTCCCAGGTTCCAACCCAGCTGTGCTTCGCTGGCCGTTGCTACACCGGGCAACATATCGACGCCGGCCTGCTGTGCGACCTCAACGACCGGTTGATACAGTCCCGGTGACACAATGAATGCGGCCCCGGCGTCCAGCGATATCTTCGCCTGCGCTTCAGCGAGCACGGTGCCGGCGCCGACGATGGCATCCGGCACCGACTGGGCGACGCGGCGCAAGCACGCAAGCGCGGCCTCCGTGCGCAGCACGACTTCGAGCACGGTTAAACCACCGGCCACCAACGCGTTGGCGGTATCGACCGCAGTCGCCGGGTCATCCGCTTGAATCAGCGGCACGACGGGCGCCTTTTCGAGTCGCGATTGCAGCTCGGCGTTGATCACGAAAACAGCAACCCACCATTGATGTCGATATTGGCGCCCGCGAGAAAGCTCGCCGACCCGGACGCCAGATAGGCAACGAGGTCGGCAACTTCTGTAGCTTGACCTTCGCGCCGCAAGGGAGTGCTCGCGGCAACGTTGCTACGCACCTGATCCTTGGTGAATTTGTCGTGGAATGTCGTACTGATCATGCCCGGGCAGACGCTGTTGACTCGGATCCCAGACGGGCCGAGCTCCCTTGCAAGGCCGCGCGTGAAGGTCATTACCGCACCCTTCGACGTCGCGTACGCGATCGCTCCGGGACCACCGCCGTCGCGACCTGCTTGTGACGCGAGATTGACGATCGCCGAGCCCTCTTTCATATGTGGCACTACGGCCCGACAAGTTAGAAAGGTACTAGTCATGTTGAGGCGCATGACGCCTTCAAAAAACTCGACGTCCATTTCCGCCAATGTTTTTCGCGCGACGAGCCCGCCGACGACGTTCACCAGGACATCGATCGAGTTACCAAACGCCTGCCGCGTTGCCGCGACAAGGTTGGCGACGTCCTCTTCACTGGTCATGTCGCCACGGACTGCGATGGCCTCCCCGCCGGCACCCTTGATTGCAGCCACTGTGGCCTCGCCATCCGACGGCGTATTGAAAAAATTGACGACGACTTTTGCGCCGTGAGCTGCGAGGGTTTCGGAAACGGCTCTGCCGATGTCACGCGCCCCTCCCGTAACGATCGCGACTTTTCCTTCTAGAGCTTTCATCACTGCTTCCTTTTGAATTGCCCGCGGACCTTAGCCAGCCGGACGTGGACTTAGAGGCTGAATCTTTCCGCATAGAATCCAGACTGAGAGCACCGTTAGGATTGCAAGTGCAGCGCCAACGGCAAATGCCGGTGCGTAGCTATTGACGGTAATGATCGGAATCAAGAAATTGAGGCCGACAACAGCCAGTTTTGCGGCTGTCCCGGCAAAACCAGCCAGGGAGGCGACAGACTTCCCGCTGTAGAAGTCACTCGGCAGTGTCTGGATATTGCCGACCGCTGTCTGGAACCCAAACAGAATTGCGGCCATGAGAAGCACGGCAATCAGCGGTGACGCAGCGACGATCGTTAGCAACAGACTTACGAGCATGATCAGGCCACCAAGACCGATCACGAACTTGCGGGTCTTGTTGACGGTCCACCCGGCCTTGATCCGATTTTGTGCGAGCAGGCCGCCGAACCAAGCACCGAACATGGCGCCGATGTAAGGCACAGCTGCGTATTTGGCGATCTCAGCTACCCCAAAGCCGTACGTTTCGTTGAGGTACAGCGGCAGCCAGCCAACGAACAACCACCAGATTGGGTCGAGAAAAAAGGACGCGAGAATGACACCCCAGCTTTCTTTACGTGACAAAATTTCACGCGATGTCGGTGCGTACTCGGCGACTTGATCAGTCTCGGCGCTGCGCTGGCCGGTGAGGATAAAGTCGCGCTCGGCCTCGTCTAGCCACGGGTGGTCAGCAGGCCCGGATTTGTAGACGGCAAGCCAAGGTATGAGCCACAAGAACCCGAGCACCCCGATCACGATGAAGGTGGCTTGCCAACTGCTGAACCAGATAAATAGCAAGCCGACGATTGGTGCCGAGATAATGCCGCCGATGGCGGCCCCAGAATTGAAGATTCCTTGCGCAAGCGCGCGCTCTTTGATTGGGAACCACTCGGCATTAGCCTTCGTAGCTCCCGGCCAATTGCCCGCTTCGGCGACGCCAAGCAGTCCGCGGAAAAGCGAAAATGTCAGCAGCGAGTTGGCGACGGCGTGCAGCATGGTCGCGATTGACCAAACTGCGATTGCGAGTACGAAGCCGAGCCGCGTTCCGATCCAGTCAAAAATTTTGCCGAACAGCGTCTGACCGAATGCATAAGCGAACGTAAAGACGTTAATGATGATGGCGTAGTCGGTCTTGGTTAAGCCGAGATCAGTGGATATCTCTGGCCACAAGACTGCGAGCGCGCCGCGGTCGATGTAGTTGATGACGGTGGCGATGGCGACCAGAGTAACGATCACCCATCTCAACCTGCCTTTCACGACGAGTCTCCCGCATCGAGAAAGTCTTCCCTAGCGGGACTGAATACATCCAACAAGACGCCAGCCTTGCGGCACACGGCGCCATGGTCGAGATTTGGCTGTACGCAAAAGCTATCTCCTGGTCCGAGACGTTTGCGTTCGCCGTCGATGAAGACATCGAACTCACCACTTTCGACATAGCTCACCTGGGAATGTGGATGTGCATGCACATATCCCTCGGCGCCCGCTTCGAAGACCACACGCGCGACCATCAGCGAGTCGTTGTAGCCGAGTATCTGGCGCTTTATGCCGTCACCGAGATCCTCGACAAGAACGTCTTTTGCTTCGATAAACGCGGCGCTTTTGTTTTTCACAGTCAGTCCCCCCACAGTCTCGTCCGTCTCGATCGGGCTTAGCTTGTTCGCACAAACTCGCGACTACGGTCCAATACGATTGGCATCGCGGTGCTCATTGCAGTGGGCTCGGGCGGAAAGACCCAAAATTTAGGTGTACCGTGACTTGCACACGGTAACGATCAGTTGCGCGTTTGATTCTGACCGTACTCATCGGTCGGCTCCCCAACAAAGCTCGTTGTATTTTCTAGCCACTGTAACCAATTGTCTTACCAGTGGTCAAACATTTTCTATGACCAAATAGCTATATTTGTACGTATTGAGTACAAACCAATTGCCTGGCTTATCTGCCCGGAGTCGCGAAAAATGAGCTATTCACACAACACAGTAGAATCTAGAGCATTGATTGGTAAGATTATTTTTAGAAGTCACCGACGAATCCGCGTTGGCAGATACTTTATCTAACCAATTCACTGTGTCGTGCTAAACTCTTGATCGGGGGTGTACCGCCACGGCTATATGCCACTGAAGTTAGGGAGAAAGATCCGATGGGCACTGAGAAGCGCCTTTACAGAAGCGTCTTGGAACGTCTCGATAAGCTGATCGAAGACGGCGAGTATCCGCCCGGAGGGCGGTTGCCGCCTGAACGCGAACTCGCCGAACGTTTCAGCGTCAGTCGACCAACTGTGCGCGAAGCCATCATCGCGCTGGAAGCCTTGGAGCGCGTTGAGGTTAAAACCGGTTCAGGCGTATATGTACTCGAATCGCCGAAACGGCGTAACGGCATAGACACGAACGTCAGCGCGTTTGAGCTCACCGAGGCTCGGGCACTCATCGAAGGAGAAGCGGCGGCGTTGGCCGCGGCGATGATCAGCGACGAGCAGCTCGACGAGCTTGAATCAACGCTGCACGAAATGGCCGACGAGTCGGAAGACGGCAAGCTGATCTCTGAATTGGCTGATCAAAAATTTCACCGGATCATTTCCGAAGCTACCCGCAACAGCATGATGATTTCCATTTTCGACAATCTCTGGCATGTACGCGACAACGCACCGGACGTTCATGCGGCGTATCAGGCCATTTGCGAAATTGATCCGCAGTCTCGAGTGGACGAACATAGGGAAATCTTCGATGCACTCAAAAAGCGCGACCCAAAGGCAGCCCGCGAAGCAATGCACGGTCATTTTGCACGCATTCTGAACAACCTTATCGTCGCCAGCGAGAAGGCGCAGGTGGAGGAAATTCGACGCAAGACCAAGGAAAGTCGGCAACGCTTTTCACTCAACCATTTGGCGACTGGCGCCTCGTAGATGCTTGCGAGCAAGTGCTATTTGCAGATTGGCTCGAACGCTGGCCCGAGGCAACATGAGCTGGTTCGCATCAATATCGGTACAACGCGAACACCCTACGCAGCGTCATTGGCCAGCTACCTGGGTGAGAAATATCGATAAGGACCGGTCCAGTGCAGGGGCTGCCCAGCAACGTTCAGCCGGTGAGTCGCTGCCGCCGACGCGTCCGCGTTAGCCAGCGCGAACAGGCTCTGCTGGCCGCCGATGTCTTGGACTGACACGACGGTATAGTCCTCTTCATCCAAGACGATTCGAATTGCCGCGATACTCGACTTGGCGTTGACCGCCAACTCCGAAACTGGGCTGTAATCACCATGAGGCTCGAGGATCGTTGCAAAAACGGTACTCGCGACGTTGGCCCTGCGAATCAGGAAGCCAGGGTCGCGGCGGAGGTTAAAATCGGGATCGTTGGCGCCAATGCGGGTGAACATCAGTTGATCGTCGCGATTTACGGCCGTTGTTAGCGTGTAAAACTTGCCGTTGTTCAGCCAAGAAAACTTTGCATTCTCGGTCGACGCCTGGCCGCTTGCTTCCATGAAAAGATGTTGGAACCCGTTACGCTCGCCGAGGGGCGCAAGCGCGGTGGGCACGCTGATCTCGAAATTGGTATCGAGCAGCTGCCCTTGGAAATAGAACGGCAAGTCGTACTGGTTGTTCGTGGTGGCAACGGCTCTGAAGATATCCAGCACGAACGGTTTTTCGAAATGCTCGTTTTTTATGACTGCCATCGTACGCCGCAGCCGTACGCCGGGATAGGCGTTGGTCTCGTCGGCGCTAACCACCAGCTTGTTCGGGTCGCTGTCGCTGTAGAAATGCAAATCTGAATGGTATTTTCTACCGATGTCGTAGCTCCCATCGAAATGCGAGCCTTCGTTTATCGTGAGCGTGTTGTGCGCGATGCTCTGCTTCGCCCACGTCTGATTTTCCGGGAGGTAGTTGCCGCCGCCTTTCTGTTCGATGTTGACGAATCGGACGAGTCCATAGTCCTGTAGAACTTCGTCACCTTGTTCGTACAAAGAAAAAGACAGCTTGTCGTAGTGCCCATGACTCAGCCCTTGGGCGGAGTACTTGTAAACGAGGGTCAAGTCCTCGTTTCCATAGCGCAGCACTGCCACTCCGCCCTCTGTACCGTCGCTGCCGTCAGAAAGGTTGATCGACGATTTCTCAAAATCGCGCGTCTTCCCGTCGCGCACCGCAATCGCGACGGCGATGCCCGCATCATCGAGGAGAACTTGATTTTGTCGTTCAGCAATACTCAATAGCGCTGGGTCGTTCCCGCCGACGAGAAAAGCGATATCGACTGCAGTAACCAACTCCCGCGCGTGATACGACATGCCTTTCTGCGCATCGTTCAGCGGAAAGAATTCACCGTTCGCGTCGGATAGCTGCAGCAAAGCATTAACCGCTTTGAGCAGCATCCCATCTCGCCGCTCGAAAATACCTAGCTCCGGCCGAGTATTGTGCAGTCCTTGCGCAAAGACGAGGAACGGATACATCGCGTAGCGCTGATAGTACGGGCCTTCCGTGTAGTATCCGTCCGGCGAAAACGGCGCATCCAAGTTGGCAAGAAAACCGGCTTTGCCGTCAGGATCGAAAATGAATCCGCCGTCATCGTCTTTTTCAAGAGGATCGAAATCAGACTGTTCGGCCGCAAGCCCGTAGAGCGCTCGCTCAACCAATTCGTCGTCGCCCATGACCAAGCCGATCATCCCGACGGCCGCATTGCCCCACGCACTGTGATTGTGGATTCGATTGAAGAATCGCGGATTCGCGACCGAGATATGATCCGCGAAAGGACGAAACAAGTTGCTCTCGAGCCTCGCGCGTTCTTGGACCGACAGAAAATCGTAGATCGTGTCATATGCCTGACTGGTATAGACCAGCCAGTTGGCGTCATTGAGACACTGCCAAAACAGCTTACCGCGCGCATAGGATCGCGTCTTTGGGTGTAACGGCAGACTCTGGTACATCGCCTCGTATTGGAACAACATGTCACGCACGAAACGGGCGTACTTCTCCTCCTCAAGAATCTGATAAAGCACCCCCGCCTTCTGCATGGTGAAAAAGTTGCGCTTGTGGCGTTCGTGCGTGTAGCCGCCGGAGTAATCTCTCGGAATTGGTGTGTCAATGCCCGCCGCGATTTCTGCGTCGACTTCAGCACGTACTTTCGCAACGGTGGCATCGAACAACGGTACGGTGCCGAGCGCGGCGCGGATTTCAGCGACACCATCTTTAGTCAGGATCAATGTCGGATGCTCATTCGGAGCACCGTGGAGCGGCGATACCAGCAGGAGACCAGTCACAACCAGTAACGCCATAAACTGCTTTGTCATTGCTATTTTCGTCTCGCCAAACACCGTGTGACTAATAGGCCCATAGGACGCAGACGAGTTCTTGCAGCGGCAGAGCACGCCAAACGTTCGGGAATCGGTTGGGACTGAGCTCCAAGCGAATGGTAAAGTAGTAGCGCTAACCAATATATCATCTCACGCCACGCTATTGGCTAGCCAATTACCCCTTATTGGTAACACTCTTCCAAATAGTGAGAACCCAGATGCGAAAATCACGTCAGCTATCGATTTTGTTCTGCTTGTTCTCGGTAGGGGTCGCGTCGTGCAACCAGCCGAACGACGATGCGGTCAATCAGACGACAGACTTGCCTGACGAACCGTCGACGCAAGCGACACTCAGCGATGCCAAACTCGTTCGCGACATCGACGAATTCAATGCGGCGACGGCCAATCTCTTGCCCGGCGATACGGTAGTGCTCGCGAACGGCACCTGGACCGACGTAGAACTCGAACTCATCGCCAACGGGTCGGCAGACGAACCCGTCACGGTCACGGCGGAGCAAGCGGGCAGAGTCGTCATCTCCGGTCAATCCAACCTTGCCATTTCCGGTTCCCATATCGTCGTCTCCGGCCTCGTCTTCAAGAATGGCCATACGCCGACCAGCGAGGTCATATCGTTCAGAACGGCCAAGGATAAGCTCGCCAACAATGTCCGTGTCACGAATACTGTTATTGACGGATTCAGCAATCCGGAACGCTTCGCGTCGGACATTTGGGTCGCCATCTACGGCAAGAACAACCGCTTTGATCACAACACGCTGATCAACAAGGGCAATGCCGGCGTCACGCTCGCGGTACGAATGAACACAAAGGAGAGCCACGAAAACGGCCACGTTATTGAATACAACTATTTCGGGCCGCGGCAGACTCTTGGCTCGAACGGCGGCGAAACGCTGCGAATCGGCACGAGCCATTATTCGCGCGAGTATTCAAACACGATCGTTCGCAACAACTTTTTCGACCGAACCAGCGGGGAACTCGAAATCATCTCGAGCAAAGCTTGCGGTAACGAAATTCGCGACAACGTCTTCTTCGAAAGCCAAGGTACGCTGACCATGCGACACGGCCACTACACGCTTGTTGAGGGCAATTATTTTCTTGGTAACCGCAAGCCGAATACCGGCGGCATCCGAATTATTAATGAGAATCAGACCGTACGTAATAATTACTTGTACGGAATTACGGGTCATCGTTTTCGCGGTGCACTTGTAATCATGAACGGTGTGCCCAACGGACCGATCAATCGCTACGATCCAGTCATTGACTCGACGATGGACAACAACATTGTTGTCGACAGCGATCACATTCAGCTGTGCGCCGGCAGCGATGACGAACGCTCGGGTGTGCCTACTGGTTCGACAATGCGAAACAACATATTCATGAGCAAGACCAACCTGCGCCCATTCACCGTATACGACGATATCTCCGGCATAAGTTTCGAAGGCAACCTGCTGAACGAGGAAGCCGACGTGCCGATTGATAGCGGATTCAGCAAGGTTGCGTATGCGGCATCCAAAAATGAGCATGGATTGCTGGTCCCGAATCAAGCGCTTGTCGATAAAATCGGTTTTGGAGATATCAAGCTACCTGTAACCAAGGACGAGGCAGGAGCTGACTATTACGAAAAGCGGGAGCCGTTCGTTGCGTTCGGCAGCGGCACGAAAGTCGCTGTTGCGCCGGGCACGAATACGCTGCTGGATGCAATTGCAAACAGCCAAGCAGGTGACACGCTCGTGCTACAGAATGGTGGCGAATACCTGCTGACCAAATTTGCTAGCGTCAACCATCCTCTGACGCTAATGGCATTGAAAGGCGGTAAGCCAATCATCAAGTCGGAGAAGTCGACGTTTATTTTTATCGAGAACGGCGGTGCTTTAGAACTCGAGAACTTGTGGTTCGACGGCGCCGAATCGCCTGATCTCTACGGCAATAACGTGATCAGTACGAGTCGGTACTCGATGAACAGAAACTATTCGCTTGCCGTGCGAAACTGCAGGGTGACCAATTTGGACGTCAATCACAGTTTCAACTTCATCGGTATCGCTAAGGGCACCTTTGCAGAGTCGGTTGAGATATTCGACACCGAAATGACGAACATAACGGGATCGATATTGGCGTTCGACAAGGAGCCGGAAGACCTCGGCATCTACAATGTCGAAAACGTCACTATTAAGGACAGCACGTTTTCTGACATACAGGGCGCTGTGGCCAACATCTATCGAGGCGGCACCGACGAGAGCACGTTCGGGCCGATCGTTACTGTGACCGGAAACACCTTCCGCAATGTTGGGTTGGGACGACGCAACAAATCTGACGCATCCTTGACGTTCCACGGCGTTCAACGACTGAACATTGCCGACTCGATTTGGGAAAACAGCGCACCGCTCGAGCTGTTTCTGACTAACGGTGAGCCAATCACGCTAATCGAAAACGTCGTGATGAAAGGCACCGCCCCGATTCGGACAAACAGCGAGGCATTTTCCATGCGCAACGTCGTGTTTGAATCGTCGCCGTGACCTAGTCGACAATGCAGACTATTGTCAGAACCGTTCGGCCAATCCATCGTTGTGGGCAGCTTCGGTGTCCAGGTATTTCCCGCGTTACGCAACGCATAGTGAATCAAAAAAAACCCCAGCGCAGGGCTGGGGCATTAGCGGGGGAGTAAACTGCCATCGGCGATGGCGTTTGCTTATTGACGCTCTTGTAGTCTAGTACCGATAGCTCGCACCAAAGGTTACCCGCCGATCAGGCAGGCCTTGGAAGCAAAGTTGCGCGCCATCGTTGACGCAAAATTGCTCGATTTCCGATTCGGTAATGTTGACCGCCTCAACACCCACGGTGAAGTTCTCGTTGAACGCGTAGCTTACGCTGGCGTTCAGCTGACCGCGGTCGGCAGTGACGACCGGGAAACCCAACGTACTGTTACGAGTTGCACCCGCAGCCGTGTCATCAGTGCGGAAAGCCTCGCGCCATGTGTAGCGGAACCGTGCTGACAGGCCATACTTCTCGTAGAACAGCGTGACGTTATATGCAGTTTCGGAGAAGTCGAGCAGGCCTTGTACAGCGGTTACCGGTACAAAATTGGCGTCGTCGTAAATACCGTTGATCGCGTTGAAGATATCGGTGCCGCGTCCCGCGGAGGTATTGAACGCTTCGCCACCGTCGAAATCCTGAATGGTGTAATTAGCGAGAACTCCAAATCCCGACGCCCAACCGAGCTGACTTTCGAAACTCGAGAGATCGTACTGAAACGCAATCTCGATTCCGGTCTGAGTCGTCTCGCCAGTGTCATTGATGATGGTCTCGATCGGAACACACAAGCCGTTGCCGGGCACGTCCGACAGTACGTTGCGGTCCGGTACTGGGTTGAATATACCGCCACCTTCGCAGGGTGGTGTGATATCGCGGAAACCGTTGCCGTCGATCGGTGCATCTTCTAACTGCGTTACGAAAATATCCGAACGTTCCTTGCGGAAGTACCCGATGCTCGCGACCGCAGACGGAGCGAAATACCATTCCACGGCGATATCGAACGAATCGACCTCTTCGGGATTCAAGTCAGGATTGCCAATTTCCACGGCGTTGTTTGGTCCGGTAGGAAACTCGACCGAGGTCGATAGATCCTGAAAGTCCGGGCGTCGAATGTCTCGTCCGTAACCAAGCCGAATCAAAAGGTCATCTCGGGGACTAGCAACCACATTGATCCGCGGCAGCAAGAAATCGTAGTCACCACTGGTCACGACCTGACTCACTTGCCCGTCGGCAACCGTATTGCCCAAAGAGTCGATATCGGTTTCCAGGTAACGCAATCCGAAGTTGCCTCGGAAAATACCTGCCTCGAAATTCGCTTGCGCGTAAATCGCGTTGGTCTTCTCTTCGATATCGAAAAATGCAGTAGTACTCGAAGCAGGATCATCCAGAACCCTCATGCCCGGCTGCGCCAGCAACGCCTGCTGCAAAATATCTAGGGTGCCTGCCGGATCGGAGAAAGCTCGGTCCGGATCGACGACTAGGAAGTTTCGAAACGCGAGTCGCCGACCATCCGCATCGTCGAAATTGGACGGGCCACGAATGAGTAGTTCGCTGAAGAGTGAACCGTTGGGGCTATCGGCGATTTGGCTCAACCCAATCCCCGACCGAATCTGGTCAAATGTACTCTCGGTCGTATTGTGGCGGAACCCGAAATCGATCGATTTGATGGCGTTCCAGTCGAGGTCGTAGGTGAAATCCACCCGGAACGCATCTTCTGAATTCTCCGTGCTGTTATTGCCCACGGTAACTGCGTCCAGCACAACGTTGCTGGGATCCAGCAAATCATCAACCGTTGGCGCGAACGGTGAGTCGAAGTCGATACCGAACGTCAACGCACCGCCCCGTAGGTCGTAGACAAAGGGAACGCTGTTGTCGTTGCTTGTGCCGTCGAGTGGCGTAAGCGGGTTCGGGTTGATGAAGTTGAGCGTGGTGCTCAAATTAGGGTTGCGCGTGTCGGAGGACGACGACGCAAACTCGACCAGACCGGACCACCGGCCTCGGTTCCAATTTGTGCCTAACCGAAAGATTTCAGTGTCGGTCACTCGGGCACCGGTGTCGCTCGAAAAGCGCAGATTTGGATCGTCGTCATCGACGGCCAGGTCTGGTTGAATGGTCCCGGTCAACGCGGCTTGGATACTGCCTAGCGCGACACCATCCAATGCGCCGTAGTTTATCGTCTCGAATGTATCCGGAACGTTGATGTCGCGCACGCTGCTGACGCCGGACCCCTGAATTCTAGAGCTGTCCTGGCGACGTTCTTGGTCGTTAATTATGGCGTCGAAGAAAAACGTGAAATTTTCATTCGGCGCCCACTCAAGCGTTGCGGCGATGTTGGTTGTTTCGTACTCGAAGTTTTCGAGCTCCTGGTTCAGGAACTGGATGCCGAGAAAATCGAAGTCTTGCGCAGCAGGTCGATCAGCCAAATCTTGGAGATTGCCGTTTCTGATGACATCGGCGTTCACGTTTTCGACCAGACCACCATCACGATCGACGCGAGGGCGAAAAGAAACAGCCTCTTGCTCGGTGTAGCTACCGCTGATGACGAAACCGAAGCTGCCCGCATCCGTATCCCAGCTATCACCGTACGCACCGGAGATTCGCGGCTGAACGCCGTCTGTCGTCAGGCTGCTCTCCTCACCTTGCACACGGATGGAACCGAGGGTGTCGGACAACTCGAGCGGTCGAATTGTTCTAAGGTTAATTGTTCCACCGACCGATCCTTCAATCGTCTTCGCCTCGGGCGCTTTGATTACCTCGACGCCAGCGATAATCGCGGCGGAAACGTCTTCGAAGCTGATTCCGGTGCGGCCCGAGCCAGACCCTACGGTGGAAACGCCGTTGATCTCGGTGCGGTTCGCATTTGTACCGCGAATTTGCACGCCAGTACCGACGCCTGCAGTCCGGGTGATCTGTATGCCGGTGATGTTCTCGAGCACTTCGGCAAGGTTCTGATCAGGCAGCTTGCCGATATCCTCCGCAACGATGACTTCAACCAGGTTGTCAGAATTGCGTTTCTGGTCGAGGGCATTCGCCAACGACCCCCGAATGCCCGTGACAACTACCTCGTCCAACGGTTCTGACTGCGCAAATGCAGCCGACATGCAGGACAACACGGTGGCGGGTAATGCGAACAAAGCGATCGCACGCGTGAAGTTCATCGTAGTCCCCCCTAAGAACTGTTTTTCTAGCCGGCTGAGAACCGGCAACGTCATCTAATCCAATTTCTCTCATAATGTCAACCGAATAAACTTTCCAATAAGCTTATTTTGGCCTTACCAATTGGCCGAAGTCAGCAGATATAGGCGTTTCTAGATTGCGTACCTCGCCGAATCGTTCAGATTCAATGTCTTAGCTACGCATACATGCATGTATAGATTGTTTTCGGTTAGCCAATTGGTCTCAGCGAAAAGCCGAATTGGTTCTGACTCCTTGGCAGACCCTACGGCCCCAACAGCGCTCGCAAGGCGCGTTCTCGGAACCACGAGCGCTCGTCCAAACAGCGCTCTGACATTGGATGCTTTCGTAGGGTGGCGACGCGCTAAAGAGGAATCGAACCTCTGACGCCTTTCGTTGGAAGCTTGGTCTGCTATCTGCAACCGCGTCGGTGCGCAGAGTAGTGGCTCGTTGAGGCAATGCGACTCGGGAGTATTGATGTCGCGAGCTGTAGGCTCTCCGGAGGTTGCCGAGCGGCCCTTACAAGTCGTGAGATTTTACGAGCTGGTAAAACGTAACTTGATCGAAATCGGCCCCGTCTCCGGTGTTGTTCTGGGAATAGGCGCCGGCCTTGAAATACATCCACTCATGCGGAACGTCATAACCGCTGTTCTGCTCCCGCATGTCGACATAGTTATGGCCGATGATCGGGCCGGTACTGTCGCCGCGCCGTACGATTATGTCGATCCGGGCATCGTGCTGAATGATCTCGTAGGAGAAAATCTCATCGAGCGCAATGCCGTTTTCGAGATTCGAAGCGTCGGAAGGCGCATCGTCCAAGTCGCTATTGACGGGACCCAGTACGGGAAAATAGATATCGTCTGAGTCTCGAATCTCATGCGCAAAGTAGATGAACCCGCGCTCATTTTCAGGGAATTTTCGATAGTACAGACGCGCAGGTTCGTCGTTCTCGGCGTGAATTTGCCCAATAATCACGCGACCAACCTGATTGCGATTGCCCGTTGTTGTGACTCGATTGACTGCCAGCGTCGCCCGCAGAACACCGTTGCGCCCACCGACCGGCAATCCTGGGTCGGGTTGATATCCGAGTATCCAGTTGTTTCGAGTAACGCCCCGTGTGCTGATGCCGGTATTGCCTCGGCGCAGCATCTCGCGGAGTTCCGAACGCGTGTAGTTGGTGTTCGCCGACGTTTTGGCTCCATCGATTGTGGATCTGAAAACCATGCCGCCGTCGGGACCGGTGAAGAAAAAGCCGTCCGTAAAGCCGGTATCTAGATCGGTCTCACCGGCAGTATCCGAGAGACCGTTGCCATCGCGATCCGCTGGCGTATTCAGCTTCCAGCTAATCAGTGCGAAATTCGACCCCGGCGGTTTCGTCGGATCGAGCGCAAAGTCGGCGGCCGTTACATTGCTTTCTTCAAAAACCGCCGTCGGCGTATCCAAGGTGCAACCGAAAGCGGTGCCTTCGATGATCGCATTGTCCGAATTCAATGAATTACCGAAGTTTTCGATGCGCAGATACCGAGCGGCCGTAGCCGGAGTTGCATAGCGCTCGAAGCTCTGCGTCTTACCGGACGACTGCTGATCAGCCAGCAATGACTCGAAACTGACGCCGTCCTCGGATGCCGAGATACTGAAGGACGCGGTGCGTTGATCTCCCGCAAACCAGGCAATACCAACTTCCCGGACCAAATGTCGCGCACCCAAGTCCAACGTGATCGACTTGGCGTCACCGGGGGATTCCCAACGTGACGACGGATTGAGGTCGTCGTCAATTGCCTCGGCTGGACCGTTGCCAGCGACGCTCTGCCCGTCATCTGTAGCTGCAACAACATTGATGAGGTGATTGCCAACGCACGATGTTGCGGGTGGCTGCGGTGTTGGTGTGACAGGCGTCGTCGACGTTTCGCCATCGATCGTGCCCGAGGAGCCACCGCCGCCGCACGCGGCGACAAGAACCAGGCTAGCGAGCAATCCGACCTGATATATCGCATCCATAACCGATCCGCGCTCCGTCTTTGCTGACCTAACGCGTCGGATCTACCGAACCGGTCAACTGGATTCGACGAAACGCAACGGCGGCGTAGTCGCCATTCGTTTTGTCGGTTGCCCAGTCTCCCGTTCCCTCGCAGGCGGCATACCACATTCCGGCGTCGTCAACCGCACTGCATTGATTGTAGGCACCCGCTTTAAAATACAAAGCGTCGCCGGAGTAGCCTTTCGGGTGATCTTTTTCATCGACTTTGCCGTGAGCATCAACATTGTCGGACAGATCGATCTCATACGTGACGGTCTGCGATGGATCGGTAGTCCTGAATGTCAGGTACATGGTGTTGCGGTATACATTGATGTTGTAGTTGAACCATTGACCGAGTGCGATGCCCGTATCACCTGGATCCGCGGGGTTCTCCCAGGTGTTGCCCCAGACCGGGTAGGCGATGTCTGTCCTGTCGGGATCGTCCCTCGCGAGATTTCTTTCGTAAGTCCAAAACACCGAGCCTGTCTCATGGTCTGGCCATTTCTTGTAGTAGATCTTGATGGGCTCGTTACCCCAGCCGAACCCCTTGCCACTATTAATGACAGCCTGATCCTTGTCGGCGTGGATCTGCCCGACCACGACCGAGTAAGCGGGCTTCTTGTTCGTGTGTTTAGCGTTCCTAGCGACATGTAGCACTTTCAGCGTAGCCTCGAGTTGCCCGCCGACATCGGCAAATGACTTTGATCCGCGATGCGCCTTCAGCGAAAAATTGTTCTTCGGATCGTGTGTGCCTATCCGGGTGTTCCTACCACGCAGCATTTGCCGCAATTCGCTTCGCGTGTTCGTAGAACCCTTTGTCGTCTGCGCTTTGTTGGGCGCGGTAAACACGAGGTTGCCGTCTGGATCGAGGTAGAAAAAATCAGGGTGAGAAAACTTCTGCAAGGATCTGACGCCGATTTCGTCGACCTTGCCGTCGCCGTTCTCATCCATAGGCAGCGTGAGCTTCCAGAACTTAAGGTCGAAACTATCCGCCGGATATTCGGCGTAAGCCGCCGATGTATTCAGAAGAGCCAGCGCTAAGCTCGCTAACGAAAAACGCATAGAGATCGTCCTTTTGACCAACCGTGCCGAACCGCAGCATCCACACACAGCGGGCCAACGGCGTCAGGCCTTAATGCCTAGTACTTGGCCGTAAGCCCGAGGAACAGGCGCGGCCCATAACTCAGTGCCTGAAATGTATTGCCCTCGATGGCACGGTCGTCACCCCGAGGCTCATCGAGTATGTTTTTGGCCTCTAGGCTGAGCCTGATATTGTCAGTCAGTTTGTAGCGTACTCGCAGATCCAGTCTTTCAGTGGTCCTGGTATAGCGAACCCGACCAAACACGTCGCGCGTGAACTGCTGGAAGTAACCCGTGCGCCTATTGTGGATCGCCTGGATGTACCATCGATCGTCACTCCAATACAGCTGAGTCGAACTGACGCTCCGAGATAATCCGAAAAGATTAGCGGACGGGACAATTCCGATTAGCGGTGTCGAGGTGCTCTCCCCGGTTTGCTGATCGATTGTTACGCCAATGCCATCACCGCCGTTCTGGTCTTCAAACTCGAAGTCAGAATCGGCGTAGTTAAAACTGAACTTACCGCCGAACCCGCTCCAAAACCCGGGCAAGTAGTCGAACGAGTGAATAAGCGTGACCTCGAAGCCCGTGATCGTGCTCTTGTCGCCGCTAATCTGCGTGGTCTCAACGATTCCCTGAACTTGGTTGCCATCAAGATTAAAAGTCTCGGATTGGGCAACCGTCTCAAACCCACCGTTGAATTCCTTCCAATAAACCAAACCCGCAACCAACGAATTTTCGTTTGGGTACCACTCCAAACCCAGATCGACGTTGGTCGACAAGATGGGTTCCAGTAGTGGGTTGCCGGTTGCGCTGATCCCGTTGACCGCTTCGGACAGCGACGAATATGCATTTCCGACATCGTTGTCCTGAATCGCGCGACCGTTGCCGAAGGCGTGGGGATCCGGACGAGACATACCTCGGTAGATACCGCCCCGGAAAATCAAGTCTTCATCCAGATCAGCAATAAGCGTGAAGCTGGGCAGAAATTCCTGATAGCTATTTTCTTGCACGTCGGTTTCAAAACCTAATTGACCAGGGTCACCTTCGGTAACGACAAACCCGACACCGTCAATCTCCTCGACGGTGATCGGCCCTCGGTAACCAACGGATGTTATCTCCGTATCGACAACACGAGCGCCGATGTTTCCGCGGATCGGCAGGCCACCAAGTTCTGATTCGAAGTCCGCCTGGATGTAAAAGGCCACGGTGTCTTCCGTTACGTCGTTGGTGCCGGAAGTAATGCCGTTCTGTAACTGAATGCCGGACAAACCGCCATAGTTTGCTAACCAAGCGTTGGCCGCACAATCAAAGTTAAAGGTCGCAAACTGGTTCACCGATGTACCGCTGCTGGAATTGGTTATCAGATTCCCGTCTCTGACATTCGACAGAAAACTGGATTCCGGAAAACTCTGATCGGCACAAGCCAGCACATTGGCCAACGTAGCGTCCGTCACAGCGTTATCCGCACCGCCGTTTGGCGTTATTAGGTCCTCGTCCTCGAACAGGCTCTCTCCTGGCGCATTTCGTAGTCCGCCCAGTTCCAGATATTCCATGCTGGAGAATCGCGCCCCGGCTTTTATGGTGCGTATCGGCCCCGACTCCGGCTGCCAGGCCAGATCCGCGCGCAAAGCGTCCAGCGTATTTTCACGGGTAATCTGCCGCGCTCGGATTCGAGCACGATCCCTTGCATTGAAGTAGCTCGGGTCGGTCACTTCAAAACCGTTGCCGCCGTCGTCGAGAATCGTGGCGATGGCCACACCCGATTCGCCCTGATTAGTATCCAGTCGAACGGTGAAATCATCGCGATTTCCGCCGACCAAGTTGTTGTCAGTCGCACCTAAGCGCAGCTCCACGTCCGTCTCGGTTCGAGTCGTCTCAGACAACGCGTAATCGAGATTCAGAGTCAGGCTGTCCGTCAGACTGAAGTCCAGATTAATGCCAAAACCGTCGTACTCTTCGAGTCGCTGAAAATCGGTTGTGAACGAATGAATGACCGTTTCGGAAACGGAAGAAGAGACCACACCGGTGGTCGGATTGGACGTCAGTGCGGAAAGGTCTTCCTGGGTACTCCCCCACTGCAAATCTTTGCGAAGCTCCTGCTGATCACGCTCGGAGTATTGATAATCCAGCGTAATATCTAGGCGGTCATTGGGTTGCAACTGAATGCTTCCAAAGAGCGCCTCACGCTCATCGTTCGTCGTGTTCTGTCGGTAACGATGATCACGGGGAATGTAGGCGAACGGGATATCGTCGACCGAGTTGTAGTTCGGGTTCGAATCGATCAGGGCTTGAATCCTGTCGTTGCTGACACCCGCAGCACCATCATCGCAGCGGCCGTCTGTGTCCGTCGGCAACGCGTTGGGACTGAATGACGTCAACTCACACGCTTCGAGACGACCACCACCCGACGTCGTTTGGTATTCCTGCTCCGGGTTCGCCTCATCTCTGACCTGTACGCCGAGAGAGACTCCTAAACGCATACCACTGTCAAAGTAGAACTGGTCGATATACGCAAACGTTGCTCGGGATCCAAAATCCTGCCCTCCAGTGATGTTTGTCTCATCCGGGCTGTGCGCAGCTTTAACATCTGCCTGCAATAAGCGCTTGCCGTAAACCAGTGGTTTCTTGGTGTCAAGGTGGACCTGGCCACTAACGGCCCCCTCGATGTATTCGGCTGATTGCGATTTGTGTATCGCGATCTTATTGAACATCTCGGAAGGAAAAATACTGAAGTTGACCGCCCGGTTACCGCCACCGTTGGTCGCTTCTCGGCCATTTACCACCGTGGTTCCCAGAAACGGTCCTAGGCCTCGGATCGAGAGCTCGGTCGCGCCGCCGTTTTCTTGATGTGAAGTAGCGCCGGTAATTGTTTCTAGTGCATCACCGATTGATAGCGCAGGGATATCGCCGATTTCGTCCGAAGACAACCCATCGACAATTTGTGTGGAATCGCGTTTGATATCGATCGTGCTTTGCACGGTTGCTCGGATACCGGTAACGACGATCTCCTCAACCTCGGTCGCAGAAGTGCTGGGTTGATCCGCTTCCTGAGCAAACGTTGTCGCACTTGCGATTGCAGCGAAGCTTGCGGCCAAGATTGCATTCGCTCTATTTGGTTCTGGCGCGAGACCTGAGTGAGTGATCTGCTTTGCTCTGAACATGCTGAATCTCTCATTTCTTTTGCCGTTCTGGTTGGATTTTTCAAGTGCCTTGTGCGCGCGCATCTTATTCCTCCACTCCGACCGTAGCCTCGGAGGTACTCGAGTTATACGGTGACGCAGCGTTATCGGTGTCGAGGGAATCACCGTCCAGGTATGACTCGAAGTCATCGGTGAATACGGCTGTTGTACCGGCGGTATCAGAGAAGATCTCTATTTCGTCGATACTGAAGATTCCTGTTGCAGCCCGAACGCCGCTGTTGTCTCCGAAACGGAAGGCAATGTGCGTTACGCCACCAAATGGAGTGTTGTCCGGAATAAATGGCGCAAGACTGACATCGTCAACCGTGATCGTGACCGTTGGCAGCATTGCGGTATCTCCGCCCGGGTACTCCCAGGTGACTTGCACGTTCATGAATGCATCTAACGTATGCGGCAGTGATGACGTATCAATCGAGCTTGGGTTTCGAACACCGAAACTGTCGTCCCGAATGCGGAAATCGAGAATCGCGCCGGCGTTGTTGGTGTCTCCGTTAAACAAGGTGATAAAGGCATCACCGTCCCCAAAGGAATCGTCCAACCTTTTCACCGCGACATTTAGTCGCCCTGCCGCCAACGGGCCGTCGGCTTCGAGCGCGTACCGCAATTCGCCCGTATCGCCGGCATCGGTATCGATGATCTCGGCGATCTTGTTGCCCGGAGTGCCGGGTCCGCTTGCCTCGCCCGCTTCCGCTGCGACGGTCGCCTCCGAAGTGCTCGAGTTGTACGGCGATGCAGCGTTGTCGGTGTCGAGCGAATCGCCTTCCAGATAGGACTCGAAGTTGTCAGCGAACACGCGCGTCATTCCATCCGTGTCTGCGTAGATGCCCAAGTCGTCGACACTGAATACGCCGGTTGCCTCGCGCACACCGCTGTTGTCGCCGAAGCGGAAAGCAACGTGCGTTACGCCGCCGAAGGAAGAGTTGTCTGTCGTATACGGCGCTAGGGCGACACCATCGACGGAGATTGTCACCGTTGGAAGCAGCGTGGTATCGCCACCCGGATACTCCCAGATGATGAGCACATCCATAAACGCATCCAGCGTGTGAGGTAGCGATGACGTGTCGACCGTGCTCGGGCTTCTAACACCGAAACTGTCGTCCCGGATACGGAAATCGAGAATGGCGCCGGCGTTGTTGGTGTCGGCATTGAACAAGGTGATGAACGCGTCACCATTGCCGAGATCGTCATCCAGTCGCTTCACGGACACCTCCAGGCGACCCGCCGCCAGCGGGCCGTCGCCGCCGAGCGCGTACCGCAGCTCACCGGTATCGCCGGAATCGGTGTCGATGATTTCGGCAAGTTTGTTGCCCGGACTGCCGGGACCTCCCGCACCGGCAATGGTCTCTACAGTGGCTTCCGATGTGCTCGAGTTGTAGGGCGACGCAGCGTTGTCGGTGTCCAGCGAGTCGCCCTCCAAGTAAGACTCGAAGTCATCGGAGAAGACTTCCGCGAAACCCGCCGCATCTGAGTAGATGGCCAGATCGTCAACACTGACCTTGCCGGTGGCTTCCCGCACACCACTGTTGTCACCGAACCGGACGGCGACGTGCGTCACACCACCGACAGAATTATTGTCCGGCGTAAATGGCGGCAGACTAACCCCGTCCACCGAGATCGTCACCACTGGGTTAACGGAGGTAGCTCCGCCCGGATATTCCCAGGTGATACGCACGTCCATGAATGCATCCAGCGTATGCGGCAACGATGACGTATCGATGCCACTCGGACTCCTGATACCGAAACTGTCATCACGGATACGAAAGTCGAGAATGGCACCGTCGTTGTTGGTCGCCGAATTGAACAAGGTGATGAAGGCATCACCGTCACCAAGATCGTCGTCCAGTCTTTTGATCTTCAGTTCCACTCGCCCTTGCGCCAGTGGACCATCGCCACCCAACGCGTACCGCAACTCACCGGTATCGCTGGCATCGGTATCGACAATGACGGCGACATTGGTGTTGCCTCCGCTCGGGGCACCACCGACGCCGTTAATGGTAATCACCAGCTCGGCAGTGGTTCCGTCTACCGATGCGATTTGGATGGTATCGGTCAGGCGGTCGCCCTGAACCATCGCAGCGATCGTTGGATTGGTCGTGTCGAGCGTGTATTCCCACGTGCCGGATGGCAGAATCGAGAACGTTCCGTACGTGGTTGCTGAATTGGTTTGCTCGACGAGCATGTCTTCGCCCGGATCGGGATCGATTACGGTCACCATGTCCATGAGCACTTCGGTGCTGTCGCTATTGATCGCGCCGACCAAGTTGAAGAAAGCCGCCGGGGTCGCGCCTCCGTCCGCACTTCTGTCAAACACCGCGACCGTTGCATCGACCGAGTCGGGATAGTCGATGGAACCCGTGAACGATTCCCCGACGTTGTAGCTTTCGAAATCATCCATGAACGCCAGTGTGGTTCCGCCGGTGTCAGAGAATATTTCGACGTTGTCGATGAAATAGGAGCCGAACGGTATTACGGTACCGTTGTCACCGAAACGCCATTGAACACGTTCAACGCCTTCACTGAACCACTGATTCAGGTCCGTGAAATCGGGATCCACGACTGCTGCTGTTGAGAACGGCCCGCCGCCCAGTACCTCGCCGTTGATGAGAATCGTGATCTGATTCTCTTGAGACATATCCCAGATGATCTCGATGTCGTACCACTCGTTCGGTGTGAACGGCGCTTCGATGATGCCGCCTGGGTAGGCTGCGTTGTCAGTGTTCCTCACTAAGAACCGCGGGTCTCGGGCGCTGCCATCATCGTTCGTAGCCGACCCCTGAATGCGAAGATCAACCAGTGACTCCGAAGAGCTGCCGGAAGAGCCATAGAGCGTGATATAGGCATCTTTTTGATTGCCATCGTCCGCGAGGGCTTCGGTCTTCAGGAATGAGAACGACAGCCTGCCCTGCAGTTGGTGCGGATCCAAGTTGAGTCGTAACTCACCGGTGTCACCGTTGATGGTGTTTCTAATCTCGGCGACTTGCGTCAGCGCTGTAATACGGATCAGCAGATTGGCGGCCGTACCGTCGACGGAGGTTAATGGGATGATGTCGGTTACGGACTCACCAACGTCCAGGCCGGCCACGACTGGATCCATCGTGCCAAGCACGTAGGTCCAAGCGCCGCTCTCGGCGATGCTGAACGTGCCGTAGGTTGTTTGGACATCTGTTTGGGCAACGACCCTGTCTTCGCCAAAGTTCACGTCGGTAACGGTGACGGTCCCGTTGAGCGGCGCCACTTGATCATTGGGAATCGACGCACTCAAGCCGTCAAACTCAGCCGGTTCCGGCAAGTTGTTGATAGCGCCTTGTACCGTGGTCAACGCGTCCGAATCGAGATTGCCCGCGACCGGCGAAGCGGCTAGATCGATGACCGCTTGGTTGACGTCGTCCAGCGTGGCTTGCGAAAACGTACCATCAGCTAAATCCATGCTGAGGCTGGTGAGGATTTCTCCAGCTGATGCGCCCGGGTCGTTGGCATCCAGTTGAGAAATCAACGCCAACGCGGTTGCATATCTGCCAGGATCATCGTTGTTGGCTGCAGTGGTCGCCAAGTTGGTTGGCGCGGTTTGGGTAATATCGTTGGCGACGCCAAAATTGATGCCGACAGCTTCGTTGTAGGTAGACAATGCTGCCTTTAGATCGCCCGCCGTTTCGGCAAGCTGGGCCGCAATTTCCGTTAGTGGCGATACGGTAAAAACAGCGTCACCTTGAACGTCGACGACTGCTCGCGTATCGGGCGCATCGAGGACGGTACCGCTCGCCTCATCGACATAGGTTCCGCCGGTGCAGGACACCAGCGCTGCGCCATCAACGGGGACGAGGTCCCCGAAGCTCACCGAACCGCTGCCAGATGTTGCCGAGGCCAACGCGGCTCCCACAACACCCATGGCATCGATGGCGGCTATTTCGCAAACCGCGCCGTCGACCAAGCCGTGAAAATAGAGCGCTCCGAGCGTGAATGCCGCTTGAATATCTTGTGGTGCAGACTCAACGGTCTCGCGAAGACCGGGCGAGTCGGTGTACCGAACCACAACCGTTACTGACTGGCTGCCTTCGTTTGAGGTCAACGTGTATGAGGAAGAGGTCGCGCCGGTGATCGGCGCACCGTTCGAGTACCACTGGTAGCTCTCGCTGCCCGACTGAACGCCGTCGGGATCCGCTATCGATGCCGAGAGGGTTCCGCCTACTACAGCGTCGCCACTGATGCTGGCGACACCATTTGAGCCTGGCACCAGAGGGATACTGTCTCTATCGCTGCCGCAGCCAACGAGCATCGTAAACAGCACTGCGCAAAAAAGGACCTTATGACTCATTACGCTGAACTCCCATATCAACGCCATAGCTGGTTTTCACCTGCCAGGTAGCTGCCGCGTTTTCGATTCGGCGCATCAGAGGGACCAGATTGCTCGCAGCTTGGCCGCACCGAAGGTCGAAAGCGGTCTTGTTATGAATGAAGACGACGTGGTCATCGCTCGCGCGAAGACCGATGCGAGACTGGCTTCCCGGCGTGATTACGGCGACGCCGGCCAACGGTGCGTCTAGGCTCACCTTCATGAACGGAAAACCACTCAGGGCGTGGCTCTTACGCATCTCGGTCCCCCCAATTGCGTATTTGAGTTTGCCGACGGAATCGGCCGCATGACTTACCAGTGGGTGCTCATATTGGTCTTATCAATTTTTTGATTATATTCACCGATCTGGTAAGACCAGTCTTGATTATGCTTTTATCACTGTGGAAAAGGCAAGAGCCATTGAAGATGAGTTGCCTGCAGCAAAAATTTTCAGCCGAACTGGCGATAAATCACTGAAAACACAGCCTCTCTCGACCGGGCCATTATTTGATTATTGGTAAGAAGATTTGGCCCACCAAATTGCGAGCCTGCGTTTCCGGGGGTTTTCCAAAGCTTGCTACCGTTGGACGGCGGTCGAATTCCCACAATGCCGGCTGGCTCCTACAGCGGGCGCGATCTCCTCGTGTGTTTCGACTGAGTGCCTCGCAAAGCGAGATTTTGGCGGCGGCGAGCGAGTCAATGGCTGTGGCGACGGTCCATGGCGGGACACTCGCGCACACGCCGGGCGAGAAACTGACCGAGAATTGTTTGACCGACGCTTGAGAGCTAAGCCGCGGCTGGCCCGGAGACATCGACGATCGCGTGCTTTGTCAGTGCGCGGAAGTCGTTGCGGCGACACCGCAGGCGCATTTGATTGACCCGAGTATTCTCAGTGCCTGCGAGATTCCGGACGCCGACGACTAAACGGCGTTTGGCGGGCGCCGCTCGTGTAGCCCGCGATTCTCAGCATGCGTGTGAGACCGCTCTCGCGCATGACGCGCAACGGCCGCCGCTACTGCGCGGCTAGGTCTCGCTGCGGCGGTCGCCTAAGAAACCAACTGCGTGCGTGCACGGCAATCAGCACCAGTGCGCCAAGCGTAGTCAGCAGGGTCTCGTGCGGCGTTTCGACAAACGCGGCATACATGAGCAGTGCGAGGCCGATTGCACCACCGGCGACGATCAGCGGCGCACTGCCGGATCGCAACGCCCGCGATACCGTCCATAGCGTTGCCGGCGCGGCCGCGATCACCAATGCAACGTGCAGCCACTCGGCGTCTGCCAGCAAAGCCGCGGTCGGGACAAATGCCACCAGCGCCGGCAGCGCCAAACAATGAGCAATGCAGAGCATCGAGCAACACATCGCGTAAACGTCTATGCCGCCGCCTGCGGGTCGCGCGGCAGGCTGCTGAGCTTGGTTTTCAGTCACTTGAGATATCTTGTTGGTTGCGTTGCGCTCGGATTTCGCGCCGCAATTGGAAACTGTCAGAACGTTACATTATAGCGTCTTAGTCGCCTGATCCAACGCAACACCCTGCCCGGATACGCGCTGATTCGCTGGCCTACCTCGGGCGTGGCATCCGCCTCGCATCTACGACTGTGCTGCGCGCCAATGCGCGACGATCTCAGCCGGTCCAGCGCTCCAAGCCTTTTGCGTTCCCGTGATGTGTGCGAGCACGTGTTCCAGCGCACGAATCCGGTGCGGCTGGCCGAGCATCCACGGATGCACGTTCAACGCGAGCAGCCGACCGCTGTTTGAGGCCTCGGCCTCCGCGATCAAAAAGTCGCAGGAATCGACGATCTGTTCCGCCCATTCCATTTCCGAATGGCCGTTTTGCAGAATGATGAAACGATCTTCCAACTCGGTGGAAAGTGGCAGCGCGATGAGTTCGCCGGACGGCGTGCGAAACGGAAACGGCAAATCGTCGTTGATCCAGTCGCACATAAATTCAACACCGTGCTCGACGAGCAGTTGTGGGGTGTTGGCACTCTGGCTCTTGCCGGGGCTCAACCAACCCAGCACGGGTCGCTCAGTCGCGTCCCGCAGCACGGCAAGAGAACGGGCGACGACGTCGCGTTCCGCCGACTCGTCCTGGCCGCCGAAGTGCGGCGTATCCATGTCCCAGCCATGGCATAGCAGCTCGTGGTCACGCTCGACGACGCGACGGAGCAAATAAGGCGCGCGCTCGGCCAATCGAGCGTTCATCGCAACGCTGGCGGTAACCCCAAAGCGATCGAGCGCCTGGAAGATTCGGAACACACCGACACGGTTACCGTAGTCGCGTAGCGTGTAGTGCCGTAGGTCCGGATAGGCGGTCACCATACCGCCGGGCGGCGCGAACGGCTGGCCGCGCTGGTCGAGCGGGAAGTATTGCAGCGCGATGTTCACCCACAGGGCGAGCGGCTTGTTGCCTGGCCAAGTGACGGGCGAACGGTCGGCCAGCATCGACCAATCGTAAAGATCGTGATCCATGCCGTACCCGCGGCGCGCATACCGCAAGTAGTCGTCATCCAAACTCATGCCGCACCGCCTTGACCGGTACCTCGAGCGGCAATATCAGCAACCGCTGCATTGTAGTGATGCTCGATGTAGTGCTCGGCGATCTCTCGACCGGTTGTCACCCAGACCTCGCTATGGCCAGTGATGTACTCCAAGGCCTCTTCGAATGCCTTCATCCGATGCGGGTGTGCGACTTGGTACGCGTGCAGCGGCACGCACATCACCACCGGGTTGTCGGCGCCTTCGGCGTAGAGTCGATCGAAATTCGCTTTGATCATTTCTCCGTAGCGACGGGGCTCGATCTTGTTCACGACGTAGACGATGGTGTCGTTCATCTCCAGCGAATACGGTACCGAGATGAACTTCTTGCCCGAGCGAACCGTTACGGGCGTCGGCTGGTCGTCGTGAAACAAATCGCAGGTGTAGATGCCACCCGCCTCCGCGAACAGGTCCAGGGTTTGCTCGGTATGCGTCAGCGCCGGTGCCAGGTAACCCGCGCAGGGTTTCTCGGTATGTTTGAGGATCGTTGCCATCGCCTCCTCAATGACCGTGCGCTCTTGTTGCTCACTCATGCCGTACACGTAGCGCGTGTTGTAAATGCCGTGGCTGAAGAACTCCCAGTCTCGCTCGCGACACATCGCGATGATCTCGGGATGGTGATCGCACAGCGCCGTCGACAGTGAAATCGAGCCACGCACGCCGTATTTGTCGAGCAGCTGCATCAAACGCATGTGACCCACGCGATTGCCGTAGTCGCGTGTGGCGTAGCCGTGAACGTCAGGCACCGGCTTCGGCCAAGCGCTGCGATGTGGATTGACGGCGGGGTCGAGCTCGTAAAACTCGATGTTCGGCGCCACCCAGAAAGCGACCCGGGCATCGCCCGGCCAAGCGATCTTTGGCCGGTTTTCGTAAGGCCAGTACTCATAAAGACCAGGGTCAGAGCGCATCTGTCTCTCCACGGGTATCGATATTGCTGACGACGCCGTTCAGCATCGCTGCACCGGCTGGGCGGCTGTTGCGCACGCGAGAAACGCCGCAGCCTTAGAAAGGACTGCCACGCGCATCCCGAATCGGCTTGCAGCCGGGGTGCTGCTCGAACCAGTCCCTCACGACGGTGAACGCTTCGACGTCGGCGTATTTCAGCATCATGTCGCACAGATTGGCGAAGTGCGGAATTTCGTGTTTATCGGCGACGCACTCTTCGGGAATGATTGTGCGGTAGCCGTGCGACAGCGACGCCACACACGAAGCGCGCACGCATCCCGAGGTGCTGCCGCCGGTCAAGATCACCGTATCGACTTTGTGCCAAACCAACAGCGACGGAATAAGGGTGTCGTGAAACACGCTCGCCATGCGTTTGTTGATGACGGCATCGCGGCTGCGGTCGATATCGAGGCGTGGATCCAGTTGCGAGCGCTCGGACTCCTCCTTGATGTTCTGCAGCGAATCCGGCGTGTTGGTTCGTGTGCCCCAGGCCCCGGCATCGTCAGCGTTGCCCATGTAAGCAACATAGGTCCAAATCACCGGCATGTTTTTCGCCCTGGCGAGCCTTGCTAACTCGTTGATGTGGTCGAGTTGCCGCGGATCGGTCTGGTAGGCCGTCTTGAAGGTGTCGACCTCGGTGTAGGCCCGCTGCAGATCGATATTGATCAAGGCTGCCTTCTCGCCGAAACCGAATTTGGCCCGGTTCGGGTTGCGCTTGATCTCGGCCCAATATTCGCGCGGGGTCAGGTTGGACTCTTGCATTTAGGGTCAGTAGCTCCTATTTCATCGTGACGCCGGTTCAGACCGAGCATTTCCCGATAAGTCGTAACGTGCTGCCATCGACCAAGTCAGTGGCATCGCCAGCAGCGAGTCTGTGTGCCGTCGGCGGCTGCACAGGCAACAACCAGGACCCGGTCGAAAACCGACCGTTGCAGCCCCGCTGCCAGACCCAACGGGCATCGCGTCTGAAAAGTGTATAGGCGGAGTTGCCGCTTCGTCATCTCAACCGCGAAATGCTTTGCTGTTACAATATAACGTTTTTGACGCCACCTGATTTCAACCACGATGCGTAATCACATGCCAGATTCGGCGGACCATTTGGAACCCGAAAACCATCCCCTCCCTGACGTCGCTGCCGCGGACGCACCGGTGCATCCGATGCCACTCGAGTGGGTCGGCATGAACGCGATCGACTTGCCGGTGGTTATCGCCGAGGCCGACTATCGCCGCGATCACCATGCCCGTGTCGATGTAGAGGTTGACCTGCCGCAGCCGGACGTCAAAGGCGTCCACATGTCGCGCCTCTATCAGCTGGTCGATACGCTGGGTGAAGACGGCGCGCTGACGCCTGCGCGTATAGGCCCTGTGCTCCAGGCCATTGTCGACAGCCATGAAGACTGTGGATCGACTCGCGCTCGTGTGCGAATCAACCTTGATCTGTTGGTACGGCGAGCCGCGCTAGAAAGCGACGATATCGGCGGCTGGCAGTGCTACCCCGTCACCGTGGAAGCGATCGGCAACGGCGCGGAAACCAAACTCCGAGCGAGCGTCGACGTAACTTACTCGTCGACGTGTCCGTGCTCGGCGTCGCTCGCGCGTCAATTGATCGAGCGCGCGTTTCTGCGGCAGTTTGGCACCCGCGGTTCTATCCCGACGAGCGAGGCCGGCGCGTGGTTGCGTGAGCATGCAACGTTGGCAACGCCGCACGGTCAGCGCAGCAAAGCCAGCGTGTCGGTCGAGGTCGATTCGACAGCGGCAGATTTCGGTCTGTTGGCCCTGATCGACCGCGTCGAGGGCGCGCTTAAGACGCCGGTGCAAACCGCCGTCAAGCGCATTGACGAGCAAGCCTTCGCGGCGCGCAATGGACAGAACTTGATGTTTGTCGAGGACGCCGCAAGGCGAATTCGCCACGCCTTAGTGGACGATTACGCTGACGTCGATATTTCGGTCGCGCACATGGAGAGCCTGCATCCCCATGACGCAGTAGCGTCAGCCAAATCCTAGGCGTTTTTGCAGTAAAGGCGTGCCCGAGGGCACGCCTGCATCAACAGCAGCACTCTTCTTTGCAGCATTCACAGGCGGCTTCGCGGCAGCGCTCTGGCGATTCGCAGTCGCACTCGCAGTCGCATTTCTTCTCTGTCATCGCACGATCCTCGTTGGTTTCGACGCTATCCCTCGATTTGATCCGCGAGCAAGCGAAGCTTCTGCGCGATATCGGCTCGATTCAGGGAGTACATTCTCTCTCGGCCCTTTCGTTCCATTTGGACGACCCCTTCCTGCGCCAAAACCTTCAAATGGCGAGAGGCAACGGAGGAGTCGACGTTGCAACACGCGCACAAGCACATGGCGTTCTGCGGTGTGTCACAACCACAAAGCTCGCAGACCAGCGACAGTCGGTTGAATTCACCCAGTGCCTTCAATAGATCTGCAAGCTCGTGACGTTCGGTGGCGTTCATCCAGAAATAGTTGCTTATTTGTGCAAATAAGTCAACGTTGGTCTTGGATCCTGGCCGTTTGGGTCGTCGCGGCTGCTTGGCATTCGGCGACTACTGGGGGACCATGAGGCCCACGTCCCCCGCTTCGGCGGCACGTAGGCGATCGAAACTCACCGCCATGATTTTTCCCGTTTCCGTTGTATGGCCACCCGATATGTTCTGTAAATCGAAACACCGTCCTAGCCTTTTTGTTGTTGCCATTTTGCTGGCCGCCTGCAGTCCAGAACCCGAGGTCAGTGAACCGCCGGCCGAGACCGAAGCGGAACTCGTTGCGCGCGCGCTCGACATCCACGACCGCATACTCACATTAGATACCCATGCGGATACGCCGTTGCGGATGATCGAACCAGGCTTCGATATGGCCGAGCGGCACGATCCTAACGAGACGGGCTCCAAAGTGGACTACCCGCGCATGAAAGAAGGTGGTTTGGACGCCATCTTTTTCGCGGCGTTCGTCGCCCAGGACATTCGCGACGACGACGGCTTCAGTCGCGCCAAGACGCTGAGCCTTGAGATGATTGATGCCGTCATAGCGTCGACGGAGAAAAACGCCGACCTCGTTGGCTTGGCGCTCGACCCGGACGATGCCTATGAGCTTGAGAAGGCCGGTAAGCGCGCTATTTACATCGGCATCGAGAATGGCTACCCCATCGGCGCCGACCTCTCGAATCTCGAACTCTATTTCGACAAAGGCGTGCGCTACATCACGTTAGTGCATTCATCCAATAATGACTTGGCCGACTCCGGCACGGATCCAGACGGCCCGGAACATCAAGGCATCAGTGAGTTCGGCGAAGCGGTGGTCAAGGAGATGAATCGCCTCGGCATCATGGTGGACGTTTCGCACGGCAGCGACGACGTGTTTTTTGACGCCATTGCTATGTCAAAGGCCCCGATCATTGCGAGTCATTCGAATGCACGAGCGCTGGTCGATCACGAGCGCAACATGACCGATGAGATGCTGAAACTCCTGGCAGAAAACGGCGGTGTCGTGCAACTGACGATGCTCTCAACCTACCTGCGGGATGCGCCGGAAAACCCCGAACGAGACGCGGCAATGGCCGAACTGCGAGCGAGCATGCCGTCGCCGAATGAGATGACGCTCGAAGAACGAACGGCAATGCGCAAGGCGTTCAGAGACATAAACACTAAGTACCCTACCCCTTCGGCGACGGTTAAGGACGCGGTGGATCACATCGATCACATCGTCAAAGTGGCCGGCATCGATCACGTGGGCATCGGCTGCGATTTTGACGGTGGTGGCGGTATCGACGGCGTTTTCGACGCGAGTGAGGTCATGAACGTCACAATCGAGCTGGTGAGACGCGGCTACACGGAAGAGCAAATCGAGAAAATCTGGAGCGGCAACCTGATGCGCGTTTTTCGAGACGTGCAGGCGGTGGCACAAGAGCTGCAGGCGGAACAAACACCCTGAGCGATGACGACGCAGGCAGCCTGCCGATGCTTGTTCTTGCTGGCTCTTCTGGGGCAGCCGCTCAACGTTGAGTCACACCCGCTCAAGCTCTCGCTCAGCGAAATTGAGTACTCGTCTGATCAACAACTTTTGACGATCAATCTTCGATTGTTCCTGACAGACGTGAACGAAGCGCTGGTGTTCGATCCAAACAGTACCGAATTGGCTTTCTGTCAGCCGAACGAATCGGTGCACGCCGAGCGGATGCTATTGGAATACCTCGGCCGGTTTTTCCACGTCAAAGCCAATGGCACCAAGATCGATCTCAACATAAAGAGCAAGCGGTTGAAGGGCGATGGGATGAACACGGCCCTTGGCGTGCTTTTTGAACATCGGCAAACGCAGCCGTTGACGTCGTTGGAGATTAAAAACGCTGTCTTTACCGACCTATTCTTCGATCAAAGCAACATTGTTTATGTTCATGTGGACGGAGAATCGAAAAGCCTGATGCTCAACAAGAAGACACCGAGTCACAAACTGACTTTCTGACATGCACCCCTTTGCTTTCTATCTGCAGTTGGGTTTCGAGCATATCTCTAATCTGGCGGGGCTCGACCACATTCTGTTCCTCGTCGCGCTCTGCGCTGTGTACAGAATCGAGCATTGGAAGAAACTCCTCATACTGGTCACCGCGTTCACCGTCGGCCACAGCGTAACGTTGGCGCTAGCCGCGTTTGGAACTCTGGTAATCCCGTCGAACCTCGTTGAATTCCTGATCCCGACGACGATCCTGCTCACGGCTGTCCACAACGTGCTCAGTCGGCCATCGACACAGTCAGCTACGGGAATGAGTCGGACCTACGCCATGGCACTGTTTTTCGGCTTCATCCATGGCATGGGATTCTCAAACTACTTTCGCGCCTTGCTCATGGACGATTCGTCGATCGCCGTGCCGCTGTTGGGATTCAACCTAGGGTTAGAGCTTGGTCAACTGATGGTGGTCGGAGTCATCGTTGGCGTTGCATTCCTATTCCTGAACATCGTCGGTGTTAAGCACCGGGAATGGAATGTGTTCATCTCCGGCGCGGCTGCCGGAATAGCTTTGCTGCTGATGTTCGAGACCAAATTCTGGTAGACCCTCGTTTCCCAGACGGAAAACGTTGCCTCTAGAGGCTTCGGGCATTGGAAACGGCATTGAATGCCCATGATTTTCCCTTAGTCATTGTTCAAAAAACCTATTGCCGCCGTTAAACCTAGGGGCTCCCTTGTAGACTCTTGAACTGCCTGCGTATCTCGCGGAGCCGATTCTATGGACTAGGCACGTGGCAGAGAGGGGAGCAACAAAACCATGAGTACCAAGAAAACCGTGTTGGTCATCAGCGCCCATGCCGCGGATTTCGTCTGGCGCTGCGGTGGCGCCATCGCGCTGCATCAGGAAAAAGGCTATGACGTGACCATTGCCTGCCTATCCTACGGCGAGCGTGGCGAATCAGCGAAACTCTGGAAGCAAGGCAATATCTCGCTTGAAGCCGTCAAGGCCGCTCGTCAAGAGGAAGCCGAAAATGCGGCCGCTGAATTGGGTGCACACGAGATCCAGTTCTTTGATTTCGGCGACTACCCGCTCTCGATCGACACCGACGGGAAGTACCGCATCGTCGACCTGATCCGCAAGGTGCAACCAACTTTCATGCTCAGTCACTCGAGATGGGACCCGTACAACGCTGACCACATGTACGCGACACAGATTGCGTTGGAGTGTCGCATGATTGCCCAGGCCTGGGGCCACAACCCCGGAGAGACGGTATTGGGTGCTCCACAGTTGTATCTTTTTGAGCCGCACCAGACCGAACAGATGGAATGGAAACCAGATGTCTTTCTCGATATCTCAGAGGTCTGGGAAAAAAAGTGGGCGGCGATTCAATGCATGAAAGGACAAGAGCACCTTTGGAACTACTATCGAAACGTGGCCGAAAACAGGGCCAACCACTTCCGACGTAATTCTGGGGGTCAAGCGGGCGGCAAAAGCGCGCAATACGCAGAAGGCTTCCAGTCTATTTATCCGCGTTGTGTGGAAGTACTTTAGTTGCCGTTAGCGCCGTTCGATGTGCCTTAGTGTCGGCGAAAACGGCTAGCGACGTTATGCGAACCTCCGCACTGTGCGCGATACGGGTCGAAACTCGCTAACACGCGCGGCGAATAGCCGTTGACCGCAGCCGCGAGATACAGGACGAAGCGCGCCATCCGGACGTGTGGCCGGATATCCATCGCCCGTACCTGATCGGAACGCATCGCCGGCTGGCCACGCAGCCGATACGCGTAGAGCTTGCGGCCGTTCGGCCTACGCTAGACAGCACCGTCGCGCCCATACGGCGCATCAGCGTGCGAACCCGGCGACGACCGACGTCGCCCCCATAGGCGCTTAAAGTCGCACGTGCGAACTCAACAGCAGGCGATGCCGTTGCCAGCGGTGCAATCAGTAACCGCTGTAGAAGACTTGTTGCCGGCGCTGAATGACAGTGCAGACTCGACTCAATTATCATGGCCCTAAGCGCGCGACGGAACGTCTTGCCGTGAGTGCGACGGACGCAAATAACCAACGTGAACAAGCAAAACGAGCTGCTCGACCAGCTGAAGATCGACCGCTCGGCGCCCGCAGCGACCGGCGTCAGCGTCGCACTCGTCGTCGTTATTGCCATCGCGGCCGTCATCGTCGGCGGGCTGGGCGGCGTGTTTCTGCTGGGCGGCAATACGACGTCGCCGAACGACGCGCAAGCTGAAGCCCCGCCCACCGTTGCAGTTCGGGAGGTCACCGAGCAAGAGCCTGCGCCGGTCGTCCAAGCCGCGGCAGAGGGCAACCAGCGCATCCTTGACGCGTCCGGCTACATTACGGCGCGGCGAATCGCCACGGTGTCGTCGCAGATCACCGGGCTGATCACCGAGGTCAGGGTCGAGGAAGGCATGGTTGTCGAGGAAGGCCAGGTCCTCGCCCGCCTCGACGACGAGTTGGCCCGCGTCGATCTCGAACTGGCGACGGCCAGACTGGCGTCGCAGCGTGCCGGCGTCGCGAGTATTCGCGCAAATCTCGCCGAGGCCGAACGTGTGCTCAACCGCGCCCGGCGGCTCAGGCCGAAGAATCTGGTGTCCGAGGCCGAGCTGTCGAATGCCGTGGCGAACTACGATTCGCTGACGGCCGACCTCGAACGCGCGCAGGCCGACGTCGCTGTGCTTGAACTCGAGGTCGAGCGCCAACGCGAGCGCCTCGAGGATCATGTCATCACCGCGCCTTTCGCCGGCGTTGTCACCGTGAAGAACGCACAAACCGGCGAAATCGTCTCGCCCGGATCCGCCGGCGGCGGCTTTACCCGCACCGGCATCTGCACGATCGTCGATATGGCGTCGCTAGAGATCGAGGTCGACGTCAACGAATCGTTCATCGGCCGAGTGTTTGCCGGCCAGCGCGTCGTCGCCAGTCTTGACGCGTACCCGGACTGGGATATTTCGGCCGCCGTTATCGCGATCATCCCGACCGCAGACCGCGCCAAGGCGACCGTCAGAGTCCGTATCGGCATCGAGGCGAGCGACGCGCGCATCCTGCCCGACATGGGAGTCAAGGTGGCGTTTTTCAGTGAATGAAGCCAAACAGGGAATTCCAATGAGCGACGAGGTTCTTTTTGATCTGCAAGACGTCTCCAAAGAGTTCGTCAAGGGCAAAGAAACGATTACGGTCTTCGACAAGCTCAACATGTCTATCGCCAAGGGCGACTTCCTCGCCATCATGGGACCGTCCGGCTCCGGCAAGACGACGCTACTGAACATGCTCGGCGGCGTCGATCAACCGAGCTCGGGCGAAATCTGGTTCGACGGCAGCCGCATCGACTCGCTTTCGGAAAGCCAGCTCGCGGCGTGGCGAGCGAACAACATCGGTTTCATCTTCCAGTTCTACAATCTGATGCCGATGCTGAACGCTGAACGCAATGTCGAGCTGCCGCTGCTGCTGACGCGTCTTAGCCGTGGCGAGCGTAAGAAGAATATTGCAGCGGCACTCGAGCTCGTTAGTCTGTCCGACCGCGCAAGGCACATGCCGAAAGAAATGTCGGGTGGCCAGCAGCAGCGCGTTGCGATCGCGCGCGCGCTCGTGTCCGATCCAAAGCTTCTGCTCTGCGACGAACCGACCGGCGATCTTGATCGGCAGACTGCCGATGAGATCCTGACGATGCTGCAGACGCTAAACAGGGATTACGACAAGACCATCGTCATGGTGACCCACGATCCCGCCGCCGCCAAATACGCAAAGCGCACACTGCACCTCGACAAAGGCGAGTTCGTCGAGAAGGATCTTGCGGCGTGAAGGACCTCTACCTCGTGTTCAAGAACCTGACGCGCAAGAAAATGCGTCTGTTCCTGACGCTGTTCGCAACGTTTGTCGCCTTCACGATTTTCGGCACGCTCACGGCCTTCCAGAAGGCCTTCGACTCGGGTGTCGATCTCGCGGCGGACGACCGGCTGATCGTCGTCAACAAGATCAATTTCACGCAAGTGCTGCCAATTTCCTACGTCAATCGTATCGCGGCGATCGACGATGTCGAGGCACTGACCCACCTGAACTGGTTCGGTGGTTACTACCAGGACCCGCAGAACCAAATGGGCATGTTCGCCGTAGACGCGGAAAATTTTCTCGATGTCTACGCCGAGCTGCTGATCAGTGCGGACGAGCGCGAGTCCTGGATTGGGAACCGCCAGGGGCTGATCGCGGGCGAGTCGGTCGCCAAACGCTTCGGCTGGAAGAAAGGCGATCGTATTCCGGTCAACTCGAATATCTTTTCGAAGCGCGACGGCAGCACGTCTTGGGATTTCGACGTCGTCGCGATCTACCAGGGCGAGGACGAGCAGACCGACACGAGCAGCGTCTACTTTCACTACGAGTACTTCAACGAGACGCAATCCTTCGGCGGTGACTTCATCGGTTTTGTCGGCCTGCGCACCAGCGACCCGAGCCGGAACGAGGCCGTGATCAGTGCGATCGACGACATGTTCGCGAACTCGCCAGCCGAAACCGAGACCGTGCCAGAGAAAGCCTTCAACAAGGCGTTCCTCGAACAGATCGGCAACCTGAGCCTGATTCTGACGTCTGTCGTGTTTGCCGCCTTTTTCGTCATTCTCGTCATCGTCGGCAACTCGATGATGCTGTCCATTCGTGAGCGCACGGCCGAGATTGGCGTCATGAAGACGCTCGGCTTCACGTCGACACGCATCTTTCGCATGGTGCTGTTCGAGTCGCTGTTGCTCGCGCTCCTGGGTGGCGCGCTCGGCTTACTGGCGTCCGAGCTGCTCGTCACGCTCATCAACCAGGCACCGATTCAGCTGCCGACGCTCGTTATTGACGGCCGCGTCACCATCGAGGCCCTGCTGTTCATGATCGGTCTCGGCTTCATCACCGGCATCGTCCCCGCGGTCAACGCACTGCGGCTAAACATCATTACTGCGCTGAGTCGCGGCTAGGAGTCTGTCGTGCGTGGACTTTTCTCTCAGATCGCGACCGTCGTCAGCATGAACCTGCGCAGCCTGCCGCAGCGAACCTGGATGTCGCTGGCCGCCGTGTTTGCAGTTAGCGTCGTCGTCGCCGTGCTGCTCGCTTTCCTGGCCATGGCGCAGGGCTTCGAGAACACGCTGGCCGGCACCGGCAGCGACGGAGTTGCCATCGTGGCGCGGACCGGCTCGCAGTCAGAATTGAACAGCGTCCTATCGCGCGATGCCGTGAACAGCATCGCGACAGCGCCCGGGATTGCGCAGGATGCGAATGGCGATCCGATCTATTCGGCGGAACTCTACGTCATCGTCGACGGCATCAAGCGCAGCAGCCAGACCGAAGCGAATATCCCGATGCGCGGCATTTCCATTGACGGCTTCGAGCTGCGCGAGCGGGTGGATGTCGTCGAGGGTCGCCTGTTCGAGCCCGGCCGCAACGAGATCGTCGTGGGCCAGGGCGTGCAGCGCGAATTCGACGGCTTCCAACTCGGCCGCGAGATTCGCTTCGGCAAGACGACCTGGGAGGTCGTCGGCGTGTTCTCGACCGGCGGGTCCGCCTTCGAGAGCGAACTCTGGGCCGACGCACCGACGGTGCAGACGCAGTTCCAGCGCGGCTCGTCGTTCCAGACCATGCGCCTGCAACTCGACACGCCCGGGGATGTCGCGCCGATCCAGGAATTTATCGACAGTGACCCGCGGCTGAATCTCGACGTGCAGACCGAGGCCGACTACTTCGCGGCGCAGGGCAAGGCCCTAAGTGGTATCGCCATTTTCGGCTGGGCCATTAGCATCATCATGGGCCTCGGCGCACTGGCCGGCGCGTTGAATACGATGTACACGTCGGTCGCCTCGCGCGCGCGCGAGATCGCAACGTTGCGGGCAATCGGCTTCAGCAATACTTCCGCCTTCTTTGGCACACTGGCGGAATCGACGGTGCTGTCGATCGTAGGCGGTATCGTTGGCGCCGGCGTGGCCTTCCTGTTCTTCGACGGCTTGAGCACGTCAACGCTGGGCGCAAGCTTCTCGCAGGTCGTTTTCACGTTCGAGCTGACGCCGGAACTGTTCCGCAACGGCATCGTACTGGCGCTCGCCATCGGCTTGGTTGGCGGGCTGTTCCCAGCCTGGCGTGCGGCACGCGTACCGGTTGTGACGGCGTTCTCGGCCGGAGAATAGTTCGGCTGGACAGGCAAACGGGCCCGCTGGGCCCTATTTTGATTGGCGCGCCCGGCAGGATTACCCAGAACAGCCTGTGGGCTGTTCTGGCACTACGTGCTTCGCGCCTGGCGGCGCTCGGTGAAGATTGCTGGCGCAATCTTTCGAACCTGCGACCCCTGCCTTCCGACGGCAGCCCGGAAAGGCGATGTTAATCGGCAATTGGAGGGAGGAGTGCTGAAAGGCTTGCGATGTCTAGGTTTCAACGCTAGGCACTCCTAGCCTTTGTGAAAACGCTTGACCTTTTTTCGCGATATTCGTCGGTCACCTGTCAAATCTGGTCACCAATAGCTGTGCGGAATTGGCGCAGTAATGCAGCAAATTACACCCTTGCGAGTTCTCTAACCTTCCTGCGAATCGAGGTCTGAGACGACGAGCAGGGAGACTCACTAAGACAGCTGACCACTAGAAGCTGCCTGCCAGATCGTCCACACACCGATAACGACGAACCCTACGCCTGCTGCGTAGCTGATCGCCCTGGGATCCAGATACCGCGAGAGAACTCCGCCTGCGGCGACCGCAATTGCAGATGCCAGAACTAGCGCAAATGATGCACCAAGAAAGACCGTGATCATATTTTCGGGTGACTTCGCCGAGAATAGCAGCGTGGCAATTTGCGTCTTGTCTCCCAACTCAGCAAGGAAAATCACTCCGAAAACGGTCAGCCCAAGTTTGAGGTCCATTTACACGTACTCCTGAGAGTTGTTTAGCCGTGAATGGTAAAGACGCCGCGAGTACGGCGGATCAGATGAGATCAGAAAAGTAAAACGTCAGTCTCTTCGGTGCCAGAATCACCGCACGCGCAGACGAATGCTCGCGGCAAATGTTCAGCACAATCGAAGGACTGCCTCCTAAAGGACGTTGATGCTCATCGTGCCGACCTCACTCAGTTTGGACCAGACCTTATGGGGCACGCTCACGTGGTCGCGAGTTGCGCCTTTTGCTCCTCGCCCTTGCGCGACCACCCGTACTCATGAATCGCATAGGCAACCGTCTGAACGATCGGTTCCACAAGTCCGATGCTCAGGGCGATCCAGACATCGCGAGTTAGAGCAAAGGCGACAACAATAGCGACGCAGAAATGCATGACTGCGTACGTCGCTGTCTTAGCGATATTTCGCCTTCTTGGGGTCAGGACACAAACCCAGCTTTTGTCGACAGCTTGTGCCGAATCCAGTTCGAATGGAGGAGTGCTCACTCCGTCGAGGGCTTTTCCTGAGTTTTCATTCCACACAGCTTTAGCTCCTATAGTTAGTGAGCGAACGAGGTTGGAGAACCAGGGGTACGAACACCGGGCGCTCCGAATACAGATACGGGGCTCCAGTCAGGAAGGTCCGGCAGGGGCGGCGGAGCTAGCGCACCGAACAGCCCTTTGGCATGTACAACCTTGCCGCCGGTAAACGTCAGGTCAGACTCAATATTTATGATGTCGTCCACAGGGATGGTGTAATAGTCGCGGTCGAGCACCGCAAGGTCGGCGAACTGACCAGCTTTGATCTGGCCTTTCTTACCAGTTTCTCTGCTAAACCAAGCGCCGGAAGCGGTCCAATGGCGGAGCGCATCGTCTCGGCTGAGTCGATTATCCTCCAGCCAGATAACATCGCCGCCGCGGCCTTTGCCGCTTACCGCCCAGTGAATCGCAAGCCACGGATTGTATGAACTGACGCGTGTCGCATCCGTTCCGGCTGCCAGCGGAACACCGGACGCCATCATCTTTTTAACGGGCATTACGTCATTGAGCGCATTTTCACCATAGCGATCGCGATAATCGGAAGCTTGGAAAGCAATCCGGTTTTGATAGCTGATCCCACCCCCCAAACGAGCGATCCATTCCATGGTGGACTCGCTAATGGTTTCGCCGTGATCGAAGATCCAGTTGAGCTCCTCAAGACCTTTGTTGTGCCCCATTTCCTCTACCGCGGCCAGCAAGCGATGAGCGCTCTCCTCATAGGTGCAATGGAAGCGAATAGGCCAACGATTCTCGAATAAGAACTCGAGCACGGGCTTGAGATCTCCTTCCATACGCTTCGGTAGCTCCGGACGGGGGTACGAGAAGTCCTCGAAGTCGTATGCTGAGGCGACGAGCATCTCGCCAGCACCGTTGCATTTCAGGTAATCGTCACCCTCATCGGGCTTGACGATATCGTTCCATCGTTTGAAGTCTTCTAGCTCGAACAGCGGTCGCTGTGCGAACAGCTGGTACCCGATGCGTACTGTTTGCTCGCCTCGCCGGTTCAGCGTACTGATCACCCCGTAGTCGTCCGGGTAATTCAGAAAGCCGCCAGCGCAATCGAGTGCAGAGGTGAGACCGAGGGCATTCAGCGCGCGGAAGTAGTGTTTTGCTGACGTAATCTGCTGTTCGAGATCCAGCTTGGGGGCCAGATCGAGAAGTGCATACAGCGGCTGCGCGTTCGGTCGGGCAAGCGCGAGTCCGGTCGGGTTCCCATCGTCGTCACGTTCGAGGCGCCCGGATACGAAGGGCTCATAGAAGTGTTTATCGATGCCTAGCGCGCGCAGTGCCGCCTTGTTGAGCCAAGCTCGGTCATAGAGATGTAAGACATAGACAGGCACATCCGGCACTACTTTATTGATCTCGTCGATAGTCGGAAGCCGCCGCTCGGCGAATTGGTCAGCCGACCAGCCGCCGACTACGCGGATCCATTGACCCGCAGGCGTTCTCTCCGCTTGCGCTTTGAGCATCCGAAGGCCGTCGGCAAGCGACGGAACACTGTCCCAGCGGAGCTCCATAGCGAAGTTATTTCCCTGACGGATAATGTGAGTATGGCTATCGATCAGGCCTGGGATCACGCGCTGACCTTTGAGGTCAACGACTTGGGTATTCGGACCTTTCAGGCGCAGGATGTCTTGATCGCTGCCAACCTGCAGGATCAGTCCATCCTTTATGGCAACCGAGGTTGCGTCGGGCTGCTCGGGGTCCATCGTCGTGACGGACCCACCGAAGAGGATCGTGTCCGCGCTTGTGGAATCGGATGAGGCCATGGGGAAAAGCTCCTTGCAGACAATGCTCGTTCAATGTCGCTAAGCATGCCGCAGGGCTTTCGACTTCACGCCGGCCATTTTAGTAGGACGTTAACTCGCCCTTTTGCTAGGTCATCCAATCAAATCCAGGACTCAACAATCCCCTGCTTTCGGAGGAAGGTGGTCGGATCTAGTCTGTAGTATGAGGATTGACTCAGATCGGCTCGGGCCGATCCTCGCCCCGTCCGGAATAAATCTGCTCAGCAATCGAACACGACGAAGCATCTATCGGGACGGGCGCCCTGCGGGCGTCCAAAACGCTGGCGCGTCTTGTCGAACGGAGGCTCTCATCCGCCGGCAGACTCTCCAAAACAAGAACGGCCCCTTCGGGATCGTTTGTGCTTTGGCGCGCCCGGCAGGATTACCCAGAACAGCCTGTGGGCTGTTCTGGCACTGCGTGCTTCGCGCATGGCGGCGCTCGGTGAAGATTGCTGGCGCAATCTTTCGAACCTCAGGTTCTCATCAAACTACCGAACTCGCCATTGGCAAGGGGTCCGCTGGACCCCTTGCCAATGGCGCGCCCGGCAGGATTCGAACCTGCGACCCCTGCCTTCGGAGGGCAGTACTCTATCCAGCTGAGCTACGGGCGCTTCGATGTGGGGTGGGCAGTATACCCGCTCGCGCGATTGACCGAACCGGCAATACGATCAACGCCTCGCCCAAAGGTCTCGGCGCGGCCGAATACGATCTGTCCGGTTATGGCAGTGGGGCTCTGACTAGGTCAGTCGGTGATATCGACGACCTGGTTGCACTCATAAAAGTAGCCGTCCGGATCGAACACCGAGACGCCGATGAAATGCTTGGTACGGCCATCGTGGCCCTTCGTGGACCAAGGGCGTGGCGGGCAGTACACGTGCGTTCCGAGGTCGGTTGCCGCCTTGAAGATGGCTTCGGCATCGTCGGTCGCGACAACGAAGGTTGGATTCCCGTAGCTCACCGACCGCGGGATCTCTTCGGGCGCTGGCAGCGGCGGATCGATCCACTGCAGCAGCCCGATCATGCCGATAACCGGGTCCTCGCACTTCAGAATGGCGAGCCTCGTCTTGTCGCCCTTTTTGCCGGCGGCCAAGCCTTCGCCGGACAGCTCGAAATCGGTCTCCATCCAGATCGACATGCCCAGCACCTGCTGGTACCAGTCGATGGAGCGCTGGATGTCGCGAACGATCAGTGTCGTGCGTTTTATGACGTTGCTCATAGGCTCCCGTTCGATCTTGCGACCCGCCGCCGATTGACTTCGAGACGCGCTTCCGGTAGCAATATTGATATAACAATATATCATTTAAAAGGCGGTCGAAGCAGCCTCACCCGACGACGGCCTCGATGGGGAGCCCATGGTCCGGTTGGCGTTGCTTGCGGCATTGCTGGCACTTAGTCCAACGCAGTCTGCGCCGTTGGTGGATGCCGGCTATCAGGAAGCGGTGTTCAGCGTGTCATCGTTGCCGGCTTATTCGACGTTCTTCCGAGACGTGGCTGGGTGGGAGCAACTGGCTGCCGGGCCAGTGCCGCGCCAACAATTGGATGCCTGGCGACTGGCCAAGGACGTTTCGGCAAGATTTACCGTCTTCGGTAATCGAGGGACGAACCGCGGATTTGTTCGACTGATCGAATTTACTAACGTCGCGCAAAAACAGATCCGATCGAACGCTCAATCGTGGGACACCGGCGGTTGGTTCGACGTTAATACTCGCGTCGCGAACATGAGCGCGAAATTTGCCGAACTGCAGGCCGACGGCTGGCAAGCGACGAGTGACCCGGTCCAGTTTCGGTTTGGGCCGTTTGTCGTGATTGAGTGGCTGGCCCGAGGGCCCGACGGCATCGTGCTTGCGATGATCGAGCGCGTGCAGCCGCCGCTCGAAGGTTATCCCGAGCTACGCGAATTGAGCCGGTTGTTCAACGCAACGCAGGTGGTCACCGATCTCGACGACGCGCAGCGCTTCTATATCGATACCCTGGGTTTCAAAACGTATCTCGAGCATCGCGGTGCCAGCCCGGAAGAAGGGCCGAATGTACTCGGTATTCCGCACAATCTTGCCGACGACATCGAGCGTGATGTTGTTATCGTTCATCCGCACGGTATTAATGAGGGCTCAGTCGAACTGCTTGCGTTCAACGGTCTCACCGGAGCCGACTTTGCCGCCGATGCAGCACCTCCCAACCTCGGCATTCTCATGTTGCGATTTCCGGCCAGCGACATCGAGATATTGCACGCGCGTCTCGTCGAACACCGAGTGGAGGTTGTCTATCCACCGACCGACATCGACCTCGAGCCGTATGGCGACGTCCGCATGCTAGGTATTCGCGGCCCCGGTGGAGCTTGGTTGGAATTCTACGAGACGCGAGCGACGCGGTGACTGCCGGTCCGCGCTCAATCAACGCTCGGAGGTTGCCGTGGCGCTAACCGACAGCCCGAGCGTGTCAGATGAACGCGCCGCGGCCCTCGCAACTTTCGACCGACTGTCAGCCGAACGCACAATCGACGACGACGCCAACTACCAATGGCGTGTGGCGAGGCGGCCGGTCGGCAACGTAACGCCGGACGACTTTGCGTGGCACGTGGCTGACGTACCGGAACCCGGTCCGGGCGAGGTCCTGTTGAAAACCCACTATCTCGGCCTGGCGCCGGTCATGCGTTTTTATATGCAGGGCACGGGCGCTGCCGGCGAAGCGGTGCTGGCGCCTGGGGACGTCATCCACGGCCGCGGCGTTGCGCAAATCGTCAAGTCACGCCACGCCGACTGGCAAGAAGGTCAAATCGTGCAGGGCCAGCTCGGCTGGCAAACGTACAAAGTCTCGGCAATGACGCCGCAAGAAAAATTCTTCGCGATGCCGAATAACGGCTTGCCGGCGGCCCTCGGCGCCGGCGTTCTTGGTATGACGGGCTTGTCAGCCTACGCCGGATTTTTCCTTTGTGGCGACCCGCAGCCGGACGATCGCATGGTGCTGTCAGGGGCTGCCGGCGGTGTCGGATCGATGGTCGCGCAAATGGCGAGTCACGTAGTGGGCTGCGATGTGGTCGGTATTGCTGGCGGCGGCGACAAGTGTCAGTTTATTCGCGAGCTCGGCTGCCGAGGCGCCATCGACTACAAACGCGACGACGTTGCGGCGGCGCTCGACGAGACACAGCCAGACGGCATCGATTTGTACTTCGATAACGTCGGCGGTGAGATCCTCGAAGCGTGCCTCGAACGACTTCGTCTCAATGCGCGCGTCGTGTTGTGCGGGTCAATCAGCGAGTATACCCGTGAGGTCCCGTTTGCGCTCTCCAACTACACGCGCCTGCGCCGCTGCGACGCCCGTATGCAGGGCTTTTTCGTCTACAACCATTTGAGTCGCTGGGACGAATGCATGGGTAACCTGGCCGACTGGATTCACGACGGCAAGCTGAGACCGGTGCAGGATATTGAAGACGGTTTTCGAAACATGCCCCGAGCGCTTGCCAATTTGTACTACGGCGCCAACGTCGGCGTGCAGTGCTGCTCGGTACGCGGCGAACCGACCGAATGGCAATAGGAGCGTTTGCATGAATGCACCGGTTCGGTTTCAACGGGCCAATTTTGTCGTTGCGGATCTCGATCGCGCGCTCGCGTTTTATCGCGACGTGCTCGGTTTCACCGTGGAATACCGGCTCGGCCACAACCCGGAAAGCTATTCGTTCGACGTATTCGACATTCCGACGGACGCGACGATCGGCTTCGCGACGCTGTCGACCGAATCGCAGCAGCGGGTCATGGCGCTGACAGAGATCAGGAGCGAATCGATGCAGCCAGCGCCACACCCGCGACGCAGCGCCATCGTGCTCGAAGTCGCCGACCCGGATGCGGTCATCGCCGGTGCACGCGATCTCGGCCTCACCGTTTACGACGAAGAAATCCTAAAGACGCAGGACGGCCGCGAAGGTCGCGAAATCGGCATCGTCGACTTCGACGACAATCTGATTGTTATCTACAACATCACGAGCAAAGCCACATGAGCCGCGAAGCTCCCTATCCGTCAGCTCGGGCCGGTTGGTCTCTCGTCGTCATGCTGACGCTCGCCTACATTCTTAGCTTTGTCGACCGGGCTGTGCTCGGATTGCTCGTCGAGCCGATCAAGGCGGAGTTTGCCCTTTCCGATATCCAAATCAGTTGGCTACTAAGCGCGTTCACGTTCGTGTACGGCTTCGTCGGCATCGCGATGGGCTGGCTCATCGATCGCAGCCGGCGCATTTGGATCATCATCGGCGGCATGGTGTTTTGGTCGCTGGCGACCGTCGCGACTGGACTCGCTCGCAGCTATCCGCAGCTTTTCATTGCAAGAATGGGGGTTGGCGTCGGCGAAGCGACGCTGAGCCCCGCCACGTTTTCGATGATCGGCGACAGCTTCCCACCGGAGCGACGGGCAAAACCGATTGCGTTTTACTCAGCGGCACTGCCGCTCGGTTATGGTGTCGCCGCACTGATTAGCGGAACGGTTATCGCTTGGTCGGAAAGTGCTAGCGCGCCGATCCTACCGCTGTTCGGCGAACTGGCGCCGTGGCGTTTCACGCTGGTGGTCGTTGGCTTGCCGGGTTTCGTACTGGCGCTCGCGTTCTTACTGCTGCGCGAACCGGCGCGACGCTCAGTGCCGCAAGTCGCCGGTGTCGTCGCCGGCAATCAATTTTCGGATGCACTTACGTATTTGTGGCGCAACAGAACGCTGTATGCGGGCTTCGTGCTCATCGTTTGCACGATGACGGCCATTGCCTACAGCCAGCAGTTTCTCGCGGCGACGTTTGAGCGAACGTGGGGCTGGCCGGCGCAAAAATTTGCAATCATCAACGGCATCGCCATTCTACTAATCGGACCCGCGACCATGCTGCTCACGGGGTTTATCTCCGACGCCTGGAGCAACCGCCGCCGGATCGACGCACCACTGCAATTGCTCTACGCCGGATTCTTTTTGATGGTACCGACGGCGACACTGCCGTTTTTTATGCCGACGGCAGCGACGTCGTTCGCAATGCTGTGCATCAACACGGCGGGCATCGGCATCGTGTCGGCCATTGGCGTGACGGCACTGTTGCCGATCACGCCGCCGCAGATCCGTGGCCAGATCGTCGCGATCTACTATTTGTGCATCAGCTTGTTCGGATCGTTAGGACCACTGGTGTCCGGCTATCTATCCAGCAAGGTCTTCGGCGAGGACCAGTTGGGCTATGCGCTCGCCTGCGTGCCCATCATCTTCGCCATAGCACCGATCGTGCTGATGCCACAAACGCGACGGCTGTACGTTGAGCAGCTGAAACGCTTATCGGGATCGACGTAATCGACATGCGCTTCGGCTATGCGGACACCGCTGACGGTCAAGTCCATTGGCGCTCGCTCGGCGAGCGCAGCGACCAGCCCGACCTCTGGCTCCTGCATCCAGCGCCATTCACCGGACACTTCTTTGAGCAGGTGATGCCGCATCTCGCCGTTAATCGGCGGGTCATTGCACCGGACTACCCAGGTTACGGCGGGTCGTTTTCGCCAAGCTCGACACCTTCTATCGGGACGTATGCGACCGCGTTGCTCGAGGCTGCTGGCAAACCACGGCAGCCCATCGATGTGCTGGGTTTTCACACCGGCTGCCTGGTCGCCGCGGAAATGGCGCTGCTCGATGCTCCCAACGTGGGTCGATTAATGCTGATCGACGTGCCGGCGTTCTCGAAAGAACAGCAGGAATCGATTCGAAATAGCATGGACGATCCGGCGCCGCTGTCGACAGACATCGGTTCAGTTACCGGGCTTTGGCAGCAAGCGGTCATCAAGCGCGCCGAGACGGATGGTATCGATGCGGCCGTTGCGCTGTTTGCCGACGCGCTGCGCCACGGCAACCGGTGGATGGCCGCCTTCGACGCCGCGTTCCGCTATCCGGTCGACGAGCGCTTCGCCGAGCTGCGTGCGACCGTACACGTCGTTGCCACACAGTCGGGCTTGCTCGACGCGAGTCGCCGCGCCGCCAAACTGATCCCGAGCGCGACGCTGACAGAACGGCTCGACATCGAGCGCAGCGTCATGCACGAATCGGCAGAGCAGATTGGGCCAGCTGTGTTAAACCTACTCGACTAGCCGAAAACCCCTGTCCGATGCACAAAATGGGCTACCACCTTGGCCTACCCGCCTGGGCATTTCCTGGTTGGCGCGATACGTACTTCGTCGACAACCCGAGTCGCCTTTCGAGCTATGCCAGCGTCTTCAACACCGTCGAGGGCAACACGACGTTTTACGGCACGCCCGACGCAAACACGGTTGCGCGCTGGCGCGATGCCGTTGCTGGCACCGATTTTCGCTTCTGTCTAAAGCTCCCGCGTGAAGTGACGCACGAGCATCGTCCCGACTTTGTCGCGTTGGATGCGTTCCTCGCGGTCATCGAACCGCTAGCTGATCACTTGGGACCGCTGCTCGTGCAGTTTCCGGCCGACATCGGGCCGGCAGAGATCGGCTCGATAGAGCTTGTACTCGAGCGTATCGCCGGGCGCTACGGCGCCGCGGTAGAAGTGCGTCATCCAGCGCTGTTCGCAGCGCCCGAGATTCTCGCGCCAATGCTCGAGCGCCACGCCGCCGGCCGGGTCGCACTCGATGCGCGGCCGCTGCACCTGGGCGACCGGCAACACCCGGAAGTGCTGGCGGCTTTGCACAAGAAACCGGACCTACCGGTACTGCCAGAAACGATGGGCGAACTGGCATTTGTGCGGCTCGTGCTGCACCCGGACCTGCCGAGCAACGAACCCTATATAAAGGAGTGGGTCACGCGCACCGCCGGCTATCTCGCCGACGACATCGACGTTTGGATGATGATCCACTGCCCGAACAACCAGCACTGCCCAACGCTGGCGCTGGATTTTCACAATCGCTTGCGACGAAAACGACCCGACATAAGCCCATTGCCGGCCTGGCCGGTGCCGCAACAAATGTCCTTGGTGTGAACCAGTTCAGGGTTGCGGGTGCGACGGCTGTGGTTTGGGCACCACAGGTCTCTGCACTATGATGGACGCGCAACGCGCTTAGGGGATTTAGGAATATGCTGGGAAGCCAAGCCGGCAGCGGCCTTCGCCGCTGGACCGTTCGCTGCGCCATAGTTGCGCTAACCGCCCTCGCCACCCTCAACGCACACGCGGTACCCGTGTGCTCAACCGGCACGAACGGCATCGTATCGGTGACGGCTGCTGCTACGCGCGTCAACGTTTACTACGCGGCGCCCGACCCAGCGCCCGGCGAAACCGTCGTATTGGCTGGCGCTGCATCGATCCCGATCGATACGACGCTCGGCGGTCAGGCAACGAATCTGCACCCGTCGGTATCGACGACGATCGCTGCCGGCGACGTCTTGGTTGTCGTGCAAATGATCGGCGCGGAAATCGACACGACGGACAATCAACAAACGACCGGCGACTACGGCGATGGACCCGGCGGTCTCGAACAAGCCGGTAGCATTAACAACGCCAATTTCACGGCTGGCCTTTACGAATTTGTCGTCGCCACCGGCCCGGTGACCGGCGGCGCCATTCCTATCGAAGGCGCCGGCGCCGGCAACGGCCTCATCAATACGTACGTCAATTCGAACGTCACGACGGCGACGCTTGGCTTTCGTCGCTATCAGGTCATCAAAGTGCCGCAGTTTTCGCGGTTAGCGCTGTCGGGCGAAATCGTTTCGGATCGCTGGAACGGTCGCTGGGGCGGCATCACTGCCATCAATGTGCGCGAAAACCTGGCGCTCGCTGGCGGCTCGTTTAATGCCGACGGTCGCGGCTTTCGCGGCGGCCAGTTTTTCCCGGAGCGCTCCGACAACACGTCAGGACTTGCCGGCAACTTTGGCTTTAAAGGCGAAGGCATTGCCGGCCTGCCGCAACGCTTGTTCTCTCGCGTGTTGCTCGCCGAACAGCCGGCCACGAACGGCGAAGAGACCGGCCCGATCGGCTACGCCGGCGTCGACGATTTGGGGCCTGCCGGCACGGCGTGGACGCGTGACACCGGTCAGGGCGCACCGGGCACTGCCGGATCAGGCGGTGGCGGCGGCGAAGACGCCGGCGGCGGTGGCGGGGGCAACTTTGCCCGTGGCGGTCGCGGCGGTGAGGGGGTCGACGGCGCTGACACGGAAGGCTTCGGCGCAGCCTCGTTCCCACAACATTTCCCGTCCACAGCCGCTCGACTGGTCATGGGCGGCGGCGGCGGCGCCAGCAACGGTGACGACACCGGCGCGCTCGACCTGACGGTCTCTAGCGGACAAGCGGGCGGCGGCATCGTTTTCGTGCGCTCGACGGCAATCACCGCGGCCGGCGGCGGCACGGTATCTGCTGACGGCGACTCCGGTGGCACCGCAGCATCTGAGGGCGGCGGCGGCGGCGGTGCCGGCGGCACGGTGCTCGTGCACACCGATAACTCCACCGTAGACGGCTTCGGCTTCTCGGCGATCGGCGGGGCCGGTGGCTCTAGTTTGCAGACACTGGATGGCGGTGGTGGCGGCGGTTCCGGCGGCGTTATCTGGTTGTCCGATACGACCGTTGGTTCGGCATCGTTTACGACGGGCGGCGGCGCAGCCGGTACCGGCGCATCCGGTGGCGTCTACAACGGTGCGGCGGGTGGCGACGGCGCATCGCTGTCGATCACGCCGATTGCCGCCTTTGACTGCAATTTCGTCACGCTCGGCATTGCCAAGTCACTCACCGACCAAACACGCGTTGGCACGACAGGCGCCGTATTCGATCTGACCTTCACGCTGACCGTTGAGAATCTCGGCGCGAATGACGCGATTAACGTGCAAGTCAGCGACGATCTCGACGCCGACTTCCCGGGCGCGGCATCGATTGCTGTGCAGGGCACGCCGACGCTCGACGGGTTCAGCGCTCCGGCCGCACCGTTCGATGCCGATACGCAATCGAACCTCCTAGCAGGCACGGACACCCTGCCCGCTGGCACGACCCGCACCATCGTTTACACCGTGCGTGTCGACTTCGGCGCGGCTCCTGGCCCGTTTGCGACGCAGGCAGAAGTTACCAGTTCGCAGATTGCCGGCGGTTTCGCCCAGGTGCTCGATTTATCCGATGACGGTCTGGATCCGGACGCCGACGGCGACGGCGATCCGTCCGAGACCATTGCACAAGGTGGCGATACCAACGAGAACGACGCGACGACGGTCGTCGTCGACCTCGTGGTAGCGCCGGCGGCTTGCACCTTCAATCCGAACCCGGCGCTGCCCAACGATCTCGTTACCGCGACGTGCACCGGTGTGGAAAGCGGCGGCAGCGTTACGATCCCGGGCATGGTTTGCGCCGCGGAAAGCGGCGGCGAAGTCGTTTGCACCGGCACCGCGAGTGTGATCGGCAGCAACCCCGACGTCACGACGCGCGATGCGGTCGGCAACGAAACCACCGACCCCGGCGATCTGCGCGTGCTCCCAGACACCGACGGTGACGGCATCCCCGACAACATCGAAGGGACCGGCGACACGGACGGTGACGGCATCCCGGACAACGAGGACCCGGACAGCGACAACGACGGCATTCTCGATGCGAACGAGGTCTCGACGTTGCCGCCACTGACCGGCCTCGACACCGACAACGACGGCATCGACGACGCGATCGACGTCGACCAGACCGGCGGCACCGACGCCAACGGCAACGGTATCGACGACGCCTTTGAACCGAACGACACCGACGGGGACGGAACTCCGGACTATCAGGATATCGATTCCGACAACGATCGCATTCCCGACATTATTGAAGGGGCCGGCGACAGCGACGGCGACGGCAACGCCGACTACCTCGATCTCGACAGCGACAACGACGGTATCAGCGACAGCCTCGAGGCCGACAATCTGCCGCTGTTTGCCGGTAACGATGCCGACAACGACGGTATCGACGACGCGTTCGATGTCGACGTGACGGGCGGCGTCGACGCCAATACCAACGGTATCGACGATGCGGCCGAGCCGATTGATACCGATGCGGACGGTACACCCGACTACCTCGATATCGACTCAGATGCCGACGGCATTCCCGACGTCATCGAGGGTAACGTCGATAGCGACGGTGACGGTACGGGCGACTGGCGTGACGTCGATGCCGACAACGATGGCATTGCCGACAGTGCCGAAGCCGACAACCTGCCGGCGTTTGCCGGCACCGACGCCGACAACGACGGTATCGACGACGCGTTCGACGTCGACGTCACGGGCGGCCTCGACGCCAACGCCAACGGCATCGACGATGCCGCCGAACCGGTCGATACGGACAGCGATGGCACAGCCGATTACCTCGACATTGATACCGACGGCGACGGCATTCCCGACGTCATCGAAGGCAGCGGTGACACGGACGGCGACGGTACCGGCGATTGGCGCGACCTCGATGCGGACAACGACGGCATCAGCGACACGATGGAGGCCGATAACCTGCCGCCGCTCGCAAACAGCGATGCCGACAACGATGGCATCGACGATGCGTTTGACGTCGATGCGACCGGCGGTGTCGATACGAACGGCAACGGCATCGACGATACCGTCGAGCCGGTCGATACCGATGGCGACGGCGCGCCGGACTACGTTGACATCGACTCGGACGCTGACGGCATTCCCGACATCATCGAGGGCACGGTCGACACCGATGGCGATGGCGTAGCGGACTTCCGCGACACCGATGCCGACAACGACGGCCTCAGCGATGCGCTCGAAGCCGACAACCTGCCGCCGCTCGCCGGCGCCGATGCAGACGGCGATGGTATCGATGACGCCATCGATATCGATCAGACCGGCGGCGTCGACGCCAACGGCAACGGCATCGACGACGCGTTCGAGCCGGTCGACACCGACGGTGATGGCGCGCCCGACTACCGCGATCTCGATTCAGACAACGACGGTCTCAATGACGTCATCGAAGGCGGCCTGACCGACGACAACGGTGACGGCCTCGCCGACCCCGGCCAGACGCCAGTCGGGCCGGGCGACGCCCCCGACACCGATAACGACGGTACGGCCGATGCGCGCGACCTCGACAGCGACAACGACGGCACGTTCGATATCGCTGGCACGCCGGCCGCCAATCAGGATCAAAACAACGACGGGCAAATCGACGACCCGACCGACACGGACGGTGACGGCATAGCCGATGTCGTCGACGGCAATCCCGGTGCATTCGGTGATCAGGCGCCGCTGCCGACCGACGCCGATGGCGACGGTATTGCCGACGTACTCGAGGGTAGCGACGACTTCGACGGCGACGGCCTGCCCAATAACCAAGATCCGGACAGCGACAACGATGCTATCCCGGACGCGACGGAGGAAATGAACCAGCCGCCGCTCACCGGTGACGATACCGACAGCGACGGTATCGACGATGCGATCGACGTCGACCAAACTGGCGGTACCGACGCCGATGGCGACGGCGTCGACGACGCGTTCACGCCACTCGACTCGGACGGCGATATGGCACCGAACTTCCTCGATCTCGACTCGGACGGCGACGGGATACAGGACAGCTTCGAGACCGATGTCGACACCGACGGCGACGGCGTTGGCGATTACATTGACACCGACGCGGACCAAGACGGCATTGCCGACTTCCAGGAAGCCGACAACCTGCCGCCGCCGGCAGGCGCCGATACGGACGGCGACGGCATCGACGACGCATTTGATGTTGATGCGACAGGCGGTCTCGACGCCAACGGCAACGGCTTCGACGACACGGCCGAGCCGATCGACACCGATGGTGATGGCCTACCCGATTTCCGCGACATCGATGCCGACAACGACGGTATTCCGGATGCGGTCGAAGGTCTTGCTGACACCGATGGCGACGGCACGCCCGACTTCCGCGATCTGGATTCCGACAACGACGGCATACTCGATTCGGCGGAAGGCCCGGCGGGTAGCGACGTCGATAACGACGGCATCGACGACGCGTACGATGTCGACGTAACCGGCACACCGGACCTCGACGGCAACGGCATCATCGACGGCGCGGCCGACGCAGCGCCGTCGACCGATACCGACAGCGACGGCGTTCCCGACTATCGCGACCTCGATGCCGACAACGACAGCCTGAACGACGTCACCGAAGCGGCGCAGCCAGATATCGACGGCGACGGGCTAGCGGATGCCGGCGCGATGCCGATCGGTGGGGGTGCCCTACCCGACACCGACATGGACGGGACGCCGGACTTCCAAGATCTCGACTCGAACAACGACGGTACGTTCGACATCGCCGGCTCGCCGGATGCTGGGCTCGACGGCGACAACGACGGCATGATCGACAACCCCGCCGATGGCGACGCTGACGGCATTGCCGACGGGGCCGACGGTATGCCAACGGCATTCGGCGACGCTGAAGACACCGACCGAGACGGTATCTCGGATGCCGACGAGGGCCGCGCCGCCAACGTCGACACCGACCTTGACGGCATTCCCGACTATCTTGATCTCGATTCCGACGACGACGGTATCGCCGACGTGATCGAAGGATCCGTCGATACCGACGGCGACGGTATGCCGGACTTCCGCGATCTGGATTCGGACAACGACGGCATCGATGACGCCACCGAATCGGACCGCATACCGCCGATCAGCAACAACGACGCCGATGGCGACGGTATTCCGGACGAGATCGACGTCACCAACACCGCCGGCACCGACGCCGACATGAACGGAATCGACGATGCGCTCGAGCCGAACGACACCGACGGTGACGGACTCGACGACTACGTCGATGTCGATGCCGATGGCGACGGCATTCCCGACATCGTCGAAGGCGTCGGCGACACAGACGGTGACGGTACCGGCGACTGGCGCGATACCGACAGCGATAACGACGGCCTTGGCGACGACGTCGAAGCCGATGCGGTGCCGCCGCTGACCGGCAACGACAGCGACGGCGATGGCATCGACGATGCGATCGACGTCGATGCAACGGGCGGCGCGGACGCCAATATGAACGGTATCGACGATGCGCTGGAGCCCAACGACACCGACGGCGACGGTATGCCGGACTTTCGCGATCTGGACAGCGACAACGACACGTTGCCGGACGGTAACGAAGGGGCCGATGATGTCGACAGCGATGGCCTGCCCAATTTCCGCGATACCGATTCGGACAACGACGGTTTTGACGATCAAACCGAAGGCGATGTCGATACGGACAACGACGGTTTACCGGACTTCATCGATCCGGACTCCGACAACGACGGGGTTCCCGACTCGGCGGACAACGGCGACAAGGACAACGACGGCATCCCTGACCGGATCGACAACGACGAGGGTCAGCTTGAGACCGCGGTACGCGGCGCCGGCAGCGTATCGCTCGGCGGTGTGCTGCTGCTCGCCTTGTTGGTCGTAATCGTAACCGGTTGCCGCCGCCGCACCGCCTTGGCGCCGCTGGTGCTGGTCGGACTCGTTGTGATGCCAATGGACGACGTTCGCGCGCAGTCGGTTTGCAGCGCCAGCGACACCGGCGGCTTCGACGACTGCTGGTACGGCGGCTTCGGCCTCGGCATTACGCATGTCGATCCAGAAGGTCAGGCCGGCGGCTGGTCGACGAACGATGACAGCGACTCGGGCTGGAAGGGCTTTGTCGGCTGGCAGTTCGCGCCGCGCTGGTCGCTGGAGCTCACGTACACCGACGGCGGCGAAGCGGGCCTCGGTAATGTCGACCCGGCACTCGAGGCGCTGATCCCGGACGCGTCTATCGACTATCGAACGCCGTCGCTGATGGTCGCGCGTTGGCTAAACGATCCGGAAGCCAAGTGGAACGCGTTTGCGCGACTCGGGGCCTCCGCCATTGACAACGACGCGAGCGACAGCCGCATTCCGTTCGATAAGCAAACCGATGTGCAGCTCGCGGGCGGCATCGGCGGACAGTTACGTTTCGCTGAACGTTGGTTCGTGCGCGCCGACATCGATCTGTTCGATCGCGATCACTACTACGCGGGCATCGGCATTGGCGCCTACCTAGGCAGCCGCAAAACCTCACCAGCGCCAGTGGCCGCCGAACCCATTCGCGAACCCACGCCGGATCCAGCGCCGCTGCCTGAACCGGACCGAGAACCCGCGCCTGCGCCAGTCGTTGAGTGCCGCAATGAGACAAGCGTTTTGGAAGGCGTGAATTTCGAGAACAACTCGGACGAGCTCACCACGGCATCCATTAATGTCTTGTCCGACGTGATTCGTCGCTTAGCGACCAACGACAGCGACACCGTGCAGATCCTTGCGCACACCGACAGCAACGGCTCGGCCGCGTATAACGTCGATCTGTCGACACGAAGGGCACGATCGGTCGAGCTTTTTCTCGTCAGCGCCGGCATCGACGCAAGCCGATTGTCGTCGCAAGGCCTCGGTGAAGCTCGGCCCATCGCCGACAACGCGACGGCCGCCGGCCGCGCGGCCAACCGTCGCGTCGAGCTCGTCTGGTCGCGCGAGGTCTGTGACTGAGCTCTAGCCGGTGCTGCGATCGCAACGGTCGCCTCGCCATCGGCGAGGCGACCGTCACAGCGTTACGGTGCCGGCGGCGGCAGCGGCTCGAACGGTTCGACGCTATCGATCCAAACCGGCAGTCGACCTTCGCGCAGAGCCGTGATCCAACGTTGCAACAGCGGTCGCGTGAAGTCGGTCACCCAGAGATTCAACGGTAGGTCGTTAACAGCCGCAAGATACAACAGCGGCGTTTGCAACGCGGTGTGCGTGTCCGAACCGCTTTCGATGAAACGCTTGTAGCGGAACGGAAACTCGCGATTGAGTGCGCCGTGCACGGTCAGCAACAGTTCGCGATATTGCTCCTGCGTCGGTACGAACAGGAAGAAGCGATTGGTTGCGTCACCGTCGGTCGAGTAAAACGCTTCGCGCACCGTGCGGTCGCGACTCATGCGCCAGCGCACGATTTCGACGCCCTGACCGAGTTCGTCGCAGCGTGTGCAGCTTCTCGGAAAAAACTGACCGTTACGCCAGTCGGCGGCGCGTGCGAGCAGACCCGGTACGTCGAGTAGATTGATCGCGTTCGGACCAGCATCGTTAAACACCGCGAGATCGCGGTAGTTGCCGAACTTGAACCGCGCGAGCAATGGCGCGAAGCTCGACGCACCGACACCACCTGCGCTCGAGCCGGCTACGACAATTTGCCGCGGTCGCGGCACGAGTTGTTTCGCAAGATCCATACCGGCCGAAAGATTCCTGAGGCCGCGATGAAAGCGCACCGGGCCCAACGGATACTCAGGGTCGAGCACGTCGTTATCGCCGGTGAACACCGAACCGTCGCAGTACGGCAGAAACACCACCGAGTAGTCGGCGAATGGATTTGGGATCGCACCAAAACCGATGTCGAGACCCTCGTCGCTCCACAGTCCTACCGGCGGCGGTGGCGGCATGTTATTCGGCACGTCGACGATCGGCGTGCAGTTGTAGAACCCTTGCCAGCAGGCGCCGCCACCTTGCGCGAAGATCAGCAACTTACGCGGGTTGCGGATCCGTGAGAAAACCGAGTACTCAGAGCCGGTGATGCAAATCGGGCCGCCAAACGGACCGCCTTGGTTCTGATCGTAGCGATGCCGGACCCAGCCGCCACCAACGTCTTCAGACGAGGTTGGCGTGAAATGGCCGAGGTATTTGGTAACGCCGGCCTGGCGCAGTTCGCGTTTGGCCTGCCGATCTAAACCTGGCGAGAACCAGCGCCAGTCGGCCAGCGCTGCGTCGGCCGCCATCAGGCCGGCAACCAGACAAACGACGAGTCGTATTGATTTCATTCTTATTCCCCCCCGGGATTCAAAGCGTTGCGCTCCGCTACCGAGTATAACTGCCGGGGCAGGGCTGGCGTTGTCAAAGCTTTCGACACTCGTGGGCACGCGACTTGATGTCTGCGGCGTTTGCAAATCGTTCGACAACCGCTAACCTCGGTCTATGACCTACTGCCTGGCCGCGTGCGTCGACGCGGGACTCGTCTTTGTGTCCGATTCGCGGACCAACGCCGGGATCGACCAACTCGCTACGTTCAGCAAGATGCACGCCTTCGAAGAACTCGACGGTCGCTTTTTTACGCTGTTGAGCTCGGGCAATCTCGCGACCACGCAGGCCGTCGTGGCGCGTATCCATCGCGACATCCGCGAGTCAGCACCGGTCAACCTCTCGACGGTCACGCGGATGCGCGAAGCAGCCGACTACATCGGTGAATTGTCGCGCTCGATCCAAGACAAGTACTCGGGCGATCAGCGCAGCGACGGCTTCTCGCCCGAAGCGTATTTTATCTTCGGCGGCCAAATTCAAGGCCGGCCGCACGCGCTGTTCCAGATCTACCCGGAAGGTAACTACGTATCACCGGCCGACCTATCGCCGTTCGTGCAAATCGGCGAGCAGAAATACGGCAAGCCCATTCTCGATCGCATCATCCAGAGCGACACGGCGCTCGAGATCGTCGCACGTTGCGGTCTCGTCTCGATGGATTCGACGATGCGCAGTAACGCGAGCGTTGGGCCACCGATCGAGTTGATGATCTACACGGCCGGCGCGCCCGGCGCACCGACACACATGGTGTTCGACGAGGACGACGAATACCTGCGCCTCATTCGCGAATCGTGGGGCGCCAATTTGCGAGCAGCGTTCGATCGGCTCCCACCGATCAGCCTGACACGCTCACCGATGCGGATTGTGGACGGCTGAACGGCTGCACGACGTCGTGCACGAACGCGAGTTTCTCGGCGATTCGGGACGTGATCACGAAGGGGTACGCATCGCGCAGGCCGAGGCTGCGCTGGACACCGTTCAGCGCTAACGCCAACTTGATAAACACCTGCTGCCAATCGTCTCGACAACCGGCATCGGTAGCGATCAAGTCGTTGTAATACGCCGTTTCCAGCGCCGCCTGCATGTGCAGGTAGTGTGCCCAGCATTCCGCCCAGTCCTCGGCCGGATGTGCACTCGCATAGCCCGATATGAATGACTCCGGCCAGTTCGGTGCCGGCCCATTCTCGTAGTAATTGCGAAGTGCCGGGTCGTAGGGGGCCCGCTCGTCGCCGAACAACGCTCTGGCTTCATCGAGACGCTCGACGGGCACGATTTCGTGAAAATAAAAATGCCCGGATTCGTGGCGAAAATGCCCGAGCACCGATCGATACGGCTCACCCATCTGCACGCGCATTTGCTCGCGGTATACGTCGTCGGCCTCGGCCGCGTTGATGGTAATCAAACCGTTGTCGTGACCGGTCAACACGTGATCGTCATCGACGTCAGGGTTGGTGCGACGATCTTCTTTGAACGCGAAATGCATGCGCGAAATGTCGACCGGCAAGCCCTGGCGCATCAAGTCATACAGCAACCGGCGCTTGGCCCGCTCGAGGGTCCGCCAGCGATCGCGATTCTCGGGTTTCGACAGTGCCGGAATGATCCGGCTTGATCGACATGACAGACAAACGCCGTCCGGCGAATTAGCAATCCAATTACACGCGCTGTCGCTTGGTCGGTAGCTGCAGAAGTCTAGGCCGCTGCCGGGGTACTCCTCGGCGACCATCGTTTGGGTCGTTGCGTCGAACGCGAGCTGGCGGCCACAACGCACGCATACGTGGTCGTCGAAGTGAATCGTTAGTCCGCAGCGGCAGTGGAAGCGCTTCATTGCGTCTCAGTAGGCAGGAACCAAGTATCACAAAGCGTCTGATGCGCCCGACCCAGCCGGCGCTGTAGCTCATCGAGTCGCGCACTCACGGCATCGGCGTCCGGGTGCAGCGACGGCAAATCCTCGAGCAGCGCGGTCGCTTCATCGAGCACATCACGCGTTGCGCTGCTGCGCGGCAGCAGCGCCGCGTTGTACGTCGCGCGACTCAAACAGCGAGCGATGGCACGCGGAAAGCCAGTGTCACATGCAAGAAAGTCGATGACGTCGCGACCGACGATTTCGGCCTGCCGGTACTGGCGGTACATCTGAAACCCGCTGACCGAACGCAGGATGTTGGTCCAAAGCACCGAGCCGTAGCGGCGCGCTACCGGTTTGTTGAACTGGATGTAGGTGGCGGCAACATCGAGAATCCGGCTCGTCATGTCGGCACGTTCGAGGTGTTGACCAAGCCGCAGAAACCGAAACGGCATCTCGTGACTCATTGTACCGTCGAAGGCGCCGTTGAGCTGCAGGCACCGCGCGATACATTCGGACAGCGTTTCGAAGCGATCGTCGCCGCGCGCCGCGCCGCTGAGCTGCTCGGCGGCGTAGTGGTTGAGTTCGTTGACGCTTTCCCAGGCTTCTTGCGGCAATAGGTCACGCGTATTGCGAAGGTTGTCTCGGGCCCTTCGAATTGACCAGACCAGCGACACCGGACTTGCGCGGTCGGCCAACAGAAAATCGAGTACCGTGTCCTCGCTCTGGTCGTAGCCCGATAGTTGGAAGTGATCGGCCGCACCGAAGATCCGCACGAGTTCGGCCCAGCTGACGCCAACGTCGGCCGGCATGTCGAGCAACAGCTGCGAATACTGCTGCACGATCCGTGCGGTGTTCTCGGCCCGCTCGAGATAGCGACCGATCCAGTACACGCGCTCGGCTGCCCGCGACAACATCAGCGCTTGTCCTCGATGATCCAGGTATCTTTGCTGCCACCACCCTGCGACGAATTGACAACCAGCGAGCCCTTGCGCATTGCGACTCGCGTTAGCCCGCCGGCGGTCACACTCAATTCTTCGCCTTGCAACACAAACGGCCGAAGATCGAGATGGCGCGGCTCGAGCAAACCGTCGCAACACGTCGGTGCAGTGGACAACGACAGCGTCGGCTGGGCGATGTAGTTGCGCGGATCTTCGCGCAACTTCCGACGAAAATCGTCGTGTTCCGCCGCCGTCGAATGCGGTCCAATCAGCATGCCGTAGCCGCCGGACTCGTTTGCGGGTTTGACGACGAGTTCGGGTAGATGGTCGAGAACGTAGCCGAGGGCATCAGCATCGGAGCAGCGCCAGGTCGGCACGTTGGCGAGAATGGGCTCTTCGGCAAGGTAATACCGGACAATGTCTGGCACGTAGGAGTACACGACCTTGTCGTCCGCCACGCCAGAGCCCGGCGCGTTCGCGATGGCAACGTTGCCCGCACGCCAGGCGCGCATGATGCCCGGCACGCCAAGCACGCTGTCGGCACGGAACTCGTGAGGGTCGATGAACACGTCGTCAATGCGCCGATAAATCGCGTCGACGCGACGCAGACCTTCCACGCTGCGCATGTAGACGCAGTCGTCGCTGTCGACCAGAAGATCGCTGCCCTCAACGAGTTCGGCACCCATCGCCTGTGCCAGATAACTGTGCTCAAAGTAGGCGCTGTTGTAGATGCCGGGTGTCAACACCACGATGTTCGGTGAATTGCGATCCGAACTTGCCGGCGCAATGGACGTCAGCATTGCTGACAGCGACGTCGTGTACTCGTCGACCGGACGAATACGATGATTGCGAAACAGCGACGGAAACACGCGTTTGATGACGTTGCGGTTCTCGAGCATGTATGACACGCCGGAGGGCACCCGCAGGTTGTCTTCCAAAACGTACACCGTGCCATCACCGCCGCGTACGAGATCCGTGCCGCAGATGTGGGCCCAAACGCCATGCGCGGGTCGCATGCCGCGACACGGCGCAAGATAGTTCTTGGACGAATCGATGACCTCGGCCGGCACGACGCGGTCGGCAAGAATGCGCCGTTCATTGTAAAGATCGTCAATGAATAGGTTTAGCGCCTGCAGACGCTGCTTGAGACCAGCTTCGATGTGATCCCATTCTGAGCCTGGCATCGCCCGCGGCACGACGTCGAGCGGCCAAGCGCGATCGATATTATCGCCGTCGGAGTAAACGGTGAAACTGATGCCCATGTCCGCAATGGTGCGATCAACCGCAAGTTGACTCGCCGCCAGCTCGGCAGCCGGCATCGACGCGAAGAAGTCGAGTAGCCGCCGGGCATGATCGCGCGGCGAGCCGTCGTCCGCGATCAGTTCGTCGTAGCTGCCGCCGGCGGCATCCCTCGCATCAGAGTCTCGCATACCAAAACCATATCAGCAGACCCAGCGGGTCGCGACCTCGAAATTCGTTGCCAATCGTGGGCCCTGTGGGAGCTTTTACACGCCGGTAGCACTCGGGGAGTATGCTTGAACGGCTCCGCAGAAAAACGACAAAGACCGTGGCCCGGCCGACATCTGCCTGAAGCTCTAATTCAAGGCGCTCGGCCGGCCACCGTGTAAGAGGAGAAAACGATGAAAAAACCACGCTCCAATCTTCGCTGGACACTCAGCAGCGCCGCCGCAGCGCTGGTGCTCGTGACCGGCGCGCCAGGTGCCGCCCAGGCAAGCGGCTGGGGATTGCCGCCGATGCTGCTCACGCTCGAGGCACCACGCGGCGACAGTCTTCGCTTCCGCTACGACTGGCACAATCGGGTGCTGACGCTCGACTATCGCAATCGTCGCGGCTTGCTAACGAGTACCCAGTGGCCGCTGACGCTGCGACTGGAAAGCCGAACCGCCGAGGCGTATGTCAAAGAGTTTCTCACCGGTCAAAATCGCGAGGGCCTGGTTCTGCGCGACCCCGATGACTGTCTGGTCCTCACGTCACTCATTGACGATATCGACGGCCTGGGCCGGACCTCGTACGACCCGCTCTGTATGGGCGTCGCCGAAGACGAAACCTATATCGAGGTGCAGACCGAGAAGTACGATACGTTTGAGCTCGGCGACAACAGCAACACCGGCAACGACAAGCTGCAGCAAAAGCTCATCGATGACGATTGCACGACCGCTCCAGCCGACAGCAATGTCGCGTGTCTTTTGATGGACAACGGCAAGCTGTCAAAGGTCGGTCCGAAGACCGGCGAAGATGTCCGCGACGGCTATGGATACGGCACCGATGACGACGCGGCCAGCATGGTCTTGATGATGAATGTCGGCGGTGCACGCGTTTTCGATCCGATGAGTTTCGACAGGATTCCGGGACGCCTCCGCAACATGGCCGGGCTGATCAACACGGTGTCGTCCGAATTCGAAACCGGAATTCGCACGACAGCAATTGTTATGCACAGTCATGCACTGGCCGGTTTTGCCGAACCGATTGCCGTGTTCGATTTCGACGTTAGTGATCCGGCCTACGCCGGGTTCAGTTCGCTGCGCCGGGTCGACAGCGGGCCGATCGAACCGTTCAATTACGTCTCGGCCTTCCCGACCGGTGACAACTCGAACGCCGCTTTCAACCCGTTCTACGACGAGATTGTCTCGACGTATTACCCGGCCAAAGTTGAGATTCGCGCTGTCGCGGTCAATGGCGAAGCGCCGGCGTTCATCGACGACATGAACGGCGACGGGCGCTACACGGCTGCCGACCTTACGCTCGCCGGCTACACCTTGGTCTCGAACGAGATAAAAACGAGCGTGACGGTGATCAACGACAACCTGTTGGTTGAGAGTGACGATCCAAAATGTCCGCCGCGAACGCTGATTTACCGCGATCTCGACGGCAATGGCTCGGCCGGTGCGCCCGAAAAATGCTTGGGCACGTCTAGCTCGACGCGTCTGCGCCGCCGGCGTTAACGCATGGCGTACCGACGCGGCCTGCCGGGTCGCGTCGGCGCGTCGCCACTGCGGCGCAGGTGCCGCGCCGTTTTGGCGTCTGTGAGTTCACGCAACAGACGTCGCCCGGCCTCGCGATCGAACTCGAGATCGATGCGATCGAGCGGTGGTATCGCCGCTAGCCACTCGGTGAGCACATCGATGGCGGCATCCGGTTGACCGGCCTTGACGTAGGCCAAGGCGAGCAGGCGTTCGTAAGCCACGTATCGGTACGCCTGATCGTCGTTCAGCGCGCGCGACACAAGCTCGACTGCTTCGGCGCCATTCGCCGACAGCGAGCCGAGCACGGCCAGCGTTGCGGCCTGGTCCACGCTGTCCATATCGCTGTCCGGCTCGAGCGCCGTCAATTGCCGCCACGGTTCAGACTCCGACAAGCCGCCGCCGGCATCGACAATCGCAAGGCCCCACAGAAACAACGGTCGAATGGGCGCGCGATCGGCCGGCATAGCGTCGATCGCGGCGGCGAAATGCGCCTCTGCCTTCGCTAAGTCGCCGCGATCGGCTTCGAGCTGACCGAGCATCGCCAGTCCTATCCACCACGTCTGGCTGGTCTCGGCAACGGCGGCCGCGCTACCCAGCGTTGCAATCGCCGTCGCGAACTCACCGCGCGACCGGTACGCGGCCGCAAGATCGAAGGCGGCATCGACCCGATCGTTGGCGCCAGCGTCGCTGTCGTCGAGAACGCTGCGCCACGTGAGCAGTGCGCCGTCACGATCACCGGCATAGAACTGGGTGCGGGCTTTACCGATCAAGGCGATGCCCATATCGGGTTGCTGCGCGAGCGCCTGCTCAAAGTACTCTAAGGCTTGCTGCCAATCACCCTCACCCGCTGACAGCTGGCCAAGCAGCGTAAACGCATAGGGATCGGTCGGGCGCATATCGAGATACGTGCGCAGCGATTTGGCTGCCTCCGCATGCAGACCGAGATCGAGCTGGCGTTCGCCGAGTGCCATCCACGACACGTATTCACGCGGATGAATCTCGACCAAGGTCTCCAGCACGCGAATTGACTCGCGGTCTTCGAAGTTCAGATAGTGCGCCTCGGCGAGGTTCTGCAGCGATTCGGAGTCGAACGGAAAATCGGCCACCAACTTTTGGTAGATGCGGATCGCCTCGGGCAAATTGCGATGCAGATCGAACTTGTGCTTTGCGCCACTGATGAAATGCTGCTCGCGTGCGCTCAGGTTTTCGGTATCGATTTGCTCGAGCATGGCGTAAGCCATCTCATGCTCGCCGTTGGCCGCTTTGATCTGCGCCAGTCGATAGCGTGCTATGCCGAATCCCGGATCTTCAGCCAATGCAGCCTCCAACAGCTGCTCGGCGTTCTCGTAGTCGTAGAGCGTCAGGTATTCGAGCGCACCGACGTAAAGTTCGTACGCCGACACGTTGGCCACAGCAACGTTAGCGGCGAGGTGGCCAACGTCCGACTCGGTTGGCAAGCGCAGTTGGCGCTTGACGCGGCGCATGAAGGCGCGCCATTGTCCGAGCGCATCGGCCGGGTCGTTGGCATCGATACCTTCGACATCGAGTGCCTCGCCGTCGGCAAGACGGGTAATTTGCGGCTCGATTTTCAGCATGCCGTCGACGGTCATGTAGTAATAGCCAGCAATCAGATAGTCGGCGTTTGCATCGCGCGCCGCTTCGGCGAGCGTTTTGTCAGGGCCGGACTCACGCTCCACGGACAGCAGCGCCGGCATCGTGTAGACCTTGGCCATGCCGGTATCACGAAGGCTCGTTCGGGTGAGATCGGCAGCAACTTGGCCAAAGCGATCTAACGACTCATCGCCGCTGATTTTTTTGAACGGCATGACCACTATCGCTGGATTCGCCGGCTCCAGCGGACTGATCACGGCTCGCGCTTCAGCGACCTGCTCCTCCTGCTCGGGCGCAATGACGCCGGTCCAAACGCCCCACAACAAGGCCGCCGACAGTGCAACTGACGCACCAAACACGGACGTCTTGAGCCATAGGCCGACCCGCTTCGAATAGCCGGTGTCTGGCGTGCGCACCAGGCCTTCGGCCGAAAGGTTCAATGACCACGTAAGCAACATTGCTAGCGGAAAGCCCGCAGCAAGCAACGTGATCAAAGCACGCTGAATCCACATCGGCGCTTCGAAGGCTTCGAGTACGATGTCGCTGGCTTGCACGACCAACCACGCGACAACGACGTACGCGCTGGCTGTTCGAATGACGCGACGACGCCCTAGCTCGGAGAATATATCGGCCAACGAGCGACTCTGACCTACCGTCGTCAGACGATAGCCTTCGATCGGATGAGCGATCTTGTCGATCGTGAATTCGCCCAACGACAGAAAGGCTACGTCGTCCCGGTCACGCAGCGGCAGGTAGGCGGATGCCGCAACGACGGCACCCCCGTCGTGCGCGTGTGCCGTCAACGCTGTCGCCACCAGCACGGCCTCGCCGGACATGTGCTGGCCATCGACGCTGACCTCGCCAACGCTGAACGCAGCGCGCAGCGGACAATCCGAAGCCTCGGCCGACTTCGGCGGACCTTGGGTCAATGCCAGAGTTGCCAGCAATGCCTGCGTGGCCGTAACAAACTCGGCCAGCAGCAGGTCCGTGCCACCGTTACGTTCCTCACCGCCGTGCGCTGCAACGGTGCGCGAGAACCACGCACGCAGTCGCGCTGCTTTGGCGTTGTCGGCTGCATCGGCGCTCGCGAGTAGATCCTCGAGGCCGCCTATGCGAACCGCCAAAACCGTGCGCAGCCGTCGCCGTACGACACTCATTCGCGTTGATCCCGGGCGCTCATGACGCAAGGGTCCTCGCGTGTCGGCAACCGTTGTGAGTGTTAGCGCGCATATCGACGACTCAGCGACGTACCGGTTGATCGGCGCTTTCCGCGTCAAGGCTGCGCAGGAGATCTTCGTTCGCCTCCTCCCACGCATCGCCGGCCAATGTCTTCGCTTCATTGAGACGGGCACGGGCCAGCGCAAAATCGCCATCGAGGCGGTAGAACCGGGCTTGCAACAGCTTACTCTCGACATTGACGTCGCCGTCGATGAGATGGCCAATCAGCGGCTCGGCCGCGCTCAAGTCTTCGCGATCGAGATGCACCGCGACCAGCTTGCGCATGATCGGCTCGCGGCGGCCGACGAAATTCGATCCGTCGATAACTTTCAGTGCTTGCTCATACGACGAGACCGCGAACGCCAAGCGATCGCCGCGCCGCGCGAGGTCACCCTCGAGCTCCAGCGCTTCGATCGCTGGCTGAAAATGGCCGGCCGCTAGTGTCTGTTGCCGTATGTCGGCAGCCCGCGCGACCGCGGCACCCAACTGACCGCGATCTGCGTCGATATCCACCAACCGCAGCGCCACCTGCGCGGCGCGCGAGCTGTCGTCGAGTTCGACAAACAGCGCAGCCGAGCCCTGGTATCGCGCGAACGCGGTGTCTAGATCGCCTTTGTCGTGATACGCGTCCGCCTGCTGTGCCAATGCCGTCGCCATGAACAGCTTGTCGTCGCCAGCCTCGGCGATTCGATACGCCTCTTCGGCCCGGGCGAGCGCATCGTCGACGCGACCTTGCTCGAGGTAAAGCACCGACAGCATGCCGAGGATACGACCCTGGCCAATGGTGTCGCCAATGTCGCGGCGAATCGCGAGCGATTCGATGTGAAACGGCTCGGCTTCATCGGCGCGACCCTGCAACCGACGTAAGTAGCCATGATTGTTCAGCATCATCGCCTCGTTACGCCGATCACCAAGGGTTTTGAATATCTTCAGCGCCTGGTTTAGATGTGCCTCGGCGTCATCCAACTTGCCTTCCGCCATGTCGAAATTCGCGAGCGCCGCATAGAGCTGGCCCGGCTTCACTTCAGCGCCTGCCTTACTGTGAGCAACGATGGCCGCACCGATGCGTGCGCGGGCTTCGTCGATATCGCCACGATCGCGTGATTCGTACGCCATCGAGTTCAAAACCCGTCCTTGCTGATCCCAATCGTTTAGTGCCTTGGCTTCGGCAAGACTCTCGGCATAGCGCAGCGCGGCCTCAGCGCGCTGGCCGCTGCGCTGCAGCAGCACGCCGAGTCCGTGTAGCGCTCGCGCCCGAATCGGGTGCGGTCCTCCCGCATCGGTCGCGGCGATCAGCTGTTCGAATGCCGCTTGCGATTCCTGCGTCCTGCCAAGAATTCGGGCGCAATTCGCCCATTCATAGCGGGCCTGATAAAGCGTGTCGTCACTGGCCGTAACGACCTCGAGCAGCGACAGTGCGTCGGCGCAGCGCCCTTGCAGCGTCAGCCCGAGTGCACGCGAATAGGCTTCATTAATAAAAGGGTCTTCGGAGACGACGTAGACACCGTCTATTTCGGCGTCGGTCGGCGCGATGTCGCGCGCGACGGCGGCCGCCATATCGCGGGCGAGCGCCGGTGGCTCGCCACCTAGCCTGACATCGCGCCTGACGTTCCCGTCGGGCAGGCGCAGCTCGTAGGCAAGGCGCAACGCACCAGCCGAGCGTTCCAACCGACTCTCGAGAATATGGGTTGCGCCGAGCACGCGTCGCAACCGCTGATACTTCGTCTCGTCGGCAACGTCCGTCAGTGCATCGGCGAGCGGCCAAGTCGCCGTGGCCGGCGCGACGCTAAAGCGCCCGTCGGCCGCCAGCATATCGGTGACCAACACCATCAATGCCAGCCGTGCCCAGTCGTTTTCCGTGTCGCCGGTGGCGTTGTCGACCGGCAGCACCACAAGGCGCACCGGTCCGGACTCGATCGGCCGCGGCCACTGCCAAGCCACCAACGCGATCGCCGCAACGAGCAATGCCGCAACGCCAAGCTTCCAAGGGCTGCGCCGGATCGGCGTCGGAACGCCAGCGTCGGCATCGAGCGGCGGCTTTTCGAGTTCGGCCACGAACTGGTAGCCGTGGCCATGGACCGTGCGGATTACCGCCTGTCGGTCGGCAGAGTCGCCGACTGCACGGCGGGCTTTCATGATTGCGCGGGTCAGGGCTGTCTCGCTGACGATGACGCCCCGCCAGACCGCCGTCTGAATATCGTCCTTGTCGACCGCGCGCTGGCGCTCGTCGACGAGAAAACAGAGCAAATCGAAGACCCGGGGCTCCAGCGCAACCAGCTCGCCGTCGCGCCGCAGTTCGCGGGCGGCAACGTCGAGTTCGCAGCCGGCAAAACGCCATGTCGGGCCGTCACTGGCGGCCATCTCGCTCCCCGTCCGCCGACGTCAGGCAAGCGTCAGCGCATCGTCATCGCATGGTCAGGACTTGGGCGGCCGTCCCAAAGGACACTGGCCGCACAGAGAAAAACACTCTCTATCAACAACTTAACGCAACACATCTGGAGACACAACGATGCGACGCTTTCTGACGCTGGCCTACGGGCTGTTTTCGTACGCGGTTTTTTTCGCGACCTTCCTGTACTCGATCGGCTTCATCGGCAACCTCTGGGTGCCGAAGTCAATCGACTCGGTACCAACGACCGATTTCGTGACCGCACTCGCCATCAACGCATTGCTGCTCGCCATTTTTGCGGTGCAGCATAGCGTGATGGCGCGGCCATTCTTCAAGCGAGCTTGGACCCGGATCGTGCCGGAGCCGGTCGAGCGCAGCACCTACGTACTGTTCTCGAGCATCGCGATGATCGTCCTGTTTGTGTTCTGGCAGCCGATGGGCGGTGTCATCTGGGATTTCGGCGGCGACATCGCCCGGACGGTGGCTTACACGCTGTACGCCTGCGGCTGGTTGCTGCTGCTCGCCAGCACTTTTGCCATCGATCATTTCGACCTATTTGGCCTGCGCCAAACCTGGCGCTACTTCCGCGGCCAGGAATACGTGCCGCCGCAGTTCCATCAGCCGATGCTCTATCGCTTGGTCCGCCATCCGCTGTACGTCGGCTGGCTGGTCATCTTTTGGGCCACGCCGACGATGACGGTCACGCATCTCGTGTTTGCGATCGCCACGACGCTGTACATCCTGATTGCAATCCAGTTCGAGGAACGCGATCTCGCCGATGCGCATCCGGAGTACGCCGACTACAAACGGCGCGTACCAATGCTGGTACCGCGCCTTTATAGCAAGGCGCAGCAAACCGACACCGCAACGTCCTAACAACGCACGGTCCGGGGCCGCTCGGCCCCGGACCTCTGGCACATCGAGGAGCCAACCGTGACCGAAGACCGAGTAATGATGCACCTAGAACGAATCGGCACCCGCCGTGACGCACCGAATCCGCGCCGCTGGCTGGCACGCGCCGGCCACGCGGCGTTCTGGTTTTTTGCCATTAAGGGCCTAGCCTGGCTGGCTGCGCCCATGGTGTTCTACCTTTGGCTGTAGTGCGTTGACCGGGCTGCGCGGCAAGCGCAGCCCGGTTAATTGGAATTCGCAATAACGGCGCTGCCACGTCGAGCCCGGCAACGCTCGCAACAGCTATTGATGCGCTTTTTCTTCTTCGCGCAACTCGGCCAACTCGCGGCCGAGGAAGAAACTGATCGCCGTTCGAATGATTACCAGCGCCGATACGAAGGCGAGATCGATGAGCTCGCGGGACAGCACGGTATGAATAATGTCTGATGCAATCATGAATTCGATCGCAATCAAAATGTACGTACCGAGCTCGAGACGAATGCGCTGGCAGTGCGCCATCGAGTAGGTCTCGCGAAACCGGCCTAGCTCCTGTGCGACGAATCCGAATGCCGCGCGAACGAAACCGTACAGAATGATCGCAATACCGATCAGATCGATGTAGCGAGCGATTTCCTCGAGCACGTGATGCAGCGTTTCCATCAGTGCCTCCAGGGCGACGCTGCCCACGTATCGTCGCACGCGTTGCCGGCAAATCGCGTGTAGCTAGGCACGCTTCGCCGTGCGTATGGCGATACGTGCAAGAAGCGCAAGAACGCTGCGGGTGAATTGGCGACAACCCTTTTGCTCACAGTCTTATTCATAGTTTGCTGGTCCGGGTCGGCGAGGCTTGTGCAGCGTCGCCCTAAATTAATGAAACGTCGGTCACTACCTCGACGATGACCGGCCCGTCGTGTGCCATGGCCTCAGCAATCGCCGGCTGGAGTTGCTCGCGCGACGTCACACGAATGCCTTTGCCGCCGCAGAGTTCGGCGTATGCCGCAAACGACGGGTTGTGCAGCGACGTTTGCCAAACGCGCCACTCGCCTGCCATTTGTTCTTTCGAGATTTTGCCGAGCTCTGCGTTGTTCAGCAGGATGTGAACGATCTTCATGCCGTATTTCACGGCCGTCGTGAAATCGGCTAGGTACTGGCCGAAACCGCCGTCGCCAGAGACCGAGAACACCGGTCGACCGCGGTAGTCCTCTTCGGCTTGCGTCGCCGCATAGGCGCCGATGGCCGCAGGAAACGCAAAGCCGATCGAGCCGAGATACCCGCTCATCAACACGCGCTGACTCTGCTTGGTCTCGAAGTAGCGACCGAAGCTGTAGGTGTTGTTGCCGACATCGACCGCGATGACGGCGTTGTCGGGCACGCAGTCGGATAGCACATGGAACAACCACGCCGAGTTAAGGCCATGGCCGAGATCGTCGTCCCAGCGACTTCTCTTTTCGTCGCGCCACAGCCGCCAGCGCTCGGCCAATTCGTCGCGTTGGTCCGTCGCTGCAAGCTTTGCCGGCAACGCGGCGTCGATGGCGCTGACCGTCGCGCCAATCTCGCCCCAGACAGGCACGTCCACCGCGTGAAATTTGCCGAGCGCCAATCGATCGAAATCGATTTGAATGGTCGGTTTTTTCTTCTCAATACCGGTGTGCGTCGAAAACGACGCACCGAAGACGATCTGCAGATCGCATTCGTTCATGAACCAGCTGGCAATCGGCGTGCCGGAGCGGCCGAGCACACCCGCAGCGAGCGGGTGCGAATCGGTGATCTGGCCCTTGCCTTTAAACGTCGTGACGATCGGACAGTTCAGCCGCTCGGCGAGCGCGGTGATGGCGTCCATCGAATCGCGCGCACCGTAGCCGACGATGATCAGTGGCCGTTGGGCCTCGACAATACGCGCGACGGTTGCATCGATGCTGGCGGGATCCGGCGTAATCCTCGGCGAGCCGAGTCGGCCTTCGGGACCGCCCGCGGCAGCGCCTTCCGGCGCCGGCAGTACCTGTACCTCGTCCGGGAAAATCAGGTGGCCGACGTCGCGATTGACGATGGCGTTTTTCAGCGCCAGATTCATCAACTCGGCGTGCTTCGACGTATGCAGCACCGTCTGGCTGAACCGGCTGACGGCAGCGAAGGCGCTCGCGAGGTCGATTTCCTGGAAATCGCCGGGGCCGAGGACCTGCGTATTGACCTGGCCGGTCAGCGCCAGCACCGGCGCACGATCGACCTTCGCGTCCCACAGGCCCGTCAGTAGGTTGGTTGCACCAGGACCGGCAATCGCAAGACACGCCGCCGGTCGGCCGGTCAACTTCGCGTAGCCCGAACAGGCGAACGCGGCGACGCCCTCGTGACGGATGCCGATGTACGTCAAGCGACCTTTCGACTCCTCGATGCGCAGCGCATCGGCAAGCCCGAGATTGGAATGGCCGACCATACCGAAGACGTATTTCACGCCCCAGTTGGTCATGGTCTCGGCCATTACGTCGGATACGGTCGCCTCGTGGTCGGCTTCCCGCTCGACGCCGACGTAGATTCCGTCGTCGCGAACGTCGACCTGAAACAGCTCCTGGCCGGAGTCTTCGTGACCGCCCGGCGGCTCGCCGGTTAGCGGATCGAAATCCCAGCCGTGCCAAGGGCAGCGGATCCAGCACTTGTCGTCGACGCCGCGTTCGATCGAGCCCTCGCCCAGCGGCCCACCCTGGTGCGGACAATGGTTGTCCATCGCTGCGTACTGGCCCTGATAATGTACGAGACAGACACTCTTGGTCCCTGCCGTTACGCTTTTTACGCGGTCGTCCGCAAGATCGCCGGCTTCGGCGACCTTGAACCAGTCGATTGGCCGTTCAGCCATGGTCGATGCCTCCCTTTATTGCCGGGTATCCCGGCTTAGTGTTTTGTGGGTGACGTGGCGTAGACGTCACCGCCTTATTCGGGGTCAGGAGACCGGCGCCGACAACAAACTATTTCAGCCGTAACGTTAGTGCCCCCAATTCCCGCCGGCCATCCCCCGACGAATCAGCGCTTGTCAGGCCTGCACGCGAATCGGCAGGTCACGTACGCGTTTGCCAGACGCGGCAAAAATCGCGTTGCCGATCGCCGGCGGCACCGCGATCAGCGGTGGCTCGCCGAGCCCGCTCGGAAACTCGGTGCTCTCGGCAAAACGAATGTCGAGCTCAGGCACGTCCGACATGCGCAACGGTTTGTACGTATCGAGATTGGTATCGACGACGTTGCCGTTGGCGAACGTCGTGCCCTCGTGCAGCGCAATACTAACGCCCCAGAGAGTCGCGCCTTCGGCCTGCGCCATGGCGCCGTCCGGATGCACGACGGTACCGCAATCGATCGTTTGCCAGATTTTTTTGACGCTCACGCGGTCACCGTCGACCGCAACATGAGCAACACACGCGGTCCATGTCGGCATGTTGCGCTCTTGGCCGAACGAGGTTGCGACGCCGAGTCCTTCGCCGACCGGCAGCGCGCTGCCCCAAGGCGAGCGTTCGCGGACATCTTCGAGCACGTTGGCAAGACGCGCCGCACCGCCAACGGAGTTCGGCGCTGAGCCGGCGTTCTTGCCGGCAGCGTCGAGTCGCGCCAGCCGATACTCAATCGGGTCGACGTTAGCGCGACGCGCGAGTTCGTCCATGAAGCTCTCGACGCCCCAGGCGATCCAGCCGGGACCGACCGCACGCCACCAGCCGGGCAAAAACGTCCGTTGGGCGAGTTCGTTGTTGATCGCGCGTACGCGGTGTGCCGGCAAGGTGTACCAATGGTCGGCACCGCTAATCGAGAACGGATCGTACTTGCCGTTGCCGTCGACACCGTCACCGAGAAAGGCCGGCGCCATCGCTTTGGTGGGCCAGCCGGCCGCCGCAGCGTGGTCGATTCCCGTCAACTCATCCTGCGCATCAAAGCTTGCGGTAAACCGCGCGACGCTCGGCGAGCGCACGCAGTCAAAGCGGCTGTCGTCGGGACGTTGAAACACCAGCTTGACCGGCCGACCGAGCTCGCGTGCGGCGAGCGCGGCGGGAATCATTTGGTCGCCGAACAGGCGCCGTCCAAAACCACCGCCCAAATAGTACTGGTGCAGAACGATGTTGCTTTCGTCGACCTCGAGAGCCGCAGCCAGCACCGGCAAAATCAGCGATTGCCATTGGTTGCCGGCGTGAATGTGACAACGGCCGTCGACCCACTCGACCAATGCATTTTGCGGCTCGAGGGTGAAATGCAGCGCCGTCGATGTCCGGTACGTCGACGTCAGCGTTGCCGATGCCGCCGCGGCGGCCGCATCGACGTCGCCATCGTCGACGACTCGTGTGCCAACACTCGTGTCGGCGGCGAGGCGCGCGCCCTCGGCCTGGATATCTGCTTCGGACACCGCGGCGGTATCGCCGGGCTGCCACTCAATCTCGACTTTTGCCGCCGCCTTCATCGCGGCTGGGAAGGACTCGGCGATAACGACGGCCCAACCCTGGATCGTGTCGCTCGGGTCGTCGATACGCACCGTCTGCAGGTAGCCGGGCACTTCGCGTGCCGCGCTGTCGTCAATACTGGTAATGCTAGCGCCGTAGCGGGTCGGCGGCAGCAGCGGATGGCCGTACACCATGTTGGGGCGCTCGACGTCGAGTCCGTAGACGGCCTCGCCGCTCGCCTTGGCCGGTATGTCTTGCGCATCGACCGCTTTGCCAATCAGCCGACGCTCGGCCGCAGGCTTGATCGGCAAGGCTGCGAGCTCTTCGGCGGTAAAGGTTCGACTGATGTCGCCACGCCGAATGATCTCGGCGAATTCCAGCGACTCGTCGCCAGCCGTAACGCGGCCGTCGGCAACGGTGACGGCGTCAGCGGCGACGCCGAGCAAACTGGCGCCCGCCTCGGCAAGCACGGTGCGCCCCGCAGCGCCGGCCTGCGACAGAGCGGCGAAGCTCGTATGGATGGACCAGGAGCCGCCAGTCACCATGTAGCCCCATTTCGGGTCCGAATCGACGTGCGTCAGCGACACTCTGCTCCAGTCGGCGCCCAATTCGTCGGCGACGATGCGGGCGAGTGCCGTACCGACGTGCTGCCCCATCTCGGCTTTGGCAATGTTGATATTGATCGCACCGTCGGCAGCGATTTCAAACCACACCGATGGCGAGAAGATCGTGCTGGCGCCGCTGTCGCTAATCTCGCTAGCAGCGTCGTCGCGGCTACAGCCGGGCAGAACGACGCCGAGCCCCATGACCAGCCCGGTGCTGGTTGAGCCGGCGATGAAGCTGCGTCGTGACAGCGTCGGGCGGCGTGAATCGATGCTCATGCCGACACCTCCTCGTCCGCCGCGGCGCGAATGGCACGGCGTATCCGTGCGTACGACATGCAGCGGCACAAATTGCCGTCCATGTGCGTGACAATTTCTTCATCGGACGGATTCGGGTTGCTGGCGAGCAAAGTCGCAGCCTGCATGATTTGGCCGGACTGGCAATAGCCGCACTGCGGCACTTGCTCGGCGACCCAAGCCGCCTTCAGCGCAGCGCTCGCCGGCGTGTCTAGCCCTTCGATGGTTGTGATGGTCTGGCCGGCAACGGCCGCCATCGGCGTCGAGCACGAACGGACGGCCACACCGTTCAAATGCACCGTGCAGGCACCGCATTGCGCGATGCCGCAGCCGAATTTTGTCCCTTTGAGCTTGAGCTCGTCCCGCAATACCCATAACAACATCGTATCGTCCGGACTGTCGGTCGACACGGTCTCGCCGTTCAATTTGAACTCTGCCACGATGGACCTCCCCTAGCGCACCCCAACTACCAAAAAGTGTAGTACAGGGGTCTGGTGAAGCCCAGCCAGATATCGCGGTAACCGGACCCGCGCGACGCGGGTCCGGCTTTGATTCAATACGTTGCGTCAGCCGTTAAAGCTTCGACTACAAATCGAATTCGACCGAGTAGCTCACGACGAACTTGATCTCGTCGTTGTCGAGGTTGTCCGGTGTCGGCGTATCGTCGAGGTCGGTGCCGCTGATCATGAACATGAAACCGTCTTTGGCCAACGACACGTTGTAGTCAACGTAGCTGTCCGGCACGCCGTTGAATGCCTCGTTGAAATCGCCGTCGTGGTAGCCAACGTGAAAACCGAGCTCGACGCCGTTGTCGCCCACTTCGGTGGCGTAGTCAGCCGAGATATAGAACGCCTCGCCGAAACCGAAATCCTGACCGGGCCCTTCGTCGGCCTCGGTGTTCGCGAGAATATTCAGACCTAGACTAAACGCGCCAAAGCCGATCGAGCCGTAGATTTCGCCGAAATCGAACTCCGCCGCTGAGTCATAGTTGTAGTAGAGGTAGCCAAAATCGTAGCTAATGTCGCCGGCCTCACCGGCGAACCCAAAGTACACGTCGTGCTCGTAGGAGAACACGTCGCCCGGTGCGTAGCTGACGTTTGATGCCCAAGTGCCGGCGTAGAAGCCGTTGTCGGCCGCGAAATCGATGCCTCCCGACACGGCTGCCTCGTTTTCGCTCTGCGTGAGGCCTCGCCAGATGTAGTTGTTGCTGGCAGCGGCGTTGGCCGTCCATTCGCCGGCGCTCGCCGTAGCGCTGAAGGTGAACACGAGCGCACCCGCGGCTGCGCTCAGGAGTCGTTGCTTGTTCATGTCCCGTTTCCTGCTTTGATTGTCGTTGTAGACGATCGCGCGTGATCGCCGGGGTGACTTAAAGCAAGAAGCGGACCAGCTTCGCCGCGACAGCGACGAATTTGCTCGATCGGTCGCTATGGCGACCGATCAGCGCCGTGGTGCACTAGATTGGCGCGCTGGCTGCACCGGCTAGGCGCCAATCGATGCCGATTCGGGCCAAGATTGGGGCAGATCGGTGCATTGCTGCACCGCGGGGACTCAGGATCGGCCGCGCGCGCGGCGAACGGCGCCAAAAGCCCAACCGCGGCCGAGCCCTTGATAGATCGATTGATTGATCCAAAGCATGCCGAACGGCTCCAGCAATCGCGACGCCTGCATGCTGCCCGCGTCCTGAGGCTCGAAACCGAGCTCCCGCACCAGCTGCAGTGTGGTCTGCTTGGCGTCGTCGTTGTCCCCGGCGACGAACATCAGCGGCCGATTCTCAAGCGACTCGTTGTCCGCCATCAATTCCGCACCGATTTGATTGAGAGTCTTAACGACGTGCGCCTGCGGCAGCTTAGCGGCAACGATCTCGCCGCCGGAGTTGGTATGACCGATAGCGAGTTTGAGCAAGCCCTCATCAATGACGATGGGATTGGTACAGTCGATCACGGTTCGCCCTTGCAGCGAACCGGTCGCGGCCAACACGGCATCAACGGCGTCCCAAGGCACGGCGAGTACCACAACGTCCGCGTCTGCAACGGCAGCGCCGATCGACAGCGCTCTGGCGCCAATCTGTTCGCACAACGCCGCAAGCTCGCGTTTGTTCGGATCGCGCACGCCGAAGGTGATGTCATGGCCACTGCGACGCCAGCCGCTCGCCAGTGCCGTGCCGACGTTGCCGGCGCCAAGGATCGAGATTTTCATGAGTCGCTCTCAGGCAATTCCGTGCCGCGACGCCCTCGTGCCCGCGCAGCGGAACAGCCGCGTGTTCCGCCGTTTGACACCCCTGAGGCCGCTGACTAGAGTCCCGACCTTACCAAATACCTCCCAAATGCAGGGCTCGATTTATGCGGCCGACGGCTCTTCGCAACACTCTCGTCATCGGCGTGCTCGGCTCGTTGATGCTGCTCACCCGCGGCGGTTGGTTTAGTGACGCGTTGAATGTGACGCTGCACGACGCGTCATGGGCGGTATTTTTGCTGGCCGGGCTGATGGTCGGGCGCGGGTACGCGTTCGCGCTGCTCGCTGCCTGTGCGTTCACGCTCGATGTGACCGCGCTGTGCGGCGGATCGCTGACCAATCTCGTCGGCTGCTTAAGACCGTCCTACATCGCGCTGCCGCTTGCCTGGTTGGTGCTTTTTATGACGGGTCGCCTACTCGCCGGGCCGGTGCAGGATGCCCGCAAAGGCAATCAGTGGTTGACGCTGGCTGGCGGCGCATTGGGCGCAACGGCGTTTGCCTACGTGCTGACGAATGTCGCCTTTTACGCGTGGTCGGGCTTTTATGACCAACTGACAATAGCGGCGTATTTGACGCAAACGCTGCCGTTCGCCGCGTGGACCGGCGTCTATACGCTGCTCTACACCGTTGCGATCGTTGCGGTGTTTCGGCTCGCCGCGCTGCCGGTCAGCGCGCAGCCAGAGAGCGCCTAGCGCTCGCTCGGCGCGCGAGCGCAAATACGCCGAGGCACGCCAAAATCACAGGTCCAAGCGGTCCACCGCCGCTCGATACGGAACCGGCCGCCTGCACAGATACGGTCAGTGACTGAACGTCACTGCCCCCCGGACCGTCACACGTCAGCGTGAAAGTCCGTTCTGCCGTGATGTTTGTAATGTCCTCGGTGCCGCTCGTCGGTCGCGCCCCCAGCCACGCACCGGACGCCGTGCAGGCCGTAGCATCGCTCGAGTCCCAAGAGAGGGTTACGCTACCGCCGGTCGCAACAGATAGCGTGTCGGAGCCGAACGTCACCACCGGCAGCGGCGCGCGCTCGTCGACAATTGCGTTGAAGCTGGCATAGCCAGTCGTGCTTTGTGGCGTTGCAATGACGTTGAGCTGATAGCTACCGGGAACGACATCGAATTCAAACGTGCCACCACCGAGCAGTGTGCCGATCAGATCGGCGCCTTGCGTAACAACCGCAGAGAGCTGCGAGAACGACGCCGGAAAGTCGAGATCGGTCAGCTCGACGACGGCGGTGGTCGCGCTCGTTGCCGCTACGTCGATCGTTCGAATCGCACCGCCAGCAGCCGCGCTAGTTTGTAGCAGCGAACCGCCGGCCGCCTCGTCGACGCTGAGGCCAACGAGGCCCGCGTCAGTCGGGTTGGTCGTCACGGCAACCACCGTTACGAAGTACTCGCCGCTGTCAGCGGCAAAAATCAGCGGTCCAAAATTGCTGGTCGACGCAACGATGGCGCCATCACGAACCACCGCCGTGTTTACCGACGCAAAGCTTTGCGGGAACGCAAAATCGCGAACGTTGACCGTGACGTCGCCAGCGGCCGGCACGGTGAAGTTACCTTCGATGACGGCGAATCCGTCGACGGTCGCCGCCGGCTGTAGCGCAACGACGTCTTCGAGCAGCGTATCGCTCGCGGCATCCCGGACGAGCACACCAACACCGCCGGTGGCGCCGACGGCCGCGGCAACGCGCAGCGTGAGTGGATCGCCTGTGCCGTTTAGCGCGGTACTGCCCGCGCCAGACTGTACGACGGCGGTGTTCGTCGCCGGATCAATCGCCGCCACGCTCAGCGCGTTGACGTTGCCAAAATTGGTCACCGTCAAGGTCAGCGGCGCACCGCTGGGCGCGGCCGGTACCAAGACGTTACGGACCTCGCTGAAGTCACCCAAATCAAGCAGTTCGGCGGCGACATCGGCACCGCCTGCCGCCGGCGCGAATCGATAGCCGAGGCTGCTGCGCGCAGAGACATCGCTGCGGGTTGCAACCAGCGACACCGCGATGCTTTCGCTAGCGACGAGACTGTTGAGGGCAATGGTGCCGGAACCTGATAGCGTGCCGAGCACCGAGCTGTCGCTGAGTCGGATCGCGATCGCCGATACGCCGCTCAACGCATCGGGAAACGCCAGATCGTTGACGATGAATTCGTAGTCGCCGTCGGCGGGCACCGTGAAAGTGAGATCGAAGGCCGTTGGGTTCTCGGCCGGCAGCACCGTTTCGAACGCATCGACCCGATCGATCAACACGGCGCTGCCGTCGGTCGGTTCGAATCGTACGCCGACGCTGGCTCGACCCGCAGTCGCGTCCGGCACGACGATTAACAGCGCACGATAGTCGCCCGCGGCGATGTTCGCGGCCTGCTCGCCGACACTCGCGGCCGTCAACGGCGTCGACGAATCGGCATCGTTGACTAGCGCGAACTGGATGCTCGCAGCCGGCGGGACAGCCGAGCTCTCCACGCCGAAGTCGGTGATCGTAACGCGATACTCAGCGCCCGCGGCAAGGCTGACCGGCACAACGACCGGGGCAGCTTGGCCGTCGTCGGCGACGACATCGATCAACTGGACCGGCAGGTTGGCATGAGCGCTCGTCATAACCACAAAGGCGGCGAGCAAAACCGAGATTCGGCGACCGACGCCGCTTGTTGTTGTCATCGTTGGAGCCCTTGTACGACCGCAGTCTCTGTTAGCCCGCACCGTTGCCGGCGTTGATGTCGGCGAGCAGTGCCCGCGCCTCGTCGGCGCCGGGGAAGCTGCCCTGCATATCCAATGCCTGACTCAGCGCCTCGCGCGCCTCCTCGGTTTGGCCGGTCTCATGCAATGCAACGCCGAGGTGGTAGCGCATGATCGCGGACTCAGGGCTCATATCAGCCGCTTTGCGCAGCACCGGCAGGGCCGCGATCGCTTCGCCGTTTTTCAGCCGAACCCAGCCGAACGTGTTCAGAAACGACGCGTTGTCCGTTGCACCGAAGGTCTGGGTCAACTCGACGGCGCGCTGAATGCTCGCTTCATCGGTTTTGTAATTGGCAATCAGCATCGCGAGGTTGTTGGCGATGACGCCAGACGTCTTGTCCTTCGCGTGCATCTTTTCGTAGATCGCGATGGCATCGTTGTAGCGGCCGAGATCTTCATAAAAGACGGCCAGCTGAATACCGATGCCGCTCGCGCCCGACGTCGCGTCGAATCCGTTCTCGAGCAACGCGACAACGGTGTCGATGTCCGATTCGTTGTATGTCCCTGCAAGGGTCCGGTACGGCAGCCACCATTCCGGTGACATCGCAATCGCTTTCTCGAGCACGTCACGTGCCGCCAGCCGGTCACCGGCTTGAATGAGCGTTTCGGCATAGAGGTTTGCAACGACCGCATCGTCGGGCTCGCTGGCATACAGAAACTCGAGCTTCTGCAGCACGGTGTCGAGCTCACCGTTGCGCACCAACATGCGTGCCCAAGTAGCCAGTGGTTCGGCGGCGGTATCATCGCGATTCAAAGCGGTTTCGTAAGCCGTGCGCGCCGCTTCGATTTCCCCTTTGGCCTCTTTCGCAAGCCCGAGTAGATAGTGGCCGGTTGGCCGTTCGGAATTAATCGCGATCATTGCCAGTGCGCGACTTTCCGCCTGGTCCCACTCGCGTTTCGAGAACGCGATTCGAAATGCCGTGTCATACGCCACGAGGTTTTCTGGATCGCGAACCAAGACCGAACGGATCAGTTCCTCGGCATCGTCTGGGCGACCGGCGCGTGACAAATACTGCGCGAGCTGAATACGGGCATCTAAATTGTTTGGCTCGGCACGAACCGCGTCGCGCATTGCTTCCTCGGCCAACGCGGTGTCGCCTTTTTGCAGGAACGCTCTTGCCAAACCGTAATGGTTAACGATCGCTTCGGGATCGTCGCGCGCCAATACGCGGAAATCGATAATGGCGTCGTCAGGGCGATTTTCGATGAGGGCAAGGCCGGCGCGAATTCTGAGCGCATCGGCATTTCGCGGACTCTCTTCGAGAACTTCCTCGATCATCGCAAGGCCGCTGTCGCGCTCGCCGCGATCAAACATCAGCGCCGCAAGCCGAACCCGAGCGTCGTAGCCGTCGGGTTCACGCGGCATCTTCTTGGCGACGTCACGGTAGTACTGTTCCGCCTTGTCGACGTCACCAACGCGCTTGTAGAAGTCGCCGAGCACGACACCGGACTTGGCGGCCGGGTTGCGTGCTTCCGTCAACTCGATCAACTCGCGTTCGGCGGCATCGCGCCCGCGTTCCCGCTCGAGGAACGCAACGAGACGATTGACGGCATTCTCGTAATCAGCACCGTCGCCGACATCGACGGAGAGCCCGCGCCGCAGTGCCGCTTCGGCGTCGTCAATATTGCCGCGGCGCTGATAGAAGGCGGCAAGCTGCAGGTAGCGGTCAGGGTTGTTGGCATCGAGTTCGATGACCTCCTGATAAAGGCGCTGCGCAACGGCGTAGGCCTTGTCTTCTTCGGCCATCAACGCGCGTGCCAGGCGCAGATCGGTACTGTCCGGTAAGCGTTTGATACCGTCCTCGAGGACAGCGATAGCCTCGTCGCGGCGCTGCTCGTTCGTCAGCGTTCCGGCCAGCAGAGCAATACCTTCTTCGTGGTTAGGATCGTCAGCGACGGCCGCCTCGGCATCGGCGAGCGCGAGGTCCGACTCGCGTAGCTGCGCACGCGCCGCCCCGCGCACGGCCAGCAGAGCTGCCTTGGACTCCGCATCGGCGAGACCTTCTTCAACGATGCGGATCGCATCGTTGGGCAGGCCGGCGAGTACGTGAATTTTCGCTAGCCCTGCGCGTGCATCTGTATGGCTCGCATCGATATCGAGCGTCGCTCGGTAGTGCCCGGCAGCTTGGCGAATTTGGTCTTGTTGCTCAGCAATGACGCCGGACAGATAACGCGCTTCGGCGTCGTTCGGATCGATCTGCAGTGCGTTACGCAGCTCGATGCGTGCCTTGTCCAGATTACCTTCCGCAAGGTACGCCTGACTCGCTTCGAGTGCTTCGGCTTTGCGGGCTTCCGGTCCACCACATGCGGCAAGGATCAACGTGGTGAGCGCAAGCGTCGCCGCAACGTAACGTGCAGGTAACCTTTGATTCATAATTTTTTTATCTGGAGTCGAGCTGCTCGGGCGAGCGATGCTAGCTAAACAAGGTGACAATTCGATGAACCGACTGTCGCCGAGAAGCGCCAGTTGCAAGTGCGCGGCGTTCGACTAGGCGTGCTTCACGGTTGCAACTGACGCGCGACGAAAAGAACGCACAACGAGCCATCGTGCCGCGGAACGTTTGCGGCACGGCACATCAACAATCGGCGTTACTAGAAAGGTCGTTACGGGTTGGAGCTGAGCGGCTCTTCGTCTTCGAAAATCTTGATGTCCAACTGCTGGTCTTCGAGCGCGTAACGGTACTCGTCGACAATATTCTCGACACGAACGCGTGCCAGCTGAGTCAACGACTCCCCTTGTGCGGCTCGAGTAAACAGGCCTTTGTTCTCGTAGGCGTCCAGCACTTCTATGGCGGTATCGAACATCTCGACATTGTGGCGCGCGCAGGTACGGTACTCGTTGCGTGTTGCCGCCAGCAACGAACTCACGCGATTTTTCTCCGACTCGGTTTCGCTCAAGTTCCGCACGGTTTTACGAAACTCGGTAAGCAGCTCCTGCTCGCGTTCTTTGTATCGCTCAATGGCCAGCTGCGCCGATTCGTTGGTGCGCCGCAATTGCGCCGCAGATGCGTTGGCGTTTGCCAGCTGCGATTCGTTGGAATCCGCCTGCGACTGTGCTTTGGCTAGATCGGCCTTGAGTTTCTTGACCTCGGCGGAAAGCTCGTCGTTCTCGCGCTGCAGGTTGGCCTTTTCGCCGTTCAGCTGATTGACCATGGCCTGCAGTCGGGCATCGTTGCCGCCGCCGCCACCGGAGCGTGCAGTCTGCGCCGCTGCGATGTTGCCCGCTAGCGCGCCGCAAACGACGGTCAACACCAAAATCGATACGTGCAATCGTGCGCTCGTGCTCATGTCAAAACCTCGCGTTCAAATCGAGCTGCAGGTTGTCGATGGCAAGCGGCGGGCCGTCGATTTCGCTCGACGAGAAATAGCGCAATCGAAGCCAGAAATCGTCGATGAAGGCGTATTCGAAACTGACCACGTAGCCCTCAACGTCCGTGGCGCCGCGACCTAGGTTCGAGTCGGTGAACGCATCAACCACGGCGTCGCGCTGTACGTAGCGATACCCGGCCAACACGGACCAGTCGCCCTGCTCCCAGCCTTGCTCGAAACCTTCCGGGCGACGCTCCCAGACGGGTTGGCGCCCGAGGCGGAACATGGCTTCGTAACCTTCGGTGCGCTCGTCAATGTCGAGACCGGTGCGTGCTCGTACGTCGTCTTCGTCATAGCCGAGGTTACGGACGTAATCGGCCGTAAATGAAAGCTGCTGGCCACTCGGAAACTCGACCGCGGCCCGCGCGCTGATATTCAGAATCTCGAACTCCGCCGCCAGCGCAAACAGGTTAGTGGCAGGATCGAGATCGTTGCGTATGTCGAATAGCGTGTTGCCGCGCTGCAAGAAAGTCGGTGCCGTGAAATCGGTCAAATCGCTGTCGGGCGCGTTACGGATACCGGTGATATTGTCGTAAACGTGATAGGCCGCGGCCAACGATATCGACGCATCGTCGGTCACGCCGATCGTACCGAGCAGTTCGGCGCTGGCGAGCGTTGCGTCGTCTGACGTGAACTCGATCTCCCGAATGGGGAAATAACCAATCCCGAACTTCAGGCGGTTTTCCTGACCGCTGGAGCGCCACTCAGTGGCGTAGTACGCGCCTTCGAAACCAAAATCGTTGTCCCAGATCAGCTCGCCGCCGACGAACGGCTTGTCCATGCGACCGAACACGAGCGTCTGGCCAAGCGTGCGGTCCGGGTTGCTGTTGTAGCGCAGGTAAGCGCGGTCGACTGCGGTATCCCAGCGCTGACCGTCACCACCGAGAATCTGGTTCGCCGAAACCGGTATGTTCAGATCACCAGTAGTTACGCGGAAGCCAGCGCTGACGTTGTCGCTAAGATTGGCGGTCAGCGCTACGCGGATTCGACCGTCCAGAAACGCTCGATCTTCGGTGGTGTTGCGCAATGCGTCAAAGCCGGCAAGGTCGATACCGCCGGCCTGATTGACGGCGTTGAAATCCAGATAGGTGCCGACGGCGTTGTCCGAAGCGAAAAACACGCCCTGCGCGCGCGAGCGGATGTCGCCGGAGATTCGCACGCGCCGCAGCCAATTAGGTAACGCGGCCGGGACACCCCAACCTTCGTCTCGCGCCTCGGACTTAACGTCGGCGACGATTTGTGGGCCAAGCTCCTCGCGCAGCTCTTCGCGTATTTCGTCACGAACGAATTGCGGTACATAAGTAACGCGAACGTCATCGTCACGCAATTCCGGCTCAGAGGCGGCGGCCGCGGCGGCATCGGCCTGGGCACGAGCAACCATTTCGGAGGCCTGCTCGCTGGTTAGAACGCCCTGCTCAACCAATGACTGCAGCAAAATGACGACGGTATTGCGAAGTTCAAGCAGCTCCTGTTTTTCTTGCTCTTGGCTGCTTTGCGCGGCGGCAGTACCGGCCATGAAGGTCAGCGTCAGGCTTGCCGCCAGAAGAATTGCACGCATGGGTAATGCTCCAGAGTGTCACTGTTGTCGTTAGAGTCGCGACACAACTTGTAAACGAACCGGTTGCGGTAGGTCCTGCGGTGGCCGCTCGTCGACACGACGCAGCGAGGCGAGCGCCATACGCAGTTCCTGATCGAGGTTGGAGTCGCCGGTCGAGCCCTCGAGCTCGACGTTTTGTACCGAGCCATCCTGGCGTAGCCACAGACTGACCACGACTGAGTAGCGTCGCGACCGGACTTCCTCGAAATCGGCGAGGTGGGCAAGGATCGAACGCTTCAGCGCCTGCGAGTACCAGCGGAGCTGGCTGCCGCCAACTTCCGTGATACTCCGACCGCCTTTGCGTCCGGCGAGACCAAAGCCATCGGCACCCGCCACGCCTTCCGCGTCGAGACCCAGCGGCCCTGGCGGCGGCGCATCGATCGGGTCGGGCTCGGGCATATCTTCCGGCTCCGGCACGTCGACCTCTTCTTCCTCCATTTCGGGCGGCGGCGGCGGCTCGTCTTCAGGCGGCGGTGGTGGCGGTTTGATCAGGGCAATTTCCTGCACCGCTTTCTGAACCTTCGGCGGTGGGGTTTGCAGCCAGCCGACGACACCATAGACGCTGCCGCCGACGAGCAGCGTTGCGACGATGCCGGTAGCGATCAGCGAACGGCGCTGCTTCGCCTTGGCGCGATCTTTTTCCTCGCGGGTCATGACCATGCTGGTTCGCCTATTTAACGATCCGTTGCGTGACGAGACCGACCTTGGTGATTTCCAGTCGGCCGAGCAGATCGAGCACCTCCACAACTCGCTCGTATTGAATCTGCCCATCCCCTTTGACGATGACCGGAAGATCCGGGATTGCGGCGCGGAGCGAGCGCAGCTGGGTCTCCAGTTCGTCAATCGTTACCGGGTAAGTATCGAGATAAATCGTGCCTTCAGCGGTCAGCGTGATCGCCTTCGTGCGGTTTTCGGCGAGCGACGGTTGTGCGCTGGCCTTTGGCAGATTGACCTTGATGCCTTGCACCGTTGCCGTAGTCAGAATGATGAATATGACCAGCAGCACGTACGCGAGATCGAGCATCGGCGTGATGTTGATCTCATCGTACGGTTCGTTTTCAGCTTGAGCTTTCATGCGCAGCCCCTACACGTAGTGCTCGGCGATTTTGTTGACGAACTCGTCGCCGAAAACCTGAGTGTTCGCGTCGATCGCCTTGATTCGGCTGCCGAGCCAGTTGTAGCCAAACAGCGCCGGGATCGCGACGACCAGACCAGCCACCGTTGCCGCCAGAGCCGCGGCGATACCGGGTGCAATCGAGTTGACGTTGACGTCGCCGGTCGCCGCGATGGCGGCGAACGTGATCATGACGCCGACTACGGTGCCGAGCAGACCGAGGAACGGACCACCCGAGATCGCGATCGTCAGCAGCACCATCAGGCTGTCGAGCTTCTGGCGCTGGCGCACATGCGCGGCGTCGATAGACGCACCAATCGCGCTGATGGTTTCGGCCGAGAATCCGGCACGCTGCGAACCGACCGCCGGCGAGCGCTGCCCGATGCGTTTTTTCACTTCCATCGCGCCGGCGTGATACAGCGGAAACAGCGTCGACGGGTGGAAACTGGTCTCGTCTTCGACCGCAGCGCCGAGCACCGACTCTTCGCGATGCGTGTCGATCGTCTCGCCTTCGACATCGAGCGCCAGCGGATCGCCGGTCAGCTGCTGGTATTGCTCCATGAAACGGCGGTTTTGCCGCTCGACCCGGCTGAGCAGCGAGCCCTTGATCCACATGATGATCCACGAGATTACGGCCATCACCGCGCAGATGATGATCACCACCCAACCGTCAACGGTGACGTTGCGCAGCGTGATCAGGAAGTAGTTCGGGTGGCCGGCGCCGGCGTCGTCGTTGCCCTCGTCCTGACCGGACTGCAGGACGGTTGAGAACGGCGCTTCGTTGGTCGCGACAAGCTTGATCGCCGACGGCGATACAGCGCTGCCGCTCACCAACACGCGATCGACGTCGCCGGAGAAGCCGCCGGTCAGATCGCCGATGATCCATTGGCCGGTAATGTCGCCGTCGACCGCGTCGGCGGTAGCGACCTCGAAGCCGTTGACGAACAGCTGGGTGCCGTCTTGCGCAACGCGCAGGGCGAGGTGAGCCCACTGTCCGGCCGAAATGTTTTGGCTGCTCGCAACGAGTTGTATGGATGCCGTTGGTGTGGTCAGCGTGGCGTACGGCGTGCCGCTGCGTGCGCCGAGCACGACTGACCCAGCGCCATCAGCACTGGTCTTGCTGGCAAACACCGGCTCGAACGACGACGCATCGGACGGCCGCACCCACATCGACAGCGTGAATCCGGTCTGCGGAGAGACAACGAACCCGGGCGACGGCGGCAATTGAATCGTGCCTTCCGCGCCTTCGAGCACCGCGCCACCGCCGATCAAACTGGCCTCGGTATAGGTCGCGCCGTCGTTCTGCGGATGGTTGCCGTAGGCGGTCGCATCGCGAAATACACCGTTGGCTTCCGTGAAATCGAGCGCAACGCGCGTTGCCGTGTCGAAGGTGCGGCCAGGCTCGCCCCCGGCCGGCGCGTCGGGGTTGCCGTAATACATATAGACTGGCTCGGACGCAGCGCCCGGCGCGAGCCGCGGCACCTGCACCCAGATCAGGCCAATCTGCGTGACCGGATCCCATTTCTCAATGTAGAACGGGATCGGCGTGACATCGTCGGCGCCGACGAATCGAATATCCGACCCGTCCGCTTTGACGTCGCCGAAAAACTCGAAGTTGCCGGCAGACAAACGCACCAGCATCGGCGTGTTGGTCAACGTCTCTTCGATACCGGCACCGCTTGGCGTCGTGTTGAAGCTGAGGCTCTTCCGATAAGCCCAATCGTCGCTCCACCACGCGTGCGCAGACAGCGGCAGAGCCGCCAACAGCAGCCCGGCGAGGGCGCTACAGGCGCGTCTCGTCGTGATCATTCGCTCGTTTCTCCACTCACCGTTTGGCGTCCGTCCACCCTGTCGCCGTCACGGTTGTTGTAAATGCCGCAAGTTACGTTAAAAGTTTTGCAGTTTTGTAAAGAACGGCGGTCGGAACCGCGTTCTATAGCTGTCCTTACGGGCTGTCGCAACCCTCGCCCGTCTCCGGATTGCAGTCGCCAAACCCGAGAATGAAGACATCGAGGAACCCAAGTGCCTGATCCGCAAGCGGTGTATCGCTTTCCTCGTCTTCGCCGGCCGGCGCGACCGTCGCCTGCGCGGTATTGGTTGCGCTTGCTGCAACGGCGCTTACATTAGCGAGACCAGGCGCGATGGCGGTGTCTGTCGGTACACCGACCGCAACGCCGGACACTTGAATATTGTCGGCACCGAGAACGGCAACGGCCGCGATGGTCAGGTTACCGGCGACGATGCCGGCATCGCCGGCGTTGACGACGCCGCGCGGCGCAAACAAGTCGACGTTACCGGGCTCGACGCCGGGTGACGTGGCCAGGGTCTGAATACCCGAGCCAGTCAGTGCGGCCGGGAATTCGAACTGCGTCGCGCCGGTGGTTGGATCGATTGTGATGACAGGCGGTGGCGCCGAGATAGCGGTTTTGGCGCCGCGACCGGCGTCGATGTCGCCGCGGGTCGACCAAATTAGGATGTCGCCGCCATCCGCCGCAAACACGCGCGACTCGTTGACCGCGAAGTCGTCGAACGACAGACCTTGGATATCGCCGAAACGCTGCGCAACGATGCCAAGCTCCTCGGGCGGCTTGTTGATACCGAAGGATTCGGGTGGTGTGGCTAGACCCGCGTTGATCTGCCCGCCGGGCACCAGCAGCCGGATACTGCCGCCATCGAGCGTATAAACACGGCTGAAAAACAGCCGTACGTCGCCCACGTAGGCATTGACCTCACCCTCCTCAACGTTCGGGTTCGATCCGGGGAACAGCGTTGTCAGTGCATCGAAACCGCGCGTGAAATCGTTGTTGAGCTCCCCGGGCGATGCGGCCTCACGACCGGACGTCCTGAGCTCCGCGAAAAACGCTTGCTCGACGAACGATTCTTGCAGCTCCGTCGAGAGCCCGTCGAACGCCGCCAGCGCTGCCGTTTTGTCGTTGACCGGCTGGTCCAAATAGGTGTTGACGAAATCGATGAGCGCGTCGTTGTAGTCGCTGCCGTCGACGAAGTAGGTCTCGATGAAGGTCGCGAAATCGGGCTCGGAGTCGCCGAGACCGGCGATCAGACTGACGGCCGCACCGCCATCTGGCAGCACGCTGTTGTTGATGTCGCCCGCGGACGTGATGCCGTCGGAGGTCTGCAGGTCGATATCCCGACCGGCGCGCAGCTGCAGCAAGCCCGGACCGTTGATCGTCAGTTGCGCGTTGTTCGCGAGCAGCTGACCTTGATCGGCGCGGATACTCGGATAGTTGATGTCGCGGCCTGCCGAGAACACCGTCGCATCGGCGGCGTCGGTATGCTGAGCCTCCAGCGAGAAATTGATGATGTCGCGGCCGGCGCTAACGCGGACCGGCTTGGCTGAGTAGAACAGCGGTGAGCCACTCAACCCCGGAATCATCGTAACGTCACCGTTCAGCGCGACAACGCGCACAGGATCGGGGTCGCCCAAATGAACCGGTGTCGTCGCGTTAAACTCGGGACCGCGCGCTATGACGTTCGAAAAGCGCGCATCGAGGCCGTCGAACGTTTGCGTTGGAAAGTCGAGCGAGAAACGATCGCGCGGACCGACGTCCGACAGGATCAGCGCAATCGCATCGTCCTGACTGCCTACGGTGACGTTGTTCGCGGCCAGCAGATTCAAATTGCCGGTAGCCGACGGATACAAGGTCAATGACGTCGGCAGCAAAACGTCCTCACTGAACGACACGAGATCGACCGACGGCGGCAGCAAAATTAGGCCTACCTGGTCCGGATCGAATTCGCGTAGCGACGTGAAGCGGCCTTCGCGGTAGGCCCGGTCATAGCTGTCCGACGCTAGGATGAGATCCGTCGTCGTGGTCGTGCCGGCAATACTGGCGATCGACAGCGACGTTGTGTCGGTGTAGGTCGAGAAATAGCTGCGCTGCGTCGGCGAGTTACCCACTTGGGCGAACGCTTGCGGTACGAACGTCGGACTGACGCCAAGTTCGAGGCTGGCATCGCCGCGTGCCGTCACGTCCACTTGCGCATCACCCAACGCGATGATCGGCGCGAACTGCGTGTACTCGTCGAACCGTCCACCGGCAACGATCTCACCAACGCCTTGACCAACGAGGTAAGCACCGCCCAACACGTCGCGGCCGGCTTCGACGGTCAGATTGCCACCCGCGATCACTTCGACCAGATTATCTGCAGGTGCAACGCCGCCAATTTGACGGCCGACGGTCGGTACGCTTGCCGACAAATCCAGAATGTCACGACCGGCGGCTACTGCAACGTTGCCGCCACCTAACGCACCGATGCCCTGTTGAAAGCCGGGCTGGAAAAACGAGCCGAAATTAATCGTCCAGCCCACCGAGCTTTGCAGGACGCCATCGAGCGACCGACCAGTCCGCCATAGCCACGACGTGAACAGCTGATCGCTCTCTGCGCCGAGGATGTCGCGCCCGGCTCGAAGCGTGATGTCGCCGCCTTCATCGGGATAGAGGCGGAATCCAAATGCGCTGGCAAGCAGCACGCCTTCAGTGGCAATACCGCTTGTGTAGAGCACCGAGGTTTGATCGCTCAGGACGAAATCACGTCCGGCAGCGACATCGATACGACCGTTGCCGGTGCGCACGAGCGCCAGCGGCGCGATTGTGATGTCACCGGTACCTGGGTTGGTCGACAGTAAATCGGCGGCAGCCAAATCGGCACCAGCCGTCAGGCGATAGGACCAGCTATCGCCGTCGTAGGTCAGGAACGGCAAAAACACGCTCGAAAACGCATCGTTGACGCTGGCGTTTAGCAGCAAGTCGCCGCCGGCCCGCAACGTGAGCACGCCCGGGCGCTCATCGTTAGTGGCGGGATCAACGTCGTTGAAACGCCAGTTGAAAAGATTGAAATCGCTGGCAACGGTCAGATCACCGGTGGACTGAAGCACCACGCCCGGCAATAGATCGAAACGCGCGTCATCGGCAAAACCGAGTGCCGCGGTGAGCGCATCGGCGTTGCTCATGAAGTTAACCGCGTCGGCGAACCAGGGATTGGTCATGTCGGCGGCGGTGTCGGCGGCGTCGATCGATCCGTCGGCAACGTCGTACGTCTGGCGGCCCTCGACGATGATGGCGGCATCGCCCAGGATCTCACCGGCCAGGCCAATCATGTCATTGCTCGCGTCAGCATCGAGCAAACTGCCCAGCACGTCGCGCGTGACGCTTATCCAAAGTTCCGTATCGCCCGCGGTCTCTATAACGCTAGCCGCGCCGGTAAATACACCGGCATTTGCGCTGCTGAGACGAATAACGCTACCGAAGTCGTCCGCGCCCGCCTCGGCAACACGAATCGTCCCGGTGACACGCACATCGTCGCTAGCAACCAGGTCCAGTGAACGCTGTCGGTCGCCGGCCAACTCGATCGTGCCGGCAACGCTGACGTTGCCTTGGTCGGCCTGCAGGCGCAGCGAACTCGCCGTGACCACTTGGCCGCTCGATAGGTCGAGGTCGCCCGGGCCGCGTTGGCGCAAACTGAGCTCGCCGCTGAAACCACCTGCCGCCGCCGCATCGATCAACGCTGAGCTGTTGGCGATGTTATTCGCATCGACGCGCAGGCGACCGCCCTCGGCCCCGCCGCCGATAAGTGTCGCCCCATTGGTAACGGTGCCATTGGCCGCCTCGAGATCGATCGTGCCGCCACGACCGCTCGCGGCGCTCGAAACATCAATCATCGCGCCGGCAGCGAGCTGTACATCGCCGGTCGCCGAGCGCAGCACGACCGACCCGCCGGGAGCGGCAACGGTAAGACCGTCAAAATCGAAAGCATCGCCGCTGGCATCGAGCTGACTGTTCGCCCCGACGATGACGTTACCGCCAGCGACGGCCTCTAGGATGCCGCTCGCCGCATCGACTCGGGCATCGATCTCGATGTCGCTGTCGCTCGCGAGCACCAGTCGGCCGCCCGGCACGCTTGCGCCGGTGCCACCGTCGCCCTGGGCCGTCAAGCGCAGCGCGTTGGTCGCCTGAACTCGATAGTCGGCACCGGCTCCCAGCGTGAACAAACCGGCAGAGAAGACGACATCGCCGGCCGACACGAGCTCACCAACACCGGCAAAAATCGTCGTATCGCTGGCGTTGAACAGCGCTTGATCGACGCCGTTCAGCGTAAACAAGCCGTCACCGAATTCGAGATTGGACGCTTGCACATTAATACGGCCGTCACCGGTCACCGGCGGAGCGGCAACGCCGTTGCCGCTCAGCACCACCGTCGGTGCGATCAGATCGAACTCAGCGCCGCTGGCAGCCGTCAACCCAGACGCGTTGATCGACAGCCGTTCGGAAACATCGAGCGACACCATGCCGAAGACGCTGACGTCAGCGCGGCTGACGAGCAGCACTTCGGATGCGTTGATTGAGCTCAGCGCTGCGTTGTCCAACACCAGGCCGGAGCTGTCGGCCGGTGCATCGCCCAGCACGATACTTGCGGCACCGAGACGCAGTGAGCCGCCATCAATGTCGATCGTGCCGTCGGACACGGCGTCGCGCGTCGCATCCAACGCAATGGAACCTGTCGCTGAGAGCACCGCACCCGCTTGGACGTTGACATCGCCGGAAACACCGGTGGCGTTGGTACGTACGATGTTGCGCTGCCCGCCGGCGCTGGTTCGAATGAGCGCCGCATCGCCGTCGACCAGCAAATCGCTGGTGGCTGTCGCATTGCCGGTCGCAACGAGTTGCGCGCCTTCGCCGACCGTTACGCGATCGGTGGCCACCAACAGCAACTCGGGGTTCGGCACCGTCACACCGTCGGCAACCTCGACCACCGACGCGGTTGGGGCGATTATGACGCCGTCTTTACCGATGGTGCGTTGACCGCCGATTAAAACGCTTTCGGCGCCCAGCGCCGCCACGTCGTCTGCCCGAATCTCAACGAAGTTATCGGCACCGGTCGGATTGTCGACGATGCGCAAGAATTCACTGGCAATGTCGAGCGCCGCGCCGCGGTTGTTCGTCGTCGCCACCAGCTCGCCGGCGAGGTTCAAGGTCGCTGTTGCGTTCAGACTGACCGTGCCGGCATCCAGCGGCGTTCGCGCAGTGGTGTCAGCAAAAAACTCGCTGGCCAGGGCCAGGTCATACTGCGCTTCCTCGAAGGCACGCGAACGCGGTAGCAGCGCAAACCCTTGGCTGCGCGTCGCGCGGACATCGGTACCGTTGACAGTTGCGCGACCGGCAATGATGACGCTGCCGTCGAGGCCCTGGAACGCCTCTCCGGGCAGGATGTCGGTGTAGCCTTCGACGGGCGAGATCAAAAGTGCCCCCGGCAATATGGCGTAACGCGCCGGCAGCAAGGTGTAGTTACCGGCGGGCAAATCGCCGATACCGTCGAGAAACACCGAATCGCCGACCGCAAGGTTTACGCCGTCCGATTCGGCGGGATCGATTGGCGCCGCCGACAGGTTGAGATCGGGAATGATCGCGAACAGATTGGGGTTGTCGTCAACCGACAAATAGTCGGTGGACCCGCCGATACCCGGCACGAACTCGTACGCCAGCAGATCGCCGCCGGCTGAAACGTCGATGCGAGCCCCGTCTTGCAGGTCGACGTTGGCCGCGTCGAGATTCACGCGTTGTTCGGGCACCGGCTGCAGCTCGCCGTCGAAAACCAGGGTTTCGTTGAAGCCGAGCGAAAAGGTCCAGTCGAGACCGCCCTGCAGCGTGCCGAAAGGCACGATCTGCCCGTCTAGCGACGTCGACGTGACGCTGCCGTCAGCGAGCAGAACATCGGTGCCCGTGAAGTTGATTGTGCCGTACGGCGCGCGCACCACCCCTTGCTGGTCTACCGTCGCCGCATCGAGCGTGAGTGTTCCGCCCGCTGACAGCACCGGCGCGCCGGGCCCGGTCGCTGGCGCGACCGTCAACAGCCCGGTCTCGCCTTCGACGACGAAGCGGAAGTCGCTGAGCGTAGTTGGATAGACCTGCGTTGCCGTGAGCGTCAGCGGCGCATCGGTGACCAGCGAACCCGGCAATGTGTTGATGCCGCTCACTTGCAGTCCGGTTGCGCGAATGTCGCCGGCGCTCACCAAATTGACGTCTTCGAAGCCAGCCACGCGGACATTTGCCAAAAGATCGATTAAATCGGCGTTTAGCTGCAGCGATCCGAATGGATTGTCGAGCGCATCGCCGATTTGCTGGAGCTGCACGGATTCGTGACCCAGCCGAATGCTCGACGCGCTGACGAACGCATCGCCAGTGCCGCCGATAAGCCGCGGCGCATCGATGGTCAGCCGACCCGGCAACTCCAAACTGAGCCCGCCGGCGAGGATGACCTCACCGATCGAGGCAATAAACGGCTGGCCGTTGCGAAACGTCTGCAGCGTTTCGGCACTCAGCGCGAGATCGTAAAAACCACCTTGCTCGATCTGCTCGGCGCTGATCGTTGCAACGCCGACAAAAGCTTCCGGGACGCTTGCCCCGAGCGCAACCGTGATCCGATCGGTTTGCTCGGAAACGATAATGCGCCGGGTATTCAACGACAGGCTGGGCTCGCGGCCGCCGGTCGGGTCGTTGCCGCGCAGTTGTGCATCGATATCGATGCTGAGCGCAGCACCGGCCGTGCCGTCGACGTCGCCGCCAGCACCGTTCAAGGTGCCGCTGGTCAGCACGTATTCGGCGGCCGCCAGGTTCAGCGCACCGCCATTAGAGCCGACGAGCTGATCCGCAAATCCGGGGGCATTGGCGGTGCCGGTCCGAACGGTCAGCACCGTCTCGGTGCCCGAAACGTCGATGACCGAACCGGGCGTTAGCACGATGCCGTCGCGATTCGCGGTGATGTTTACCACACCGCCATCGAACACCTCGCCAAGCCGCCGATTGAGGCTGTCGACCTGCGACAGCGACGTACCGCTGACGTCGATGCTGGCGTTATCGCCAAGCCAGATGCCGCCGCTGGGGCGCGTCAACAGCGGCACCAGATTGTTCGACAGCGAGACGTTCACGGTGCCCGCCTGAGCCCGAATACTGCCCTGCAGCGAAATAGTCGAGTTGGCAGCCAGATCGAGCGTCGCACGCGGATCGAGATCGATGCGCGAGCCTTCGCCCAAAATCAGGCCTTGCGCCGAATTGAAGGCGTCCAGATCGAGCAGAATGGAATCGCTGGTTGCGGCGTTGAGCGACACGTCGACCGGCCGTCGGAAAACGTCGGGCAGCGTCACGATATCGGTGAACGTTTCTAATGGCGTGCCGCTCGCGATCAAACTCGTGTTGCCGTTGAATTCACGGTTAACCTGCTGTGCGGCGATCTGCGTGTTCGGCGCAACGTCGATACCGAGCTGGTTGGAATTGACCGACACCGATGAGAAGCCGGCGGGAACGAACAAATCCGGCGTCAGCGACAGCTCACCGTCGTCGTCGGCGCAGTCGTTTGCGGCAATGCAGATGAGCCCTGCCGTGATTGACAGCGAACCGCCGTCGAGCAACGCGAAGGCGCGAAACTCAGCGTCAATAACGGTCGCCGACGTTTCGGCGCTGCGGTCGGGCGACGAAGCCAACGTGATCGAGCCCGCTGTGCCGGCAGTTACCGTGCCATCGGCATCTCGGTACGCGCCGCCGGACACATCGATGACGCTGCCCTCGGCCAACGTCAGGTCGCCCTCGTTGGCGACGGCGCTGAACGTGCCGCCGTCGATCAGTCGCGGGTCGGTGGCGTCGCTGATCAACGGATTGTCGTTGACCCAGACACCAGACAGATCGATGTTGGCGCCGCCGGTGACGGTCAGCGACGGATTCTCGGCGTTGCTGACCGACGGTCGCGCCGTCAGACGCACGCTGCCACTAGTGCTTGCGACGTCAGCGCCGAAGATGATTTCGGCGGCCGTCAAATCGATCGACGCGGCCCCCGGCAGGTCAAACGCCAGCTCCTCGCCGGCGGCAATCTGCCCGTTGGCGAGCACGGTCGTACGGGCAACCCGGCCGTCGCCGACGAGCTCGGGCCGCAGACGGCTGACGAATTCGTCGTCGAGTCGGTCGTTACGGGGATCGAATTGATCCCCATTGGCGTTCGTCAATGTCGGCAACACCAGTCCCGAAGCGATATCGACGTTGCCAAGCACCGAGTTTTGAAACGCACCGCCGCCGGGCGCGAGGTCGCCGCCGAGCGTCAGCTCGCCGCCGAGCGGCAGTTGATCGAACGGGCGATACAGCGACACCGAGCTGTCGAAGCTGCCGGGCGCAAAACGCTGGTATCGGCCCGCAACCGTTTCGGCGACGATCGCCCCGTCGAGGATGAAGCGCGGCGAAATGATGCTGACCGAACCGGCGTCATAGCCTTCCACATAACTCTGTTCGAAGGTTCCGCTGGCATCGGCCTGAAAGCCGTCGAACACCTCGGTCACGCCCCAGCGCGGGTGTTCGACGACGAACGAATCGATGACCGAGACGTATTCGCGATCGCGATCGGCCTCGGCGATGTCGTAGATCTGGCCGTCGGCACCGAGCACGCGACTGGTGGTAACGTCGCCCTCGGTGTAGGTCGTAACGCCACCCGACACATCGAGCACGGCGCCATCGGCTACGATGACTGCACCTTCCGATGACAGATCGATCGTACCGCCGACCAGGCTGCGCTCACCGACCGTGCGCTCGATGTTCGAGATTTCCCCCGAGGCATCCGCCAACGGCGTGCCTTGCCATTCACTGCCATCTGCGCGCACGCCACGCTGGCGAATGTCGACCAACACGCTGTCCGAGCGAATATCGCCTTCGCGCTGCGCCGGACTGTCGGCGAGCTGATTACCGCGCAGCTCAACTTGAATGATGTTGTCTTCGACCGAACGCTCGACATCTGCACCAGACACGTCGATGCTGACGCCACTGTCGATAAATAGCCGCGTATCGTTCGGCTCGGCAGCCGCGAACTCTGGCTGAACCTGCGGATTCGCCCGTGCCGTGATAGTGACCTGACCGGCCGGGGCGACCAGCTGGGCATCGGCCAGGATGTCGATGGTCGCGCCGTCAAGCTCGATGGCGGACGGCGGCTGCTCGTTAACGTCGACCGTAGACTCGTCGCTCGCGGTCTCGAGTGCGATCACGTTCTCGGCGCGCTCGCCAACCACCAGCGTACCGCCCTCGGTCGGCAATAGATCGACCGTGTTGTCGGGCAACACGCGGACGCCGACGTCGCGTCGAGCAACGAGGCGAATCGATCCGTTTTGCCGTACCGACGTCGTCGCCGAGACACGGCCCAGCTGATTGACTGCAAAGCCTGCGATGGTGACGTTGCCGCGATCGGCGGCGATCTGACCGATCAGTTCTCCGGCGGTCGCAGCGGCGTTGCTCGGATCGCCGTTGGTAGCAACACCATCACCGTTTACTTCGACGATCAAACCTCGAAGATTCGGGTCGTCGCTCGCGGCGAGGTAGATCTCCTGCCCCGCGGCGAGCACGGTTTGGCCGTCGGGTGTCTCGATCGTGCCGCGGTTCACCACCTCAGGCGCAAACAAAAATATCTGGCCGCCTTCTGCGCCCAGGAAGGCGCCGTTCTCGACGGTAATCGCACCGCTCGGCAGCGGATCACCGTTTTGGTCGACAAACGCGGCGAAGGCCGGCGCCGACTCCAGCGACGCACCGACGATGCCGTCAGCGATTGCCTGCGGTGTGAGCCCGAGCGACGAAGCAATCAGCCCACCGACGTTCACTTGCGCCGTTTCGCCAAAGAGGATGCCGTTTTGGTTGATCAGGTAGACCTGACCGTTGGCGTTCAGTGCGCCGAAGATCTGGCTCGGGTCGCTCTGAAAGATATTGTTGATGGCAACCGACGCCGAGTCCGGCTGATTGAAATTGACGACGCCATTTGCGCCGATATTGAAACTCGCCCAGTTCAACGTCGCGCTTTGCGTCGACTGATTGATGTTGAACGTATTACCGGCAATTGACCCAGTGACGCTGCCGTCGGTCACCCAAGTAGCAGGGCCATTGGCGCCGCAAGCACCGCCCGAACAAGGCACCGGCAGTTCCTGCGCCAATGATTGCGCCGAGAGTCCACTCAGTAAAACCAGACCGGCGGCAGCGGTTGACGGCAGCAACGAACGCGCGCGAGTGTGCATGACCTAGAATCCCCAGCGCAGCGCGAAGTGCAGCCGATCTTCGTCTTCGTCGATGTTCACGGACTGGCGCAGCGGCCGGGCCCAGTCGAGTGCTGCCGTTAATCCGAATTCTGTGGCAAATCGAAAGCCGACACCGGTACTGAACAACTCGCTGCTCGGATCCTGACCCGGCAGCGGTTGATGGATGGCCACGGTGCCAGCGTCGTAAAACGCGAACAGGTAAAACGTCGATATCTCATCCCAGATGGCGCGACCGAAATCGGGACTGCGCACCTCGAACGTACCGAAGGCACCGAAATCACCCAAGCGCTCGGCTTCGAGATAGCCGCGCACGGTGTTGAAGCCGCCAATCGAGAATTGCTCGTTATTGATCAGCGGTTTGGTCGTGTACTGACCGGCAACTTTGCCGTATAGGCCGACGCCGCCCCAGATGCGCAGCAGCTGTTCCGTGTTGGCCTGCAGGTAAAAGTAATTCGGGTTGGCATTGAAGCGCTTGTTTTCGAATTCTTCCGGCGAATTGCCCAGCGCTCGGATTGCGAACCCAGCGCCGACACCGTAGCTCGAGCGGTAGCTATCCAGGTTCCAGCCGAAGTTGTAGCTGCCGGACAAGTGCGTATAGCTGACCGGCGTCTCGAGCGTGTCGTCGATTGACTCATCGAAGTCCTTGTAGTCGACCCCGACCGTCGTCGAATGGAAAAACGACGAATCGCTGGCGAGCGGTTTGACCCAACGAAAGCCGTAGATGCGCCCATTGCCGAGCACATTGATATCGCCAACGGTGGCAACGTCGCTCGCGGTATCGACCGCGTAGAAAGCCAGCACGTCGTTGCGGTCGCGAAAACGCCATAGATAGGTACCGGCCCAAACTTCGGTGTTCTCCTGATTCTCCGGCGCCGTCGTGTACTGCACCGAGAACGAATGGAAGCGTTGCCAGAGGTTGTCGTACGCGAGGCTAACCGTCGAGCGCAGTTCTTCGGTGTCGACGGTGTACTGGTCGTTGAGCTCGAACGACGCATGGACCGGAAACGTATCGTCGACCCTAAGTTCCAAATCAACCTCGCCGGGGTTGCGGCCCGGTTTCAGGATTGGCGTGACCGCGCGATCCGGCGATACGCGGTTGATTCTCGACAGGTTGGTTTGCAGCTCTGGAAAATGGATGGGCTCGCCCGGCGATGCCGCGGTCATTTCGCCGGCGATTTGCCGACCCGACACGTACCGCGCCTGCGTGACCCTAACGCGGCCGACATTGCCTTCGGTGACTTCGAGCCGAACGATGCCGCTGTCGACGCTCTGCTCCGGCGTGGAAACCAACGCCGTGCTGTAGCCTTTTTCGCGGTAAATCGCTTCGAGCGCTTGGCGAGCCTGTTCGACATCAGCGGCGGTCTTGTTGGGCCCCAAGAAGGGATAGACGGCGCGTTCAACGTCGACCGCGGCAAGCACAGTGTTGCCGCCGACACGGTACTCCGAAATCGGAAAGCGAAGCTCCGGCTCATCGGCCACGTCGTCCTGCGCGTAACCGAAGTTGCAAGCCAGCGCAGCGACAGCCGCAGCGCGCAGTACAGCCTTTATTGCATTCACGTTATTCGGCCGCATCAGGATAAGCGATGAAAAAGGCGCCCAGCCGGGCGCCTTGTTGATTATTTTGCGCATCGACTTATGGCAACACAACCGTGTTTCGTTACGGTTCCTTTGCCGTTTTATAAAGTCTTTGTTTACCGGCGACGCCGTACGCGTTTTATTGGCGCGAACGTTACTAGCGCGTTGAATAGCGGCCAAACGCCAGCGTACCGCACGCGACAGCTGCGAGGATCAGAATGTTCACCAACGTTGCATTCATCGCTTCGTCCTTGTGGTTGCCAGTCGCAGGGGATTTCAGGCACCGAAAAAAAAGCGGCACCCCGAGGGGTGCCGCTCTGTCTTGCATGCACTGATCGGGATCAGTGCTGAAGCTTTAGCTTCGGCTTACTGCAGACCACCGAGGATCTGGCCATCAGCGATGGCAGAGATCGGCTGGCAGTTGTTGGCCGAACCACCGGCCGAACGCGTGAACGAGCTGATCGGGTCGGTGCGCATCGTGGCAACCGAAACCGGCGGCGCATTCGGAACAATCGTCGTGCCGTTAGCGATACCCAGGACGCCATGGTCGCCGCCCGGATTCTGCGAGCTGACGTTCAGGCCAGCGATGATCGACGGCAGGCCGATGTTGTCGACGATGAAGTCGACGATGTCGCCAGCAACGCCAGTCGGAACGCCACCCGGCAGGGCTGCGCTCGAACGAACGTTCAGAACGTTTTCCGTGACGAAGTGGTAGCCACCGTTAGCAACCGACGACAGTGTCGGCGAAGCGCCGTCTACGCCGAGGAAGCGGATTTCACGGTCGGTGTTGTTAACCGACGTGTTGGTCGACAGTACGCCGATGCCGTACGTGCCCTGATCGTCTTTGGCGTCGAGGCAAGCGCGAACGTCAGACGAGCCGTCAGCGGCGAAGATGAAGTCAAAGTTGAACACGTTGACGTCCCAGTCGCAGCCTTCAGCCAGGCAACCCGCAGTCGTTGGGCCGACAAAGATCGGTACCGAGGCGTTGCAACGCTCGTTCAGGACGAACGACGTGAACGAAGCCTGGGTGCCCGAGTCTTCACCGCGGCGGCAGATGAAGATGTTCGTTACCGCGCCACCGAATCCGGTCGGTGCAGTCGCGCCCGTTGCGAACGTCGAGCCGTCCGGGTTTTTGAACGACGTCCAGTCGCCGATGACGCCGGCGAAGATGGCTTCCAGCTGACCGCGCGTGATGTTCGGTACGTTTGCCGGATCGTCGTCCTGCGTCAGGCCCTGTGACAGCTGCATGGCGCGATATAGGTTCAACGAAACAGCCGGTGCGAACAGGATCTGGAACAGCGGCGACGGTGACAGGTTAGCGATGTCGCCAGCAGTCGTGCTGGTGAACAGAGCCGCTTCTACGTCAGCGATGCCCGCGCCCGGGATTTCCGAGACGGTGCCGGTGCAGTTCGTGTGCAGCTCGTACGACTGCAGTGCGCCAGAAGCTGCAACCGTGAACGGTGCGTCGCAGCTCGGAGCGGACGGATCGAGGAACAACAGCGTCAGGCTGCGAGCAACCTGCTCGGTGCCGTTGTTTGAACCGCCGTTGGATTCTTTGGTGTAAAGAACCGGCGTGCCGGCCAGCGTCGAGCCCGCGGCGCCCGTGCAGGCAACCATGAACTGGTCGTTGGCGTCGGTCGCTTCCGGACCAGCAGTGTCGATGTAGACGTCAGCCGTGCCCGGCTCACAGACGCCGCCGCTGGCAAGGATAGCCAGCTCATAAAGAGCTGCGTTCGTGGCCGTGGCACCTGAGATATTCAGGATGTTCGAGGCCGGAACGGTCGACGAATCAATGGCGAGCGCGGGAGCGGCAACTGCAACAGCAGCCGTGGCCGCGAGGCCTTTGAAAATCGTTTTCATTGGGTCAAATCTCCAGTGGGTGAGGTGGTTGTCTTAGGCAGCCTGGCGACGGCGAGCGATTGCGCCGAAGCCAAACAGGCCTGAGAGGAGCAGCCAGGCAGCAGCCGGCAGCGGAACGACTTGCAGCGACAGGTTGCCGTTGGCGTCGAGCAGCCAGGAGCCGAGCGTGTTGACGACCGTCGCGTTGTTGCCAGCCGGGAAGGTCGGCGGGAAGGCCGGGTTCGGCGGCGGGTTACCGGTCTGTGCAAGGTCGTAGAACGCCAGCGAGTCACCGACAGTGCCAGCAGCCGAGAACGGCAGCTGGTTTGACAGGTCACCGAGGTTGCCGCCGAAGATACCGGACTGCGGGTCGGTCGTCGTACACGGTGCGGCCGGCGAGCATCCGGCTTGTGCGTTCAGCTGCTGGTAGAACTGGTTGACGAGCTGCGCAGCGCCGAAAACGTTCGTGTTAATGACGCCGCTGACGCCAACCGGGCCGGTAGCGAACAGAGCCGGCTGCGGCGTGTTCGGGAAGCCTGGTGCAAATGCGCCTGAGGCCAGCACCGTGTACTGGATGTTGGCCGAATCACTGCCGCCGAATACGGTGTTGAATTCCGGAATGACACCGAAGTCAGTCGGCGTGATGCCGCCGCGCAGGTCCTGGTAGAAAGTGTTGGGAATAGCGTAAACGAGCGATGCGTTGGCGACTTCGTCCCAGATCGTCACGATCAGGTTACCGCCAGAGGCATCGTTCAGCGGATCGGCGAACTGTGCGTTAGCAACAGAAACGCCTGAGCTAGCGAGTGCCATGACAGCAACTGCTTTTAGAAGAGTTTTCATTCCTTAAAGCCTTTTAGGAAAAATGAAGTTAGAAGCGACAAGATTTTTAGCGTCCATTTATGTGGCCTTAGCTCCCGGTTTACGGTTACCGAACCACACGTTCTCCCTGACCCCCGAGTCACCCCGGCTGTCTGAGTTGCAGGCTACGCGGGGTATGTGTCTTTCGATTGACCCAAAAATAAAAATAGTGTGACGCCAATCACGAGCCATACGAGTTTTGTTGGGATTTCGTGAAGCGAGATTTACGGCGCGGTTAACGAACTGCGACTCACTTATTGACTACTGCGCTTGCACACTGATCTTTAACCAAGAGCGCATGCACGTTCTGAACATCGTTTTGTGCTTACGAACACGTAAGCAGCGCACGCAGGTAACCCAACGATTGATTGCTGCGCGTTTGTTTCGAAGTTCAGCGGCGACCTTATTAAAAGTGACATCTTGCAGTCATAATCCGCCGATAGTCTGGCAGTCGTTTTTCTCCCGGCACGGATACTCACCACACGATGCTACCGACCGCCGAGCCGCCGTCGATTCTCATAGTGGAAGACGAAGACGCCATTCGCGGCGTACTTACGTTTACGTTGTCGCGCAGCGGCTACTTCGTATCGGAGGCGAGCGATTGCGCGACCGCTCGCGATCAGATCGAGGGCCGCATGCCAGACCTCGTGGTTCTTGACTGGATGCTGCCGGACTCGCCGGGGATCGAGCTACTGCGCGAGTTGCGACGCAATCCGCGCACGCGACAGCTGCCTGTCGTCATCCTGACGGCTAAGTCGGAGGAAGCCGACAAAATTACGGGACTGAAGAGCGGCGCCGACGACTACGTCACGAAGCCGTTTTCCCGTCAGGAGTTGCTGTTGCGCATCGAAGCGGTCCTGCGCCGCTGCCAAACGTCGCGGGAATCGGAGCGACTCGAGTTCGGCAAGCTCACGCTGGATTCAGTGAGCTACCGCGCCACGATTGACGGTCGCGAGCTGAATCTCGGTCGGGTTGAATTTCGCCTGCTGCGTTTCCTGATGTCGAATCCGGACCGCGTGTTCAGCCGAGCCCAGCTGCTCGACAAAGTCTGGCAAACCTCCGGCCACGTCGAGGAACGTACCGTCGACGTGCACATCATGCGGATTCGATCAGCGCTCGGACGCTCGAAATATGCAAGCTGTATCCAAACTGTTCGCGGTTTGGGGTACCGGTTTGCACCCACCGTGCTGCTTGAAGCGAACGAGGCTACGCCCGTTCGCACCAGCGCCGGCCAAACCTAGCTACGCCCGCAAGAGGAGATTGTTGCGATGAAAAGACTCGCAGTGCTGAGCTGTGTGTTGATTTTGAGCACCGCCAGCGCCGACGAGCGCCAGGCAACCGACGGCTTCGACGGCACCGCCGTCCAAGCGGCTGAACAGCTCACCGACGCATTCCGTAACGAATTCGCCGCCGGCGCTGAATCGCCAGCGTTTGCGCAGACGGTTCGGCTACCGACCGCCGATACCCGCCATGGACCGGCGTTGCTGGGCGCCGCTATCAACGACAGCCGCTTGTACCTCGCACAGCTGGCCGGTCAGGGCGTCGAGCGAATTGCGGTACGCTTTGCGTATCCGATGTTTGCGGACGCCGCGGTCCGTATCGACGAGTACCGCTACTATTACTCTCGGTTGCGGCGATTCTTAAATTTTCACGGCATGGAATTCATTGCCGTACTGAGCGTGCAGCCCTATGACGCCGATTATCTGCGAGGCCTGCCGACCACTTCTGAGTGCACAGTCGAAACCGCCGGGCGGATTGCCGAACTCGCAGACGCGGTCACGACGAATATTCGACCGGACTATTTTCTGATCGATCTCAGGCCGTCTACCTTGGGGCGGACGAAGGGCTGCGAGGCGCTCGCAACCGCAGACGGGGCGGCCGCGCTCGTAAGCGCAACGCTCGCAAGCATCACTGAGCAAGTGTCGGATGCACGAGTGGGCATCATGGTTGATATCTCGCAGGACGCGCGGTTCTTGGAAACGGTTCTCGCCGCCGACGGCGATCACTTCATTGCCGCGTCCACGTTGAACGCGCCGGTAGACCCGGTGGCAATGTTGGCGGACCTAGAAAAAGTACGGCAGCGCGCGGAAACGGCAAACCGCGAATTTGCGATTGGCGAGTGGTGGCTGCGCAAATCCGAACGCGGCGACGGCGGACTACCGGCCGACCTGGCGGCGGCACTGCTAGCGGACACGGCGTCTGTCTGGCGAGTAGCTGATGCGTGGCTGTCGAATTACGGCGCGCATCTCGAGACCAGCGATGCCGTGCTGTTTGCTGTGCTGCACGAAACTGACCTTTTAATAGGCGCCTACCTCGACAGCGACGAATACGTCGGTCCAGACGACGCTAACCCGTTCAACGTTACCGCGGAATTTTCGTTGGGCGATCGGACGCGATTGCGCAACAAATCGAAGGCGCTTCGCGAACAGCGCCAGCGCGACTATCAGAAACAGCAGCGCAACGCTGCTAACTAAGCGGTCGACCGTAGCCGCAGCGACAGTGGTCGGTCATGCGGTCAGGCCGTTGGGCCGTTGCTGACGTCTGATTTGTGGAGACGATCGGTTGAGGTAGCGGTGTTGATCGCGCAATCGGCCATGAGGTTAAGCGCCGCCAATTGCCTCTCTGACGGCAGCCGCTGCTCGGACGTCAGGCACAAAAAAAGCCGCGTCACGAGAAGTGACACGGCTCTTCGATACGTTCGATTGCGAGGCTGCGATTACGCGCGGCGGCGAACGACCCGCAACAAGCCGAGGCCTGACAGCAACAGCCAAACGGCGGCAGGAACCGGCACCGGCGTTAGCTGCACCAGCCAGTCGTCGGTGGAGTTCTGCGCCCCCGGTTGCTCAACCCAGCCACGGCCGACCAGCGGTCCACAATCTGGGCGACTGCCACAGCGATAGTCATCGCCGAGAGCGGTGAACGCCATGCCGTCTTTCAGCTCAGAGATGAACGTGAATTGAGCGGCACCGTAGAGACCTTGATCGGCCATTGGTACATCTAGCGTCAGGACGCCGGCCGTTGCGAAAAAGCCGCCGTTCGGACCGCCAACCACGGTGACACCGGTCAGGTCATGCGTCACGGTCCAGAGATTGCCGGTTTCATTGTTGTAGAGCGTGCCGGCAATAGTTGCGGTCGTACCGCCGTTCCACGTCAGCGTAACGGACGCGGCACCGGTTTCTACGCTGAAGGTCGGTCCCTGCCCGGCGGGCGGACTCAGAATATCGGTACGCAGGCCGTATGGCGGCGGCGAGATCGCACCGTCCGGATGATCGAGCAGAAAATACACGCCAGGGGTGACGGCAGTCGCGTATGCGCTGCTGGCGAACGCCATCATGGCGAAAGCTATAGCAGCTTGGCGTAACGTCTTCGTAACGTTCACAGACAAAGCCTCAAGGTAAACGGGTGGGAGAGGACAACGTGCTCAGAGTGCCGTCGATTCATAAAAATACTGTGAATTCGGGATGAAAACTCCGCCACCCGATGCGCATTGGCGATACTTATATATAAGTCCGTGCCATGCCCGCCTGACGAGCAAAAAAAAAGCCCCGCGTGAGCGGGGCTTTCATTGAGGTCTTGGCAGAGCCGATCGGCTTACAGGAACTGGTACTGGAAGCTGATCGCAAAGGTCGAGCCCGGGTCCTCTTCAAAGGTCACAACGCCATTGCGCTCGATCGTGATTTCTTCACCGAGGATATTCTGCAATTTCCCTTTGACCTGGATGTTGTCGGTCGGATACCACGTGTAAATGATGTCCATCGAGTTGAACGGCTGCTCAAACTCGTCCGGATCACCGTTACGACCGGCGAGGTAAAGCCGTTCGTCAAACACGTTGTAGGCCAGCGACGCACTGTGCTTGGCGTCGTTCGAATCGAAACCGAGCTGCAGGTTGACGACAAAGTCCGACGCCCCGGCCAGTTTGCGGGTCGGATTGGTCGGCGCATCGGCGTTCGGACCGGCGACGATCTCCGAGTCCTGAACGGTGATGTTGCCTTGGATGAAAAACGGCGAGAACGCCTCACCAAGGAACGACAGATCCTTCAGCGCTTCGACCTCAACCCCGAGGACTTCGGCCGATTCGGCGTTGACGATTTCCCGGCCGCGGCCAGTGTCGGATACCGCCGTGGCAAAGAACTCAATCGGATCCTCGATGTCCTTGTAGAACGCCGTGACCGTCAGGTTGTCGCCGTTGTCGAAGAACCACTCACCGCGAACATCGAAGTTCGATACCGAGGCCGGTCGCACCGACGGATCTCCGTCGACGAGGTCACCGGTCACCGGATCGATATAGCTCGCATCGGTGATTTCACGCAGGTCCGGTCGTACCGCCGTCTCGCTGTAGCCAAAGCGTAGCTGGAAGGTCTCTGCCCACCAGCTCGTCATGTACGTAACAGCGACGGCCGGATACAGATCGTCATCCTGGAACGAACCCGCTTCGAGAACGTCCGGATCGGTGGTGATCTGCGGGTTCGTTTCGCTGAAGCCAAACGGGTTCCAGTCGACCGCGACCTGACGATAGTCCTCGAATCGCGCACCGACGGCGACACGCCACGTGTCGTTCCAGGTCCAGTCAACGTTACCGAAGAAAGCGTCGGTGATCGTTGCCGCGATGTAGCTCTGGTTGTCCGTACCCTGGAGATCGAAGATGAAATCGTTGTCCGGGTTGCTGACGCTGGACGTAGAGAACACCTGCTCGAGCGGGCTCGACAGAAAGCCCGTGTCGGTTGGTGAGTTCGGACCTAGGCTAAACAGCGACTGCTGGAACGTGCGGCTCTTGCGATCGTTCTGATAACCGAACGACAGCGCAATGGTGTTGGTGTCGGTGGAGATCGGAATCGTCGCCTTCCACGCGTAGCTTTCAACGTCATCGTCGAGATCGAGGAATCCGTAGTCGGCAGCACGGTTGTCGAGTGCAACCGCCGAGCTTTGCACGGCACCGGTAACCGGATCGGTGACGGTGTTGGCGCTGATGACCACCCGATTCGGGATGTCGGTACGCGCTGCAGAATCGGAAAAGAACCACGAAATCTCGGTTTCTTCCGGCAGAAAGCTGATCAGGTTGCCGAGCCCGCCGAGTTTCTCTCGCGTATCGAAGCCGAGGACATGCGTGCCGCGAACCTGATTCACGACCATGTTGCGCTCTTCGAACTCGTAGCGAATGTCGCGGAAGCCGAAGCCATCCGGAATTTCACGGTTTTCGTTGAAGAAGTCGCGGACCGCGGTCTCGTCGTCGGTGTTTCTGAGATACAGCGTGGTCGTTTCGATCTCGTGATCTTCGAGAAACTTGACGCCAAAGTTCAGATTACCCGAGATATTGACGTTGCGAGTCGACTCGACTTCGGTGTCGCGGCGAATGTCCGGGAACGTGAAGTCTCGGCGAATCGACGTGCGCTCGCGCCAGTTGTTCGAATACGTACCGCCAACCAGGAAACCAACCTCCCATTCTTCACCGAGGAAGAACGAGTTGCCGATGGCCGCCTTGACGTCAAAATCCGGATCCGGGCTGGTGGTCTGGAGCTGGAGGTCGCGGTTTAGCAGCAGCCCGAGACCGCGGTTGATGTCTTCGGCCTGTGCGATCGACTGGTTCAGCGTTAGGCTTGGATCGCTCGCGCGTAGCGTGCTCGCGATGTTGGTGACACCAACGTCACCTTGGAACTGCCGTACCGTGTCGATGATTTGCGGGTTCAGCGAGCGTGAACCGTCGTCGGTGCCGAAACTATCGTCGGTACCGCCGGTGTACGTAAATACGTCACCGCTGGTCTCCGTGTTAAAGCCGCCACCGATTTCGAACTGGAACGCGAAGCCGTCCGGAACCGACTTGGTGCGAATCTCGACGTTGCCGCCACCGAAGTTGGCGGGCAGGTCCGGCGAGTAGGCTTTTTGTACCCGCAGAGACTCGACCAGCACGGCCGGGAAAATGTCGAGCGGGATAACGTTACGCGTCAGGTCAGGCGACGGAATTTGCGCACCGTTCAGCATGCTCGCCGAATAGCGCTCACCGAGACCGCGGATGTAAACGAATTTGTCGTTGACCAGCGTAAGCCCGGGCACCCGCCGCAGCGCTGCGGCTACGGTGGAGTCGCCGAGCCGGCTGATCGCGTCAGCCCCGAGCAGATCGACAACGACGGAGTCGTCCATGCGTTCGGTGACCAGTTGCTCGGCCGTGCTGAGCGCGCGACCGATAGCGACGATTTCTTCGATTGGGTTGCGTGGTGCCTGCAGCCCGTCAACGATGACGCCGCCAGAGTCCTGGTCGGTTTGTTCTTCTGTTTGATCTTGCGCGAACGCCAGGGGCTGCCAGCCGGCCAGCGCCAGCGTTATCGCAGCAGCGAGTGGCGTTTTGCGAATGTGATGTCTCATGGTTCGGCCTATGCGTCGATTTCGCGGCGCCGGCACTGTCGGCGTCGCGGAAGGACGCGTGCGGTCGACTCACGATCGACCGCACGCGCCACCGATGGCGTTAGCGACTTAGAACTCGTCAACATGAGTAACGAGATCCGGTCGCGTGTCACGTTCTTATTCGAACCAGAGCGGCTGACTGCGGTTGTCCGGGTTGATGCCGAACGTCCAGCCCGCGGTCCAATCCGGAATCGACAGCGCGATGCCGCCGACGTACGTCGTCGTCGGATCATCGGGGTTCATCATGTCCGCTACGGACGGATCGGCGGTAGCCAACGGCGCCATACCGTCGATGAGGCTGGTCGCAAACTCGGTCGAGAAGAACGGCGGTGCGCCTTCGAGCAGCTGCAGATCGGGGTCGGCGGCGGCCGTCGGGTTGGTCAGGCCAGTCAGCGTAGCGGCCTGATTACCGCTGTTGTTGAAGAACGTTTCGGCAAACGGCGAACGGAAGGTTTCTTCGCAAGCGAACAGCGTCGACGAGATTCGCAGGTCGCCATTCGTTGCGGCTGCTTCGGTTTCCGGGTTGTCGATACGCAGGCAATAGTTGTCGTTGTTGGCGCCCGTGTCGGCAGCGGCGAACGACGTAATCACCAGCGAATTCGTGATGACCGGCCAGATGCCCTCACGCAGACGCCAGCCCGCGCCCGGATCGAAGTCACCCTGTACCGGCGTCGGCGAGATGATGCAGGTCAGGTTGTGAATGACCGGGCGGCTGTTGATGCCCTGGGCGATAACCTGATCGCGCGATGCCTGGTCGCGGCTCGAGTATGAGCCGATACCGTCCGCCTCGATGCAGTGGTTACCAATCGATTCAGACTGAATGACCAGCGCGTTGGTGATGGTGCCCGAGTAGCCCTCGTCGACGTCGATCGAATCGTCACGGACGTAAACCGCGAGGAAATTCTCGAAGTTGACCGCGCCACCGAACATTTCGATGCCGTCGTCGAACGTCGAATAAACCTCGAGGTTGCGGACAATCGTGTTGCGGCCGACACCGCCGAACGAGATACCGTTCAGCTCGTCACCGTTACCCACCGTAGCGCCGGTGTGCTTGACGACGACGAATTCCAAACGACCCGAGCTGTCGTCGTTGTTGTCACCGCCGTACTGCGACTCGTCAAGACCGGCCGCGCCTTCAGCGTCGACGTGGCAATCGGTCGTTGCAAGATCGCCACCCGCCACCGAGCCGGTGTAGTCACAGGCGTTGGTGACGCCGAAACCGTTGATGACAATGCCGCCCCACTGCTGCACGTCTTCCGGGCCAACCGTGCCTTCGACGTCTGAAACCGACGTGAAGGTGATCGGCGCATCGGCGCGACCGACAGCGAAGATCTGCGAGCCGCGGTTGATGATCATAAAGTCAGCGCTGGTCTGCCAAGCAAGCGTGGCGCCTGCTTCAACCGTCAGCGTCGGGCCGTCGCCGCCCTGCGTGATTCCAGCAGCGGCGAGCTCTGCGTCGGTGTCGAACGTTTCGCCGATGAACAGCGAGCCTTCGAAAATGTGGGCGGCGCCGTTCGGCAAAGCCGGGAACGTGATGTCGGCGGTGATGCGGTTGCCGGCGTCAGCAAAAGCCGGCGAGTAAACGCAGTTGCCGTTACCGTCGACGGTTCCCGTCAGCGTCTGGCCACCCGAGTTGGTGCGCGACGCGCAAATGTCGTTTGCGCTGCCACCGGTCTGCGTGACGTTGTTGCTGTTAGTGACGGTCGTCGAAGGCTGGATGTTGATGTCACCGCTATCGCAGCCAACGAGAATGGCTGTGGCAGCAACGACGACAAGACCGGCGTTCTTGATCATGGGTCTGACTCCGTGAGTGTGCTTGAGTGTTGATTCGATGGTGGGGAGACACCCAACGCGCCTTGTCAGGTGTTCTGTCGTTCTAGTTTTGGCGCGTCTGGTTTTGTTGTGCTCAACCCCGAAATTTCGTCGCAGACGTTACGCCTGCAATGTTTATGAAATCTTACTTTTGTGTTACGTATTTGTTACGAGAAGTTTAGGAAATTGACATAAGCTGGCGAAAACTTTGACGTAGCCTCGTCAACTTCTGACTCATTTTTGAAGGACGATCGCTTTGTCCGTTAATGGGCGAGCGGCGAGAACCGGTAACCGTTGCCGCGCACGGTCTGGATGTACCCGGCACAGTCCATCGGCTCGAGGATTCGCCGCAGCCGGCGCACGTGCACATCGACGGTGCGGTTGCCGAGTCCCTTTGGTTTGTTCCAAACGAACGTCAGCAGCTGGGCGCGGGAATACAGCCGGTCCGGATTGCTCAGAAAGAAATGCAGCAGCTGATACTCACGCGGGGCGAGCTCGACACTCTGGCCGGCGACCGTGACGCGGTGGCTGATGTCGTCAATAGTGATAGCGCCCGCCGACAGCAGCCGCCGTTCCGGCGCCTGCACCGGTACGCGGCGCAAACACAGCGTTACGCGGGCCAGCATCTCGTCGAGATCGTAGGGTTTGGCGAGAAAATCATCGACGCCGGCGTCGAGCGCCGTCGTTACGGCGGCTGGCGACTGACTGGGCAGCGGGCAGCTGATCATGACCCGCAGCCGGTCATAGCGCTCGTCGCGTTTGACCTCGCGCAGCACCTCGGTTCCGCCCATGTCGGGCAGATCGACGTCGATCAACATCAGATCGGTCGTTTGGTTACGCAGCGCCTGCAGCGCCGTATTGGCGCTGTTCGCCTCGGTCACGCTGTGCCCAGAGGATCTAAGCGCGCCGACGACCGAATCCCTAAGGCCAGTGTCGGTATCTACAACAAGTATGGAAGCAGAAGACATCGTGTCAGGCCGGTGCTTGCCGGGGCGACAATCGCACCACGAACCCATGAAATCTGGGTTAAAGGAATATTTCAGATTTATTACAGCGCGGTACCGACCCAACCCTGCCAACGGGTTCGCCGCGTTGGTTTGTCGAGGCGTCGACGAACCGTGCCGGGACCGCTGCCAGCATGGCGAGACGGCACTATCCCGACGCTCGGGGGTCTGTAAGAATCAGGGCAAGCCGTCTTGCCGCAAGGACTCGAAAATGTTGCAGCGCGCCGCAGCAGCGCTGGTGCTCGGCGCTGCGATGAGCCTCCCTGTTTTCGCCGCGGGCATGCCGCCGGCGGAGTTTCAATTCGCCCGGCTGGCCTATCCGGTCGACATGAATTCGCAGGCCTATCGCCGCGGTGCCCGCGACATGTGGCAGACCGACTGGCCAGATGCCGAGCACCATCTGATTCGCGGCATCAAGCGGCTGACCCGAGTCAATACCGCCGACGAAGGCGAAATCTTGACGGTGATGGACGACGCCCTGTTCGACTACCCCTGGCTGTACGCCGTGGAAGTCGGCTACTGGTCTTTGAACCAGGTCGAGGCCGACCGGCTTAGAGAATACTTGGAACGCGGTGGCTTCCTGGTCGTCGACGATTTCCACGGCACCTTCGAATGGGCGTCCTTTATGGAGTCGATGCTGCGCGTGTTTCCCGACCGACCGGTGCGCGAGATTCCGGAATCCGATGAATCGCTGCACGTGCTCTACGATCTGGATCAGCGCGTGCAGATCCCGTCGATCATGCTGCTGCGCACGGGCCGTACGTGGGAACGTGATGGCCGCACGCCGCACTGGCGCGGCATTTATGACGACGACGGTCGGCTGATGGTCGCGATCAACTTCAATATGGACATCGGCGATGCCTGGGAGCACGCCGACACGCCCTCGTATCCGGAAAACATGACCGCGCTCGCGTATCGGTTTGGCATCAGCTACATCATCTATGCGATGACGCACTGAGTTACGCGTGTTTGAGTGGCTGTTTAAATTCCCGCTCGACGTTTACCGTTCGGCGCAGCTGGACTACGCGTTCGCCGGGCCGAGCTGGGTATTGCCCGGCACTTTCATCATTGCGGCTGCACTGTTGGCGTTTCTGTTGTGGCGCCGCGGCACGCTGACTCCCATTCGCCGCGTGGCGGTTTTCGCCGCGCAACTCGCGCTCGTCGCGTTCGTTTTGTGGCTACTCGCCCAGCCCGAGCTCGTCAATGAACAACCCGTCGCGGGCAGCAATACGGTTGCACTGGTTCTCGACGATTCGGCCAGCATGGCATACGTCGACGACGGTATCGATCGATTAGCCACCGCCAGAAGTCGCCTCGACGATTTGGCGGACCGCGTCGAAGACACATACAACGTCGAACGGGCGCTACTCAGCAACACGGCGACACCGGTAGACAGCTACGATGAGGTGTCAGCAGTCGCCGCGGCGAGCCCGCTAGCCAGCGAACTGGCAACGCTCGTGTCACAGCAGCGCGGCGAATCACTGGCTGCCGTCGTCGTCGCGAGCGACGGACTGGAAACCGGTGCCGACAACACGGCGGCGCTCGAGACCTTGCAGCAGGCGGGTGTACCCATCTTTGCGTTGACGACCGGCCGGCAAAGCGTTGCCGAAGATCTCGCGCTGGTGTCGGCCGAAGTACCAACGGAAGCCGTAGCCGGCAGTCGCTTCGACGCGATCGTCACGATCCGCCATGACCGCGGCGGCGATGCGCGCTTGCGCGTGCTGGCCAACGGCGACACGTTGTTGGCCGCCGAGACGGTCGAACTCGACCCGGCCCGTTCGACGACCCAGCAAACCGTGAACCTGACGCTTACCGACACGGGGTTTCAGTCGCTGAGCTTCGAACTGACGCCGCTCGGCGACGAACAGGAACGACGCAACAATCGACTGCAGCGCGTGGTCGACGTGCCCGAGCGCAACCACCGCATTCTGTATTTCGAGGGCGAGCCGCGCTGGGAGTACAAGTTTATGCGCCGCGCCATCGCGGCCGATGACGACATCGTTTTTTCATCATTGTTGCGGGTAAGCCCAAACAAGTTTTATCGCCAGGGTCTCGAAGACTCAACGGAACTTGCCGACGGATTTCCGACCGACGCCGAGGAGCTGTATCAGTACGATGCCGTGCTGCTCGGCAGTGTCGAGGCTGCCGCCCTAGCGCCCGCGCAACAGCAGCTGCTGCTCGATTTCGTTAGTGTTCGCGGCGGTTCGCTGCTGCTGATTGCCGGCCCAAACGGTCTTGGCAACGGCGGTTGGGGTGAATCGGCGCTCGCGCCGGCCCTGCCGACGCAGCTGCCGGCGTTCGGAACCGACACATTTCGCCGCGAACGAGTCAGCGTTGCGCCCACCGTTTACGGCCGCTCGCTGAGCGCGTTACGACTAAGCGACGACAGCGGCAGCGGCTGGAACGATCTGCCCGACATCGCCGATCACCAGTCGGTCGGCACGTTGAAACCGGCTGCGCAAACGCTGCTATCAGTTCGCACGAGTACCGGCGACGAGCCACTGCTGGTCACACAACCCTACGGCCGCGGTCGTAGCTACGTCTTTGGAACGGGCGGCACGTGGCGCTGGCAGATGCAGTTGCCGGTCGAGGACCAGCGTCACGAACGCTTTTGGCGCCAGTTGCTGCGCACGTTGGTGACAGCGGCACCGCAGCGTGAATCGGTGCGGGCGATCGCCGCCGACCCAGGGCTCGTCGTCGAAGCCGAGTTTTTGGACGACAGCTGGCAGCCGCGACTGGGGCTAGCCGCCGCCGTCAGCATTGTCGGCGACGGCGGCGTCGAGCAGCTGGCGCTGACGCCAGCGCCCGATCAGCCGGGCGTTTACCGCGGCCGCGTGTTCGGTCGCGGCGAAGGCATTCGCTACCTAGAAGCGACGGCGCTTGACGGTGACACCGTCGTAGCGACGGCACGCGCAGCGTTTGCCGGTGACAGCGTCGCCATCGAACACCGCCGAGTGCGAGCGAGCGATACGGCGCTGCTCGCCATCGCAAGAGCGAGCGGCGGCGCGGTACTGACCGACGCCGACCCCGACACGCTCTTGGCGCGGTTGCGCGAATCGGCCGCCGGCGTAACGGAACTCCGCCGGCAGTCCATCTGGGACGCGCCCGCGGTGTTGCTGGCGCTGCTGCTGTTGAAAACGTTCGAGTGGGTCGTGCGCCGGCGTTGGGGTCAGATATGACGGCGGTGCGCTGCAGCGCGTTTGTTGCTGGTCTGCTCGCGGCCGCGGCCGCTTGCGCCGCTACCGACGTCTTGGTGGTCGAAGGCTTGGGCGGCGAAGCGCGCTACGCCGATGCGTTTGCGCTCGAAGCAGAGGCCGTCGCCGCAGCTGCGGCTACGTTGCCTGGCGACGTACGCATCACACGTTTGCGCGGCGCCGACGCGAATCGCGAGGCCGTCGCCGCTTACTTCGCGGACTTGAGCGCTCCTGATTTGTTGTTGGTTTATTTGATCGGCCACGGCTCTTTCAACGACATCGATTTCAAATTCAACATTCCCGGCCCGGACTTTACCGACACCGAACTCGCCACGTGGCTCGACGACACGACCGGCGGAACGCAGCTCGTCGTGTTGACCGGAAGTGCCAGTGGCGCGGCCAGCGACACCTTGGCGAACGACCGACGCATCATCATCACCGCTACACGCAGCGGCGTGGAACGTCACGCCACGCGTTTCGGCGAGTTTTTCGCGGCGGCACTGTCGGACCCGAGCGCGGATCTCGACAAGAATCGCCGCATCACGGCGCGCGAGGCATTCGACTACGCGGCCCGCGCCGTCGCCGACACATTTAAGGAAGCGCAGCAGCTGGCGACCGAACACGCGTTGCTCGCGGGTCAGCGGGCCGATCGATTGACGCTGGCGCGCATCGATGAAACGCCAACCGCGCCGGCCGATGACGACCCGGAGCTCGCCCGCTTGACCGCCGAGCGCGATCGCTTGAATGCGGAGATCGAGGCGCTGCAGCTGGCCCGCGAGCGGCTGTCGGTCGACGAGTATCGCGACACGTTTACGCGTCTACTGATCGAGCTTGCGCAAACCGAAGAGGCGATCGACGAACGTGCGAATCGCTGACAAATTCGCGGTAGCCTCGCTCCTTGCGCTCGGTATCGCGATCGAGGCGTCCGCATCGCGACCGATTCACTACGGCGCGGTCAGCGATACCGACTTGCTCGACTGCGATCGTATCGCCTGGCGCGGTGACCGAGCCGCCGCCAGCGGCTGCTACAGCAATCTGTTGGCGGCGGCGGACGATGCCGTGCGCGCCGAGGCGGCTTGGGCGCTCGGCGATCGGCAGGCGGCGAACCGATGGTTTCGCTCGGCGCTGGCGGCAGCGCCCGACGATCTAGACTTAAAGACCCGCTGGGCAGAACTGTTTGCGTCAACCCATCAAGACGCCGATGCGATAGACCTGTTCCGCGAAGTGCTCGCCGACGATCCCAAACATCCGTTCGCGACCGTTGGTGCGGCGACGATCTTGGCAGGCAATTTCGAGTCGAACGCCGAAGCCCGAATTGCACCACTCCTGACCAACGACGACGACGCGGCGAGCGGCGCGCGACTGCGGGCCGCACTGCTTTCGGCCCGATTTGCACTCGAACGCGGCGATCGCGACAACGCCGCGCTGATGCTCGATCTCGCCAGCGATCTCGCGAAGAACAACGATTGGCCCGAGCTCGATGTGCACGCCCTGCGTGTCGCAATGGACGTGTTGGCCGAAGACTTTGACAGCGATTTTCTGGCGAGCGGCGTTGCGGCGAATCCCAGTTACGGCGCGCTGTACGCAGAAGCTGCGTACTTTCTAACGATAACCCGCCACTATCGACTCGCCATTGAATGGTTGGAACGAGCGATTGCGGCGGAGCCAAACCTTGCGAGTGCGCACGAAATGCTCGGCGTCAATCTGTTGCGCGATAACCGAATCGGTGCTGCCCGTGAGCACCTCGAGACTGCCTACGAACTCGATCCGTTCAGTCCGGTCGCGGTCAACACACTGCGCTTGCTCGACTCGTTCGATCGGTTCACGGTCGTACGCGACGAAGCCCCGACCAGCGGTCGCTTTCGCGGCCAACCACCGCTGGAGCTGCGACTTCGCAACGACGAAGTGGATGTGCTGGCGGCATTGACCATTGAGCTTACGCGCGAGGCCATCGAGGTTTTCACGGCCCGCTATCGCTTTGAGCTGTCGGAACCGGTCGTTATCGAGATGTATCCGGACCACGAAGACTTTGCCGTACGCACCGCCGGCATGCCGGGTCTCGGCATCCTCGGCGCAACGTTCGGTTACGTCGTAGCGATGGACTCGCCGTCCGGCCGGCCGATCGATCAGTTTCAATGGGGCACGGTGCTGTGGCACGAGCTTGCGCACGTTTTTACGCTCGAAGCGACCGCACATCGCGTGCCGCGCTGGTTCAGCGAAGGCATCTCGGTCTACGAAGAGTGGCGCAGCGGCCCGAATCCAGGAGTGCGTATCCCGCCAGGCGTGTTGAGCGCGATCGACGCCGGCAAGCTGTTGCCGATCGACGAACTCGACAGCGGTTTCGTGCGCCCAACGTATCCGAACCAGGTGATTGTGTCGTACATGCAGGCGGGGCTGATCTGCGACTACATCGCCGCGAGGTTTGGAAGCGACAAACTTGCCGCGGTTCTCAACGAGTTCGGCGCTGGCGCCGATACTGCGTCAGCCATCGAACGCTCGCTGGACGTCGACACGGCATCGTTCGATCGCGATTTCTTGGCGTGGGTGGAAGCGAATTACGGCGAGCTGTACGGCGACATCGACGGTTGGCAGGACCTCAAAGCCGATGCCCACGCTGCGTTCGAGACCGGCGACTTCGACACCGCCATCGACAAAGCGCGACGCGCGACCGAGTTGTACCCTGGCTACGTCGAACCGGATGCGCCATGGCTGACCTTGGCCCAAGCGGCCAGCGCCGTTGGCGACGCTACCCTGGCGGAAACGACCTACGACGCGTGGCTCGCGCAAGGCGGCTACGCACCCGGCGCAATCACCGATTACGCGAACGCGCTGTATGCGGCCGGCAAAAAACGCAAGGCTGCCGAAACCCTGGCTCGGATCGATTGGGTTGCGCCGCTCGCCGCCGACCACGCGCTAACGCTGGGCGAATGGTGGATCGATCTTGGCGAGCCCGACCGCGCCCGCGACTCGCTGGGGCGGGTGCTCGCACTCGAACCGCACGACAGGGCCAGCGTTTTGTACTTGAAGGCCCGCGCCGAGCTGGCCGCAGGCGATCGCGAAGCCGCACGCGCCACGCTGCTTGATGCGCTCGAGATTGCGCCCGCCTACCGTGACGCACAAAAGCTACTTTTAGAGCTGGTACGCACCGGCTCGTAACCGACGATAAGAACCGAACCCAAGGAAGTTTCCATGAGCCACGCCGAGATGCAGCCAACCGCCGATTTCACCAACGACGAAACGCGCGAATTGGTGCAAAACTTCCGTACGTCGATGGACCAACTGCGCGCCCAAATCCGCGCGGTCATCGTTGGCCAGGAGCACGTCGTTGAAAGCTTGCTGGTTGCGCTGTTGACCGGCGGCCATTGCTTGATCACGGGCATGCCAGGTACCGCAAAGACGTTGCTCGTGCGCACGCTGGCCTCGGCGCTCGGTCTCAAATTCTCGCGTATTCAGTTCACGCCGGATTTGATGCCGAGCGACATCACCGGTACCGAGATAATCGACGAGCATCCAGAAACCGGCCATCGCTCTTGGCATTTCGTCGAAGGCCCACTGTTCACGAATGTCCTTTTGGCCGACGAAATCAATCGCACGCCGCCAAAGACGCAGTCGGCGCTGCTCGAAGCGATGCAGGAACGCTCGGTAACGGTTCGCGGCAGCATCCGCACGCTCGAACCGCCGTTTTTCGTGCTGGCAACGCAGAACCCGATCGAACTCGAAGGCACGTACCCGCTGCCGGAAGCACAGCTCGACCGCTTCGTGTTCAACATTCTGCTCGATCACCTCGACGCGGACGGCGAATACGACGTTGTGCAGCGCTTTACGCAGCGTCTCGACGTGCCGAGCGTAACGGCCGTCTCCGATGCCGAGACAATTCTGCGGTTCCAATGGCTGACGCGGCAGGTGCCGGTGTCCGAGACCATCGGTCGATACGCGGTGCGACTGGTCCGCGCGACCCGGCCGGACTCCGAGGAAGCCACCGACGCGGTGCGCCGCTTCGTCAGCTACGGCGCCAGCGTGCGGGCAACGTTGTTTATCGTCCTTGCAGCAAAAGCAGAAGCGCTGCTAAACGGTCGTTACCATGTGATCGACGACGACATCAGCAAGGTGGCCGCACCCGTGCTGCGCCATCGCGTGCTGACCAATTATCACGCCGAGGCTGACGGTCGCAGTGTCGACGACGTCATCGCCGACATCGTCGAGAAGGTGCGCCCTTGAACGCAGCCCGCGAACGCGCTGCCCTCTTAAAGCCGGACGTTCTGGCCGGCCTCGGCAACCTCGAGCTGATCGCTCGTGCGGTTGTCGACGGTTTCATGACCGGGCTGCACCGCTCGCCGGAGTTCGGCTTCAGTCAGGAATTCGCCGAATACAAAGCCTACAACGAAGGGGACGACACCCGCTTCATCGACTGGGGGGTCTACGCGCGCAGCGATCGACTGTTCATCAAGCGCTTCGAAGGCGAAACCAATACCCGCGTTACGCTGCTCTTGGACGCGAGCGCGTCGATGGGTTTTGCCAGCGGCAGTGTTTCCAAGCTCGCATACGCCAAGATGGTCGTGGCGGCGCTTGCGTGGCTCGCAGCTCGCCAGCACGATACCGTCAGTTTGATTGTTTTTGACGAAGCGGTTCGTGAGCAGGTGCCACCGGGGTTCGGCATGAAGCGGCTGCAATCGCTGCTATCGCGTCTCGCCGACATCGAGCCAGCGGCCGGCACCGAACTCGACGGCCCGTTGACCGACCTCGCCAGCCGGCGGCCGCGGCGCGGTTTGGTGTTTGTGGTTTCGGACTTTTATTGTGAGCCGACGGCGCTGATTGACAGCTTACGGCCGTTGGCGTGGTCCGGCCAGGACCTGACGCTTCTGCACGTGCTCGATCCCGACGAACGTGCGCCGACGAGCCGCCAGTCAATGCTGTTCGAGGATCTCGAGTCGGGGGCGACGGTCGAGGTTAGCCCGGACTACTTGCAGCATCAGTACCCGGCAAAAATCACGGCGCATATCGAAGCCCTCGACCGTGCCGCCCGCGCGGTTGGCGCGACCCATCAGGTCATGGAAACCGATGCGTCGCCGGCAACGGCGCTGCGCCATTATTGGCATCGCCGCCAGGCACGGGGCGGCTAGTGGCGTTCGCTGCACCGCTGGCCTTGCTCGCGCTCGCTGCGCTCGCGATTCCGCTATGGCTGCATCGTCGCGAGGTGCCGAGCGCCGATCGCCGACTGTTTGGCTCAACGCGCTTTCTTGAACCGAGTCCACGGCGAACGCGGGTCGAGCGCAAAATTCAGTACTGGTTGCTGCTCGCTTTGCGCTGCCTGTTGCTCGCTGTCGTTGCATTTGCATTCGCGCGGCCGTTTCTCGAGTCGGCACCGACCGCCGCGCTGCGGGCCGACGGCCTCCACGTGCTGGTCATCGATACGTCGCTGTCGATGCAGCGCGGCAACGCGATGGTCGAAGCACAACGGGCGGCACGCCGAGCCGTTGCCGCCATCCCCGGTGGCGACGCCGTGTTCGTTGCCCGCAGCGACGCTCGCGGTATTCGCATCGATACCGAGTCGCTCACCCGCACCGCGCTCGATCGCTTTATCGATGGCGTCACAGCCGGCTCGCACCGCACCGATTTCGCCGACGTGGCGGCGGCGGCAGGCCGCTTCGCCGCCGCTGTGAACGCATCGCGCGGTGGCCCGACCGACGCGGCCAATCCGCCGGTGACGCTCCACCTCGTCAGTGACTTACAGCAGAGCGCGGTACCGCCGCGTTTCGCCGATATGGTTCCAGCCGAACGGCTAACCCTGGCGCTCTATCCGGTTTCAACCAGCGACCCGAATGGTCGCATCGTTGGGCTGCGCGACACCGGCGACACGCTCTTCGTTGACGTTGCCAGCGACCAGGGCGCCGTGGTGAGCGGTCGAGCACTCGAGCTCACCGTCAATGGCACAACCGTCGACAACCAAACGGTCGCCGCCAATCGGGCCGTTTTTCGGGCCGACTCGTTGGCAGACGGCGAGAACACCGTCGCTGCGCAGTTCGCCGCGGCCGACCCATTGGCGGGCGACGATCGCTGGTTCGCGGTCGTCGACCGCTCACCGCCTACGGACGTGTTTCTGATCAGCGCGCGCGACGACAGCGCCGCCGCGCTGTATCTCGGGGCTGCTTACGCGGCCGGCGCCGACTTCCGACTGGTCGCAACGACACCGAGTAACTTCGACCAGCGCGAGCTCGGCCGAACGAGTTGGTTGGTTGTCGACGATCCTGCGGCGCTGCCGGCAGATCTGCTTGCGGCTGTCGGCGACTTCGTCGAGAAAGGCGGCCAAGCGCTGGTGCTCGGCGGTGAGGCAACCCTCAGCGCCGGCAATTGGTCATTGCCGGCACGCAATGTCGGTACCGCGCGCAGTACGTCGGGCGACTTTATTGCGGTGACGGGCGTGGCCAGTGAACACCCAGCACTGGGCGAAGCCGCGCCGTGGACCGCGGTGCGCGTCGCCCGCTATGTACCGACCGATTTGACCAGCGACGACAACGTGCTGGTCGAACTCGATACCGGTGACCCGCTGCTGTTTGAAACGACGCTGGGGGAAGGGCGGCTGCTGGTCCTGACGACGCCGTTGGCGATCGACTGGACCGATTTCGCGCAGCGCGGTGCGTTTGTCGGATTTGCACTCGATACCGCACGCACGCTCGCCGGCAGCGGCCGCATCGCTCGCAGCTACACGGTCGGCGAGCGGCTGCCACTCGACTTTACAGAATCGGCCAGTGGCGAGGTTGTCGCGCCGGACGGTAACCGTCGTGTGACGAGCGGCACAATCGACGCAAGCGGTCGCGTCTTACTGGATATTCCTGGCTTCTACGAGGTCTATACTGAAGCCGATCAGTTCACGGTTGCCGTGAATCCAGACCCGCGCGAGTCGGACCCCACTGTCATGAGCGAAGCGTTACAACAACGTTGGATCGAAGCGCTGCCGCGTCGACCGCAGGCGGCGCCGACCGCGACGCGATCCGACGTGCCGGACGCCACAACGCTGCCGCTCTGGCCATGGCTGCTGGCCGCGCTGGCGGGTTTGCTGATCGTCGAGCAACTGTTGGCGAATTGGTTCATCGGTCGCCAACCGAACGGACGCCAACATGCCTGAAACGACTGCGCTCAACGAATACCTCGATCGATTCCGCCGGCGGCTTGCACGCCGGCAATGGAGCATCGGTGTCGCCGTCGCGGCTGCCGCTGGCTTGCTCGTCATGCTGGTCAGCGCTTGGGTTGCCGTACGCCTCGGGTTTGCCGACAGCCATATCGCCACCGGTCGACTGTTGTTTGTCGGCGCGATCGTCGCGGCGGTGGTGTTCCTTGGCTGGCTACCGGCGAGACGACTTGCGACGAACGGTATCGCGACTATCGAAGCGCGGGCGCCGGCCATGAACGGCCGCATCGAAACCTACGCAGCAATGTCCGAGCACGAACCGCTACGCGATCTGCTGGCTGAGGAAACGCTGGAAATCGCCGGACGATTTCCGCCGGAACGCCAGATCGCGAGCCGCGAACTCGCCGTTCCGTGGCTAGTTGCAGGCGGCGCGGTTCTCGCGCTGGGCCTCTTAACGGTGTTCGGCCCCGGCAACTACGGCCATGCGCTTCGGCATTTGCTCGCCGGCTGGGCGGTGGACGGACTGACACCGCCGCAGACCTTGGTCGTCACGCCGGGCGATGAAACCGTGCGGCGCGGTGCCAGTCTACGCATCGTCGCCGAGGCGGCTGGATTCGAACCGGACGAAGCGACGCTGTACATGGCCGCCGATGGCGATGACTGGCGCGAAGTACCGATGCGCGAGCGCGGGCAGGGATTCGAACGCACGCTGTTTTCGGTTCGCTCGGCGACACGTTATTACGTCCGCGCCGGCAGCGTTCGCAGCGAGACCTTTGTGGTCGATGTCGTCGACCTACCCGATGTCGATGCGCTGCGACTCACGTTCCGCTACCCGGAGTGGACCGGCCGCGACGACGAGATCGTCGAACCCGGCGGCGACGTGCGCGCGGTCGCGGGTACCGAAGTCGTGGTGGAACTGCTCACCGACGAGCCCCTGCCGGCCGCCGATCTCGTGCTCGACGGCGCAACTCGACGAGTCAATGTCGACACGTCACCGGCCACCGTGAGCTTCGTCGTTGCCAACGACGGCGAGTACCACGTTGCCGCGCGCGTTGGCGATGAGCAGGTGCGTTTGACCGACGATTATTTTGTGACCGTCGAAGAAGACGAAGCACCGGACATTCGTTTCGCGCAACCGGGTCGTGACTGGAAAGCCAGTCAGGTTGAAGAAGTCACGACGACACTCGTCGTCAGCGACGACTATCGACTGGATCGCGCCACGCTCAACTATTCGGTAAACGGGGGCGACTGGCAGACCGTTGAGTTCGAACCGGACGGTGCCGAACTCGAAGCCGAACACGTCTTTTTCCTCGAATCGCTGGGCCCGGACGATGGCGTCCTGCAGCCTGGCGACTTAGTCAGCTACTACGCCGAGGCCGTCGACCGCGAGCGCACCACGCGCAGCGATATGTTTTTCGTCGAAGTGCAGCCGTTCGATCAACGCTACTCGCAGTCGCAGCAGAGCGGCGGCGGTGGCGGCGACCAGATGGGGACCGAGATTTCGGAGCGACAGCGCGAGATCATCGTATCGACCTGGAACCTGATTCGCGAACAGGCCGAAGAACGCAGCGTCGGTGACACGTTTATCGACGACAACGCGCAGCTCCTGTCTGAGCTGCAGGCGACCCTGCGCTCGCAGGCCATATCGCTCGCGGATCGCAGCCGCGCCCGACAGCTGTCGGGCGACCAGGACATCGCCCGTTTCATTGGCCATTTGGAAGATGCCGCCGCGGCCATGGAGCCGGCGAGCGAGCGCCTTGCCGCCGTCAATTTTCGCGACGCACTCGGACCCGAACAGCAGGCGCTGCAGCACCTGCTGCGCGCCGAAGCGGTGTTTCGAGACATCTCGATTTCGATGCAAACCGATCGCGGCGACGGCGGCGGTCAAGCCGGCCGTGATCTTAGCGAAATGTTCGAACTCGAGATGGATCTCGAAAAAAACCAGTACGAGACCGGCAGCCAAGCCAGCGCGGAATCGGCGAGTCAGGAACTCGACGACATTGCCGAACGGCTGGCCGAACTCGCTCGCCGTCAGCAGCAGCTCGCCGAACGGCTGGCGCAGCGCACGCCGACACCGGCCGAACGCTGGCGCCAGGAGCAGCTGCGCCGCGAAGCCGAGCAGCTAAAGCGCGAACTCGAGCAGCAGCGTTCGTCGGCCGGCACCCCGTCATCGCAGCAACAGACCTCCGCAGGCGGCGAGTCGAGCAACAGCGAGTCGCAACCGCAGTCCGGCGAACCCAGCGAGTCGAGTGAGTCGAGCGACGCGTCGTCCGAATCAGCCGACACGGCGCAACAGGCCAACGCCGGTGAGCCGTCACGCGGCGAACGCCGGCGTGAGGAACTTCAGCGCCGTATGGAGAGCGCGCTGCGCGCGATGGACGCCACCGACCAAGCGCTCGAGCAAGACGGCGACATGCAAGCCGCGGCTGATGCCGCCGCCGAGGCAGGTCGGGCGCTGTCCGGCGCCACGCAAGCCGCTCAGCGTGCCGCTGACGCCGCACTGCAAGAGCAAGTAGCCGACTTCGAACGCCGCGCGCGCGAATTGGTGGCCGAGCAACGCGACGCGGCGCGCGAGCTGACCGAGGCGATGAGCCGCGCCACCGGTTACGACGATGGGTTGACCGAAGAGCAGCGCGAACAGCTCATCGAGCAAAAGCGCGCGATGCAATCTGAGCTCGGCAAACTCGAACAGGACATGAAAGCGATCGCCCGCGCCCTGCAACAATCCGATCCGACCACGGCGACTGAACTCGAGCGCGGTCTCAAGCGCCTCGACGATGACGCCGTCAAGGAACGCCTCGCGCTTGCCGCCATGTACATCGAACAGCGCGAGGCACAGTTCGTCGCGAGTAGCGAAAGCCTGGTCACCGACGCGCTCGAGGCGTTGGCCGAACGCGCCCAACGCGCGGCTGAGTCGGCCGGGCGCGGTGGCCAACGGCCCGGTGACCCGACCAGTGAAGCGCTGGCGGCAACGCGGGCGTTGCGCACGGCCTTGGAGTCGCTCGATGCGTTGAACACCGATCCAAGCAGCGACTTCGACACGATCCGCCGAGAAGGCGGGCTCGCCAACCGTGGCCGCGCGCTGCGTGGTGAGGTCGACGAACGCGAAATCTCGATCCCGGCCGGGGCCAACCTGGACGACGATATTCGCAGCACCGCCAGCAATGTCCGGCGCGCGGCCAACGAGATTGCAAACACGCTTGGCTTGTCCGCCGATGAGGCCAATGAGCTCCGTTCGCTGGCGCGCGAGCTGGCCGCCGCCGCCGCGGTCGGTCGCAACGAGAGCATCGTCGAAGACGAGTATCGGCGCGTCATCGATCTGCTGGACCAAGTAGAGCTGGCGCTGACGCCAACGCTTGCTGACGGCGCCAACGGTGTCCGCGTCGAATCGCGGGAGATTGTCGAAAGCCGCCATCGCGACGCAATCGCTGAGTACTATCGACGGCTCGGCGCAACCGCCAACGATTCGGGCGATCGCTGAGCAACACCGCCCGATAAATCGTGCGACACTGCGCGGCGATGATTTGCGTGTTCCGCGCCTTTGCCCGTGTCTTGCCGGCTTTCGGCCTGGCGTTCTGGCTAGCGCTGCAGCCTACGACTGCGGGTGCTGAAGTCGCACGAGTTGCCGTCGCCAGCAACTTCAGTACCGCTGCGAAATTGCTCGCTGCCGAGTTTGAGGCCACGAGCATCCACCGCATTCGCCTATCGAGCGGATCGACCGGCAAGCTCTATAGTCAGCTTCGCCTGCAGGCGCCGTTCGATGCGTTTCTCGCTGCTGACCAGGAGCGGCCGCGCCTGCTCGAAGCGGGCGGTTTCGCCGTAGCTGGCTCGCGCTTTACGTACGCGGTTGGCCGCCTCGTGCTCTGGTCGCCCACCGCAGACAGCGTCGGCCCGCGCGATCTCGAGCGCGGCGAATTTCGTCGCATCGCCATTGCCCAACCGGCGTTAGCGCCATACGGCGCAGCGGCGATTGAAGTTATCGAATCGCTCGGCCTGCGTGCGACGCTCGAACCAAAACTGGTCTACGGAGAGAACATCGGTCAGACCTTCGCCTTTGTCGCGTCCGGCAACGCTGAGCTCGGTTTTGTCGCCGCCTCGCAGTTGGGCGATCGCGCTGGCGCGCGCTGGCTACCGCCAGAAGCAAGCCACTTGCCGGTTCGCCAGGATGCGGTGCTGATTAACGCCGACAGCATGGCAGCGCGTGAATTCCTCGCGTTCCTGCGCAGCGATGCAGCGCTCGCCCTGTTGCACGACTTTGGCTATGCGCCGCCGTGACGACGCCTGACCTTGCGGCTTTGGTGTTAACGGCTTGGCTCGCGTTTGCCACCACGGCCGTGCTTCTCGTCATCGGTACGCCGCTCGCATGGTGGCTGGCGCGCACCGAGAGCGCCGGCAAGCCGTTTATCGAAGCCTTGGTGGCGCTGCCGCTGGTACTGCCGCCGACCGTGCTCGGTTTTTACTTGCTGTTGCTGTTCAATCCCGGTGCGCCGCTCGGCGCCTTTTGGCTTTCGGTAACTGGCGACACGCTGACGTTTTCATTTGCGGGGCTGGTCGTGGCCTCGGTCGTGTATTCGCTGCCGTTCATGGTGCAGCCGCTCGCCAGTGCATTCAGCAGCGTCGCCCGCGCGCCAATGGAAGCTGCCGCCAGCCTGCGGGCGTCGCCGCTCGATGCGTTCTTTAGTGTGGCGGTACCGCTGTCAGCACGCGGCTTCATCACCGCCGCGGTCCTGACGTTCGCACACACGCTCGGCGAGTTCGGCGTCGTGTTGATGGTCGGCGGCAATTTGCCCGATCGTACCCGGGTCGTGTCGATCGCCATCTACGAGCATGTCGAGACGCTTGCGTACCGCGAAGCACATGCGTTATCCGCGATTTTGTTGCTGGTATCGTTTGTCGTATTGACCCTCGTTTACGCCTTTAACCGCCGGCACAGTGTCCGTGTCGGCTAAGGTTCTCACTGTCGACGCAGCGCTGATGCGTGGCGATTTTCGACTGACGATCGATGCGACCGTGCCGCTCGACGGCTGCACAGCCTTGTTCGGGCCAAGCGGCAGCGGCAAGACCACCCTGCTGCGACTGATTGCCGGTTTTGACCGACCCAACCGTGGTCGGATTGCGCTCGGGTCGACACCTTGGTGCGACACGGCCACGCGCACGTCGGTGGCTCCACATCGTCGCGGCGTCGGTTTCGTGTTCCAGGAAACGCGTTTGTTCGATCACCTGAGCGTAGCCGGCAACCTCGCGTACGCCGATCGACGCAGCGCGCAATCTGCCGCCGGCTACACTTTCGACGACGTCGTCGCGGGTTGCGAACTCGAGCGCCTGCTCGACCGACGTCCTGCGTCACTGTCGGGGGGCGAACGCCAGCGCGCAAGCCTTGCGCGCATGCTGCTCGCGCGCCCTGAGCTCGCCCTGCTCGACGAACCGCTGTCGGCGCTGGACCAACGCCGTCGTCTCGAGTTGGGAGGGTTGATCGGCACCTTGCCCGAACGATTCGGTGTACCGGTGCTCTTCGTCAGTCACGATGTCGACGAGATCTGTCGACTCGCCGATCACGTCGTGGTTTTGGCTGATGGCAAGGTCAGCGCCATCGGTCGCACGGGCGACGTGTTGAATGCCGCCGAGTTCGCGGCGACTCGCGACGATCCGGGAGTCGTACTCGACGGTACGGTAACCGACATCGACACGCGGCTGCGTCTAGTGACCGTTGACGCGGGTGGATCGGCGCTCAAATTGCCGCTGATCGGGCCCGTCAGTGCGGGTACACACGTCCGCGTGCGATTTCGCGCACGCGATCTCGCAATTGCTACGCAGGCACCGACCGCGCTCAGCATCCGCAACGTCATCGCTGGTGACATCACTGCGATCGACGCGGATGGTGAATCGGCGTTCGTCACCATACGACTTGCGGTTCAAGGAGGCGTGCTCGCCGCACGCATTACGCGAGCGGCGGTCGAGGCGCTCGAGCTTACGGTTGGCCAGCACGCCTACGCACTGGTCAAAAGCGCGAGTCTCGAATAAAAAAAGGCGCCGACCTCAGTCGGCGCCAATGGAAGCCTCTGCCCCAATGACATCGCACACTTCGTACGACGACTCCTTCGTGCGTAATGCTCTTGGGGCAGAGGCTTCCTGGCGGTCCCGAGGGGAGGAGACTGCCGATTTACTGCCTAGGGAGACTCTGCGCTAAAGGTCGTTAGCGCTGCCGTTTGGCGTCGCGATTACCGCGGCGCCGCTCTTTGCGCTCAGCCATGCGCTGCACAAACTCCTCTCGAACGATCTGCCATTCGGCGTACTGCTCTTCGGTCAGTACCGCCTGGAAGTCGGTACGCAATTGCGCCACCAAATCGACGCTGGCAGCAGCCAATGTGGCAGCGGCCTGACCGGCGGTGGCGGTCGCGACCGCGTAGTTCGGGTCATCCGGCATCAGCTCGAAGAACTCGCACATTGCCTCTTTGTGTTGGCCGAGCAACTCCTGCATCGCGTCGCGGTGCGTTGTGGCGACACCTTGCAAGGTATCGACCTGCTCCGGACTCAGCGACAAGCGATCGGCAACGCGTTCGATGAAACGCGGGTTGGCCATCGGCCCGCTGCCGAATGTGGCTTTGCCGGCGCCGTCGCCGCAGCCCGGCACAGCAAGCGCGGGCGTCGCGAAAAGAGCGCTAAGGGTGACTACAAGTATCCATCGCATGGGTAAATCTCCGTGTTGGGGAACGCTTTTAACGTTACTGGTATGACCCGTAGCGTGGGTTAAGATGCGCCAAAGCGCCGTCAAGAATTGTCAACCCGTCTTCACAGCAGCGCTTCTGACTCGCAAGCTGGTCTCGTCATGAACGATTCAACCCATGCGCCGGGGCGGCCAGTCCTGCTCGCTGACGACGACGTCGAGCTGACCGAAATGCTCGCCGAGTACTTCACCGATGCCGGCATCGAAACCCGCGCCGTGCATCGCGGCGACGATGCGCTGGTTACCGCCAACGAAGGCGACTGCGCGCTGTTGATTCTCGACGTCATGCTGCCCGGCATGACCGGTTTCGAGGTCCTGAAGCGACTGCGCGAAACGTCGATGTTGCCGGTAATCATGTTGACTGCGAAGGGTGACTCCAGCGATCGCATCATCGGTCTGGAGATGGGCGCCGACGACTACCTGCCCAAACCTTTCGACCCGCGCGAACTGTTGGCGCGAACCCGCGCGATCCTGCGCCGCGCCGACGAGACGCCGGATGCAATCGCCAGTGATCAACTGACGCTTGGCCGACTGAGTCTCGATCGGCGCCGGCAGCGGGCCAGCGTTGGCGACAGTGAACTCACCATCACCGGCACGGAGTTTCGACTCCTGGAACGGCTGATGCAGTCCGCTACGAGCGCCGTGAGTCGCGATGAATTGTGTCGCCACGCACTGGGGCGCGAATACCAGCCGCTTGACCGATCGGTCGATACGCATCTCAGCAACATACGGCGCAAGCTTGCCGACATATCGGGCGCCGGGCTGGAAATTCGCAGCATCCGCGGCCGCGGTTACCTGCTGAGCGCCGACGAAGCCACGGACGCGTCGTGAACCTTTTCTGGCGCATATTTCTCGGTTTCTGGATTGCGATGTCGGTTATCGCGTTTACCGTCGCGTCACTGAGTTTTAGCGCCGCCGACCGGACCTTGACGACAGTCCAGCGCGGCCCGGGCGAAATGATCAACGACGCTCGCCAGGCCCTCGCACGCGATGGCCGCGACGGCCTCATCGCTTGGTTGCGTCAGCGCCAGCAGAGCGATGTCGAAGGCCCGCAACTGCTGATCGTCGACGCGAGCGGCGCGGAGTTATTGGGGCGACCCGTGAGCAGCATGAGTCAGCGCTGGCTCGAGCGCGAACGGCGCCGTAGCACCCGATTCACGCTCCGTGGCCCGACCGGTGAAGTCTTTCGCGCGGCAATGGCGCCACCGCCGATACGCGTCGGTCCTATTCGTTTCGAGTCGCCGCGAAATCTGATCATCTCCGTCGCGCTCGTCGTCAGCGCCGTTGTCTGCTTCGGTTTGTCGCGCACCATCGTGCGACCGATACGCGCTGTCGACGAGGCCGCGGTAAAACTGCATCACGGCGATCTGCGCGCGCGCACCGAACTCACGGGCGGTGGCGCGGAAATCGTGTCGCTGGGACGGCATTTCAACGCGATGGCAGAGCGCGTCGAATCACTGTTGACGGCGCAGCGCGAATTACTCCGCAACGTCTCACACGAGTTGCGCTCGCCGCTGGCGCGGTTGCGCGTGGCGCTAGAGCTGGCACGCGATCGCGACGATCGCAAAGCCGATGCGATGGTTCGCATCGAACGCGAAACCGAGCGCCTGGACCGCCTGATCGGTCGCATACTCAGCCTATCGCGGTTGACCGATCGCGAAGTCGAACTCCAGGTCGAACGCGTCGACCTGACGGCCCTGCTGCATGACATCGTGGCCGACGCGACCTTCGAGAGCGACGGTACCGTCGCGATCGACCTCAGTATTCCGCCCGATTCGGTCGGCGTTCACGCGGAACCCGAACTGCTGCGCAGCGCCATAGAAAATGTGGTCCGCAACGCGATACGCCACAGCCCCGCGAATGGCCGCGTGGACGTTGCGTTAACGAGCACGAGCGACGACCTCGTCGTCGACGTCAGCGACGAAGGTTCGGGCGTACCGGACGCGTTACTCAGCGCCATTTTCGAACCCTTTTTTCGCAGCGACGCGGCCCGCGAACACGGCGTCGGTGGCGATGGCGTTGGCCTCGCGATTACCCGTGCCTTTGCCGAAAAACTGGGCGGCAACGTTACCGCCAGCAACCGCTCGCCGCGCGGTCTGACGGTCTCGATACGGCTGCCGACGAGCAAAACCGAGCGCGGCGGCGCGAACTGATGGACCCTGGCAATTCGACGAAACACAGTCGTCGGGTTGAAAATCAGGCGTTTAGACCATTCTCGGGCGATCGTAAGCTCGACAGCGCGACAGTGTCGCTGGTCCGCCTCGCGAAAACAGGGCTAGAATCCCCGCCATGGGGGTAGGCAAGACAACGTCGCGCGACATCGCCGAACGAGCGGGCGTCTCACAAGCAACCGTCTCACGGGCACTTCGAGACAGCCCGTTGGTGCGTCCGGAAACCCGCCAGCGTATTCGCGAAATCGCAACCGAGCTCAACTACCGCGTCGACCGCAGCGCCGCAGGACTGCGCAGTCGACAGAGCCGCACGCTAGCGCTGTTGATCTTTGAGGACCCGACATCGGACGACTCACAGATCAATCCGTTCTTCCTGTCGATGTTGGGCAGCGTGACCCGTGCTGCCGCGGCTGAGGGTTACGACTTGCTCGTGTCGTTTCAGCAGCTGAGCGAACACTGGCATTTGCGCTATGAAGCCAGCAATCGTGCAGACGGCATCATTCTGTTGGGCTATGGCGACTACGTTAGCTACGGCGAACGGCTGCATGCGCTTGAAGACGCCGGCGCCCACTTCGTCATTTGGGGTCCAACCGTCGAAGATCAGCCAGGCTTATCGGTCGGTTGCGATAACGATCTCGGCGGACGACTGGCGACGGAGCATCTCATCAAACTGGGTCGGCGACGTATCGCGTTTATCGGCGAGGCCTCCGAGCACTGCCCCGAGTTCGCGCGGCGTCACGCGGGCTACGTCGACGCACTGCGCGATGCCGGCTTGACCGTAAACGCCGCACTGCAGCGCGATGCGGACAACCGGGAAACGGCCGGCGCTGACGCTATCGACAATTTGCTCGCCTCCGGCGAGCGCTTTGATGCCATCGTGGCAGCCAGCGACCTTATGGCGATTGGCGCCATCAAAGCGCTGCAAGACGCCGGCCGGTCAATCCCGGACGACGTTGCCGTCGTTGGGTTCGATGACATTCCTGCCGCATCGTACGTCACGCCAGCGTTGACGACCGTGCACCAAGATACGATTCGCGCGGGCGCGGCGTTGGTCGATACCGTTCTCAATGCGATTCGTGGCGAACCTATTGGCGCTCGACTGCTGGCGCCTACGTTGGTCGTGCGCGAGTCTTGCGGTGGCGCCTTCAGCGCACCTGGCGTAGCACCCGATACTCCCAAGGACCCAAACGTACGGTCGAATCAGCGTCCAGCGCGAGCGGCTCGTCGCTGAACGCGTCGCGATAGCGCCCCTCGGCCAACGCTGAGCGGAAACCGACTTCGTGCGGCTGCGCGGAGAAATTGAAAACGGCCAACAGACGCGATGCATCGCGTTGCCGTACAAAGCTCAACACCTCCTCGGGCGCCGAATTCTCGACCGGAATCATGCGCCCGCCCCACGCCCCGTTCCACAACGCGGCCTCGCGTTTTTTCAGCGCAAACAGATCGCGATAGAGCGCACCGATTGGATGCGTTTGCCACTCGATGGGATCGCGTTCGAAAAATTCGAGCCGTTTGGCGTTGCCGGCTTCCTGACCGTTATAAATGAGCGGGATACCCTCACCGACCACCGACAGCACGATAGCCGCCGGCAGCGCGTCGCCGAACATTTCAAACTGCGTGCCCTCCCAGCTGTTTTTATCGTGGTTGGAAACGAAGGTCATGCGCATCGCGTCGGCCGGCCACGCGCTTTCATTGGCCGAGTAATAGCCGGCTAACGCACCGGTATTGGCGTGACCCATCGCAATACCGTGCATCGCTGAGTACCAGCTCCAGGCATAGCTCGCATTGAACGCTCGGGCGTGCAAGTCGCGTGTTTCCCACTCGGCAAGCATAAAGACCGGCTTGATCGTATCGAGCTCGCGCCGTACGTCTTCCCAGAAGTCGAGCGGCACGTAGCCCGCGACATCACAGCGAAAACCGTCGACATCGAACTCGCGCACCCAGTATGCGAGCGCATCACGCATGTACGCGCGCAAACCGATCTGGTCGTAGTCAAGATCGATGATGTCCGACCAGTCCCACCACGGCGTGGGCATGAAGTCGCCGTCCCATTTGCGCACGTACCAGTCCGGGTGCTCATCGACGAGCGGGTTGTCCCACGCCGTGTGATTGGCGACCCAGTCGAGAATGACGTAGAGACCGGCATCGTGCGCCGCCGCGACAAATTCGGCGAAATCGTCTTTGTCGCCGAATTCGGGATTGATGCTGTAGTAGTCACGCACCGCATACGGACTGCCCAGCGTGCCTTTGCGGTTTTTTTCGCCAATTTCGTGAATTGGCATTAGCCAGAGAATGCGCGCGCCAAGCGCCGCGATGCGCGGCAGTTCGGCGCGGGCCGCATCGAACGTCCCTTCTTTGGTGAATTGGCGAACGTTCATTTGGTAGATCGCCGCATCGCGCGTCCATGCGGGATGGGTCAGCTTGACGTACGGCTCTGGCATAAGGGCCGGATCGATCGCCGGCTCGTCCGCCAGCAGCGATGCAGTACCGCCAGCAAGCGTCAGTGCACCGAGCACAAGACCGGCAACAGTTCGTCTGAACACAGTGTTCTCCTCGAGTTAGTCGGCGGACGGGCGCTCAGGCCATCGATGCCAAACCGCGCTGCGGTTGAGCGCGCAGCGTGGCGGCATGTGATTCGAAGTTCAGCGCGCAGCCGGCGAGAAAATTCTCCACACCTTTATCAACGAACAAGTCGCCGCGATTAGGCTGATTTTCCGCCAGCGCCGGGAACGTGCCGTAACCGGCCAACAGGCAATGCCACGAGCGGGTGTCAAAGTGCGACTTGAGCTGTTGGCGCTGAATCTCGACCGACAGGTCTTCGCGCCGATACCAGACATCGAACATGTGCCGCAACGAATCGGACAACGCGTTGTTATCGCGCGCGGCAACCCAATACTCGCTGTCGGACCTCGTGTTGAGTTTGTAGTGCGCGACGATGTAATCACGGACCCGTTCGAAGCGATCGGTGATGGTCGCATTGAATGCCTTGCGCCCGTCCGCGGCAAAGCCGGCTTGCTCCCAGGCGTCCATGAACAATTCGACGGACACCTGCACCAGCAGCAGAGCGGTTGCCTCAAGCGGTTCGATGAAACCTTGCGCCAGACCGACCGCCAGGCAGTTGTTGTCCCAGTGCCGGTCGAGCTGACCCACGCGCATTTTGAGATGCCGGGCGTCAAAGCAACCGTCGAGATCGCCGACCAGGCGCCTCAGTTCGGTCTCGGCCGCATCCGCGTCAATAAAGTCCGAGCTATAGACGTAACCGTTACCGAAACGACTGGTAAGCGGGATGTGCCAGCACCAGCCGGCCGACATTGCCACCGATACCGTCTCGCACGGCAGCTCGTCGTTGGCTGGCCCGGGCAGAGCAACCGCCGCGTCATTGAACAAATTGTTCTTGAAACTCTTGAATGGCACTCCGAGCGATTTCTGGATCAGCAAACCGGCAAACCCGGTGCAGTCGACAAAAAAATCGCCGTCGATGCGACCGGCATCGACCGTCGTCACCGCGTCGATGGTGCCATCGGTGATGTGAACGTCCGTGACACGCGTGGCAATGTGGCGCACGCCGCGCGACGTCCCAAGCTCGGCGAGGAAGCGGCCCAGCAGCAGCGCGTCGAAGTGATAGCCATAATCGACGTCGAAAGGGAAATTCTCTGGCGTCAGCGGCGCGCGATGTTGCCGCGCGAGCTGACCGTTCAAAAAGAAGTCGTCAGGTTGCGTGTTCACATCCAAACCGAGTCGGCGAGTTCGGCAGTTGGTTAGAAAGTCGTTCGTCGTGAAGCTGTCGGGCTGCGAAAAGAACGGATGCCGGTAGCTCGCTCGGCCGGATGCCGGACTCCAGCCGTCAAAGCGAATGCCGACTTTGTAGGTCGCGGCGCAGTGCGGCATCCAGTCGGCATCGTCGACACCGATCAACTCGAAGAAACGCTTGAGTGTCGGCGTCGATCCTTCGCCAACGCCAATGGTGCCGATAGCCGGCGATTCGAGCAGCGTGACTTTGACAGCATCTGCCTGCCAGCGGCGCACAAACAGGTTTGCCGCCATCCACCCGGCCGTACCGCCACCGACGATGACGATATGCCGCGGCGTCGTCATGCCGCGCCCATGAACATCTCGAGGAAGCGATCGTGGGTTGGCATCTGCGGCAGCGGCTCCCGTTTGACGGCGGCCATGTTGCGCAGTTTGTCCTTGAGCTCGGCGTCCGACAGCGTGTCTGCCAGCGGGTGATAGTCCTCCGGCATGACGCCCTGCCCGACCATGACCTGCAGCCAGGATGGCTCGAGGAAAATATCGTACTGATCCTGCGTCAGTCGGCCGTCCGCGCGAAACACGTCGATCTTGCGCTGCAGTCGATCCGGGATCGGCATTTGCCGGAGGTCGCGCCAGAATTGGGTGTCGGTGCGCTCGTTGCGGTGGTAGTGCAGAATGATGAAATCGCGGATCAGCTCAAACTCAATCTGCGATTGCCGGTTGTATTCCTCGATCAGCTCGTCGGTGACACCGGCATGTGGGAACAAATGAATCAGTCGCACCACCGCCGACTGAATGAGATAGATGCTGGTCGATTCGAGCGGCTCGAGAAAACCGCTGGAAAGCCCAACCGCAACGACGTTGCGATTCCACTGCCGGCGCACGCGGCCAGTGCGAAACGGGATAATGCGCGGCTCGTCGACGGCTTTCGAATCGAGGTTGTTGAGCAGAATGTCGGCAGCCTGCTCATCCGTTAGATACCGATCGCAATAGACCAGCCCGTTGCCGTTGCGGTGCTGCAGCGGAATACGCCATTGCCAGCCGGCGCCATGGGCAATCGAGCGCGTAAACGGCAGCGTCGATTCGAAACGCTCCGACGGCACGGCCATGGCGCGGTTGCAGGGCAGCCAGTGGCTCCAGTCCTCGAAACCGGTACCGAGCGTCTTGGCAATGAGCAGGCCGCGACCACCCGAGCAATCGATAAAGAAATCGCCACTGACGTGACCGCCGCCGCGCAGTTTGAGCCCGGTGACGTGGCCGCTTTCGGGGTCGACGTCGACGTCGTCGATCAGACCCTCGGTACGAACGACGCCGCGCGCCTCGCTGTATCGCCGCAGATACTGACCGTACAGCGACGAATCAAAATGGTACGCATAGACCAGCTCCCACGTTGGATCCGGCACCTGCATTTTCGCGAACTTGTTCGCTTCGCAGGCGAGGTAGCTCAGGTCGTAGTCCCACAAATTGGTGTCGTGTCCGTCAAGACGGGCACGATTCCAATAATGATGAAAATGGCAAAACGCTTGACTGCGACCTGGCGCACCGAACGTGTGGTAGTACGACTCGCCCGGTACGCGCCAGTTCTCGAAGCGGATCGCGAGCTTGATGGTCGCCTTGGTCTCGCGAAGAAACTCGGCCTCGTCGAGGCCAAGCACTTGGTTGACGGTCTGAATCGGCGGGATCGTCGCCTCGCCCACGCCGACGATACCAATCTGCTCCGACTCGACCAGCTCGATGGCAACGCCCGCACCGAGCACGCGACGCAACAGCGCCGCGCTCATCCAGCCGGCGGTCCCGCCACCGACGACGACAACTTTGCGAATCGGATCTCTCATCGACACCCAAACATCGTGGACCAAAGCTCAAAGATCGACAAGACAGTGTCGGCTTAGTGTCAATCCCTGGAAAGCGAAACCCCCACCCGCCGAAGCGGGTAAGGGGTCTCGGGGGGACAAACGCGGTAGCGTCTTCCTCCTAACGGAACCTGTAGATTGCCGTTAGCAGGTAGTTTGCGCCGAAGGTCTGGAAGCGCGTGATCTCTCGTGCATCGCCAGGGTTGGTCAGCGCGGTGTCCTCATCGGTCAGGTTCTGACCTTGCAGGGCAACGAACAGGCCGTCGAGCGACTCGATGCCGGCCAAGCCGAAGTCGAAGCTGATCTGCGCATCCAGCAACTCAGCGCCTTGATCGGTGGCGGGTACCAGCGACAGGCTAATGCCGCGGTCTTCGGTTAGGAAGCTCGAACGCTTGGTTCCCGACAACCGCGCCGCGAAACCACCGCGCTCGTAGAACACCGTCGCTTGATAGATCTCGTCCGAAAGCCCTGGCACTGCACCGCCGTCGTCGAGATCACCGTCGTTAAACGCCGCAGAGGCCACGACACCGAACCCATCGAGGACATCGGTGAACATGCCGAACGGCAAGGTCGCCTGCAGCTCGTAGCCGCGTACCGAACCGGTGAGACCGTCCTCGCGGAACGTCACCACGCCCTGGAACAGCTGCGGCTCGAACACTTGACCGCCGTCGACCACCTGGTGGAAGCCTGGAATAAAGAAATCGGTGAAGTCGGCAACGAATGCGCCTTCGCGATGCCAGTTGACCAGGTCCTTATAGAAGTAGGCCACCGACACGAAGCCGTCATCGGCGAAGTACCACTCGTAGCTAAAATCCAAGTTATCGGATTCGAGCGGCTTCAGCGTCGGATTGCCGGCACTGCCTTTCCATGCGCTGTTTTCGACGTCGGTCGTCTCGGTAACGTTGGCCAGATTGAATGCGAAGCTCACCTGATTGTTGGGCCGCATGTCGTCGATACGCGGCCGACTGATCGTCGACGATGCCGCGAAGCGCAGGAGGTGGTTCTCGGCCAGTTCGTAGTTGAGGTTTAGGCTCGGCAAAACATCCGTGAAACTGTCGCCGCCGGTAGTCGACTGTGCGTCGACAAAACCCGTCGGCCCAGAGAACGAATCGAAACCGCTGGCGGTTTGATCGGTATCGATGACCTGAACGCCAACGTTGCCGTACAGCGCTCGGCCGCCTACCTCCGTATCGAATTCCAGCTTACCGTAGAGCGTTACGACCTCTTCTTCGACGACGTAGGTGTCACCGAGCCGGCCCGTTTCGATCAACGCGGCATCAGTTTCTGTGTAGAAACCGGATTCGAACAAAGCTAGGCCGTCATACGCGACGACCCCTGGAATGCCGATAAAACTCAAGTCCGTGACACCAACGCGGAAAGCGTCCGGAATTGGCGCGTCGGAAGGCCAGTCTGGCGCGGTCAAATAGGCGCCACCGTTGACCTTGGTTTTCTCGCGATCCGAATAGTTAACGCCGAACTGCACGCCGGTCAGCATACCAACGTCGAGCGCCCGTTCACCGTCGAGTCGCACTGTCAGCAGTTGCTCATCGAACAGCGGCTCATTGACGAAACCGTCCTGCGCTTGGCTGGGTCCAATGCCGGGCGCCGCCGGTGTTTCGGCGAATTGGGCAACGGGGCCCAGAGCACCGCCCCAGGACTGCGGGCCGGCCAAGCGAACGACCGAAAAGTCGGACAGATCGGTTGGCGCCGCCGTCGGATGGTCCAAGTACATCGCACCCGTGCCGGTCATCTGGAACGAACGAATCGTCGGGCCGCCTTGCGTCGCCAGGTTTGCGCGGCCGACACCCGAGTAGCTTTCAACATTGGTAATACGTTTTGAAACGTCGGAATAGGCGACGTCGAACGTCGTGGTCCAGTCTTCGGTCAGCAGGTATTCCAAGTTGAAGCCGAACGTCGTGAGCTCACCGACTTCACTCTCGGAATCGTTTCTGATTACCGACGTGAAGCCACCGTCGATATCGGCAGCAGTTACCAGACCGTTCTCGACTTCCGTGACGGTGTAGGTACCGGTGCCCCACTCCGCGCCACCTTCTTCGACGCCGCGGAAAACTTTGTCTTCCTGGAAGTCAATGTAGAGGGCATCCAACGTCATGCTCAGCCGATCATTCGGTTCGAACTGGACAATACCGGTGAAGGTGTCTCGTTCGAGTATCGCCGAGCGCACGAACGAATCGTGGCCGCCGAGAATGGTCTCGGTACCATCCAAGGTAACGCCCGGTGCCGCGTTCGCGACATTGACGGTCGGATATCCCCAGCCGCGGAATTGCTGCTCCTGGCTCGGTGACTCGGTTGACGCGATCGCAAGCGCGACCCCGATCGTGTCGTCGGCGTATTTGTCCGAGAAATTCAGGGCGAGCCGGTGACCATTGTCATCGAAGTCCGGATTGCCGGAATCGAGTTCGTTCTGCTCGATGATGCCGGTGAAACCAAGCGTCGGATTGGCATCGAGCGGCCGTACGGTGCGCAAATCGATGCCGCCGCCGATTCCCTGGAACGGCAAGGTGGCATCGGCCGACTTGTAAATGACGATGCCGCTGACGATTTCAGACGGATACAGGTCGTACTCGACGCCGCGGTTGTCGCCGATACCGAGCAGTTCGCGACCGTTCAGCGTCGAGCCAACGTACTCTTCGCGGAAGCCGCGGACCGAAATACCGCTGGTACGACCGTTGACCCGCGCGCCGGCGAGACCGGGAATGCGCGCGATCGATTCAGCAATACTCGAATCGGGCAGCTTGCCGATGTCCTCGGCCGACAGCGCCTCGACGATCGTCGACGATTCGCGTTTCGTACCAATGGCCGTTACCAGCGACTGGCGGTATTGACCGTACGTGACGACTTCCTCGATCGGGTCGCCGCTCGAGTTGTCCTGAGCCAATGCGATCGATGGCAACACCATCGCGCCGGCCAAAGCCGTTGCGACTGCTGCGGAAACCGCGGTTCGTTTTGCAGGAATGACTGCAGCCGAGTCGGCCTGGCGCGCACGAGATGCGCGCTGACGCTTAGAACCCATCGATACCCCCCCGATTGGTACGTGTTATTTAGGTCACGTCCAGACTAGGCTTGTAGCGGCGCTACCACAATCCGATGCAAACGTATTCATACAGTTGAATACGTATTCATTGAAGTTGCCCAGGGAACCTTTTTCGGGCTCGGAAGTAATCAGGAATTGCGCCGCTGCTCAGCGGCGGCTGCGACGCCGCGCAGCGGCGTTAACGCCGTGCTGAAGGCTGTCCAGCTCGCGCCGTAGGCGGGGGTTGGTAACAGCGCCGTCGCGCAACATGACACGCACCCCGTGCGCCGGCACGGTCAACGTCAATCCTTCCCGCGCGGCGTCGACCGTTAGCGTCTCGCCGCTGGCGGCATCGCGCCAAATGCCGGCGTCGATATTGCGACGAACGCGAATCTCGGTTGGGCTATCGGCCTTATTCAGGAGCACCAGCGCCGTTTGCTGCTCGGCGGCTGTCTCCAACACGCGCAAAAACGCCGCTTGGTCACCGCGAAAACTGAGATTGACCTGCAGACCGCGCTGCAGCGCCGGTATCGCTCGTCGCAGCTGCGCCACATCGGTTAGAGCCCGGTGGATGGCGTGGCTTGGGGCCTGATCGACGTTGTCCTGGCCGAAGAAATCGCGATTGCCGCCGTGCTCGGGTCGCCCGGCCCGAAAGCCGACTTCCGAGCCGTAGTAAATGACCGGCGTGCCGCGCGACGTAAACAGCCAGTTGTGCGCATCAATGAAGCCCGTATCGCTGGCGGCCATTCGCGGCATGTCGTGGTTGTCGTAAAACGTCATTAGATCGTAGGGGTTTTCGTAGACGCCGTCGGTCAGATGCAGATACGCCGCAAGATCGGCGAAGTCGCCGTCGGAGGCGGCGAAAACGTTGGTGATCGCGCGCTGCCCCGGGAAGTCGAGCACGCTGATGGCGCCGTTCTCGGGATACGTATGCTCGGCGATTGTCGCGGCGTTGAAGTCAAACGATTCGCCAAACATGAAAAAGCCGGGGTGCTCGGCACGGATGCGATCGCTGAATGCTTTCCAGTACGGGTGCGGCATGTGGCGGATGGTGTCGATGCGAAACGCCGCCGCACCTGCCTCGATCCACTTCAGATACGCCGCGACGTAGTATTCGAGTACCGCCGCGTTTTCGTCGTCGTTGTTCGACAGCTCGGCAAGATCCGGCTCGGGACGATAAAACGTATGCAGCGGGTTGTTCGGGTCGAGCTCGGTCGGGTGCAGGTTTTGATGATCGGCGAGCAGCGCGCCCGAAGCGTCGTAGATCTCGCCGTACATCGGCTGATCGGCCGGCATCGAGTACGACGGCGACCCGTGATTGCAAACGATGTCGAGGATCGTCGCTAAACCGAACTCATCGCGCAGCGCTGTGGTCAGCTCCGCAAAGCCGAGCCCAGCCGACGTCAGATGCTCGTCGATTTCAAAGAAGTTCACGCCCCAGTAGCCGTGGTAACCCGTTTTGCCGTTGTCGGCGAAAACCCCGTCACCCAGTCGACTGCCGCCGCTAAATGCCTCGTCCGGGTTCTGGACGATGGGCGTGATCCACAGCGCACCAAAGCCCATATCGCGGATGTAGCCGGCGTTGTTCAGCAGGCCGCGAAAGTCGCCGCCGAGATACCCGATGTTGCCCGCTTGGCCCTCCGAGTTCGTTATCGGTCGATCAAACGTCGTAAGGCCCGGCGGACCCTGGTCAGTCTGATTGTTGCCGGGATCGCCGTCGACGAAGCGGTCGGTCATCGCAAAGTAGACGGCGTCGCTCGCGTGCGCCGATTCCGTGCCGACGTAGTGGTCAGCCTCGGGTATCGACGCACATCCCCCGACGGCGATTGCGAGCGTCAGCCACGCGCCACGGCGCATCATGCGTTCGGCTCCGCTTCGCGATCGACCCGCAGGACCGCGATACCGGCGATGATCATCGATGCGCCACCGGCAACCAGACAGAAAATGCTCTGGCCACCGAACATGTCGCGCAGGAACAGACCCAGCACCGACGCCGCAATCAGCTGCGGGATGACGATGAAGAAATTGAAAATGCCCATGTAAATGCCCATTTTGTGCGCCGGCAGATTGTTGGATAGAAGCACGTACGGCAGTGACAGGATCGATGCCCAAGCAATACCGACACCGATCATCGGCACGATCAGCCAGACCGGCTGGCTGATGAAGTAAAACGCGATCAGACCGAGCCCGCCGAGCGTTAGATTGACGGCGTGGCACGGCCGACAGCCGATTCGGCCGGCGGCAAATGGAATCACGATAGCGGCGAGTGCCGCGAAACCGTTGTACGTGGCGAACAACACGCCGGCCCAGTTGGCACCTTCGTTGTATACCGCCGATGTGACGTCGGTGGTGCCGTAGTGGAAACTGGTGACGGCACCGTTGCCGTAAATCCACATGGCAAACAGCGCAAACCACGAGAAAAACTGCACGACGGCGAGCTGCAGCATGACGCGCGGCATGCGGTGAAAATCGCGCACGATCTCGTAAAAGCCGTTGGTTTTGTGCCCGGCGGCACGCAGCGCCTGCGCAATGAACTGCAGCGCACCGAAGACGATCGCCGCGCCGGCGAGGATATAGAGCTGCTGGTCCAAACCAGCGACCACGACCCACACCAAGAGACCGCCGCCCGCTAGCAGCAGCCAGGTGCCTAAGGTCAGAAACTTCGCCGGCGGATAGGTAACTCCGTCGCCGTCGACGAGGTGTGGATTGACGGCCGCATCAAAGGCGGCGAGCACCTCGGGCGGATACTCTCGCGTGCGCAGCACCGTCCAGCCAACGGCCAGAAAAAATATCGCGCCGCCGAGATAGAACGACCACTTCACCGAATCCGGTATAACGCCGGCCGGCGCCTCGTTGGCCACGTCGAAAACGTTGGTGAGAATCCACGGTAGCGCCGACGCAACCACCGCACCGACGCCGATAAAGAAAGTCTGCATCGAGAAACCGGTCGCGCGCTGTTCCTCCGGCAACATGTCGCCGACGAACGCCCGAAACGGTTCCATCGACACGTTGATGCTGGCATCCATGATCCACAGCATCCCGGCCGCGACCCAGAGTACCGGCGAGTTCGGCATCACGATCAGCGAAAGCGACGCCAAGATCGCACCGACCAAGAAGTACGGGCGCCTGCGGCCCAGCGAATTCCAAGTCCGATCGCTCATGTAGCCGATGATCGGCTGGACGACGAGTCCGGTGACCGGCGCCGCAATCCACAGCAGCGGCAAGGTCTCCATTTCGGCGCCTAGCGTCTGGAATATGCGGCTGACGTTGGCGTTTTGCAGCGCAAAACCGAACTGGATGCCCATGAAACCGAAACACATGTTCCAGATCTGCCAAAACGACAGTGGCGGCTTGGTTTTGGTTGTTGTTGTCATTCGCCGTTTCCGATTTGCAGGAGGGACACTGCCGCACCGCCGCCGGGCGCCAGCGGCAATTGCAGAGTGTCGTCCCGGGTGACGGTTGCTTCGTCAATGACGAATTCGTACGGCGCATTGCGCCAGTGCGCATCATCGCCGTCGCGATAGATCCGCGCGCTGTAGCGCGCGTCCGGCGGCAGAAACTCCAGCGGTACGTCGACGGTGCGGGCGACTTCATCGGTCACGGCACCGACAAACCAGTTGTCGCTGCCGCGCTCCTGACGCGCAATGACGATGAAATCGCCGACTTCGCCGTCGAGGGCAACACTCTGTTCCCAGTCGACCGGCACATCACGGATGAACTGAAACGCAGCGGGCCGCGCTCGATAGTGCTCGAGAAGATCGGCGGCCATTTGCACCGGACTGTAAATGACAACGTACAGCGCCAGCTGTTTAGCGAGCGTGGTCGGCACGCGCTGCTCGGAGTCCTCGCCGTCAAACGTCACATTGAAGATGCCGGGCGTAAAATCCATCGGCCCAGCCAGCAACCGGGTGTACGGCAGGATGGCGGTGTGCTCCGGGCTGTTTGGCGGATCGCCCCAGGCGTTGAACTCCTGGCCGCGCGCGCCCTCGCGCGACAGCCAGTTGGGATACGTGCGCCTTAGCCCGGTGTCCTTGATCGGCTCGTGCGTGTTGATGCTGATTCGGCGCTTCGCCGATTCGGTAATCGAGCGTAGGTATTCGCCGACCATAAACTGGCCGTCGTGCCACTCGTACTGCGCAACGCCGTTCGCATCGATGCGTTTGATGTCACCGGCATCGGCCACGTAACCCGTTTTGATTTGCTCGACGCCAACGTCCGCGTACAAGTCGAGCGCGGCGGCCAGCTGGCGATTGTAATTCGACACGTTACCCGAGGTTTCGTGATGACCGATCAGATGAACGCCGCGCTCGCGCGCATACGCGGCCAAGGCCGGCAAATCGAAATCGGGATACGCGGTCGTGAAATCAAAGACGTCGCCGTTGTGAAACCAGTCGCCGTCCCAGCCGAGATTCCAGCCCTCGACCAGAACGCCCGCGAAACCGTTATCGGCGGCGAAATCGATGTGCTCACGCGTCTCGGCGGTGTTGGCGCCATGCGTCTCGCCGCTACCCCAGGTCCGCGTGCGGATATGCATGGCCCACCAGATACCGATGTACTTACCTGGCCGCACCCAACTGACGTCCCCGAGACGGTTGGGCTCGTTGAGATTCAGGATCAGTCGGGAATTGACCAGCCCGGCAGCATCTGGCGCGACCTGTACCGTGCGCCATGGCGTCACGAACGGTGCTTTGGCGTAAACACGAATACCGTCTGACCATGGCGTTAAATCGGTTTCAAAGAGATTCGGACGGCGCTGGTCGAGCACGTACGCCGCGTAATCGACGAGTGCCGCTTCATGCAGACTAACGTGCGTACCGCTGGCGAGCCGCACCGTCATCGGTGTGTGCGCGGTCTCCACCGACGCCAGCGGTCCGGTGTTGTAAAGATACTCGTAGCGATTAAAGCGACGTCCCGGAATCCACCAAGCCGTGGCATTTTTCGGAAAATGAAACTCGGTGAGCTCGTCGACGATGCGTAGGTCGTCATAGCCCGGCTGTGCCGGCAGCTCGTAGCGGAAACCAACCCCATCGTCGAAGACTCGCACGCGCAGCGTCAAGCGGCGTTCAGGCTCGCTGCCGGCGACGAGATCGACGGCGAGTTCGTTGTATTGCTCGCGCATCGCGCGTTGCTCACCCCACGGCTGCTCCCAGCCCTCGTCGACACTGCGCCGCTTGGCACCCGTCAGCCGAACCCCGCGATCGAATCCGGGCTGATCGGCGAACCGCAAACCCAGTCGCGATTCGGCCAGCACCGGCGCATCGCGATACGCGAGCGTATACACCGGCTCGGCGAGCGCATTGATCTGGATGCGAAACTCGAGCTCGCCGGATGGCGAGGCGACGGATTGCCCCGATTGAGCATTGGCGAGCGCTGCCAGGACACTAAGCACCGCGGTCGCCGCAAGGCGCATAAAGCGTGGCCGCACATCGTGCGGACGCAATCTCAAAGATCGATGAGTCGTCATTGCTCCCCCCCGGGCCCTGGCGACGAACAAAACAGCACATGTCGTGCAAGCTCGGCGATGGTAGCAAGATCATTGCGGCGGAATGCCCGCCGCGCCGCTGAATACGTATTCATGGCAATGTGCGGTTTTGTCTCACTTAACCTCGACGATCTGTCGGGCCGAACAACGAGTACGAACCATGAAGCACGCGAAGTACCGCTGCATTGCCGCTGGTGTCGCCGGTTTCTGGGCGGCGCTTGCCGTTGCCGATATCGCCGTCGACCGCGTTGAACCACCGCACTGGTACCGCGGCTTCGACGATTCGTCGCTGCAGATCATGCTGTACGGCGACAACATCGCCGCCGCTGACGTTGCGCTGACTGGCGACGGCGCGCGCCTCGAACGGTCGGTGCGAACCGCCAATCCAAACTACCTGTTCGTCTACTTGGACGTCGCGCCGAGCGGTGGCGAGCGTATTGAACTTACGTTGTCACGCGGCAACGACGAGCGGCGCATTCGCTATGAATTGCGTGACCGGCGCGACGATATGCCGGCCGGCTTTGATTCGAGCGACGTCATCTACCTGGTAACGCCCGATCGCTTCGCCAACGGTGACCCGAGCAACGATCGAGTCACCGGCTTTGGCGACGAACTCAATCGGGGTGAACCCGACGCTCGCCACGGCGGCGACATTCGCGGCCTGATTGACCACCTCGACTACATCGCCGAAATGGGCTTTACGCAACTGTGGCCGAATCCGGTGCTGGAAAATCGCATGGACAGCGGCTCATATCACGGTTACGCCACCACCGACTTTTATAGCGTCGATCCGCGTTTTGGCGATGACGCGCTATACCTCGAGCTCGTCGCTGCCGCCCGAGATCGCGGCATTGGCCTGATCAAAGACATGATCGTCAATCACATCGGCAGCAATCACTGGTGGATGCGGGATCTGCCGACACCCGACTGGCTGAACAATGCGGCCGCCTATCGTGAGACGACGCATGCACGCACGGCGATTCAAGACCCCTATGCCGCACCGACCGATGTTGCCGGCATGGCCGACGGATGGTTCGTGCCGACGATGCCGGATCTCAATCAGCGCCAGCCGCTGCTGGCGGACTATTTGATCCAGAACGCGCTGTGGTGGATCGAGACCGCCGGACTCGCCGGCATCCGTATGGACACCTATCCGTACCCAGACAAGGACTTCATGGCGGCGTGGACTGCGCGAATCGTGGCGGAGTATCCGGGATTCAGTATCGTCGGCGAGGAGTGGAGCCTGAACCCGGTCGTGATTTCCTACTGGCAGCGCGGTAAAGACAACTTTGACGGCTATCGCTCGGAGCTGTCGAGCGTCATGGATTTCCCGCTGCAAGACGCTCTGGTCAGAAGTTTGACCGTGCCGGAGGAGCCGTACAAGAACGTCTGGACCGCGGTTTATGAAATGCTCGCCAACGACCATCTGTATCCGGATCCGATGCAGCTCGTGGTCTTTGGCGATAACCACGACATGGATCGGCTCTACACCCAACTCGGCGAAGACCCCGCCTTGCTGCAAATGGCGCTGGCGCTGCTCGCGACGATGCGTGGCATACCGCAGTTTTATTACGGGACGGAAGTGCTGCTTTCGAATCCGGGCACCCACTCGCACGGCGTCATTCGCGGCGATTTTCCGGGCGGCTGGGCTGGCGACGCCGTCGATGCCTTTAGCGGCGAAGGGCTTAGCGCCGACGCCGCAGCAACGCAGGCCATGCTGCGAAAACTGTTGCAATGGCGGCGCACCGCCAGCGCGATCCACAGCGGCAACCTGCAACACTACACGCCGCAAGACTCCACCTACGTTTACTTCCGCTATGACGACGCACAAACGGTCATGGTCATTGCCAACCGCAGCGCAGAACCCGCGACGCTCGACCTGGCGCGATTTCGCCAGCGACTCGGCGCCGCGCGCTCGGCTTACGATGTCGTCGCCGAACGAGCAGTGCGATTGCGCGACACGTTGACGATCGCTCCGCGCAGCGTCCGGGTGCTCGATATCGCGGCCGATTAACGGCACTTGCAAACGCATTTGATGAGCACACGGGTCGCGTCGCTATGCCAATGCATACGTATTCAGATCAATGAATACGTATGCATCCGAGGATGCCTGCGGCGGCGCGACGTACACTCCGTGGTCGGGAACGGGGGAGTACGTAGGTGACGGGAGCCGTCATTTCCGATGCGCCGGCTGTCGATAAGGCAGGCCGCAGCGGCGTTGCGCTGTTAACAGACAGGCAACCCGAGTGGTGGCGGGGCGCCGTTATTTACCAGATATATCCGCGCAGCTTCTACGACTGCAACGGCGACGGCATTGGCGATCTTGGCGGGATTTTGCGCAAGCTCGACTACGTGTCGGAGCTCGGCGTCGACGCCATCTGGGTATCGCCGTTCTTCCGCTCGCCAATGAAGGATTTCGGCTACGACGTTAGCGACTACCGCGGCGTTGATCCGATCTTCGGCAATCTCAACGATTTCGATGCGCTGGTTAAAGCGAGCCACGAGCGCGGCCTGAAGATCATCATTGATCAGGTGCTGAGCCACAGCTCGGACGAACACCCGTGGTTTTGTGAATCCCGCCAGAGCCGCGACAACGCCTACGCCAATTGGTACGTCTGGGCCGATCCGCAGCCGGACGGCACACCGCCGAACAACTGGCTGTCGATCTTTGGCGGCTCGGCCTGGCAGTGGGAATCGCGCCGCGAGCAGTATTACCTGCATAACTTTCTGATCAGTCAGCCGGACCTCAACTATCACGAACCCGCCGTGGTGCGGCAGGTGCTGGCGGACCTCGAGTTTTGGCTCGAGCGCGGCGTCGACGGTTTTCGGCTCGATGCAATTAATTTCTGCTTTCACGACGCCGAGCTGCGCGACAACCCCGCAAAGCCGGCCTCGGCACGGCGCGGTCGTGGCTTTCGCACCGACAATCCGTATGCCTGGCAGCGACATGTCTACGACAACACGCGGCCCGAAAACATCGAATTCCTGCGCGACATTCGCACGCTGTGCGACCGCTATGGCGAGATTGCTACGCTGGGCGAGGTGACGGCCGAAGACACCGTCCAAACGATGCTCGAGTACACGCGCGGTAACGATCGCCTGCACATGGCGTACAACTTTGAGCTGTTGGTCGATGAGTTTTCGCTGACCCACATTCGCGATGCCGTTGAACAACAGGAACGCGAAGGCGCCGGCAGCTGGCCATGTCGGGCGATCGGCAATCACGACGTCGCGCGCGTGGCGACACGGTGGAGCGCCGGCGATGGCTCGCCGCAACGTATCAAGCTACTGAACGCGCTGCTTTTGTCGCTGCGCGGGACGGTTTGCACCTATCAGGGCGAGGAACTCGGTCTGACGGAAGCGCCGATCAGTCGCGAGCAGGTGCGCGATCCGTATGGCCTTGCGTTCTGGCCGAATTTCAAAGGACGGGACGGTTGTCGTACACCGATGCCGTGGACCAGTGACGCACCGGCTGCCGGCTTTAGCGACGGTGTCCCATGGCTACCGACACCGGATGCGCATCGTACGCATTCCGTTGCCCGGCAGGCCGACGATACCGAGTCGATATTGTCCGCATATCGGGCGTTTATCGAATGGCGCGGGCGCCAGCCGGCCCTGTTGTGGGGCGAGATCGAATTTGCCGACTCGCCGCCGGACACGCTGGTGTTCGAGCGGCGCTACGGTGAGCAACACGTGCTGGCCGCTTTCAATTTTGGCGCGCGCCCGATTGCTATCGAGGTCGACCAATCGACCAACGTACGCCTGCTGACCGGTCATGGCTTGAATCGCGCCACGCTCGACGCGGGCTCACTGTGTCTGCCGGGCTACGGTGGCGCCTTCGTAGACCTCGACGCCTGACGCCGTGAACGCCTTAACCACGCTCGACTGGGCGGTCGTAGCGATCTACTTTGGCGTATTGCTCGCGATCGTCGTGTATGCATCGCGCGGGCAGAACACCTCGCAGGACTATTTCTTGGCCGGCCGTAACGCTGGCTTCTTTGCGATCGGTGCGTCGATATTCGCATCGAACATAGGCTCGGAACACATCGTCGGACTTGCCGGCCAAGGCGCCGCCACCGGTCTTGCGATGGCCCATTACGAACTACACGCGTGGATCGCCGTGTTGCTGGCATGGGTCTTCGTACCGTTTTACTACCAGTCGCGTGTGTTCACGATGCCGGAGTTTCTCGAGCGCCGCTTTAGCCCGGCTGCGCGCTGGACGCTGTCGCTCGTGTCGCTGGCGACCTATGTACTGACCAAAGTCTCGGTGACGGTCTATGCCGGGGCGCTGGTTTTCTCAACGCTGCTGCCCGACGTCTTCGGCAGCGCGCAGAACGCATTTTGGGTCGGCGCCGTCAGCACCGTCGTCGTGACCGGGCTGTACACCGTTGCCGGCGGCATGCGCGCCGTGCTCTACACCGACTCCGCACAGGCGGTGATTCTCATCGTCGGCTCGGCAGCGATCGCCTGGTTCGGGCTCGGCAAGCTCGGTGGTTGGTCCGAGCTCATCGACTTCGCGAAACAAGATGTCGCTCAGTACGCGCTGTGGCGGCCGCTGTCCGACCCAGACTTTCCGTGGCTCGGCATCATGATTGCGTCGCCGATCGTCGGCATCTGGTATTGGTGCACCGACCAGTACATCGTGCAACGGACGCTGGCTGCGAAGGATTTATCGAGCGCGCGACGCGGCGCCCTGTTTGGCGCGCTGCTGAAAACCACGCCGGTGTTGATCTTTTTGATTCCGGGATTGATCGGCGCGGCGCTGCATGCGCGCGGCCTGATGAGCATCCCGGTCGGTGCCGATGGGACCTTGGCCGGCGACCGAGTGTTCCCAGCAATGGTTACCCAGCTGTTGCCGGCAGGCCTGCGCGGGCTGGTCGTGGCTGGCATGATCGCCGCGTTGATGAGCTCGCTGTCATCGCTGTTCAACTCTACGGCGACGCTGTTTACCGTCGACGTTTATCAGAAAATGCGTCCACAAGCCGCACAGAGTGAACTGGTTCGCGTTGGCCGCATGACGACGATCGCGGTGGTTGTGCTGGGGCTGGCATGGATTCCGGTCATGCCGCTGATCTCGGGAGGTGGGCTGTATCAGTACCTGCAGAGCGTACAGGGCTATCTCGCACCGCCGATCACCGCGGTGTTCTTGCTCGGTCTGGCCTGGGGCCGCATCAACGCGCGCGGCGCGCTGTGGGGGCTTGCCGCCGGCTTCGTGCTCGGCATGACCAAGCTGCTGATTCAGGCGTTTTTCGGCGCCGGCAAAATCGAATCGATCGGCTGGCTCGCCGCGATCGGCGACTTCAACTTTCTTTACTACTCGGGCGTGCTGTTCGCGATGAGCGTCGTCATCACCATCGTCGCATCGTTGAGCGCACCGCCACCGCCGGCAGCGCAGCTAGCCGGCTTGACGTTTGCGACCCAGGACCGGGCCGCCGTTCGTGCCAGCTGGAACCGTACCGATATTGCCATCACGGCGCTGGTGCTCGGCATCGTTGCGGCGATCTACCTGTACTTCTCGTTCTGGCTCAGCGCTTGACGAAGACGCGTGCGCTCTGCACGCTCGATGCGTGACCAAACAACACAGTGATTTAGCGTTTCGCCGCGAAACGCTGACCGGCACGTTAGCCGAACCAACCTACGCCGGCGCGCTCAGTTTCATGCGCCGGCGCTACAGTCGCGATGTCGACGCCGCGGCGCTCGCGGTCATTGGCGTCCCGTTCGATCTTGGCACGACCAATCGACCGGGTGCACGTCTCGGACCGCGCGCTATCCGGGCGGCTTCGGCAACGATGGCCTGGGATCGCACTTGGGGCTGGGATTTCGACCCACTCGACGAACTTGCGGTCATCGACTATGGCGACTGCCTATTCGATCACGGTACGCCGCAGGCCATTCCAGAGCAGATCGAAGCAGAAATCGGTGCGGTGCTGGCAGCGGACTGCGCGACATTGGCGCTCGGCGGCGACCACTTCGTCTCGTATCCGGTGCTAAAAGCGTATGCCAAACGTTTTGGGCCACTAGCCCTCGTGCACTTTGACGCGCACTCGGACACGTGGCGTGACGACGCCGGCAAGCTCGATCACGGTTCGATGTTCTGGTACGCCGCCGACGAGGGCTTGATCGTGCCAGAGCAGTCGGTGCAGATCGGGATCCGAACACATAACGACGAAACGCACGGCTTCAACATTTTCTCGGCCGACGATGTCGATGAGCAGGGTGCCGCTGCGATCGCGCGCGCGGCTCGCGGGATCGTTGCCGACAAACCGTGCTACGTCACCTTCGATATCGACTGCTTGGACCCTGCCTTCGCGCCCGGCACCGGCACACCGGTCGTCGGCGGCCTGTCATCGGCAACGGCGCGGCGAATTTTACGTGGTTTGGCCGGTATCGATGTCAAAGGCATGGACGTCGTCGAAGTCGCGCCGGCGTACGATCACGCGGAAATCACGGCGCTGGCTGCAGCGTCGATTGCAATGGATCTGGTCGCGCTATTCGCTGCGGCGCGGCGCTAGCGGGCGCAAAAAAAAAGCCCCCGACTGGCGGGGGCTGCAGCGTCTTACAAATAGCTTCGCGAATCGATTTACGGGTACTGCCACTGTAGCGACGGATAAGCGTCAACCATGTTGGCACCGCCCAGCGGTTTGTTCTGACCCTGGTGGCAGGTTGCGCAGTTGACCTTCGGCACGTCGCCGTTGTCGCCGAGACGATAATCCGGAAACGCGCTCGTCAACGGCAGCATGTACTCGTTGTTCATGTTGGCAACCATGCGCAGTCCGTGCCAAGCCGTCGCGCGTTGCGGCGTCGACTCTTCCCAGCGCGAAAATGCGCGCGAGTTGTGACAGAACGTGCAGTTCACGTTGAGCGACTCGGACATGTGGAACATTAAGGAATACGTGTTCTCAGTGTCCTTAATCGTGCCGGTCTCGTAGGTAGGCTCCCAGCCATCGGTGTTGACAGCGATCTTGTCGAGATTGTCGCCGACCAGGTAGTAGCTCAACGGATCGGCCAGCATCGAGTGGTAGCCGTAATCCTCGGCAACGGTGTTCTGACCGCTCCGGTTACCGGTATAGGCCTGTTGGTTCGCCGCGACGTCGTTCTCGAACCAAATGTATTCCGGTACGTTGTTGCCGCGGTGACAGGTGTAGCAGGTCACGCCGACGTTCTGCACGTGTGCCGACCACTGGCTGTTGATGTTCTGGGTCATCTGGATCATGCGCCGCGACACGACCTTGGTATAGATATCGTCCGACGCAAGATTGGCCGCATTGTGGCAGTAGTTGCAGCCCTGCTCGGGCGCGACCCATGCCGTCATTGCCTGCATCACCCGCGTGAACTGGCCGACGCTGAGATCGCCGAGCACCTGAACGTTTTGATAAATGTCACCGGCTTTCGGACCGGCTGCCGGTGCCGCCGGCAGCGCATCCGGGACATCGTAGTCGGGCCAGATTCGCTCGCGCGGGTTGTCGACCGTGACCATGGCCGTGCCGCGAAAACCGACTTGCTCGGCATCGATCGGCGGACGCTCGCAGCCGGCCAGGACAACGGTGCCTAGCAATGCGGCGGCAACCAGGGCACAGTTTTCTGTGTGTGTCTGCATTGTCAGTCCCCTACATGCCTGGGTCTGCCGGCGCCTCGTACGGGTTCGGGTAACCGGGCACAAGCCCATGCTCCATGCCCCAGAGGTACCAGTTGTCGACGACGGTGCCGGTCAAAAGGATGCCGATGCCACCGGTCAGTGGGCACAGCACGGCGAACCACCAAGCCCAGCGATGGATCGACTCCATGCTGGCGTTGAAACCCATGGTCCAGCGCCAGAATAGCGCGCCGCGTTCCGACGCGGTGCCGCGGTCAACGATCTGTTCAATTTCCCGGTGCGCGCCGAAGCGATCGGTCGCGAGAATCGTTGCGCCATGCATCGCGAACAGCAACGTCGATCCGTACAGGAAGAAGATCGACAGCATGTGGAACGGGTTATAGAAAAGATTGCCGTAGCGGATCGAAAACGCCGCGGTCCAGTCGAGGTGCGGGAACACGCCAAACGGCACGGCCTCGGACCAGCTGCCCACGGCAATCGGCCGCAGGAATCCGCAGACGAGATACAGCCAGATCGCTGCGGCGAACGCCCACGGGATGTGAGTACCCATACCGAGGGCTCGCGCGCGGCGGTACATGCGGACCCACCAAAGCCCGATCGATGCGGTCAGGAAGAATCCGGCCATCAGCCACCAGCCGCCCTCGTTCAGCGGCGGTATCGACAGGCCGTATTCCGGCGCCGGCGGCTCTAGCGCCAGCCAAAACAGCTGCCGAATGAACTGCACCGGATCCCAGTTGACCGAGGCCCACATGTTGAGACCGATAATCTCGATCGCGATAAAACCGCAGACCAGCGACGCCACGCCGGTTCGTCCGAGGTAGGTCGGCCCGACCTGCGCATCGCCAAACTTACCGAGCAGGCGGCTAATGAACATGCCTCGCTCACGCGGCCAATTGCCACGAGGTAGATCGACACTGGCTTCACCGCCGGCGTTGACCTGAATTCGTGTGAATATGTTTTGGTATTCGGCCATGACGAATTCCCGTTAACTCCAGATCGGCAGCGCTAGCCACCAGTTCCACCACTCGGGCCAGCCGCGAGTCCAGAAGGGTCCGCTAATGACAATGCAGACGGCACTCCAGAAGCCGGCACTCAGCGCAAGAAACAGCCCTAACCGATGAATACCGAGCGAACCGACCGAATAGCCGATCGTGTCGCGAAAGTACGTGTTCTCGTGCTCGGCGGTTGCGACCGGCTTGCCTTTGCCGGGATTGGCACCCGACAAAATGGCGCCGCCATGCAGCGACAGTGCGAGGGTGGTTGTGAAAAAGAACGTGACGGCCAGCATGTGGGCCGGGTTGTAGTGAAAGTGCAGATACTGGTAGCCGGTGTTGGACACCCAGTCGAGGTGGCTCATGATTCCGTACGGGAAGCCGTGGCCCCATGCACCCATGAGTAGCGGCCTGATGACCACCAAGGTCACGTACGCGAAAATGGCCATACTGAAGGCAAACGGCACGTGGTAACCCATGCCGAGCTTGCGGCAAATCTCGACCTCGCGCAGCGCCCACGAACCGAATGAGCCGATCGCGCAAATCGTAATGACCTGCCACAGGCCGCCTTCCTTCAGCGGCGCAAGGCCGAGGCCGTAACTCAAATCCGGCGGCGCAATATTGATCTGCCAAACGTTCCACGTCGGCCCAAGCGCAGCGCCCCAAAAAATGAGCGCAACACCGAGCAGGGTGAAAAACAGTCCGGTGACGCCAAAGAAGCCGACATAGAACGGACCGATCCAGAAATCGAACAGGTCGCCGCCTAGCAGCGTGCCGCCTTTGACGCGGTATTTTTTTTCAAAGCTGAGCATCGCCATGCTTGTCACTCCGCGCGCATCGTTCGCGCGCCTGGCTCAATCACTTTGTCAGTCGTTTAAATAACGCGATGCGCGACCCGAGGGCCGCGCATCGCGACGCCAGGTCAAGCGATGAACTTTCGAATCACCGCTGCCTCTTGAGCAACGAGTTGATCCGTCTGTTCGATACTTACCTGAGCACCACGCGGACCCTCGATCCAATTGAATCTGTCTGTAGAGAGCAGAACAAAGTGGATAAAGATGGCCAGCACAAACAAGAAGACAGCCATACCGACCAGCGCTCGGCGCGGATCGAACAGTAGCCAAATTCGCCACATGGTTATGCCTCCTATGTCAAACGTGCGAGCACGTGGTGGGCGACGGTTTGAACACCGTCAGTCAGTGCCGCGTAGCCCTCTGGTCCAGGGAACCAGGGACGCCATTGCCACACGAGGAAGTGGGCAACGATTGCGATCACCGTGAAGACAACGAAGCCCACCATGAACAAGCGGTGGAACTCCTTTGCCTCATTTGCGGACAGGCCACTGTCCGGTCCGATTTCAGCCATAGTTTTCTTCCTTATGACCTGGCCTCTCGGCCGTTACCGCGCTAGACCCCGCGCGGCAAGGGATCGCGGTGCGAGCACCGCAAATTCGTTACACCGAGAAGACGGTTGTCGTGATCATGCCGGCGGCGAGGCGCGCTTCTTTGAACACGTTTTGATAGCCAGTGGCGCTTGGTGGCCACGGTTTCCAGCGCCAGCCGGAGGCTTTGGCCACGATGGCGACCGGTAAAGTCGCTGCAAAGCTGAGACCAAAAACGAGATTTTCGGTGACGCTGTCGTCACGAATTCCGCTCAAGCTACCGGTTTGATGACTCATTGTTTCGGCTCCCCAGTTAATTCTTCATGCGGCCGCGGCATCGGCGAAACGCACGGCTTGTTCCACACATTCTTGGTCGACGCGCTCGGCACCACGCGCCCGCGCGACCTGCTCGGCGGCATCTCGCAGCCGTTTTGCCGCCGAGATACGCACCAGCACGGGCCGCAGTTCGACGATGGCGTCGAGTCGCTGCCTCGCAGCGTCGTCCCACGGCAATTCGCCGGCGAGGCGGCTCGGCGTCTCAACGACGGCATCGAGCTCGGTCCCTAACGGCAAAATGTCGAACAACGCATCGAACAATGCGTTGCAAATCTCCTGCACGAGATAGGTCGCGCCGGAGTAACCCATAAACGGTGTGCCGGTGTGCCGGCGGATGATCGAGCCCGGAAACGACGCCGGGATATACATCGCCTTGCCGCCGGCCTCGGTGAGGTACATACGCTCGTTGTAGCTACCGAAAAGCACCAACGGTGTTTGCGTATGGACGAGATCGCGTATCTCATCGTTGCGGGTTTTCTCGCCGGGCTTACGGGCGACGGCGAAACGGCACGGCATACCGAGATCGTGCTCGAGAAAATGCCGGACGCCACGCGTGTAGGTTTCATTGGCGACCACCGCGAAGCTCGCCGTCGCGAAAAAATCCTGCGTAACCGACCGCCACAGGTCCCACAGCGGCTTGATCGTCGTGTGCTTTTCCGCCTCGATGAACGGCTCGGGATCGACGTCCGTCAGCCGGCCCAGTTCGCGCAAAAACCGCGTCGTACTGTCGAGCCCGATGGGCGCCTGCAGGTACGGCGTGTCGAGTTGCTCACAGAGACCGCGACCGAACTCGCGGTACATGCATATGTTGACGTCGGCATCGGCGAGCTTCGGCACATCGGCGATGTGGCAGCCGAGCGGAAAAATCAGATTGACGTCGACACCGACACCGTCGAGCAGTCGTTTCAGCTCGGCGAGATCGGACGGCATGTTGAAGTGGCCGTAAGCCGGGCCGATGATGTTGACGCTTGGCCGTGCCTTTTGCGGGGCCTTTTTCGATGCCTTGCGGCGCCGCTTCGGCCCGTACTCCGACCACAGCCACGCCAGTGCTCGGTCAGCGCTCTGCCACTGATCTTCGTCAATCGTCCGCGGCAAGAAGCGCTTGATGCCGGTGCCTTCGGGCGTGACCCCACCGCCAATCATTTCAGCGATCGACCCGGTGACGACGACGCTCGGCTGATCCGGATTCAGGGTGCTGTGCGCACGCTTCATTGCGCCTTCGGTGCCGTGCTGGCCGAGCTCGTCCTCGCCGAGCCCGGTGACTACGATCGGCAATTCGTGCGGTGGCAAACCATCGGTGTAGTGCAGCACCGACGTCACCGGCAGGTTTTCGCAGCCCACCGGGCCGTCGATGATGACCTGCAGGCCCTTGACCGCGGTGAACACGTACACCGCTCCCCAGTAGCCGCCGGCGCGATCGTGGTCGAGAACCAGCATCAGACCACCGACTCCGGCACGTCTTTGGGTTTCGGTCCGCGCTGCGGTACCTGCCGGCGGACCTTCGGCGGTGCGGGCTTTTTGTCCCAGACGCCGGCCGTATCGCCGCTGCCGACGCCGGTGAAAAACGTCCGCATGGCGTCAAAACGCTGCCGTTGGCCCAGCGCCGCGTTGATGATCGCCGATAGAGATCCAGCCCCCGCGGCACCCATTAGAGGACGTGCGGAGATTAGATTGGTAAAGTAAAGCCCGGGTACGCCATGTTCCTTAGCGCGTTGCACGACGGGGGTAGTGCCAATCGCTAGGTCTGGTTCAAATTCCCGCATCGCAGCAATGTCGTGCTCAAGCGATGCGCGGTAGTTGACGTGTACACCGTGTGATTCAAGCCAGTCGCAGTCAGACTGCGACCACGACGTACGCGGGCAAGCGGTTCCGACGTAGCGAACGTCGGCTCCACACTCGACCAGCAGTCGAGCGACGATGAGTTCGGAGCCTTCGTATCCGGACAACGTAATGCGCCCATCGATGGGAGCCTGTGCGCAGGCCTCACGGATAGCCGTGAGACTCTGCTGTTTCGCTGCGTCGAGAAGAGATTTCGGTAAGTTCAGCGCTGTCGCGACGGACTCCAGCCAGGCGGCGGTGCCGTCGACCCCGACCGGTGCAGAGCCAACGACCGGCCGACCGGCCGTTTCAAATTCGCGCACGCTGGCCGTATAGAACGGATGAATGGCCGCTGCCAGCTCGCAATCGAGCGCGGCATACAGCTCGCGCCACTCGCGGGTCGGCACGACGGGGCCGACCCCTAGGCCGAGCGGGGCCAAAAGTGCTGCGATTCCCACCGGATCCGCCGGGAACATTTCACCCAACAGAGCAACCTTTGGCCGCTCGTCGGTGCGCGCATTCGGCATGGCCGCAACCGGACCTGCGGCGATCTCCGAACGCGCGTACTTGAGCATCGCGCCCGCCAGAATGTCCTTGGCCTCGGCGTGGGTAGGCACGCCGAAACCGGGTACGTCGATGCCGACTATGCGTACGCCGTTGATGGTTTTTGGCAGCATCTGCAGCGGTACGCCCGAGGCGGTCGGCACGCAGAGGTTGGTGACGACGATCGCGTCATACCGCTCCGGATCCGCCATCTCGTGCACGGCGTCGCGAATGTCTTCGTAGAGCTGGCCGGTGACCAATGTTTCGGAATTAAACGGCACATAACCCACGGTGCGCTTGGCACCGTAGAAATGTGACGTGAAGGTCAGGCCGTAAACGCAGCAGGCCGAACCCGACAAAATGGTCGCTGTGCGGCGCATTCGCAGTCCGACCCGCAGCGATCCAAAAGCCGGGCACATGCTCTGCGGCTGATCGTGCGGACCGAGCGGGTAGTCGGCCGCGTAGCGGTCGAGTACCTCGCCGGCACCGGCTTTACGCGCCGCCTCACGAAGCTCGTCCTTCGCGTGGCAACCCGGCGTTGTCGCCGGCTTCGTTGGTGGAATGCTGCCGTCGCCGCTCATGATCAGACCGTGTCGTAAATGACTTCCAGCGACGGTTTTGGCTCGACATTCGCACCGCGCATATCGGCGGCGGTCGCAGGCATCAGCTCGATGCCGGGACCCTCATCGCGATTGGCAAACAGATTCAACAAGCCGTCTTGGTCGAGCGGGTTCGGTTGCCGTGGCGGCGCGGTCGCGACGTTGGTGGCCAATTCCTCGAACAGCGAGGCCCAGTCGCCGCCTGGCTTGCCGATGATTTCGTAATTGGCGCTTTTGCGGCGGATGTCCTCGTCGGCCGGAATCGCGGCCAGCACCGGAATATCTACCGCGTCGGAAAACGCCTGCGCCTCGCCGGTGCCGTCATCTTTATTGATCACCATGCCGGCCACACCGACATTGCCGCCGAGCTTTCTGAAGTACTGCACGGCGGAGCAAACGTTGTTGGCAACGTACAGCGACTGCAGATCGTTCGAACCAACGACGATGACTTTCTGGCACATGTCGCGGGCGATCGGCAGTCCGAAGCCCCCGCAGACCACATCGCCGAGAAAATCCAGCAGCACGTAGTCGAAATCCCAGTCATGGAAGCCGAGCTTTTCCATCAGCTCAAAGCCGTGGATGATGCCGCGCCCACCACAACCACGACCGACCTCGGGACCGCCGAGCTCCATGGCATAGACGCCATCGCGCTTAAAACAGACGTCGCCGATTGCGACAGCCTCGCCAGCGTTTTTCTTGGCCGCCGATGTTTCGATGATCGTTGGGCAGCTGCGACCGCCGAACAGCAGCGATGTCGTGTCGCTTTTTGGGTCGCAGCCGATCAGCAGCACCTTTTTGCCCTGCTGAGCCATCATGTAAGACAGGTTCGACAGCGTGAAACTCTTGCCGATACCGCCCTTGCCGTAGATGGCGATGATTTGAGTCTCTTTGGTCACTGGGCCCGTCGCCACAGGATCGGGCTCTTGCGCAGCTTCCTCGCGCAGCCGATCGCGTTGGGCGATGTCGGGGCTAACGTGGATCGAAGTTCCATCGGCGCTCATGTGGAGGCCCTCCAATCGAGCACCATCTTCAGGCACTCCGGTTCGTCGAACGCCGTCGCGTACGCGTCGGCCGCAGCGGCCGCCGGCAGGCGATGCGTAATCAGGTCGTCGAGCGACAGGGCGCCGCGATCAACGAGGCGATGTGCTTTGGCGAGATCGCGCGGTTGCCACTCCGCCGAGATCCGCAGCTTCAGCTCGCGCATAAACGCCGCTGCGAACGCGAAACTGACGTCGCCGCTGTAAAAGCCGGCCAACACCAGCTCGCCGCCGCGACCGAGCCGCGGGGCAATGGCGTCAATGATCCGTTCTGCACCGCTGACGTCGCAGGCGCGGCGGTAATCGCTGTGATCGTCGGTCGCCGGATCGATGATCGGATAGCCCTGGCCACCGCTCCGACGCGCTGCATTGGTTTCCCAAACCACCGGCGGCTCGCCGCCGAGGGCTAGGGTCGCGCGCGCAAGCAGACGACCCAGTACACCGTGGCCAACAATGAGCTCGGGAGGCTTGAACTGATCACGATCGTGCAGCGCATGGACTGCCGTGGCAGCGAGTGCAAGCAAGATGCCGCGCTCGGCCAACGCATCGCCGATCAGCAGCGTTTTCGATTCGGCGACGACAACACGGGATGCTGCACCACCAAACAGGCCACGAATGTCACCGAAGCAGCTGGCGCCGGCGACAAAAACCCGCGAGCCAACCGGGGTCGTGCAGTGCTGGCCTGCTTTGCGCACCCGACCGACCGACTCGTAACCCGGCACCAGCGGATATCCCATGCCGGGAAATCTCGGCATCGTGCCCTTCCACAGGAGCCTTTCGGTACCGGAACTGATGCCGCTCCATTCGATGTCGACAACGAGGTCGGCCGGGCCTGGACGACTCAGCTCGAGCTCGCGCAGATCGACCGCGCCCGGCTGCTGCAGCACCACAGCAGTCGCGTTCCACGACGGCCGACGATCCGCTTCCACCGGCTTTTGTGACGGGCTAAACATGGAAGGTGTCAGTCTACTCTGACTCTTATAGTTGTCAATTTTATCTTACACTTTTGGTCAGGCAGTCGCGACCATTACCTGCGCAACCATCGGCACTGCGGTGCGCCGCAGACGACAGTCCCGAAAGCCCGCCTTCGTCAGCATTTCGACGATTTCGTCGGGCCGCCGCGGCCGGCCGGAACCCATCGCCATCAGGTAGAAACTGAAGTACACGCCACCAAACAGCGGTGCCCCAGGCGTCGCCCGCATCGGTTCGGCGATCAACAGCTGACCGCCCGGCGGCAGGGCCGCGTGAATACGCGAGAAAAGTCCCTGCACGGCCGCGTCATCGTGGTCATGGACGATGCGAATCAGCGTCATCAAATCGGCATCACGCGGCAGCTCGTCGGCCAGGAAATCGGCTGGCCGGATCGCGATCCGCTCACCAAGCCCAGCGTCGGCGAGGGAGCGTCGCGCCAATGAACACACGGCCGGTAGGTCGACGAGACTGAGTCGCGGCGTTTGGTGGCGCTCGGCAACGGCGCGCAGAAAAGCGCCGTTGCCGCCGCCCAAATCCATGATGTGCCGATAGCCACCGAGCGGTACGGCGCGCAAGACCTGTGTGCTAACCATCGGCTGGGTCGCGGCCATCAGCTCGGTGTAGGCGCTTGCGGCATCGGCGCCGACGCCGGCGCCGCCGCCGCCGGCATAGGGCCAGAACCGGGCGAGCGCGGGCTCGGTTTGGCCGCGTAGCAGCGCTACCGGATCGGCCAGATCGCCATAAAAAACGGCGTGATGACGAATCATGTCCGGCAGCGACGGATTCCCGAGCAGCATGGCGCCAAGTTCGCCCAGCCGAATCTGCTCGCGACCGTCAAACTCGACAAGGCCGATGACCGCTGCGGCCTCGGCGAGGACGGCGAAGCGCTCGGGCGCGATACCGGTCGCCTCGGCCAACGCCGCGCACGGGCGCGGCCCGTCACGCAAGGCCTCCAGCAGATCAAGTTCGAGACAGGCCGCTAAGACCTGCGAGCTCACGAAGCCACCGATCAGATCGAACAAACGGCGGGCGCTGCGCCGTGCTACCCAGCGGGTCGGCCAAAACGTTTCGGCCGCGCGCTGGAAGCGCGGACTGGCGAGCAGCCGATTGCGAAACTTCGCGAACGAGGACGAACCGGCCATGGCTGGCAGTAGCGCCGCTGGGCGCTACAAGGACGCGTTCAGGCGGCGGCGCTGCGGTGCAGGGCCAGCGCCATGAAATGCTGCGCCTCGCCGGCAATCAAGGTCTTCAAGGCAGCCTGACCGGCACAGGCTGGGATGGCTTCGACCGCCTCGGCAACGCGCTCGCGCAGCAGTCGCTCGGACGCGCTCATGCCGCGCACGAGCACCGAGTTTGGCCGCGAATTGGCACTGTCGACGCCCACCGGCTTGCCGATCTCTTCCGGATCGGCAGAAACGTCGAGAATGTCGTCGGCGACCTGATACGCCTCACCGAGTCGCTCGCCGACGCACACCCACGGTTCCGGATCGGCGCCAGCCGCGGCGGCGCCGAGCGTCGTCGCTGCGATAAACAACGCGCCGGTCTTTTGCCGCTGATAGCGCGTTAGCGGAACACTCTCCTCGCACTCCCAGGCCTGACCGGCGGCGATGCCGCGCGGCACGCTGGCAGCCTCGGCCAGCAGGCGGACCATCACGGGCAGGCGCTCCGGATGAAAACCGGCGCTGCGGGCCAGCATTTCAAAGGCGAGCACGATCAGTGCATCGCCGGCCAATACGGCGATACGTTCGTCGTAAGTGACATGTAGCGACGGCTTGCCGCGGCGGGTGGCGGCGGCGTCGAAGCACGGCAAATCGTCGTGCACGAGGGACGCGCAGTGCAACAACTCGACCGCTGCGGCCGCACAGTCGACCAGCGCCGAATCGCTGGCGTTGCAGGCCGTGGCGACACTCAACGTCAGTTTCGGCCGCACCCGAGCACCGCCGGGAAAGACCGCGTAGGCCAGCGCTTCGGTTAGCTGCGGCGGGCAGTCTTCGTGGTTGGCCAGCGAAATCGCGGCTTCGAGGGCGCGTTCCAATCGATCGGGCGAATCCATACTGCCTCCCACTACGCCAGTGAAGTGTTAATTTTACTTGTCACTCAGAGTGTAAGTTAGAATAGACAGCCCAACCGAAGAGGTCAACCGAGCCGACCCGGTCTCGATGCAGCACCTAGCGATGGCGCAAGCACTGCCCCAGACACCGAGCTGGCCCGGCTTTGACGAGGCGGTCGTCGACCGCGGCTATCGCTGGTGGTACCTCGATGCGAGCGCCGCCGATGGCCAACACCACCTCGTCGTCATCGCGTTCGTCGGTAGCGTTTTTTCGCCGTTCTACGCGCGCGCCTGTGACCGCGGCGACGCGGTGGCCGCTGACTATTGTGCGTTCAATGTCGGTCTCTACGGGCCGTCGTCACGGCATACCTGGGTTTTCACCGAATTCGAGTCCGCTGCCGTCGCGCGAACCGCCGACACGTTTGAACTCGGTCGCAATCGCCTCGCGTGGGATGGTCAAACCCTCACGATCGATGTCGACGATCGCAGCGCGCCGCTGCATGGCGTCGTGCGCGGCCAGATCCGGGTCACGCCGCAAGCGCTGACAGGCGCACCGTTTCGCTTTGGCAATCTCGAACGCCATGGTTGGTGGCCGATTGCGCCAAAGTGCGGCGTCACGGTGAGTGTTGCGAGCCCCGGTATCGCCTGGCACGGATCGGGCTACCTCGACATGAATTTCGGTGACGAACCGCTGCACGAAGGCTTCGACGACTGGCAGTGGTGTCGCTGGCACGATGCCGACACCGCCGCGATTCAATACCACGCAAGGCACCGTGGCGGCGGCGAAACGGCGCTTGCGTTAACGATCGCCAACAGCGGGGACGTCGCGCACGGCACGCTGCCGGCAGTCGCGACGCTGTCGAGGACGCTGTGGGGAATCGATCGCGCGTGGTACTCGGACGACGCATCGGCATCGGTCAGTACGATTGACGACACGCCGTTTTACGCCCGCTCGTTGGTCCATCGTACTCATCCGCCGGGCGCCAGTCCGTTGATGCACGAGAGTCTGTCGCTGCATCGCTTTCGCCGTGCGTGGGTCCGCCGTCTGTTGCCGTTTCGGATGAGATTCCCGCTCGGACGGCTATTCAGCTAGCGCAGCCGTTAGAGCTCGCGTTTCAACCAGCGGATTCCGCGGCGGAGCAGTTCGTAGTAGACCGGCACTTTCCAGGCGCCGCGATCGACGTTCGGCCACCAGTCCATCAGCGGGCGCAAATCGTAGTGACCGCGGCAGTGGCCGATGGTGAGATAGAGGACGGCGCCGGCGCCGCGTTGCTTGATGTAGCAGACCGGGTGCGTCCCGACGGCACCGTCACCTTCGACGAAATCGGCCGCCGGCTCGTCGCACTGGGTCTCCAACAAGACCTCGAGCTCGCCGTGGGTCTCGAGGTGATACAGCTCGCAATCGGTCTCGAAAGCCTCAACGCCGCTGACCAGAGGATGGTCAGCGTTGGCGACCGTCACCCGATACGGCGCGATCGGCGGGTGCGAGATGAACTGCGAGCCCAACAGCTCCATAAACAGCGGCGCAGCTCGCGGCGAATCCCAAAGGCCGTTTTTGAGCAACCGCAGAATGGAGTTCGTCCCGTGCAGCGCGTACCACCGCCCGCCTGCCTCCAACCAATCCCGGAGCGCTTCTTGCGCCGGCAGCGATGGGACGAAATCGCAGGTGTAGCTGATCAGGCAATCCGCCGCGGTAATGGCGGCGGTGTCCTCGTAGTCCTCGAGGACGCGAACCCGAAATCGCGGTTCTTCCGCCAGCAGCTTGAGGAGTTCCAGTCGCGCGAAATCGATGTCGTGATACTTGCCGCCGGCGACCAGGACGCAGTTGATGGGCGACGGTCGGTCCTCGATGGCCGCTTTGGTTGCGCTCATTGTCACTCAGCTTTCGGCGACCGCGTCGACCAGAAAACCGGTTTCCGGCAGCGCCGGCGAACGGTCGCGACCGCGTGGCCGGACCGCCGACAACATCGAACGAGCCAGTAGGCGACGCTTCTGCGGCCGCGGCACATAGGCCCGCTGATTGATCGAATCGTAGCCATTGGCGGCAATCACTCTGCCAATCTCGGCATAGATCCGACGGGCGGCAAATATTCCGGGACGACACCGCAACGGCAGTTGCGCGATGCCCGTATGTGCGCGCCGATACAACGAATCGGCACGGGCCAGTAGGTCCGCCACGACGCCGCCCAACGCGGGCGTGAACGTCGGCTCGGCAAGAAATGTTTCGACGTCGATCCCCGCGCCGGCCAATGCATCCAGCGGCAAGTAGACTCGACCGTTGGCGGCGTCTTCGCCGACGTCTCGGGCGATGTTCGTAAGCTGCATGGCAACGCCCAAATCGCAGGCACGCGCGAGTACGTCGGGCGCTCGCACCTCCATGATCATCGCCATCATGATACCGACTGTGCCGGCGACGCGCGCCGCGTAGTCGTTCAACTCAGACGCGTTGGCATAGCGCCGGCCCGAGAGATCCCAAGCAAAGCCTTCCAACAGCGCGGCCGGCACCGTACGCGGGATTGCGTAACTCTCGACCACGATGGTCATACCGCGATCGGCAGGACGGTTGCGGGGCCGCCCGGCGTAGATGCGTTCGAGACGCTCATACAGGTCGTCGATTTCGTCGAGCGGATTGGCGGACAAGTCGATCGCGTCGTCCGCTTCGCGACAGAATGCGTACAGCGCACACGCCGGCTCGCGAACGTCGCGCGGCAACAAATGCGAGGCCGCATAGAACGAGTGTGAGCCCTGCCGCAATATTTCGCGGCAGTCCGCCATGTCGTTGATGTAGTGAACGGGGCGCTGCATAGCGGTAACAGATTTCACCATGTTCTCGGCTCTCAGTCGGTCGTTTCTTGTTGGGTTTCGGCACTCAATGAACGCTCCGCAGCGATAACACCGCGCGCGGTCGCGTCCGCAATGATCAGGTCGGCAACGCGCCCGGCGTCCTCTTCGTGCGCCAGGTGCCCGACACTCGGCAATTCGGTCATCCAGGCCACACCGCACTGGCGCAACACCCGCTCCGCCTGCCACGGCGAAACCGCGGCATCGCGCCGGCCGACAATCAAGTGCAGCGGCACCTCGAGGCGGGCAAGCGCGCGGAACAACGGGTCAATGCGCCATTTGGCCATCATCGTCAGCGTCGCGCGGACCCGCTCGGGTGAGGCTAGCGTCGCCTGATAGGCCTTGAGCCCCTGCTCATCGAGCCTTGAACCCGTGCTGCGGATCAACCGGTCGACGCGATCGAGATCGACCGCCTGCGACGCCACGTAGCGCGTGACCAGGCCACTGCCCGCCAGCATGCCGGCGAGCGGGGCCAGCAAACTCTGCGCCGGGCCGCCATACGGCAAAAACGCGCCGTTGATGGCGATCAGCAATTCTGGGGCACAGTGCGAGCCAACGCACAGCTCGGCACCGAGTGCAGCGCCGGCCGAGTGGCCAACGATGACGCGCGGTGCAAACTCGAGTTTGCGCAACAGTCGGGCCACAGCGCTCGCCATGCCGTCGAGAGTCATCGCGCTCGCGCTGGCGGCAACGCTGTCGCCGTGGCCGGGTAGGTCCGGGGCGAGTACCTCGAAGTGGCGCGCAAGCCGTGGACCGAGATCGCGCCACGTGTGCATGGCCGAACCGGTGCCGTGCAGCAACAGCAAGGCCGGTCTTGCTGCGTCGCCACTGCGCCCGACGGCCCATCGGACGTCCGACAACGCGACTTGCTCGCGCTGCAGCGGGCCGTTCCAAATGTCGCCAGTGGCGCGCGGCGCTGCAGTATCTGAAGACCATGTGGCGGCACTGAGCATGGCGTTAGGCAGCGCGCGATGCGCCGGTGCTCCGAATCGCGGCCGCTACCGATTGCGCATCCGCGTAGGGCAGCGGCAAATAGTCCGCATCAGCGGCGGCGGCGAGTTCACGGCAGGCGTCGCGCGGCCGCCGGCCGGTATCGATGATCAAAGTCGCTGCGCCGACGTCGGCAAGGCCGCGAGCGGCATCCAGGGCGTGGTCGGCCGCATCGGGGTGGCCGGGCGTGCCGTCGCGACCGACGTTGCCGCGGCCGTCGGTCATGACGACGACGAGCGCGCGTTTATCGTCACGCTGTACCGCGCGCGCCATCGTTGCCGCCATATCGAGCGCGCTGGCGAGTGGCGTACCGCCGCCGCCCGGCAGCGCGGCGAGTTCGCGCTTGACCCGCGCCAGCGAGCGTGTTGGCGGCAGCAGGCATTCCGGGGCCTCGCCGCGAAACACGATTAAGGCCACTTCGTCGCGGCGCACGTAGCACTCGGCGAGCAGCAGTTCGATCGCTCCTTTGACCTCGGCGAGTCGCTGTACGGCGGCCGAGCCGGACGCATCAACCGCGAAGATCGTGGTCGACCGGGTCGGCGCAAGACGCCGCGACGCGCGCAAGTCGGCACTGCGAATCTCTAGCCGCTTATCGGCGCCGCGCAGGCGCTGCCACGGCGCCGCGGCCCGCAGCGTGGACAGCACGTGCAGGCGCTGACCGCTGCCGCGCCGAAAGTGTTCGGTGCCGGCTGGCCGGCCGCGCGAATGCGAACGGGTTTGTTGGTCGCCGCGACCGCGTGCGCCGCCACGCACCGCGCCGCGACGCTCCAACCGCGCGAGTAGCGCTGCCGGGATCGCGGCCGCGATCGCTTCGAGCACCTGATCCGACAACGGCTGATCGCTGCCATCGTCGGCGCCGCGCTCATCGCCGGACGCGTCCGTCTCGTCGGGCGGCGGCGGTGTCGAGTCGCTCGCAAGGTCTGGCGGGAGCATGCGAACACGCGAGGCGTACACGAGACGTGCCGCGTGACTCGCATCGTCGTCGCTGACGACATCACGGCCAGCAAGCGCCGCGTACGCCCGCGCGGCGAAACTGGCCAGCAACACAGCGCGCGGTGAGTCGATGCCAAAAGCGGCAGCCGCGGTCACGAGCAAGCGCAGCGGTTCGTCCGGTAAAGCCACGCTGCGATAACGCGTGCGCGCTGCAGCAACGGCGGCGTGATCCGGCCATCGATCGGCCAACAGCGCGGGTTCGAGAAACGCCGCGTCGACCCGAAACGCCAGTCGATCAACAAGCGCTGCTGCCGGTGGGGCATCGTCTGCTAGCGATTCGTCGCAAGCGAGCACGGCAAATTTCGCGGCGCAGCGCGTCGCAAGTCCGTCGCGCTGCACATCGACAACACCGGTATCGAGCGCGTTGGCGATCGCCGCGACGCAGGATTGATCGGCGCGTTCCGCCATCGGTACGACAACCAGGCCAGCATTGGCGCGACTCAGCAAGCCTGGCTGGAGGATCGGCCGGCCGGCGGCAAGCGTCGCCGCCAAATCGAGGCCACCCAGCAGGGCATCGGGCGCGACACCGGGCGGCACGCGAATCGCTTGGCCATCGGCCAGTTCGGCCTCGAGGAAACGCGCGATACTGTCACGCCCGGGGCCGCCCAGACCGGCAAGCACCAGCCCGCCGAGATCATGCGCGGCAACCGCGACGAGACTGGCCGCCGCGACCGCATCGTCATGCGGATTGGTGACCGCGTCGTTCATGCCGTAAACACCGAATCCAGGGCGCGGCTCACGCGGACGCCGGCCGCCGCGTCGTCAAGCGGATCACGCCTGAGTCGATGGCCAAGCGCCGCTGGCGCCACGGCCTTGAGCTCCGCCTCACCGACTTCGGTAAGATCGCGCAGCGCCGCCAACGCGCGCGCCGCACGAACCAACGTCAACTCGCCGCGCAGACCGTCAGTGCCAGCCGCGACGCACAGTTCGGCAGCGCGGCGGATTGCCGCATCCGGTACATCGACGTCGTGCAGCGCATCGCGCGCCGCAAGAATCTGCCGGCGGACTTTGCTTTCGCGGCTCGACCAGCGACGGCGAAACGCGACCGGATCGCGTTCGAAGTCGTCGCGGCGCCGGACGATTTCGACCCGTTGCTCGATATCGGTCGGTGTCGCGATGCTGACCGACAAGCCAAACCGATCCAGCAGCTGCGGCCGCAGCTCGCCTTCCTCCGGATTGCCGCTGCCGACCAGTACGAAACGGGCCGGATGGCGAACGCTGAGCCCTTCCCGCTCGACGACGTTCTCACCGGTCGCAGCGACGTCAAGCAGAAGATCGATGATGTGATCCTCGAGCAGGTTGACCTCGTCGACGTACAAAAAACCGCGATTCGCACGCGCAAGCAACCCAGGCTCAAACGCTTTTTCGCCGTGGGCGAGCGCTTTCTCGATATCGAGCGCACCGACGACGCGATCCTCGGTGACGCCGAGCGGCAGATCGACGACCGGGATCTGCACTTGTTTCGCTTGCTTGCCGCCACCGACACATGAGCAGCCAGCACAGCGCGAACCGTCGGGCGACGTGTTGTAGTGGCAGTTTTCACGCACGGCAATTTTGGGAAGCAGGCCGGCAAGCGCACGCACGGCGGTTGATTTGCCCGTGCCGCGATCACCGAATACCAGCACGCCGCCGACGTTTGGGTCGACGGCGCTGATCAAGAGCGCCTGGCGCATCTCGTCCTGACCGACGATTGCGGTGAAAGGAAATGCACTCATGGCGCCGTTCCAGCCGGTCGCGGACCGTCAGTCCGCCGGCAAACGCACCACCGGGCGCCACAGCCAGTCATCGGGAACCTTCAACATCAGGAACAAATGCTCGAGTACTGCCAGCGCCAGCAGTGTCGTCAGCAACGTTCCGCCGATACTCGCGTACGCACCGTCGCTGCCGGCGAGCCACGACTCGTACACCCACCAGATCGCGAGCGCAGCGGCAATGAGCGACAGCGGAAACAGCGCGTTCATGCGCCGCTGTCGCGTATACGTCGTCAGGTATTGCAGATGCGTCGGCCAAAATTCGGTGTGCAAGTTGCGCACGCCGAGAAAGATATTCAGCTTCGTGCTCCAGCGCATCAGCCACAGCGCCGCAAACGTCCAAGCGGCAACCGCATTGGCCGCAGCAGCTAGCGTTATGATCAACATGACGGCCGTCACCACGATCGCGATCTCGTGATAAAGACACGCGCGTACGCCGCGCCGAAAGCGTTCGCTATTGGATACACCGGGCGGGCAAGCGGCGGGTTTCGGCCCCGACACATACCCGGTGAGATACGCGATCTCGTGCCAGCTCCAAACACCGATGGCGCCGATAAATCCGGTGAGCGCACCGGCCGCACTGGCGTCGCCGGCGCTGATCACGATGAGCCAGACGCTGACGATACCGACCAGCGTACTCGCGGCAAACGTCGTCGGAAACGTCGCCGGGTCCTGGCGCAGGCGATACAGCGCGAGCGCCGTTGCCGTCCACCAGACGGCAACAGCAGCAATGGCAGCCAGTGTGGCGCTCACGCCGACGACCCGCTTACCAGGTCGGAACCATGCGGACCTGCTCGGGCAGGTCGTTGCGATTCACCGGCAGCAGGTACATGCGTGCAAATACCGCCGCGGCAGCAACACCGAAGCCGACATTCTTCAGCTTGCCAATCAGTCCACCGCGCCGTTTGGCGCGTTCGCTGGCTTCGCTGATCCGGCGCAGCCGCTCCATGTTGCGGCGAAACCGCGGGTCATCGATGTTCAGCGTGAACGGGAAGATTTGCTGGCTGATGCGCGACGTGATGTCGAATACGCGGTAGTCGTAGTCGGTCGGGTCGAGCCCCATGGCCGCATGCATGGCGGGCCGCGTGTGATCGCGAACGTACATCGTTGCGTAAACCATCAACAAAAAGAAGCGAATCCACAGTTTGTTGTGACCGCGCAAAAGATGCGGATTGGCCTTCATGATCAGCGCAAACACTTCGCCGTGGCGGAACTCGTCGTTACACCAGTCTTTGAACCAGCGGAAAATGGGATGGAAACGCAGCTCCGGATGGCGCTCTAGCTGGCGGTAGATCGTGATGTAGCGGGCGTAGCCGATTTTCTCGGACAAATAGGTCGCGTAGAAAACAAACTTGGGATTGAAGTACTTGACCTCTTTCTTCTTGCGCAGGAAGCCGAGGTTGACCGGCGCGCCGAAGTCTTTCAGCGAACGATTGATAAAGCCGGCATGACGCGATTCGTCGCGCGACATGAAGGCCATTACCTCGCGAATGTCGGGATTCTCAACCGCATCGCGAATGTCCGCGTAGAGCGCACATCCGGAATACTCCGACGTCACCGACGAGACCATAAAACCGAGGAACTCGTCATACAGCTCCGGCGACAGCGGCTTGACCTCGTCTTTGAACGCATCATCGCGCTTGAAGTGGTCGACGTTCGAATCGCGGCGAAATTCGTTCATCAACTCATCCCACTCGCGCCGCACGGGCGACAAATCGAGTTTGTCCATCGCCTCGAAATCGGTGGTGTAAAAGCGTGGATTGAGTAGCGATTCGGTGTTCGCTTTCGCGGTCGACTCGTTAACGTTCACGGTCTTGTCTGTCTCGGTCATGGTGAACTCTCCTGGGCAGCGCTCAACACCGGCGCAGCATCGGATTCAAGGTATCGGGCAAATACAGCAGCGTTGTCGGGGCCAAAGGCCCACAGGTCGACGACGGCACCGCCGCGCGGATCAATCAGGAGCAGCTGGCCGTCGGCACGGCGCTCAATGCGAAACGAACGGTCGCCGGTTTCTGCCGAGCGCCGCGCGAGTCCGCGCAGCGTCGCGCGCAGGAATCCGCCATCGCCGACCGCCAGGGTCTCGACCAACTGGCCACTCGCAACGTCGCGAATCGCAACCTCACCGGTCGGTAAGTCTTCAAACGCGAGGGTGCGCGAGGCAGCCAACGGTGCCGTCGGCGCCGAATCCTGCCGACCGATACCGGTCGCAGAAACGAACGTGACGCCGAGCAGTGCCGCGACGACGAGCGCCCCCGCCGCGCGGAGCATCGCTGTCGGGATCGGCACATCGTGACGGTGACTCATCCGGCCGCAACTCCAGCAGCATCGCCACCGAGATCACGCTCGACAGCCTGCAGTGCTGCATGGCGTGATCCCAAAGCTTCGGCGAGCGCAGTAGCAGCGGCATCGACGTCGGCCAGTGCGCGCAGGCTGGGCTGCACGCGCAACCAGCGGAACGGCCGGACGTGTGGCCACAGCACCATATAGCTCGGTCGCTGCTCGGGTGCGAGCGTCAACACAATATCGCCGCTACCGTCGCGATGGCGACGTAGGTCAGCACTGTCAATCAACGACAGCGGTAAATCGACGGTCATTGGCAGGGCGACACCCAGCTCGATGCTGATGCGCCGATCGGTGATCGTGTAGGTGGTCGCGCGGACGTTGAGCCACGCCAGCAAACCGACCAAACCACCGAGCACGACCGTCAGCAAACCGACTGAAGCAACAGCGCCGACGACGGCCGCCGCGCTCGCGCCGGCACTGAACGCATCGCCAACCCGGAAGAACAGCAGCACGATCAAATACAGCGCGAGCCAACGTCCTGCCATAACCTGCCAGAGCATGCCGGTCAGAGACGGTCGGCCGTGCCACAGAATTTTTTCGCCCACAGCGTCGTCAACGACGGTGCGGCGACTGATTCTTGGTATCGAATCGCTCATAGCAGTGCGGGCTCCTGACGCTCGGCGGTCGCGTACAGCTTGCCGGCGGCGAAATACGCGTAGATTTTTTCTTCCTCGAGCAAGGTGATCGACTGCGTCGATTTCAGCGCCGGCACGTCGGCAAACTGGTGTGCATGCAGCGATTGCACGTGGATTTCCTGACTCCCCGCCTTGGTACGCACAAAGCCGGATGGCACCAATACGTGCCGGCCCCCGGCCGCAGCACCGAGATCGGCCTCGTAGAACATGATCATCGGCTCCGAGCGATCGACCCAAAGATCAGCGACGGTACCGGCAACCTCGCCGTCGTCGGCAATGATCTGCCAGCCACGTGGATCCGGATCGCCGGCCGTGATGACGAACTCGTCGGCGATCCGCATCGGCACGATGCGATCTTCGTCGTGCAGGGTTTTGTCGGGCACGTCGGCGCGCTCGGCATAGGCCCCCGGGCCAACGCCCGCAAGCAGCGGGTTACCGACCGGCTCGAGCGGCGCGCCGGGAAAGCCGGCCGCCGGTTTGGCCGAAATTTGCTGCGGTTTGTCCGGCGACGGTGCCGTCGCAGTGCCGCCGTGCGGCAGGACAAAGGTCTTCGGTCGCGGCGCCGTGTTCGGCCGAACCCGTTTCGTGCGACCGTGCGACATGTCCTCTTCGAGCGGATAGCCCTCGCGCTTGGCCTCGCGCTGCAGGTAGATGATCAGGCCGATGAAGAACAGCCAGAACAGCGTAAATAGAATCTCGACGAGATCGATGGAACCGATGCTCATGTCGTTGCTCCCCTCTCAGTGTCCAGTGGGAAATTCGCTCAGACCCAGCCCGGCGTCGGTGTCGAGGGGTGGAGCGGAGTGACGCGCCAGCGGTCCGATCACCGCAAGCGTGATGAATAGAATCAGTACTTCAAATTGATAGACGACGCTGTAGCCGGTCGATGTGTTGGCCAGCGCTTCGCCGAGCCGGCCGGCCGTGGCCAGCGCGTCAACGCCGTCGCACATGGCGCCACCCAGCGCGATAGCGATACCGGCGGCCGTAGCCTGCACGGCACCCCACGCGCCGAGCGCAAGACCGCCTGAGTCTTTGCCGGTGAGCTGCATCGCGGCCATCAAGGTGCCAACGGCAAACAGCCCGTTGCCGAACCCGACCAGCCACACGGCCAGCTGAAACATCGCGAACGAGCCGATCGCGGTAACGACCGTCAACAGCGCAAAGGCCGCGATTCCAAGCAGCGCGCCGTAGCCCGCCAAACGATGCGGATCGATGCCGCGACCCAGCCAGCTCGCGGCGCTGAGAAAGGCAATCAGCGTGCCACAGGCGGTGGTCGCCGTGAGCAGCGTGGTCGCACTGACCGACATGCCGAGCACCTCGGCGCCGTAGGGTTCGAGCAATACATCCTGCATAGCGAAACCGGCGGTACCGAGTCCGACGGCCAGCAAAACGCGTCGACTGCCGCGCTGCGCCGTGAACGCAGACCACGCGCGTCGAAAACTGCCGCGCTCGCGCCGCTCGATGTGCCGTTGCGGGCGGCGCTGCTCCTGTTTCCACAGCGCAATCACGTTCAACACCAGTGTCGCGACCGCGGCGGCCTGGATGACTTGGATCAGTCGCACCTGACTGAACTCGGCCAGCAAGCCGCCAAACAGCAAGGCGGCAACCAACATGCCGACCAGCAGCATGACGAACAGCAGCGCGACCACGTAGGGTCGCTGTTGATCGGTCGCGAGATCCGACGCCAACGCGAGACCGGCCGTCTGAGTCGTGTGCATGCCGATGCCGACCAGCGCGAAAGCCAATGCCGCCGCCAGCTGGCCAATCAGTACCGGACCGTGCGTATCGCCAGACAGCACAATCAGCGCAAACGGCATGATCGCCAGCCCACCGAACTGCAGCAGCGAGCCGAACCAAATGAACGGTACGCGGCGCCAGCCGAGAAACGACTGGTAGCGATCGGATCGATGACCAATCAAGGCCCGAAACGGCGCAGCGATTAGCGGCAGCGACACAAACAGCGCGACGAGCACCGCCGGTACGCCGAGTTCGACGATCATGACGCGATTCAGCGTGCCGGTCAGGAGCACCGCTGCCATACCGACCGACACCTGGAACAGCGCGAGCCGCAGTAGCCGCGGCATGGGCAGATCACCGCCAGCCGCTTCGGCCAGCGGCAACAGGCGGTTGGCCAAGCGCCGCCAACGTTGCGCGATGTCGGCGCTGCTGTTCACTGGCGTACCAGATGCATCGCTTGTGAGGTGTAGAAGCCCGCGCTGATGCGCTGCATCGCGGCGATACGCCAACGATCGAGATCGGGCTCGCGATCGATCAACGTACGCAAGCGCTGCTCGCCGACCGGCTGAATGGCCGGGGCGCGATGTTCGCGATGCGGGATCAAGCGGCCAACGGCGTGCATGACGGCCAAGGCCGGCGTACGCGGCGCAAACGTTACGGCGATTTCCCGCGTCGTGCGCCGAGCAAGCGCCGCCAGCATTTCAACGATATCGGCGGCGTTGTAGTGAATCATCGAATCCATCGCGACCACGGCGTCAAAGGAGCCGAGATCGGCAGCGAGCATGTCGCCGACCCGATAGTCGATGCGCTCGACGAGCGCGGCGGGCGTGCGCTCCCTGGCTAGCTCGATCAGTGTCGGCGACACGTCGACAGCGGTGACGCTGGCGCCGCGCGCCGCGGCTTCGACCGCCAGAGCGCCAGTACCGCAGCCGGCATCGAGCAAGCGCACACCGTCAAGGTCGTCGGCAAGCCACGCAAGCAAGGTCTGGCGCATCGAGTCGCGGCCGGCACGCACCGTCGCGCGAATACCGCTAACCGGCGCGTCAGACGTCAACTTGGACCACGCAGCCGCAGCGGTGCGATCGAAATACGTCGTCAACTCGTCGCGTTTGCGCTGATAAGAGGGTTGCGGAAGGCTCATCGTCAGCTGCTCAATCGAAACCGAGAAAATCGAAAATTTCGCGATCGCGCATCGGCTCAGCCGTCAATGGCTCGGTGCCATCGAGCAGATGTTGCGCAAGACGCAAGTACTCCTCCTGCACCGCATCGAGTTCCGGGCTGGTCTCCATCTCGAACAACGTCGATTTTTTCAGGCGACTGCGGCGAATCACGTCGAGGTCCGGGAAGTGCGCGATGCGGGCGAGCCCAATGCGTTCGTTGAAGCCGTCGATCTGATCGGTCGCGGCACTGCGATTGGCGATAACGCCGCCCATCCGAACTTTGTAGTTCTTCGCTTTGGCCTTGATCGCCGACACGATGCGATTCATCGCGAAGATCGAGTCAAAATCGTTGGCGGTGACGACCAGGGCACGATCGGCATGCTGCAGCGGCGCGGCAAAACCGCCGCAGACGACATCGCCCAGCACGTCGAAGATCACCACATCGGTGTCGTCGAGCAAATGGTGCTGCTTCAAAAGCTTTACCGTCTGGCCGACGACGTAGCCACCGCAGCCGGTGCCGGCTGGCGGCCCGCCGGCTTCGACGCACATCACGCCGTTGTAGCCTTCATAAACGAAGTCGTCCGTGGAGAGCTCCTCGGCGTGGAATTCGACCGACTCGAGCACGTCGATGACGGTCGGCACCAGCCGCTTGGTCAGCGTGAACGTCGAATCGTGTTTCGGATCGCAGCCGATCTGCAGCACGCGTTTGCCCAACTTGGAGAACGCGGCCGACAAATTCGATGACGTCGTGCTTTTACCGATACCGCCCTTGCCGTAGATGGCAAAGACCTGTGCGCCATCGATGCTGTCGTTGGGATCGAGTTGCACCTGCAAACTGCCCGGGCCGTCGAGCGCCGGGTTGCCGGCGACGCGTACCGGCAGCGGAAACGGAGTCTGACTCATGCCATTGCTACCTTGTTGATTCCCTCGAGCCGATCGTCGAGCTCATCGCCGGCCTCGCGCAGGCGCGCCAGCGTCTCGTCGTCGGGTGTCCAATAGTCACGTTCATGTGCTTCGAGCAGCCGGCCGGCTACCCGCGCCGATGCGACCGGATTTAGGGCCGCCAAGCGCTCACGCATTTCTTCATCCAGCACGTACAGCTGGGTTAATTGCTGATACACAGCCGGATCGACCTGACCGGTGGTGGCCGACAGACCCATGGTGTTCGTGACGTGCGATTCAATTTGGCGCACGCCCTCGTAGCCGTGCTTCAAAAGACCTTCGTACCAAAGCGGATTCAGCATGCGCGTATGGGTCTCGAGCGCGACCTGCTCTTTGAGCGTGCGCACCGCCTCGCGGCCGCCGGTCTGATCGCCGATATAGACGCTGACGTCGCGACCACTGGCCCGCTGCGCCGCGCGGGTAATACCGCCAAGCGTGTCGAAATAGTTGTCGAGCGACGTGACGCCGAGCTCGACCGACTCGATGTTTTGATAGGCGAGCTCGACGCGCGACAGCGTGGTCTGCAGCAGCTCCGGCTGACGCTCGGCGCGACCGTCGACGCCGAACGCGTAACACTTACGCCGGCTGTATGTATCGGCGAGTTCGTCTTCGTCGCCCCAGCGGCCGTTGTCAATCAGATGATTGACGTTGCTGCCGTACGCACCGTCGGCGTTGCTGAACACCCGCAGTGCAGCTTGCTCGAGCGAGCAGCCGTGCTGCTCGGCCGCCGCAAGCGCATTCGCGCGCAGCGGGTTCAGCTCAGCCGGCTCATCCGCATGCGCGATCAACTGACAGGCTTCGGCCAACATCGAAATTTGCTGCGGCAACAGGTCACGGAAAATACCGGACAAGGTCATGACGACGTCGACGCGACTGCGATCGAGCTCGTCGGCGGGGATCAGTTCTGCGCCGCAGAGCCGCCCGTAGTTGTCGTAACGCGGCCGCGCGCCCAGCAAATGCAGGACTTGGCCGATCGGCACGCCTTCGGATTTGAGGTTGTCGGTACCCCACAGCACGAACGCGATCGTGCGTGGCGCCGCACCGGCCTCACGGCGGTGCCGCTCGAGCAGCAAATCGGCCTGTCGCGCCCCTTCGGCGAGCGCGGCTCGACTGGGAATACGAAACGGATCGAAGCCGTGAATGTTGCGCCCGGTCGGGAGAATGTCGGGGGTCTTCAGTACGTCGCCGCCGACGACTGGCCGGACGAAGCCGCCGTCGAGCGCGGTCACCAGTCCACTGAGTTCGGCTTCGTGCACCTGCTCGAGCGCTTGGTCGATGTCGCGCTCGTGCGCCGCGCGGACGCTGTCGTCGTCGGTGTTGGCCGAACGCGCTGCGGCAGTCGCCAGCGCGCTGCGTTCGGTTTTCGCAAGCGGCTGCCCGATCACGTGCAGGCCGTCGGGAATCAAGGTCAGCTCGTATTCGTCGAGCTGCGCACGCAACGCCGTCACGTACGCCTCGTCGCTGGCGGGCCTCGCCCCGATGGCGAGCGCGAGTTCGTCGGCCTGTTGCTCAATCAGCGCGAGCAGACTCGCGCGTTCCTCGTCGGCCACCGGCGTACGCCAGCGCTCGATCGATGACCTGAGGTCCGCCAGTCCGCGGTAAAGACCGGCTTCGGTCACCGTCGGCGTCAGATAGCTTACCGTCGTTGCCGCCGAGCGCCGCTTCGCGACCGTGGCCTCCGACGGGTTATTCGCCGCATACAGATAGAGATTCGGCGTGTCGCCGAGCAAGCGTTCCGGCCAGCAATCACCGGACATGCCCACCTGCTTGCCGGGCATGAACTCGAGCGCACCATGGGTACCGAAATTCAATAGCGCATCGACGCCGATGTCTTCATTCAGGAACCGATAGAACGCGCTGAACGCATGCGTTGGCGCGTGGCCCTGCTCGAACAGCAAACGCATCGGATCGCCTTCGAATCCGAACGCCGGCTGGACCGCGACGGTGACGTTGCCAAACGCCGCGCCGAGGATCGCGATGCCGCCCTTCGCCACCAAGTGTCGGCCCGGCGCCGGTCCCCAGCGATCTTCGATTTCCGCGAGCCAACGCTCGCGACGGACGTGATCGTCGGTAGGCACGACCGCTAACACGTTCGTGTCGGTACCGTACTCGGCGGCGTTGCCGCCGAGGATCGCATCGCGCAGCGCATCGACACTGTCTGGCACCTCGACGGTGTAGCCTTCCGACTGCAGTCGGGTCAGCGTGTTGTAGAGCGATTCGAACACGGCCAGAAACGCAGCCGTTCCGGCCGAGCCGCTGTTCGGCGGAAAATTGAACAGCACGACGCCGACCCGGCGCTCGGCCCGCGGTTTGCGGCGCAGTGCAATCAGTCGTCGGGTCCGCGCAACCAGCCGCTCGATGCGCTCGATGCTTGGCAACATCTCACGGGCGTCAGCGGCCTCGCCGCTGCCGCGACCGGCGAACAGCGTCGGCACCGTTGCGCCGTCGAGTTCCGGGATGGCCACCATCATCGTCGACTCGATCGGCAGCAGCCCTTGCGATGACTGTTCCCATTGCTCGAGCGTCTGGAATTCGGTGGCGTGCGCCGCGAGGTACGGCACGCCCAGCTCGGCCAACAGATCTTCCGCCGCGCGCGAATCGTTGTAGGCCGGACCACCGACCAGCGAAAAGCCGGTCAGCGATACAACGGCGTCCACGACCGGCCGGCCATGCTGGTGAAAAAAGGTCTCGACTGCTGGACGAGCATCCAAGCCAACGGAGAATGCCGGCAGCACGCGAATTCCCGCAGCCTCGAACGCATCGATGACGGCATCGTAGTGGCGGGTATTGCCGGCGAGTACGTAGGAGCGCATCAGCAAGAGGCCAACCGTCGGTGCCCCTTTCGGCGACGCCGGTAAGCCTTGCGGCGTTGCCGCGATGCGCCGATCGGCGCGCGGATGATAAAGCCCGGTCTCCGGGTAGTCTTCCGGCGCATCGACCTTGAGCTTTGCGGCCAGCGGCTTGCCGTCGCGCTGCGCGTAGCGGCGCACCAGCAGACCGACCAGATTGACGATGTTCTTCTCGGAACCGGCCAGCCAATACTGCATTGTCAGAAAGTACGCGCGCACGTCTTGCGCTGTGCCTGGGATAAAGCGCATCAGTCGCGGCAGGCGCTTGAGCATGGCGACTTGGCGTGCACCGACGGTGCCGCCTTTTTTGCCGGCATTGCCGCGCAGCCGTTTCAAGAGCTTGAGCGGGCCGCTGGCCGGTTTGCCCATCTCGAACGCGCCCATGCGCGTCAGCTTCATCACCTCGCCGTCGCTCATGAAACAAACCATGGCATCGCAGTCATCGCGACGGGCTTGGAGCGCTGGCAGCACGGCACGAATGTGCTCGTCAATGAACATCATTGACACGATGACGATATCGGCCGCCGCGATGTCGTCGCGACAGCGCTCGATCGCGGCCGGTCGATCGCGCCACTCGCCGGCGCAATGCAGCGTGAAATTCAGCCCTGGGACGCGCCGGCGAAGCCGCGTCGCGGCACGCTCGGCCGCCGCGGCGAGATGGCCGTCCAACGTCACCAGCGTGACGTTGTACGGTGCCTTGTCAGCGGCTGTAGTGCGCCTTGGCATCGTAAAGCGTCTCAACGGTGATTTCGGCAACGCCGTGATCGCGCGCGTAGCGCTCGGTGTTGCGGCGCGCTTTGCCGCGCACAAAAAACGGGATCTTGCGCAGCTCGGCCTCGGCATCCGTCTGCCAGCTGAGCTCGACGTCGGCAGTCGATGTCATCTGGCCACGCGCACCGGGGCCGAGATGTGACGGAGCCCGCGTTTCATTGAACTCGAAGTCATCGCGGAACATACCGAGCAGATGTTCTTCGAGCCCCATCATCAGCGGATGTACCCACGTATCGAACAATACGTTGGCCCCTTCGAAACCCATTTGCGGCGAATAGGCAGCCGGGAAATCCTGCACGTGAATGGGCGCCGAAATGACGGCACAACCAATGCCTAGGCGCTTGCCGATGTGTCGTTCCATCTGCGTACCTAGGATGAGTTCGGGTTCGAGTTCGGTAATGCGTGCCTCAACATCGAGGTAGTCGTCGGTAATGAGCGCATCAACGCCAAACTCGGCGGCCAGCGCACGCACGTCGCGCGCAAACTCGCGCGTGTAGGTGCCGATGCCGACGACCTCGAAACCAAACTCGTCGCGAGCGACCCGCGCGGCGTTCGTTGCGTGCACCGCATCGCCAAACACAAACACCCGTTTGCCGGTCAGATAATTCGAGTCAATGGAGCTCGAGTACCACGGCAAACGACTGCGCATAGCCGTTACCGTCGCTGGCAGTTCCCGGCCGGCTAGCGCCGCGACTTCGGCGGCGAAACGCAGCGTACCGGCAACCCCATACGGAATCTCGGTTGTTGCCGGCTGGCCAAACCGTTGGCTCAACCAACGGGCGGCGGTCCCGGAAACTTCCGGATACAGCACGACGTTGAAGTCGGCGTCGCCGAGCCTCGCGAGATCCGCCGGCGACGCGCCGAGTGGTGCGACGACGGCGACGTCGATTTCGAGCTCGGCCAGAAGACGGGTGATCTCGATGACATCGTCGCGATGCCTGAAACCGAGCGCGGTCGGTCCGAGTATGTTGCAACTCAGCCGCCGCTCACGTGCCGTCGCAACCAGATCTCGCTCGGGTCGCGCGGCGGGCGCCGCTGGCCCGGCCAACGCGCGCACCAAATGATAGAACGTCTCGGCTGCGCCCCAGTTTTCCTTGCGTTGATAGGCCGGGAGCTCGACCGGCACAACCGGTATCGGCAAACCGATCGCTTGCGCCAGACCGCCGGGATCGTCCTGAATCAACTCGGCCGTGCAGCTTGCGCCGACCACCATCGTGGCCGGACGAAAGCGCTCATAGGCATCGACGACGGATTGCCGGAACAGCGCCGCCGTATCCTTGCCGAGGTCACGCGCCTGAAACGTTGTGTAGGTGACCGGCGGGCGCGCGGCGTCGCGCTGAATCATCGTGAACAATAGATCGGCGTAAGTGTCGCCCTGCGGTGCGTGCAGCACGTAGTGCACGTCTTGCATCGACGTAACGACTCGCATGGCGCCGATGTGCGGCGGACCTTCGTAAGTCCAGAGCGTCAGCTTCATGCGAATTCCAACGCCGCACGGCGGCGTAACGGTCGCGCGAACAGCTGTGCACAGTCGCCGGCTTGGTCATAGCCGTGAATCGGCGTGAACAAGAGCTCGATCGACCATTTCGTAGCGATCCCGATCGCCTCGAGCGGATTGGCAAGGCCAAGTCCGCAGACCACGAGATCCGGCTCGGCGGCCTGCATGCGATCGAGCTGGCGATCGACGTCCTGACCTTCGCTCAAGCAGACATCGGCCGGCAGCCAGGTCAGCTCCTCAGCCAGGTGTTCAGCGTGCAAGTACGGCGTTCCGACCTCGGTCAAGGTCATCCCGAGCTCGCGATTGAGAAACCGCGCGAGCGGAATTTCGAGCTGCGAGTCCGGAAACAAAAACAGGCGTCGACCGTCGAGCTCGGGTTTGATGCGCTCGAGCGCAACCTGGCAGCGACGCCGCGCTGGCGCAACAGTGCGATCGAAATGCGCCGGGTCGATGGCCCACGCGTCGGCGGCGGCGCGGAGCCAGGCGGTCGTGCCCTCGTCGCCGATGGGCATTGGCGCGGCGAGACGCGTCGCGCCGCGTCGCTTGAGGGCTTCTGCGGTCGTACCGAGAAACGGTTGCGCAAGCAAAAACTGGGTATTGGGCCCTACCGGCGGTAGGTCGACGGCGCGCCGTGGCGGCAGAAAATCGACCGCAGTAATGCCGAGTTCGGTGAACAGCGCCCGAAACTGATCTTCAACGACGTCGGCCAACGCACCGACGACGAGCAGGCGACGCTCGTCGCTTGCCGGCAGCTCCGGCACCAGCGCTGCGAGACAGGCGTCCTCGCCTTCCGTAAACGTCGTCTCGATGCCGCTGCCCGAATAATTTAGAACCCGAACGTCCGGCAGGTGCTGAGCTGACAGTCGCTCGGCGGCGCGGGCGAGATCGAGCTTGATCACCTCGGACGGGCACGAGCCCACCAGAAACAGCATGCGGATATCCGGACGGCGCGCCAGCAATCGATCGACCTCACGATCGAGCTCGTCATTGGCGTCCGCGAGCCCGGCTAGATCGCGCTCATCGATGATGGCCGTGGCGAAACGCGGTTCGGCAAAGATCATGACGCCGGCCGCCGACTGAATCAGATGTGCACAGGTTCGCGAGCCGACGACCAGAAAAAACGCATCCTGAATGCGGCGGTGCAGCCAGACGATGCCGGTGAGCCCGCAAAAGACTTCGCGCTGGCCGCGCTCGCGCAGAATTTCGCGCCGCGCAACGGCCAACTTATCGGGCGCGGCACTCATCCGACGCCGACCTCGGCGAGCGTTTGAGTCTGCAGACGGCGCGCGACGCGGAATTTCCAGAAAAACTGCACGGCATTGATCACGTAAAACGCGTATGCAACGAGCGCGACGACGAACTGCGCGGCCGGCGTGCCAATCCCGCCGAGCAACATCGCGACATACAGCGTGTGCAGTACCATCACCGCCATGCTGACGACGTCTTCCCAGAAAAACGGCCGGGCAAACAGGTACTGCCCAAACACGTCTTTCTCCCACCAGGCACCAGTCACCATGATCGTGTACAGCACGAGCGTTTTGACGACGATGCTGATGGCCGCCAACGCCTCACCGGCACCGGTGGCGAAGTAACGCAGCACCAGCGCGAGGCTGAACAGAAACACGAGGAACTGCAGTGGCGCGAGCACCGCCTGGACCAGGGTCCACGGTGACGCGTCGCGGCGGCGCCGTTGTTCCGCGGTATAAATCGGTAGCGGTGCGCGGGTCTTGTCGCTGCTTGCACCCATGTCAGGCCCAAACTCCATCGCTGCTCTGCAACGCAGCTTGTCGGCCTTGAAATCTATCGAGCCTGACAATAAGTGTCAATGAAAGCTTACGTCAAAAATAGTTGACAAAAAGGGTGTGGACTGGGTTACCTTGTCTAACTACAAGTCGTCGAAGGTTATTGTCGATTGCGACACGACATATCCGGGTTGTGCGGATGTGTATGATGATGCGCAGCGGGGTGGTGCAGGCGCAGTGCAATGACGGCAAATCAGCCTCCGGACGGCACCGAAGAGTGCACGGACGAGCTGTTTGGTGGCGGTGGAGAACCGTCGCCGCAAACTGCTCGCGGAGATTACAAAAGCCGCATGCGCCAGCTGACGCAAACAATCGAGACCGAGCTGATCCCGCGCCTGCTGCTCGCCTTTGGTCCGGCAACGCCGGAACCACGATCCAATGATGATGACTCTGACGATGGCCTGCCATTTACGGCGGACGTCGATTCGTTTGTCCGCGTGCTGCTGTCCGGCAGTGTCGACGCGGCCGTCAGCATCATCGCCGAGCTACGCTCGCACGGCTTTCGACTGCAGCGAATATACCTAGAGTTATTGGCGCCCGCGGCCCAAGAACTAGGCCGGATGTGGGAAGACGACGAGGTCAACTTTACCGACGTTACGGTGGGTGTCACTCGACTGCATCGCGTCTTGCACGTATATTCGCACAGCTTTTGCGTGCATGAAGGCCACGGTCGACATGCGGCGCTGAAAGCGCTGATTCTCCCGGTCCCGGGAGAGCAGCACATATTTGGTCAACTGATGGTGATCGAATTCTTCCGACGGGCGGGGTGGACGGTTTGGAGCGCGGCTCCAACCTCCGTCGAGGAGCTGGGATCCATCGTGACCAAACAGACGTTCGATATCGTTGGCATTTCGATCAGTTCAGAGCGCCATTTGGACGTTCTGGGTGACGCAATGGATATCGTTCGACAACGATCAAGTAATCCGGGCGTGCGGATTATGCTGGGCGGCAGCCTACTGTCTGAAAACCCACATCGGGCCGATGAGTTCGGTGCCGACGGGACAGCGGGAAACGGTCAACAAGCCGTTGCCCGCGCGTTTGAGCTGGTCGAAGTCAGCTAACGCACGCAGTTGCAGTAACCGTTCAACACCGCGCAACCGGATTACGCGATGGATGCAAGAGTGCGCAAACATCAGACTCTGTCTGACGACGTCTTTACGGGTCTGTCAGCCGGTGGTACTGCGACCATCGCCGCTCGCAGCGGCGACCTAGCACTCGTCGTCGACAAACAGGGCGTGGTCCTCGATACGGCGGCCGACGGCGACACCGAACTCCTGCAAACCGCGGCCCGCTGGACCCGCAAGGCCCTGCTGGACTGCGTCACCGTTGAAAGCCGGCCGAAGATCGATGCGTTGTTGCGCACCACGCAGAAAGGCTCTCCATCGCGCTGGCGCCAGGTCAATCACCCGCTGGACAGCGGCCTCGATTTACCGATTTCGTACCGCGCGTTTGCGTTGCACTCGGACGGCCCCCTGTTGCTGGTCGGACGCGATCTGCGGCCGATGGCCGAAATGCAGCAAAACCTCATTGATCTGCAGCATTCGATGGAGCGCGATTACGCGCGCCGCTTCCAGACCGAAGCCCGCTATCGGCTGTTGTTCCGCATGACCAGCGAAGCGGTACTGATCATCGACGCCAATGATCTTACCGTCGCTGAAGCCAACCCGGCCGCCGCCGAGCTGCTGTCGCTGCCAACCGGCAAGCTGCACGGGCGGCCGCTGAAATCGTTGTTCGCCGACAGCGATTTTGCAGCCATTTCCGAACACCTTGCGCAGGTGAAGTCGCTCGGCAAAGGCGAACTCGACGGGGTGCACGGCGCGGCCGGCACCGGACTCAATCTAGCGACGTCGCTATTGCGGCAAGACAACGGCGTTCTTTACTTGATTCACGCGCATTCGTCGGAGCGCGTGTCGGCACCAGGGTCAGCCAGCGGCGCGTCACCGGTGCTCGATGTGCTGGAGCTGTCACCAGACGGTTTCGTCGTCACCGACATGGACGGCCGCATACTCAGCGCGAACGATGCGTTCCTAGAGATGTGCCAGCTTGCCACCGACATGCAGGTACATAACCAGCCGCTCGACAATTGGTTGGGTCGGCAGGGTGTCGACTTGAACGTGCTCAGAAAAAATCTCCGCCAGCGCGGTAGCGTTCGCCAATACGTCACGACGATAAAAACCGAATACGGTGCTTCGGTCGATGTCGAACTGTCGGCGGTCGCCGCACCGGATGCCGACGTCCCGAGCCTTGGATTTGTCATCCGGCGCACGCTCAAGACGGTCGACACGGCGCGTGACTACGCGTCGCAACCGTTGTCGCAATCGCTGGAGCAAATGACCGACTTGGTTGGCCGCGTGCCGCTCAAAGATTTGGTGCGTGAGACCACCGACTTGATCGAGCGTATGTGTATCGAAGCTGCGCTGAAATTGACCACGAACAATCGAGCGTCGGCGGCCGATATGCTCGGCCTATCTAGACAAAGCCTGTACGTCAAACTGCGTCGCTATGGCATCGGCGACCCCGAATCCCTGCCCGAAGACAATCACTAAACTGTCAACTTGATTTGACTGTCAGTTTTGATTGACTGTTTTGTGCAGTCAGGGTTACCGTGCGGGCATGGACCGTGCGCGCGCAACACTACCAACAACGAGCGCCAGCGGATGGGCTAGCTACGTAGAGCTGACCAAGCCGATCACGTGGTTCCCGCCGATGTGGGCCTTCGGCTGTGGCCTCATTGGTTCCGGCGTTGCGCTCGGTGAACGGCTTGCGTTCATTGCCGGCGGGATTGCACTCGCCGGCCCATTGGTGTGCGGCACCAGCCAAATCGTCAACGACTGGTACGACCGTGAGGTCGATGCCATCAACGAGCCGCAGCGGCCCATTCCGTCCGGTCGCGTACCGGGTCGTAACGCTTACTACTTCGCGCTGGTATGGACCGCGCTATCGATCGTGATTGCCAGTCTACTCGGCGTCTGGACCTTGGCGGCAGCCATCGTTGGCCTAACGCTGGCGTGGTGGTATAGCGCACCGCCGATGCGTTTGAAGGCCAATGGCTGGTGGGGCAACAGCGCCGTGGCAATTTGCTACGAAGGCTTGCCGTGGTTTACCGCGACCAGTGTCGCCGTCGGTGGCTGGCCGGGTTGGCCAACCGTCATCGTCGCGTTGGCATACAGTGCCGGCGCCCACGGCATCATGACGCTGAACGACTTCAAATCGATTGACGGCGATACACGTTGCGGTGTGCGTTCGCTGCCCGTGCAATTGGGTCCCGAACGTGCAGCGCGTTTGGCCTGTTGGGTGATGGCGCTGCCGCAAGTCGGCGTCATCGCATTGCTGCTCTACTGGGGCGCCAGCATGCATGCGGCCATCGTTGCCACCGTGCTGGTACTGCAAGTCGCACTGATGCTTCGCCTGGTTACCGATCCCCGTCGCCTCGCGCCCTGGTACAACGCCACGGGAGTCACCTTGTATGTGTCCGGCATGCTCGTGACGGCGTTTGCGCTGCGCGCCGGAGCCGGCGCATGAACGGCACCGCCGCAGGGCTCGGCTGGCTCGGCATCGTTCGACTCGGCCTGATCCAAACATCGCTGGGTGCGGTAGTCGTGCTGATGACCTCGACGATCAATCGGGTGATGATCGTCGAGCTCGGCCTCGCCGCCGTACTGCCGGGGATCCTGATCGGCATCCACTACGTCGTGCAGCTGGCGCGGCCGCGCTTTGGCCACGGCTCGGACAGCGGCGGTCAGCGCACGCCCTGGATCATCGCCGGCATGGCGGTGCTCTGCGTCGGCGGGGTCATGGCCGCCGCGTCGTTGTACCTGTTCGAGTATTCGTGGCTGGCAGGCGTAGTCGCGGCGATTGTCGCCTTCGTGCTGGTTGGCGCGGGCGTTGGCGCCAGCGGCACACTGTTGCTCGTGTTGCTCGCGTCGACGGTACGACCTGAGCGACGTGCCGCCGCTGCAACGACGACTTGGCTGATGATGATTGCCGGTTTCATCGTAACGACCATCGCCGCGTCGAAATACCTCGACCCATTCTCGTTGGATCGCCTGCTCGCCGTGACGACAACCGTGGCCACCATTGCGCTCATCGTTACGGTGCTTGCCGTGATCGGCATTGAACGCCGATTCGTGCGGCCGGACTCACGCTCGGTGGCCGTCGAACCGACACCGACTGCGGTGGATTTTCGGACCGCCTTACACGAAGTGCTGACCGAAAAACGCACCCGGACTTTCGCGGCATTCGTCTTCCTCTCGATGCTTGCCTACAGCGGCCTCGACGTCTTGCTCGAACCTTTTGCTGGCGCGGTGCATGGCATGACACCCGCCGAGTCCACCCAGCTGACCGGTTTTTACAGCGCCGGGCTTCTGGCCGGCATGCTGCTGGTTGCGCTGATCGGCTCTATCAGAAGCGCCGCGCAACATCGCGCGATGCGCTGGTGCATGCTGTTTGGCTGCCTTGGCTCGGCCGTTGGGCTCGGCGTGTTGGCGACCAGCGCGCTCAGTGGCCAGCAGGATCATTTCGTCGGCCTAGTGATAACGATCGGTCTCACCAACGGGCTGTTCGCGGTCGCGGCGATTGGCAGCATGATGGGCTTGATGAGTCAGGGCCACCGGGGCCGCGACGGTGTCCGAATGGGGCTGTGGGGCGCCGCGCAGGCGCTGGCTTTCGGCTCCGGCGCCGTGCTTGGCGGCGCCATCATCGACACATTGCACTGGTTAGGCATCGGGGTCGCCGGCAGTTACGCCGCGGCATTCATCGTGCTCGGCATGCTGTACGCAATGGCGAGCGCGGTGGTTACCCGAATCGATACGAACGTCGCCGGCGACAGCGACAAAGCGCGCAACAACCCGCTGCATGCCGCAGCGGCGCTCGACCTCAAATAACCCCTCGGGAGCGAACGACATGCAAAGCTACGACGCAGCGGTCATTGGTGGTGGTCCCTGCGGCGCGACGGCGGCCGAAACGCTAGCCCGCGCTGGCCATTCCGTGCTGCTACTCGACAAAGCCGGTCGCATCAAACCGTGCGGCGGCGCGGTTCCGCCGATTTTGGTGCGCGAATTCGACATTCCGGAGCATTTGCTCGAAGCGCGCGTCACCACCGCGCGCATGATCTCGCCCAGCGACAACGCCGTTGATATGCCTATTGGCGGCTGGGTTGGCATGGTCGATCGGGAAGTCTTTGACGAGTTCCTGCGCGAGCGCGCCGCGAGTCACGGTGCGGTTCGCCAGCGCGGTACGTTCGAGCGCATCGTCCGCCGAACCGTCGATGGTCCGGTGATTGAGATAACCGACGAAGCTGGCGAGCGCACCGAAATTTCGGTTCGTGCTGTCATTGGTGCGGACGGCGCCGCATCGCGCGTCCGCCGCGAGAACATCCCGGGGGCCGCCGAATTACCGAACGTGTTTGCTTACCACGAGATTGTCGAGTCACCGCTGGCGGAAACCGAACGCTTTCACCCGCAGCGCTGCGATGTTTACTACCAGGGCGTGTGCTCACCGGATTTCTACGGCTGGGTATTTCCGCACGGCGAGCGCACCAGCGTCGGCATGGGCACCGCTGTCAAAGGCCACTCGTTACGGCAAAGCGTTGCGCGGATGCGCGCTGCCACGGGGCTCGAAAATGCGCCGACGGTTCGTCGCGAAGGCGCACCCATTCCGCTGAAGGCGTTAAAGCGCTGGGATAACGGTCAGGACGTTGTGGTTGCCGGCGACGCTGCCGGTGCCGTAGCGCCGGCGTCTGGCGAAGGCATCTATTACGCCATGATGAGCGGTACCACGGCGGCCGAAGCCACCGCTGAGTTCTTGGCGACCGGCGACGCGCGGCGGCTTGCCAATGCCCGCAAAATGTTCATGAAAAAGCACGGCCGGGTTTTCTGGATCCTCGGTATGATGCAGCGCTTTTGGTACATCTCGGACAAGCGGCGTGAACGATTCGTCAGCATATGTCGCGACCCAGACGTCCAGCGACTGACATGGGAAGCCTACATGAACAAGAAGCTGGTTCGGGCCAAGCCGCTGGCGCACGTGCGGATCTTCTTCAAGGACATGGCGCACCTGCTGGGGCTGGCACCGCAGCGGTGAGCGCCGGCCAGCGCGGCTGGCTCGTTTACGTCATTGCGCTCGTCCTCGCGTTCGGCACCGCCTCGCTCGGCGGCGCCGTTACCGATCTAGGCGATTGGTACCAGAACCTCGAACAGCCGCCGTGGAAACCGCCCGACTTCGCCTTCGGCCCGGTTTGGACCACAATCTTCGCATTGCTCGCGGTCGCCGGCGCACTCGCCTGGCAACGCGCGACGACGGCGCGGCAGCGGCGACGAATCGCGCTCGCTTTCGCGGCCAATGGACTGCTCAACGTCGGCTGGAGCTTTTTGTTTTTTTACGTCAAGCGACCGGACTGGTCGGTGCTCGAAGTCGGTTTTTTGTGGCTGTCTATCGTCATCATGATCATCGTCAGCCGCGCGTCGTCGCGGCTCGCGGGTTGGCTGCTTGTGCCGTACCTCGTCTGGGTTAGCTTTGCGGCCGTGCTGAACTATGCCGTCGTGGAGCGCAATGCGCCGTTCTAGTCGGCCGTATCGGCACGCCGTCGCCTGAACAGCCGACCGTCCAACGCGACGAGCCCGGCACCGATAATCGACATACCGACGATGTGTTTCGCCGTCAGCGTTTCATCGAGAAACAGCCAGCCCAGTACGACGGCCGAAACCGGCACGAGTACGGTCACGAGCGATGTATTGGTTGCCCCGGCACGCGCCAGCAACCAGAAGTAAAGCTGATACGCAGCGGCGGTCGACAGCACGGCGAGCGCCAGCAGAACGGCCCAGGTATTCGCTGATGGCGCCGACAACGACAGCGGTGACTCGATAATCAAGGCCGCCGGCGCCAACAGCAGGGCGCTCATACTGACCTGGCCGGCGGCGATCACGAGGGCCGGCATGCCGTTTCCCAAATACAGCCGGCCGTACGTCGCGGCGAAAGCGTACGACAGCGACGCCGCCAGCACCGCGAGCTGTGACAGCACCGATGAGCGCATCTCGAGCAGCGCATCGAAACCGATCATGACGATCACTCCGACGACACCGAGCAATACGCCGAGCGCCTTACCGACCGTAATCCGCTCATCGGCCAGGAATACGGCTGCGACGACAACGGTGAACACCGGCGTCGTCGCGTTCAAGATCGACGCGAGGCCACCCGAAATACCGGTTTGCCCCCAAACGATCAGCGAAAACGGCAAGACGTTGTTGAGCAGCGCCATGATGGCCAGCGCACCCCACGCCGCCGCGTTGTTTGGCAACGGCAAGCCTCGCGTGATCACGACGGGCCACAAGACCATAGCCGCAATGGCAACACGGAGCGTGACGATGGTGAGCGGTGGCAGTGCTTCTAGCAGCAGCTCAACAAAGAAAAACGACCCACCCCAGAGGACGGATAGCGTTGCGAGCAAGAGCCACTGTAGGAGGGTCATTGATGTCGTTGCCGAAAGACGATGCTGGCTCGATGAGCCTGGCAAAGCGTCGCGTTCGCGTCAGCCCGGATTCTGCGCTCGCGTGAGCTAGCGAACCGATGCCACCAGCAGATTCGCCGCCGCGACTTCGCCTTCGTCGTCGGCGTACACGGCTATCTGCAGGTGACCCGCGTCTTTCAGGACGAAGCCATAGAGCGCGTAGACCAAATCCTCGTCGCGCGCCTCATTCAATCGATAGGTGTATCGAGCGAGCGTCGCGTCGGCCGTGACGACCGCATCGAAGGCCTCGGCGCTGGTATCCGTCTGAAACCATTCGAGGCGCTCTTCGATGGACGCGTCGTGATCGTTATTCCACAGCGACAGCCAGACCGTGAATCCCGGCCGCCAAAAAACCAGGTCTTGGTCCTCGAGGCGCCGATTCATTTCCACCGGCAGCGTCAGCGCCCAATCCTCGGTGAGCTGACAGTCACCGGCAACGACCGGGAAATCAGGATGTAGCGTCACGACGTTCTCCAGCTGCGCCACGGCACAGCGCCGAATAACCGCTCGCGGCGATCGTCTGCGTCAACGTCGACCCCGAAAAAAGCGAGGCCGCCCGCAGGCGGCCCCATTTGGGTGCGCGAAAAGCCCGCGTGCTCAGCCGGCTTTCGGCGCGTACGTCGAGCACCAGCCGTTGGCGTTGACCGCGCGACCCGGGAAAATAGAACACGGGCCCCATGGCTTGTCGCCGCCGGTGTACAGAATGCAGTTCTGGCATTTCTGGCCAGCTTCGTAGCGCTCCGCCGAGACGGCGGTCGCGTCGTGCTTGTAGCCGAGCGCGACTGCCTGTGGATCGTCTTCAGCGAGTTGTGGCAGATCGCCGCTCATCGCCTCGTTGACCTGGTCGGCGGCGTCGTCGACCATTTGCTCGGCGTCGTCCAACGCCTCAGTGACGGCGTCCTCGACATTGCTGCCCGCGTCTTCAACGCTCTCTACCACGTCATCAACGACGCTCTCGGCGGTATCGGCGACATCGTCGACAGTTGCGGCCGCATCGCCGCCGCCCGAATCACCGCCGCAACCTGCCAGTGGCAGTAACGGCACGAGTGCCACTCCGGTTAGTTTCACGAACTCGCGTCGCGGCATCGTTTGCTTCTTTTGCATCGTTACAGCCTCCCATCGGTATAGTGTTCCGCATGCGCGAGTCTAGACTGATTCCAAGTTGACCACCAAACCGGTCGGCAGCCGGCCGGCGCCAAAGCCAGCCCGCAGCGTTGCCCTTACCGACTGGCGCGACGTCGCACCGCCACCGCGCGAGCTATGCACCGATTGCGGTTTGTCGCGAACCGCTGAACCAAAACGCTGTGGCACTGCGTGTCAGTTCATTCGACCGAATTACCCGGCGATGGAGCGTGCCGTGCACGGTCGCGCCCGCGACAGCGAGCGCCCTGACGAAAATCATTTTGGACCGTTTCAGCGCATGCTGACCGCCCGCCTGAGCGCACCGCTGGCGGGCGCGCAATGGAGTGGTATCACGACGAGGCTGGCCGCACGGCTGCTCGAGTCGGGGGCCGTCGATGCAGTACTGACGATGCGCAGCGCCGCCGACAATCGCTGGCAGCCGGAGCCCGTGCTCGTGACCGACCCAGCCGAGCTCGCCACGTGTCGCGGCATGAAAATGGGCTACGCGCCGTTGCTGGCGTTACTTGAGCCGGCGATTGCACGCGGTCTAACCCGCGTCGCGGTCGTTGGTATTCCGTGTCAGGTTTATCCGCTGCGAGCCATTCAGGCAACGCTAGGACTGGAACGGCTCTATGTGATCGGAACGCCGTGCAGCGACAATACCCACACAAAGAGTTTCGAGGACTTCCTCGCGCGGCTCAGCGATGAGCCCGAGTCGATCGTCTACCTCGAGTTTCTTACCGATTACCACGTCGAAATCCGTTTCGCCGACGGTCGCCGCAGGCGGATCCCGTTCTTGAGCTTGCCCATCGCCGATCTTCCGAGCGATTTTTTCCCGTTGACCTGCCGAACCTGCGTGGATTACACCAACGTGCTGGCGGACATCACGGTCGGGTATATGGGTGGCGACGGTCAACAATGGCTGTTGGTGCGCAACGACCGTGGTGCCGAAATGCTCGAACTACTGGCGGGCGAGTTGGATCTCGCCGCGCCCATCAGTCGCGGCCGGCGGCAAGGTCCAGTGCGCGGGTTTCTCGAGAATACACGCCGTGCAGCGGGCGGCCTGCCGGTCCGGCGTGCACCGCGCTGGGTGCGGCCGCTGATCAGTTGGCTAATGCCACGCACCGGCCCGCGCGGCGTTGAATTCGCCCGGGCACGGGTCGAGATGAAGGCAGTGGAGACTGTGCTTCATTTGCGTCGGCAACTGCCAAAGCGACTCAAATCGATGGTGCCGGCGCACGTTTGGGCACTGACGAAAGCCTACGGACTGGTGCCTGCCGACGCTGAGAGCAACGACGAAAACACGCGCTGAACCAGCCAGCGATCAAAATCGTGCACGCAATTTTCCCAGCCATGGTACGGCCCCGGCAGCTGCCCGCTGGCAGCAAGACCGCGCTGCGCCGTTTCGCACAACGCAAAGTCTTCGTGATTGGTTCGATCCCAAAAACCGAGCGCGGGGTCTATGTCGCAATCAGCCCGCGCTGCCTGTGCGGGGCTCACTAACCACTGCGTCGTCACGGTACAGCGGTCAACGCTGGCGGGGAACACGTAGTGAACCAACGCGTAGTCAGGCGCTATGGTCAGCAGCAGGTTTGGAAACACGCTGAAGTAGAACACCATGCGGCGATCCGCATCACGCCAACCGGTGAGCCCCGGCTCGATCCGAGTCGCGGGTTCGGCCAAGGTTGCGACGCCTGGCTCCAATGACATCGGCCCGCCGGTAAAATGCCGACCGCGGTGCCGGTACCCGTCGAAGCCGACATCGCGACTCAACCGATGCAGCGCCGGGTGCGCGATGGCGCAGTGGTAGCACTCGTTGTAATTCTCGATGACGAGTTTCCAGTTGCAGGCCACGCGGTAGTGGCGCTCGGCGACTAAGCACAGTCGATCCAGCGCCAGATACGACAGATCCGGGAAATCGGCCAGCCGCTCATCGAGCGATCCGGGCTCGCCGGCGCAGACGAACACGAAACCGTTCCAGACAGCAACCCGCAGCGGCACGAGGCCGAGCGTCGCGACATCGACCTTCGCCGTGGCTTCGCGCTTGGGGATCGCCGTCAGCGCGCCGGCGAGCGAATACGCCCACGCGTGGTACGGGCAACGAATGAGCGGACCGAGCTTGCCGCTGGCTTCGACCAGCCGTGTGCCGCGGTGCCGGCAGCTGTTGTGAAAGGCGCGGATGACATCGTCATCACCGCGTACCACGATGGCGTGCAAGTTGACCGTGTCGACACAAAGGCATGCGCCGGCACTGCCGAGTTGGCTGACATGGCCGGCAATCACCCAGTCATTCAAGAACAGCGACGCCGCTTCGAGGTCCAGTACCGCAGGGTCGGTGAACAACCAACCCGGCGGCGTGCGGGCGCTCTCGAAAGGTCCGGCCACCGCCTCCAGCGCCGCGACCTGCGTTGTACTGAGCGGCGTGTTCAAAACGGTGCCGGCGGTGTCGCCCGCCGCCGCGGCGGATTCCAAAACGGCCCTTCGACCAGCTGGCACGGCGCCAGCGTCCGCGACCAGTGCAGCTCACGCTGGGTATAGATATCGGCAAACAAGGGCTGATCCGCATAGCGGCGTTCGACGTGCGCCAGCGCAATGTTGCGCTTAGCGACCGGCGACCACGCGGCGGACGTCACAAAGCCGACTTCGCGACCGCGCCGCGTCGTGACGAACGCCGCCGTTGCCGGTTTGTTGCCGGCAACGTCGAGCCGGGCCAAGGTCCAACGTCCGCCGCCACTGGCATGCTCTGCCGCGAGCGCGGCCCGGCCGTTGAAGACCGGCTTGCCGAGATCGACCAGCCAGCCGAGACCGAGCTCGTACGGCGATCGCGTGCGACCCGGGCGAACTACGTGATCGGCGGGAATGAAATCGACGCCGGACTGCAAAAACCCCGCTTCGATGCGCGCGAGTTCGAGCGCGTCGGTGCCCATCGGCACGACGCCGAACGGCTCACCGGCGGCGCACAGCGCGTCCCAGAGGGCAACCACCGCCGCCGGCGCTATCCACAGCTCGTAGCCAAGATCGCCGGTGAAGCCGGTACGCGACACGGCCAGCGCCGTGCCCTGCCAGGTCGTATCGAGGATCCGATAGGGTCGTAAAGTGTCGACGCCGTCGAGACCGAGCGCCTGCAAGACGCTGTACGACGTCGGCCCCTGCAGCGCGATCGCGGCAACGTCCGTGGTGACGTCGGTTACCTCGGCATCGAAGCCAAAGACATTGTCGGCGAGCCAAGCGAGGTGTCTACCGTACGTGCACAGGCGAAACGAGGTATCGCTGAGCCGGAACAGCGTGCCGTCGTCGAGCAATTGACCGGCATCGTCACACAGCGCGACGTACGCAACGCGGCCCGGCACGAGCTTGTCGAGCGAGCGTGTCACCAGCCGACTGACGACGTCGTGCGCAGCGGAACCCGCGATCAAATATTTGCTCATCGGACTAAGGTCAAACAGCGTGGCCGCATTGCGGCACGCGAAGTACTCGAGTTCGGCGTCGGCGTACGAGTCGGCCACGAGCCAGCCTTTCCAGGAATGCCAACGCGACAGTCGGTTCGCGGCCGCCGTTCTTGCGTGCAGCGCCGTGGTTTTCAGTTCGTCGGCTATGGTCGGCGCAGTCATCGGGCAAGTACCTCCCGCGCTGCCAGTACGCCGGCCCAGCCGGTCAAGCCGCCGCCGGGATGCGAACCGGCACTCGCCAGATACAGACCGTCGACGGGCAGCCGATACGTTGCCGCAGCAGCACACGGGCGCGTGAAAAAAAACTGATCGAGCGCGATGTCCGCATGATGCCAGTGACCGCCTTGGCTGCCGAGCATCGCGGCCATTTCGGCCGGTCCGTAACACGCCGCAGCCACGACGCGCTCACGAATGTCGGGGGCGTAGCCGGACAATGTCGCGAGAACCGCCTCGAGCAATGCCTGGCGAATCGCAGCGGCGCTTGTCGCGTCGGCCGCCAGCGGCGCGAACTGCGCGGTGACCGACAGCACGTGCTGACCGGACGGCGCGAGCGATGCGTCGGCGAGCGTTGGCGCTGTCACCTCGAGGATCGGTCGCGGCGATACTTCACCGTACTTGATGCTGTCGGCGGCTTGCTCGACGGCCGTCGGCGACGGCGCAACGAGTGCGCGAATCGGCCGGTCCGGCGCGAGACCTTGCCATGCTGGCCAGGCATCGAGCGCGAGCAATACCCGCCCAGCAGCGCCGCGGCCACGAATATGGCGCGCTTCGCGCACCAGCCCGGTCTCTAGCAGCGGCGCGCCGACGAGCTGCAGCAGCGTGGTCGCCGGATCGACCGCACTGATCACCGTCAACGCCCGAATCACCCGACCGTCGGCGAGTTCGACACCGGTCGCCTTACCGTACTCGACGAGAATGCGCGTTACGCCGACACCGGCGTTGAGTTCAGCACCCGACGCTCGGGCGCTGGCCACCAATGCCGCGATCAGCGCGGCCGGCCCGCCGGGCGGCTGCAGCCAGTGGCGGGCGTCACCGAGCGTGGCCTGGCGATGCAAATAGCTGAGCACCGTGCCCGGCGCGCTCGGGCCATAGCCGGTACCCCACACCGCATCGGCACACAACGCGCCGGCTAACAGCGGCTCGACATCGTACTCAGCAACGTAATCGGCCATAGCGAGACCGATGACGCGCAGAAACTCACGCACACGCGCAGGGCCGAAGCGCGCCAGCCGCAAGCCAGCGCGACCGAGCCGCCATCCGTCGCGCCACCCGGCAATGCCGAGCGGCAGTGGCGGTGCCAGAAGCTGCGTACGCAACATGCGGCTGAGCGCTGCCGTGTCGGCGACAACGTTGCGCCCGCCGCCGCTGTCGACGTTGGCGGGCGAATCGAGATCGAGCGGCGCGCCGTCGAGGCTGAGCGCCACCGACCGAGTCGGTGTCTGCGCTTTCGACCAGCCGTGCTCGGCAAGGCGAAGTTCGCGCAGCAGCGGTGCGTCCGGTGGCGGCAGCAAATGGGCCGCAAGCGGGGCACGATACCCGGGCGCAAATTCGACCGGTCGGGCCGCACCGCCGAAGGCCTCAGCCGCCTCGAACAGCAGCACACGGCAACCGCGGCGTGCCAAAGTCGCGGCGCAGGTAAGACCGTTGATGCCGCCACCCACCACGATGACATCGCGGCGGCTACGAGAACCTTGCCTAGTCATCGCCAAAATTCTCGGGAACGGTGTTTGGCTGGCGCAAATCTCGAAGAATCTCGCGAGCGGCGTTGGCGCCAGGTGCGGCCATTACGCCGCCGCCCGGATGCGCGGTCGAGCCGGCGAGATAGAGGCCACTGAGCGGCGTGCGGTATTGCGCGTAGCCCGGCACCGGGCGATTGAACAACAGCTGATCGAGCGCCAGCTCGCCCTGAAAAATGTTGCCGTCGGTGAGTCCGACTTCCGCTTCTATCTCGCGCGGCGTGCGCGTTTCAACGTGCAGTATCCGATCGCGAAAGTCGGGGCTAAATCGCGCAATCTGATCGAGCACCGTTTTTTCGAAGGCGTCTTTGTCGGCAGCAGTCCAGTCGCCGCTGGCCAGCTGCGCCGGGCAGTACTGCACGAATACGCTCATGTAGTGTTTGCCGGGCGGCGCCATCGTCGGATCGGTTACGGTCGGAATCAGTAGATCGAGGTACGGATCCGCCGACCAGCGACCGGCTTTCCAATCGTCGTAGGCACGCTCCAGTCGCTCGATGGAATCGACGAAGTGCAGGTCGCCGGCAAGCAACTCGTGGCCGCGCGGTAACGCCGGAAAATCCGGCATCCCGTCCAGCGCAATGTTCAGCTTGCCGGACGAGCCGCGCGTGCGGAAATGACGCACGCGGTGCAAGAATCCGCTGGGCAACTCGGCGGTGTCGGTCAACCCCAAGAAGGTCCGCTTGAGATCGATCGCCGAAACGACCGTCGTGGCATCGAGTTCCTCACCGTTTGCCAACGCAACGCCACAAACGCGTCGACCCCGAGTGCGGATCGCAATGACGTCAGCCGAGGTCTTGAGCGTGCCACCGGCGGCGCGAAACGCGTCGGCAAGTGCAGCGCTGACCGCACCCATGCCGCCGCGGGCAAATCCCCACGCGCCCATGTTGCCGTCGACGTCGCCCATGTAGTGATGGAGCAGCACGTATGCCGTGCCGGGCGAGCGCGGTCCAGCCGGCGTACCGATGATGCCGCTACCGGCCAGCGATGCCTTGATCACGGGCGACTCGAAAAACTCATCGAGGTAGTCGGCAACGCTCATCGACAGAAAGCGCCACGTTGCGGCCAGCTGCTTGGGACCTAGGTCTTTGATGCGGCGGCCGATGCGCCACCACTCAGCCAGATCGCGCGGTCGCAAAGACACCGGATCGGCCGGCGTGCGCAGCAGAAAATCCCGAATCAGCAAGCATTGCCGCTGCACCGCCGCGGCGAACTCGGGGTAGGCGTCGGCATCGCGTGGTGAGTGGCGGCGACGCTCCTCGTGGGCGCGGTCGCTGTTCCAATAGCTGCCGAGGACATCGCCGTTCTCGAGAAATGTCGCCGAGCCACCGTAGGGCGTGATTTGCAGACCGAACCGCGCAAGATCGAGTGCACGGTAAATCTCGGGTCGCAGCAAACTGCAAACGTACGAACAGTTCGAGTAAATCCAGTCTTTGTGGAGTTCTCGGCTGACGGCAGCGCCACCGATGTAGTCGTTTTTCTCGAGAACCGCGACGCGTAGCCCGGCCTTGGCGAGAAACGCCGCGCTGGTCAGACCGTTGTGACCGGCGCCGACGACAATGACATCGAATGCTGCGGACATGCTGGTAAGTATCGTCGCACACGTTGCGATCGCGAGGGACGTTACTTGTCTAGACGTTCCCTGGCGACGCGCGCGGGTCGCCAAGCCGAGCGCGATGGCCTTACGGCGCTTGTTCGAACGGGTTGACGTCGACCAAGCCGACCGGCCGCGCCGTTTCGCGGTCGACGATCAACGCACGCGGCGTCTGCGTTTTGTGCATCACCGGAATGTAGCCGAGACTGGCGTCGCGACCACGAAATTCAGCCAGCCCGTCGTCATCGCCGCGCGCGTCGAGTTCGGCGAGCGGCCGCACGCGGGACGTCACGTCGGCGAGCCGCGCGTCGAGCGCATACCAAAACTCAGGGCGGTACTCGATGTCGGGTTTGCCATCGAGCAATTCGGTCAGCAGCTGTTGCCGCGCCGCCTCGTCTGCCGGCAGGATCGCGGCCACGTACAGCGGGCCGCTCAGCTGCTGACCGTCGGCGAGCTCAGTGGCGACATCCGCGCGATTGATATCGCGATCGCCGAGCACGATGTAGCGGTCGACCGCAAACACCATGTAACGCGGTCGTTCGCTGTGAATGGTCCAGAGTCCGTAGACCAAGGCCGCGATCTGGATCGCCGCGATAACGGCGAGATCGACCCGCACCCATGGCTTTCCGGGTCGATATAGATACAGCGTTAACGCAGGCCCCAGCACCAAATCGACCCCGACCAAGACTTGCACGACGTCGAACGCACCGGCGATGTGGAAATAGGGATACGGGTACCAAACCAGGAAAATGACCGCGAGCGCGATGCCGACGACCGTCGCACTGATCGCTAGATGTAGCAAAAAGCCCTGGATTTTCGACATCGCTCGCAACGAAAACTGATGACGCGGCGGCGAATTCTAAGGAGCGCGCCCTAAAGTGTCGAATGACGTGGTTCGCAAAAACGCGTGGTCTCCGCGAAGCTAGATCAGAAGATTTCCGCGGCAGAGCCCGCTGCGGCCTCGAGGGCAGCGCGATCTTTGATGCAAACGCGCTTGCGGCGCACGTCGATGATGCCCTGGCTCGCGAGACGGCCGAAACCTCGGCTGACGGTTTCGGTCGCAAGCCCTAAGTAGTTGGCAATGTCGCTGCGCGCCATCACCAGCTCGAACGCATCGCCAGCATGGCCGCGCTGAGCCAGCCGCGTGGCCACGTCCAGCAGAAACGTCGCCAGACGCTCGGTTGCCGGAAAGTCAGCGGTACGCCAATGTTGCGACGCGAGTCGTGACGAGAACAACCGGAACAGCTGTTCCTGCAGACCGGCCGAACAAGAAGAGATCCGCAGCAGCTCGCTGTATTCGAGCCGGCACGTGGCCGATGCCGTCAACGCTACGACATTTGCGCCATGGGTGCCGCGACTCACGGCTTCGAGACCAATCAGCTCACCGGGAAAGTGAAAGCCCTGCACTTGCTCACCGCCATCGCGATCGATCGTGTAGCTTTTGAAACAACCGCGTCGGACTGCAAACAAACCGCGAAATTTGTCGCCTTGACGAATGACGTGATCGTCATTGGCAATGGGCTCACGGATGTCCAAGAGGGCATCGAGCTTGGCGAGCGTCGACGCGTCGGAACCGAGCGCGATGCAAAGGTCGCCAACCACGCATTCGCTGCACCGTAGTGTCCGCTTTATTTCAGCTGCCGACTTCGGCTCGGCCGGCTTTGAATCTGCCACGAAGACCCCCGTCGTCGAGCAAGGCAGCGCAGAATAACTCAGCGAATTGCGACTATCTAGGCAATCGAGCTAGACCGTCGACGAGTAGCTGGAGCCCTCCGGTCGTACCTGGCGGTCAAAGCACGCGGCAATACTGCGCAAAAACAGCCGGCCCTGCGCAGTCACGTCGATGCGGTGCTCGTGCACGTTTACAAGCTCGTCATCGGCGAGCGTGTTCAGCGCAAGCAGCTCATGCGCAAAGTAGCGGTCGAAATCGGCTTGAAAGGTTCGACTCCACGCGTCTTTGTCGAGGCTGCCGTAACACATGAGTTCGTCAATGACCGCGGCGACGCGACAATCGCCGTCCGATAATTCGTAGCCGCGATGAATAGCGAGACGGTTGCCATCCATGGCAGCTGCGTAGGCACGCAGGTCCTTTTGATTCTGATAGTAGCCGTCGCCGATGCGGCTGATCGCCGAGACGCCGAGACCTAGCGTGTCGAGATGTCGGCCGGACGCATAGCCCTGAAAACAGCGATGCATATCGTGGCGATCGCGAGCCCGCGCAAGGTGACTGCTTGGCAACGCGAAATGGTCCATGCCGATGTACTCGTAACCGGCCGACTGCAGCTCGGCGATAGTCTCTGCGAACATCGCCAGGCGACTCGCAGCGTCCGGCAGCTCACGATCGCTGAGCAACCGCTGTGCCGGAAACAGCGCTGGCAAATGCGCATAGCTGAATACCGAGAGCGAATCCGGGTTCAGCGCCGTCACCGTTTTTAGGGTGGCCATGAAGCTCGCCGGTGTTTGCCGCGGCAACCCGTAAATGAGATCGAACGACACGGTCTTGAAACCAAACCGGCGTGCGTTCAGGACCAGCAACTCGAGCTCCTCCAGCGAATGAACCCGATTGACAGCCTCCTGCACGGCCGGATTGGTGTCTTGAACGCCGAAACTGACCCGATTGAACCCGAGCGACGCAATCTGGCCGAGTTCATGCGGATGCACCGATCGCGGATCGATCTCGATGCCGTAGTCGCGATCCGCGTGGTCGATCAGCGTGAAATCGCGCGCGAGCGAACTCATTAACCCAGCGCGCTGCACGGCATTCAGAAACGTCGGCGTTCCGCCGCCGAAATGCAGCTGCTTAACTTCGCGGTCGCGGTCGAACATCGCACCCTTGCGTTCGATTTCGCGATTCAGCGCCGTCAAGTAGCCACTGACGACCCCCGGGTTGCGGGTGACTTTTTTGTGGCAGCCGCAGTAGTAGCACAGCGTCCGACAGAACGGGATGTGCACGTACAGCGACAGCGGGGCCGGAATCAGTTCGTCGTTGCTCGTTCGAACGGCACGGTCGAACGCATCGTCGGCGACAGCCTCCGAGAAATTCAGCGCGCTTGGGTACGACGTGTAGCGCGGCCCGTTGACACCGTATTTTTCGATCAGCGGGATGTTCGGCGTCACCGATACAGGTCCAGCCATCGTAAAACTCCGTTCGTACATCGCAGCAATGACGGTGACGGAGTGTAGGCGGACCCAGCTGACTTGAAATTGACCCAGATCATTTTGCCGGCTATTGCGCATTTCTATAGTGAGCGCGGATTTGCTCTCACCTCGCGCAAAGGCACCGCGTATGCAAACAAAAGCAACTTACATCGACGGAGTGGTCCGCCAGTTCACGCTGGCGACTGTCCTGTGGGGCGTGGTCGGCATGCTCGTCGGCGTCTACATCGCCGCTGAGCTGATCTGGCCAGCCCTCAATTTCGAGCTGCCGTACCTTACGTACAGTCGGCTGCGACCGCTGCACACGAACGCCGTCATATTTGCGTTCGGTGGCTGTGCGTTGTTCGCAACCTCTTATTACGTCGTGCAGCGCACCTGTCACACGCCGCTGGCGTTTCCGGGGCTTGCCAAGTTTACGTTCTGGGGCTGGCAAACCGTCATTCTGCTGGCCGCGATTACGCTGCCGCTCGGTATCACGCAGAGCAAGGAATACGCCGAGCTCGAGTGGCCCATCGACATACTGATCGCGGTCGTTTGGGTGTCCTACGCGGTGGTCTTTTTCGGCACCGTTGCGCAGCGCAAGGTCAAGCACATTTACGTCGCGAACTGGTTCTATGCGGCGTTCATTCTGACCGTTGCCGTTCTGCACATCTTCAACAACCTCGCGATACCGGTGTCGCTCACGAAGTCGTACCCGATCTACACGGGAGTCGTCGACGCGATGATGCAGTGGTGGTACGGCCACAACGCGGTCGGCTTTTTTCTGACCGCTGGCTTTCTCGGCATGATGTATTACTTCACGCCGAAGCAGGCGGGTCGGCCGATCTACTCATACCGGCTGTCGGTGGTGCATTTCTGGGCGCTGATCGCGATTTACATGTGGGCAGGTCCCCATCACCTGCACTACACGTCGCTGCCGGACTGGGCGCAGTCGCTTGGCATGGTGTTTTCGCTGATCCTGCTGGCGCCGTCATGGGGCGGCATGATCAACGGCATCATGACCTTGTCTGGGGCGTGGCATAAGTTGCGTTCCGATCCCATCTTGAAGTTCATGATCGTTGCGCTGTCGTTCTACGGCATGTCGACGTTCGAAGGGCCGATGATGTCCATCAAAACCGTGAACGCGCTGTCGCACTACACGGACTGGACCATCGGCCACGTCCACTCCGGCGCGCTCGGCTGGGTCGCGATGATGACCATCGGCTCGGTCTACTGTCTGTTGCCGAAACTCTACGGTCTTCAGTCGATGTACTCGACCCGACTGATCGACTGGCATTTCTGGATGTCGACGATCGGTGTCGTGCTGTATGCCGCATCGATGTGGGTGTCGGGTATCGCCCAGGGCCTGATGTGGCGCGCCATGGACGAGAACGGGATGCTGACCTACTCGTTCATCGAGTCGCTGAAGTTCACGTACCCGTACTACGGACTGCGCTTGCTCGGCGGCATGATCTTCCTCGGCGGCATGTTCCTGATGGTCTACAACATCTGGCGCACGATCCCGAGCGAGAAACCGACCGCGGTCAGCGTGCCGGCACCGGCCTAGGAGTGAAGGCATGAAACACGAATTTCTAGAACGCAATACCCACTACCTGGTCGTGCTGATCATCGCCGTCATCAGCGTCGGCGGGCTGATAGAGATCCTGCCGCTGATGGCGAGCGGTGCCGGTACCGACCCGATCGAAGGCATCGAGCCGTATCCGCCGCTGAATCTGGCCGGCCGCGACGTGTATATCTCGGAAGGCTGCTACGTCTGTCACTCGCAGCAGATTCGGCCGTTTCGCAGCGAGACCGAGCGCTACGGCCCGTACTCGGTAGCCGGCGAATTCGTCTACGACCGGCCCTTTCAGTTCGGCTCGAAGCGCACCGGTCCAGATCTCGCTCGCGTTGGCGGTAGGTACAGCGACGAATGGCATCGGATTCATATGCTCAACCCGCGCGATCTCGTGCCGGAATCGAACATGCCGGCCTATCCGTGGTTAGCGCAACGGGTGGTTGATCCGGATCTGGTCGTTGCCAAGATGCGCGCGCTCAAGATGCTCGGCGATCCCTACACGGACGAACAAATCGCCGCCGCGCGCGACGCGGTCGAGGGCAAAACCGAACTCGATGCGCTGATTGCTTATCTGCAGGGTCTCGGCCTTGCCCGGTCGGCTCGCTAGGAGATTGGAACGATGGATATGGGACTGATTCGCGGCCTGATCACGGCAATTCTGCTGGTCGCCTTCATCTTGCTGTGCCTACGCACGTATCGCGCCGGTCGGCGCGGCGAATTTGACGAGGTCGCGTCGCTGCCGCTGGAGGGTGACGACGACGCGCCACTGGAGAACCGTCATGAGTAACGCCTGGAGTATCTTTGTCATCGTCGGCACGGTGATCACGGTCATCGCGACGTTCTGGCTGATCTTCTGGTCGAGTTCGCAGGGACCCGAACCGTCGGGTGACGGCGCCGATACCGGTCACAGCTGGGACGGACTGACCGAGCGCAACGAGCCGCTGCCGCGTTGGTGGCTGTGGCTATTCATCCTGACGCTGATATTCAGCATCGTCTATCTGGTGCTGTTCCCGGGATTGGGTACTCAGAACGGTCTGCTTGGTTGGAGCCAGGAGGCGCAATACGACGAGGAGGTCCGCGCCGCTGAGGAGCGCTACGGGCCGCTGTTCGCAAAATACGCGGCGCTGCCCGACGACGAACTCGTTCATAACGCCGAGGCGCTGGCCGTCGGCCGTAGCCTATTCGCCAATTACTGCTCGCAGTGCCATGGCTCGCTCGGCCGCGGCGCCGCATCGTTTCCAAACCTGACGGACGACGATTGGCTGTATGGCGGGAGCCTGTCGGCAATCGAAATCAGCATCAAACAGGGTCGCAACGGTGTCATGCCGGCACTGGGCGCAACCTTTGCGAACGACGCCGCGATTGACCAGATGGTGACGTACGTACGCGGCATGCCCGCCGGCCAGGACACCGCCTCGCCAGCGCACGGTATGTACGTTGCGCTTTGTGGCGTTTGTCACGGCGCGGACGGATCGGGTATGACGGCCCTTGGCGCGCCGGCGCTGAACGACGACATTTGGCTGTACGGCGCATCGCCCGATGCCGTGCGGATATCGATTGTTGAAGGTCGAAATGGCGTCATGCCGGCGCACGACAAGTTGCTCGGCGCCGACCGCGCGCGGCTGCTCGCGGCGTATGTTTACAGCCTCAGCGCTGGCGATGACGACGTGCAATCTGCGGCGGTTCGGTGAACGAGCAAGACGCAGCGAGCGTTGCCTGGTCGCGGGACGCGCAAAAGCGCGGCATCTTAATCTGGATTTCGTTCCTTGTTGCCTGCGTCATGTCGGTCGTGTTCTTTGCGCTCGTCGACCCGCAGCTCATCGTCGAAGACTTGAGCGTCGGACTGGCCGACTCGCGCGAAGCCGGTTATGCCGTGATGTTTTTCTTTCTGTGGGTTACAGCCTTGGTGACCGGCTGGCTGTGTCTACGTCTTGCGAGGCGCAAGCGCAATTGGCCGAAACCGGTCGGCGCAGGAACCAACCTCAATGAGCACTAGCGTGACCGGCGAGTCGCCGAGCAATCGCAGCATGTACGTGCGCGAGGAGAAAATACATCCGCGCGAAGTCGACGGACGCTTCGACCGCCTGCGCAAATTGGCGATGGTGGTTCTGCTCGGCATGTTCTACGGCGGCCCGTGGCTAACCTGGGAAGGCCGTCAGGCAGTGCTGTTCGATCTGCCGGCGCGCAAGTTTTATCTGTTCGGTTTAACGTTTTGGCCGCAAGACTTTCTGTATCTCGCGCTGCTGCTGATCATGGCGGCCATCAGTTTGTTCTTCTTTACGGCATTGGCCGGCCGCTTGTGGTGCGGGTATGCCTGCCCGCAGACGGTCTGGACCGAAGCCTTCGCGTTGATTGAGCGTGCCTTCGAGGGGCGCCGCGCGCAGCGCATCAAACTCGACAAAGCACCGTGGACCTTCGACAAACTTTGGCGCAAAACGGGCAAGCAGATTGCTTGGATTGCGTTTGCGCTGTTCACGGGCTTCTGCTTCGTGGCCTATTTTGTGCCGGTCGACGAACTCACCCAACAGGTCCTCACACTGACGATCGGCGGTTGGACGCTGTTCTGGGTGCTGTTCTACGGATTCGCAACGTATGGCAATGCCGCGTACATGCGCGAACAGGTCTGCAAGTACATGTGCCCGTACGCGCGCTTCCAGAGCGCGATGTTCGATAAGGACTCGTTGATCATCACGTATGACGTCGGCCGCGGCGAGCCGCGGGGTGGCCGCAGCCGCAAAGCCGATCCGGCATCGCTGGGACTCGGCGACTGCATCGACTGTACGCTGTGTGTGCAGGCCTGCCCAACCGGTATCGATATTCGCGACGGACTGCAGTACGAATGCATCGCGTGCGCGGCCTGCATCGACGCCTGCGATTCGGTGATGGACAAGATGGACTACCCGCGCGGCCTGGTGCGCTACAGCACCGAGAATGCGATGTCGGGCCAGCGCACACGGGTCTTCCGGCCGCGTGTTTTGATTTACGCAACGCTACTGACGGTCCTCGGCGGCGCGTTTGTCACGTCGCTGGCGACACGCGTGCCACTGATTGTCGATGTCATCAAGGATCGCAACTCGCTGTATCGCGAAGTCGGCGTCGCCGGTATCGAGAACACCTACCAACTGCACATCATCAATAAGGACCGCGACGCCCACGAATACGAGATCAGCGTCGCTGGAGTCGAGGGCATTCATCTCACCAGCGAGGCGCGGGTCTCTGCGGCGGCTGAGACGCTGATTAATGTCCCGGTCGCGGTGCAGGTGCCACACGAATACGCCAGCGGCGGTCATGCAATCACTTTTACCGTTCGCTCGCTCGATGAACCCACGATCGAGCGCGTCGAACAAAGCCGCTTTCGCGGCCCGGTAACGAGGTAGCCCAATGAATCACAGAAATCCGCAAGACATCTGGTACCGCAACCCAATGGTGTGGTTGGTCGTTTCTATCCCGTTGGCAACGATCATTGGCTGCCTGGCAACGATCACCATCGCGATCACCCATCCGGATACGCTGATCGAACGCGTTGCCGACACGGAGATGGCGGCCGAGCAATGACCGAACGCTGCCGACATTGCGGCGAACCAGCTGGGCCGTCGCCGATTCGGGTCGCGACGGACGGCGGTGCGGCGCTGTTCTGTTGTGCCGGCTGCCACGCCGCGTGGACATGGATCACCGCTGCCGGGCTTGCGCGCTACTATCGCCAGCGCGAAGCCGGTCAGCCGGTGAGTGTCGATACCGAGCGTTTCAGTGATTTCGCCTTGCCGGATGTGGCGGCTCACTACGTCGCCGAAGCAGACGACGGCAGTGCGACCGTCAGCTTGCACATTGGCGGCATGCGCTGCGCGGCGTGCGTTTGGCTACTCGAAAAAGTCGCCGAACAAACGGCCGGAGTCTTGTCTTGTGACGTAAGTTTCGCAACGCACCGCGCGATCGTTCGCTTCGACCCGACGACGATCGATCTTGCCGGCGTCCTGCATGCACTGGCGCGGCCAGGTTTTCAGCCGGAGCCAGTCGTGCCCGGTGAACTGTCCAATGCCCAAACCAATGAACGACGCCACGCGCTGCGGCGCCTCGCCGTCGCTGCGCTGTTCGGCATGCAGACCATGATGCTGGCCTTTGCGCTGTACTTGGGCGACGCCTACGGCATGACGGACGCGACGCGTACGCTGCTCGAGTTTGCGAGCATGGTGTGCACGCTGCCCGTCATTGCCTATGCCGGCGCACCGTTCTTCCGCGGCGCCTGGCGCGGGCTCGTCGAGCGTCAGCCCGGCATGGATTTGCCGGTGGCGCTCGCGCTCACCGTCGCATTCACGACATCGGTATTGGCCACGTTCAGCATCGGCACGACGGTCTACTACGACTCGGTTGCGATGTTCGTGCTGCTGCTCACCGGCAGCCGTTTCTTGGAGCTGGCCGCGCGCCATCGTGCCGAGGACGGTGTCGCGGCGCTGGCGCGAATGCTGCCCGACGCCGTCGATCGACTGAACCCCGATGGCAGCGTCGAACGCATCGCGCGGCGCGAACTCAGGTCGGGCGATCGAATTCGCGTGCGCACGGGCGACACGCTGCCGGTCGACGGACGCATTGTCAGCGGTCAGCTCGGCGTCGATGAAGCCTTGCTGTCCGGCGAGTCTCGGCCGCTGCCTCGCAGCGTCGGTGAATCGGTGTGCGCCGGCGCCGGTGTCGCCGCCGGCAGCGCTACGCTGGTCGTCGAGCGAACCGGTGCGTCAACGACATTGGCGGAAGTAGGTCGTTTGCTCGAACGAGCCGGCCACCAGCGAGCCACGACGCGCGCGTTTGCCGATCGCCTGGCGAGCGTGTTCGTGGTGGCGGTTGTCCTCGTTGCCGCGCTCGCGGCAACCGTTTGGAGTCAGATCGATGCCGCCCGCATCGTACCGGTGACATTAGCGGTGCTGATCGTGGCTTGCCCGTGCGCGCTCGCGCTTGCCACCCCGACAGCACTTTCGGCAGCAGCGACCCGGCTGGCGCGCGATGGCCTGCTGCTGTCTGGCGCCGGATTGCTCGAGCGCTTTCGTCCCGGCATGACACTGCTGACCGACAAAACCGGCACGTTGACCAACGGTCGACCGGTGCTGTCGGCCACGCACGCGCTAGCGGGTGTTAGCGCCACCCATTGCCGGGCGATCGCGGCGGCCTTGGAGGCGGAATCCGAACATCCACTGGCGCGCGCGTTTGTGCCGTTCGCGGCCGGCGTCAGCTTGGACGCTCCGGCCGATGTACGGGTTGGCGAAGGCGTCTGCGGCACCATCGATGGCGTTGAATACCGGCTCGGTCGCGCCTCGTTTGTCGCGGCCATCGCTGGTTGCGAGCCAGCGCAGACTGCAAACGCGGAGAGCCGTGTGTACCTCGGCCGCGCCAACGAGTGGCTGGCATCGTTCGACGTCTGCGATGCGCTGCGCGCCGATGCGCCAGCGAGCGTGGCTGCCCTCCGGCAAGCCGGTATCAAGGTCGTCATTGCGAGTGGCGACTCGCCAACGGCCGTTGCCGTGGCAGCGCGTGAACTCGGCGTTCACGACTGGCACGCCAATCTGTCGCCGGCCAACAAGCTGGAGCTGCTGGCGAATCTGCACGCCGCCGGCGAATCGGTCGTGATGCTCGGCGACGGCGTCAACGATGCGCCGGTGCTTGCGGCCGCCGATGCGTCGATCGCCATGGGCGGCGGCACGGCGCTCGCACGCGCCAACGCTGACGCGATTCTCGTCGGCGATACGCTAACGCCACTGGCAACCTTGGCCGACGTCAGTCGCCGCACTCGCTGGATCGTCCGGCAGAGCGCCGCCTGGGCGATCGCCTACAACGGATTGGCGGTGACCGCCGCTGCGCTGGGCTTGATCACGCCGTGGATGGCGGCGATCGGCATGTCGGCCAGTTCCTTGCTGGTCGTGTCCAATGCGCTGCGGCTGCGACGTGCCACGGCTGATCGCAGCAGCGAGCTCACCGTGCTCGCGGAGCGCACCGTATGAGCATTCTTTTGCTTTTGATTCCGCTGGCACTGCTGCTGCTCGGGATCGCGGTAGCGGCGTTTTTCTGGGCCGCCGACAACGGCCAGTTCGACGACCTCGAGGCGGAAGCCGTCCGCATCTTGCTCGACGACGACGAACCGGTCGGGCGCGACTAATGGACGTTGCCGTCTTGCTGGCCGCGCTGGGTGCGGGCTTTTTCGGCCAGGCGCACTGTGCGGCGATGTGTGGACCGCTGGTCTCGCTGTTCGAGCGTAGCGACACCGCCGCCACGCTGACGGCAGCCCGCCGGCGCGGTGGCTACCAGCTGGGGCGACTGACAGCCTATGTCGCGCTCGGCATCGGCGCCGGTCTCATCGGCAGCGCGCTGACCGCTGCGGTCGTGCCGGGCGGCGTGACGTTTGCTCTGCGGCTCGTTGCGGCGGTGGCGGTCCTTACGATCGGCTTCGCGTTGCTCGGTTTCGCCGCACCCGTCAATGCCGCCACTCGCCTCGGCCAACGACTCTGGCGAGCACTTACGCCGCTGACCCGCCATGTGCTGCCGATGTCGACGCTACCGCGCGCCGTTGGCGCCGGCGCCTTGTGGGGACTGTTGCCGTGCGGTCTGGTCTATGCGGCGGTCGCGCTGGCACTGGTGGCTGGATCCGCCGCGGGCGGGGCACTGGCCATGCTCGCGTTTTGGATTGGCACGCTGCCGGTGACGCTCGCGATAGGCGCCGGTGCAGGCGTCACCCCGACCAACCCGGCCGCGCGCCAACTGGTCGGCAGCGCGCTCGTGGTCGTGGCCGCATTTTCAGTTGGCATGTTGTTGACGATGGCAGCAGAAGCGGCCACCACACCCGACTGGCGTGCAGCGTTTATGGCGTTGTGTCAGCGTTGACCGCCTGATTATCGCGGCGCAGCTTGTCGCGCCAGAATTCACCGCCACGAATACCGAGTTCCTCCGGATCGAAACGGAACGTTGTTGCACCGGCGCGCCGCTGCTGTTCGTAGTCGCGCAGCGCCCTGATGGCCGGCCCAGCCATGAAGTAGATGATCAGGATCGCAACGATGTTCAACCAGGCCATCAAACCGACGCCGAGATCACCCAGCTTCCACGCAATATCGGCGGAGCGGACGGCGCCGTAAAAAACCGCAGCCATCAGCACGAGCCGGAGTATGAAACTCGCGCCTGGCACAGGCAGGAAGCGCCGCAAATAAGCGATGTTGGTTTCGGCGATGTAGTAATAGGCGAGGATGGTCGTAAACGAGAAAAAGAACAGCGCGAAGGCGACGAAGGGCTTGCCGAAACCCGGCAACACGCTGTCCACGCCAGTCTGGGTAAACGCGGGACTCGAGATAATCACGTCGGCCGCGAGATTCTGCACGAGAAACGTGTCGTTCGGACCGACGACGTTGTAGGCGCCAGTGATCAGGATCATGAAAGCCGTCGCGGTGCAGACGAACAGCGTATCGATGTACACCGAAAACGCCTGTACCAGGCCTTGCTGCGCAGGGTGTTCGACCTCGGCTGCGGCCGCCGCATGCGGACCCGTACCTTGTCCAGCCTCGTTCGAATAAACGCCGCGTTTGACACCCCAACCGATTGCAGCGCCAAAACCCGCCATCGGCGTGAACGCGTCGCCGACGATTTGGCCGATGATTGCTGGCAGTTCGTTGATGTTTAGCGCGATGATCGCGCAGGCGATGATGATGTACGCGAGCGCCATGAACGGCACGATGATTTGGGTAAACGCCGCGATTCGTCGAACACCGCCGAAAATAATGAAGCCGAGCACCATCACAACGCCAACAGCGGTAATGATCTTGGTAAAGCCGATATCACCCATGCCGGTTTCAATCAGCTGACCGGCGCCGAACGCAACTTCCGCCGCGTTGCTCAGACTGTTCGACTGCACCCCGGGCAGCAACATGCCGGTCGCGATCACCGTGGTAATGGCGAACAACACCGCGTACCAGCGCAGCCCCATGGCCTTTTCGATGTAGAACGCCGGGCCACCTCGATACTGGCCTTCATCGACCTCCTTGTAGATCTGGCCGAGCGTGGCTTCGACGAATGCCGTCGACGCACCGAAAAATGCGACCACCCACATCCAGAAAACCGCGCCCGGGCCGCCGAAACCGATGGCGGCCGCCACACCGGCAATGTTGCCGGTGCCGACTCGACCGGAGAGCGACACGGCAAGCGCCTGGAAAGACGAAATGCCGCGCGTTGAACTGCGCCCGGAGAACAACAGCCGCCACATCTCGGCAAACTGGCGCACCTGGACCAGGCGAGTGAGCACCGAAAAAAACAGGCCGGCCGCAAGGCACAAGTAGATGAGCGCAGGGCTCCAAATAATCGAGTCGAGCGTCGTCAGTACAGCTTGCATGAAGGCTCCGCGGCGAGCGGCCGAAAGCTCGCTACCTTAGCACCAGCGTCTTTAGGGTGCTCCGGAACTGCTCGCGGTCGGGATCGCTGCTCGGCTCACCGATTGCTGCGTCGATGAGCGATGCGCCGGTCAGCGCCGACAAAATGATACGCGTGACGCCGGGATCGACCGACGCGCGCCGGGCCGTGGCCAGTTTGTCAGCCTGGACATACCAGTCCTCATGGATGCGCCGCACCTCGTCACGCACGCGCTCCTTGAGCTCCGGCGACGTGGGGATCGCCGTACGGATTTGCACGAGCGCCGCGAAATCGGCGGTATGCAACTGGCGCCACACGAAATCGATACCGAGCGAGTAGAGCTCTTCGGGCGGCAGGTTGCCGCCCTCCATGGTCTCGATACCCCGTGCGATCCTCGAGCCGATTTCACGCACGACATCGACCAGCAAATCGGTCAGGCTCGCGTAGTGGTGGTGTATTGCGCCACGCGATAAGTCGCAGCGACGGCAGATCTCGACGAACGTAAGACCGCGGTAACCGCGATCGGCCAATATCGCAATGGCGGCGTCGACGAGACGCGCACGGGTCAGGTCGCTGCGTGATGGGTTATCCATAACTCTCACGGATTCTTGTCTCTTTTGTCCCACTTCGCTGCCGGTGTCGTACCAGCAGCTGCTATTTTTCGGAGTCGCCTTCGCTCGGCTCGTTCCCGGCGGGCCCATCCGGCTCGCCGTGAATCCGATCGTAAATCTCCTTGCGGTGAACGCTGACCGACTTTGGTGCAGTAATGCCCATTCGCACCTGGTTGCCTTTGATGCCGAGCGTCGTTATCTCTACGTCGTCACCAATCCGGATCGATTCACCGACTTTCCGGGTGAGTATTAACATGTTGTTATTAGTAAGCAGGGGGTCTTCAACTACGGTAGCGCTGCAAGTATACATACAAATATGTATGTTCAGTTGTGCAGTTGACAAAAAGCGCCAATATTTTGACGAAACAACATTTGTAACAACTGCCGTTGTAAGCTTTCTAAAGGTTTAGCCAGCATCAATTGAGACAGGAGAACAAAGATGCAGCCTGAACGTCAGACTGTGAATTACGGCGCTACGAGCGTCACCGAAACCCGCAACCGGGTTTTGCGAAACACCTACGCGCTGCTTGGCATGAGCCTCGTCGTCAGCGCCGTTATGGCCTGGGTCAGCCTAGCATTCGCGCTGCCGCACCCCGGCCTTTTCATCACCCTCGGCGTGTACTTCGGACTGCTGTGGGCGGTCCACCAATTCCGCGATCGAGACTTCGCGATATTACTGGTGTTCGCGCTGACCGGCTTTCTCGGTTATACGATCGGGCCGATTATCGGTTTCTACCTGCAGGCCAACCCGAATATCGTGATCAACGCGCTGGCGACGACCGCCGCCGTGTTCATCGGTTTGTCGGCCTACGTGGTTACCACGAAGAAAGACTTCAGCTTCATGGGCGGTTTCTTGGTCGCCGGTATCCTGGCAGCCTTCGTCGCCGGCCTTGCCGCGTACTTCTTCAACATGCCGGGCCTGTCGCTCGCCGTGTCGTACGCCTTTGTCATGCTGATGGTCGGGCTAATCCTGTGGGAGACCAGCCGTATCGTTAACGGCGGCGAGACCAATTACGTGCTTGCCACCGTGACGCTGTTCGTGTCGATCTTCAATCTATTCACGAGCCTGATGCACATCTTCGGTAGCGACGAGTAAGCCGCGCCGCACGCAACATAACGGCCCGTACCGCTCGTTGTGGGCGGTACGGGCTTTTTTTTGCCTGATTACGCGTCTCGCGGCGGCGAATGGTAGGCTCGCTGCCGGGGCGTGAATCCGACCGCGAGCGGCGATTCGCGTGGCGGGAGAGAGCTTGAGTGAACGAAAACCTGATCAGCATTGTCGGCATCGCCGCGCTGCTCGCCATCGCCGTAGCGTTTTCGACCGAGCGCCGCGCGATCAATTTCCGCATCGTTGCCAGCGCCTTTGTGCTGCAGGTGCTCGTGGCACTGTTCACGCTCTACCTGCCGTTCGGCGTGCGTGCGATCGAGGTGATGTCAGCGGGCGTCCGCGCCGTCATCGGCTATTCCCGGGCCGGCATCGACATGGTGTTCGGTGCACTGGTGCCGCCGCCGGACAGCATCGGCAGCTTTGCTGTAACCGTGTTGCCGGTCGTGATTTTCTTTGCATCGCTCATGGGCGTGCTGTACCACCTTGGCATCATGCAGCTCATCGTGCGGGTGCTCGGCGCCGGTATCCGGGCCGTCATCGGCACGCGCTCGATCGAGTCACTGAATGCGGCCGGCAATATATTCATTGGCATGACGGAATCGCCGTTGATCGTCAAACCGTACTTGGCGCGACTGTCGGATCCGCAAATTTTCACGATCATGGTCTCCGGCATGGCGTCGATCGCCGGCACCGTGTTGGCGGCCTATGCCGGCATGGGCGCCAGACTCGAGTATTTGCTGGCGGCCAGCTTCATGGCGGCACCCGGCGGCCTGCTGATGGCCAAGCTGATGATGCCGGACCCGAGCGAAACCAAACGTGGCGCCGCCGATGACGCCCTGGTCATGGGCGATGAGCGTGAAGCCAATGTCATTCTCGCGGCAGCAAACGGCGCCGCCGAAGGCTTGAAACTCGCCGCCAACATCGGCGCCATGTTGATCGCGTTCGTCGCCTTGATTGCGTTGGCCAACGGTCTGATCGGCGGCGTCGGCTCCTTGCTGGGCGTCGAGAACCTCACGCTCGAGCGCATTCTCGGGTGGGTGTTCGCGCCGCTGATGTATCTACTGAGCGTGCCGTGGTCCGAAGCGCAGCAAGCGGGCGCGCTGTTCGGCGAGAAACTGATCCTCAACGAGTTCGTCGCCTTCTTCCACTTCGGTCAGATCGCCGCCGAGCTCAGCCCGCGCACGCAGGCCGTCGTGACGTTTGCGTTGTGCGGATTCGCCAACTTGTCGTCGATTGCAATCATGCTCGGCGGACTCGGCATCCTGATTCCCGAAAAACGCGAATTAATCGGCCGTTTTGGCGTGCGCGCCGTCTTTGCAGCGTCACTGTCGAATTTGATGAGCGCGGCGCTCGCCGGGCTGATACTGACGGTCTAGCGAGTCACGGCCAGTTCGACCACCAGCGGCCAGTGATCGGATACACCGGTCGCCGCAGGCAAGCGAAACGCGCGTGGCTTGCCGTCGGTGGTCGATTGCTGCGGCGCCTGGTTCGCCAGGCGCACATCCACAACGGCAACATCGAGCGCCGCTGACGTTCGCCAAAAGACGCTGTCGAGTTCGTTCCAGACGTCGTCCCGAGCGTAGTAATACGTGCCTGGACAACGTGCGCAGCCGTGATCCTGCGCGCGCTGCCACGTGGGCCTCACGAACCTGTCTAGCGTGTCGCGCGCGGCAATTTCCGCCCGCGTCGTGTTGAAGTCGCCGCCGGCGACGATCAGTCGATCGGGAGCCACCGCAGCGGCCAGCTCGTTGAGATGCCGGTAGGCGGTTTCGCGCATCGCGGCTGGATGAAACGGGGCCGGAAAATGCGCGGCAAACACCGTGACACCGACGCCGTTGGCGAGCCGCAGCGGCACTTGCAGGATGCCACGCGTGTCGTTGCGCTCGCCGCGCGGATAGTCGGTAAACACGCCGGCATGCAGTATGGCGTCGCCGTCGAGCGGCAGTCGACTGAGCACGGCAACGTCGATACCGCGGGTGTCTTGGCCTTCCAGCAAGACCGCCGGACCGTAGTCGGCAGGTGCCAGGAACTCACGCCGCAGCCGCTCGAGCACGGCGCGGTTCTCGACTTCCTGCAGCACGACGATGTCCGGACCGCGGCCGGACTGCTCCTGCAAAATCGCCGCAGCAATGCGGTCGAGCTTGGTCTGCAAGACGACGTCGTTCCAGTCGGCGTAAAGACACTCGTCGCGCCAGCGCTCGACGGTGATATCGGCGCACAACGCGCGATGAGCGTCGGTTTGCTTATCGGCGAACGGCAGAAACGCTTCATCGCGACGGCTGGGATCGTCCGTCGTATCGAACAGGTTCTCGACGTTGAAAGTCATAATCGACACGCGCACGGTGCCGTCGTCGGGTTGCGCCCCGCAGGCGGTAACTAGCACGAGCAATGCGCAAACACCGCCGAGACGCTGCGCGACTAGCGCCATCCTAGGGCAGCGCAAACCGATACAACGGCGCGTGACGTCCTTCGAAGGTCGTCAGAAAGCCCTGCTCATCGCTATCGAAGGACACCGATTCGGCCCGATCGACCGGCGGCATCGCGACGACTCGCGGCTCGCTGTTAAGCGCATCCAGCCAAGTTTGCCCATCATGGCGTTCGAAGATGAACGCCCGCCAATTGCTGACAACGACGGCGCGACGGCCATCGGCCGAGAACGACATTCCGGTTGGCTGCCAACCAAAGCGTCGCGTCCGCGGTGCTTCGGCCAATTCGCGCACCGTCGGCGCCGGCAACGAATCGACGGCACCGAGCCATTCGAGTTCGACGACCTCGTCGCCCGGCGGTCGCAGTGGCGCTCGGTACAGCGCCGGTGGCAGCGTGCGCTTGGTCATGAGGTACATGCTGTCATCGGCGACGGCAACCGACTCGGCATCGCGACCGCCGCCCGGGTATTTGAGACGCACAACCCACGCGACATCGACGTTCATGGTCTTGCCGGCGCCCGGCAGCTCGGCGGGCTCTTCGATCACATAGACGCGAATCTCGGACCGCACGCCATTGTTGTCGCCGACGTCCGCCACAAGCAGATAAGACTTACCGTCACGTTCAAAACTTTCGAGATCTTCCCAGTCGCGGTTCTTAACGCCGCGCGGCGCCAACGTACCGTGGCGCTTGCCCTTGCTGTCGATGGCGTACAGCTTAGGCGCGTTGCCGCTGTCATTGATGACCCAGTAGCGATCGTCGTGCTGGGGCGAGCGTGCAAGACCGCTGGCTTCGGTGACGTCCGGATGCGCGAGCCTGCCGATTTCGACTGCCGTCGTGTCAGCGGCCGCCGTGATCGCGGCGCCAACCAGCGCGCAAGCTAGACAAAGTTTGAGAGGGTGCAGCATGGGCGAATTGTAGTGGCCTGGCGTTGTTCTAACACACCCCAAATTGTCACAATCGTCCGCTTCGCCCAAGCGCCATCGAACCGTGTCCGTACTGTCCCACACCGTCCGCCGCTACGCCCGCGACGTCAACGAGCTACACCACGAGTATCTCGTCGATCCGCTGCTCGCTGAGCGCTTCGAGCGCTTCCTGCAGTGGCAGGCCGCTTACCTGCTCCAGCAACACGGCGATTTTGCAGCGCGGGCCGAGTACACCGACGCGGTCGAGTTTGTCGTCAACGATCTCACTGGCTTTGACGTCAGCGATCGTGACCGTGACTTGGCGCGGATCGTGCCGCTAATGAGCCGGGTGCTGCCCGATTCCGTGCTGGCGACGCTCGCCGGTGCGCTCGAACTCAACGCCGGCGCGCTGGCGATGAATCTCGCGATCTGCCGCGAGCTTTATCGCGAGGGCGACGTACATGCATTCAGCGAACGGCGCTATGCGGCGGCGGTGCGGGTAGCCACCGATCGTGACCGAGCGCGCGAACTGGTGCTGGCGATTCGCGGCGTCGGCGAGGATCTGGAACGCATCGTTGAACTGCCAATGATCGGCAAGACGCTTTCAAGCATGCGCTTGCCGGCCGAGCTCATGGGGTTCGGTGCACTGCATCGATTTCTGGCGAAAGGCTTTACGACGTTTCGCGATCTACCGGACACGCCGCGTTTTCTCGACGAGCTCGAGGCGCGAATGCTCGCGATCTACCACCGGCTTTACGATGCATCGCTGGACGAGCTCGCCGACTGAACCCCGCGCGAGACGCTCGCCAACGCGTCGTTGGTCGGCTGCTGATACGCGCGTAAACCGAACCGCGGCAGAATCGCCAGCAGGTGATCGAAAATGTCGGCCTGTATGGCTTCGTACGCACCCCACGCCGTGGTCCGCGTAAAGCAATAGATCTCGATCGGTACGCCTTCCGCCGTCGGCTGCAATTGGCGCACCAGCAGCGTCATCGCATCGCTGATGCGCGGATGATTGTTGAGGTAGTTCTCCGTGTACGCGCGGAACGTACCGAGATTGGTCAGCCGCCTTAGGTTCACGGCGTCGTCGGTATCGGCGTCGATCGCGGCGTTGTAGTCGGCGAGCTCGGCTTCCTTGCTCGCGAGGTATGGCGCGAGCAGCACGAAACGTCTGAAATGCGCGATTTCGTCGGCCTCGAGAAAGCGCACGCTCGACGTATCGATGACGATCGAACGCTTGATGCGCCGCCCACCCGAATCGCTCATACCGCGCCAATTGCGGAACGAATCGCTGATCAGTCGGTGGGTCGGAATCGTCGTGATGGTCTTGTCCCAGTTCTGGACGCGCACGGTGTGCAGCGCGATGTCGATCACATCGCCGTCGGCGTCGAACTGCGGCATCTCGATCCAATCACCGACGCGCACCATGTCGAGGCTGGAAAGCTGCACGCTCGCAACCAGCGATAGGATGGTGTCGCGAAACACCAGCAGCAGCACCGCCGTTAGTGCACCGAAACCGCTCAACAGCAGCAGCGGGTTTTGCCCCAGCAGCGCTGAGACGATCAAGATCGCCGCGCAGCAATACGCAAACAGTTTCGCGAGCTGGATGTAGCCCTTGATGGGGTGCTTGCGGGCATCGGGACGAAGCTCGTAGAGCGTATTCGCGGCCGACAGCGCCGCACTGACCGCGCGCACCGCGACGAACGCGGCGTACGCCAACGCAACGTTACGGATACCGGTCACGACGGCGTCGGCCAGCCCGGGCACGAGCGCAATGCCGAAATAGACGACGCCGGTCGGAATGATATGCGACAGATGCGTCACGACGCCGTGATCGATAAACGCATCGTCCCAACGACCGCTCGTGCGGCCCGCAACGGCGCGCAGGCTCGCCGTCAGCCGGCGTCTGATGATGACATCGGCGAGCCACGCCACCAGCGCGAGGCTGAGCAGCGCCGCCAGCGTGACCGCCCAGGCAGGCCACGTGCTGGTCAGTCGATCGAACGATTCGAGCAGATCGGCGAACAGGGCATTCATACGGAAACCGGCAAGACTCTCTCAGAACGAGAGTCTAGGGCTACTCAGGAAGGCGGTGCTAGGGCGTTAGGTTTCGGCAACCCGGACCGCAACGCCGTCCGACAGCGTTTCGCCGCCGCGAATGGCCACTCGATCGCCTTCGCGCAGCGGGCCGGTCACGGCGATGAGGTCGCCGGCACTGTCGCCCAGCTCGACCTCGACGCGTTCGGCGGTGTCTTCCGCGTTGATCCGAAACACGTAGTTGCCATCGGAGCGCAGCACGAGCGCATCGCGCGGCACCGCCAGCGACGTGGCGGCCGTGCGTATCGGCACAGCGACGCTCACGAGCTCGCCGACATTGAGCGCGCCTTCCGCAGCAATGTCGATCCGCGCCTCGAACGTCTGTGAACGGATGTCGCCGGTGGGCACCAGCGCGCGAATAATGCCGCGCAGCCGGGCATCCGCGTTGAACACGTCGAGCTCATCACCGACGTGGGTTCGATCCAAATGCTTCAGCGGCACGAAGGCGCGCACCTCGAGCTGACCGAGGTCGGTCATCGCGGCCAGCGGCACGCCCGGCGCGACCTCTTCGCCAATGCGCTGCATGCGCTCGGTGACGACGCCGGCAAACGGCGCTCGCACGGTGGCCCGGCGAATGCGTTCGTCGATCTGGCGAATCCGCACCGCGATGATGTCGGCGTCGGCAATGGCGAGATCGCGATTGGCTTTGGTTTGCTCGAGCTGGAATTCCGACACGACGCTGGTCTCGGACAGCTCCGACTGGCGGCGGTACTCGCTTTCGAGTTGTCGCACCTGGATTCGCGCGCGGTTCAGCAGCGCTTCCTGCTCGGCGCGATCCAGCGCCAACAGCGCGGTGTCGACGCGCGCGATCGCATCACCCGCGTCGACAAACGTCCCGGGTTCGGCAACGTAATCGAGCCGGCCGCCAACGGCCGCCATCAGTTGGGCCTCGTTGCGACTGTAGACGGTTCCGGGAACAGCGAGCGTCGGCGCGATATCGGCGCGTTCGACGGCCGCCACCTCAACGACCGGAGCCGGCCGCTGCGCGGCCGCGTCGGTCGTCGTGGCTGCGAGAGCGATTGCAGCGGCGAGTGCCGCGATCGAGGTTCGGGTCATCCTTAAGCTCCAACTGGCTTGGCAGTCTCGGGCGCGGCCGACGCCGGTGCGGCGACCTCTTTGGCCGACGTCAGCTTCAGCAGCGCCGGGATAAATACGAGCGTAAACAGACCGCTGAAAATCATGCCGCCGATGATGACGATGGCGAGACCGCGGTAGATTTCGGAGCCGACCCCGGGAATCAGGGCCAGCGGCAGCATGCCGAATATGCTCGTCAGTGTGCTCATCGCAATGGGCCGAGCCCGGGTTCGGACGGCGTCGCGGACTGCACCCGCCAAATCATTGCCGGCACGGCGCGCGGCACGACTTTGCAGTACGAGCAATATCGCGTTGTTGACGACCAGGCCCATCAAAATGATGAACCCAATCATCGTCAGCAGATCGAGAGACTGAACGGTGGTCAAATTCAACACCTTCAGCGCCAACACGCCACCGGACAGCGCGACCGGCATCGCCGCAATCACGAGCGCGCTGTCACGGAGCGAGCGGAACATCGCTGCCATGATGAAAAACAGGATCAATACGGCCAACGCGAGGTTCTGACCCATCTGCGACAGCGCTGCATCGAGCTTGTCGGCGGTACCGCGGTAGTTGATCGACACATCAGACGGCAAGCTTGCAGCGAGTGCCGGCCCGACTTCGTCGCGCAGCGTGTCGAGCGCCTCTTCGACCGTCATCTCCGGCGGTGGCAGCACCGACAGCGTGACGGTGCGATCGCCATCGACACGCAGCAATTGCGTCGGTCCGACGGTGCGTTCGATTCGGGTCAGTTCGCCTAGCGTTTGCACGCCGGCAAGCGGTGTCGCAATCGGCACAGCGGCCAATTCCTCCGGCGTGGTCCAGCCCGAACCGCGCATGATGATGTCCATGCGTTCGCTGCCGTCGAAGTATTCGCCGACGAACGAGCCGCTGGTCACGGTGCGCACGGTATTTGCCACGGTGGCGCGATCGAGACCGGCCGCGCTAATCCGTCGATCGTCCGGCACGAGCTGCAGCTCCGGCTCGGAGATCGACAGCCCCGGAATCGGCCGGACATTGGCACCCGGCAGCGCAGCGCTGACCTGGCCCATGGCTGCAGCGGCCGCGGTCGTGAGCGTTTCGATGTCGGCGCCCTGAAAATCGACATTGATCGAGCGGCCGCCGTCGAAGCCGAAATTGAGCAGCGTCGAGCGCTGCACGAAGGCTTGTGTATCCGGCAGGTCGATCAGCACCTCGGTGCGCAGAATTTCCATCATCTGCTCGATCTTGCGCGGGTCCTCGGGGTACAAGAACAGCGCGTTGAACGCACCGAAGGCCGACAGGTTGTAGCCGCGGATGTGCGGCTCCTGCTCATGCTCCATGTACGGGCGCAGACGCTCGACGATGGTCGCGGCAATCTCATTCTCGAGCATCGTTACCGTGCCACCGGGCGGCAAAATGAAGCCTGCGTTGATCGAGTCGGCCGGCGCCTGCGGCAGCAAATTCGCTTTCGGCACCATGAACAGGAGCACGGCGCCCGACGCCAACAGCAGTGAGCCGACCCAGGCCGCACAGCGGACACGGGTCGCGGTCAGGCGATCGACGACATTCGCCAGCCGATCCCACAGCGCGGTCCACGGGTCGCGATCGGAAATTCGTCCCAGCCAACCGCGTGCGGCCACCGGCAACGCGGTGATGGCGATCAGAAAAGACGCGGCGACCGCGACGGATAGCGTTAGCGCCAGATCACGGAACAGCTGTCCTTCGATGCCGCTGATAAAGAGCACCGGCAGGAAGATCGCAACGCTGGTCACCGTCGATGCGAACAGCGCGCCGCTGATCTGCCGAGCGCCCTCGCGAACCGCCTCGTCTTTCGTGGCGCCGCTCTCGCGCAGGCGCACGATGTTCTCCAGTGTGATGATCGCCGCGTCCATCACCAATCCGACCGAAAACGCGAGACCGGCCAGCGAGATAACGTTCAAAGAACGGCCGGCCATCTCAAGGGCCACAAACGAGACGAGCAGCGACAGCGGCACGCTGGCGGCGATCAACGCGACCCCGCGACGGCTGCGCATCAAGAGATACAGGACGCCAACGGCGAACAGCAGGCCGAGCCCCAGGTTGTCTCTGACCAGCGAAATCGCGCGGCGAATGTGTACCGACGAATCGAAACTGAGATCGATCTCGAGGCCATGTTGGGCCAGCGGTCCGGCGTTGAGGTCAACGATGGCCTCGTTGATGCCGTCGAGCAGCTCGACGGTGTTTGCGCCGTACTCGCGATCGACGGTGATGTAGTACGCGGGATAGCCATTGCGCAGCGTAAAGCCATCGCGATCGCGTGCGACGATTTCGATGTTCGCGACTTCCGACAAATAGACCGGCCGCTCGCCGCTTTGGCCGACGACCAGCTGATTGAGGCTCTCGGGATTGAATTGACCGACGAAACGCACCGTGTAGCGGCGTCGGCCAACGTCGGCTGAGCCGCCCGACACGTCGGTGGCGCGGGCGATGACGCCGGAGATGTCGTCGAAGCGAATGCCGAGCGCCGCGGCCCGGTAGGTGTCGATGTTAATTTGCAGCTCACGCGGCTGTTCGCCCTGCAGCGACACCCGGCCAACGCCTGGCACGCGTGCCAGCCGCGGCTCGACGAATTCCTCAATGACGGCCTGGAAGGTCGACGGATCGCGCTTGGGCTCACCCGGTCGCAGCCGTACCAGCAGCGAAGCATCACCGGGGCCGAAGCCGCCACCGCCGGAGCGGACCTGCGGCTCGATGGCATCGGGCGGCCGCGGCGGCGTCTGGCTCAAGTTGTTGATGACGTCGATTTTGGCTTCCTGAATGTCGGTGCCAGTCTCGAACGTCAGGTTGACCCAGCCAGAACCGCGGGAAATCCAGGCATTGAGGTTGGTCAGGCCGGGTAGATTCTTGAGAACGTCTTCCTGCGGCTCGACAATCTCGGCCTCCATTTCCTCCGGCGCTGCGGCACGCCAGAAATTGGCAATGGAAACCTGCGGCTGCTCGATGTTCGGCAGCAGCTGGATCGGCAGCCGGGAGGCCGCCAGGACGCCGAACACCACGAGCAGCGCCACGATGACGGCGACCGCCGGCCAATGGCGGGTACTGAGTTCTGTTATCTGCACGCGGACCCCCTGAACTTTGCCCGGCCTTGTTGGCAGCCGTTATCGGTCGTTAGTCCGAATTAGACTACGCGCGGGCCGTTAGGGTTTAGATGCGTGCGACCAGCGGTGGGTCGCAGGCGACGAATAGCGGCGATCTGCGACCAAGAGCCGTGCACAAGTCGCTTGCGAACGGCGAACGCCGGCGCGCTATAATTGCACCGCAGCATCTGCATGGGCACAGCGTGCCGACGGGAGCATCAGGTCTTGAGTCAGGATCAGCGTTTTTTCGATATTTTCTCGCTCGTTTTGGGCATTTTGGTGGTCGTTGCCTTTGGCATCTACGTGTTGTCGGCGCGCATCGGCGACGCCACGCAGGGCCAGTACGTGCAGTCGGACGACACATTTCAGGAGCAGATCGAGATGGCTATCGCGCCGATCGGTCAGGTTCTTCTGCCCGGCGAAGAGATGGTCGCCGCCGTCGTTGCGACCACGGAACCGGTGCAGACCGTGCTCTCCGGCCCGCAGGTCTACAACGCGGCCTGCATCGCCTGCCACGGTGCCGGTGTCGGCGGCGCGCCGACCTACGGCAGCGCCGACGCGTGGACCGCACGAATCGCCAAAGGCGTTGAGACGCTCTACGAGCACTCGATCAACGGTTTTCAGGGCGATGCCGGGTACATGCCGGCCAAAGGCGGTCGCGTCGACTTATCCGATGACGAAATTCGCGCCGCCGTCGACTACATGCTCGCCGGCTCGCAGTAGCACGCACCGCCCGCACCCGTCTTCCCATTATGACCACCCGGCCGCCTAGACCGGATCCGGTCGTCAGCGCGCTGTTCCTCGATGTCGACGGAACGCTGCTGCCGATTCAGGACGACCCGGCGGCGGTCGTTAGCGACGATCCGCTGCGCCAGCTCCTCGCCGCGCTCGGCCAACACGCCGGCGGCGCACTCGCGGTGGTGAGCGGACGCACGCTCGCCGAGATCGATCGAATATTTGCGCCGCTGACGCTGAGCGCGGCAGGCACGCACGGCGGGCAGATCCGCCACGCGGGGCGCGATCTCAGCCCACCCGGGCTTGCCACGCTGGAAGGCGACGCGCTGATTCCGCTCGAGCAGTTCGTCGCCGAACATCCCGGTACGCGTCTTGAGCACAAAGGCGTCAGCATTACACTGCACTACCGCCAGCGCCCCGAACTCGACGCCGAGTGTCGGGCGCTAATGGAAGCGCTGCATGCCCGAGACCCGGCCGGGACAACGTTGATCGCCGGCAAAATGGTCTACGAGGTCACGCCTCGCGACGCCAACAAGGGCGACGCGATCCGGCGCTTGCTGGATGAACCGCCGTTTGCCGCGCGCCAGCCGGTTTTCATCGGCGATGACACGACCGACGAAGCCGGCTTTGCCGTCGTCAATGAACGCGGCGGTATCTCGATTCGGGTCGGCGGCATTGCAGCCAGCCAAGCTCAGTTTGCGCTGGCCGACGTGACGGCCGTGCATCGCTGGCTCCGCGACCTGACCGCACCGGCCGACTGAATCACACGCTCGTCGCGTTGCGCCGTTACACTGCGGCCGTGTGTTTCAGTCGCCAGCGGAGAGCGCGCGAGTGACCAGTTTGAACCTTGGCGTCATCGGCAACTGCCAGAGCGCCGCCCTGATCGATGAGAAGGCGACCATCGTCTGGTCCTGTTTGCCGCAGCTCGACGGCGATCCGGTGTTTTGCCGCCTGCTGCGCAAGGACGACGAACGCGAGCTGCCCGGGTTTTACGAGATCGAGTTAATCGATTTCGCGCATAGCGAACAGCGCTATCTGCAAAACACCTGCATCTTGCAGACCGATCTGACCGACGCGCACGGCGCGACGGTGCGGATCACCGATTTCATGCCGCGGTACAACTATTTGGGCCGCACGTTTCGACCGATGATGCTGCTCCGCAGCTTGGAGCCGATCAGCGGCAGGCCGCGGGTGCGCATTCGGCTGCGTCCGGCGTGTAGCTACGGCGCCCGGGCCTGCGAGGTCACCAGCGGCAGCAATCACATCCGCTACGTCGGCCAGCAAGTCACGATCCGGCTGACCACCGATGTTGCGCTGACTCACATACGCGAGGAGGCGAGTTTCGTGCTCGACCGACCGCGCTACCTCGTGCTCGGCCCCGACGAATCGGTTCGCGAGGGTCCGGGCGATGCCTTTCACAACCATTACCGCGCCACCCGCGATTACTGGCGTGCCTGGACGCGTGGGCTATCGATTCCGTTCGAGTGGCAACAGGCGGTGATTCGCGCCGCGATCACGTTGAAACTCTGCACGTTCGAAGACACGGGCGCGGTCATCGCAGCGATTACGACGTCGATACCCGAAGCGGCCGGATCGGAACGCAATTGGGACTATCGTTTCTGTTGGTTGCGCGACAGCTTTTATGTGGTCAATGCGCTCAATCGCCTGGGCGCTACGCGGACGATGGAAGGCTATCTCACTTACCTCGCCAACATCGCCGCAGAAGCCGACGCCAGCGGCTTGAAGCCCCTGTACGGCATCAGCGGCCGCTCGCGTATCGAGGAGACCATCGTCGACACCTTGTCCGGCTACCGCGGCATGGGTCCGGTACGCATCGGTAATCAGGCCTACGAACAAATTCAGCACGACGTTTACGGCGCGGTCGTGATGTCCGCGGCGCACAGTTTCGTCGACAGCCGGCTGATTCGCGTCGGCTCGGACGCGGAGTTCAGTCAACTCGAGGTCGTCGGCGAATGGGCGCGCAAGAACGCCGAGCAGCCCGACGCTGGCCTCTGGGAATACCGCGGCCGCCAGCGGGTTCACACGTATTCGAGTTTGATGTGCTGGGCGGCCTGCGACCGTTTGGCGCGCATCGCCGAGCACATCGGCAAAGCGGACCGTGCTCGCTACTGGGCCGACGCCGCCGAGCATATTCGCCGGGTCATTCACGACAAAGCCTGGGACGACGAACAGCAGGCCTTTACCGAAAGTTTCGGCCGGCCGGAGATGGATGCAAGTCTGTTGACGATGCACGATCTCGGCTTCATCGAGGCGACCGATCCACGCTTTGTCAGCACCGTCGAATGCATTGAGAAACACCTGCGCCGCGGTCAGCACATGTTTCGATACGCGGCCGCCGACGATTTCGGCGTGCCTGAGAACGCGTTCAACATATGTACGTTCTGGTACATCGATGCACTGGCGGCGATGGGGCGGCACGACGAGGCGCGCGAACTGTTTGAAAACATGCTGGCATCGCGCAATCACCTGGGCCTGTTGTCGGAAGACATTGACCCAGAAAGTGGCGCACTGTGGGGCAATTTCCCACAGACTTACAGCATGGCCGGCATCATTACCGCTGCGGTACGATTGAGCCGAGCGTGGGAAGACGCGATATGACGGGAAGCACGGATCGATGAGTTCGAGCGGCAAACTGATCGCGGTTTCCAATCGCGTTGCCATCCCCAAAGCCGGCTCCCCGGCGGCGGGCGGCTTGGCGGTCGGCGTTCAGGCGGCTCTCGCCGACCAGGGCGGCTTATGGTTTGGTTGGAACGGCAAGCTCAGTCGCACCGAGGCCAGCGATGCTGACGTCGTCTCTGTCGACGGTGTCGACTACGCGACGATCTCGCTGAACGAGCGCGACTTCGAGCAGTACTACAACGGCTACAGCAATCGCGTGCTGTGGCCGATTTGTCACTATCTCAACAGCTTCATTCAATTCGAGGCCGAAGACTTCGAAGGGTACTTGCGCGTCAACACGGTGTTCGCGCGTAAACTCGCGCCGCTGATCGGCCCCAACGACATGCTGTGGGTGCACGACTACCACTTGATCCCGCTGGCCGCCGAGCTTCGTGCTGCCGGGTATCGCAATCCGATCGGCTTCTTCCTGCACGTGCCGTTTCCGAGCTACGAGGCGTTTCGAGCCATCCCGGGCCATGACTACCTGCTGCGCGCGATGTGTGCGTATGACGTCGTCGGTTTTCAGACCGAACGAGATCTGGCCGCGTTTCGCACCTGCATGCGGCAGCCGGAAATCGGTGGCCAGATCGTCTCGAACACTCGCATCGAAGTCGCCGGCGGCACGATGCATGCTGACGCGTTCCCAATCGGTATCGATGTCGAAGGACTGCAAGCAGCGGCGGAAGTGTCGGCTGACAGTGAGCCCGTTCAGCGCATGGTGCGCAGTCTCAGTGGCCGCGACCTGATCATCGGCGTCGACCGCCTCGATTACTCGAAAGCGCTCACGCAGCGGTTTATGTCGTACGAACGATTGCTGCAGAAGTACCCGAACTGCCAAAGCAGCTTGGTTTATATGCAGATTGCGCCGCCAACCCGCACCGGTGTGCGCGCGTACGACGAGATTCGCAACGAACTCGAACAACAGGCCGGTCGAATCAACGGCCGTTTTGCCGAAGCCGATTGGGTACCGATTCGATATCTCAACAAAGGCATCGAGCGCAATCAGCTGATGGGCTTCCTGCGGGTGGCGACCTCGGCGCTGGTCACACCGGTGCGCGACGGTATGAATCTCGTCGCCAAGGAATTCGTTGCCGCGCAAAACCCGGCCGACCCCGGCATTCCCGTTGTCTCGAGTCTTGCCGGTGCGTCGCGCGAGCTGACCGAAGCGGTCATTGTCAATCCGTACGACAAAGACAACGTCGCCGACGGCATTGCCAGTGTCATCACAATGGATCGCGATGAGCGCCGCGAGCGCTACGAAGCGATGATCAAGACATTGAAGAAGAACGACATCACCGCCTGGCGCCGGCGCTTTGTCGACGCGCTGCGCGACTGCAATCGCGCCTAGCCCGGTAAGCCGACACCACGCAGGGCCAGCGCCTCCGCTAGCGCGTTATTGCCAATCTCTTGCTCATCGGCAAGGTCGGCGACCGTACGCGCCACCCGCACGACACGCTCCAATGCACGGGCCGACAGATGAAAACGCATAGCAGCAGTTTCGAGCAGCGTTTGCCCCGCGTAGTCCAAGCGGCAATCGGTGTGCGTGAGCGCACCGGCGAGCTCTGCATTTAGGCAGCCGCGTCGCTCGCGCTGTCGCTGCCGCGCAGCAGCAACCCGGGTGGCGACTGCAGCGCTCGACTCGCTGGGCGGCGACCGCATCAGCTCGTCGTAGCTCAGCCTGCCAACCGTCAGCCGAACGTCGATGCGATCGAGCAGCGGCCCGGACAAACGCTGACGATAACGCGTGATCTGGTCCGGCGTGCAGCGACAAGCAACCTCTGGATCGCCGTCATAGCCGCACGGGCACGGATTCATCGCCGCCACCAGCTGAAAGCGCGCGGGAAACTCGGTTTGTCGCGCGGCACGCGACACAACGACGCGGCCGGCCTCCAGCGGCTCGCGCAGCGTATCGAGCACGTGGCGCGGGAATTCGGCCACCTCATCAAGAAACAGCACACCGCGATGGGCGCGCGACACCTCGCCCGGCCGCGGGTCGCGGCCGCCGCCGACCAACGCCGCCGCCGACGCGGTGTGGTGCGGCGATCGAAACGGCACGGTGTGTCGTGCATTGGCCCGCGGCGCGTCGAGCAGCGATTCGATCGCAGCGCTCTCCAACGCCTCTGCCTCATCGAGTGGTGGCAGTAACGACGGCAAGCGCCGCGCGAGCATGCTCTTGCCGCTCCCGGGCGGCCCGCTCATCAAGAGGTTGTGACCACCCGCAGCAACGATCTCGAGCGCACGGCGGGCACCGGCGTGACCGTGCACATCGGCGAGATCGGGTGCATCCTGGGGCGCCGGCAGGTCATCGCGGGGTTGCGCGGCCGGCAGCGGTGCCATGCCGTTCAAGTGCGCCGTTACTGCGGCGAGCGTGGCCGCACCGTATACCGTTAGCCCCGCAACACGCGCGAGATCGCGGCTGTTTACGATCGGCACCAGCATGGCTCGCCGCTCTCGGGCGGCGCGTAGACCGGCCGTGAGCAACGCGGGTACTGGCCGCAGCTCGCCAGCGAGGGACAGCTCACCGTACAGTTCCAAATCGCTGAGCGCGTCACCCGGTACCTGCTGACTCGCCGCGAGAATACCGACGGCAATCGCGAGGTCGTAGCGACCGCCCTGCTTCGGCAGATCGGCCGGACCCAAATGGACGGTGATCGCGTGCTGCGGGAAAACGAAGCCGGCTTGGGTAATCGCAGCACGCACACGATCGCGCGCCTCGCGTACCGCGACTTCTGGCATACCGACCATGGAAAACCGCGGCAGCCCGGGCGCGAGATGCACCTCGACCGAAACCACCGGTGCCGCGAGACCGAGCGACGCTCGCGAGCGCGTCGACGCCAGCGTCACGAGTCGCTGTCGGTCAGTCGAAGACGACTCGAACGGCGGCGTTCACTCGGCAGCGTCGGCTTCGAGTTCGGCGAGTTTCTGTTCGAGTTCGGCGAGACGTTCCTGCGTTCGCGTCAGCACGGTACGACTGACGTCGAATTCCTCGCGGGTCACGAGATCGAGCTGACCGAGCGCCGAACGCAGTACGGATTGAAAATTCTTCTCGAGGTCCTGGCCGAGCGCCCGAACGCCGTCTGGAACGCTGGCGGCGAGCCGTGCCGCCAACGAGTCGATGCTGTCTTTGTTCATGGACCTTTTGTAATCGAGGCGACGCAGCGACGCCAGCTGTGATTGCGGTCAATTTGACGACGAACGGCGCTGCCAAACGCGGCCGAATTGGCGCAGCTTCGCCAAACGGCGCACCGCAATGGTGCAGATACGCCAGTTATTAGACGTTATTTGACTGATTTTCCAAGACTTTTCTGGGCTGGCACAGAACCTGCTCTGCGCTGACGGGGCGCTGCGCAACTGCGCACGCATCGTCTGCACTACGAGAAAAACGAAACGACCGCACGGCGGCGACATCAATCCGGACTTCCGCCGGACGCGATCAGCCGACTGTGAGAGGTCTCCACCGAGGTACCCATGAAACTGATTACCGCGATCATCAAGCCGTTCAAGCTGGACGACGTACGCCAAGCGCTGGCCGACGTCGGTATCCAGGGGATCACCGTGACCGAAGTTAAAGGCTTCGGCCGCCAGCGCGGACACACCGAGCTCTATCGAGGCGCCGAATACGTCGTCGACTTTCTCCCGAAAGCGAAGCTGGAGCTCGCCGTGTCCGATGAGATTGCCGAACAGGCAATCGAGGCAATCACGACGACGGCGCGCACCGGCAAGATCGGCGACGGCAAGATCTTCGTCTCCCAACTCGACGAAGCCATTCGTATTCGCACCGGCGAGACCGGCGCGGATGCCGTCTAGCCGCGTCCACCGACAACAACGATAAAGGAGTACCTTCGTGGAAGAACTCACCGAACTCAGCGGTAAGGTCACTGAACTGGCCTACGCGCTGGATACTTTTTACTTTTTGGTCTGTGGCGCGCTGGTCATGTGGATGGCTGCTGGATTCACGATGCTGGAATCCGGTCTCGTCCGCGCGAAAAACACCGCCGAGATCCTGACGAAAAACGTCGGCCTCTACTCGATCGCCTGCATCATGTACATGCTGTGCGGCTACTCGATCATGTACCCGGGCGGCGATTTCCAAGGCGGTTATTTCAATGCCTTGGCCAACATCGGCATTCTCGGCAAAGAATCAACGACGGCGGCAGACGCCATCGCCGGCGATTCGTATTACTCCGGCCTGTCCGACTTCTTTTTTCAGGTCGTTTTCGTCGCGACCGCCATGTCGATCGTGTCCGGCGCGGTCGCCGAACGCATGAAGCTCTGGTCGTTTTTCCTGTTCGCGGTCGTCCTCACCGGGTTCATCTACCCGGTGCAAGGCTTCTGGAAATGGGGTGACGGCTGGCTGAACGTCGGTAACGGTGAGGTCGGCTTCCTCGACTTTGCCGGGTCCGGCGTTGTCCACATGTGCGGTGCTGCCGCCGCGTTGGCGGGCGTCATTTTGCTTGGCGCGCGAAAAGGCAAATACGGTCCGGACGGCCAGATCAATGCGATCCCGGGCGCGAACTTGCCGCTCGCCACGTTGGGCACGCTGATTTTGTGGCTCGGCTGGTTTGGCTTCAACGGCGGCTCGGAACTGAAAGTATCGGACGTCGGCGAAGCGAACGCGGTCGCGCTCATTTTCGTCAACACGAACATGGCAGCAGCGGGCGGACTGGTGCTTGCACTGCTGCTGGCACGGCTGTGGTTCGGCAAGGCGGACCTGACGATGGCGCTAAACGGCGCGCTCGCCGGTCTGGTCGCCATTACGGCCGAACCGTTGACCCCGTCACCGCTCGCGGCCAGCGCGATCGGCGCCGTGGGTGGCCTGCTGGTGGTGGCCTCGATCGTGACGCTCGACAAACTGAAGATCGATGATCCGGTCGGCGCGATATCCGTGCACGGGGTGGTCGGCATTTGGGGTCTGCTGGCGGTGCCGCTGACCAACGAGGAAGCGTCCATTGTCTGGCAGCTGATTGGCATCGCGTCGATCTTTGTCTGGGTGTTCGTCATGAGCTTTATCGTTTGGTTCGTGATCAAAATGACGCTCGGCATCCGTGTCTCCGAGGAAGAGGAGTACAACGGCGTGGATGTTGGCGAATGCGGTCTGGAGGCCTATCCGGAATTCGCAAAAGCCGAATGATTGGGCAGCCGGCCTAGGCCGGCTAACAAAGCCCCTTCTGGCGGCCCGGCACTTTCCATAATCTGTGCTGGGACCCGTCCGAAGGGGCTTTGTGCGATAGGCATCACGGAGTTAGGCTTAGCGGATCACTAGACTGACGGCTCGAAACAGTTTCGTCTGAATCCGAGCGCTATCGCCATGACGCGCACCGCCGCATTTTTCATTGCTTTCCTGCTTGCCTTGCCGGCCACCGCCGACGTTTATACGTGGCGCGACGAAAACGGCGTATTGCATTACGGCGATCTGCCGGGCGACGACGAGGCCACCGTGGTGCCGCTCGCGACACGCCGCACCGATACCGCCACCGTGACCGCCCGGGCAACCGCCAGAGCGGAAGCACGCGAAGCATCCAGCGAAGCCTTTCAGGCAGCGCAGTCGGCCGAAGCTGCCAGCGAAGAGGCGTCCCGGATTGCCGCCGAAGAACGCGCGTCGGCCTGCAATCAGGCACGCGAGCGCCTGCGTAACTACATCAACGCCCGGCGCCTGTACCGCAACACCGACGATGGCGACCGCGAGTACCTGAATTCCGCGGAAATCGACGCCGCCCGCGCCAACGCCGAGGCCGATGTCGCGGACAAGTGCCGCGGCAGCTAGCGTCGAGCACGCACGGCTACCGGGCGAAGCTCGGTTACAATCCTACGATCGCACCGCGCGGGGACGCCTTTTGGCCCGAGAACGTACCGATGCGGCTGACAAAGGCGATCTGCCCGACTTGTGCTCCGCGAAAGCGGTGCTCGCCGTCGTCCTGATTGCCGAACTGATCGCCATTGTGCTGACGCTCGCGGACCACGGACCGCGCGACGGCTTTCTGCTCGCCCTCTCAACCACGTCGCTGTACATCCTGTGGCTGGCGCTGACTTGCGCGGCGGCACTGTGCCTCGCGCGACCGCGACTCGCCGGCATGTCGCGACTGCGGGCACTCAGCATCAGCTTTGTGTTGCTGCAGCTCGTCAGCCTGCTCATTAGCGAGGCCGGTTGGCTATTGAACAGTCGACTCGCCAACGGCCAGCTCAGCGATTTGCCGCACGACGAATTTCTGCTGCGAAACAGCGCCGTGTTCGCCATCGTCTCGGCAATGGCCCTGCGCTACTTGTTTGTGGCCGGCGAATGGCGCCGCAATGTGGCGCTGGAGGCGCAAGCACGAATTCGTGCCCTGCAGGCGCGCATCCGCCCGCATTTTCTGTTCAACAGCATGAACACCATTGCGGCGCTCACGCGCTCCGATCCGGTTCGCGCCGAACAGGCAATCGAGGACCTTGCCGATCTGTTTCGCGCGACACTCGGCGAATCGGAGCATCGCATCGCCCTTAAGGAAGAGCTCGAGGTCGCCCGTATCTATCAGCGGATGGAGCAACTTCGGCTCGGCGACCGGCTCCAAGTCGAATGGCGCGTAACCGAATTGCCCATGCGCGCGCTAATTCCGGGCCTGACGGTGCAGCCATTACTCGAAAACGCCATTTATCACGGCATCGAACCGCTGCCGGACGGCGGTGTTGTCGTCGTTGACGGTGGCTGCGACAACGGCACGATTTCGCTGACCATCACCAATCCGGTGGCCAGCGATCCGCCGCAAACGAGCGCGCGCCGCGGCAACCGCATGGCGCTCGACAATATTCGCCGCCGGTTTGCGTTGGGCTTCGACGGCGCAGCAACGGTCGAGATCGATGCCGGCGAGCGAGAGTATCAAGTGCGGCTGCGGTTTCCGGAATCCTACGCATGACCTTGTCGGTATTGGTGGTCGATGACGAAGCACCGGCGCGCGAGCGGCTCGCCCAGCTGCTGACCGAAATCGACGATGTCGCCATCGCCGGCAGCGTTGCGACCGGCGAAGCCGCCCTGGCTGAGTGTGCCGCTGCCGCTGTCGATTGTGTGCTGCTCGATATTCGTATGCCCGGCATGGACGGACTGGAAACCGCGCTCAAGCTTGCGCGGAGCGACGCCCCGCCGGCGATTGTCTTTACGACGGCATACGATCAATACGCCATCGAGGCCTTTGAGACCGAGGCGGTCGGCTATTTGCTGAAGCCGGTACGCATTGACCGGCTGCGCGGCGCGCTCGACAAAGCGGCCCGGCTTACCGAACAACGTTTAGCCGCGGTAGCGCGCAACGCGACCGACCGGCGTCGCTTCGTGACCGCGCGGCGGGGCGATGAAGTTCGGCTCATCGCAGTCCGCGATATCGCGTATTTCGAAGCTGACCAGAAGTATGTGCGAGCCTGGCATTCACGCGGCGAAGACCTCATCGACGACTCATTGCGTACGCTCGAAGCCGAGCTGACCCAGGAGTTTGTCCGTATCCACCGCAAGTTACTGGTTTCGCTGCGGCACATTGAGAGCGTCGAAAAGACCAGAACCGGCGGTACAGAGGTACAATTGCGCCACCGCAGCACGCGGCTGGGCGTTAGCCGCCGCCACGTGATGCGGCTTCGTGAGAGACTGAAGAACAAATAATTCGATGAAACTGCGTATCGCCACGCGCCGCAGTCCGCTGGCGCTGTGGCAGGCACGACACGTCGCCGCCGCGCTGACGGCACTGCCCACTGTCGAGACAGTGGAGCTCCTCGAATGCGTCACGGAAGGCGATCGCATTCTCGATAAATCCTTGGCCAAGGTCGGCGGCAAGGGCCTTTTTATCAAAGAACTCGAACAGGCCATGCTCGACGGGCGTGCCGATTTGGCCGTGCATTCGATGAAAGACGTGCCGGCGACGCCGCCGGATGGCTTTGCCTTTCCGGCGTATCTCGACCGCGAGGACCCCCGCGATGCGCTGGTCGGCCGGACGCTCGACGAGCTAGCGATGGGTGCACGTGTCGGTACGTCTAGTTTGCGGCGTCAGGCGCAGTTGAAGCACCGCAGGCCCGATCTCGACGTCCAGCCGGTACGCGGCAACGTCGGTACGCGTCTCAGCAAACTCGACGGCGGCGACTTTGACGCCATCATGCTCGCTACCGCCGGTCTGAAACGGCTCGACCTTGCCGAGCGCATCGCCGAATCGTTGCCGCCGGAAACCATGCTGCCGGCGTGTGGGCAGGGCATCGTCGGTATTGAATGTCGCGCCGACGCCGCGGCGGTCCGCACGCTGTTGGCGGAACTCGACGACCCGCGCTCGCGTCGCGTGTTGTCCGCCGAACGTGAGGTAGCCGCCGCATTGAACGCGGATTGCCACGCACCGTTGGGTGCCCACGCTATCGTCGATGGCGACGAGCTGTGGCTGCGTGCGATGGTCGCCGCACCGGACGGCAGCGACCTCGTTGCCGCTGAGGCGCGCAGTGTCGGTGATGCTCGCGGGCTGGGCGGCGTGGTTGCCGATTCTTTGCTTGCGCAAGGTGCCGCGCGCTGGCTGGGAGCCGCCGCATGACCGATGCCGCCCGTCCGTGCGTGTTGGTCACGCGACCTCGCGAGCAAAGCGCTGAGTTAAGCGATGCACTAAAAGCGGCCGGCTACGACGTCGATACGCTGCCGGCGCTCGCCATCGCCGCGTTGCCCGCCGATGTCGTTCGCGCAAGCTGGCAGCCTGATCCGGCACCGGACTTTGCCGTTTTTGTGAGCACGAATGCGGTCCGGCACGGCTACGACGCGCTGGCGCTAGGCGACGCCACGCGGCGCGTCGCGATCGGTCGCGCCACGGCAGACGCGCTGCGGGAGCGCGGTGCTGCCGACGTGCTCGAAAATCCGGGCGTGCGCAGCGAAGACCTGCTGACGCTGGGCGAATTCACGGGCGATCTCACCGGTCGTCGCGTGCTCATCGTCCGCGGCGACGATGGCCGCGATGTCTTGCGCGAGACGCTTACCGAGCGTGGCGCCACCGTCGACGTCGTTGACGTCTATCGACGCGAGCTGCCGGACATCTCGGAAGATGAGCTCGAGCGCGTTGGCGCCCGGGTCGACCGCAACGATTTCGCGGCGATCGTCGCGATGTCGCTCGCCAGCCTCGAAAATCTCGGCACGCTGCTGGGCGAAAGCCGCCTGGCCGGCGTTGCGATTCTGACCCCTAGCCCGGCCGTGGTCGATCGACGCAACGACATTGGCCTTACGGCACCGACCCTGCTCGCCGACGGCCCGGATGCGCCGTCGCTGGTCCGCGCGCTGGATGCGTTTACGGGCTCGAGCGATAGCGGGACCGATGACGCCGCAGACGTGGAGGCGGACATGCCTGACACTTCATCGACCGCCGCCGCGCCGCCGCCAGCGCCGGCAGCCCAGCAACGCTCCGGCGGGATGGCGGCACGTGCTGCGCTTCTGCTGAGCGTCGTGGCCTTGGCGCTCAGCGCGTTGACCTTCTGGCGCCAGCAGAGCGCCGCGCCAGCCCCGACACCAGCGCCGGTGACCACCACACCCGCTGAAGCGACACCGCCGCCGGTCGCCACGATCGACGATACGGCGCTGACCGAGCTACGCGCCGCGTTGGACGCAGCCGCCAGCGCCGGTGAACGCAATCGCGCGGCCATCGCCGACGTCGAAGAAGCACAGGCGGGCCTGATCAGTGAGCTGAATGCGTTTGGTCGACAGATCGGCGCCCGCCAGGATCTGCTCGAATCGCTCCCTGGCCGCGTTGAGAACGTCGAGCAGTCGGTCGCCGGAATTCAGAATGTCGCCGCCGGCACGCGCACCGAGTGGTTGCTGGCGGAGGCGGAATACTATTTGCAGTTAGCCAATGCCCAGCTGCAGCTCGCCCGTAACCCAACGCTGGCCGCCTACGGGCTGGAACTCGCCGATCAGCGCGTCCGCGAATTGGCGGATCCGGCCTACACACCGGTACGACGCGCCCTAGCCAACGAGATTCGCTCGCTGGCCGCCGTTACCCAAACGGATTTGGAAGGCATCGCGCTGACCCTTGCGAGCCTTTCGGAAGCGGTACCCGACTTTCCGCTGCGCGATGAGATCGCTCGGCAGCGCGCGGCCATCGCCACCGACGAACCTACCGAGGAGGCCGCGCCGACCGCTGACGAGGGCCGCCTGGATCGGCTGTGGCGGCTGACTCGGGAACAAATCGACAAAGGCTTTCGGGTCCGCAAGCTCGATGAGTCGCTGACGCCGCTGCTGTCGCCGGAAGCGTCCTATTTCCTGCGTACCAATCTGGTCCTCAAGTTCGATTCGGCACGCCTCGCGCTGCTGCGCGGCGAGCAACAGGCCTATGAGCAGAGTCTCGAAGATGCCGCGGCGTGGCTGGCGGAGTATTTCGACAACGACGATCCAGCCATTGCGAGCGCGCTGACCACGCTCGCCGAGTTGATGGACGCTGAACTCGCGACTGCGATCCCGGACATTTCCGGCTCACTCGCGCTGCTGCGCCGCACTCGAACGTTAGCGACGGGCGGAGACGCCGCGGACGAGCCATGATATTCGGCCTCATCGTCATCGTCGCGATCATTGGCGGCGCGTTGTTCGCGCATTTCATCGTCAATGACCCCGGTTACGTCGTCATCAACTTCGCGGGCTATCTCGTCGAAATGTCCGTGCCGGTCTTGGTGTTGTTGATCGTGCTGGCGTTAGGCGCCTGGTGGTTGGTGGTTCGCCTGCTGCGGGTTCCGCGCAAACTCGGCGAGGCTGCTGGCGAGCTGAAACGCCGTCGCCAGACGAAGCAATTTACACGGGGCCTCATTGCGGCTGCCGAAGGCCGCTTTGCAAAGGGCGAACGGTTGCTGACGCGCGGTGCCGCAAAAGCGGAAACGCCCATGCTGAACTACCTCGCCGCTGCGCGGGTCGCCCAGCAACAGGGAGCGACCGAGCGGCGCGACAATTGGCTCACGCTGGCTTACGAGCAGACCCCGGGGGCCGGCAATGCCGTGTTGCTGACGCAGGCGGAGCTGCAGCTCGCCAACGGCCAGCACGAGCAGGCGCTGGCAACCTTGGCTCGCGTGCGGGAGGACGTACCGAATCACCCGCAGGCGGTCACGCTGCTCGCTCGCACCCATGCCGCATTGAACGATTGGGCCGCGCTAGGCGAGCTGCTGCCGTTGCTGCGCAAGCAAGGCCGTATCGACAGCACGACGCTGGCCGATTGGAGCTGCCGGGCAGCGCTGGCGACGCTGGCTGGCGCCGAAGGCGAGCAAGCAGCGCTGCAGCGCGCCTGGCAATCGATCGACAAATCGCTGCATGACGATACGTCGCTGCTCACGGCCTACGCCGACCGGCTGAGCGAGAGCGGCGCTGCCGATAAGGCGGCAAACCTGCTCAAGAAAGCGCTGGGCCGGCGTTGGGATCCGATCCTCGTGACGCATTACGGCGAATTGACCGACGTCGACGCGGCAGCGCAACTGAAAGTGGTCGAGGGCTGGTTGAAAGATCGCGGCGACGATGCGGCCCTGCTGTACGCAGCCGGTCGCATTTGCATCCGTGACGAACTCTGGGGCAAAGCGCGCAGCTATCTAGAATCGGCGATCGCGATAGCCGCCACACCGGCGATGTATCAGGCTTACGGCGAACTGCTGACCGCGCTTGGCGAGGCCGAACCGGCAGCGATTGCGTTCCGGCGCGGTCTCGGACTCGCCGCCGGTCGCTCGACGCTGCAGCTGCCGGCGCCCGCTGACGACCTCGACGCCGACGCCCCTGTGTCTTAGTCGCCCGGCCCGATGTCCGACGTGTCGGAACTGCCGGTGATTGTCGCCGGCGCAGGCTACTCCGGTGATCGCCTGGCCGCCGCCTTGCGGACCCAAGGCTGCCGGGTCATGACGCTGTCGCGTCAACCTCGACAAGACACCGATCACGTGCCATGGAACCCAGATGACGGTGCGGCGCTCGCGCTGCCGACAGCGCGCTACCGCATTGCTTATTTGGTCCCGCCGGCACCGGGTGACCCGGAACCGCGCCTTGCGGCCTTTCTCGCAGCGTTGCCAGAGGCGCCCGAACGCATCGTGCTCGCGTCGACGTCGGGGGTCTATGGCGACTGCAATGGCGAGCTCGTCGCGGAATCGCGGCCGGTGAACCCGTCCTCCAAGCGCGCGGAGCAGCGGGTCGTACAGGAACGAACGCTGTCCGGGTGGGCGGCCGAGCGCGGCAGCAAAGCGCTGATTTTGCGGATCGCCGGCATCTATGGCCCCGGACGCCTGCCGATCGAGCGCCTAGCCCGGGGCGAGACGGTCATACGTCGCGAGGAAGCGCATCCCGGCAATCGAATCCACGTCGACGATCTCGTAGCAACGTTGCTAGCGGCGCTCGGACACCCGACGGCGACTGGGGTTTTCAACGTAGCCGATGGCAACGACGCATCGGGCACGGAATTCTACGGCCGCGTCGCAGCCTTGGCCGGGCTACCGGCACCACAGGAAATCAGCCGCGCCGAGGCCCAAGCAACGTTTACGGCGCAACGCTACTCGTTTTTGGCGGATTCACGCCGACTGGATGTCAGCCGGCTGCGCGACGTGCTCGGCGTGCGCCTCAAATACACATCGCTCGATGAGGGTATTCGTGCGTCACTGTAGGGCGGCATGACAATGGCATGTGCCGCCTGAAGCGTCTTTCGATCGACGACCTCGGCCCAGTGAAAGGCGCTCAGGTGCGTGCAGAACTAGGAAGGGCCGCTCGAAAAAGCGCAGTGTACATGGGGGTACATGAGCATCTTGAGGGCGGCCCTGACAACGTCATGTGCCGCCTGAAGCGTCTTTCGATCGACGACCTCGGCCCAGTGAAAGGTGCTCAGGTGCGTGCAGAACTAGGAAGGGCCGCTCGAAAAAGCGCAGTGTACATAGCTGGTACATGAGCATTTTGAGGGTGGCCCTGACAACGCGGTCGGTGCGACGCGTTCGAGCTTAAATTCGGGGTTTCGTCCGGCCGAAAGCGATTCAGGTGTGCACAGGACTAGGAAGGGACGCCCAAAAAGGCGGAGCGTACACGGCTAGTACGTGAGCAATTTTTGGGCGGCCCTGACAACGTCATGTACCGCCTGAAGCGTCTTTCGATCGACGACCTCGGCCCAGTGAAAGGCGCTCAGGTGCGTGCAGAACTAGGAAGGGCCGCTCGAAAAAGCGCAGTGTACATGCTGGTACATGAGCATCTTGAGGGCGGCCCTGACAACGTCATGTACCGCCTGAAGCGTCTTTCGATCGACGACCTCGGCCCAGTGAAAGGCGCTCAGGTGCGTGCAGAACTAGGAAGGGCCGCTCGAAAAAGCGCAGTGTACATAGCTGGTACATGAGCATTTTGAGGGTGGCCCTGACAACGCGGTCGGTGCGACGCGTTCGAGCTTAAATTCGGGGTTTCGTCCGGCCGAAAGCGATTCAGGTGTGCACAGGACTAGGAAGGGGCGCCCAAAAAGGCGGAGCGTACACGGCTAGTACGTGAGCAATTTTTGGGCGGCCCTGACAACGTCATGTGCCGCCTGGAGCGTCTTTCGATCGACGAAACTACGAGGGTTGGGAGCGTTTAGACTCCAAATAATCGATCAGCTGCTCCCACTGCTGCCAATCCGGCCAGGCCAGGTATTCTGGCAGTTCGTGGATGCCCAAGCCGCGGCTGTAGGCGCGGACGTAGTTCTGCGCTTCACGCAGCCACGAGACATACGGCACTTTGAGCTTTTGCATATATTCGTCGAGCTCATCGGCGACCTTGGTGTTGTCGCGCACACGATTGGCGAGCACCGCGACCGTGGTCTTCTTAGTTTGCACGCGGTTTGTCGCCTTCAGCATGTCGACGAACCGCGAGGTGGCGTCCATATCGATGGGCGACGGGAGCACCGGAATTAGGATGGTATCGGCGTGATTGACCAAACTGGTGAGCTCTGGGCCGACGGTCCGTGCCGGCGCGTCCATGACACAGACGTCCATGGCCCGCGACAGATGCTTGAGACCCTCTTTGGCGGCATCGATACCGGCAATGGTCGGTCGATTGGCCGGGCGGCGCGCAAGCCAGCCCAAACTGGAGTGCTGCTGGTCGTAATCGGCGAGAGCAACTTTCTTTCCTTCCTTGGCGTAGTACGCTGCAATGTTGGTCGCAACCGTACTTTTGCCTGCACCGCCCTTAGCGTTCATGACCATGATATGCCGCATCGATCGTTCCTATTTTAGTTGTTGGGTCGATGAAGAATTTATGTAAAGTACAGGCCGTGACGAAGAATGTCCACGTTACGCGACGCGGTCAAATCACCGCTGATGCGTCGGCAACGCCTGCCTCAACGATGCACTTCGTAAAGATGCATGGCGGCGGTAACGACTTCATCGTTGTCATGGCAAAACCGAGTGACGTCGTGCCAGACGCCGCGGCTATCAAGAGACTTGCCGACCGACGCACCGGTGTTGGCTGCGATCAATTGTTGTGGGTAACGCCCGGCAACGGTGATGGCGATGCCTATTACCGCATCTTCAATGCCGACGGCAGCGAGGTCGAACAATGCGGCAACGGTGCGCGTTGCGTTGCACGGGCGTGGGCCGACCACAGCGGGCGCAGCGGCAGTCTGCGCCTCATGAGTCCGGCTGGGCCGGTCATCGCCGAGCTCGACACGGGCGGTATCCGGGTAAGCATGGGCCCGCCGCGCCGGCCGGCCCGCGATTTGCCGGCCACGGCCGACAGCGAACGTCCGGTTGTCGACGTGGCCGCTCTAGGCAAGCAATGGCCGCTTTGGTTGATCTCAATGGGCAATCCGCATGCGGTGTTGCTCGTTGACGATGTCGACACAGCGCCGATTGATCGGCTCGGCGCCGCGCTGCAGGACCATCCGGCATTTCCCGCCGGGGTCAACGTTGGCTTTTTGCAGTGCGACGCGAACGACCGCGGACGCTTACGCGTGTTCGAGCGTGGGGTCGGCGAGACTGCCGCGTGCGGCACCGGCGCGTGTGCCGCGCACGTTGCCGGCGTGCATGCAGGACGCTTTGCCGAGCGTACGACGCTTAGCCTTCCAGGCGCGGATCTCATGGTAAGCTGGCGCGGCGTCGGCCACCCGGTATGGCTTGGCGGGCCCGCCGAATACGTCTTCCACGGAGCCATCGATTTATGAGCACGCAGCGCCAAAGCGCCCCGACTCCCGACGAAATCACCGCAGCCGACGTCACCGAATACCTGCGCCGTCATCCGGACTTTTTCGAGCAGCATCGCGCCTTGCTCGCAACGCTCAGCTTGCCGCATGCGAGCGGCGGCGGCACGGTTTCATTGATCGAGCGCCAAGTGGCGACGCTCCGGCAGAAAAACCTCAAGCTCGACCGCAAGCTGCGTGAGTTACTGAGCGTTGCCCGCCAGAACGATCAACTGTCGTCGCGTATCCACGCGTTGACTGTCGCGCTGATCGGCGCCGACTCGGTGGTTGCGATTCTTGACCAGCTCGAAGAGCACCTGCGCACCGCGTTCACCGCCGAATACGCCGTGCTGGTTGTTTTTGCGGATGGCCCGCTCGGCGACGTCGAGTTGCTGAAACGGCGATTCGTGCGGGAGTTTACTCAGTCCAGCGACGCCCTTGCGCCATTCCGGACCTTTCTCGACGGGCGCCGCACGCGCTGCGGACAGATTCGCGATGCTCAACGAGACGTCTTGTTCGGGGAAGACGGTGTCGATGTCGGCTCCGCCGCGCTGGTGCCACTGGGCGATGACCCACTGCTCGGCTTTCTGGCGATCGGCAATCGCGACCGGGAGCACTTTCACCCGGCAATCAGCACCGAGTTTCTGACCCGCCTCGGGCAGATTCTCACCGCGACGCTGAGCGTCCCACGCTGAGTGACCAGCGCGCTGCCGGCCCCGGTCGAGGCGTTTCTCGAGCACCTTAGAATCGAGCGGCGCTGCTCGCCACATACGCTGCGCAACTATCGAATCGACCTTGAGCGGTTCTGTCGCTATCTGCGCGAGCAATCGCTGGATCTCCTGAACGGTGTCGCCGATGCCGATGTGCGCTTGTTTGCGGCGGCCGAGCACAGAAAAGGCTTGGCACCACGCTCGATTCAGCGGCGGTTGTCGGCCGTCCGCGCGCTGTACCGCTACTTGGGCCGAGAGCGCCAGGCCGCCAGCAACCCCGCGACCACGGTGACCGCACCCCGCGCCCGCAAACGCTTGCCGGGAACGCTGGACGCCGACCAGGTCGGCCGCCTGCTCGCGCTGCCTGGCGACACGCCGTTGGTGCGTCGCGATCGCGCGATGTTCGAACTGCTGTATTCGTCCGGGCTGCGGCTGGATGAACTGGTGTCAATCGACCGCGGCGATCTCGACCTCGCTGACGCCACATGTCGTGTCGTCGGCAAAGGGCGCAAGGAGCGAATCGTGCCGGTCGGGCGCTACGCGCTCGCGGCGCTCAACGACTGGTTCAAGGTGCGCGGAGAATTCGCTGCTGCCGACGACCCGGCAGTCTTCGTCAGCCAGCGCGGCGCGCGTGTCAGCCATCGTACCGTGCAAGCCCGGCTCGACTACTGGGCCAGGCGACAGGGTATCGAGCAACGCGTGCACCCGCACATGCTGCGCCACTCCTTCGCCACGCACGTACTGGAGTCGAGCCGCGACCTGCGCGGCGTGCAGGAACTGCTCGGACATGCGGATATCGGCACGACTCAGGTCTACACCCATCTTGATTTCCAGCACCTGGCCCAGATATACGATGCAGCGCACCCGCGTGCGAAAACGCGCGATCGCGGCTAGGCAGACTCTGCACGAGTAGCCTCTTTCCAGGCACAGGAATCTCCAGATGGAACAGTTTCACGGCACGACCATCGTGTCTTACCGCCGCGATGGCACCGTCGCTATCGGCGGCGATGGCCAGGTCTCGCTGGGCAATACCGTCATGAAAGGCAACGCGCGTAAAGTACGCCGCCTAGCCGAGGGGAGCGTGCTCGCCGGGTTTGCCGGTGGCACGGCCGATGCGTTCACCCTTTTTGACTATTTCGAACGCAAACTCGAGCAATACGGCAACCTGACCCGTGCGGCCATCGAGCTTGCCAAAGACTGGCGTACCGACCGCGTGCTGCGTCGTCTCGAAGCGCTGCTGGCGGTCGCCGATCGCGAGCACTCGCTGATCATTTCCGGTAATGGCGACGTCATCGAACCCGAGGACGATTTGATGGCGATCGGCTCCGGCGGGCCGTACGCCCAGGCCGCAGCGCGGGCACTGGCGGACAACACGACGCTGCCGGCTCCTGACATCGTCGAAAAAGCACTCGGTATCGCTGGCGACATCTGCGTTTACACCAATCGCAATGTTGTCATTGAGACGCTAGACGCCTGACCGGCCGCCGCGCGGCCGCGCTGCACCCCACAACAACGAGACGACCATGTCGCAAATGACCCCCCGTGAAATCGTCCAGGAACTGGACAAGCACATCGTCGGCCAGATGCCGGCGAAACGTGCCGTTGCGATTGCGCTGCGCAACCGTTGGCGCCGCGTCCAGATCGACGAGCCGATGCGCAGCGAAATCACCCCGAAAAACATCTTGATGATCGGCCCCACCGGCGTCGGCAAAACGGAGATCGCGCGCCGCCTGGCACGCCTCGCCAAGGCGCCGTTCATTAAGGTCGAGGCTACCAAATTCACCGAAGTCGGCTACGTTGGTCGCGAAGTCGATTCGATCGTGCGCGATCTGACCGACGTTGCGATCAAACTGACCCGCGAGCACGAGATGGCCAAGGTTCGCCATCGCGCCGAAGACGCTGCCGAAGAGCGAGTGCTGGATGCCCTGCTTCCGGGCTCGAGTCGCAGTGCCGGTTTCACGGCCGATGCGGCCAACTCGGGCAGCGCCGAGACCCGGCAGAAATTCCGCAAAATGCTGCGCGAAGGCAAGCTCGACGACAAAGAAATCGAGGTTGAGGTGCAGAACGTCGCGATGGGCGTCGAGATCATGGCGCCGCCGGGCCTGGAGGAGATGACCAGCCAACTGCGCAACATGTTCCAGAACTTAGGCTCGGGACGCACCCGTCAGCGCAAGATGAAAGTCGCCGAAGCCCTGAAGCTACTGACCGACGAAGAAGCGGCCGCGATGCTCGACGACGAAGAGCTGAAGACCCAGGCACTCGAAGCGGTCGAGCAGCACGGGATCGTTTTCATCGATGAGATCGACAAAGTTGCCCGACGCAGCGACAAAATGGGCGCTGACGTGTCGCGCGAGGGCGTGCAGCGTGACTTGTTGCCGCTGGTCGAGGGCAGCACGATCAGCACTAAGTACGGCATGGTGAAAACCGATCACATCCTGTTTATCGCCTCCGGTGCCTTTCACGTTGCAAAACCATCCGACTTGATCCCCGAGCTGCAGGGACGATTCCCGATACGGGTCGAGCTCGATTCGTTGACCAGCGACGATTTCGTGCGCATTTTGACGGAGCCCGATGCGTCGCTGACCCGCCAGTACTCGGCGCTACTCGATACCGAAGGCGTCAACGTCGACTTCACCGACGACGGCGTACGGCGGATCGCCGACGTCGCGTTCGAGGTCAACGAACGCACGGAAAACATCGGCGCCCGGCGGCTGCACACAGTCATGGAACGGCTCCTCGAAACGATTTCCTACGAGGCCGCCGACAAGAGTGGTTTCGCACTGAACGTCGACAGCGCATACGTCGACCGCCACCTCGGCGATCTCGTACGCGACGAGGACCTGAGTCGATACATCCTGTGAGCGATGACGAGCGGATGACCGCAGCGGAGACCAAGCTCGCGTACCTCGAGGACGCGCTCGATACGCTGAACGACGTCGTCATTGCCCAGCGCGAACTGATCGACGCGCTGGCGCTGCGGCTCGAGCGCCTGTCGGGCGAACTCGACGCGGCTGCCGGCGCCGATGGCAACGCCGGCGAACGTCCGCCGCACTACTGAGGCAACGCCCGCCATGATGGCCAATCCGCCGGAAAGCCTCACCGTCAAACGCGAAGCGCGGATTCTGGCAGTCGATTTCGGCGCCGGGCGATGCTACGACTTGCCATTCGAGTACCTGCGCGTGTATTCGCCGTCCGCCGAGGTACGCGGTCACGGTCCCGGCCAGGGCTCGCTGCCGCGTGGCAAGGACAAAGTCACGATCGTACGTATCGAACCGGTCGGCCACTACGCGGTGCGGTTGATCTTCGACGACGGTCACGATTCCGGGCTCTATACCTGGGCTTACCTCGATGAGCTCGGCCGCAACAAAGTCGACAACTGGCAGGCGTACCTCGACCGTCTGAAGGCTTAGAGTTATGCTCCCCGGCCCCTAGCGGAGACCCGACAGGCCCCTCCACTTGAACGACAGCGCCGACAACAAACAGCGAGCCACGACCCATTTCGGCTACCGCACCGTCAGCACCGACGACAAAACCGGCTTGGTTCGCGGTGTGTTCGACTCCGTGGCCGAACGCTACGACCTGATGAATGACCTTATGTCAGGCGGCGTACACCGACTCTGGAAGCGCTTCACGGTCGGCGAGGCCGCGGTCCGCGAAGGCTATCGCGTGCTCGATCTCGCCGGCGGAACCGGCGATCTAGCGGCAACGTTCGCGCGCCAGTGCGGGCCCGATGGTCACGTCGTACTGGCCGACATCAATCACGCGATGCTCAGCGTCGGCCGCGACCGGCTGATCGACCGCGGTATTGCCGGCAACCTCTCGATCACCCAGGCCAATGCGGAGCAACTGCCGTTCGCCGACGCAAGTTTTGATGTCGTGACAATCGCATTTGGCCTGCGCAACGTCACGGCCAAAGACAAAGCGCTCGCAGAGATGTATCGCGTGCTGCGCGCTGGCGGCAAATGCCTGATTCTCGAGTTTTCGAAACCGATCGATGCGCTGCGTCCAGCGTACGACCTGTATTCGTTCAACGTTCTGCCGTGGCTCGGCGAACGCATCGCCGGCGACGCCGACAGCTATCGGTACCTCGCCGAATCCATACGCATGCATCCGGATCAGGAATCGCTACTCGAGATGATGCGCACGGCCGGCTTTGAACACGGCCGATATCACAACTTGACCGGCGGAGTCGCGGCACTGCATGTCGGCTTTCGCTGCGCCGTCTAAGTCCGCTCGCTCACCGTGGCTGTTCTAGAAACACTGCTCGCGCCCGCGCTCGGATTGGTCAATCGTCAGCTGCGCCAAAGCGCCAACGCACTCGAGCTAACCGCTGCTCTGGCCGGTCGCACGCTTGCCGTGCGCCTGAATCAGTCGGCGCTGGCGGTGGGTGTCGCCGTCGATCCGGACGGGCTGCGGCTGGTGTCGGCAGCTGATGCCGAGCCCGACGTCATCGTCGAAGGGTCGTTGATTGGATTGGCTAGGCTCGCTGGCGGTGACGCGGAAACGGCCATTCGCGATGGCGATGTGCAGTTGAGTGGCGACGCGGAACTCGCCGAGCAATTTCAAACGCTGCTAGCGCTTGCCCGGCCCGATTTCGGCGCCGAGCTCGGTCGCGTCATCGGTGACGACGCCGCGAGCGGTATCGGCGAGGCCGTCAGCAAAGCGCGCGCAACGGCCGGCGAGCGCTTGCGCGAGGCGGGCGATCGTGTCGGCCGGCGAATTGCTGCAGCCGAGGACCTTCCCGACACGGACGAACTCGCGGCGTTTGCTGGCGAGGTTCGTGAATTGCGCGATCGCGCGGCCCGGCTGGAAGCCGCGGTCGACAGGCTGCGGCAACGTCGAGGCCAGTAGACCCGCGTGCTCAGTATTCGCCAGCTGCTTCGCCTGCTCAGCATCCAGCGCACGCTGGTGCGCTACGGGCTCGATGAATTCATCCCGACGGCGCGATTCCTGCGACCGGTGCGCTACGTGTTTTACCTGTTGCCCGGACGACGGGTATCGGAAGAGCCGCGCGGCGTTCGTTTGCGGCTCGCTCTTCAGGAACTGGGGCCGATCTTCGTGAAATTCGGCCAGGCCCTGTCGACCCGGCGCGACCTGTTACCGGCCGATATCGTCGATGAGCTGTCACTGCTGCAAGACCAAGTGCCGCCGTTCGACTCAGAGACTGCCATACAGATCTTGCGCGAGGCTTGGAGTGCCGAGCCGGACGAGGTCCTCGCCGAATTTGATCCCAAACCGCTGGCGGCGGCATCGATCGCGCAGGTCCATGCCGGCAAGCTCGCCGATGGCAAAGACATCGTGGTCAAGCTATTGCGCCCAAAAATGCGCGAGATCATCGAACGCGATGTCGACCTGTTGCGCGGTATGGCGACCCTCGCGCAACGTTACTGGAGCGAAGCGCACCGTGTTCGGCCGATCGAAATCGTCGAGGAGTACGAAAAAACCGTCCTCGATGAGCTCGATTTGATGCGCGAGGCGGCCAATGCAGCGCAGCTCAAGCGCAACTTCGAAGGCTCCAATCTGCTGTACGTGCCAGAAGTGTATTTCGATCAGTGCCGGCGCAATGTCATGGTCATGGAGCGCATTTACGGCGTGCCGATCAATGAAATCGACACGCTGAAAGCGGCCGGCACCAACTTCAAAAGACTCGCCGCGAACGGCGTCGAGATCTTTTTCACGCAGGTGTTTCGGCACAACTTTTTCCACGCCGACATGCACCCAGGCAACATTTTCGTGCAGATCGAAGATCCGGAGTTTCCGCGTTACGCCGCAGTCGACTTCGGTATCGTTGGCACCCTCGACCCGATCGACCAAAACTACCTAGCTGGCAACTTCCTCGCCTTTTTTGATCGCGACTATTACCGCGTCGCCAAACTGCATGTCGACTCCGGTTGGGTCCCTCGCGACACCCGCGTGGACGAGCTCGAGGGCGCGGTTCGCACGGTCTGCGAACCGATCTTCAATAAACCGCTGTCCGAGATCAGTTTTGGCCAAGTGCTGTTGCGTCTTTTTGAAACGGCTCGCCGCTTCAATATGAACGTGCAGCCGCAGCTCATACTGCTCCAGAAAACGCTGCTTAACATCGAAGGGCTGGGCCGGGACCTCTATCCGGAACTCGATCTCTGGGAGACGGCGCAGCCGATTCTTCGCGATTGGATGCGCGAACGCCTCGGCGGCAGAGCGGCATTGCGCGATCTGCGTTCGCAGCTGCCCGACCTTCAAGAAGCGCTGCGGGAACTGCCAGGCGTCGTCAAGCGCCTGGCCGATTCGAGCGAGAATGGTCGCCTGAAGCTCACGATGGAGTCGGAAGAATTGACGCGCATGCGGGCGGAACTCAACGACAACTCGCGCCGTCAGCGGCAGTTCAACCTTGGCTTGCTGGCAGCGGGCGGTGGCGTCGCGTTGGTACTGCTGGCGAACGCCGCCTGGGCCGGCGGCATCGTTGCCGGCGGCGGTGCGCTGATGATGCTGTGGGCGAGTCGCTAAGCGCGAGCGCCCCTTAATCGAGTGCGGCGATCTGAAGCGCAGCGGTGCGACGGTGCGCGCGCAGTGCTTCATCGGCGAGTGTGCGCGTGCGACGAAGTTCAGCGAGCCGAGTCGACAGGTCAGCAATACGCGCGTTGAGATCGGTAACCATAGCCGATGTTTCAGAATCGCCGTCCACGAGGCTGAGCGCCCCGCGCGATTTCTCCAGCAAGGACGCGGCATTTTTCTGCGCTTCGACCAGCACGGCAATCTCAGCATTGAGCTTCGCCACTTCGGTACGCAGCGCGCGTTGCGCGAGGCCGAGTTCGTAGGCGGTATGCAGGCGATAGTCGGCGACGTCTAAACAGTCCGCGTCAAGATCGTAGCCTGCGACACCGGCGTCGAACGCCCGCTGTGGCCGGCAAAAACGATTCAGTCCGGCCGCCCGGCCGGCTTCGTAGCTTTCAGCTTCGGCTGCCGCCGGCAAAATGGCGCATTGCTCGGCGCGCTGGTCGATCGCCGATGCGCCGGCGCCACTGCGGCCGTCCGCTTCGCCCATCGCATACCAGTCGCCGCGCTCACAAGGCGTACCGAGCGCACATGCTCCGAGCCATAGCGGCGCCAGCCAGGCGGTTACTTGCGTCCCGCGCATGCTTCTCCCTCCGTCGGGGCGAAGCTTAGCGCGGGCAGTGGCGCGAATTCTGTGGGGTCGATCACAGCCGACAGCGTGATCGATGCCCGAATTATGGTAAATCGCGCGCCGCGTGCGGCTTCCAGGCTTAGGGCAGCGGCGCTGTTACGTCGGCGATTTGCACGTCGACCTGACCGGCAGTGTCGCTGTCGAATATCAGCACTTCATAGACGCGGCCGTTCTCCCAGGTTACCGGAATCGGCCCGGCAATCACCGTCGTGTCGTCCGTGTCCACATCGCCGTCGTTTTCGACCAATGTGATTTCGTAGTCGTCCGCCAAGGCGGTCGCCGTCAGCTCCTGGCCCGCCACCGCCAAACCACGCGCGACCGGGCCGATGTCGTCGTCCGTGAAATCGGTGCCCGGCTCCAGGATGTAAACGTCGATTTGCGGAAAGCTCGACGCGGCGCTGCGGAAGCGAAAATTGACGCGCGAGGAGTTGCCGCGATTATTTTCGACATACAGTGCGCTCGACGCATCGCCGGGGCTGCCGACTACCAGCTGTGTGGTCAGAACGCCACCTAGGAAGTTCGGCACGTTATCGAGTTCGATAACGCCGGGATTGCCGGCCGGTGTGACCTGAATCTGCGTGGCGCCGGCCGGAATGTCCTCATAGTCACGAATCTCTCGCGGCTGAACGGCCGCGTGCACCGGCGCGGTGAAATCACCGGCAGCGAACAGATCGATCGGACCAAGCGGCACACCGCCGTTGATCAATCGCAAACTTGCCGGAGCGCTGTCGTCGTTCAACTCACCGGCGACGGTCGATTGTCGATCGAGTATCGATATGCGCAGCGGTGACGACGCGGTACCAGCGCTCGCAAAAAAGGCCACCACCGAACTCGTTGCGTTCGGCGTCGGAAACACCAAAGACTGATAGAGAATCGTCGTCGGATCGCCAGGCGCCGTCGCCGTCACACGAACGTCGCTGACCGGTATCGTGAATGGCGTGCCGATCTCTTTGACGGCGAGCGAGGCACGCGGCGTCGCACCGGCAAGGTCCGTGCCGTCGGCCTCGATGTAGACATCGATCGGGCCGGCACCTTGCGCCGCATGCAGCACAACGAGTTCGCTTTCGCCCTCCGCGATGACGTCGAGCGGCAGTTGATACTCCGTAAACGCGAGCGACGGCCCGTCGTCAAACAGCGCCAGCAACAGCTCGCTGTTGGCAACGATTGAAATCTGCTGGGACAGCACCCGAATGTTGCCAGTAGCAGCCGCCGGGTCGGCAATCTCGACGTTGACATCAAACGGTCCGGAGTCGATCGAAAACGTATCGGTTGCGCCCAAGTAGTTCGACGCTGGGCCTCGCCGGAGCTCTTCGATGAGAAAATCCGTTGGGCCCAACGACGGCGCCACGTGGACGAAACGGATCGACCCGTTTGGTGGATCGTCGGGTGTATTGCCCGTGCAGGCCGCAAGGCCGACAACGGCGAGGAGGGCAAGCAAACGGGTTATGCAGCGGTCGGCCATAATCACAAAGCGGGCAGTCAAAAGGCGAGATTGTAACCGAGTCGACCCATTGGCGGCCTGGGAGTTCAGCCGTCGACGGCGGCGCCACAGTTCCAGCACAGCGCAAACTGCGCTTCGTTGTCGGCGCCACAACGCTTGCAACGCCAGCCTGGACCCTCGACCTGATCGGGCGCCAGAAAGTCGTCAACCAGCGCCTTGGCGCGGGTGAGGTCGCGATCGTCAACGACCCAGAGCTCCGGCCACACCGAGATCGGCGGCAGCTCGCCGACCACGGAACCGAGATGCTCATTGCGCAGTTCGGTCTCGATGCCGGCGGCGGTCAGCACGTTTTGCACCAACACAACCTGGGTCAGCGTGTCGGCGCTGTAGATCCGACGCGGCTCGTCCCGCTCTTTGAACACGTCAGGTCCCGCGCAGCCCAGTCAGGAACTCGCCGATGTCATCGCCGCGTTCTTGCGCTTCGATCAACGCGGAGCCGACAACGGCGCCGCTCACGTGCCGACCGATCGCGCTGACATCGTCCGCGGTACGAATACCGAACCCCGCACATATCGGCTTGCCGTCCGCCAGGGCTGCGAGCCCGGCCAAATAGTCGGCGGTAGCGACCGGCAGACCGGCGGCGCCGCCCGTGATGCCGCGTACCGTCACGCCGTAAACGAAACCGTCGCTGGCAGCGACCAGCTCACGCTGACGTGCCGGCGGTGTCGCCGGCGTCACGAGCTGTATCAGCGCAAGGCCCTGACTGCGCAGCACCGCGTGCATCGGCGCCGATTCCTCGAGGGGCAGATCCGGCACGATGAAACCGGCAACACCGGCCGCGACGGCGTCGGCGGCCAGTTCTTCCGGACCATACGCGAGCAGTGGATTCAAATACGACATGAGCACCAGCGGCGCGTCGATCGTGCCGCGCGCAGCGCGCAGCGAATCGAGAATCCAACGCAGGCTGACGCCGTTGGCAATGGCGTGGTGGCTGGAACGCTGGATCGTCGGACCGTCCGCCATTGGATCGCTGAACGGCACGCCGATCTCGACGACCTCAGCGACCGATGCGATGGTCTGCAAGGTCACAATGAATGCATCGCGTTCGGGGTAGCCAGCGGTAAAAAACGGCACTAGTGCGGTCCGCCCGGCGGCGTTCGCGGCGGTAATGGCGCCGGTCAGCGCCTCGGCACCAGTCATGCGATGCCCTCCAGCGTCGTCGCTGGAAATTGCGTCAACGTCGGCATGTCCTTGTCGCCACGACCCGAGTTGCCGATCAGAATGCGTGCGCCAGGGTGCTCACGCGCATACTCGGCCGCGGCAGAGAACGCATGTGCGGTTTCCAGCGCGGTCAGAATACCTTCGGTTCGGCACAGCTCCTCGAGTGCTGCCAACGCGGCCTCGTCGCCGGCGGCGACATAGCGAACCCGTCCGCAAGCCTGCAAAAAAGCGTGCTCGGGCCCGACCCCGGAATAATCGAGACCGGCCGAGATCGAATGCGTTTCCTGCACCTGACCGTCGCCGTCCTGGAGAATCATCGTGTAGCAACCCTGCAGCACGCCTGGCCGCCCGGTCGCCAGGGTTGCGGAGTTGTCGCCGAGGCCGGGGCCACGGCCACCGGCTTCCACACCGACGATTTCGACACTGTGATCGCCGAGGAATGGGTGAAACAGGCCGATCGCGTTTGAGCCGCCGCCGACACAAGCAAACACCGCGTCCGGCAAGCCACCGGCGTCGAGCATCTGCGCCCTGGCCTCCTCACCGATCACCTTTTGCAGCTCGCGGACCAAAAAGGGATAAGGGCTCGGCCCAACGGCCGACCCGAGCAGGTAGTACGTGCCTTCGGGGTCGGAAACCCAGTCGCGCAGCGCTTCGTCGATGGCCGCACGCAGGGTCTGATCGCCGGTATCGACGGCCGCGACTTCGGCGCCCAGCCGACGCATGCGGTCGACGTTTGGCGCCTGACGTACGATGTCGTGCGCGCCCATGTACACCCGACAGGGCAGACCAATGCGCGCGCAGGCCGCCGCCGACGCGACGCCGTGCTGACCGGCGCCGGTTTCGGCGATGACGCGCCGCGCGCCGAGCCGCTTGGCGAGCAGCGCTTGGCCGATCGCGTTGTTGATTTTGTGCGCGCCGGTATGCGCGAGATCCTCACGCTTTAGGAACACCTCGGCGCCCCAACGCTCGCTGAGACGTCGCGCTCGACTCAGCGCGGTCGGCCGCCCTACCCAGTCCATGAGCTCGGCGCGATATTCGGCCTGAAACGTCGGGTCCGGCAGATACTCACGCACGCCTTGATCGAGCCGCTCGAGCGCAGGGACCAAAGTCTCCGGCACGTAGCGGCCACCAAACGGACCGAACCGACCGCGCGCATCGGGCAATTCGCCGGCGAGCAGACGCTCGAACGCGTCGTCATAGTTAATGTTGGCGGCTAACACTTGCATCTCCTGTGGTGCGGCGCGCGGCCGCAACAAATTCGTGAATGAGCGACGGATCTTTATGCCCAGGGCGATCCTCGACGCCGCTCGATACGTCGACGCCGGCCGGTGCCACCGCCGCAATCGCTTCGGCCACATTGGCCCGGTCCAAACCGCCAGCCAATACCAGCGAACCGCGCGCGGCGAGGTCCGCCGCTTGCTGCCAGTTGGCCGTTTGGCCGCTACCGCTGGCGTCGCTCTCGTACAGAAACATTTCCGGCAAGGCAGCGGCGTCGGGCGGCGAAGAATCGCGATACACCGGCAGTGCGGCGGTGCCCGGCGGCAATGTCAGGCTGGCGTAATCGACGGCATCGGTTTGCAAATAATCGGGCTGCAGCTGTTCGAGCACGGCAGCGGCGACGTCTGGGTCCGGATGGCGCATGACTGCGACAATCGCCAGGCGGTTACGCGCCGGTTCCGCCAGCTCGATGGCGCGAACGATGCTGACCTCGCGCACCGACGGAGCAAACACGAAGCCGATCGCATCGGCGCCGGCGGTGATTGCGGCGGCAACGCCGTCAGCGGTAGTCATGCCGCAGATTTTCACCCAGCGGACACTCACAGCGAGGCTCCGGCGGCCGCTGTCTGCATTGCGTCGAGCAACCGCGCCGGATCGCTCGCCCGCATGAGCGCCGTGCCAATCAGCGCGCCGGTGTAACCCACTTGCGCGGCGCCGGCCGCGTCGGCGGCGCTTGCGATACCGCTTTCGGCAATGGCGCGCACGCCCTTGGGCAGCTGCGCCGCCAGCTGCGGGAGGCGCTCGCTGTCGACCGCTAGTGTGCGCAGATTTCGAGTGTTGACCCCGACGAGCACCTGCCCGGCCGCTACGGCCTTCGGCAACGCAGCAAGCGGGGCCGTTAGACGGTCGAGATCGTCGCCATCAAAGGCTTCGAGCAGCACAAACAGGCCGAGCTCAACCGCGGTGCGCGACAAGCCGAGCAACGCCGCATCGTCGAGCATGGCAGCGATCAGCAGCACGCCGCTGGCCCCTGCAGCCCGTGCCTCATAGAGCTGCAGCTCGCCAACAATGAAATCCTTGCGCATCACCGGCGTTGCCGGCAACGCGGCTGCCACGCGCGCGAGATCATCGAGTGAACCACCGAAACGCTGCGGTTCGGTCAGCACCGAGATCGCCGCCGCACCGCCCGCCGCGTAGCGACGAGCACGCGCCACGATGTCATCAGCGACGCCGAGCGCCCCTTCTGCCGGCGACACGCGTTTGATCTCGGCGATGATGGCAAACGGCCGGTCTGGAAACGGCACCGGTCGCCTTGCGGCCTTGGCCGCCTGCACCAGTGTGTCTAATTGCGGCCGTGCCGCGGCGTCACGTGCCGCGCTGGCGCTGGCCATATTGGCGAGGAAATCGCTCATTCGGTCGCCGGTTGAAACTCGACAATGCGCGCCAGCGTGCGCGCTGCATCGCCGTTGTCGATAGCGCTCGCCGCGCGCGTTACGCCTTCGCGCGGCGCACTGACGCGACCGGCCACTTCCAGCGCCAGCGACGTCGCCATCAACAGCGCATCGCGATGCGGGCCGTAATCACGGCCTGCCAACACACGTTGGAGCGCCGCCGCATTCTCAACGGCATCGCCACCGCGCAGAGCGTCAGGCTCGCAGCGACCGAGCCCGTAGTCTTCGGGCGTCCGCACCGATTCAGTGACGGTACCGTCGTTGACGTCGAGCAACAGGAAATCGCCCGCCGGCGTAGCCTCGTCCCAGCCGGGCTCGCCGTGCACGACGAACGAACGCTGCGCGGGCAGGCCCGCCAGAGATTCCGCCATGAGACGCGCCGCGTCTTTTGAGAACGCACCGATGACGTTGTACGGCGGCGCGGCCGGATTGGTCAGCGGCCCGAGCAAGTTGAACACCGTCCGGACGCCCATCGCGGCCCGAATCGGCGCAATGGCCTTCATTGCCGGATGGAAGGCCGGCGCGAAAAAGAACGTGAACCCAGTTTCTCGCAGGCAGCGAGCGGACTCCTGCGGCGGCAGCGGCAGCGTCAAGCCGAGTGCCTCGAGCACGTCGGCACTGCCTGAGCGACTCGACACCGACCGGTTGCCGTGCTTTGCCACCGGCAGTCCGCAAGCGGCCGTCAACAGTGCCGCCCCCGTGGAGAGGTTAAAGGTCCCGGAGCCGTCCCCGCCGGTACCGACGATATCGATGCACTCGAAGTCGGCTGGCAGCGCCGGCGACAGGGCGAGACCCCGCATCGCCCGGGCGAAACCTCGGATCTCCTCGGCCTGCTCACCCTTAGCGCGTAGCGCCGCCAGCAGTGCGCCGGCCCGTGCCGGTGCGAGCTCGGTGTCGGTCAGCGCCCGCATGAGCTCCGCCGAGTGCTCCTCAGACAGCGATCGACCGTCGAGCAGGGTTTCCAGCCATTCGCGGGTCGCTTCGGTCATCGATCGGCTCCATTGAGGAAATTGGCCATCAGCGTCATGCCATCGGGCGTCAGCACGCTTTCCGGATGAAACTGTACGCCTTCGAGCGGCAGTTCGCGGTGCCGCACGGCCATCAGCTCGCCCTGATCGGTGCTGGCGGTTGCGGTGAGTACCGACGGCAACGCGTCTTGTTCGGCGCATAGACTGTGGTACCGGCCGACCTGCATTGGCGCGGCGATACCGGCAAACAGCGTCTGGCCGTCATGTTGAATCGCCGAGGTCTTGCCGTGCATCAAACGCGGAGCGGCAACGATGCTACCGCCGTAATGCTGCACCAAGCACTGGTGGCCGAGACAGACCCCGAGTAGAGGCGCCCGACCGGCAAACGCATCGATGATCGCGAGCGACACGCCGGCGCCATCGGGTCGACCGGGTCCGGGTGAAATCACGACGTGCGTCGGCGCCAGCGCCAACGCATCGGCGACGGCAATTTCGTCGTTGCGATAAACCCGAACCGCCGCGCCCAAGGCCGCAAAGCCCTGCACGAGATTGAAGGTAAACGAGTCGTAGTTGTCGATGACGAGCAGTTGCGGGGCACCATCCGCCGCAGGAAATAATTGCGGCATCTACAAGCCCTCCGCCGCGATGGCCAGCGCCGAGCGCAGAATTGCGCTTTTGTGCAGAACCTCGTGGTATTCGGTGGTCGGGTCGCTGTCGGCGACGATGCCGGCGCCGGCCTGAAAACTATAGCCATCGCCGTCGAACACCAGCGTTCGAATCGTGATGGCCTGGTCCATGTCGCCGCCTTTGCCGAAATATCCAACGGTGCCGGCATACAGACCGCGATCGACCGGTTCGAGTTCGTCGATAATCTGCATGGCGCGCACTTTCGGCGCACCGACCAAGGTCCCAGCCGGAAACGCCGCCGCAAACAGATCGAACGCATCGCTATCGTCGCCGAGCTCGCCGCTGACGCCCGACACGATGTGCATGACATGGCTGTAGCGCTCGACCGTCATGTACGGCTTGACGTGCACCGAGCCGATCCGCGCGACCCGGCCGAGATCGTTGCGGGCGAGGTCGACGAGCATGACGTGCTCGGCACGCTCCTTTGGATCGGCCAGCAGTTCGGTTTCCAGTGCGGCATCCTGATCCGCATCGACGCCGCGCGGCCGGGTGCCGGCAATCGGTCGCAGCGAGGCCTGGCCGTCCATGCAGCGAACCAGCGCCTCAGGCGACGAGCCCGCCACACGCAGCCCGCCCACGTCGAGGAAGAACATATAGGGTGACGGGTTCAGCAGTCGGAGCGCACGGTAAACGTCGAACGGCGCAACCGACGTTTTGCCATCAAAACGCACTGACAAAACAATTTGATAGATGTCGCCGGCGCGGATGTAGTCCTGACAACGCTGTACCAGGCGCTCGAACGTCGACTGGTCGAGGCTCGCGGTCATGTCGGTCGGCGGGTTACCGCGTACTGGCAACGGCACAGGGCCGCGCAAGCGCTCAATAACCGCGCGCTTGAGTTGCTCACGCGCGTCGCGATCGCCGGCGTGCAGTAGCGCCATACGCCGGGTCAGATGATCGAATACGAGCACCGACTCGCAGCCGACGTAAGCCGCTATGACATCGTGCGCCGCCGGCGCAGCAGACGGCAGACGCTCGAAGTAGCGGACGATGTCGTAGGCGGCATAACCGACCAGACCGCCGTTGAACGGCAGCCCGGGCATCGTCGGTGCAAGATCCGGCGTCGCATCGAGTGCACGGCGTAGCAGCGCCTTTAGTCCGGCGGCGTCGGCCGGCAGCGCCAGCTCCGCGTCGCCGAGACGGACGCCGCTGCGGGTGATGGTGATTTCGGAGGCAGCCCCAAAACCCAGGAACGAGTAGCGGGCCAGGCGCGTGCCGCCCTCGACGCTCTCGAGCAAATAGCGCGGCTCGAGGTCGGCCAACTTCAAGTAGGCCGATACCGGCGTATCGAGATCGGCGACGATATCGAAGTCGCCAGGGAGCTGCTCGTTGTCAGCCATAATGCTCTCGTCAGTGTTCGTTGTTCATGCCGACGGCTAATCCGTATCGGCGGCCAAAAAAAAACCCACCTCGCGGCTGTCGAGATGGGTTTTCCGTCCGTTGGTCGATGCGTCGCGCGCTAGCCGGTCACCCTCTCGTCGGGGCCGTGCCACCAGTTCATGTGCGCTGAGCGACGGTGCTTCATGCGTCGATTGTTACCGCGCTCGCCGATGGCGGTCAAGTCGTGCCATGCCCGAGCCGCTCGCGCTCGGCCGCGATGAAGCGCTCGACCTGCTCGGTCAGCACCGTCATCGGAATTGGACCGTTGGCAAGAACAGCGTCGTGAAACCGACGGACGTCGAAGTCCTCGCCCAATTCGCTTTCCGCAAGGGCTCGCAGCTGCATGATCCGGATCATCCCGACCTTGTAGGCGGTTGCCTGGCCGGGGTAAACGAGATAACGCTCGATCGCGTTGATGGCATCGCCCTCCGGATTCGGCGTGTTCTCGAGCAGATAGTCGATAGCTTGCTCACGCGTCCAGCGCATTTCGTGCATGCCGGTGTCCACAACGAGCCGGCAGGCGCGCCAGAGCTCCATCGCAAGACGACCGAAGTCGCTGTACGGATCGGGATAGGCACCGATCTCGGTTGGCAGCCACTCGGAATACAGCCCCCAGCCTTCCGAGAACGCCGTGACCCGACTGAAGCGGCGAAATCGCGGCAGCTCAGCGAGCTCTTGTTGAATCGCGATCTGCATGTGGTGACCGGGTATGCCTTCGTGATACGCAAGCGCTCGCATCTGGTAGACCGGCATGCGATCCATGCGATACAGGTTGGCGTAGTAGATACCGGGCCGACTGCCGTCAGCCGCCGGGCGACTGTAAAACGCCTTGCCGGCCGACTTTTCGCGAAACGGCTCGACGCGTTTGACGAGCATGTCCGCGACCGGCTTGCGACCGAACAGTGTGTCGAGCCGGCTGCGCATGTCGTCGATGATCGCCGTCGCTTCGGCGAGGTAGCGCTGCCGGCCTGCATCGGTGTTCGGGTAGAAGAACTGCGGATCGGTCCGCGTGAACTCGAAAAACTCGGCGAGAGAGCCGTCGAAATTCACGGCCCGCATGATGGCGCGCATTTCATCGTGGATGCGGGCAACCTCTGCAAGGCCGATGTCATGCAACTCAGCCGCGGACAGTTCCGTCGTCGTATACCGGCGCAGCATGGCCGCGTAGTAACGCCGGCCGTCCGGCAGTGACCAAACGCCGTTGCTACCGACAGCAGATTGGCGATTGGCGGCAAGCGCCGCGACCAAGCGCTCGTAAGCCGGACCGACAACGTCGGTCAGAGCGGCATCCGCAGCGGCCAACAGCGCGGACCGTTCGCCGTCACCGAGGTCGAGTGCGGCGACCTTCGCGACGAAGTCTGCGCGGATGGTCGAATCGCGGCCGGAATCGTCGAACGGTGCACCACGCACGACGTTGCCCGCAGCCTCCAAGGCCTGATCAAACACCAGCTCGGGTGCGACGATGCCTTTGCCGGCCGAGCGCTCGAGCTGAGCGATCACCTGATCGAACAACACACCGACGCCGGTAAGGCGTTGGACATAAGTCTCGGCATCGGCGCGGTCGCGAATGCTGTGGTTATTGATCAGAAACGCTGGCACAAACGTATGGATGCCAGAGCGGTGATCGATCGGGTAATCGTGATCGCGCCATTCGTACTCGTCGAGCCACGTCGTCAGCTCGCGCTGCATGAGGCGAACACTGAGTTCGTCCTGAGCGTCGAACCGTACGCCGCCAAAGCGCTGCGTCAGCGCGTCAAGATGGGCGCGGTAGAGCCGCCGGGTCTCGTCTGTGAACGTCTGGCTGCGGTCTCGCCATTCACCGTCGCGACCGCGAACGCCGAGGCGGGTTTGCAGCTCCGGATTGCGCGCTACGCGTTCATCGAAGACTTGCTCGAAGAACTCGGCAAGCGCTGCGGAGTCGGCAGCACTCGGTGTCGGGGCAACGGTGGGTTCGGTCGCACACCCAGCGACGAGTAGCGCGAACAAGACATGGCGATATGTCACGGCGACCTCCTACAGGCCGTAGATGATCGGCAGAACCAGCGAAAAGCCCAGCCACATGATGAATGTCAGCGGGATACCGACACGCAGGAAATCCGAAAACTTGTAGCCGCCCGCGCTGAAAATCAAAAGGTTGGTCTGATAGCCGATCGGGGTTGCGTAGCTCATGTTGGCCCCGAACAGCACGGCCAGCACAAACGGCTCCGGATCGGCGCCGAGCTGCGATGCGACGCTGATCGCGATTGGCGTACCGATTACTGCCGCGGCGTTGTTGGAGACGACATTCGTCAACACCGTCATGATCAACATGAAGGCGGACAGCACATACGGTACTGGCAGCTCGGCCGTGAGTGCGACAAAACGCTGCGCCACGTATTCAGCCATGCCGGTTTGCATCAACGCGAAACCGAGCGCCAGACTGGTCACGACAATCATGATGATCGGTGTCGACAGCGCGTCGGTGATGTCACGCCAGCGCAGACAACCGGTCGCGAGCATGAGGCCGACGCCGGCCACCGCGCCGGTGGCAATAGGCACAAGACCGGTCGCCGCGAGACCAATCACCAGCGCCATAATGCCCAGCGCCCGCTTGGCGCGGTGGGTATGCGGCAGATCGGTCGTGCCGTCGAGCACCAGCATTGCACCGCCAGTCTTCAAATTCTCAATGGCGCTGCGCTTGCCTTGCACGAGCAAGACGTCGCCGGCACGCAGCCGGACGTTGCCGAGATCGGTCGTAATCCGCGACGACGGCGTGCGGGCGCGATGCACGGCCAGCGGCAGCAGCTTGGTGTTCGACGAGAAATTGGTATCACTCAGCGTGCGCCGGTGCAGGAGCGAGCCGCGCGTGACAACCACCTCGGCAAGCTGCTGGCCGGCTGCTGTCAGCGGCGTCTCTTCCTCACTGGCCGGGGTATAGAGCTCGGCACCAATCGCTCGTTCGAAAGTCTTGAGATTATCCGGTGTGTCCTTGACGTACAGTCGATCGCCGGCCTGCAGGACCACCGAGGGCAGCTTGGCGAGAAACAGGGAGTCGGTCCGTTGAATTCTGTCGACGCGCATCCGCGCCTGAGTCTTCGCGAGCACCTCGGACAATGTTTTGCCCGCCGCGAACCCGTCCTGACGTATCGACAGCTGCGCATTGAAGACGCGTGGCGACGTGTCGTTCAGCGGCGGCAAGCGGTGCGGCATCAGCCGCGGCGCCACCAGCCATAAAAACAGGATACCGACGCCGCCGACCATTGCGACCGGAACGGTAAAGTCGAACATATTGAACTGCACGAGGCCTTGTTCGCGGGCAAGACCAACGACGAGCAAATTGGTCGACGTACCGATCGTCGTCGACATCCCGCCGATGATAGTCGCAAGACCCATTGGGATTAACACGCGCGACGGTGCAGTCTTCGTGTCCATCGACACGGCGACCAGAATTGGCAGCAGCAACACGACGATTGGCGTGTTGTTCATGAACGCGCTCAACACGGCGCCGGCAACCAGCGTCGCGAGAAACGCGAGAATTGGCTTGGACCGCCACGCCGACGCCACGACCCCGGCGAGCGGCTGCAACGCGCCCGTGGTTTCGAGGCCGCGACCGACGATCATCAGTGCGCAGACCGCAACCAGGGCTTCGTTGCCGAACGCCTGAAAAAAATCCGCCGCCGCGATTCGGCCGTCCGGGCCTTCGTACGGAAACAGCTGAAACAGCAGCAGCAGCAACACCAAAATGGTCAAGCTCGAGCTTTCGAGCGGGATCTGATCGCGCGTAAACAGAAACAGCGCCAGCGCGGTCATTACGAGCACGACAATGCCGTGAATGTCGGGAGAAACTTGAGGCACGCGAATCTCGCTGTTGGCGGTGTCGCTCGGGCGGGCGCTTGTCTTTTTTGCTGCTATGCAGCATTTGTTGCCGCTGGCGGTATGCTAGCGCAGCCTCGGGCCGCTCGCCACGGACCCATCGCGAGTCAGCGATGCCGCTAGCGCACCAAAGGCCGGTTTCTCGCTGAGTCGGGCGGCAATCGCACCCCAGCGCCGGCCGTAGCCGGTGCCATCGACCGCCGCGATCGCCGCGCACCACGCCGCCGGGCGGCTGGCCAGCGACTGTCCCGGCCAGAAGTCGGCGAGGCAGGCAAAGGTCAGATTTCGGTGCCGATAGCGCTGCGCATCGGTGGCTGCCAGCCAGCGCCGCCGCCATTCGGGATAATCCGGCCGCCGCAGCAAATGGCCGAGCGCATGCTCCGGCTCAAGCGCGGCGCAGGGACCGCTGCGGTCGGCCAGACGACGCGAATGGCGACGCGCGGCGTTTGCGAGTCCGGTTAGCGCTGCCTCGGCAAAGGCCGCGGCCGCATGATCGTCGCCACCGCAACCGGCCAATTGGATCAATTCGCCAAGACCGCGGGGCAGCAAGGCCAGACGCCGGTGTCGGTACACGTCCCAGACATCGCTTGCCAGCGGCCAGCGCAGCTCGTCGAGCAGCTCATCGGCCTCGGCCAAGACGACCGCCAGCGCTGCGTCGAGTCCAGCAGCGTCGAAACCGCGCCGCGACCAGTAGGGCAACATATTGAGGCTGACCGGCAACACGGCTGCGTCGCCCGGCAAGCACAGCCGGTTTACCGGGGTCGCACACGCGAACGATTCGGCCCCCAGAACCGCGCTGGTCGACTCGAGGCGGCGCGCGAATAGCGGTACCCATCGTGCCGGCCACACGGCCAGTTGGGACTTTAGGCCCGGCAGGTCCCGTCGCTGCACGACGATGTGGCACGGCAAGCGGCGCAGCCGCTCATCGTCGGCAAGGGCATTGGCTTGCGCTACTGTGAACTGCAGGACGTTGCGTCGCGCAAAATCGCCCAGGCCGTACGCCGCAACGACGCCCGGCAAGCACTCGGCGATGGCGCCGGCGGTGAGGGCCGTCAAATCGATCGCCGCGGCGCCCGGCGTGCTCGACAGCGCCGCCGCAAGCGCGGTGCCGCCGGTGAGCCATTCGACCGCGGTGACGGCGCCGATGACCCGTTCAGCCGGATACCAGAGGCCGGCGTGAGCAATGATGTGCGGATAGGCATGGAGCTGGCGCAGCGTTTGCAGTCGGCGCCAGACGCTGGTGTCGGCTTGCGCGGCGTCGCGGGTGTCGGTGAACGCGTGGACCATCCGTCAAGCGTCGGCCAGGACGAGGGTCGCTGCCGCGCACCAATCCGGGCAAAACATGCGGCTTTGGGACCACCGACGCGATCTGCTATCGTCGCGCGCGTTGCCACCGGCTGGAGCCCGCCGTTGAGTTTTCGCGATTTGATAAGCGCTTGGGAATCGACACCGGTCGTTCACAAGACCGCTGAAGCCTATGCCGTCCAGCTGCCGCGAGACGCCGCCGCCAAGCTACACGCGTTGGCGGAACTCTATCCCGGTGCTGGCGTCGAGCAAATCATCACCGATCTTCTCAATCGCGCGCTCGACGAGGTGGTCACCGCACTGCCTTACGTGCCCGGCGATCGAGTCATTCGCGAAGACGAGTACGGCGATCCGGTGTACGAAGACATTGGGCCCACGTCGGAATTCGAGCGCCTCAAACGGTTGCACGAACAACGCTTGAGTGACCCAGCAAGCGACTAGCAGTCACGGTTTCGGTGTACTGAAGTACACCCGTCGCGCGATCGAGCTGGTCTGGTCGACCAGTAAACCGCTAACCCTCACGCTCGGTGCGCTAACGCTGGTTGCCGGCCTCGCCCCGGCGGCGATTGCATGGGTCGGCAAGCTGATCGTCGACGCGGTCGTTGCGGCCTCACAAACTGGGACGGGTGCACGCGAGGCCCTGATTTACGTCGGGATCGAAGGCCTGCTCGTCGCCGGCCTTGCCGGCGCTCAGCGCGGTATCGCTATGTGTCAGTCGCTGCTGCGATCGCTGCTCGGCAACCGCATCAATGTGCTGATCCTCGAAAAAGCCTTGACGCTGTCGCTCGCTCAATTCGAGGACTCCGAGTTTTACGACAAGCTGAATCGCGCCCGTCGCGAAGCGTCGTCGCGACCGCTGAGCCTGGTCAATCGAACCTTTGCGCTGGCACAAAACGGCGTGTCATTGCTCGGCTTCGCCGGTTTGCTGATTCAGTTCTCACCACTCGCGGTGTTGATTCTGACGGCCGCCGGAATCCCGGCGTTCATCGCCGAGACGCGCTTTTCCGATCAGGCGTTTGCAATCAGCCGGCGCCGCTCCCCCGAACTCCGGCGACAGTGGTATCTCGAAACGGTGCTGGCCCGCGAGGACCACGCCAAAGAAGTCAAACTGTTCCGGCTCGGGCGGCGCTTGCTGGATCGCTACGTGGGAATCTTTGCCAAACTGCACAGCGAGACGCGGGCGCTGACCATCCGCCGCGAAACCTGGGGTCTGATTCTTGGCCTCATCGGCACGCTGGCGTTCTATGGCGCCTATGGGTGGATTGCAATTGCCGCGGTTGCCGGGTCTATCACGCTCGGCGAAATGACCATGTACCTATTGGTGTTCAAGCAAGGGCAAGCCGCGGTCGGCGCCAACTTGTCGGCCATTAGCGGCATGTACGAAGACAACCTTTACCTGACCAATCTCTACGAGTACCTCGAGCAACCGTCCGAACGTCACACCGGTTCGCAAACTGTCGGCGCAACACCGGGCGACGGCGTGCGTTTCGAAGACGTCAGTTTCACGTATCCCGGTGCCGACCGACCGGCGCTGAATCGCATTACGCTCAACATTAGGCCCGGGGAGAGTCTGGCGCTGGTGGGCGAGAATGGCGCGGGCAAAACGACGTTGATCAAACTGATGACCGGGTTGTATCAACCGCAACAAGGTCGCGTTTTGCTCGACGGTACACCGCTTAGTGACTGGCAACGGGACGTGCTCGATCGGCGCTTCGGGGTGATTTTTCAGGACTTCGCTCGCTATCAAATGTCCGCCGGCGAAAACGTCGGCGCGGGCGACGCCGAAAACTTCGAGGACGAGGCACTGTGGCGCGATGCCGCCGAAAAAGGCCTTGCGCACCCGTTCATCGAGAAACTCCCGCAGGCGTATCAAACCCAACTGGGTCGGTGGTTCATCAACGGTCAGGAACTCTCCAGCGGGCAGTGGCAAAAAATTGCGCTCGCGCGCGCGTTCATGGACCAATCGGCCGACATACTGATCCTCGACGAACCGACCGCGTCAATGGACGCCGCCGCGGAAGCGGCAATGTTCGAACACTTTCGCGCGCTGAGCCGCGACAAGATCACGGTACTCATTTCGCATCGCTTCTCAACGGTACGCCGCGCCGATCAGATCATCGTCGTTGCCGAAGGGCGCATCGTCGAACACGGCAGTCATGACGAACTCATGTCCGCGAACGGGCACTACGCTACACTGTTCCGATTGCAGGCCGAGGGTTACCGCTGATTTCGGCCGCGCGACTGAGGAAAGTGTTTTGCCACGGACATTGCAGGCTCTGATTGCAGTTGCGGCGTTATCGCTCGCGGCCTGTGAACGCCCCGCCGACAGCCCGCCGGAACTCACCACCGGCGTTTGGCAAGCGGTGCTCGAACTGCCCGGCGGACAGGCGCCATTTGGCCTCGAATTCGGGCGCGAAGGGGATCGCTACCTCGCGACCTTGATCAACGGCCACGAACGCGTGAGCGTGCCCGATGTCCGCTTCGATCCGACCGACGGTACGCTCGGCCTCGGTTTTCCGGCATTCGGCAACCGTATCGATGCGCGGCTCGTCGACGGCCAACTCACCGGCCACCTGTCAAAGCTGCAGCGCACCGAAGTCCAAAAGATCCCGTTTTCGGCAACGCCAGGCAGCGTCGCCGACACGCACGCCGCACCGCCGCAGGTCGATCTGTCCGGCCGCTGGGCCGTCACTTTTACCGAAGACGACGGCAAGACTTACCCGGCTGTTGGCGAATTCGCGCAGCGCGGCGATCGCTTGTTCGGCACGTTCCTGACGCCGACCGCCGATCATCGCTACCTCGGCGGTCACGTCCGCGGGCGCGAGATGATGCTGGCAACGTTCGACGGTGCGCACGCGTTTCTGTTTCGCGCCGAGGTCCAACCGAACGAGTCGCTGACCGGCGAGTTTTGGTCAGGCTTGCGCTCGCACGAGACCTTCGTCGCGACACGCAACGAAGATGCCGCGCTGCCGGATGCAAACACACTGACTTTTATCAACGAAGGCTACGAACGTTTCGAGTTCTCGTTCGAGGACCTCGACGGCAATACCGTTAGCCTCGACGACGAGCGTTTCGCCGGCAAAGTCGTCGTCGTGACACTGGCCGGCAGCTGGTGCCCGAACTGCCATGACGAGGCGGCGTTCATGGCGCCGCTGTACCAGAAGTACCGCGACCAAGGATTCGAAATCGTCGCGCTGATGTTCGAGCACGTCGGCGATGACGTCGAGGCAGCGCGGCGCCAGGTAGCCGCCTTCCGCGACAAATTCGATATCGAATACGTCACGCTGCTGGCGGGCACGTCCGACAAGGACCAAGCCAGCGAGATGCTGCCGTCGCTGAACGCCGTTATGGCGTTTCCGACGACCATATTCATCGACGCCACCGGCGCCGTGCGACGCATCCACACGGGCTTCACCGGACCGGGCACGGGCGAGCACTACACCGAGCTCACCAACGAATTCACAGACTACGTAGAAACACTGTTGGCTGAGGCGGCCGCGCCATCGACACCGGAACCGGCTGACGAGACGGTGACGGATTCGCCAGCCGATGGCGATAGCGCCGGGGACCCCGCTGCGGACCCGCAACCGGCTGCCGAAACCAACTAGCGGAGCCAATACCCATGCCGTCGTTTGATGTCGTTTCGGAAGTCGACATGCATGAAGCCCAAAATGCCGTCGACCAGGCTAACAAGGAAGTCAGCACACGCTTCGATTTCAAAGGTGTCGACGCGAGTTTCACGCTGGATTCGAGCGCCATTTCGCTCGAAGCGGCCGCCAGCTTCCAGCTCGATCAGATGCGCAGCATGCTGCGTGACAAGCTTGCTCGCCGCGGTATCGACACCGGCTGTCTGGACCCAGCACCGCCGGTCGAGAGCAATCAGCGCGCCCGCCAGACGATTACGATCCGACAGGGACTCGACACCGAGCTCGCCAAACGTATCGTCAAGGACCTCAAGGCGACTAAGCTCAAAGTGCAGAGTTCGATCCAGGGCGACAAGGTGCGCATTACGGGCAAGAAACGCGACGACCTGCAGCAGTGCATCGCGCTATTGAAAGAGACGGATCTCGGCCTGCCGCTGCAATTCGAAAATTTTCGCGATTGAGCCAGCACTGATCTAACGCCGCGCCATGGCTGCTCCGAAACTCACGCTGCGCCGCGGGGACCTCGAGTTCACCGAGCAGTCCCGAGCGTTGCGGGCCGACGTGCACTGGCTCGGCGAGATGACCGGCGAATTGCTGCGCGAGCAAGGCGGCGAGCGTCTGTTCGAACTGGTCGAAACGGCCCGCCAGCTCGCCATTCGGCGCCGCGAAGGCGATACCTCGACGGAGGTATCGGCAGAGCTGCATAAGTCGCTCGCCGGACTCGACGCCGCGACCGCCGACGACGTTGCACGCGCGTTCTCGACATACTTTCATCTCGTTAATACCGCCGAGAAAGTCCACCGCATCCGGCGGCGGCGTGACTATCTTCGCGATGAGTCCAAGCCGGCGCCACGCGGCTTGGATCGCACCCTGAATCAGCTGCGAGCCGCCGACTTCAGTCTCGATGAACTGCAGGCGCTCCTCGACCGCTTACAGATTGAACCGGTTTTTACCGGTCAGCCGACCGAGCCGACCCGCCGAACGATCCTGCGTAAAGAGCAGAACATCGTCCGAATTCTGGTTTCGATGCTCGACACCAGCCTGCCACCGCAAGAACGCCGCGCACTCGAAGCCAAGATTCGATCGGAGATCACAACGATCTGGCAGACCGACGAGAACCCGTCGGAGGCGATGACTGTCGCCGACGAACTCGAACACGTGCTGTTCTTTTTGACCGATGTTCTGTATCGCGTGGTACCGCCGGTTTACGAAAACTTGCGCGAGTCTTTGACCCGCGTCTACGGCGAGGAGAGCAAACGCATTCGTCTGCCGATGCTGTTCCGATTTGCGTCGTGGGTCGGCGGCGATCTCGACGGCAACCCGAACGTCAACGCCAAGACCATTCGCAATACGCTGGCGCGGCAGCGCTCACTGGTGCTGAACCTGTACTTCGCCGAGTGTGGGCGACTGGCCGAACAGCTCAGTCAGACGCTGACGCGCACGAGCGTGACCGAAGGGGTGCTCGAGCGTATCGCCGAATACAAGCAGCATTTTCCAGACGCGATGCAGGCGATACCGCTGCGCCACCGCGAAATGCCCTATCGCGTGTACCTGCGTCTGATTCAGGCGCGGATCCGATCAACGTTCGACGACAGCGTGTTTCCGTACACCGACGCCGCCGAGTTCGTCGCCGATATCCGTCGCATCGAGGTAAGCCTCGCCGAGAATCGCGGCCTCAATGCTGGCCATCATCTGGTTCGGCGATTTCTGCGGCGGGTTCAGACGTTCGGGTTTCATTTGCTGACCCTCGACGTGCGACAGGACGCTCGCGTACACCGCAAAGTGGTCGGCACAGGTCTCGGCGATGCAGACTGGCTGCAGCGCAGTCCGGAGGAGCGCGCCGACGCCATTTGCACGGCGATCGAGAATCGCGAGCCGCCCGACGAAGACAACGACACGCTGACGCGCAAAACCTTGGCCGTGTTTCAGGCCATTGCCTACTGCCGGCGGCGATACGGCGAAAACTCGATCGGTCCGTTCATCATTAGCCGCTGTGAGGGACCGGACGATGTGCTGTCCGTCTTGCTGCTCGCCCAGTGGGGCGAGTTGGCGAACCGCAAAGGCGAGGTCGCGCTCGATATCGCGCCAATGTTCGAAACGGTGCGCGATCTGGAAACCGGTAGTGCCGTCATCCAAACGTTGATCGCCAATCCGCGTTATCGCCGCCACCTCGCGCTGCGCGGCAATCGCCAGCCGATCATGCTCGGTTACTCGACCTCGAATAAAGACTCGGGGATCGCGGCCTCGCGGTGGGCGTTGTACCAAGCGCAGCAAAGCCTGGTACACGACTTCGATGACACCGATATCGAGATTGCGCTGTTCCATGGTCGCGGCGGCAGCATCAGCCGCGGTGGCTCGAATACACGCAGCGCCGTGCTCAGCTCACCGCCAGGAACCATCAACGGCAAACTGCGGGTGACCGAACAGGGCGAGACGATCAATGAGAAATACGGCCTGCGCGATCTCGCGTTGAGGAATCTCGAGCAGTCGATTGGCGCGGTGTCGTGGGCCAGCCGCGAGGCGAAGCGCAACGTCGGCCTGCGTACCGACTGGGTCGAGGCAATACGCCGCATCGCGGCCGAGAGCCGCCGTGCGTACCGCGATCTCGTCTACGAAACGCCGCAATTCCTCGATTATTTTCGCGCCGCCACGCCGATCGACGTTATTGAGCACATGCAGGTCGGCACGCGTCCGCCGACCGACCGTCGCGGCCGCGGCATTGATTCACTGCGGGCCATTCCATGGGTATTTGCGTGGACCCAGAGTCGCCAAATGCTGCCGGGCTGGTACGGCGTGGGATCAGGGCTGGCTGCCGCCATCGAGGCCTTTGGCCAAGACCGTGTTACGGAGATGTTTCAGGAGTGGCCATTCGCCAAAAACTTGCTGCATGACGTAGAAATCGTCTTGGCCAAGGCCGATCCTGGTATCGCAGCGGAGTATTCGGCGCTGGCAGGCGAACTGGACGAGCGAATTCTGCCGATCATCGAGGCAGAATTTGCAAAGACTCAGGAGACGGTGCTTGCGTTGACCGGGCACGGTCGCCTGCTCGAAGACGATCGGGTGCTGCGTCGGGCAATACGCCTGCGCAACCCCTATCTCGATCCAATGAGCCTGCTGCAGATCGATTTGCTGAAGCGCTGGCGCGCCGGTGAGCGCCAGGATCAGGGCATCAAAAGCGCGCTGTTTGAAACGGTGAACGGCATTGTTCAGGGGCTGCAAGCCACCGGCTGAACGTCGCTACGGAGGACGCACGATATGCTCGAGAAAATCGGCTACCTGTGCCTGGCGCTCGCCGCCGGCGTGTACCTGCTGCTGGCATTGACCGGCATCATCATCGCCGGTCCGTTGGGCTGGCTGTATCTACTGATATTCGTCGGCTTTGGCGCACTGTTCATCAAGGTGCTGGCCGAGCGACTCGGCAACAAAGAAGACGACCATTATTCGAAAAACGTGGAGCGCTGAACCATGCTGATGACGACCCAGGATCGATTTGACGATCGCGCTATCAGCGAGACGCTTGGACTCGTGCGCGGCAACACAATCAGGGCCCGTCACGTCGGCAAGGACATCATCGCCAGTTTGCGCAGCATCGTCGGCGGTGAGATCGGCGAGTACACCAAGATGTTGGCTGAGTCGCGCGAGCAAGCGCTCGATCGCATGATCGCCGAAGCAAAACGGCTCGGCGCCGACGCGATCGTCGGCCTGCGCTTTGAAACGGCGCCGGTCATGCAGGGCGCGGCCGAGCTGCTCGCCTACGGCACGGCGGTCAAGCTGACATCACAATAGCGGCGTGTCGGCGTCGATCTCGCCGTCATAGTCGCGCTCGGAAATAGCGCGATCACGCGCGGAAATCCCGGCCTCGTGCACACTCGACGGGTCGCCGCTGACCAGCGGATGCCAATCCGGCAACGCTCGGCCGAGCCAACGCAAACGATATGCGCAGGTCGGCGGCAACGACAGGTAGTCGCGTTCGGTCGCCTCGCGAACCGCGATGCATTCCGGCACACGGCGGCGGCGGTTGGAGTAATCCGTGCAGCGACAGCTCGCCGTATCCAGCAGTCGGCACGCTACCGCGGTGTAGAGCACGTCGCCGGAATCCTCGTCCTCGAGTTTGTGCAGGCAACACAGCGCGCAACCGTCGCACAGCGCTTCCCATTCGGCATCGGATAACTCGGTGAGGCGCTTGGCCTCCCAGAATGGACTGTCTGTCACTTGTCGACGAACCGGCCAGTTTCGCGCACAGCGCCACCCACCCACCATGAGATAATTCGCGCCCGTTTGCTAGACCGGCCCAGATGAGCTCCGAATCGCTTGCCCTAGTGTGGCTGCGTCGCGATCTGCGTCTCGACGACAACCCCGCCCTTCGCCACGCGCTCGATCACCACGCCGCCGTTGTTCCCGTCTACGTCGGTGACGACCAAGACGACGATTGGGCACCCGGCGGCGCTTCGCGCGCCTGGCTGAACAAGAGCCTGACGGCGCTGAATGCCGCGCTTGAGGAGCACGGCAGCCGGCTGATCGTGCGGCGCGGGCCCGCCGAGCAAGCGCTCGACGCTTTGCTCGACGAGACCGGCGCCAGCGCGATTTACTGGAATCGGCTTTACGATCCTTACAGCCGCGATCGCGACGAACGTCTGAAAAAACGCTGCCGTGAGCGCGGCCTTATCGTCGAGAGCTTCAACGGCCATCTCTTGATCGAGCCATGGCAAGTCGCCACCGGTTCTGGCAATCCATACAAGGTATTTACGCCGTTTTGGAAAAACGTCGTGCAGCGTCTGCCGCTGCGCGAGCCGTGCGCGCAACCGCGCGAGTTGCGTCCGCCCGCCTCGTGGCCAACGTCCCATGGTATTGAGGCGTTGGCGCTCGAGCCGAGCATCCGTTGGGACCGCGGATTCTGGGAGGCATTTGAGCCCGGCGAAGCCGGCGCCGTTGCGCAGCTGCGCCGCTTCACGCGCGGCGCGCTAACGGGCTACGCGGAAATGCGCGATTTCCCGGCCGACGACGGTGTCTCGCGTTTGTCCGCGCACCTGCATTTCGGCGAGATCTCTGCCTTGACCGTCTGGCAGGCGGTGGCCGCCGTGCAAAATGTGCCGCGCGTCGATGTCGACGGCTACCTGCGCGAATTGGGCTGGCGTGAGTTCGCCCATCACGTGCTGTACTACTTTGCGCATACGCCGACCGAGCCGCTGGTCGAGAAGTACCGCAACTTTCCGTGGCGCAACAATCACGAGGCTATGCTGCAGGCGTGGCAGCGCGGTGAGACAGGCATACCGCTGGTCGACGCCGGAATGCGTCAACTCTGGCAAACCGGTTGGATGCACAATCGCGTGCGGATGGTGGTTGCGTCGTTCCTCGTGAAGAACATTCGGGCGCCGTGGCTCGCTGGCGCGCGCTGGTTCTGGGACACATTGGTCGATGCTGACCTTGCGAGCAACACCATGGGCTGGCAATGGGCGGCCGGCTGCGGTGCCGACGCGGCGCCGTATTTCCGCGTCTTCAATCCGGTTCTGCAAAGCCAAAAATTCGACAAAACGGGCGACTACATTCGCCGCTACGTACCGGAGCTTGCCGCGCTACCGGACAAAGCACTGCATGAACCGTGGCTGCACACAAGCAGCGACTTCGTGCCGGGCACGAGCTATCCCATGCCCATCGTCGATCTAAAAACCAGCCGGCAGCAAGCCTTGGACGCGCTGGCGGCCCTCGATCCATCCAAAGCGAGCAAGAACTGATAGCATTTCATCGGTAAAGGATCGAAGTTCTGCCCGTGAAAGTCCCCGGCAATATCAATCTGCGCATGCTGAGCTATTTGGTCGCGCTCGACGAGACGCGTCATTTTGGCAAGGCCGCCGAAGCCTGTTTCGTCAGTCAGCCCACGCTTTCGGCGCAGCTTCGCAAGCTCGAAGATCAGCTCGGTGTCACGCTGATCGAACGCCAACCCGGCAACATCCTTTTGACCAGCGTCGGTGAGCGGGTTGTCGTCAAAGCGCGTGCGATGCTGCGCGTCGCGGCGGAGATCGAAGACCTGGCTGCCCACAGTCGCGACCCGTTCAGCGGCGAGTTTCGCATCGGGCTGATCCCGACGCTGGGACCGTATTTGCTGCCGCACATCGTGCGAGCGCTGCGCGAGGAACTGCCGAACTTGAGCTGCCGATTCCTCGAGTATCAAACCGACCCGGTGCTCCGGCGGCTGCGCGATGGCGATATCGATATTGCCTTGCTGGCACTGCCGATCAACGACGATGGGCTGCAAGTTCGCGAGCTTTTTGCCGAGCCGTTTCGTTTGGCCGCACCACTCGGCCACCCGCTCGCGGAACGCAAATCGGTCAGCATTGGCGATCTCGACGGCGAATCGCTGCTGCTGCTCGAGGACGGCCATTGCCTGCGCGATCAGGCGCTCGAGGTCTGCACCAATTCAACCGTTGAGGAAGCAGCCGGTTTTCGCGCGACCAGTTTGGAAACGCTGCGCCACATGGTCGCGGCAGACGCCGGTATTACGCTGCTGCCGGCATTGGCGGTTGAGCCACCGTCGAGTCGTGCGGAAAACGTCGTCGATGTGCAGTTCGCGAGCCCGGCGCCGACCCGGCTCATTGCCGCCGTTTGGCGCAAGGGCGACGGTCGCGGTGAGGCGCTGAACCGATTGGCCGACGTCATCGCCGAGCATGCGCCGAAACTCGCGGCCTGATGCGCACGCCTGACGAGCTGACCCGCTACCTGCACGAACAAATCCCGTTGACCCGGGCAATGGGTCTCGCAACCGATCGGGTTAGCGCCACGCACGTCAGCCTAAAGCTGCCGCTAGCCGCCAATCACAACCACAAGGGCACCATGTTCGGCGGCTCACTAGCAGCTCTTGGCACGCTGGCGTGCTGGGCACTCATCCACGTCCGTATGGAACGCGACGGCCTCGCTGGCGAGCTCGTCGTCATGCGCTCGGAAATGGACTACACCGCCGCCGTTACGGCCGATTGTTTCGGTATCTGCAGCTTCGAAGACGAGGACCGTTGGGGTCGTTGCCGGCGCGGCCTCGAGCGCCGTGGCCGCAGTAAGCTCGCAATCACCAGCGAACTCGAGACGGGCGGCCTGCGTGTCGCGCAGTTCGCGGGCGACTTTGCGATCGTAGTATAAGGCCCGTGTGGCGCGCTGCCGTAGCAATCGCTGTTACGTCGCCGTCCAATCGGGAAATTTGCCTTTATGACCGATAGCCGGTGGCAACGAATCGACGCGTTGGACCTCGATGCCGCCGACGCGAGGTTCGCCAATGCAGAGAACTTTCGGCGAATCGATACCGGACGTAGCCTGGTCATTTCGAGGCGTCGGCTGACGAGCGTCGGCGTTGCGGCAGGCAGCCTGCTGATCGCGGCGTGTGTGCCGGGAATTTCTGAAGACACTGTCGTGTTGCTCGCCATTATCGTACTGCTGGCAATCGTTGCTTTCTGGCTTATGGGTATTGGTGGCGGAGGCGGCGAAAAAGGCGGCCGTGGTGGTGGGTCTGGATGCGGTGGCGGCTGCGGCTGACCGAGCACTATGGGGACGGTCGCAGGCTACGACGTTGCGCGCGAAACCATCTACTATCATCTGCCACGGTCAAAACACTCGGCCCCATAGCTTCTGCGACAGCCGACGAACCGAGAGCCACAGCGAATGACCATGAACGGAGACCTTACCCGGCGGGCGACTGCAGCGACGGGAACGATGGAATGGACGGCGAGCCCGAGCGGCACCGTATTTCGTAAGCGCGTGCATTTGGTCGGGCCGCCGGAAGCAGGGCAGGTCACATCGGTGGTGCGCTACACGCCCGACTCCAGTTTCCCCACACACGACCATCCGGAAGGCGAGGAGATTCTCGTTCTCGACGGCGTGTTTTCCGACGAACACGGCGATTGGCCCACCGGTACGTATCTGCTGAACCCGGAGGGCTTTCGGCATACGCCGTTTTCCAAGCCGGGATGCCTTTTGCTCGTCAAGCTGCGCCAGTTTCCGGGCCTCGATCGCGAGCATCACGTCATTCAAACGGACGAGCTGATTTGGGAGTCCGTCGACGAGCCTGGGGTCGACATCAAACCGCTCTACCGACAGGCCGGCTATACGGACGAGATGCGGCTCGAGCGCTGGGCGCCGGGAACGACGCGCGGCAGTCTCAACTACCCGGACGGTGTCGAATACTTCGTCATTGACGGCAGCTTTGACGACGACGAGGGCAGTTACGACAAAGCTGCCTGGCTGCGCCTTCCCGTGGACGGATCGCACGCACCGCGGACGACCGGAGGTTGCACGTTGTACGTCAAGACCGGTGGGCTTGCGTATTTGCGCTCGTCGTAATCGAGTAGGGTAGCGCCGTGGACATAGCAGCGACGATCGAAACTGCACTCGAGATCGGCAACCGTATCGATGCGCAGTGGGGCCTTTTCATCACCGTCCATCTGGCGATACTCGGCGCGATGGTCTACATCGACGAGCCGCTGCACCGGGTCGAAAAAATCATCGGCATCGCCGTCTATCTCGGCTTTGCGTTCATCAATCTCGCTATGATGCAGAGTCAGATCTTGCTGCTCGACGCGACGTACACGGACATCGTTCGTTTCGCCGACGAAGGTGCGGACAGTGAGCTCGTGCAACGAATGGCCGATCTGCAGCGCAACGGTCGCGGCCGCGTTTCGCGATTGGTCATGAACATAAGCCATCTCGTGATGGCCGTTCTGGTGATCCTGTCGTTTGCTACCCATCCGCTGATGACGCGGGAAAGCGCCGAGCGCGCCAAGTCGGCGTCCGACGGCGATGACGTCGCGTAGCGATCAATATCGGGGGGTAGTCGTCGGTTAGCGAGCGCAAACCAAAACCGGCGTGCAGCCAGAGGCTACACGCCGGTTTGTGAAACTACGATCGCGGCTATCGCCGCGCCAGGAACAAGCGCAACACGTACCAAAACATCAGCGCGACCGACGCAAACAGCTCCAAAGCGGCCGCAATGGATCGATCGTCTGGGTAGGCCCGCATGATCTTCGACGTGTCGTATAAGATTGACGCGCCGGCGAAGCCGATCATGGCCATCGAGAAATACGTCCCCAACTCGAACCCAAAAACGATGCCCATGACGATGGTGCCGAGCGCGATGACGCCGCCCCACATCAAGAAACTACGCAAGAACGAAAAATCGCGACCGCTGAACCAAGCGATCGCCGTCAAGGCGGCGAATGCCAATAGCGTGAACGTCGCGGCGCTCGACACGATCTCCGGCTCGATAGCGAGGGCAATGTAGAGCATCGGCACGAAGATCAAGGCCTCGGCAACGACAAAGCCGTACAAGGCAAGATACTGCAGCGGCTTCGATTCAACTTTGTGCGCAACGTGGCTCGCGATCCACGACACGACGATGAACGCGCCCAGAATGGCCAACCAGGACTGCGACAGCGCGAAAACGGCGAACTGCTCGGCAAATCCGGTTGTGAAAAACAGGTATTCGAGGCCAGTAAAGGCTGCGATGGCAGCGAATAGGTGCGTGTAGACACTGCGGATGAACGCCGACCGATCGTCGGTCTCAGCAGCGTAACCCGGGAGATTCTCGGGCGTCAGGTCGTCCGTGCTCATCGTGAGGTCACCGGTTGCATCGACGGGCGAATGCTACCGCCGCGGCCATGATTTGCCGTGACTACACTCACAAATATCGGATTTTCGGCGCTGCCAGCACCGATTCTTTAGCTACAGCTCGTCTTCAGCGACGACGATCAGACTGTCGTCGGCCTTCAGCGTGTAAGAGGTTTGTTTTTCCGGAATGAGCTGCACGCCGTTGTTGACGTCTTTGTTGTGCTCCTGCGACTTGATCTTGACCCCGATGCAAACCTCGCTGCGCTTCTGTGCGAGCGCGATCAAATCGGCAAAGCTGACTTTGACGGGGAAGGCATCGAAATACAGCGACGCAGGCTTCAGATAAATCTCTGAGCCGTCCTCTTGGAAAATATCGTCGTAGACCTTCTCGATATCGCGGCTTTCCGATATCTGCGCCATCATCATGCTGACCAATCGGTTCGAGATAATGACGTCCTGCACGCCCGCACGTGCGACCAAATCGAAGTTCTGAGAATCGAGAATCTCGGTGATCAGTTTGGTGTCGCGACTCTCGTCCGGGTATTGGCTGAAAATCCGTCGCAGCAGCAGCAGCGCAACGATGTTCTCGGAGTCGGCGCGGCTGAGGTCGACCGCCTGGGAGTCACCGTCACCGCCGGCGAGGATAATGATGTTGTCGTACGTAAACGGCTTCAGCGACATCAAATCGTCTAGATTCAAACAGTCTTTTTCGATCAGCTGAACGTCAATGTTGTCGACTTCAGCGTCGAGCGCCTCAATCTCCCGGCGCTGTTCGTCGGTAGGCGCTTTTAGCAGCACGTCGATTTTGCTGCCCGCGATGATGTAGTCAGAAAACTCGCGCAGGATGCAGGTCGATTTGAAATTCCAACCGATCATCAGCTCGCGCTCGACGCGCTGTTCGTGACGACGGTCAGCCAACGGTAGATCGGTCGGTTCGGCGACCGGTGTTTGTTGAAAGTCGATCGTTGAATCGTCGTCGGCGATGATCAGGACTTCGTCGCCGGGCTCAAAAGAGCGATCGACCGGTGGATTCATATGGATGATGCCGTCTGCCGAACGCACGCCGATCGGCACGCCATCGGGAAATCGAAACGCCGCATCTCCGAAGGCGATATCACCCCAATCGGCGCCGTAGAAATACATCTCGCAGCCGTCAAACGACAGTATCTCGTTGTAGACCACCGACAGGCCTACCGACCGCGACGTCTGCACGAGCAGCTTGGCAAGCACATCGCTGGTGTTCACCGTGACGACGTTTTCCGGAAAGCTCGAACGCACGATGTCGCGGTACGTGGGATTAAAAATCTCAACGACCACGCTGAATTCGGACTCGTGTGCAGCGCGACCCATGGTCGCCAACACCGTTTGTATTGCCTTGGCGTCGCTGGCGGCTTTTTCGGACTGACCGTCGGTGTCATCGCAGTCAGCCAGAATGATGACCGATTTCGCGGACTCGATAGACACCATATCGAGATTGGCGAGCGATGCGACATCGCCGCTGCGCGTCACGATTCGCGTGGTTTTGCGATCTTTGACGCGCAATCGCAGCACGTCATCGATCTCCTCTTTATCGAGGTCGGCGAGAATGACCGCGCAGCCGTCGGGCTCGCTTTCGTTTGCGAGGATCAATTCCTGCAATACCTCGACGATGCGCTGCTCGTTCCATCCTAGAATCAGTGTGTGCTCGTCTTCGATGACTTTCGAGCGGCCGCGCTTGAGTTCATGCAGCTTTTGATCGAGCGCCGTGGTGATGAACGCGATCAGTGCCGACAGCAAGACGATGCCTACCAAACCGGCGACGACAGCGAGTGCTTTGTACCAAACCGACGAATTGAGGTCCTGGACCATGTTCCCCGGATCGGTTAACTCAAGAAACGTCAGGTACACGTTGCCGAGAAAGCCGATGTCCTCATGAGTTTGGGCGAGTTCGGGCGCAAAATAGAGCAGCGCACCGCGCGCCAGACCAATGACCACCAATGCAACGATGAACACGGCGGTGAGCATCTTGAAGATGGACACGCCGCCGCGCGCCATGAACGTGTCAAACCGATAGCGCATTCGCTGACCACGCTCGACCGACTTGTCGCGCGGCGCGGCCGGCTCTGGGTCCATGATCTGCGACAGATGACGAACCTTCGCAGTCGGTGACAGCGGCTGCACGGCCGAGTTACTGGTGGGCTCGGTGTTTTGCGGCTTCTTCGCCGGTACGACGGGTGGCGGCAACACGGGATTGTCGTTCTCGACAACGTAGGCGACCACGCCGATCGACTTCAGCGAGTTGGCGATCTCGTTGGCCTTGGCGGCCTGCAGGTCTTTGGCGAGTGTGACGACGTTGCCGCTGAACACACGCTCGATGGCATCGGGCGACTTTTTGAAACGCCGCGCCATGCTTTCTTTGACTTCAGAAAGAGAACGGCCGGCGATCACCTCGCCGCGAAACGCCACTCGATAGCGATCTTCCATTCGCAGGCCTCACGTGCCGCCAAGGATCCGGAGGTTGGAAAATACGCCTGCGAAACGCAGAAAACGGCCAACCGGGTCACGATTTTATGACAAATAGACGCGGTCGGCGGTTTTTGCGGCGCCTGCCGCAGGAGCGTCGGTTCGGGCGATCAGGCCGGACGGCGACCGGGAATCAGCGCAGGTAGCACCGACCAGGCAACCAGCGCGATAAAGTACGCGACTTCGGGCACCAGGCGGTACCAGTTGGCGGCCAGGAGACCGGCCACCATGAGCACATGCGCCAGCACCGCCCAAACGATACTGGCCACGATGTGCCGTCGATTGGCCGCGCCGGCGACCAACACGCGTCGGTAAACCCAAACCGACAGCGGCACGAACAACAACACCGAAGTCAAAAGGCCCGGGTTGTACGTCCACGATGCCAAGCCGAGCACGACGTGGGCAACGCCGTTGACGAACGTGATGCTGGCCATTGCCAGCAGCGGAAAAATTCGTCGAGGGGCACACAGCATGGCGAGACAGCCCACCAGCCACACCAACGCCGTGTTGATGACGAAGATCGACGCTCGGGTCAGCGGCCAGTCGCCCTCCCAAGCGCTGCAGCCAACCGAGACGGCATCTAGGATCAAGCAATTGACGGACGTGTAAAACGCATACGTGTCGCCGAAGACATCAATCCAGTGTTCCTCGAACTGATGTGCGATGTAGGCCAACAGCAGCAGTAGGCCCATGGCGACGAAATCGTTGCGCCAGTCGCGACCGCGATCGGCGACCGCCGCAAACAGCAGTAGTGGCGCCATGAAGGTCCCGACCTTCATCCAGTGCTCAATCAGGAACGGGTACTGCCCAAGCGGTAGCCACAGCATCGCAAAGGCCACTAGCAAGGTGGCAAGGCCGAGGTAATTCGGCTTGGGAAGCGTCGAACTACGCACGATACCGCTACGGCGTGTCCCAGCTACCGCCGAGCGCGAGGTTTAGGTTGATCCATTCGTCGAGCTGCTCGCGCCGAGCCGTCACAAACGCGCTGTCAGCGGTCAGCGTGTTCGACTGTACGAGCAACACGTCGAGCAAATCGGTTTCCCCTTCCTGGTAGCGCAGCTGCGCCAGCTCGAAGGCGCGATTCTGTGCGTCCGCGGCATCTTTCAGTGCTGCGACCCGCACGGCAACCACCGTGTTTTGGTCGAGGCTGTTCTCGACTTCCTGAAAAGCATTTAGCGCCGTCTGCGCGTAGCTGGCGATCGCCTGGCGCTGCTCCGAACTCGCCTGATCAATCTGGGCGCGGCGCAGGCCAGCATCGAACAACGGCCCGAGCAGCGCCGTCGCCAGCGACCACGTGCCGTTATCGGGATCGAGCGCATCGCCGATGTCCGGCGCGGCAATGTCGAGATTGCCGGACAGACTAAACGTCGGCAGTCGCGTGGCCTTGGTAGCGCCGACGTTGCTGAACGCGGACGCGACGGACAGTTCGGCGGCGATTAAGTCGGGGCGACGCTCGAGCAACGCACTCGGCACACCGGCGGCGGGTACCGGCGGCACCGTCGGCAGATCGACGCGATTGGCAAATGCATCGGCCGGATAGCGACCCACCAATACCTCGAGCGCGCGTCGTGCCAGACGCTTGGCGCCGGCGGTCTCGGCCAACGTTGCTCGGGCCGTGGCGAGATTGGATCGCGCCAGCGACTCATCGTACGCATCGGCGGCGCCAAGCTCGCGCTGCGCGCGCACGATCCGCTCGGTCTCGGCAAACGCGTTCAGGGATTTTCGCGCAACATCTTCCTGCAGCGCCGATTCAATGACCAGGAAATATGTCTGCGCAACGCTCGCCGCCAACGAATACTGGGTGAACACATAGTCGGCTTCGGCCGATGCCGCGCCGTAGTCGGCCGCGTTTCGCGCGGCTCGCACTCGGCCCCAAATGTCGAGTTCCCAGCTGAGGCTGAGACCGGTGCTGTAACTGTCAGTGCTGCTGTCGGCGACGCGGCCACCTTCGGCCGCAGAACCTGAGTAGTTCAGCGCCGGGAACAGACTCGCACGCGCCTGGCGCGCAATCGCGCGCGACTGTTCAACTGCTTCGAACGCCGCCTGCAGGTCGCGATTGTTCTTCAGCGCTTCGCGAACCAGCTCGACGAGCACCGGATCGTCGAGCTTGGCAATCCAGCCAATTTCGACGTCGCCGACGTTCGCCTGTGCGACCTGCCAAGCAGCCGGCACGTCCGGCAGTGAAGGCTCGGTCAATGCCGGCAAATCCGGCTTGCGGGCATAGGGTGCACAGGCGGCAACGAGCAACGCCAGAACGGCCAGCGCTACGCGGGTCATGCCGCAGCCCCCTCGTTCGCCGCGGTTTCAGTCGACTTAATGCCGAACAGCAGTGCGTACAGCACCGGCGTGACCAGCAACGTAATCAACGTCGCGAACGACAGCCCGCCGGCAATGACGACCGTCATCGACTGGAAGAACGCGTCGAAATACAGCGGCAAGACGCCGAGCACCGTCGTGAACGCACCCATCATGACCGGTCGCAACCGACTCGCCGCCGACTCAACCAACGCGTCAAAGCGCGGCATACCGCTGGCAATCAAGTCGTCGGTCGAGTCGACCAGCACGAGCGAGTTCTGAATCAGGAGCCCCGACAACGACAACAGCCCGAGAATGCCCATGAACTCGAACGGCACGCCGGTCGCAAACAACCCGTAGGCCACGCCGACAATTGCGAGCGGCACAATGGCCCAAATAACGATGGGCTGACGCAGCGCGTTGAACAACACGACGACGACCAACACCATCGCCAAGAACCCCAGCGGAATCGTTGATGCGAGACTCGACTGCGCGTCGCCCGAATCGCCGGCTTCGCCGTCCCAATAGAGCCGGTAGCCCGGCGGTAACGCAATAGCCTCGATTTGCGGCCGGATGCGCGTCAGCAAGTCGTTGGTGACTTCGCCCTGCGCCGGGTCACATTGCGCCTTGATGGTCAGCACCCGATCGGTCCGCAGCACGCGCGCGTCGCGCCAGGTTGCCCCAGGGCGATCCAAGACTTGCGTCAGCGGTACCGTTGCGCCGGTTGTCGGACTCAATATTGGCAGTGACGTCACGTTCCACGGATCGAGCCGTTCATTGGCCGGCGCCCGCGAGATGATCGGAATCAGATCATCGCCCTCGCGATAGAAGCCGCGCTGGACGCCGTCGAAGTTCTCTTCGAGCGCCTCGGCAACGTCTTTACGCGTGATGCCGACCCGCTCACCTTTGTTCGGCGAGAACACCGGCACAACCACAGGCACCTGCCGGCGCCAGTCATCGCGAATGAGAATGGCGCGGCCATCTTCGTGCATGATGGCCTTGGCCTGATTGGCAAGGCCTCTCAGTACAGCCGGGTCGGGTCCTGCAAACACCGCCTCGATCTTTGAGCCACCGCCCGGTCCCATCCGGAACTTCCAGACTTTGCTTTGCCCGTCCGGAAACTGACTGTCGGCGTAACGTTGAATCTGCACAATGAGCGCATCATTGAGCGTGTAATCGTCGGTTCTAACCAGCAATTGACCGTAGTTCGGCGTCTCCGAACCGGAGTCGTAAACGAGCATATAGCGGAGAGCGCCTTGGCCGATCAGGGTCTGCACAGCATCAACGCCATCGAGATCGCTGACGTAGGCTTCCATGCGCTCCATGTCTTCGGCGGTTCGCTCGATCGCCGTGCCTTCCGGCAGGTAGTAATCGACGACGATTTGCGGCGACGTCGAAGCTGGAAAAAAGCCGACCTTGACATAGCCAAACACGTAAATCGCCGAAATGAAGATGCCGACGGTGGCCGTCAGCGACACCAGTTTGTTGGCGAGCACCAGGCGGATGAGCTTCTTGTAGGCTTTCATAAAGCCGCTGTCCGGCTTGTCCGCGGTACTGTCCTCTGGGGAGACTGCCGGGAAAATGTAGTAGCAGAGCAACGGCGTGATGGTGAACGCAAACAGCCAACTGAGACCGAGCGCGATCATAACGACCCAGAACAGCGAATTCGTAAACTCGGCGGTGTCGCCCGGCGCAAAGCCGATCGGCGCAAACGCGATGATGCCAACCAGTGTGCCGCCGACCAGGGGGCGCATGTTCTTGCTAGCGACCTCGCGCGCGACCTCGAGCTTGTCGCGGCCCTGGTTGATGCCGACGAGTATCCCGTCGGTGATCACCACGCCGTTATCGACGAGCATCCCCAGCGAGATGATCAGTGCACCGAGTGAGATGCGGTGCATTGGGATGTCGCCGACTGACATCAACAGGAGCGTCGCGGCCATCGTCAGGAACACCGTCACGCCCATGATGAAACCGGACCGATAGCCCATAAAGACGAACAGCGTTGCGAACACGATCGCGAGCGCGGCGATCACGTTCGACGCAAAGTCCTGGATCGCCGCGTCGACGACGCTGCCCTGGTGGTAGTACTCGTGAACCTCGACGCCGTGCGGCAGGATCGACTGCAGTTCGGCGAGTTTGGCGTCGACGGCCGCACCGAGCTTAACGACGTTCTCGCCGGACAGATTGGAGATGCCGATGCCGATCGCCGGTTGGCCTTTGTAGCGAATCAACTGGGAGGGCGGGTCTTCGTAGGTTCGGACCACGTTGGCGATGTTGCCAAGCCGGCTGACGGCACCGGTCGTATCACTGCCAACCAGAAGCCCTTTGATCGCTTCCACCGAATCGATACTGCCGGTCGGGTTGATCTCGATCCGCGAGTCGCCGAGGCGCATTTCGCCGGCCGCGGTCACCGTATTTTGCTGCGATAGCGTGTTGTAAATGTCGTTGAGCGAGACGCCTAACGCGGCGGCCCGCTGCCGAGCAATCTCGACGTAGATGACTTCGTCTTGCTCGCCGATGACGCGAACTTTGGCCACGCCATCAACGAGCAACAGTTCACGCCGCAGGCGCTTGGCGATTCGAGCCAATTCCGCCGCCGTGTAGCCCTCGCCGGTCATCATGTAATAGATGCCGTAGACGTCACCGAAATCGTCGTTGACGATACTCGTGCCGGCGCCTGGCGGCAGATCGCGCTGCGCGTCGTTGACGTAGTTGCGCACTTTGGTCCAGACGACCTGCAGGTCCGAGCGAGTCTTCGAATAGTCGAAGCGAATCTCCACACTGAGTTCGGACATGCCGGCTGTGGACACCGAATCGATGGTCTCGACCTCGGGCATCTGCTGCAGCGACGTCTCGATCGGTTCGGTGACTTCGTTCATCACCTCTTCCGCGCTGGCACCCGGATACGGCGTGAACACCTTCGCGATGCGAATCGTGAACTCCGGATCCTCGAAGCGCGGCATGTTCATGTACGCCGAATAACCGCCGCCGAGCGACAGCGCGGCGATAATCCCGCAAATCAGCGGGTAGCGAATCGACAGCTCAGCGAGATTCATTACGGACTACTCGGGAACCCACTCACTGACGGTCATGCCTTCGTTGAGAAACGACACGCCGGCCGCAACGATGGTCTCGTCGCCGTTGAGGCCGGTCGTCACGGTTGCCGTATTGGCGATATCGGGCCCGATGGTGACTTCGCGTTTGCTGATACGCATCGCGTCGTCCACGACATAGACGTAACGCTTCTCGCCCTCGGCCAACACGGCCGACAGCGGTACGGCGATACCTTTCGCAACGATGTCTTGTGCCTCTTTGAAAACGAAGGTTGTGAGTACGGTGGCCGTCATGCCGGGCAGGATGTACAGCTGCTCCGGTGGTTCGAACGTGAAGCTGATCTGGTAAGTCTGGGTGCTTGAATCGGCAACACCGGACGCTTCGCGAAACACCGCCGGGATTTCAACGTCCGGCGCGGCGTCCAGAATGACCCGCGTGCCGACCGGTTCGAGCTGCGGAATACGGGCAATAATCGTCCCGGGTATATCGACGAGGGCCTCGGTCTCGGTGCTCTGCACCACCGCGATCGCCTCTTTGGCCTGAATGTTCTGAAACTGCTCGATGTAAACGCGCGAAATGCCGCCGTCGAACGGAGCGCGTATTTCAGTGTCTTCCAGCGCTTTCTGCGCCGTGGCGACCGACGCCTCACGAACGTCGAGCTGTGTTTTTCGCGATTCCAGAATGCTCTGCGAAATCGCGTCCTGCTCGACCAGCCGTTCGGCGCGGCGGTACTCCGACAACGCGTTGTTGTATTCCGCCTGTGCCTGGGCAAGATTGTTCCGTGCATCGCGCTGATCGAGCCTGGCGATAACGTCGCCGGCCTTGACGTCCTGACCTTCGAGCGCATTGAGTTCGATAACCTCGCCCGCCACCTGAAACGTGAGTTCCGCGGACCGCACCGCGCGCACAACGGCAGGAAAGGACAAATCGCGCTGCTGCGATGCCGATTGCACGCTCACCAATTTGGCGGGCCGTACTTTCGGCGCTGCTGGCGGTGGCTCACTGCCACCGCACGCGGTCATCAGGATCGCAATTGCGGCAACGGCCGCAAGCCGACAAAAACCCAACATGAGATGGCCCCGGTTATGTGTACGTCGCGCAGGGCCGTGCGGCCCCGTCACGATTAGTGTTCGTTTTATTTTTGAAACTTGATGATGCCACGGGCAAGATAGTTGCGTACAGGAAAAAACTGTAAGCGTTGTCATTTTTATACAGCATGTCAGTTTTGTGAATTGACGCCTTCACGCTAGCCGCTGTCGAGGCCCGAAGCTGGACACAAGTTTTGCAGCACCACTTTCATGAGCAGGCCATCGGCAAGTCGAAACGGGACCGCACGCGCGCGGCACTGTTGGACAGCGCGATTGCTGTCATGGCTGAGCGCGGTTTCGACGCTACCACGGTACGCGACATCGTTCGGTATGCGGGGCTGTCACAGGGCACTTTCTACAATCACTTTGCGGACCGCGAATCGGCGCTGACCGGTGCAGCGGGCGCGATTTTGGATCGAATTGATCTGCGGATTGCCAAACGTGTGCGGCGGATGCCGACCGGCTGCGCGCGTCTCATTGTCGCCGCCGACACAATTATTACCGCGGCGGTAGAAAATCCGGAACATGGCGCGGTGCTCGCCCGTGCGATGGCTCGCTTCCCGGAGATCGCCGCTCGCGTCCGACCAAAGCTGCGTGCCGACATACGTGCCGGACAGCGGGCCGGCACAATCCACGTAGCGCCGAGCCGCCTTCTCGATGAGCAGATCAGCGCCATTCTCCGCCTCGCCATCAAGCTACGACTGGCGGAGCACGGTCGACGAACGATAAATCGAGACACCTGCGAGGCGGTAATGCGCCTTTTGGGTCAATCCCCCGAGACATCTCGCAAAACCGTCGCCGCGGCCCTGCAAGCATCGCCGTGACTGACGGTTGACGTGCGCAAGGCCGCGTCCACACCATCGTTTAGCTACCGCGAACAACCAAAGCGAGCCTGACTATGACGGACGATAGCAACAAGTATTGGGGCCTTTTGGTCAGCCTTATGGCCATGCTGCTGATCGGACCGATCTTGGATTCGTTGGCACGCCTGAGTCTGCTCGTCGAGCTGATCTTTGGTGCGTTGCTGATTTTCGCCGTCTGGACGATCAGCCATCGCCGCCGGACAACATTGATCGCGACGATTCTCGCCGTACTGTTGTTCGCAGCGAACGGCCTGATCACCGCCGGCAATGTCTCTGCTGCGCTTAATGTTGCAACGATGATCCTCGGGTGCGCGTTTTTTAGCTATGTCGCGTCGTTGATCTTCTACGATACCTTCTACTGTGAAACGGTTACGCTCGATACGGTACTGGGAGCCATATGCGTCTACCTGATGATGGGGCTGTTTTGGGGCTATGCATACGGCTTTGTCGATCTCATGGACCCGAGCGCTTTCGACCAAATCAGTAACGACGGGCACCTCTTGAATCGATTCATGTATTTTAGTTTTGTCACATTGACGACGCTCGGTTACGGCGACATCAGCCCGACTTCAGACGCGGCCCGTGGCCTGGCCATTCTCGAAGCAACCACGGGCCAGATCTACCTGACCGTGTTGGTCGGTCGCTTGGTGGGATTGCATCTGGCGAATCACCAGGGAGCCACGAGCCGCCGATGAACAATCGCGAGCTGCAAATTGCCGCGCTGAATCGGCACCAAATCGCATGCCCACACTGCGACCTGTTGCTCGAGCGCCCGTCGCTGGCACCTGGCCAGCGCGCCCGCTGTCCTCGCTGTCACGGCGTCATCGCAACCAACAAACGCCGCGGCGCGGAAAGGACGACGGCGCTGATGCTGGCGAGCCTGGTCGTCTACACGGTTGCCGTGTTGTTCCCGTTCATGAGCATGGAACGCTCGGGCTTGTCGAACCAGATTTCCGTCGTCGATGCCATCAACGTGCTCTGGAACAACGGTATGACGGTGCTTGCCGTCCTTGCGGGATTCATGATTCTGGTGTTCCCGGCAACCCGGATCGTGTTGATACTGCTGTTGAACACGACCTTTCAGCGCGGCGTTGAGCGGCGCCCGTACAGCGCTCGTCTGTTGCGCTATTCACAGCAATTGGAGCCTTGGGCGATGGCCGATATCTTCATGATCGGGGTCATCGTGTCGCTGGTGAAGATCGGCAGCCTGGCACGTATCGAAGTGGGCCCGGCGTTTTGGGCCATGTCGGCACTGATCGTCTTTATGGCGATGGCAAGCTCCGCGGCATGCCGCGACTCGGCGTGGCAAGCGATCCGCCGGTGGTGATGAGAATCGCATCGCGCGAAGGCCTCGCCCAGTGTCGGGCCTGTGGAACGCTCACCGACAGACCGGGCGAGGACTGCGTTGTTTGCGGGGCGCGAACGAGCCTGCTCGACCGCTCAAGTCTGCAGGCCGTGTGGGCTTACTGGATCGCCGGCGTCATCGCCTACATACCCGGCAACGTGCTACCCATCATGGTGACCCAGTCCGTATCGGGCACGACCGAATCCACGATTATCAGTGGCGTCATCACGTTGATTCACCACGGTAGCTACGCGATCGCGGCGGTGATTTTCATCGCCAGTATCGCCGTGCCGGTGTCGAAATTTGTGGTGATCGCTTGGCTGGCCTCGTCCATCCAGCACGGCTGGCCAATCAGCGAACATAGCCGCCATCGCGCGCATCAAGCCATCGAGTTGATCGGTCGCTGGTCGATGATCGACGTTTTTGTCGTAGCGGCGCTGGCCGCACTGATTCAGATCGGCGGATTGATGACGATTGCGCCCGGCGTCGGTATCAATGCCTTCGCTATGTCGGTCATTCTCACGATGTTCTCGGCAATGAGCCTCGACCCACGGCTGATCTGGTCAACCTCTACGCGGCAAGAGACGGTCTAGCATGACTGACGACAACAACACCGAACCCGATATCGAAGCGATACCACAGCGTAAGTTCTCGCGCGTCTGGATCGTCCCCGTGCTTGCACTCGTGATCGGCGGCTACGTCATCGTCCAGTCGATCTGGGAACAGGGACCGCTGGTCGAGATACGATTCGACAAAGGTCACGGCTTTACGGCTGGCAAAACGCAAGTCAAACACAACGATGTCGTCGTCGGCGTCGTTGAAGAAGTCCGGCTGTCGGATGACTTAGACACGGTGGTCGTGAATGCCCGCATGGAGCGGTTCATGGGTCCGTATTTGGGCGATACGACATCGTTTTGGGTCGTTAAAGCAGACATCTCCGGGACGAGTTTCACCGGCCTCAATACGCTTCTGTCCGGCGCTTACATTGAGGTCGATTGGGACGAGCGGCCTGATCGGCGGTCGCGACGCTTCATCGGACTCGACGAACAACCAATGACGCCGCCCGGCGTCGCCGGCGGCCACTTTCAGCTGCGGGCCGACACCGCCGGCTCGGTTGGGGTCGGCTCGCCCGTGTTTTATCGGCGAATCCGCGTCGGGCAAATCGAAAGCCAGCGTCTGTCGGAAGACTTCAGCTACATCGAGTACGACGCATTCATCGAAGCGCCTTACGACAGCCTGATCAATCAGGCGACGCATTTCTGGAACGTCTCGGGCATCAACGTCGAAGCCGGTACCGATGGTCTGGTCATCAGTTTTGATTCGCTGCAATCCCTATTGGCGGGCGGCGTCGCGTTCGGTGACATCGGCCGTACGATTGGCACCGCCGGGCTCAACGCGGACGCCGAATTCATCATCTACCGAAACCGTGAGGCCGCGGTCGAAAGTCAGTACTTCGCGCCGGAAGGCAGCGGTTTTTACTTCATGGCGCTGTTCGACGATTCGATTCGCGGGTTGACCATTGGTGCTCCCATCGAATGGCAGGGCATCCGTATCGGCAACGTCCGCGACATCGTGCTCGATCTTGGCGACGTCACCAAAGACGAACGCCTCATCTATGCGGTGCTTGAACTGCAACCCAGCCGCATCGGACTCGAAGACGTCTCCGAAGACGACTTGCGCGTCAGCATGACGCGCTGGGTGCAATCCGGTATGCGCGTGCAGCTCGCCTCCGGAAACATTCTGACCGGCCGCAAACTGATTCGCTTCATCGACGACGCGGCACCGGTAGACGATACCTTCGTCGTCGACTTCGACGCGCAACCGTTTCCCGCACTGCCCACGATCGGCTCGGAACTCGGTGCGATGACGCAAAACGTCGAGCAAGTCATCGCGAACGTCGCGGAGCTACCGCTCGATCAACTGATTGGCGCGATGATTCGACTGTTGAATAACGCCGACGCCCTCGTTGGCGACCCGGCCGCGCAAGGTTTGCCAAAAGCATTGAACGATGCGTTGGCGGCTGTAGGCAGCGTGGCGGGCAACGTTGACGCCGCCAGCTCGAGCCTGCCGGAGCTGATCGTAAGCCTCAACGAAATCGCCCAAGCGGGCGAAGCAACGTTGGCCGGACTGTCGCCCGACTCGGCGCTGTACATCGATCTGTCTACCGCCGTTCGCGAGTTGCGCGATGCGACGCGCTCGTTGTCGGCGTTGGCCGCGCGGCTCGAAGAAAAACCGAACGCTATATTGATGGGCCGCTGATACTCATGAACACATTGTTGACACGTCATTGCGTCGCATTGCTTGCAACTTGCCTGGTGGCCGCTTGCAGCAGCGCACCGGAACCGGTGCTGTACACGCTCGAGCCATCGCTCACTGGCCGCGACAGCCAACGCGACGGGCCACGCATCAGCCTTGCGGAAGTCGAACTGCCCGCCTATGCGCGATCGAACCTGATTGCATCGGCGGACGGCCCAAACAAAATTCGACTGGACGATGACCATCGCTGGGCATCGGTCCCGAGCGAATCGATCACGTCGGCGTTAGCGCAGCAACTCGAAGCTGCGCTCGATGGGACCGTGCTGGTACAACCGCACCCGCGGCGCTTTCGGCCGACGCTGGCCATCCGCGTCAATTTCGACCGGCTGCTACGGACGGAGCGCGGTGCCGCCGAGCTCAGCGGCCGGGCAATCATCAGCGTAGACGCATCGGAATCGATTGAGATCGTTCGGTTTGCGGTCGTTGGGGCCGCGACGGGCGCGGATTACGCGGCCTACATGGCCAGCGTGCAGGCGGCGCTCGAGGAAATCGCGAGCCGGATCGCCGACCGCGTGACGAGCTTGCCGGCCACCTAAGCTATTGCGCGCGCAACACGCGCACCGGCGGCGTCGAGACCGCGCTTCTCGCCGCGACGATACCGGACAGACCAACCACAGCAGCGCCACCTAGGAACCCGGTCAGCCACAGCGCCGGATCGAACCCGTATTGCAAATCGAACAGTTCACGAGCCGCAACCCAACCGAGCGCGCTGGCGCCGAGTGCGGCGAGGAAACCCGCGGCGAGACCGAGGGCGAGAAATTCGGCGGCGACGCCGGCAAAGACTGTCCCTGAGCTTGCGCCGAATGTCCGCAGCAGCGCGCTTTCGTAGCGGCGCTCGCCGAGCGTGGTCTGCACGGCGGCGAATAAAACGACGAGACCGGCGCCCAACGTGAACAGGAACACCGCCTGAATGGCGAGCGATGCGCGATCGATGATACCCCGAACCTGCTCGACAATCGCGCCGGTATCGATGATCGAGATACTCGGATGGGAACGCGCAACCTCCAGCATGGCGTCGCGCTGCCGGTCTTCGACCTTTAACGCAGTGATGAAGGTCCGCGGGAAAGCATCGAGCGATCCGCCGGAGAACACCATGAAGAAATTCGGCTCAAACGAATCCCACTTGATACGCCGAAAATTATCGATGGTGGCATTCAACTCCACACCGGCAATCATGAACGTAAGCTTGTCGCCGATCGCGAGATCGAGATTGGCGGCGACTTCCTCATCGACCGACACCAGGACGTCGTCGCCAGCATAGGACTCGCCCCACCATTCACCGCGGGTGATTTCGTTCGAGTCCGTCAGCGTATTCGTGTACGTCAGATTGGCCTCGCGCTGCGCAAACCGGCGAGCGTCCGGATCCCGGAACGGAATCTCACGAACGTCGGCATCGTTGATACGAATCATGCGGGCGCGCACCAGTGGCGTCAGCCCGGACGCATCGATGCCGGCATCCGTCAGAATCGAGCGGACGCTCTCGGCTTCGTCGGGCTGAATGTTGATGACAAAACGATTCGGCACGTCCTCCCCGAGCGTGGCCCGCCAGTTGGACAGCAAATCGGTGCGCACGAAGGTCAGGAACAGGAGCACCATCAAACCGAGACCGAAGGCGACGACCTGTATTGCGCTCAGTTGACCGCGTCGAGCGACGTTCGCGAGGCCGTAGCGCCAGGAAATGCCGACGCTGGTCCGCAGACTGCCGAGCAAACCGGTCAACACGCGACCACCCGCGTACAGCACCAATGCGGCGATACCGCTACCGCCAAGGATGATCGCGACGAGCGTCAAGTCACGCACCGACCAGTACACGAGGGCGCCAAGTGCGGCGAGTGCGGATCCGTACGTGGCAACGGCGGTCGGCGGTGGCGGCGCGAGATCGTGCCGCAGCACCCTGAGTGGCGGCGTGCTTTTCAGCGTCAGCAAACTAGGCAGCGCGAAACCGATCAGTAACACGGTCGCCGTACCGACGCCGAGCACGATTGGGTACAGCGACGGCGCCGGCAAGTCGGCGCGCAGCAGGTCGCCGAGCAGTCCGACCAACGCGCGTTCGCTGACAAAGCCTAACGAACTGCCGATCAAACTGGCCGTCGCCGCAATCAGAAGGAGCTGAATCAAATTGACGTTCAGGACAAAACTCTGCGAGGCCCCGAGGCTTTTCATCAGCGCCGCCGTGTCGAGTCGCCGCTCCGCATAGCGTCGCGCCGCCATCGCAACAGCCACGGCTGCAAGCACCAAACTGACCAGCGACGCCAGCGCGAGAAACCGGCTCGCCCGATCGATCGCGCTCGTTAGATTGCCGCTGGCCTCACCCTGCGTTTGCACCCGCACCGAGCGCGGCAGTTCGGCGTTGAGCCGCGTTGCGAATTCGGTCACGGTGCGACGCTCGCCCGCAAAGAGTTGGGCATAACTGACCCGGCTGCCTTCGCGGACGAGGTCTGTCGATGGCAGCTCGCCGAGGTTCATCAGCACGGTCGGTGCGAACGTCGTAAAACCCGCCGACTGATCGGGCCGATACGACAGCAGCTTCGAGACCCGCATTTGCCGTTCGCCGACGTCGAGCGTCGTGCCGACCCGCACGCCGAGACGCGCCAGCGCTGAGCGTTCGACCCAAACTTCGCCGGGTGGCGGAACCGTATCGACCTTGCTGGGATCGCCAAACAGAGAATCGGCGGTTTCGAGTTGCCCGCGCAGCGGGTAGCCGCCGGTGACGGCCTGCAGTCGCACCAGCGTGCTGGCATCGCCGGCATAGACGACGGTGACGAACGAAACGGACTCGGCCGTCTCGAGCCCGACGTCGGACGCGTCATCCAGCCATCGCGGCTCGAGCGGCTCCGCGGCGCGTACCCGAATATCCGCGGCGAGCACTTCGCTCGCCTGCAGCGCGACCGCCTGCGACACCCGATCGGTCAGAAAGCCAATAGCCGTGACCGAACCCACCGCGATGCTGAGCGCGGCCAGCAGCACGAGCACTTCGCCGCCGCGAATTTCGCGGAGCAGCGAGCGCCAGGCGAACAGCAGGGTGTTCACGCCGCGTCCCGCAGCCGACCCGCGTCTAGCTCGAGTCGATCGGCGCACCGGGCGGCCAGTCCCTCGTCGTGGGTGACCAGCACCAGCGTAGTGCCGGCACTGTCGTTCAGACTGAACATAAGGTCGATGATGCGCTGCCCAGTGGCGTTATCGAGGTTGCCGGTCGGCTCGTCCGCAAACAGAAGATTGGGCCGACTGGCGTAGGCGCGTGCGAGCGCCACCCGCTGTTTCTCACCGCCGGACAGCTGGTTTGGGTAGTGGCCGCCGCGATCGCCGAGACCCACGTCGTCGAGAATTCGCCGGGCGTGGTCGCGCGCTTCGCCGTCGCCGGCGAGTTCCATCGGCAGCATGATGTTCTCGATCGCCGTCAACGACGGGACCAGATGAAACGACTGGAACATAAAGCCGACTTTGCTGGCCCGCAGCTTGGCGCGACCGTCCTCGTCGAGTTCGTTCAACGAGACCCCATCGAGTCGCACTTCGCCGGATGTCGGCGTGTCCAGCCCAGCCAGCAACGCGAGCAGAGTCGATTTACCGGCGCCCGACGGGCCGACAATGGCCGCGGTCGAACCGGCGGCCACGTCGAAACTGACGTCGTCCAGAATGGTCAGAGTACCTTCCGGACTGCTAACCTGTTTGGTCAGGTGACGCGCCGACAACATAGCGGAGGTGGCATCGGGCATGCGTATTACTGTCCTGCTCGTTTGGCTCATTGGTTGCATCATGGGGCCGGCCCTGGCGAATGCCAATGGTTCCGGCACACTCCTCGTCGTGGGAGACAGCCTAAGCGCCGCATACAACCTTGAAATCGGTGAAGGTTGGGTGAACCTGCTCGGTGACAGACTCGCCGAAAATGGTTACGACTTCACCGTCGTTAACGCGAGTATCAGCGGCGATACGACGTCGGGCGGCCGCGCTCGCCTGCCGGCGGCACTGGCGCGACATAAGCCGACTGTCGTTGTTCTGGAGCTGGGCGGCAACGATGGCCTGCGCGGCATTCCGATTAAAACCATGCGCGCCAATCTGACGGCGATGATCGAGGCGTCGCGCGAGGCCGGCGCGGCCGTCGTGCTGCTCGGCATTCGCATCCCGGAGAATTATGGGCGCCGTTATGCCGATGAGTTCTTTGCAACCTACGGTGAGCTTGCGCGCGACTTCAGTCTGGCACACGTCGAGTTCTTCATGGACGGCGTTGCGCTCGACGATTCACTGATGCAGTCAGACGGTATCCACCCGAACGTCGATGCCCAGCCGATTCTGCTCGAAAACGCCTGGCCCGCCATTAAAAGCGTTCTCAGCGAGACGACAGCCGCGGTCGCCGCTAAATAACGTCGCTTGCCGGCGGTCCGTCGAGGGCGTGTCGGTGTAGCATATACAGGCGATCGGGTTGGCGTCCGGCCGCTACGCCAATAACAGCAACAACACTCGGGGGTCGCGTGGAAAAAGTTTGGCTTAAGCACTATACCGATGGGGTCCCGGAGACGGTTGATCACGGCGAGACCTTGTCGCTGCGTGACCTGATCGAAGACGCCATGAGCCGCTACGCGGATCGGCCGGCCTATACCAACCTCGGAGTAACGCTGAGCTACGCCGATCTCGAACGCGAATCGACGGCGCTCGCCGCGTGGCTGCAGACGACGGCCGGACTGCGCAAAGGCGAACGTCTCGCGTTGATGATGCCGAATATTCTTCAGTATCCGATTGCGCTGTGCGCGGGGCTCCGTGCCGGCCTCGTCATCGTCAACGTCAACCCGCTGTACACGGCGCGTGAGCTGAAACACCAGCTGAAAGACTCCGGCGCCCGCGCGATCGTCATCCTCGAGAACTTTGCCGCGACGCTGGCCGAAGTAATTGACGATACCGATGTCGAGACGGTGATCACCACCGAGATCGGCGACCTGCTGTCGACGCCGAAACGGCAAATCACTAATTTTGTCGTCAAGCGCGTCAAGAAAATGGTGCCGCCGTTTTCACTGCCCAAGCGCCACCGCTGGCGCGACGCGATGGCGCAAGGCCGCGGCCAGACCTTCGAGCCGCCGCTGCTCGGTCTCGTTGACCTCGCGTTTTTGCAGTACACGGGCGGCACGACCGGCGTATCGAAAGGCGCCAAGCTCAGCCATCGCAACATGGTCTACAACGTCATGCAGTCGACCACGTGGCTTGGCAAGGCGATGAATCTCGGCGATGACATCATTGCGATAACGGCCCTGCCGCTCTATCACATCTTCTCGCTGGAAGGTAATTGCCTCGGCATCATGAAGCTGGGCGGACTGAACGTGCTGATTACCAATCCACGCGACTTCGAGGGCTTCGTCAAGGAAATCTCGCAGTACAAGTTCACGTACTTCACGGGCGTCAACACGCTGTTTAACGCTCTGCTGAACACGCCTGGCTTTGCCGACGTCGATTTTTCCGGACTGCGAGTCACCGTCGGTGGTGGCATGGCCGTGCAGGAAGACGTTGCCCGGCGCTGGAAAGAGACCACCGGCAACACGCTGACCCAGGCCTATGGCCTGACGGAGACCTCGCCGGCGGCGATCATCAATCCGCTGGTCGATGACGCCGAATACACCGGCTCGATCGGCCTGCCGATTTCGTCGACCGAAGCCAGTATTCGCGACGACGACGGCAACGAATTAGGTTTTGGCGAGATCGGCGAGCTTTGCATTCGCGGCCCGCAGGTCATGGAAGGCTACTGGAACCGCGACGAGGAGACCGACAAGGTCATGCTCGATGGCGGCTGGCTGCGTACCGGCGACATGGCACGTATGACCGAGGATGGCTGGGTCTTCATCGAGGACCGCAAGAAGGACATGATTTTGGTCTCGGGCTTCAACGTGTACCCGAACGAGATTGAAGACGTCGTGACGCAACACGAAGCCGTTGTCGAAGCGGCTGCGGTCGGCATACCGGACGAGAAATCCGGTGAGCTCGTCAAACTGTTCGTGGTCAGCAACGATCCGTCGCTCGATGCCAAAGCGGTCATTGCGTACTGCAAAGAGAACCTGACCGGCTACAAGGTGCCCAAGCTGGTCGAGTTTCGCGACGACCTGCCGAAGACCAACGTCGGCAAAATCCTGCGCCGCGAGCTTCGCGACGCGTCCTAGACGAATCGTGCAAGCCCCGCGCGCCAGCACCGTGAAACTCACGTCGCTCGGCGTAATCTTGTGCGGTATCGGCCTCGTCGAGCCCGCGCACGCGGCGCCGTTGTTCGAAGACGAAGCGAGTCTCTCGGCCGTGATGGCGGTACCGCTGGCCCAAGCCTACCGGCAACGCAAACAAGACGAGCGCTTCTACGTGCAGGGGCACTGGTCGTACAACGACGCCAGCGGTAACAAGATTCGCTTGCCGCTGCAGGTGAGAACCCGCGGCAATTTTCGTCGTTTGAACTGTCGCCAGCCGCCGTTGCAGCTCAACTTCCGAAAATCGACACTGCCGGGCACCTTGCTCGCGAAACAAGACAAACTCAAACTGGTGGGGCCTTGCAGCAACTCCGACAGCGCGCGACAGCGCGTCCTCGTCGAAGAGTTTGCGTACCGAATTCACGAAATTGTCGCCGGTGATGCGGCTTTTGCGACCCGACGGATCGATCTGGCGTACGTCGACACCGACAAAAAATACAAGCCGCGCGAAGACCAAACCTTTGTCATCGAGCCGATTGACGGCCTCGCCAAGCGTCTGGGCGGCAAGGAATTCAAAGGCACCAAGACGCGCCACAGTACGCTCGACGCCGAACGGGCAGTGCTGGTCGAAGTCTTCCAATACATGATCGGCAACACCGATTTTTCGATGGTTGCGTCGCCACCGTACGACGACAAATGCTGTCACAACGTCAAGTTGATCGAGGTTGAGGGCAGCGGCCGAGGCCTCGTGCCGGTGCCTTACGATTTTGATTTCTCAGGCATCGTCGACGCCCCGTACGCCTCGCCGTCGGACAAAATTCCGATTCGCTCGGTGACCAAACGCTATTACATGGGTGTTTGCCGCAAAGACGGTTTGATCGAACAGGCCGTCGCACACATTCGCAGCAAGCGCGCTGACATCTACGCGGCGCTCGATGCAACCGACGGCCTGAACGAACGCTACGCGAACAAAACCCGCAAGTACCTCGACGAGTTTTTCGCCATTGCCGACGACCCAGCGCAGGTCGAGCGGCGTCTGGTCAAGCGCTGCCGCGGCTAGCGGTGCTTCACTGCTGCTCCGCCGCCGCGGCATCCTCCGCGACCTCGTCGATTTCGGCGGCAACCTCGGCAGCAGCTTTGGCGGCGGCTTCGGCAGCCGCATCCGCCGCGCGGCTCTCGAGATAGTTGTCGATCCGTGCCGGCTCGGGCACCAGCGGTTTCACTTGCTGCAGATATTCCTCGACACCGGCATCGTCGGTCGGCAACGGAATACGCTCACCGTTGTGGATCAGGGTCAGCGTATCGCCGTCAATCTCCAGCGCCGCGAGTGAACCGCCGTAGTAGGACGACAGGCCGACATCGGCGACGATGACGCGGCCGCCGAAGCGCGGGAACACCGTGCCCAACGACGGCGTGTGCCCGACCACCATGCGTTTGGCCCCAAACGCATCGAGTACACGCTGAATGTTGGCGAGCTGCGCGGCAGTCTCGGCGCTAGCCGATGCATTGCGAGTCCAAAGCGGTCCGTCAGGAACGTTGACTATCGCGTCGTCGCCGAGTCGCTCCGGCGCAGCAAGCTCGGTCCGGACACGCGTGTTGATGTCCGACGCCGAGTAACTTGCATAGTCACTCGTCAGCCCCGCGTGCACGAACAAAGTGCCATCGAGAACCAGCACGGTATGGTTTTCGAGCACCCATTTGCCGATTTCCCCGGTCGGCGCCCAGGCCAAACGGTGTTCGACGTAACCCAGCGGGAAACGCTTGTTCCATTCCTCACGATGGGCCGCATCGAACACCGGCCATTCTTCTTCCGGCGTATGCGATTTGATGTGCTCGATGCTGATCTCGTAGTAGCGATCGCGGCGCCGCTCGGAGTCGCGGTCAATGAAGGCGGCGTATTCGCCGGGGTGCACGTAGCGCAGGTCGCCCTGCATGTTCATCGCTTCGTGATTACCGATCAGCACGTACACGGCGCCTTTGCGCCGACTCGCCTGCCTTGCGAGCTTCGTGAGAAGCTCGACGATCTTGCGCGTGTCGGGGCCACGGTCGGAGACGTCGCCGAGCTGCACCAAACGTGTCTTGCCGGCCTGCCAGCGCAGCCGGCGATCGACGATACCGGTGTCTTGGAGCACCTGCACGAAGTTGTTGTAATCGCCGTGAACATCGCCGATCACGACGATTTTTTCTGGCTCGTCCTGAGCGACGAGGGTCGTTGGCGCGGCAGCCATTACGGCTAACACAACGAAAAGCGTGGATGCCAATTTACGGCGCATCGGGTGCCTGCTCATCTGAATTTTCCGACGTTGCCTTTCTCTGAAGCTTGCGGGCGCGCTTGGCGAGTTTCTCGTTGGCAGCGTGGTGCGACTCGAGACCATCGCCGAACAAACACACCAGCACCGTCGCGAATGTGAAAAACACCGTCATGACGGCGGCAATCTCGAGCGCCTTGACCCCGGCAGCAATACCGACGCCGATTGCAACGAAAATAAACAGCGTATCGAAGGTATCGCTCAATGCGCGCCGAAACCGCACCCCGGCGACGATACCAGCCAATGAAAACGCCAGCGCCAGACTGTGCTGGACGATCAAAACGATGCCGGCAACGACCGCCGGCAGGATTAGCGCCGTCTCGTCCATCGAATGATCGTAGTCGCCTTGCACGTGGATGCTCTTGTAAATCCACGACACGGGCAGCATCACGACGATCGTCCCGAGCATCGCTAAGGCCAGCGCCTTGGCATCGGCAAAACGCGATTCGACCGCTGCACCGTTCGCAATCAGCTCAGAAACAACCTCGTCGTCGCCGCTTAGCAAAGCATCCTCGAGCGCCAACGTCGACTGGTCATTACCGATGATTTCGCTGACGCCGCCAATCGGCAGGTGATCGAAGAAATTCGGAACGATTGCGCTCAATACAACGAGCGCCGCCGCGACACTGACGTAGTAGACGATCAGCCGCATAAACTGCCGCCGCAGCGCCTCTTTCGCAGGGACTTTGTCGAATTGCGGCGTCGTGTCGGTCAAGCGCTTCTACTCGAAACAGCGTCGACCCATCATAGCACCGGCGTCGCACCGGTCCTGGCTAGCGTTGTGCTGGCGCTTTCTTGATACGCTCGAGCAGCAGATACACCGCACCGCAGACCGCGCCGCCGTATATCAGGCCGTTCGCTACAGGACCGCTGAACGTATAGGCAGCGTGATCGGTGTAGAGAAAATGCAGACCGCCGTGGATGACGAGGAACGCCGCGACAACGAGGCGCGAGCGGGTCCGTAGCTTTGGCGCGGTGCTGGCAACCGCAGCAACGATGCCGGCAAACAGCGGAATATGCAGCAGCACGAACAGGTCGCGGCCGAGGTCGTCGTCCAGTGCGCGCAGCAGCGGCAACACCCGCCATTCGGCGTGCTGCATCGCGTTGAGCTCATGCGTGAACAGCACGCCGAGACCGAGCATGAAAACGGCGCTGCGGAGCATCGCGTCAGTGTGCGCCAGCCTGCATCAGCTGCCAAATCGTGTGCAGCACCAGGCCGACCATGCCGCCAACCACGGTGCCGTTGATGCGGATGAACTGCAGATCCCGACCCACCGCCAGCTCGATCCGCTTGGCCGTGGCATCGGCGTCCCAATGGCGGATCGTTTCGCTGATGATGCTGGAAATCGACGCACGATGATGGTCGACGATATACAAGAGCGTCTCGCGGCAGCTCTTGTCGACGTCGTTGCACAGCGTTTCGTCGGCAAGCAAGCGCTCGCCCATGCCCTGCATCGCACCGTTCAAACGCTGCCGCATGGCCGACTCGGGATCGGCCAGCGAATCGTCGAGATAAGCACCTAGTTCGTTGACGGCGCGCGATACATAGCGCATCAGCTCTGGGCGCTCGAGCAGTTTTTCCTTGAGCTCCTCGCCCCGCTCGATCAAATGCTCGTCGGTCTTGAGCGCTTCGATCATCCGCTCGAGCATTTCGACGAGGCGGGCTTTGGTTTCATCCTCGTTCTCGTCCTCCGATTCGGTCAGGAACTCGTCGAGTTCGTTGACGATGCGCTCGACGATCCGACGGTCGACGAAGCCTGGAATCCACCACGGCGTGCGTTCGGATAGCGACTCACGCAATTTGTCCTGGTTGTCGTAGAGCTGGTCGCGCGCGAGCGTGATCAGTTGGTTGACGAGCGTCTGGTCGGGGTCTTTGAGCAGCACGAATTCGAGCAATTGGCCGAACAGCGGCGAGAGCCGCAGCCCGCTAATGAAGTCACGCAATCCCGCTTTGACGCCGTTTCTCAGTGAGCGGTTGTCCGACAGCGTTAGGACCTGCGACAACACGCCGGCGATATCGTCGGCCAGTCGGCGTGCGTTTTGCTCCTGCGACACCCACTTCGCGAAGGCGTCCGCAAAGCGAATAGCCTCGAGCCGAGGACGCAGTGCATCGATGACCAAAAAGTTCTCGGCGACGAAACGCGCCAGCGTTGCACCGAGTTCGTCCTTGCGCTGCTGGACAATGGCCGTGTGCGGAATGGGAATCCCCATCGGGTGACGGAACAACGCCGTGACGGCGAACCAGTCCGCCAACGCCCCAACGGTCGCGGCCTCAGCGAACGCACGCACATACGACAGCCACGGGTACGTCGCCTCGTACAGGCCCGTCACGACGTACAACGCCAGCATGGCGAGCAGCAGCGACAGCGCCACGCGCTTCATGCCGGCAAGACGCGCCTCGCGTTCGGCGATGTTGTAGCTCGGCGGCTGCATGATCGGGCAGTGGGCTTACGTGCCGTGCCAGCGCGGGCTGAACTCGTGCACGGCGTCGACGAGCGCGCTGACGTGATCCGGATTGATGTCGGGGTGGATGCCGTGCCCGAGATTGAACACGTGCCCGGGACCGCTGCCGTAGCTAGCCAAAGTCTCGGCGACTTTGGCCCGTATCGCCTCTGGATTGGCGTACAGCACGGATGGGTCGAGATTGCCCTGCAGCGCCACTCGATCCGCCGTGAGCCGCCGCGCATCGGCGAGCTCGAGCGTCCAGTCGACACCGAGCGCATCGCAACCGGTATCCGCCATCGCAGCCAGTCGTTGGCCCGCACCTTTGGTGAAGAGAATTACCGGGATTCGCGCGTCGCCGTCGCCAACGGCGAGCTGTTCGACGATACGCTGCATCGGCGCCAGCGAGAAGCGCTGGTACGCCGTCGGCTCCAGGGCACCGCCCCAGGTGTCGAAAATCATCGCAGCTTGCGCGCCGGCCGCCAGCTGCGCATTGAGATAGTTGGCGGTCGTGTCGGCAAGGTGCGCCAGCAAGTGATCGGCGCTCGCCGGATCGTCATAGATCAGCGACTTGATGCGCGCAAAGTTCTTGCTGCTGCCGCCTTCGACCATATACGTCGCGACGGTCCACGGACTGCCGGCAAAACCGATCAGCGGGACTTTGCCGGCGAGTTCGCGGCGGATGAGCGAGACGGCATCGGTCACGTAGCCAAGCTCAGTCGCAATATCGACGTTGGGCAACGCGCGGATTGCGGCGGCGTCGCGGAGCGGTCGCTCGAAGCGCGGACCTTCGCCGGTTTCGAAATAGAGGCCGAGGCCGAGCGCGTCGGGCACGGTTAGGATGTCGCTGAACAAAATCGCCGCATCGAGCGCAAAACGGCGCAGCGGCTGCAGCGTGACTTCGCAGGCGAGTTCCGGGTTGCGGCACAGCGCCATGAAGTCGCCCGCCTGGGCCCGTATCTCGCGATACTCCGGCAGGTAGCGACCGGCCTGGCGCATGATCCAAATCGGCGTTCGGTCGATTGGCTGGCGCCGCAACGCCCGTAAAAAGCGGTCGTTCTCGAGCGGCGCGTTCATTGTGTGGCCTCGAATTGCGCGGCAATCGTCGCTTGAATGGCTTCGGCCGCCGCACGGGGCGAGGCGGCGTCGCGGATTGGCCGACCGACAACAATGTGATCGGCGCCGTTGGCAAACGCTTGCTCGACGCTGACGACGCGTTTTTGATCGTCACTGGGGCGGTTGTCCACCGGCCGAATGCCAGGGGTAACGACGAGCAGGCGCTCGTCGACATGCTCGCGCAGCCGCGCAACTTCGAGGCCCGATGAGATCACGCCGTCGCAGCCCGCCTCGAAGGCACGGCGCGCCCGCGACAGCACCAGCTCGGCCACATCGCAGTCGAAACCGAGATCATCGAGATCGCCGCGATCGAGACTGGTCAGGGCGGTCACCGCCAGTACCTTCAATGCGCCCTTTTCGGCGGCGGCCGCTTCCATGATCGACTGATTGCCATGCACCGTGCAGAATGTCGCGCCGCGCTGCGCAAGGTTGCGTACCGCCGCCGCAACGGTTGCCGGCACATCGAACAATTTGACGTCGACAAAGACCTTTTTGTCGCGGCTGAGCAGCCAATCGAGGAGGTCGAAATAACCGTCGGTCATCGCAAGTTCGAGACCGATCTTATAGAACGACACGGCGTCGCCGAGTTCGTCGGCCAGGCGACGGCCGGCGTCGGCACTCGGCACGTCGAGCGCGAAGATCAGTCGCTCGCGGGCGGGGATGGCTTTCGGGGTCACTGGTAGTCCTTCGTACGAAAAGTCGTTGGCGGCGCGCAACCGATCAGGCAGCACCGGCCACGCGACCGAGCCGCTCATGTTCGAGCTGGGCGAAGCGGTCGGTCATCCCGGCGATGTAATCGGCGACAACGCGCGGCAGCGAGTCTGGCACACCAATGCGGGCCTGAAAATCCTCAGGCAGGCGACTCGCATCCTGCATGTAGGCCGCAAACAGTTGGTTGATGATCGATTTAGCGCGTTCGGTCATGTCGCGCACTCGCGGGTGACGATACAGCTTGTCGCGCAGATATTGTTTCATCGCAATGTGATCGCGTTTCAGCGCCTCGCTGAAACCGATCAACGGCCCCGGCGCAGCGCGGACGGCGTCGATATTGGCGGGTGCTGCATCGCCAAGGCGGCGCTGACTCTCGCCAATCAGGTCGTTGACCGCTACGCCGAACATACGGCGGATGGTTTCGTGAATCGTGCGTCGCGAATCGAGACCGGGAAATTCGCGCCGCACTTCTTGGAATTGGGTCTCGAACAGCGCTTCGCTGCACATGTCGTCGACGTCGAGCAAACCGGCCCGCAGGCCGTCGTCGATGTCGTGGTGGTTGTAGGCGATTTCGTCGGCGACATTGGCGAGCTGCGCCTCGAGGCCGGGCTGCTGGCGATCGATGAAGCGCTGGCCAACATCGCCGAGCTGGCGCGCATCGTTCAGCGAGCAGTGCTTGAGAATGCCCTCGCGAGTCTCGAACGACAGATTCAGACCGTCAAACGTTGGGTACTTTTGTTCCAACACGTCCACGATCCGCAGCGACTGTAGGTTGTGCTCGAAGCCACCGTAGTCGCGCATGCACGCATGTAATGCATCCTGCCCGGCGTGACCAAACGGCGTGTGGCCGAGATCGTGGGCGAGGCAAATCGCCTCGGTCAACGATTCGTTGAGCCCCAAGGTGTTGGCGACCGTGCGGGCGACCTGGGCAACTTCCAGCGAGTGAGTCAGCCGAGTGCGATAGAGATCACCCTCGTGATTGACGAAAACTTGGGTTTTGTAAACCAGCCGGCGAAATGCGGTGGAGTGCACGACGCGGTCGCGGTCGCGCTGGAACGCGTTGCGGTAACGAGACGGCGGCTCTGGATAGCGTCGGCCGCGACTGGCCGCAGCGTCGGCGGCGTAAGGTGCCGGCTGATCAGCCATCGGCCATGGCGAGCGCGCGCTCGAGCGCGCCTTGATCGTAGTCGGCCGTGACGTAGGCATCGCCCAGCGCGCGCAGCAGCACGAGACGAACCTGGCCGGACAAGACTTTTTTGTCGAGCTGCATCGCCTGCCACAGATTTTCGCCGCCGACGGGCGGCGGCGCGGTTGGCAATCCAGCCGCAGCCAAAAGGGCCTGCAGGCGTTCGACGTCGGCCGCGGCGAGATCGCTCGCCACCGCCGCCATCACCATGCCGGCCGCCACCGCCTCGCCGTGCAGCCAGGCACCGTAACCGGCCACAGTCTCAATGGCGTGACCGAAAGTATGGCCGAGATTGAGAAGCGCTCGCTGATTGCGCTCGTGCTCATCGGCGGCAACGACCAGCGCCTTGGCGGTGCAGGAACGAGCGATCGCTTCAGTCAATGCGGCGTGGTCGAGCGCGCGCAGCGCCGCCATATTCGACTCGAGCCAGGCGAAAAACTCGAGGTCGCCGAGAACGCCGTATTTCACGACTTCCGCAAGGCCCGCAGCGAGCTCCCGAGGCGGTAACGTCGCCAAGGTCTCAAGGTCAATGAGCACATGAACCGGCTGATGGAACGCACCGATCAAGTTCTTGCCGGCTTGGTGATTAACGCCGGTTTTGCCGCCGACCGACGAATCGACCTGCGCTAATAATGTCGTTGGCACCTGAATGAAGTTGACGCCGCGCTGATAACTCGCCGCCGCGAACCCGGCGATGTCGCCGACTACGCCGCCGCCCAACGCAATCACCGTCGTATCGCGATTGGCGCCCATGCCGACGAGTGCGTCGATGATCGTCTCGACCGCCGCAAGGTTTTTGTGTTGCTCACCGTCGGCGATCGTGACGAGCTCATGGCGCACGTCGCCGAGCGCCGGTTGTATGCGCCCGGCGTACAGCGGCGCGACGGTGTCATTGCTGACAACGAGCGCGTCTGGTCCGTCGATATGGTGCGCCAGCGCATCCTTGAGGCCGAGCGCGCCGGCGGCGATCCGGATCGCGTAGCTACGCGTGTCTAGGTCTACGTACACGGTTCGTTCGATCACCGGCGAAGCATAGCGGCGAACGACGGGTCGCGAAACCGCGCCCTGGCTGGCTACAGCGCCTCCAGCCGAGCAACGATTTCGTCGGCGACGTCGTTGACCCGCCGCTTGTCGGTCTCAACGACCATGTCGGCTAGCTCGGTGTACAGCGGCTCGCGCACCTCCATGAGACGGGTCAGAACGTCACGCGGTTCGCCGTCTTTCAGCAGCGGGCGCTCGCGACCACGGCTCGTGCGCGTGAGCTGTTGCTCAATACTGGCGGTTAGATAAACCACCTGACCGCGCGATCCCAGCCGGCGCCGGTTTTCCGGATCGCCGATGACGCCGCCGCCGGTCGCCAGCACGAGGTTGTTGCGCTCGGTCAGATCGGCGATGACCGCGGACTCGCGTTTGCGAAACCCGGCCTCGCCTTCCTTCTCGAAGATGAACGGAATATCGACACCAGTACGGCGCTCGATTTCCGAGTCCGAGTCAATGAACTCGAGCTTCAGCAGCCGGGCGAGTTGCTTGCCGACCGCGGACTTGCCGGCCCCCATCGGGCCAATTAGGTAAACATTCACGGAGAAACAAATCTGTCAGGCAAAAAAAAGCCCCGCCATAATAGCGGGGCTTTGATTAGAAACACTATCTCTTATGGCTGCACGCCGATCGCATAAAGCGTCTCGATACCGTTCGGTGTACTCACGGTCACCGTCAGGGTGCCGGCCTGGTTAACGTTGTTGACGCTAATCGAGAAATTCAGCGGGCCATTGAAGTTCGAACACGGCACCGTGAAGCCCGTTGAGCTCAACGTACCGCTGGTCGTCGCGAAGGAAACGGTGGTGCCGCCAGCCATCGGCTGCGGGGTTGTCCCGTTTCCTTTGAAATCGCCGATCGTAAACGTCACGCTACCGCCGCCGCCGGTGATCAAGCCGCCGACATTATCGGTAATCAGTGCCGTGCTTGCGGACAGCACAACGACGATTTGGTCGCTAACAAACAGCGTTTCGTTGACGCTGCAGACAGCGCCGCCGACGGCGTCGCAAAGCAGTCCGTTAAAGCCTGCGTAAAACGCCTGGTTGGCGTCGTCCCGCAGACCGTTCTGATTGAAATCTCGGAACGGTTCGGTGATCTGATAGATACCGTCTTCGTTCTCGTCCTGGAACGGCTCGCCGATATTTTGCGGTATGTCGGTACCGTTGAAACGACCGTTGCCGTCGAGGTCCGTAAACGATTCCTCACCGATAGTCGACGCCAGAATGGTCACACGACCGTCAGATGGACGCGGTGACTGACTGACGAGGTCGACCGAACAAACGCCACCGCCGTTCGATTGCGTGGTCTGAGTGACGCAAGACCCGCCTATCTGCGCGCCCTCTGACGTAAATGTCACAGCCGTGCCGTCGGGTACCGGGTTGTTGAAGCGGTCAGACAAGCGAATCGTCGTCTCTGTCGTCTCACCGTCGAAGTTCCAGCCTTCGATGTTGACGCACTCCGTAGAGAGCGAGACCGAATCGTTGTCCGGAATACCGGTCGTAATTGTCAGCTGGTCCGACTGCGTTGCGATAACCGGAGCAGACCCGACGACCGTCGCGGTGATTCGAACGGGCGTAGCGACCGTGCCTGCCGAAATAACGGTCTGGACGAAGCCTTGCGCGTCGGAGACAGCGTTGGTCGGTTGCAACACGATACCGCCAACAGGGGTATTCAGTGTAAACGCCACGTCGGTGTCGGGAACCGGCCCACCCGTCGCATCAACAACTCGAAAACGGACCGTGGACGTTTCCTGTCGCCCAGCACCGCCAGTGCCTTGCAGGCCGATGTTAGTCGGGTCGGCGCTGATGAAGTTGATCGAACCTACTGCCGCCGGCATGACATTGACCGTGTTGGTTGCGCGCAGCGCGGCACCACTGACGTTTGCGGTCGCAACAATTTCGTCGTCGCCGGAGCAACCGGTGGCTGAATACGTAGCCGTTGCCGAGCCGGTCGTTGTGGTGACGCTGCTTTCGACAATATTCGCAAGTCCGCCAGCCGCACAGGTCGACGTAAAGGTCACCATGATGCTGTCGCTGACCAAGGTGTTCGTGCCGTCAACGAAGGTGACCGTAATACTGGCGCTACCACCGGCCGGCAACATCGTCTGCGAGACTTCGACGACGCCGGGGATAAAGGTCGCTCCCGATCCGGAACCGATCGTGATCGTATCGTTGACGCCGCCGCCAGCACCACCGCCACCGCCGCCGCCAGCGCCACCGCCGGTTGCTCCACCGCCGGCGCCGCCGGTCAGGGAATCGTCGGTACCGCCACTGCTGCAGGCCGCGAGTGCCGCGCCGAAAAAGGCGATTAGCAGAAGTTTCGAGAATCTCATCGTTTCAGTTCCTAAAGCTCTTCGGAAAGTCCGTCGTCCCAGCCCACGGCCGTCGCTAGTAAACGGAGACATCCTCATCGAGAATTTTTGGCGTAATGAAAATCAACAGTTCCGATTTGTTGGAGACGCGGCGCGACGAGCGGAACAAAACGCCCAGGCCAGGAATGTCTCCGATCAACGGCACCTTCGTGTTGACCTCGGTTCGCTCGGTCGTATAAACACCACCCAGGACCACGGTTTGGCCATCGCGAACCAGAACCTGCGTGATGACTTCGCGCGTGTCGATACTCGGCACGAAACCGCCCGTGGCGCTGGCGACGAGTTCGCCGACGCTGTCCTGCGCAACGCGCAGATCCATGATGATGTTGTTGTCGGGCGTAATTTGCGGGGTCACCCGAAGCTCGAGCACCGCATCCTTAAACTGGGTCGTCGTCGCCCCGCTCGACGCCGCTTCCTGGAATGGAATTTCCACACCTTGGCGGATGACGGCTTCGCGCTGGTTGGCGGTGATGACGCGAGGCGTCGATACGACCTCGCCTTTGTTTTCCGCCTGCAGCGCCGAGAGCTCGAGATCGAGAATGTAATCCGAGTCGAGCACGGCCAGAGCAATTTGGCCGGCCGGACTGACGACCGGCAGGTTGACGTTGTATCGGTTGTCGATAATCGGCGCTTCGACCGGGAACGGCTGACCGGAGTTGGACAGGTTGTCGAGCGCCGAGTCGGTGATCGTGCCGGAACCAGCGCTGGTACCGGTGGTTGAAAATAGACCGTCGCTGGAATTCTCTTGCACCGCGGTCAGGCCGAGCCGCGAACCAAATTCGCGACTGAAGTCGTCGTTGACGACGACGATGCGCGATTCGACCATGACCTGGCGCACCGGAATGTCGAGCGTCGTGACGAGCCGGCGAATCGCTCGCAGGTTCTCACCGGTATCGCGCACCAGTAGCGTATTGGTGCGTTCGTCGATCGCCACACTGCCGCGCTCCGACAGCAGCGAACCAGCGATACCCGTTTGATTCTGAATGAGGTCGGCAAGGTCAGTGGCCTTGGCGTAGTTGACCTGCAGGAACTCGCTGAACAGCGGCTCGAGTTCGGCGATTTGCGCCTTCGCCTCGAGCTCCGCTTTTTCGCGAGCCGCGATCTCTTCGGCCGGCGCCACGATGATGACGTTGCCGTTGGCGCGCATGTCGAGACCCTTGGTGGTCAGCACGATGTCGAGCGCCTGATCCCACGGCACGTTGTTAAGACGCAGCGTGACGTTGCCCTGGACCGTGTCGGCAACGACGATGTTCTGACCGCTGATCTCAGCCAGCAGCTGCAATACCGCGCGCGTCTCAATGTCCTGGAAGTTCAGTGTGACCCGCTCGCCGTCGTAGGTCTTGTCTTCTGAGAACAATCCCTGTGTGCCTTCGTCGACATCGATTTGCGGGTTGATCTCGATGGTGAATACGTTGTCGGACTGATAGGCGAGCTGGTCGTAGGCGCCTTCAGCCGTGATGATCACGCGCGCGTCGTTGTTGACGCGGATTGCATCGATCGTCGTTACCGGTGTTGCGAAGTCCTGCACGTCCAAACGGCGTACCAGCTCGCTCGGCAAGTCGGTGTTGCGGAACTCAGCAACGACGCGACCGCCTTCCTGGCGGATATCGACGGCGGTCGACGGGTCGGAAAGGTCAACGATGATCCGGCCGCCGCCTTCACGCGTACGACGAAAATCGACGTTACCGATGCTCCGCGAACCGGCCGCAGCAGATGTTTGGAAACTGGTCGCCGGCGCGCTCGAGAAGGTCGGGCCAGCCACGCCGGCTTCCGCTTCACCGAGCGTTACAATGACGCTGTTGCCGACCGCGCGAGTCTCGTAGGTCGTCAGCGTGTCCAAGTTCAATACGACGCGGGTGCGACCGTTCGCCTCGGCCGTCAACACTGTCGACAGACCGCCGACGTTAACGTCACGGCGACGCTGGGTAATGCCGAGCGCGGTGTCGGCCAGATCCAGCGCGATACGCGCCGGATTGTCGATCGTAAAGCTGAGTGGCTCTTCGGCCGGGCCGCTGAGTATCAGGGTCAGCTCAACCTGCTGGTTTGGCAAGCGCTGGACCTGAATGTCGGTTAGCGTTTTGCTGGCGTCCTGAGCAACGGCACTGGTCGCAGCAAGCGCAGCCAGCGTCCACAGCGCGGCGACCGCTCGGACAAAACCGAATTGCCGCCCCCCCTTGGCTGATTGGAAAACGTGTGCGCGCGTCATTCTTTGTAACTCCCTATGCCTTATCGGCATCAATCAGCCAGACTGATGGTGGCTTCGCGTTCGACGTAGCCGCCAATTCCGTCCGAGACGATTTCCATGACTTCAATTTTAGAATCGGTGATGTTGACGATGCGACCGTCGTTCTGGCCGATGTAGTTGCCTCGCAGCACCTGGTGCACCAATCCTTCCGGATCGATCAGCAAGGCATACGACGTGCCGGCGAGACTCAGCGTGCCGGCCATGGCCAGACTGTCGAGCGGAAAGCGCTCGAGATACTCTTTCGGCCGATCGTCGATCGGCCGCGGCCCGGTCGTGCGCTGTGAGACGGTTGGCCGATCCGGTTCGAACGGCGAACGGGCGTTGCCGGCGTCGGCCGTGTAGCGCACCGTTTCATACGGACGAATCTCCGGCAGCTGCTCGGGCCGCTGGCCCGGCTGCGCTTTGATCGTATCGATGTACTGCTCGAGATCGTCCATGTTGCGGCCACAAGCTCCGAGCGCAACGCTAAGCGTCAGCAACGCAACCAACCGCTGCATCGTTCGACGACTCATCACTCAGACTCCTCGTCGAGATAGCGATAAGTTTTCGCAACGACGTCGATGATCAGCTGGTCGGCGCCGACCCGAGCACCGGTATTCCGCGCATCACGTTCGTTGGCCGGACGAATTTTGATGTCGTGCAGCGTCACGATACGCGGCAGCGCGGCGACCTGACTCGCAAACTGCCCCATCTCGTGATAGTTGCCGGCGAGCCGAATCATGATTGGCTTTTCGGCGTAGAAACCCTTGGGATTTTCCGGCTGCGTTTCGAACAGCTTTTCCTCGAGCCCAGCGCCGAGACCGGTCTGCGAGATATCGACAATCAAACTCGGGATTTCGGTCTCGCCCGGGAGCTGGCGCAGCATCGTGCCGAACGACGAGCGAATCTGCTGCAGTTGCTCTTTGTACGCTTCGAGATTGGCAGCCTTACGTTGATCGGACTCGAACTGGCTGCGAAGCTCGGCTTCGCGGTTTTGCGCGAGCTCGAGCTCTGGTTGCTTTTTCTTGTAGACGAGGTAGTAAGAACCGGCGCCGAACACGAGCACGAACAGAATAACGATTGCGGCAATACGAAACGGCAGCGGCCAGCGCCCAGGGTCGTTGGTATCGAGTGATTTCAGCTCTTCGACGAGATTCATTGTTCTTCTCCGTCTTCGGCGTTCGGATTGTCTTGTTTCGCCGTGAGCTCAAAACGGAATTCTTCATTACCGCTTTCGACGACGGTTTCGATCTTGTCGAGCTGCGGGTCGGTCAGCCACGGCGATGCGTCGATATTGCGCATCAGCGCGGACACGCGCGTACTCGATTGCGCAAGACCGGTAATCGCAAGGTCACGATTGGTCTGCGTGACTCCAGTGAGATAGACGCCGTCCGGGACTGACGCCACGAGCTCCTGGAAGAGATGAACGACTTCCGGCCGGCTGGTCTGCAGCTGCTCGATGATTTCCATGCGGGCCAGCAGACGGTCTTTCTGCTGCTCGAGGTCCTCGATCTCGGTAATGCTGCGACGGATCTGGGCGATCTCGTTTTCGAGCCGAAGGTTGCGATCGCGCTGATAATCGATCCGGCCGTCAAAGAACAGATTGACGATCCAGACGAACAGCGCCGCGACGCCGATTGCCGCCGCCGCGGCGATACCGAATTGCTGCTGGCGCTGTTTGCGTTGTTCTTCGCGCCATGGAAGCAGGTTAATTCTTGGCATGTCAGTCGAAACTCCGCAGCGCTAGACCGCATGCCGTCAGTAAAGCCGTAGCGTCCTTGCGCACACCCTGCGACTTCGCCTTCGACGCGATCTTCATTTGTCCCATCGGATCGCCAATTTCGGTCGGAATGCCGACACGACTCGAAATGACGTCCGCGATGCCAGGAATATTAGCGCAGCCGCCGCAGACCAGAATGAGGTCCGGCTGCTCGCGACCGCCACCGGATGCCAAATAGAACTGCAGCGAACGCGATACCTGCTGCGTCATGTCATCGATGAACGGATCGAGAACTTCAGGCTGGTAGTTGCTCGGCAAACCACCTTCTTTCTTCGCACGCCCAGCGTCTTCCATCGACAGACCGTACGTACGCATGATCTCTTCGGTTAGCTGCTGGCCACCGAAAGCGAAGTCGCGCGTGTAAATGACGCGCATATCTTCGAGCACGCTGAAGGTCGTTGAGCTGGCGCCGATGTCGACCACCGCCAGCGCTTGCCCAATGCCGCCGTTCGGCACTTGATGGGTCAGAAGCTGACAGGCGTTTTCGAGCGCAAACGCTTCGACGTCGACAACCTTGGCCGCGAGTCCAGCCGCATCGACCGCGGCTTGGCGCTGATCGACGTTGTCCGTGCGCGTTGCTACCAACAACACGTCGAGCATGTCGGGGTCGGCGTCGTTGGCGCCCTGAATCTCGAAGTCGAAACTGACCTCTTCCATCGGGAACGGAATGTACTGGTCGGCCTGAATTTCGACCTGACCTTCGAGGTCGGCCTCGCTCAGGCTGGCCGGCATTTGAATGACCTTGGTGATTGCCGCGTCACCGGAAATCGCGATGGCAACATCGCGCGTTTTGGAACCCGAACGTTTCACCGCGCGACGAATGGCATCGCCCACGGCCTGCGAGTCAACGATGTTCTTTTCGTTGATTGCGTTCGCCGGCGTTGGCTCGGCTGCATACGACTCGACCCGGAAGTGTTTTCCGCTCTGCGAGAGTTCGATCAGCTTGATCGACGAGGTCGTAATGTCGAGGCCAAGCAAAGGCTTTTTCTTGTTCCCGAAAACCACCTATTTCCCCTTACGAATCAGAAGTTTCTGATAAGGATGTAGCCCCTGACATCAACAAAACTGTTTAACTATAAAGCAACAGAGTGTTAAATTGCACACAGCCTGTTCCCCCAGAGTCAGGCGGCATACTACGGCACCGGACACAGTGCAATCTGTGAACCACGTACCGATAGAGACTAATGTTAAATAATGCCGGTCGAGACCCGGCCACAACGTGGGCCGTTCCACTCGGTACGTCGCCGGCGCCCCGTCCTCGCCGCGTATCGGAAATCGCCCCGTGCCGGCGAATCAGCCGCTTTTCGGCGCGTCTTATTATGTTGTATCCCTCCGAGTTCGATGGTAGCCGAGAACGTCGACGCTGTCTGCTGGCACGAGCCGCTCCTGGCCGCGACGCGGTATCGTTCTATATGATCCGGAACCCGAACGCCGTCAGCTGGCGTTACATGACGATGATTCCTCTGCAAACTCACCCGACGTCGGCTTGCGCGGCGCGAAACTGATGCCTCGATCCATTCGCATATTGCTGTGCCTCACGTCGCTGGGTATTGCCGGCGCGGTTAGCGGCACCGCCGCCGTCATTGGCGGCTATTTCTTCGAAGCGCCAAATCTGCCCCCGGCCGAGACCATTCGCGACATTCCGCTGAAAGTACCGCTGCGCGTCTACACGCGTGACGGTTTATTGATTGCCGAAATCGGCGAAGAGCGGCGCAGCCCGGTGACCTACGACGCGATTCCCGAATTCGTCATCCACGCGCTGCTCGCATCCGAAGACGACCGGTTTTTCGAGCATCCGGGTGTCGACTACCAGGGTTTGCTGCGAGCGGCATGGAAACTGGCTTTGTCCGGACGGCGTGGCCAAGGTGGCAGCACGATCACAATGCAGCTGGCCCGCGACTACTTTCTGACCCGCGATCGTAGTTTCGTCCGCAAGCTTCGCGAGATTTATCTGGCGTGGCGCATCGAGCAGGAATTCTCGAAAGAAGAAATCCTGGCGATGTTTCTCAATAAGATGTTTTTCGGTCAGCGTGCCTACGGGGTTGCCGCAGCTGCGCAGGTTTACTACGACAAACCGCTGGAAGATCTGCATGTGGCAGAAGCCGCGACCATCGTCGGCCTGCTCAACGCACCGTCAAACAACAATCCGGTCAGCGGCCCGGAGAACGCCAAACAAAGACGTGCGTATGTGCTCCGCCGCATGCGCGAACTCGGCTATCTCAACGAGGCCGAGCACCAGGCGGCGCTCGACTACCCACTGGAGTCGGAGCTGCACGGACCGGACGTCGAGGTAACCGCGCCGTACCTGGCCGAGATGGTTCGTCAGGAAATGCTGGCGCAGTTCGGCGACGACATTTATTCGGCGGGCTACCAGGTTTACACGACGCTCGACTCCGAGCTGCAGGAAGCAGCGGTGTTTGCGCTGATAAACGGGTTGCTCGAATACGACCGTCGGCACGGCTGGCGCGGACCGCTGGCACAGCTCGAGACGACGCTCGACAACGACCCGAGCGCCCCGCTGACGCCGGCCGAACGCCAGGCGCTGAGCAACCAGCCGCAGTACGGGCCGCTTAAAGTGGCGCTCGTGCGCGACGTCGACGAAACCGGCGCACGCCTCGCACTCGCGAACGACGAGATTGTGACGATTCCGTTCGCCAACCTTGCTTGGGCTCGCGAATACATCGATGACGACAACGTCGGAGCGGTTGTTGAAACGGCGACAGAGGTGCTCGCGCCGGGTGACGTCGTCTACGTGATCCCGACGGTGGATAGCGGCTACACGATCGCACAGCTGCCGACCGTGCAAGGGGCTATCGTGGCGCTCGACCCCAGCGACGGTGCCGTTGCGGCGCTGCACGGTGGCTTTGACTATCGTGCCAGCAAATTCAACCGCGCCGTCCAAATCAAACGCCAGCCCGGTTCGACGTTTAAGCCTTTCATTTACTCCGCAGCGCTCGACGCGGGCATGACGGCAGCGACGATCGAGAACGATGCGCCAGTGGTCCTGGAATCGGCGGAACTCGAGAAAGACTACCGACCCATTAACTACGGCGGCCGGTTCAATGGTCCCACGCCATTGCGGCAAGCCCTTTATCGATCGCTGAATCTCGTCTCGGTACGGATACTTCTCCGGATGGGCATCCGCCACGCACACGAGTACTTGCAGCGATTTGGTTTTTCCGGTGCCGAGATTCCGCGCGACACGTCGGTCGCGCTCGGCAGCGGCGCCATGTCGCCGCTGAAACTCGCGAGCGCCTACGGCATTTTCGCGAATACCGGTTACCGCATCGACCCGTACTTTATTGATCGCATCAAAGATGCGAACGGCGAGACGCTGTACAGCGCCGACCCGGTCATCGTCTGCGCGAGCTGCGAAGCACCCGAAACGGACGACGAGCCTGGCGGTATCGAAGCAACCCTCATTTCGACGCAGCCGACGCTCGCCGCAGCAGATGACTATTGGCCGACCGCTGCTGAGGAACCGGAACTGTTCGCCGATACGAAACTCGCCGAGCGGGTGATCGATGCCCGCAACGCGTGGGTCGTCAGCGACATCATGCGCGATGTGATTCGGCGCGGTACGGGTGTGCGAGCCCGTGTGCTCGGCCGCACCGATCTATCTGGCAAAACAGGGACATCGAACGACCGTCGCGACGCATGGTTCGCGGGCTTCACAGCCGATCTCGTGGCGACGGTATGGGTTGGTTTTGATGAAGACCGACCGCTCGGCGGCCGTGAAGAAGGCTCACGTACCGCGCTGCCGATCTGGATTCGCTTCATCGAACGGGCATTGGCCGACGCGCCCAACAACGTTGCGCCACAGCCCGACGGCATGACCACGGTCCGCATTTCGCCGAGCACCGGCAAACTCGCGCGACCAGGGGACTCGGACTTTGTATTCGAAACCTTTCGTGACGAATACGCACCACGACCCGACTTCACCGATTTGGCAGGACCCGTTGGCGGCGACCCGTTCAACGAGGACGACCTGTCGGAATCGAACGAAGACCCTTTGTTCTAGGCCACGAGAGTGAGTTCAGCCATGCCGAAATATGACGATCTGGAACGGTTGCGGGCGCAGGTTGCGCAAGAAGCGGCGCGAATCATCGCCGAGCAGGGCATCGACAATTTCGGTCAAGCGAAACGCAAGGCCGGCGCACGACTGAACATCCGTGGCAGGGCAGCGCTGCCGACCAACACCGAAATCGAGCGGGCGCTGGTTGAACATCAAAAATTGTTTGGACGCGAAGAGCACCAAGGGCGAATCACCCGACTGCGCCGTACGGCGTTGCTTGCCATGCAAAGGCTGGTGGCATTCTCACCGCGATTGGTCGGCCCCGTCGCTGCCGGCACAGCCGGCGAGGGTGCGGCGATCAACCTGCACGTGTTCAGCGACACACCGGAAGACGTGCTGTTTACGCTGGAAAACTCAGGGTTTCCGGTGCAGTCATACCAGCGACGTCTGAAAAACCGCCGTGACGAGTCCAGCGCGTTTCCGGGCTACGCGTTCTCGCTGGACGATGCCGTCATCGAAGCAACGGTGTTCCCGGTTAACGGACTGAGGCAAGCACCTTGCAGCCCCGTTGACGGCAAACCGATGAAACGTTTTCGGCCGGCGCAGATCGAGCAGATGTTGCTCGAAGCCAACCTGCTGGCCGCCGTCGTCTAACGCGACATTTAGCGATAAAAAAAGGGCAGTACCGGCAGGTACTGCCCTTTTTATTGAGTTGACGCTGTACGACTACCTTTCCGAAATCTTGCGGTAGTCGCGGGGCTCAGGTCCTGTATACAGCTGCCGCGGCCGCGAAATACGACCTTTCTCTTCGACCATCTCGCGCCAGTGGGCAACCCAGCCAACGCAGCGGCCAATGGCGAACATGACCGTAAACATCGTCGTCGGGATACCGAGCGCCTTGTAGATGATGCCCGAATAGAAATCGACGTTCGGGTACAGGTTTTTCTCGATGAAGTACGGGTCTTTCAGAGCAACCTGTTCCAGTTCGAGCGCAAGATCGAACAACGGCGTATCGGTGCGGCCCATTTTCGCCAGCACGCGGTGGCACATTTCGCGAATGATGGTCGCCCGCGGGTCGAAATTCTTATAGACCCGATGGCCGAAGCCCATGAGGCGGAACGGATCGTTCTTGTCTTTCGCTTTTTCGACAAATTTCGGGATGTTGCTGGTATCGCCGATCTCCTCGAGCATGTTCAACACAGCTTCGTTTGCGCCGCCATGGGCAGGGCCCCACAAGGCGGAGATGCCGGCGGCGATCGCCGAGTACGGATTCGCGCCAGAGCTGCCGGCCATACGCACCGTCGACGTTGAGCAGTTCTGCTCGTGATCGGCGTGCAGGATGAAGAGCAGATCCAGCGCTTCGGCAGCGATCGGGTCGATGTGATACGGCTCGGCCGGAACAGCGAAGAACATATTCAGAATGTTCTGGCAGTAGTCGAGATCGTTGCGCGGGTAGACGAACGGCTGACCAATCGAGTGCTTGTAAGCCGCCGCGGCGATCGTCGGCAGTTTGGCGATGATGCGGTGCGCGAAAATATCGCGATGCTGCGGATCGGAAATATCCGTTGAGTCGTGGTAGACCGCCGACATCGAACCGACCACGGCCGACAGCTGCGCCATCGGATGCGCGTCGTAGCGAAACCCGTTGTAGAACCGGAGGATGGTCTCGTTGACCATCGTATGGCGCGTGATGGTCGTCGTGAACTCGTCGAGCTGGTCCTCAGTGGGTAGATCACCGTGGATCAACAGGTACGCAACTTCGATGAAGCTCGACTGTTGCGCAAGCTGCTCAACGGGGTAGCCCCGGTACATCAGCTTGCCCTGGGCACCGTCGATGTAAGTGATCGCACTCGAGCAGCTGCCGGTGGCTACAAAACCGGGGTCGTACGTAAATACGCCCTGTTCTTTGTACAGGCTGCCTATGTCGAGAACGTCGGGACCCATCGACCCGGTCAATACGGGCAGGTCCATCTCGTCGCCGCCGGGGCTGGTCAGTTTGTAGTTTTGATCACTCATCGCGCCATCCTTCGTCACAGGTCGTCGGTCAGCGAGCGAGCGCTGCCGGGCCGATCCGTTCGCTCAGGCAAAGGCAGAGCGCGGCGGAACGAAGCAAGCGGCGCTGCCCTCGTCGTTTCGAATTCGGATTGTCGGACGAGCGCAACCGTGTGCGGCGCGCCGTCGTGTCAGGAACGGGCGTATTTTCGCCGAAACTTGTCGACCCGGCCACCAGCATCAACAATTTTTTGTTTGCCGGTATAGAAAGGGTGGCAATTTGAGCAAACTTCGACCTGGAGCGGGCCGCCGAGCGTCGAGCGCGTCGTGAACGTGTTGCCACAGCTGCAGGTAACGACCATTTCTTCGTATTTGGGATGCGTATCGGCTTTCATGGCGAGTAATTCCGCTGGTGACTGTGGCCCCGGATATTGGGACGCGAGCCGGCAAAAAAAGGCCGCGTAGGATAACGGCTCCGCACATCCCGAGCAAGCGCTGCAAGGTTGCCGCGCGCCGTTTTTCCATTATCCACAAAACCTGTGGATAAGTCTGTGGAGCGACCTTGATTAACCGCCGCAAACCCGCGTATTTATTACACCGCTGTCATAATGATCAAAATCTGCGCAATTCTATAGGATCAATAAATTCATAGAGTTAGCAATCTCTTCATAGACCGAAATTCAACTCATTGGCAGCTTATGCATTAAAAATAGGGTTAAAAGCGAGATTGTGTATAAATCGATCAATCGCGCATCGCCAACACGCTTAGCAGCGGCTTTTTCGCTACGGCAGAAAAAGCGCTTGTAAGTCGTTCAAAAAGCGAAACCCCAGCGCCGAGGGTCGAAAACGCAGCCCATCGGGCCGCTCCAGCAGACCGCGCCGTTCGGCCTCGCTCAATTGCTGCTCGGTGGCCCTCCGAACGGTATCGCCAACATCGGGCAGCGCATCGATCCGATGGCCGTCGACCAACCGCAGGGTGTTCAGGAAGAATTCAAACGGCAGCTGCGCGGCGGCGACCGGCTGCAGCGACTCGGCCAACGGCGGCCGGACGGCTTGGTAGCGCCGCGGGTGCCGGGGACGCTCGTAGCGAGCTGGCCATCCGTCGGGCGCCGTTAGCTTGCCGTGGGCACCTGCGCCGAACGCCAGATAATCGCCAAAACGCCAGTAGTTGAGATTGTGCCGGCAGCGTCTTCCGGAGCGCGCGAAAGCAGACACCTCATAGCGCTCGAAGCCGGCTGCCGTCAGTCGCGCCAGCCCGCCCTCCTGAATGTCGGCCACCTGATCGTCGTCCGGCAGCGGCGGTGGATCGCGGTGAAAGCGTGTGCCGGGCTCCAGCGTCAGCTGATACCACGACACGTGCTCCGGTGGATCGTCTAGCAGGCGCTCGACGTCGGCCAGCGCCGCGTCAACCGTTTGCCCTGGCAACGCATACATCAGATCGAGATTGACGTTGTCGAAGCCGGCTGCGCGCGCGATGCCCAGCGCCTTGGCCGCCTCGCCGGCACTGTGGCGCCTACCAAGGACCGCGAGTGCATCCGCGTCGAACGACTGCACGCCGATCGACAGCCGGTTGACGCCTGCTGCGCGATAGCCGTCAAGCCGGTCGAGTTCGACCGATCCAGGGTTGGCCTCCAACGTGACCTCAATGGACGGCGAGAATCGAAACGCGGCGCGCAGCGAGCGCAAAATGCGCTCGATGGATTCGGCCGGGAAGAGGCTCGGCGTTCCACCGCCGATAAATATCGACGTAACGCTGCGGCCATGCGCGGCGGCGTGCTGCACGTCAATATCATCGATCAGCGCATCGACGTAGCTTGCCGCCGGCAGCGCACCGTCGAGTGCATACGAGTTGAAATCGCAGTAGGGACATTTCGATTCACACCACGGCAGGTGCACATAGACGCCGAGCGCGGGTTCGGTGGACTCAGCGTTCAACGTTGAGTCGCTCAGTCAACGCGCGCAAGGCCTTGCCGCGATGGCTGATACGGTTTTTCTCTGCTGGATCGAGCTCGCCGCCGGTGCAGCCGAGCTCGGGGTCCTCGAACAGCGGGTCATAGCCAAACCCGCCGCTGCCGCGCGGCGCAAACGCAATCCGGCCCGACCATACTCCCTCGCAGACGATCGGGACTGGATCGTCCGGCGCACGGAGATAAACCACGACGCAGCGAAAGTGCGCGCCGCGCGCTGCTGGGTCGGTGATGTCGGCCAGCTCTTGCAGCAACTTCGCGTTGTTGGCCGCTGCATCGCCGCCGGCGCCGGCGTACCGCGCGGAATAAATACCGGGTCGCCCGCCCAGCGCATCGACGGCGATGCCCGAATCGTCAGCGAGCACCGGCAGACCGGTGAGGCGCGCCGCGTAGCGCGCCTTGATCAGCGCGTTCTCGATGAAGGTCAGGCCGGATTCGGCGACGCCACCGACGCCGTAGTCGGACTGCGGCACGAGTTCCATTGCCAGCGGCTCGAGCAACGTGCGCATTTCGGCCAGCTTACCGGCGTTGCCGGAAGCGAGCACCACGGTCGCAGAGCGCGTCATGCTTGGTTAGACAGCGCTTGCGATCAGCTCGCGCTGCAAAGCCATCAGCTCGCCGATGCCCTTTTCACCAAGGCGCAGCATTTCATCGAGTTCGCTGCGTCGAAAAGCGTGCCCCTCGGCCGTCCCCTGGACCTCGATGAACCCGCCGCCGTCGTTCATGACGATGTTCATGTCCGTCTCCGCTTTGGAGTCTTCCGCGTAATCGAGATCGAGTACCGGGGTGCCGTCATAGACGCCAACCGATACCGCGGCAATCTGGCCGTGCAGCGGATTTTTGCTGATCCTGCCGGCCTTGTGTTCGCGCCCGAGCGCCAGCGCGAGAGCCGCGTAACCGCCGGTGATTGATGCCGTGCGAGTGCCGCCGTCAGCCTGCAATACGTCGCAATCGACGGTCACCGTCATTTCGCCGAGCGCATCGAGATCGCAGGCAGCGCGCAACGAACGACCAATCAAGCGCTGGATCTCCTGCGTTCGACCGCTCTGCTTGCCGCGCGCCGCTTCGCGCTGACCGCGGGTGTGGGTCGCGCGAGGCAACATGCCGTACTCGGCAGTGACCCAGCCCTGACCGCTGCCGCGTAGCCACGGCGGCACACGGGTCTCAACGCTAGCGGTACAGAGCACGTGGGTTTCACCCGTGCGAATGAGCACCGAGCCTTCAGCGTGCTGTGTAATGTCAGGTTCGAGCCGACACGGTCGCAACTCGTCCGCGGCGCGGCGGCTGGGTCTTGTATGGGCCATCGATTTCCGTAGCGGGTATTGATGCGCGGCCGGCAGAATACACGAAGGCCGGCGCGGGTGGGACCTCGCCGGCTACCCGAGCCAGCGTAGCGATGTAGCGGTGGTGTTGTCGCTGTATGGCGCGTTGGCGCCGACCGCTCGATCAACCATTTCTCGCAAACTGTCGATCAACGGCATGTCTTCACGCGCCGCCATGCGCGCGATGTCTTTCTCGGCGAGCCCTGACCAAAGACCGTCCGTGCAGGCAATGAGCGTATCGCCAGCGCGCAGACGCTTTTTGCTCGAGACCGAAATACTCGGCAGCGCATCGTCCCCGCCGAGGCAAGATTCGACGAAGTTGCGCATCGGATGGGTCTTCAGCTGATGCTCCTTGATGACCCCTTCCTGCAGCAGCACTTCGACGTGGCTGTGGTCGCGCGTTCGATCGGAGACCCGACCATCGCGCAGCAGGTAAACGCGACTGTCGCCGACATGCGCAAAGTAGGCCGCTTTGTCTTGGACGAGACAAATGGCTCCGGTCGCGCGGGGCCGATCGTCGATGGCCACCTCTTCGGCATCCGCGACGACAGCGTCGTGGGCCCGGCCGAGCGCCATGTAGAGAAATCCCTGCGGATCGAAAACGGGTTTGCGGGCGTCGTTGAACATCTGCTCGACGGTCGTCAGCGCAAGATCGGCAGCGCGTGCGCCGTCCAGATGGCCGCCCATGCCGTCGAAGGTCAGAAGCAGGGCGGCATTGTCGGAAACGACAATCTTCGCTTTGTCCTGATTCTCCTTGCGATCGCCTCGCACGGAGATTTTGCCGTATTCGATCCGCACAAAAACCGTCTTCAGTCGCCTTGAGACTGCGCTGCCCGCCGAGACGGGACCACCCGAAACGTCCGGATTATTCCACCGCTCAGCCAAAACGACTGTCACGGGCGTCACAATTCAAGACAAAGATTTCAGTTTGGTAACACGGATTTAGCGTCGCGGCCAGCGCTTTTCCTGGTGGGTCGGTGTGGGCACTGCGCCAGCGCCAGCGCCACTTCTCATTGACCGTCGATCCAGGTCTGGCTGACAGTTTTCTGACGCGACATGTGCGATCTACTATGTAAGGCAATCTCGACTGTTGTCTTGATTGTTCGTCCGAAACTGACAGGAACCAATGGGCCATCATTCAGCGCTGCTAGAACGGTTTTCCGCGGACGGCTTCATTGCGATCGACGACGTCGTACATCGAGCTGATTGCGATCGGCTCGCCGGCGTGCTGCCAGACATCGTGAGCTCTGGCTCGCGGACCTTACTCAGCAATCCAGCAATTGCCGCGACCGCTGACCGGCTGCGCGAGGCGCCCGGACTAGGGGCGTTGCTGGCCGAGTTGATACCGGTGGGGTGCACGTACTTTCGCAAGACTTTGCAACACAACTGGGCCGTTCGTGCGCATCGCGACAGGGCCGTGCCGCTGACCGGGGACGGCAATTGGCCAAGCGCTGGTACGAAAGAAGGCATATCGTTTGTGCAAGCTCCGGCCAATTTCGCGCGCCGATGTATAGCCGTCCGATTGCAGCTAGACAGCGTGGCGGAGGCCGATATCGAAGTCATACCGGGCTCGCATCGCACAGATTCCATAGCGGCTCGACGTGGCGCAGTGGCACTGCGTGCAACCCAAGGTGGCGTCGTCGTAATGAGCCCAAACATCGTGCATCTGTCCAGCAGATTGGTCAGTGCCGAGTCGCGGCGAGTGCTGCACTTCCTGTTCGGGCCGGTTACTCCGCCGTTTGCGTATCGCTGGTCTTTCGCGAGCTGATAGCACGCAAATTAGCCGGCAGGCGTTTATAGTGCGCCGGATCACCGCGCTGCCGATCGGCAGCGGTGACGTTTCGATTCGTCGTTGCAGGGAGCTGTTTTGATTCGCAGCATGACCGGATTCGCTCGCTCGACCGCGAGCTTCGACGCGTTTGAGCTCGTCTGTGAGCTTCGGGCCGTCAATCATCGCTACCTCGATACGCAGTTTCGACTGCCCGAGGATCTGCGTGCGCTGGAAACGGCGCTGAAGTCGCGCATCAGCCAACGCATTAATCGCGGCAAAGTCGATTGCACGGTGTTTCTGAAACGCCAGCCGGGCGCCATTCGCGCGACAGCGATCGACGCCAGCACGCTCGATGCGCTGCGCGAAGCCAGTGATAAAGTCGCCGCGGCCTTGCCGGGCCTGGCCGCGCCATCGACGCTCGACGTGCTGCGTTGGCCAGGTGTTCTGAACGAAACCGAAGTCGACACCGACGCACTTCGCGAGGCGGTCACGGCATTACTGGACGAGGCCCTGAACGCGCTCGACGAAATGCGCCATCGCGAGGGCGAGCGGCTGGCAACGCTGTTGCACGAACGACTCCATGCAATCGATGCGATCGCAACGTCGGTTCGTGCCCGCCGGCCAGACGTGGTCGCTGCGGCGACGGCACGGGTCCGCGACCGAATTGAAAGCCTGGCCACGGATGCGGAGCCGTCACGACTGGCCACCGAAGTCGCGCTGCTTGCGCAAAAACTCGACGTTGACGAAGAACTCGATCGACTGGCGAGCCACGTCGCCGAAATTACCGCGACGTTGGCACGCAATGAGCCGGTTGGGCGGCGGCTCGACTTCCTGATGCAGGAGCTGAACCGCGAAGCGAACACGCTCGCCTCGAAAAGCGCCGACAGCGAGACGACCAAGCAGGCCGTTGAGCTGAAAGTGCTGATCGAGCAAATGCGCGAGCAAATACAGAACATCGAGTAATCGGATGGATCGACGAGGTCGCCTGGTCGTCATTGCGGCGCCGTCTGGCGCGGGCAAGACGACGTTGGTCAAAGCGCTGCTCAGCCGCAATCCGCAGTTTGTGTTTTCCATTTCGTACACGACTCGCCAGCAGCGGCCAGGCGAGCGCGACGGCGTCGACTATCGATTTGTCGACAAGGGTCGCTTTTTCGAACTTCGCGACGCCGGCGCGATGCTCGAATGGGCAGAAGTGTTCGATAACTACTACGGCACCGCGCGCACCGACGTCGACGCGGAACTGTCAAAGGGCCACCATGTCGTGCTGGAAATCGACTGGCAGGGCGCGCGACAGGTTCGAGCCGCCATACCTGAGTCCCGCAGCATTTTCATTCTGCCGCCGTCCGTCGCCAGCTTGCGCGAGCGCCTGGTCGCGCGACGCACGGACGACGCGGCGGTCATCGAACGGCGGCTGCGCGATTCGCTCTCCGATCTCAGTCACTGGGATGAGTTCGACTACGTCGTCGTCAACGACGACCTCGATACCGCCGTCGCCGAACTCGAAGGCATCGCGCTCGGCCGCTTGCGACGCAACCGCGTCGGGACCGCGAAAACCGCGGCACTGGTCGACAAAATCACCCGCAACTGACCGTCGACGAAAACTTATTCGATATGTGAATAAGTGCTGGCCGCGCTCGCCGGAGCCGCGCTAGACTCGATCCAATTCATCGAGAAATGGACCTGACCAATGGCCCGCATCACCGTCGAGGACTGCCTCGAAAACATCGACAACATTTTCGAACTCGTGCTGGTTGCCGCGAAGCGCGCCCGGCGCATTGCGAACGGCGCGGAAGCCTTCGTCCCGCTGGAAAACGACAAGCCGACGGTCATCGCGCTGCGTGAGATCGCTGAAGGTCACATCACGCCGACGATTCTCGAAGAGCCCGAGTTCACCACCGACGAACTGCTGATGGCGGAAACCGCTCAGGAAGAGTTGCTGCCGCATCGGAGCTTTAAGCTCGGCGAGTAGCGCATGCGAAAAGCCGATTCGGACGGCACATAGCGGTGCCAGCGTCGACTCACACGCACTGCCGTAACGGTGTCGGTTCGGCGTTGTGTCGGTCGACCGCACCTCGCGTTCGTCCGACGGGCCATCGGGTAGCATAGCGATGGTCGACTACGCCGCAACGTTTCGGGCCCGCCTGCCGGGCACACCGTGGTTTACTGGCCAGCGCCGACTGGTCGAAAAACTCTCCAGCTACCTGCCGCAAGAAGAGGTCGATCTCGTCGTTCGCGCCTATGCGTTCGGCGCTGCAGCACATGAAGGCCAACGCCGGCGCAGTGGCGAGCCGTACATCAGCCACCCAGTCGCGGTCGCCGATATTCTCGCGGACATGCACATCGACGGCGAGGGCATTGCCGCCGCTATCCTGCACGACGTCATTGAAGACACGCCCGCCGTCAAAGACGAACTCGCCGCCGAGTTCGGCCAAGACGTTGCGGCTTTGGTCGACGGCGTCACGAAACTCGATCAGGTGCAGTTTCGCAGCCGTGCCGAAGCGCAGGCGGAAAGCTTTCGCAAAATGCTGCTCGCGATGGTCGAGGACATTCGGGTCATCCTCGTCAAACTCGCCGACCGGCTGCACAACATGCGAACGCTCGAGTCGATGCCGGCTGAGAAACAGCGCCGTATCGCCCGCGAGACCCTGGAAATTTACGCGCCGATCGCCAATCGGCTCGGTATTCACACGATGAAAACCGAGCTCGAGGAGCTCGGCTTTCGCTACCTGTATCCGCACCGCTTTCGGGTACTCGAAAAAGCCGTCCGCCGCGCCTTTGGCAATCAGCGCCAGATGGTGAAGAAAATCTCGACGACGCTCGAGAATGGATTGAAAGACGTCGGTATCGACGGCGAAGTCGAAGGCCGGCAGAAGAACCTCTACAGCATCTATTCGAAGATGCGCCGCAAGAAGCGCTCGCTGGCCGAGGTCGTCGACGTCTACGGTTTTCGCATGGTCGTGCCCAGCGTCGAGGCTTGCTACCGCACGCTCGGGCTGGTGCACAAGTTTTACAAACCGATGCCGCGGCAGTTTAAAGACTACATCGCGATTCCGCGGGTCAACGGTTATCAAAGTCTGCACACCACCTGTTTTGGGCCGCGCGGCCTACCGCTGGAAATTCAGATACGCACTCGCGAAATGGATACGATGGCCGAACACGGCATCGCTGCGCACTGGCGTTACAAAGCCAGCGACAAGACCAGCCCGGCGCCACAGGTCAAGGCGCGTGAATGGCTCGCGCAGCTCATTGAAATCGAGGAACGCGGCAGTTCGGAGGAGTTTCTCGAACACGTCAAAGTCGATCTCTATCCCGATAAGGTCTACGTGTTCACGCCGAAAGGCGACATTTTTCGCCTGCCGCGCGGCGCAACCGCCGTGGACTTTGCGTACGCGATCCACACCGATATCGGCAACCGCTGCGTCGCCGCGAAAATTGACCGACGTCTGGTGCCGCTGCGAACGCCACTCGCAAACGGCCAGACGGTGCAGGTCATCACCGCCCGTGGCGCGCGACCGAACCCGAACTGGGTCAATTTTGTCGTCACTGCCAAGGCGCGGTCCGCGGTACGTCAATACCTACGCCAGCTCAAAGCCAGCGAGGCAATCGATCTTGGCCGTCGTCTGCTCGACCAGGCACTGCGCGATCTTGGCAGCTCACTGCGCCGCTTGAGCCGCAATCGTCTCAAGCAATTGTTGGCGGATTTGTCGCTGAACACTCGTGAAGAGCTCTACGAGCAAGTCGGCCTCGGCGAGCGGCTCGCGCCGATTGTTGCGCGCCTGTTGATCAACGAGCCGCCAGCACCGGATGCCGTGACGGAAGCGCCGCTGACCATCAGCGGTACAGAAGGCATGCTCGTCAGTTTTGGCCGCTGCTGCTATCCGATCCCAGGCGACGCGATCATGGGCTACCTGAGCTCCGGGCGCGGCATCGTCATTCACCGCGAGGACTGCCGCAACCTCGAGACTTTTCGCAAGCATCCGCAGAAATGGATCACCGTCAACTGGCGCGACGACACCGACGAGGAATTTCTCTGTCGCATTGTCGTGGAAGCGGAAAACCGCATGGGCATACTGGCCGAAGTCGCGGCAGCGATATCGGCCACCGAAACCAACATCGAACAGGTCGATGTCAACGATCGCGACCTCGGAATGTCGTCGATAACCTTCTATTTGCATGTGCGCGATCACGAGCACCTTGCTAACGTCACGGCCGCGGTGCGAAAAATGCCGCGTGTGAAACGCGTCTTTCGCTATCTGTACGCGTTGGAGAACGACGATGACGACTAAGACTCGAGTTGAAACCGACCGGGCGCCGGCGGCAATCGGCACCTACAGTCAGGCAATCAGGCGGGGCGAAATGGTGTTCCTGTCTGGCCAGATTCCGCTCGATCCCGCCACGATGGAGGTGGTTGACGGCGATTTTCGGGCGCGCGCCGAACAGGTGTTCACAAACCTAGCGGCGGTTGCCGCGGCGGCCGGCGGCAGCCTCAACGACGCCGTCAAAATCACGGTGTTCCTTACCGACCTTGCGAATTTCGCCATCGTCAACGAAGTCATGAGCGAGCGCTTCGACGAGCCTTTCCCAGCCCGCGCCGCCGTGGGTGTGGCGTCGCTGCCGAAAGGCGTAGACGTCGAAGCCGACGCGATTCTCGTGCTGTGAACGCGAGCGGCCACGTGGCCGCCGTTGGTCTCGACTCGCCGCTTGCAACGCTTGCCGGCGTCGGGCCCGTGCTGGCGGAAAAACTGAGTGAAGCAGGCCTGCATTTCGTCGAGGACCTGCTGTTCCACCTGCCGCTGCGCTTCGAAGACCGTACGCAGGTGACGCCGATCGGCAGCCTAAGAGCAGGCCAGTCCGCGCTGGTCGTCGGTCACATCGAGCTTGGTGAGACCGTCTACCGTGGCCGGCGCAGCTACCTGGCGAGGGTCAGCGACGGCACCGGCCAACTGACGATGCGGCTGTTCCACTTCAGCAATTCACAGGCCAAAAATTTAGGTCGCGGCACGCGGCTATCGCTTTTTGGTGACGTGCGTTCGGGGCCGGCAGGGCTCGAGATGGTCCACCCCGAGTACCGTCTTTTGAGCAGCGACGGCGAACCGCAACTCGAAGCAACGCTGACGCCAATCTATCCGACGACCGAGGGGCTCGGTCAGAAACGCTTGCGGCAACTCACCAATCGCGCGCTCGAATGTCTCGAGCGTGAGCAACCGGCTGAATTGCTGCCGAACGAGATCGTTGCCGAACTCGGCCTGCCGCCGCTCGCCGACGCGCTGCGCGAACTGCATCATCCGGCGCCGGGTTTCCTTGTCGACGACGACCATTTCGAGGCGCAGCCGGCGCTACAGCGTTTGGCGTTGGAGGAAATCCTCGCGCAGCATTTGTCGCTGCGACGGCTGCGGCTGCGCAATCAACGGTTTCGAGCACCCGTTATTGGAGCCAGCGACCTCGCGGAACGCTTCCTCGACAGTCTCGGCTTTACGCTAACCGGCGCGCAACAGCGAGTCGGCGCTGAGATTGCGACCGATCTCGCGCAACCGACGCCGATGCAGCGACTCGTCCAAGGCGACGTTGGCTCGGGGAAAACCGTCGTTGCGTGCCTAGCGGCTTTGCAGGCCATCGATGCCGGCTGCCAGACCGCGCTGATGGCGCCGACCGAAATCCTGTCCGACCAGCACCTAACGAGTTTCCGCGAATGGTTGGAGCCGCTCGGCCTCCTGGTCGTGCAGCTCAAAGGCCGCCAGCGCAGCGCCGAACGGCGTTCGGCGTTGGCGGCGGTTGCGGACGGTAGCGCGGCGATGGTCATCGGTACGCATGCGCTGTTTCAAGACGGCGTCGAATTCGATCAACTGGGTTTGGCCGTCATCGACGAACAACACCGTTTCGGTGTTGCACAACGACTGGCGCTGACTCAAAAGAGTCCGTCGGGCGACATGCGGCCGCATCAGCTCGTGATGACCGCGACACCAATACCGCGCACGCTAGCGATGACCGCCTATGCCGATCTCGATACCTCGGTCATCGATGAGCTGCCGCCAGGACGCACGCCGGTCGTGACCGCCGTCGTCCCGGATACCCGCCGCGATGAACTGACTGAGCGGGTCCGCGAGGCCTGCGGCAGTGGCCGGCAAGCTTACTGGGTCTGCCCGTTGATCGACGAGTCAGAAACGCTGAATGCGGAAGCGGCAACGAGTCGCTTTGAGGAGCTCGTGCGCGCGCTGCCCGAACTCAAGGTCGGTCTCATTCACGGTCGACTAGCACCGACCGAAAAGCGCCGCGTGATGAGCGCTTTCAAAGCTGGCGAGATCGCGTTGCTCGTCGCGACAACCGTCATCGAAGTCGGCGTCGATGTACCGAATGCCAGTTTGATGATCATTGAGAACGCCGAGCGCCTTGGCCTTGCCCAACTGCATCAGCTGCGCGGTCGAGTCGGCCGCGGCGCGGCGCAGTCGAGCTGCCTGCTGCTCTACCGCACGCCGCTGAGCCGTCTGGCAAAGGAGCGTCTGAAAGTCATGCGCGAGACCAACGATGGCTTTGTCGTCGCGGAAAAAGACCTCGAACTGCGCGGACCCGGCGAAGTACTCGGCACTCGGCAAACCGGTGCCGTCCAGTTTCGCATTGCCGATCTCAGCCGCGATCGGGCGCTACTGCCGATCGTGCGCCGCGCCGCCACGCTCATTGAGCAGCGAAGTCCGGCAAGCGCCGGGTTCCTGATCGACCGTTGGCTCGGCAAAGCGGAACGCTTTGCAAGTGTCTGACGGATGAGCCGGCGCGCGCTATTATTGGTGAAATTCGCCTTTATCAGCCTATGAGCGCGCGTTCTCCCGTGACATCGTCCGCCGGCAGCGCCAGCCGCGCCTGGCTGGATCAGGCCTGGCAATACCTGCGTCTGATGCGGATCGACAAACCGATCGGCATTTGGCTGCTGTTGTGGCCGACGCTGTGGGCGCTATGGATCGCGGCAGACGGCGAGCCGACCGGGCGACTGTTTGCCATTTTCGTCATCGGTGTCGTTGTGACCCGTTCGGCCGGCTGCGTCATGAACGACCTTGTCGATCGCCGTCTGGACCGTGAGGTCCGCCGCACTCGTGATCGGCCGCTAGCGGCTGGGCAAGTCGGTGTTGCCGAGGCGCTCGTGCTCTTCGTCGGGCTTGGCTGCATCGCAATTGCGCTCGCAATGCTGCTGAACCCGCTATCGCAAGTCTTAGCAGCATGCGCGACGGTGCTGCTCGTCGTTTATCCATTCACGAAGCGTTTTTTGTCGGTGCCGCAACTGGTGCTCGGGGTAGCGTTCGGGATCGCCGTGCCAATGGCTTTTGCCGCCACGACCGGCGAGCTGCCGGCATTAGCTTGGCTCGTCTTCGCCATCGCCGTCATTTGGGCGGTCATTTACGACACGATGTACGCCATGGTCGATCGCGACGACGATCTCGAAGCGGGCATTCGCTCGTCGGCGATTCTGTTCGGCGATGCTGACCGTTTCGTCATCGGCGGCCTGCAGCTTTGCATGATGCTCGGGCTGATCATGTTGGGTTCGCGCGCATCGCTCGGCGGTTGGTACTTTCTGAGCTTGATCGCCGTAGGCAGCTTCATGCTGTATCAGCAGTGGCTCATTCGCGATCGTGATCGCGATGGCGCGTTTGCGGCGTTTCGCAACAATCATTTCGTCGGTCTCGCGGTGTTCGTCGGGATCGCGATGCACTATCAGTTCGCCGCCGGTTAGCAATCGAACATGCAGCAAATGCTTCGCTTCGTGGTACCGGCGATTGCGGCACTGGCAATCATGGCTGGATTGTTGGCGCTGTCGGTTTGGATCGTCGAGCTCCCCTATTTCGCTGAACGTTTCGAGGAGCTTGCCGAGGACTTGACCGTTGCGTCGGCTGAGCCTGATGACGTCGAGACCGCCGTCACGGCGCCGCGACCGGCAGCACTACCGACGCCCAATGTGCCGGCAGTCGACTGCGCTTCTGAGGCCGCTCGAATTGACCGGCGGGTGTCGTCGGCACGCGCCTGCAGCAGCAATCTCGATTGTGTGATCAGCGCGCCCCGACAGCGCTGCATCGTCCCGCTGCGAGTCGGCATAGCCGGCGCGATCGAAGACGACCTGCTGCGGGTTTCCGGGTTGTGCGCGGAGCCGTTGAGCTTGCCGACGCTCGATGCATTGTGTCGGGTACCGGATCGCGGCTGGTCGCCGATTTGCAGCGACGGGGTTTGCGTCCTGATTGACTCGTTCGATGTCGGCCAGTAGCGCGATCAGGCGCGAGCCACACAGGCCGCCAGCACCGCTTTGGCGCCGGCGGCGAGCAAAGCATGACTCGCGGCTTCGATGGTGGCACCGCTAGTCGCAACGTCGTCCACCAACAGAACCCGTTTGCCGCGAACCGTGTCGTGCTTGGCGACAAACGACCGGGCAACGTTCTTGCGCCGCTCGGTTCGCGACAGCCGCGACTGCTGGCGGGTGGCGCGACGGCGGGTCAGCGCGTGCGTGGCATGCGCCCAGCCGAAGCCACGGGCAAGCGGCGTGGACAAACGCTCGGCCTGATTGAAGCCGCGTCGTGCCAGGCGCAACCAGTGCAACGGCACTGGCACAACGATATCGACCTCGAGCTTCGCCGCGGCAATTGCATCGCTGAGCACGGTGACGAGTGGGTTGGCAAAACCCAGTTCGCCACCGAATTTCATTCGTGTGATGACGGTATCGACGGGAAAGGCGTAGCGCAGCGGCGCGACGAGCCGCTCGTATGGCGGCGCGCGACGCTGGCAGCGACCGCAGGGTACCTGTGGATCGGCGACACGGATGGCGCAGCGCGGACACGCCGATTGCTGGCGTGGCAGATCGTCCAGACAGCCTTCGCAGAGACCAGGGCGCTCAGAGCGCTGGCGGCACAGCAGGCAAATGGGCGGTAGCAGAGCGTCGACGAGCGGTGCTGCGTAGTCGGCGTAAACACCCATACGGGAATGCTGGACCCGCGGCATCGCGGGTAACGGGAGAGTTTCTCGACGATCTACGCGCAAACTCAGCGCTTGCCTGTTGGTTGTTGACGAGCCACGCTTGTCGTCGTGAACGACCTGCTAAATGCACTCGACGCCCGCGCGGTTCGTCGTCAGGCCGAACGACGTGCCGTCACGCCACCCGCTGCCGCCTATCTGTTCGAGCGCTGCGCCGATGTGCTAGCGGAGCGCTTCGACTGGCTGGCCACCCAGCCGAGCACGGTGCTCGACGTCAGTGCCGATGCCGGCTACGCCGCGAGGCAAGTGGCGCAAAGATGCCGGAAAGCGCGGCAGATTTGCGCTGGCGGTGCCGCGCTCGTTACCGAACCGCGGCGCTGGTGGCAACGCCAGCGGAACACCCGCTTGGTCGGAGACCTGTTTGACCTGCCGCTCGCTGAGAACTCGATCGAGCTGGCGCTCGCAAATTTGACGCTGCCGTGGATCGACGAGCCGGACCGCTTGTTTGCCGAGTTGGCCCGGGTTTGCGCGCCGGACGCGCCACTGCTGATCGCCGCACTGGGTCCGGACAGCTTCCGTGAGCTGCGCGATGCGTGGACGGACTCGGACAATCGGCCGGCCACCGTGCCGGTCTTTGCCGATATGCACGACCTGGGCGACGCGCTCGTTCGCGCAGGTTTTGTCGAGCCTGTGCTCGATGTCGATCGAATCGCCGTCCGCTTCGCCTCACCAGCGGCGCTGTGGCGCGATTTGCGCGCGACCGGCGCTGGCAACGTGTTGCGTGCCCGCCGCCGCGGCTTGACTACGCCCCGACAACTCGCTGCCGCGGGTATGGCGCTGGATGCGACGGGCGGTGGTTTCGACGTTACTGTCGAACTCGTGTTCGCGCACGCTTTTGCGACATCGAGGACGGCGACGAACAAGCGTCGCGAAACGTCAATCCCGGCAGCGTCAATCGGTCGCCGGCGACGCTGACGATGAGTTGTCACAATTGCCCGAAACGAGATGTAACCGATTGTTCAAACTAGCGATTTTTAGCCACTGTGAAGTACGTCTCGGTTGCGTGTCGCAGTGCACCACCGTACACTTTGCAGCCAAAAGTTTTGACGTGAACTAGCGCTTCGGACGGGGCCGAGCGACAGGCAACTTCGGGACCTGCCGAAGCGCCAGCCTGCGACTTGCGCCGCACGCCTGAGCCACTGGCTACGCCGACGTTATTTGGCCGAGTAGAGAACTTCCGGTGACCTGTTTCGAATTGAAACCGAACAATTCGCTCGACGCGGACGCGTCGGCGTTGTTTTACGGTTCGCTCGTTGTCACCGGCGGCGCTGTGGCGCTCGTGTTTGCGCTGCAGGGATTCTGGCCAATACTGCCATTCGCCGGCATCGAACTCGGTGCCTTGCTGTACTGCGTGCATCTCGTCAACAAACGTGCGCGTGATCGCGACTGGATCGAAATCGACGACCACACGGTAACCGTTCGCCGCGAGCGCGGCGGTTCAGAAGTGGTCCGCCGTTTCCAGCGTGCGTGGACCCGCGTGCGGCCGGCGAACGGTCGCACCGGACTATCGATCGGCGCCAGCAACGACTGGTGCACCGTCGGAGAATTTCTCACCGATGCCGAACGCGACGGGCTCGGACGCCGCTTGCGTGAAGTCTTAGCGGTAGACCCTGCACCTACGAATCGCGCGGTCGAGGCCGATAACGAATAACGGAACCGGCCCTCGGGCCGACAGGACTGGTTGGACCATGAAACGACTGATTGCACTTTTTTTGACCGGCGTCGCCGGTGTCGCCCACGCTGACTGGGACGTCAACATGCCGGTGGGTGTCACGGAAATCTCGAAAGAGGTTTACGACCTACACATGCTGATCTTCTGGGTGTGCGTGGTCATCGCGGTTGTTGTGTTTGGCGCGATGATTTATGCGCTGATCAATCACCGTAAGTCGGTTGGCGCTGTCCCTGCGAAAGACATGGTGCACTCGACCCGAGCCGAGATTGTTTGGACCATCATTCCAGTGGTGATCCTCGTTGCCATGGCAGTACCGGCAGCCGAGACGCTCGTAAAGATGGAGGACACCCGCAACCCGGACGTCACCATCAAAGCGACCGCCTACCAATGGAAGTGGCACTACGAGTATCTCGACCAGGAAATCGATTTCTATTCGAACCTCGATGCCGACAGCAACGCGGCTCGTCAGCTCGGCTCCGGCATCGACCCCGAATCGGTGCCGCACTACCTCTTGAACGTCGACAACCCGGTCGTCGTGCCGGTCGGCGCAAAAATTCGCGTGCTGCTGACGTCGAACGACGTGCTGCACGCTTGGTGGATTCCGGAATTCGCGGTCAAAAAAGACGCAATCCCGGGCTTCATCAACGAGATTTGGTTCCGCGCCGAAGAGGTCGGTACGTTCCGCGGTGTTTGCGCTGAACTATGCGGCCAGGATCACGGTTTCATGCCGATCGTCGTCGAGGTTCGCCCGGCGGAAGAGTTCGCAACCTGGGTCGCGGCGAATCAGGCCGAGGGCGACGAACAGCAGCGCCTCGCTGACGCCGTCAACTGATCGATACGGAACCTTAGCGACACCGAATTGGATTTCACGCTGACGGCAGGGGCCGAGCAGCAGGAGCAAGCAAGATGACGAGCGCTACACACACGGCAGACCATCACGACGAACACCACGATCACGGCCCGGCGAAAGGGCTGTCGCGCTGGCTGTTCACGACCAACCACAAAGACATCGGCACGCTGTACTTGCTGTTTAGCCTGACGATGTTCTTCGTCGGTGGCGCGATGGCGCTGGTGATCAGGGCCGAACTCGGCATGCCGGGTTTGCAGTTCGTTCACCCGGACTTCTACAACCAGATGGTGACGATGCATGCGCTGATCATGATTTTCGGCGCCGTCATGCCAGCCTTCGTCGGACTCGCCAACTGGATGGTGCCGCTGATGGTCGGCGCCTGCGATATGGCGCTGCCACGAATGAACAACTGGTCATTCTGGATTCTGCCGGTTGCCTTTGGACTGCTGCTGTCGACGTTTTTCCTCGGCGGTGCGCCGGCCGGTGGCTGGACCATGTATCCACCGCTGGTCTTGCAGACCGGCGATGCGTTTCCGCTGCTGATCTTCTCGGTTCACTTGATGGGGATCTCGTCGATCATGGGCGCGATCAACATCATCGTGACGATCATGAACATGCGCGCACCCGGCATGACGCTCCTGAAAATGCCGCTGTTCGTCTGGACGTGGCTGATCACGGCGTATCTGTTGATCGCGGTCATGCCGGTACTCGCCGGCGCGGTCACGATGCTGCTCACCGATCAGTTCTTTGGCACCAGCTTCTTCCGCGCCGCCGGTGGCGGTGACCCGGTCATGTTCCAGCACATTTTCTGGTTCTTCGGGCACCCCGAGGTCTACATCATGATCCTGCCGGCGTTCGGGATCGTCTCGGAAATCATCCCGACGTTCTCGCGCAAGCCGCTGTTTGGCTACGACTCGATGGTGTACGCAACGGCCAGCATCGCGTTTCTGTCGTTCATCGTTTGGGCACACCACATGTTCACGGTCGGCATGCCGTTGACCGGTCAGCTGTTCTTCATGTTTTCGACGATGCTGATTGCGGTACCGACTGGCGTAAAGGTCTTCAACTGGACCGCGACGATGTGGAAAGGTGCGATGACTTTTGAGACGCCCATGCTGTTCGCACTGGCGTTTCTGTTTTTGTTCACGATTGGCGGTTTCTCGGGTCTGATGCTCGCCATCGTGCCGGCCGACTTCCAGTACCACGACTCGTACTTCGTCGTGGCACATTTCCATTACGTACTCGTCCCGGGCGCAATCTTCGCGATCATCGCGGGGGCGTACTACTGGCTGCCGAAGTGGACCGGCCACATGTACAACGAGACGCTCGGCAAGTGGCACTTCTGGCTGACAACCATCTTCGTCAACCTGACGTTCTTCCCAATGCATTTTGTCGGTCTCGCCGGCATGCAGCGCCGGGTACCGGATTACCCGGTCGTGTTCGCCGATTTCAACTTCATTGCGACGGTCGGCGCGTTCGGCTTTGGTTTGTCGCAGCTTTTGTTCATCGTCGTCGTCGTGCAGTGCATCCGTGGCGGCAAGAAGGCGACCGCCGAGGTCTGGGACAACCCGCATGGCCTCGAGTGGACCGTGCCGTCGCCGGCGCCATACCACACGTTCGATGAGCCGCCCGAGGTGGGCGACCTCGCCGAGATCGGTCCGCTGAAAGGAACCTAGGCTGTTGACACCGACCGTCACCGACGAACAGCGCCGCCGCAACCGAGCCACCGCCGTGTGGCTTGGTGTGGTGGCTGTTGGCTTCTTCATGGCGTTCGTTGTCGCGGTCGACGCGCGTAACGGCTGGCAGTTTTTGAGCGGCTTTTTGCAATGAGCGACGCGCCACAAACGAGCTCGAAATGGCTGATCGTGCAGCTGAGCGCGCTCGCCGTCGGCACGTTTGTGTTTGGCTTTTTCATCATGCCGCCGCTGTACGACGCGCTGTGCGAAGTGACCGGCCTCGGTGGCAAGACCAACCAAACGGCCGTTGCCGTCGTCGAAAACCCGGACGAGTCGCGCACCGTCACGGTGGAGTTTGTCACCACGGTCAACGAAAGCGCCCCGTGGCGATTCAAGCCGACCCAGAACACGATGGACGTTCAGCCCGGCAAGCTCTACACGGCGATGTTTATCGCCACCAATCTGACCGACGACGCCATTACCGGCCAGGCAGTGCCGAGTGTCTCGCCGCTGCGCGCGGCGACGCATTTCAAAAAAACCGAATGTTTCTGCTTCACGTCACAGCACTTCGAGGCGCAGGAAGCCAAAGAAATGCCGGTTCAGTTCATGGTATCGACCGATTTGCCGAATCAGGTTGATACAATCACGCTTTCCTATACGTTTTTTAGAACCAATACCGTCGCCGCTGGACGCTGACCGCGACCGGCCGGTGCAGGAAGAACGACATGGCTGACGCCCACGCACAAGACAAGTATTACGTCCCCCACGGCAGCAAATGGCCCTTCGTCGGCACCGTTGCTTTTCTGTTTATGATGGGTGGCGTTTCGGCCTGGCTGAATGGGTCGGATCTCGGCCAGTGGTTCATGCTCGTCGGCGTCGCCATCATGGTCTATATGCTGTTTGGCTGGTTTGGTACCGTCATCGACGAAAGCGAAAACGGCATCTACAACAATCAGGTAGATCGCTCGTTCCGTACCGGCATGAGCTGGTTCATATTCTCCGAAGTCATGTTCTTCGCCGCGTTCTTCGGCGCCCTGTTCTATGCCCGCAGCTTCGTGCTGCCGTGGCTAGACGGTCAGGGCAACAACTTCTTCACGAACCTCTTGCTGTGGACCGGCTTTGAAAGCGAATGGCCGTCGAACGGCCCGGCGGGCGTCGGCGGTGACTACGAGGTCATGGGTCCGCTCGGCCTGCCGCTGATCAACACGATCATTCTGCTGACGAGCTCGGTCACGGTAACGATTGCGCATCACGCGATCGCGGAAGGCAAACGCGCGATAGTGCTTGCGTTTCTTGGCCTCACGGTATTGCTGGGCTTCATTTTCGTGTTCTTGCAGGCCGAGGAGTACATCCACGCCTACACCGAAATGAACCTGACACTCGAAACCGGGATCTACGGCTCGACGTTCTTCATGTTGACCGGTTTCCACGGTATGCACGTCACGCTCGGCGCGATCATTTTGCTGGTCGTCTGGATACGCGTGCTGCGCGGGCACTTCACGCCGACGAGCCACTTCGCGTTCGAGGCCGGCGCCTGGTACTGGCACTTCGTCGACGTCGTGTGGCTAGGGCTCTACATCTTCGTCTACTGGCTCTGAGCAAGCCGTAGCAGCGTGTCTGCCGCGAGGCGGCGGACGTCGCTCAAGGTGTCACGGGGTTGGGACTGATCCAGCCGAGTTGAGCGCCCAGCAATAGGAACATCAGTAGGCCGATTGATAGTGCGATCCGCCACGTGAGGGCGCGCGCGACCTTTGCGGAGCCTTTGTCCTTGTTCAGGAAGTACAGCCCGGAGCCGAGGCTGTAGATAATAGCCCCGAGTATCAAAAGCATGACGAGTTTCATGACCGAGAGTATACGCGGCCCGGCAAACCGGGCGGCGTGAGCACGACAGCCACAGCGCGACGGTTTCGGCCTGAACTGGTACCGAGCCTCGTCACCGCGGCGTTTTTGCCGCTGCTGGTTTGGCTAGGGCTGTGGCAGCTTAACCGCTGGGAAGAGCAGTCGACCATGCACGCCTGGTTCGACAGCGCTGATGCGGTTGCAACGCTAGCGGAGCTCCATGACGACCCGCAACCGTTCCAACGGGCGCAGGTAAAAGGTCGTTTCGACGACCGGCAATTTTTGATCGACAACATCACGGAGAACAGCCGTGTCGGCTATTACGTGATAACCCCGATGAAGCTGGTCGACGGTCGCACGCTGCTGGTTAACCGAGGCTGGGTTCCGGCAGACCCGGCGCGGGTCGTGCTGCCGAGTATCGAGACGACGCGAAGCTTGCGAGACGTCAGCGGTCGCGTCGGAAAGTTGCCGTCGGCAGGTTTGAAGCTGGATAGCGGCAAGGCTGACGACTCGTGGCCGAGCGTCAGACAGTTTCCGGACGTCGCTGAACTGCAAGCGGCCCTGGATACCGCATTGCTGCCGTGGGTCTTGCTGCTCGATGAGTCAGCGGACGACGGCTATGTGCGCAACTGGCGTCCACCGGGATTGTCGCCGGAACGCCATCTGGGTTACGCCGTGCAATGGTTTGCCTTGGCGGCAACGCTGATCGTGCTTTGGGTGGTATTGAGTTATCGAAAACGTGAACGCTGAAATTAAACAAAACCCAACACCGTCGCTGCTGAAAAGTCGCTTGCAGTTGCTGGCACTAGCGGCCGTGTTCATTGGCCCATTCGCTGCCGCCGCATTGATGTTCCACAGCGGCGGCTGGCGACCGCCCGGTACAACCAACAATGGCGAGCTGTTGAATCCACCGGTGCAACTTCCGGCGGGGCCACTCGCCAGCACCACCGGCGTGTTGCAGGACGCACTGCGCGGCCAGTGGCGAATCTTGTACCTGGAACGCGGCGAGTGTGGGGACACCTGCCGCGACACACTGATCCAGATTCGACAAGTCCGCCTGGCAACAGGCCGCGACATTGACCGCGTTGCGCGCCTGTTTTTCGGCAACGACATACCGGACGAAGACTGGTTTGCAGCGAGCCAGGCCGGCCTCGTTGCGGCACAGATCGGCTACAACACGGAACTCGCCGAGACCCTCGCGGCATTCGATACTGGCTTGTACCTGATCGATCCGGCCGGTCAGCTGATGATGCGCTACGCGATCGGCACCGAGTCGAAAGAGATATACGACGACTTACACAAACTACTGAAACAAACTCGCTGAGATGTTCCGTAGCCGCCACGTGAGCGGACGGAATACGTCGCAAAAAGTAGGACAACGGATCGTCGCTTGCCCGGCAGGGCTCGATTTTCATTGTCCTCGGGCCGATATCGGAGACACCGCGGTCGGGCCGGTACGCAGGAGAACAACTCGATGGCAACATCGTTAACAGCAGCGGCAGCGCCCAACGACACCGCCCAACGTGTCGTTGCCGACGACGCAGTCGTTCGAGGCCGCGTTTGGTATCGCCGTTTGCTGGGCACGGCGCTGGTTTTGACCTTGACGGTCGTGGTGCTAGGCGCCTGGGTGCGGTTGACCGACGCCGGTTTGGGCTGCCCGGACTGGCCTGGCTGCTACGGCCTGATCGGCGTACCGGAAACCGCCGAAGACATCGCTGTTGCCAATGCAGCCTACCCTGAGCGGCCCGTCGAAACCGGCAAAGCCTGGCGCGAAATGATTCATCGCTACGCCGCGTCCACGCTCGGTCTGGTTATCGTTGCCATGGCGGTGCTCGCTTTTCGCAACCGCAAAGATCCGACGCAGCCCTGGCGTCTGCCGCTGGCGCTGGTTGCCGTTGTCATTTTTCAGGGCATGCTCGGCATGTGGACCGTCACGCTGCTCTTGAAACCGCTGGTCGTGATGGGCCACCTGCTCGGCGGCATGACGACGCTCGGCATCATCGGTTGGCTCGCCGCGATGGAATGGCGCCGCATACCGCGTCCGTCGATTGAGTTTCCGCGTCTGCGAACCCTCGGCATGGCCGCGCTGGCGGCGCTCGCTGTGCAAATCGCGCTCGGCGGCTGGACCAGCACCAATTACGCGGCGCTGGCGTGCCCGGACTTCCCAACCTGTCAGACCGAATGGTGGCCGGACATGAATTTCCGGGAAGGCTTCGTGATGTGGCGTGGCCTCGGCACCGACTATGAAGGCGGCGTGCTCGACAATCCGTCGCGAGCCGCCATTCACTACACCCACCGACTCGGGGCGCTGGTCGTGACGGCGCTGTTCGCCATCCTGATTGTCGCCGGATGGCGCACGTCGAGTCCGGCCGTACGGCGCGCAACGCTGCTCGTGGGCGTCGCCTTGGCCCTGCAAATCGTGCTCGGCATCACGATCGTGCTTGAATCCTTGCCTCTGGCGCTCGCCACAGCGCACAATGGCGTCGCCGCGCTGCTGCTGCTCGCGGTTCTCAACCTCAACCAATCATTGCGCTATGTCCGCGACTCCGTCGTCCCTGCCACACGCTGAGACCCGACGCTGGCGTGAGTTCTACGAACTCACCAAGCCACGGGTCGTCATGCTGATCGTGTTTACCGCGATCGTCGGCATGTTCCTGGCGACGCCGGGACTGCCGCCGCTGTCGGCACTGCTGTTTGGCACGCTGGGGATCGCGCTCGCCTCGGCTTCGGCGGCGGCGATCAATCAGGTGCTCGACGCGCGGGTCGATGCGCGGATGGCGCGTACGCAAGGCAGACCGCTGCCACAGGGAACGCTGTCGGAAGGATCAGCCATCCGCTTTGCGCTGGCCCTCGGTATTGCCGGCATGCTGATCTTGTCGTTTGGCGTCAACGTGCTTACAGCGGTGCTGACTTTCGCGTCGTTGATCGGTTACGCCGTCATCTATACGGCCTATCTGAAGCGGGCAACACCGCAAAATATTGTTATTGGCGGTGCTGCTGGCGCCGCGCCGCCGGTACTCGGTTGGGCAGCGGCCACCGGCGAGGTGCACGCCCACGCGTTGATCCTGTTCCTGATCATTTTCGTCTGGACCCCACCGCACTTCTGGGCGCTAGCCATTGCTCGCAAGGACGAATACGCCAAAGTGGGAATCCCGATGCTGCCGGTTACGCACGGCAATGCATTTACGCGGCAATTCATCCTGCTCTATACCATTCTCACCGTCATCGTTACGCTGCTGCCATGGCTGACGCAGATGAGTGGCCTACCGTACCTGTTCGCCGCTATCGTGCTTGGTGCGCTGTTCTTATGGCATGCGGTTCAAGTCTGGCGTGCGCGCGAATCGGTTTGGCCCATGCGTATGTTCACATTTTCGATTCACTACTTAATGGCCCTGTTTGCCGCACTGCTGATCGACCACTACCTTGCATGAGCACGCGCGACGAAGGGAACTCGTCAATGATGCCAGCGCCGCGACAAACTCAATCTCGAACAAACTCAGCGGGCGGTAACGCGTGAAGCGTACGCGCGTCACGTCCGGCTCGTTCCTCGAGCCCGAAATCGGTTTCAGCCGGGCGGTTCGCATTGGTCCCTACATTGCCGTGTCCGGCACGGCGCCCATCGCCGAGGACGGCGGTACCGTAGGCATCGACGACGTTTACGCACAAACCACGTGGTGCCTCGAAATCATTCGCGTCGCCTTGGCGGAAGTCGGTGCATCGAAAGACGACGTGATTCGCACGCGGGTCTTTCTCAAAGACATCTCACGCTGGCAGGAAGCCGCCAAAGCGCACGGCGAGGCTTTTGCGACGTCGCGGCCGGCGTGCACTTTCGTTGAAGTGACTGGCTTCGTCGATCCGGATTGGCTCGTCGAGGTAGAAGCCGACGCCGTTGCTCCCGAATAGCGGTTTGCTCTGCCCCGGCGGTCAGGTCTTTTGTTTCGATTTGAGTTTTTTCTGTTTGCGCGGATGCGGGTTGCCGGTTTCCGCATAGTGTTTGAGCTCCTGCTGCGCATTTCGCAGCACCTTGCCCATTTGCGATTTCATCGGACCGCGCATTAGCGTACCCAAGATCCCTTTAACTTCCAGGTCGACGGTCATCGACAGATGGGTTTTACCGGCCGCGGCACCGCTGTGTTGCCACGTGTTCCGAGCCGAGACGACGAAACCGGGCAGCCCTTTCTTGATCTCGTAGACGAAACTGCGCTGCTCGTCGTCGAAGCTCACCAGAGCTTCGACGGTTTCGCTGCCGTTGTACATGCTGCAGACGCGCCCGCCGACGGGTGCTCCACCGAAAGGGGCACCGGTTGCGCGAGAGCTGCGAACGTTGCCATCCCAACGATCGATGTGTTCGAACTGGTTGGCGCTGACGTTCCAGACGACGTCGAGTGGCGCGTTAATAACGATACTCTCTGAGATTTTCAGTGATTTGGGCATTTTCTCTATTGTCCAAGCGAAGTTGATTGATCGGCGCGGGCACGAATCAGCCAGCAGTGGCCTGTGAATCGCACCAGGTTCTGGTCGATAAATTGCTCGTAGGAATCGCGAATGGCCCGTCGGATCGCTGCTAAGCGTTCCGCATCGATGGCGTCGACGTCGCACCCCAGCGGGACGAGTTCGCGCAGGAAAAAATCGAGATCGGCCGCGGGAAACGCACACGGAACATCATGGGGTCGACACTCGATGTCGGACCATCCGCTGCTCACCAAGACGGACCGCACGTGGTCGGGGTCGGCCAGCGCAAACGGACCGGGCGACGCAGGATCCCTCGGTGGCAGCGGCGGTAGCAAAGGTTCCGCCGTACGTTGCGCCTCGGTAAGGAACGCGTTCTCGTCGGGACCGCGCCAGACCACGAGGGCCAGGTCGGCGTTTGGCGCCGCGTTCTGCCGCAGACGGCGGAACGCGGCAACGGCATCGGCAAAAAACATGACGCCAAAGCGTGACGCGATGAGCTCAAACGGAGCGCCGGCGGCGGCCCAATCGCTGGCATCGGCGCAAACGAACTCCGCCTGTAGCGTCGCAGCCAACGCGCGCCGCTTGGCGTTGGCGATCATTGGCGCCGATACATCGATACCGACGCACCGCGCGTCACCGCCCAGCGCCGTGTGTATCGCGAGCGTTGTCCCGCCGTTGCCGCAACCGACGTCGAGCACCGACTTAGGTTTGATCGTCGATATTTCGTCGACGAGCAGTGTTTCGAAGGGTCGCAGCATCGAGTCGATGAAATCCTGAGCGACAACCCAGGACTGGGCCATCTCGCCATTCCAAAATTGCCGCTGTTCTTCTTGCAGCTGGGTGGTGCTAGGTGCATCAGTCATCTCGGTACGACTCGGGCTGGCTCATGTTCGGCAGGCGGCGAAACTAGGTCGCGCCAGCAAATTGTTCAGCCAGTCTTCGACGTCGGGATGCAGCGCAAGCAGCGCTGCGCCGTCCTTAACGAGCTGGAGCGTCGACGTGATCGCCGCAACGAAGATGTCGCCGAGCGTTGGGGCGTCGGCGGCCCCTAGATCACCGGCTGCGATTGCGTTGTTGATCGCCACCAAATGGTCCCGCGATCGCTCAATGCTTGACTGCAATCGCGGCTCGTCAACGGGCATACCGAACTTAGGCGCGAAGGCACGCTGAAATACCCACCCAGCGAACAGATCCGGATACAGATAGGAGTTGGCGGCGCTCATCCATTGTTCGGCGCGCGCACGGGCCAGTGGATCGCGAGGTTGCAGCGCGGTATTGCCGACGAACGCCTCGTCTGCATAGCGCATGATCGCCGACGTCTCGAACAGTGCCTGACCGTCGATGTCGAGCGCCGGCAGCTTTCTGAACGGATGCCGAGCGACATACTCTGGCGAGCGAAGCTCAGCGGCACCGATCGCGACAAACTCGTAGTTGATGTCCTTCTCGGCAAACGTGGTGCGTACGGCGGTGACGTAAGGGCTTATTGGTGACCCGTACAGTTTCAGCGGCATGATTGGGAGACCTGCAGACGTTGCGGTGATTTGCGTTGGTCGCTAGTCTGCAACTTCAAGCTGACTTGAGGTCAAGACCAAAGATGCTCGACATCGGCGAAGTCTCACGACGCTGCGGACAACCACCGTCGACATTGCGCTACTACGAAGAGCGCGGACTGATTCGCTCCACCGGCAGGCACGGATTGCGGCGGCTTTACGGGGAAGACGTGCTGGAGCAACTCGCGCTCATTGCATTGGGTCGAGGCGCCGGCTTCTCGCTCGACGAAATCAAGGAAATGCTCACCAACGGAGACGGGCGAAACGTCGATCGCAACAAGCTCCGCGAGCGCGCCGATCAGCTCGATGGATTGATTCAGAAATTAACCGTCGTTCGAGACAGCCTGCGAAGCACCGCTGATTGCCCGGCACCGAGCCACATGGAATGTAAGAACTTCCAACGCATCGTCTCGGCGGCCGGCAAAGGCAAGATCGAGCCTTTACAACGGCGGCCCTTCGATCGCTAGGTAGATCCGCTGCGCCGCGAGCTGCCTAGCGCTCGCCTTTTCCTCGTCCACCGCTGGTTTTTATGAACCCGTTCACAGCCTGCTGTCGCCAAACGGATACAGTAGACTTATGTAAAGCTGGTTCCGGAGACATCCGATGGTAAGAGCCACGCTGGTTTTTGCGGCACTGCTGGTGGGTTGCGCAAGTGGGTCGCCGAACGATCCGGCCGCATTCGAGCGGGCTGTTGCCGAATGCATGGAGAATGCCGAGATGCGCGAGGGCGAAAGCCTTGGCAACTCGTTCCGCATTCGTGCAACACGCGCACACTGCGAGAAAGCGGTACTGGCGGAGACTGACGACGGCTGAGGTGTATCGTGCATTACCTGCAAGCCTACAACCCGGGTGACACGATCGCGCTCGGCACCGCGTCGGTACCGCAGCACGAAATCGACGCCTTTAATCGCCGCTACGACCCGCAGCCGCAATACTTGGACGACAGCATCGCCGGCCCTCTGCACGGAGGTCGTATCGCCAGCCCGTGGCAAGCAGCCGCGTTAGCCCAATCGATTTTCGTCCGCGAATGTTTGAATCAGACGGCCGATTTCGGCGTGACGGAAATTCGCGGTATTCGCTATGAAGCGCCGTTGCGTGCCAATACCGAGGTTCGCGGCGAACTGCAGATCAAAGCGATTGAAGATCACGCCGAAAGGCCGGACCGCGGCTTGATCGACGCCGACATCAATCTCTATGACGTCGATGACCAACTGGTGCTCAGCCAGAACGTCGTCTTTGCCGTGATGAAAAAACCACGGCACTAACCATCAATTCCAGTTGATCGCCACCATGACGAGATACGCCCACGCAGCCAAAAGACCGGCGTACTTGACGAGCAGCTTAGCGACAGACTGACGCTTATACGGCGGCGCCTGCAGCGTCAGCATGACTGGCGGTTCCTTGGCGGCACCAAAGACCGCCAACGCACAGAGCAGCGTAATCAGCCCGCCGACGATCCACACCCCGAGCGGTCCAATGACCTCGAGAATGCCGGCGACGATACGCTTCGTCGCGCTGCCGTCGACATCGGCTTCGCCGCCGCCGCCGAGTTGCCCGGCGGCCATTGCGAAAATGAAGGTAAGAAAGCCGCAGATCGTTGTTGCGACGAGCGGCATAAACACGGCTTGCGGGCGACTGTAGGCTTCTTCAAACAGCTCGAACCGGCCGCTGTACAGTGTCTTGAAGGCCGCCAATGCCTGGTCACGCGCCTCGGCGGTTTTGAAGTGCAGCGTGGTTTCCTCGCTGTCTTTGCCGTCCTGATACTCGACATCGATGTCCGTATCGTTGCGATCGGTCGATATCTTGCTGACGGCATGCAGCGCAATGGTCGTCGCCTTGCTGCTCAGCAGCGTCGCTGGCGTTGCCCCGGCGAGCAATTCCTCGCGAATCCTTTGCGCATCGTCTTTGTCCGGCGAGTCAATGACGAGGTTTTCCTGACCCAGAAAAACCAGTTCACCCAGCCGTGTGTCGTCAGCACACCATACGTTGCTCATCGCATCACCCCTGCCATTGGCTGATCGCATGCTAGATCAGTGGCTTAGCGAGGGTCGGCTACGGCTGTCACATTTCCGCGGTATGGCTTGAAACTGGGCTCTGCAATGGTTTACTTCGGCGGACAGTAGTCCTTCAGATCAGCACGGTCGGCCGGGTAGTACTCCTCCATCTCGATTTTGTCGGCATCGTACTGATCGACCTGATAGATCCGGTAACACGTGCCGGCCTCGACGGTAACCGCGATATCCATCCGGTCCGGCTCGTAGACGGTCGTTCGAACGAGAGCCCCGCCCACCATCTGCTCGGTACTGACGACACGGCCGGTCGACAACGGAAAGCTGAATTCGTAATCGCCGGCCGGTAAAACGACAACGGCGCGCTCTGAAAACTGGATCGTGTCGGCGCCCGTCTTACGCACGATGACATCGCCCGTCGATCGTTGCGGACCGATGGTCTCGCCGTAGTAGACGATGCCGGACGTAGCTGGTGACGGTTTTGGCGGCGCGTCAAACAACGGGACCGGCGGCACATAACCGCACCCCGCGGACGCAAGCACCCCGAGTAAGCTGCAGCAAGCGATCGTTCGCATCGCGCGACTCCTGTTTGGCCGTATCAGAATACCTACCGCCGCTTGACGCGGCTGACAACCGAAAATTTCGTGGCGGGACCGATATTGAGTGCGTTTGTGACGAGGAACGCCTCGACGTCGAGATTGAGATCCGACTGTTGGCGCGGGTGCCCGTCGAGCCACGGGATGACGATTTTCATGGCCCCATCCTGTACGTCACCGTGCAACGGTACGTCGGAGAAAATCTGCACGGATTGCGTGCGGTCGGCGACTCGGAAGTACACGCCGAATTCGCCGATTTCATAAGGCGACGCGTCGGGCAACGCAACGTCGATGAACAAAATACCGGCGTCCATGCATGTCGCGCCCGGCGGTGCGGTGCCGCGCACAATGTTCGTGACTGTGACGATCGGTGCTGGCACCGGTATCCAATAGGGACCTTCCGCGTCTTTACTAAACGACTTCGGTCCGGGCTCGCGTTCCCAGTCCTCGAGCGTCGGCTCAAATTTCCACGAACCGCCGATGCTGCAGGCAAACACGTCGCCGGTCGCAAAAACACAGAGAACGACAACAAAAAAACGCCGCCCGCTCATCCCGGCTCTCGTTCGCCGTCGGCAAATTCAGCGGCCGGCGCGGAGACGAGATCCAGGCAGCAAGCAATTGCCATTTGCACTCGCGCGCGCAAAACGCTGCCGTAAGCTTCAGCCGCTTTGCGTCGTTCGCCGTCGCGCCAATGGAATATGCCTGCCTGCCATAGCGTAGCTGTTGAATCCGATGTGCGCCCATCGACCCGATAGTAGGCGCCAAGCCAGCGGACGCCGTCGAAATAAGAATTGCTGGCCAACCGCACACGGCCGGCGGCCAAGTGTGTATCGCCTTCGGCCAAATGACATTTCGCCATCGCCAAACGGGACAGTTCTTGATTGCAGCCCCAGTTGTCCGCCGCGGCCAGTCCGGGAACAAACAAAGCGATCGCGACGATACTCAGCGGATGCACGATGACGCTTCCCGATTCAGCCAATTGCATCTGCGTCTAGGCCGGGCAGGCCATCGAGACTGGTGGCGTTCTTCTCTTTTCGATAAGCGTTAAGTTCGGCCGGACTCTTGGCCTCGCACCAGTTGGTCAGCGAGTCACGCTCCGCGACGAACTCATACTGCGGCACGCCGTAGCCGCAAGAATCGCGGATGGCGCTGACGTCGATGACGATCACGTTACGAAGGGTCGGTAACGCTGTGAACAAGTCGGCAAGCTCCGCAAACGCCTCGTCATGCGGCTCGACAACGCGGCCAGTCCCGTAGAACCGGAAGATCTTTGGCGGGCCGTCGAAGGCGCAAAGCATGATGACGATGCGGCCGTTTTCTTTAAGGTGGGCCACCGTTTCAATGCCGCTGCCACCGGTGTCACCGTACGCGAGCTGACGTGGTCCGAGAATGCGCAGCGCGTCCAAGCCTTTGGGTGAGCAGTTGATGTGCCCGTCGTCGGCGCGCGGTGCCGTCGAGACAAAAAACAGCTTTTGTGTCTCGACCCAGGCCCTGATTTTGTCGTCGATTTCCGCAAACGCTTTGCCCACCGCCGATCCCCCGTAACGAGCCTGGCACCAGTTTAGCGCGCCCGGGCGGGCTCTCCCAAAACCCATCGGCCAGCACTAAGGGCTCGCAGGCGAGCGCACCGCCGCTTACTTATTTCGATTCGCGAGCCTACCGATTGGTTTGATCCCAGCGGCACAATCTAGAGGTTGGCCGAACAATCGCGCCCGGAAGGGCGCTCCTACATCTTCGATTCCTGCGGCGGCTAACCCCGATGTAGGAGCGGGCTTCTGCCCGCGATCGTGGCGGTCGTTGCCTCGCTGCCGATTCCGCGTCTGTACAACGGTGATCCGCCGCGAGGCACGCCTTCGCGCCCAGAAGGGCGCTCCCACATCTCCGTCTGCCCTTGCACCGATCGGAGATGTAGGAGCGGGCTTCCGCCCGCGATGTGGTGTAACTCATTGAGGCTGAGATCTAGGGTTCACGAACGCGACACGAAGGCGGTGATCAGGGTCGAACTGCGACGTACGCGCCTAGAACCGTCGATAACGCCTGCTAAACTGCGCAGCGATAAAAAAATGCGCGGGGCTCGGAATGGATCTCATCACGCTGGACAACCTCATCTCGCTCGGTCTGCTCGTCATGCTGCAGGCCGTGCTTGGCTTCGACAATCTGCTCTACATCTCGCTGGAATCGAAGCGGGCGCCGGCGCACCAGCAGGCGATAGTGCGGCGCTTTGGTATCGGCCTTGCCGTGGTACTGCGTATCGTTCTGTTGTTCGTGCTGCTGCGGATGGTCGAGAAGTTTCAGAGCTCGGTGTTTGCGTACCACAATGAAGGCATTCTCGAGTTCGATTTCAACTTCCATGCGCTGATCGTGCTGTTCGGCGGGATCTTCATCCTGTATACCGCTGTCAAAGAGATCTACCACATGATGCGGGTTGAGGATTTGGACGCCGACGATCGTAAGTCCTCGTCAGCGTTAAAAGTTGTCTCGCTAATCGTCGCGATGAACCTCGTTTTCTCGTTCGACTCCATCCTGTCGGCCATGGCGCTGTCCGACGTATTTTGGGTCATGGCCACGGCCATTGTGATCGGCGGCGTGCTGATGATCGTGCTCGCTGATCGGGTCGCTGAGTTTCTCGAGAAAAACCGCATGTACGAGGTGCTCGGGCTGTTCGTGCTGTTCGTCGTCGGCATCATGCTGCTGACCGAGGGCGGCCATCTTGCTCATCTGCATATCGCCGGCAACGCCGTTACACCGATGACCAAAACGACGTTCTACTTTGTCATTCTGGTACTTGTCCTAACCGACATCGTCCAGAGTCGCTATCAGCGCAAGCTGATGAGGCAGAGATCCCATTCGCAGGCTAGCGCTTAGCATCCTCGCGCTCATTGCGGCCGGTCAGGCCGCGGCGGCGGAGTGTGTCGTGCTGCTGCACGGCATGGGCCGAACGTCCATGGCGATGGGCAAGCTCGAGCGCGAGTTGGAAGACGACGGCTATGAGACCGTCAATCGCTCGTATCGAGCGTTCAAGGTCAACATTCGCGAGCTGGCGCCGCTCGCGATCGATCCGGCGCTCGAGACCTGCGACAAACGCAACGCGTCGCCGGTGCATTTCGTGACTCACTCACTCGGCGGCATTCTGGTGCGCGTCTACGTTGAAAACGGCCGGCCTGACGATCTCGGTCGGGTCGTCATGCTCGGACCGCCCAATCACGGCAGCGAGGTCGTTGACGTGCTCGGCGGTACACCGATCTTTCGCTGGTTCGGCGGCAAGGCAGGTCAAGAGCTTGGTACCGAGCTCCCCGACAGCGTGCCGAAGCAGCTCGGACCGGCCGACTTCGAGCTCGGCGTGATCGCCGGTAATCGCACCGTCAATCTGCTGCTGTCGCGGTACCTGCCCGGTGCCGACGACGGCAAGGTCACGGTTGAATCGACCAAACTCGACGGGATGGCCGACCACGTCGTGCTGCCCGTGACCCACACGTTCATGATGCGCAACCGCACCGCGATTGAGCACGTGCGACACTTTTTGCGTACGGGTCAGTTCGCCAACACCAGCAAATAATCGATCTTTGCCTGAACCGCGGGCGGGTGCCTGCGGTCAGAATTAGACCGACAGAAAACCGGTTGGCCACGGCAATCTAACAATAATGACTGGCAAGACCGCCGCCGTTCACATCTTCACGTTCTGCTTCGTAAGCGCAACGCTGCTCGCTGCATGCAGCGCCGACGTCGAGCCAATTCCGCCGCCGCCCGAACCGGTGGTCACCGGACCGCCCACGCACGCCGAATACATCGCGAACTTGCGGGTCGCCGGACTCACTGACACCTTGCTCGTCGACGGCTGGCTGACCGGTGCACACACCGCATTACGCAAACCGACCGGTGTCGCCATTCCGCATGAAGAAGCCGGCATATTCGTACCGCACGACGTCCGTTCGGTGGGCCTTGCGTTCAACGTGATCGAAGGCCAGACGCTGCGCATTGCGATCGATCGCAGCAGCGATTCGCGCGGTCGGCTGTTTGCGCAGCTGTTCTTCAACAACCCGCAGGACTTTGAGACGCCCTTCCGACAAGTCGCCACGCTGACCGACACCGCGGGCGGTGAGTTCACATTGACGGATTCGGGTCGCTACATCCTGCGGCTGCAGCCGGAACTGCATGCCAGCATCGACTATCGTGTCCGCCTCGAGCTCGAGGCGGCCTTACCGTTCCCCGTCAGCGGCCACACGCGCCGTTCGGTCTTGAGCTTCTTTGGTGACGTACGCGACGGCGGCCGTCGTCGGCATGAGGGCATCGACATTTTCGCGAAACGCGACACGCCTGTCGTTGCGGTCGTCGACGGTACGGCCGTGGCGCGCGAATCGCGCCGCGGCGGCAATGTCGTTTGGTTACGTGGCGGTGGTCGCAGCTACTACTTCGCCCACCTCAATCGCATCGCCATCTCGCGCCGCCAACGCGTCAATGCCGGCGACGTGATTGGCTATGTCGGCAATACCGGCAACGCCCGCACCACGCCGCCGCATCTGCACTTTGGCATCTATCGACGCGGCTGGGGTGCCATCGACCCATTTCCGTACTTTGAAGCGTTCACGTTCAGCGAAGAACCGCCCGAGAGCGTCTTTGAGCCTGGCTTCGGTGTGATCACAACGACGGGGCTAAACCTGCGGGAGACGCCAGGCACCGATCAACCGCCGGTTACGCAGCTCGAGGCCGGCACCATTGTCGAAAAACGCGCCGCAGCGGGCGACTGGCTGCGAGTGCAGTTGGCCAACGGGACAGCAGGCTGGATTCATCGACGCTATCAACGCGAGGCAGCGGCGACGGTCGAGCCGCTGCGCCTGGTCGGCGATAGCTGGCTGCACGCATCGCCCGGCGGTCAACCGGTTGAGCGGATTCGAGCGGGTCGGCCGATTTATCGGTTTGGATCGGCCAGCGACTGGGACCTTATTGGCATCGATCCCCAAGAACCAATGGGCTGGATGCCGAATAGAAGCCCTGAGCGCGCAAGCGCGGGCCCTTAGCTCGTGCCCAAGCGGTTTCGAAGGCCCGTCGGTTGGCTTTGGCGAGCAAGCAATCAAGCAGGCAATTCCAAGAGAATCTAGCCCCTGATGTGCATGCCGGAGCCGTTATAATAGTGCCCCGTAAGCATCAATCTCACGGCCATGGCAGCTGAGCATTCAGAAGTTCCTGCAACAGCCAACCGCGCATCGGCTGCAAAAATCCCGGCGAAATCCAAGACTTCAGCGCGGATAGTTCAGCCGGCGGTTCGCGTTGGCACTGTGAGCAGAGAAAAATCGATGTTGGCCGTCAAACGCGTCAAGACTGCGGCGAAACGTAAGAAGACGGCTTAGGCGCGGGCGTGCCTTCGTATTCCGGCAGCGTATTCTTAAACTGCCCCTTCGACGACGAGTACAGACCCATTCGCGACGCGATTGTTTTCGCGATATTCGACTGTGGTCTCGTACCGAGATGTGCGCTCGAGATCGACGACAGCGGGGAAGTTCGTTTCGAGAAGATCAAACGTCTGATCCAGGAATCAAAGTTCGGGATCCACGACAATTCGCGAACGGAAATGGATAACGAGAACGGGTTACCGCGGTTCAATATGCCTTTGGAGTTGGGGGTCTTCGTCGGCGCGAAGCGCTTTGGCGATTCTGCTCAGAAAAACAAAAAGACATTGATCCTCGATAGAGAACCCTACCGCTACCAAGCATTTGTCTCAGATATTGCAGGCCAGGACATAAAATCCCACGACGCCGATCCGGCGCAGGCGATCTCGATGGTGCGAAATTGGCTGAACTCTGCGTCTGGCCGCAAAACGATTCCAGGCGGAGCCGCGATAAAGAGACGCTTCGACAATTTCCACGACCGGCTGTCGGAGATTTGCGAACAAGCCGAGCTTGAAGACCACGAAGTTACGTATCTCGATTACTGTAACTTTGCTTCGGATTGGCTGCTGAGTTGAATGGCAATTGCCACTGAGACACCCGCCCAAGGATAATTTCGGTTTCTGTTTTTGTGACGCTTGATCGTATGGACGTAACCCCAATTCTCGACCCTTTGAACGACGCCCAGCGCGAGGCCGTCACGATGCCGGATGTGCCGACGCTGGTCATTGCCGGCGCCGGTAGCGGCAAGACTCGCGTGCTCGTGCATCGGGCAGCGTGGCTCATTCAGGTCGAGAACATCGCTCCACAGAGCCTGATGGCGGTGACGTTTACCAACAAGGCCGCGGCCGAGATGCGCGGGCGCATCGAGAGTCTTCTGAACTTGCCGGTCAATCAGCTGTGGATCGGCACGTTTCACGGCCTTGCGCATCGGCTGCTCCGCCGGCACTGGCAAGAGGCCGGTCTGACGCAGGGATTTCAGATCATCGATGCTGCCGATCAGCAGCGTTTGATCAAACGGATCGTCCGCGGCCTGGAACTCGACGAGTCGCAGTGGGCACCGAAAGAAATCCAGTGGTTCATCAACGCGCAAAAAGACGAAGGCTTACGGCCCGATGCGGTCGACGCGAAAGGCGACAGCCAGCGCGCGCGGATGATCGAGCTGTATCGCGCCTACGAAGAGGCCTGCCAGCGCTCTGGGCTGGTCGATTTTGCCGAACTGCTGCTGCGCGCCTACGAGCTCTGGCGCGACAACAAACACGTGCTCGAGCACTATCAGCGCCGCTTTCGGCACATCCTGGTCGATGAATTCCAGGACACCAACGCCATTCAATACGCCTGGCTGAAGCTCCTGGCCGGCAGCGAGCGCCATCCGTTTGTGGTCGGCGACGACGATCAGTCGATTTACCGCTGGCGCGGCGCGAAAGTTGAGCACATTCGGCGTTTTCAGCGCGATTTCCCCGGCACACAGGTCGTCAAGCTCGAGCAGAACTACCGCTCGACCGGCACGATCTTGAAAGCAGCGAACGCAATCATCGCGAACAACGACGGTCGTATGGGCAAAAACCTCTGGACCGAGGGCAACGACGGCGAGGCCATCAAACTCTACGCGGCGTTCAACGAGCGCGACGAGGCAGATTTCATCGTCAACCGCATTCGCGAATGGGTCGATCAGGGCAACCTGCGGGCCGAAGTCGCCATTCTGTACCGCTCCAATGCCCAATCGCGCGTCATGGAAGAAGGGCTGATGAATGCAGCCATTCCGTATCGCGTCTATGGCGGACTGCGATTCTTCGAACGCGCCGAGATTAAAGACGCGCTGGCGTACCTTCGCCTGGTCGTCAATCGCGACGACGACACGTCGTTCGAGCGTATCGTCAACGTACCGACGCGCGGTATCGGTTCGCGCAGCGTGGACATGATCCGCGACTACGCGCGGGCCAATGCGTGTTCGCTGTGGCGGGCCGCCGGCGCCTTGGTCGCGGATGGACTGGCGTCGCGAGCGGCGAACGCTGTGCTGGCATTTCTAAACCTCATCGAATTGCTCGACCGCGACACGAAAGGCTTGCCGCTGCACGAGCAGGTCGACCATGTCGTCAAAGTCTCGGGACTGCTCGATCACTACCAGCGCGATCGCGGTGAGCGCTCCGAGGCCAAAGTCGAAAACCTCGAGGAACTGGTTAGCGCAGCGCGCGGCTATACGGTGGACGACGGCGAAGAGCTGCCGCCGCTGGAAGCCTTCCTTGCTCACGCTGCGCTCGAGGCGGGTGAAGGTCAGGCCGATGCCTGGGACGATTGTGTGCAGCTGATGACGCTGCATTCGGCCAAGGGCCTCGAGTTTCCGCTGGTGTTTCTTGCCGGCATGGAAGACGGTCTGTTCCCGCACCAGCGCTCGGTCAACGATCCGGGCGGGCTCGAGGAGGAGCGCCGGCTCTGCTACGTCGGCACCACGCGGGCCATGCAGCGTTTGTATCTAACCTACGCCGAGCAGCGCCGTATGCACGGCATGGACAACTTCTCGATTCCGTCGCGCTTCATCAGCGAGATCCCGCACGAATTCATGGAAGAAGTCCGGCCGCGCGCACGCATGTCGCGACCGATGACGCCGCGGCCGACGCGGCCAGCACGCGGCACGGGTCGCTCGAGCGCGGTCGAAACCGAGTCGCCCGTTCGCCTCGGCCAGGCCGTTCGTCACCAAAAATTCGGCGACGGCGTGGTGCTTGCCTTCGAGGGCCAAGGCGCGCACGCCCGAATTCAGATCAATTTTGAGACCAGCGGCACGAAAACGCTCGTGCTGGGCTACGCGAATCTCGAAGTGTTGTAACATCGCGCGATGGCGAGCCGGCTGATCGACTTGCCGTGCTGACAATTCGCCTGCGATGAACATACTCATTCTTGGAGCCGGTCAAGTCGGCTCATCGGCGGCGTATCACCTCGCGCGCGAAGACGCCAATGAGGTGACGGTCGTCGACCTCGCTGAGGACGTCTTGCGCGAATTGCAGGACCGCCTCGATCTGCGCACTGTGGTTGGCCATGCGGCGCATCCCGAAGTGCTGGAACGCGCCGGCGGCAACGACGCCGACATCATCGTCGCGCTCACCGACAGCGACGAAACCAACATGATTGCGTGTCAGGTTGCGTACACGCTGTTCCACACCCCGACCAAGATCGCTCGTATTCGCGCGGCGGAATACATGCGTGCGGAAAAGCTGTTCACGCAGGGCTCGATTCCGGTCGACGTGCGGATATCGCCGGAACAGCTGGTCTGCAACTACATCGCCCAGCTGATTCTTTACCCAGGCGCGTTTCAGGTGCTGGATTTTGCCGACGGCGCCGTCCGCCTGGTGGGCGTTCGAGCCGACCGCGAGGGTTCCATCGTCGGTCAAAAGCTGCGCACGCTCCGTGAGCACATCCCGAACACCGAGGGCCGGATCGCGGCGATCTATCGTGACGGCAAGGCTATCGAGCCGGAAGGCGATACGGTGCTGCGCGACGGCGATGAGGTGTTCTTTCTCGCGGCGCGCAAGGATGTGCGGCTGTTCATGAGCGAACTGCGCAAACTCGAAGAGCCGGTCAAACGAGTGGTCATTGCTGGTGGCGGCGCCATTGGCCTGCGGCTCGCGCAGGTGCTCGAGCAAACCAACCAAGTCAAGATAATCGAGCGCGACCCAGTGCGGGCGCGACAGATTTCCGAGCAGCTCAATAAAGCCATCGTTTTGGTCGGCGATGCGGCCGACGAAGAGCTGCTGCTGGAAGAAAACATCGACAGTGCCGATATTTTCTGTGCACTGACCAACGCCGAGGAGGCCAATATTTTGTCGGCCATGCTCGCCAAACGGCTGGGCGCCAACAAAACCCTGGCGCTGATCAACCGACCGTCGTATGCCGAATTAATGGAGTCTGGCAGCATCGACATTGCGATCTCGCCGCAGCAAATCACCATCGGTTCGCTGCTGGCGCACGTACGCCGGGGCGATGTCGTCAAGGTTCACTCGCTGCGCCGCGGCAAGGCGGAGGCGATCGAAGCCGTTGCGCACGGCCGCAAGGAAAGCTCGAAAGTGGTTGGGCGGCGTATCGACGACGTGGTGTTGCCGAAAGGCACGTCAATCGCCTGCATCGTCAGGCAAGGCGACGTGCTGATGGCCCATCACGACACCGAGATCGAAGCCGACGATCACGTGATTCTGTTCATGACCGACCGACGCCGCATCGAGGCGGTCGAAGACCTGTTCCAGGTCGGCGTCTCGTTCCTCTAGTTCACGCCGTCACATCATGAATCTCGCCGTCGTCCAGCGCATCCTCGGACTGCTGCTGATGATGTTCAGCTTGACGATGCTGCCGCCGGTGGTCGTCGCGGTGATCTTCTCGGAGTCGAGCTGGTCGCCGTTTATCTATGGCTTCTTGTTGACGCTGGTCTCCGGTCTCTTTATCTGGATGCCGGTGCGAACCGCGCATCGCGACCTGCGCTTGCGCGACGGCTTTTTGATCGTTGCATCGTTCTGGATGGTCCTCGGAACATTCGGCTCGGCGCCGCTGCTGTTCTCGGACGTTCCGACGATGTCATTCACCGATGCGGTGTTCGAAGCCATGTCCGGGCTGACGACGACGGGTGCAACGGTTTTGACCGGCCTCGACGCGCTCCCCAAATCGATTCTCTACTACCGCCAGCAGCTGCAATGGCTGGGCGGCATGGGCATCATCGTGTTGGCGGTCGCGGTGCTGCCGATGCTCGGTGTCGGCGGCATGCAGCTCTATCGCGCCGAAACGCCAGGACCGATCAAAGACACCAAGCTCACGCCGCGTATCACTGAGACAGCCAAGGCGCTGTGGTACGTCTATCTCGGCTTTACGACGCTGTGCGCGGTCAGCTACTGGTTGGCCGGCATGGAGGTCTTTGATGCCATTTGCCACAGCTTCTCGACCGTCGCGATCGGCGGGTTTTCGACCCACGACCTCAGTATCGGGTACTTCCAGAGTACGACGATCGACCTGATCGCGATCATTTTCATGTTCCTCGCCGGCATCAATTTTTCGCTGCACTTTTTCGCCTGGCGGCACAACAGCATTCGTCATTACCCGGCGGACCCTGAGTTTCGTGCGTACGTCGTTATTTTGCTGTCGCTCAGCATTGTCGCCGCGACCACGTTGGTTGCGTCGAACGAGTACGGCAACCCGTCACAGAACGTCACGCACGGTGTGTTTCAGGCGGTGTCGCTCGCGACCACGACGGGCTTTACGACGGCGAACTACGCGAGTTGGCCGGGTGCGTTACCGGTACTGCTGATTCTCGCGAGCTTCATCGGCGGTTGTGCCGGCTCGACGGCGGGCGGCATGAAGGTCATGCGCTGGCTGCTCGTGTATCGCCAGGGTTCGCGCGAGATTACCCGGCTGGTGCATCCCAACGCCGAAATTCCGGTGCGCATCGGCAGAAAGGCGGTGTCGTATCGGGTCATCGAGGCCGTGTGGGGTTTCTTCGCCGTCTACATCATCGTTTTTACGGCGATTCTGATCGCCCTGCTCGCCACTGGTCTCGATCAGGTGACGGCGTTTTCGGCCGTCGCGGCGACGCTCAATAATTTGGGTCCGGGGCTCGGCGGCGTAACGGCAGGCTTCATGGGTGTCTCAGACGCCGGTAAGTGGGTATCGATCGTCGCCATGGTGCTCGGCCGCCTCGAGATCTTCACGCTGCTCGTACTGATCACGCCGACCTTCTGGAGACGCTAGCGAATGCTCGATGCGTTTTGCCGTCGCATCAGCGCGCTGTCCCGGTGGGTTGGCGAAACGGTAGCCTGGCTGACGCTGGCAATGGTGCTCGCGACGTTCACGATCGTCGTGCTGCGCTACGTCTTTTCGATCAACTACATCTGGATGCAAGAAGCCGTAACGTGGATGCACGCCGCCGTGTTCATGCTCGGGGCTGCGTACGCGCTCGAACGCGGCGAGCACGTGCGGGTCGACGTGTTTTACCGCCATCGCAGCCGCCGGGTACGGGCGATTATCGATACGGCCGGTGTTGTGCTGCTGCTATTGCCGATGATGGTGTTTTTCGTCTGGGTGTCCTTGGATTATGTGGTCAGTTCATGGGCGATTCGTGAGGGATCGCGCCAGGCGCAGGGCTTACCGTTTCCGGCGACGTCGCTCGTCAAAACCTTCCTGATCGTCATGCCGACGCTCGTCGCGCTGCAGGGCATTGCGCTCGTGGTGCGCGCGTGGCGAACCGAGCGCGATCCGACCGAACACGGCAGCGAGGTCCTGTAAATGGGCTTGCTCGCGCTCGCTATGTTTGTTTGCGTCGTGATCGTGCTGCTGGCCGGATTTCCGGTCGCGTTCACGCTCGCCGGTGTCGCGCTGCTGTTTGCAGCAGTTGCGTCGCTGTTCGGTGCGTTCGACCTGGCGTTCCTCGGCACTATGCCAAGCCGGCTCGCCGGCATCATGAACAACGAGACCATGGTCGCCGTGCCGCTGTTTGTGTTCATGGGTATCGTGCTCGAGCGAGCGCGCATTGCGGAAGAACTCCTCGAAACGCTGGCGCTGGTGTTCGGCCGCCTGCGCGGCGGGCTCGGTATTGCCGTAACGCTGGTCGGCATGTTGCTGGCGGCGAGCACGGGCATCGTCGGTGCCACCGTGGTGACGATGGGTCTGTTGTCGTTGCCCACCATGCTGAAGCGCGGCTATTCACCGGCAGTGGCGAGCGGCGCCATTTGCGCGTCGGGAACGCTCGGGCAAATCATTCCACCGTCCATCGTGCTGGTGCTACTCGGCGACGTGCTGTCGTCCGCATATGCGCAAGCGCAACTGGCGCAGGGCATTTTCTCGCCGGAGACCGTCGCGGTTGACGATCTTTTTGCGGGCGCACTGCTACCGGGCTTGATGCTGGTCGGTCTCTACACGCTGTATCTAATGATCGTCGCGATCATCAAGCCGGAGCTTATGCCGGCGGCCAAAACCGACGGCGATCGCTCGGTGAGCCTCGGCGCCGTTCTGCACGCACTGGTGCCACCGCTGGTTCTGATCCTGGCGGTTCTCGGCTCCATATTGGCCGGCGCCGCTACACCGACGGAAGCCGCCGCCGTTGGCGCTGTCGGCGCGATGCTGTTGGCGCTGCCGCGCGGCACACTGACACTCGAGTGTCTGCGCGATGTCATGCGCTCGACCGTTGGCGTCAGTGCGATGGTGTTCATGATCCTGATCGGCGCATCGGTGTTTAGCGTCGTCTTTCGCGGCCTCGGCGGTGACGAAGCCGTGCGTGAGCTGTTAACGGGCTTGCCATTCGGCGTGTTCGGCGCGCTGCTCGTCGTGATGGTCGTGATGTTCTTGCTGGGATTCGTGCTCGACTTCATCGAGATCACGTTTGTCGTCGTACCGATCGTCGGGCCGGTGCTGCTCGCCATGGGCCTTGACCCGATCTGGCTCGGAGTCATGATCGCGATCAACCTGCAAACGAGTTTTTTGACGCCACCGTTCGGGTTCGCGCTGTTTTATCTGCGCGGCGTGGCGCCGCCGGAAGTTGCAACGACGGCGATATACCGCGGCGCGATGCCGTTCGTCGCGATTCAGGTTCTCGCGCTCGTTATTCTGGCAATCTGGCCGCCGCTTGCGACGTGGCTACCGGATCTACTCAATCGGCCGTAATCGATGCGTCGGCCGCCGACGTTGCGGCTCAGAGCTTGATCGGGTCCTTGTCGAATTGCAGGGCGAACGTCACCGGCACGGCCGGACTGATGCTCGGCAGTCCTGCGACGTTCCGCAGTTTCTCGATACCGGCCTCTAAACCGACCGTGCTTGCATTCACGATGACTGGCTTCGTAGAGGTCACGATCATTTTATTATCGGTCAGTTTGGCGACGTACATCTCGACCGTGAGGGGGCTCATGGTGCCGTGCAAAGCGAGCTCCGCCTCGGCGGTAACGAGATTGCGCTCGCCCGGTTTGAGGCTCGCTATCGTCGCGGGGTCGAGTTTCAGATTGACGGTTGCCAGCGGATACTTGCCGGTTTCGAACAACATGTCGCGCATACGCTCGTCGCGAATCTCGATGGCCGTATCCACGCTGTCGAGGCGTATCTCCAACGTCGCGCGGCCGTCTTTGTCCACACCACCGGCGAGCTCTCGAAAGCCGTGAACCTCAGCCGCGATGTTGGCTTTGGTAGAGGTAAAGCTAATCTTTGACGCGTCGGGATTTAGCGTCCAGTCGGCGAGCGCGGACGTAGAAGCCAACAGCGTCACGCCGGCAAACAACAAACTTCGCATAATCAGCCTCCGACGGCTGGGTAAGCAGATGATTGCAGTTTAGCTTCTCGGTTGCGTTGTTCAAATGAGGTTTCTGCGGCGCGGCGATTGTCGAAGTCAATGCTTGGACGTCTGTTGCGTTTCGCCGCTGTACCACGGCTCACGGATTGGCTGACGCCGTCTTGCCGTAGTCCGAAACGCAATCAATAAACTTCTGCAAAGGGCGGTTCGGTCGATCTACAGGCGATTCGGACGACGCTGCGGGGAATTGTGGAAAACGGGTTTGCGAACGATCGGAGAAATTGTGAAATCGCCAAGACAAGACAATCGATTCAGCGTCCTGCAGCACAAACAGAATCTCCCGAGCTTGATCGCCTTCGATTATATCTGACCGACCCGGGTGCGGCGGTTCCAATTTCGCCCTACGCGTCGCCCACACTTTGTCGCCGAGTACGACCCGACCGGTGTTTTCCGCAACGTCTTGGGTCGGTGCGAAGTCAACCCGCAGGCGCAGGTAGCCTGGCAAAAAGGCGGGGCTGTTCTCTAAACCCTGCTCGCGTGCCGCAACAATGCTTAACCGCTGAGAGTCTTTCCATTGTGGTTGGTCGAAAAACGCTGGCTTGGCGAACCGGAACAGAAACTGCACGAAACCGCCCCTAGGGAATTCATGCTTTAGATAACACGCTGAGTCGTCTTTGCCGAAAAACCACGGTTCGCGCAGTCCGTCGGTCTGACCGGTGGTGTAGTCCATTAACGCAGCAACGATGGGGTGTTGGTAGGGATCATCGGGCATGGCCCTGACCGCGCACCCCCAAATCTCTCCATCGTCCTGCGGAGCTACCAGATAGTGAGCGCCAATTGCTAGGGTCGCGCCACACCTGATAGTGGCTCGCGTGTGAACACGGGGAAAATTCGCCGAACCTTTGAAAACCTCGAGGACGTCGAACGACCAAGACCGGCGTTCGCCGATGGGGTCGTCCGGCCAGGTCGTCACCGACTCCGTTTTGATGAGCAACAGGTTTGCAGAGTCGACAAACAGCTCATTGAGTGTCCTTTCTTGACACCAGCAAGAAGCGTGCGAGTTTGACGTCAACAATAAGAAAGCGAGCGTTGTTGCGCCTATCGCTATCGGAGCGAACCAGCGCTTGCTGTTCACATGGATTTCCAAGTGGCCGTTATTGGCGCTCGTCGGTCTCACCGTTGGGCCTTCGTAGTCGATCGAGCAGGAACTTTGTTCCCTCTTTCAGTTTGTCCTTCGCCCGGTCCATCTGTTCAATATTCAGGTTTACGTCGAATACCCGCAGCAGACTCGCGACGGCATCGCTGACCGCAGACCAAAGGCCTGCTGCGGCGAGCGATCGACTATGCTCGAAATCGAGTCAATCGATTGGAAGTACATCAACCTTCGTCGGTATCTGGTCTATGTTGAACACTGAATCGAACGAAGCAGCTAGTGGGCGGCTTTTGAACCCAATGACCTTAGTAATCGTTAACACGGCACTACCGAAGCCGCCGAGCCAATAGCGTTCAGGATGGCATTGACAATTTCCGTCGTAACTCGGCCGCGATTGAGCACAATATCGCAAAGAAACAGGAAAACGACCCCAAGCCACCCAAGGTAAGCGATGCCTAGGTAATCGCTGTGGATAATCGTCAAGAGCCAATTCTGCTCGAATATGTAGCCATACGTGCACGCGATCGTCGAGATCGTCAGCAAAATGGCCGGCACGAATAGATGCACCATCGCTTGCGGTTTGGCGAATGACACCGCCAACAACAACAGAAACACCGCGGCGTTGCTTCCCGTGAAAATGCGAATGTCTCGCTTCAATTCATTGGTCACTTCCATGTAGGTGGAGTGAATGAAGTCGACGATGCGATCGTTCGCGGCCTGCACTAGCGCGACGTTGGATTTCAGCCCTTCTCTGAACAGCTCTTCGTATTTCTGCCGGCATTCACAACTGAGATCACGAACTTTCGCGAGGGCGTCCGCCCATTGCTCGTCCATCTTCAGCTTGAGCATGGTCTTCCACTCGCGCACTTTGTCTTCGTTGGCTTCCAATAACGTCTGCGCGAACCTCGCCAACGCGCTCTCGCCCGCAGGAGGCTCCAAATCATCGATCGTCTGCTCGAGCCTTTCGCGTGCCTCTGACTCAATATAGTCGGCCGCAAATCGTTCGACCCAATCGGGAATCGAAAAGGTGAAGCTGAACGCCAGCAGGAATAGCGTTGCACCGACCAATCCAATAAAACGTAGTGTCAGCTTCTTTGTCCGTGATACGTCCATGATTCACTTGGCGTCGTGCTACAGGTGATTGCTGCGGAGGATTAGCCGGATGATGACGGGAGCCGCGATTCGAACATCGCCTCTTCAGTCAGACGATGGAACGCACGCGACTCATCGCGATACGTGCGGTACGAAGCCCAAACTTTGGCGGCAAACTCGTCTTTCGCGGCGATCGAGTCGAGTAGCTCGTCGGTCGCAGCGCGCAAGGTGTCGGTCACGTCTTTTGGAAACCGGCGAAGCTCGACATTCGGATCATCGACGATCTGCTTGAAGGCGGTCGCATTTCGAAACGCATATTCGGACAGCATATCGAGGTTGGCGGCTTCGGCAGCGACTTCAAATATCGCTTTGATGTCGTCCGGAAACTCGTCCCACAGGGTCTTGTTGACCGTGAGTTCGAGGGTTGGACCAGGCTCGTGCCAGCCGGGGTAATAGTAGTACTTAGCGGCTTTGTGCAGACCGAACGCAATGTCGTTGTAGGGGCCGACCCATTCGGTTGCGTCGATGACGCCGGTCTTCAGCGACGTGAAGATCTCGCCGCCGGGTAGTGCGACTGGCGTACCGCCCACGGCTCGCAGCACTTCGCCGCCCAGTCCGGGCAAACGCATCTTGAGATTCTGAAGGTCGGCAATCGAGTTGATCTCTTTGTTGAACCAACCACCCATCTGCGCACCGGTGTTGCCCGCCGGAAACGGCACAAGGTTGAACGGCTCATACGCTTCGCGCCACAGATCGAGGCCGCCGCCGTAATACAGCCAACCGTTCATTTCGGCGGCATTGAGCCCAAACGGTACCGCACCGAACAACTGGGCGATTTCCAATTTGTTGCGCCAATAGTAGGCGCCGCCATGACCGAGGTCTGCCGTACCCGCCGAGACTGCATCGAAAACCTCGAAGGCCGGCACGAGCTCACCGGCGGCGAACACCTGTACCTCGATGCGTCCGCCGGACGCTTCGTTGAGGTAGCGCGCCATGGTGTTTGCGCCCGTACCGAGCCCTGGGAAATTGGGCGGCCACGTCGTGACCATTTTCAGCTTCCAGGTCTGCTGCTCGCCGGCGATGGTTGGACCACAGTCCGCGGCTTGCTGGCCGCAGGCCGCCATCGAGGTCAGGGCGGCACCGGCTCCGAGGCCGGCAACGAATTGGCGTCTTTTCACGAATCTCCCCCAGCGGTAACGTGCGGCAGACATTGTAGGCGAGCGAGTCGTCGATTCCGTACAGAACGCGGCCTTTCTTTCGGACTGGCGTGCTGGGTTGCTTTTCCCACTTTTTGTTATTTTTGACGCACTTTTTGCGCGTGATAGTACTGAATTTGAGTATTTTTAGTAAAGTGGGAAACGTTATCTTATTTTTGAGCTATTTTTGAATGATTGGGTTGCTACAAAGAGTTTCGGACGCGTCTGTTTCGGTTGACGGGGAGATTATCGGCGAAATCGGCCGCGGTTTGATGGTGCTCGTGGGCGTCGAGGCCGGCGACACCGAGAAAAACGCCGATCGTCTGGCCGAACGGCTCTGCGCCTACCGTGTTTTCGAGGACGACAACGGCCGGATGAACCGCGCGGTCACCGATATCGCTGGCTCGCTGCTGATGGTGCCGCAATTCACGTTGGCCGCCGACACGGCGCGCGGAAATCGGGCCAGTTTTAGCCGCGGCGCCCCACCGGAACTGGCCGCTGCGCTGTTTGTCCGATGTTGTGAGGCCGCCGCAATGCGGACCACCGTTGCACGCGGCCGATTTGGCGCCCACATGCGCGTAGCGCTGGTAAATGACGGCCCTGTAACATTCTGGCTCACAACATGATTTAGCCTTTCGAACGTCCAACCGTCGCACACTTTCCTGCCATTGTTTTCGCGTATTATGGCGAGCCCGCGCTGGCATAGCGTGAACCTCCTGACGGATACGCAGGCAACATAATCATGCTTAGCAACATTTCTATCTGGCAATTGCTCATTATCCTCGCGATTGTCATAGCAATTTTCGGTACGAAGAAACTTCGCAACATGGGCTCCGACCTCGGTGGTGCGGTCAAAGGCTTTCGCAAAGCCGTGTCCGAAGCCGAGGAAGAACCGCCGCGCAACTTGCCCGAAGGCAAGGACGCGGACTTCGAATCGACGCCCGCCGAAGAATCGTCGAAAACCAGCTAGTTCGGCTGTCGTCGCACTGCCATGTTCGACATCGGTTTTGCCGAGCTGCTGATCATTTTTGTGATCGGCCTCTTGGTGCTCGGTCCCGAGCGCCTGCCGCGCGTTGCTGCGCGCATCGGCAATTGGGTCGGACAAGCACGGCGCATGACACGCAACCTCCGCTATCAGCTCGAGGACGAAATCGCTTACAGCGAGCGTAAGGAACAAGCCGAGCAGCTGATCGCCGACATCAAAGAAGACGTCTCGTCCGTCAACGACGACATCAAAGGCGCGGTCGAGCCGATTAGCGACGCCGTCAAGTCGGCCGATGCTGCCGTCAACAAAGAGACATGACGGGCGATGAGCAGCAGGAAGGCTTTCCGGACGATGAATACCACCCGCGAGAGCCTTACGAAGGGGACGACGACGGCGAAGTCCTCAAGGAGCAGACCCTGCTCGAGCACCTGATCGAACTGCGTTCGCGTCTCCTGCGCGCCGTTCTTGCCGTGATCATTGTGTTTCTTTGCCTGCTGCCGTTCGCGGGCGAGATCTTTGCGCTCGTCTCGACGCCGCTGACGCAAGCATTGCCAGAAGGCAACTCGATGATTGCCACACAGGTGGCATCGCCCCTGTTGACGCCTTTCAAGACTGCGTTCTTCGTGGCGCTGTTCCTCGCCATGCCGATCGTGCTTTATCAGACCTGGGCATTTATCACGCCTGGACTGTATCGGCGCGAAAAGCGTCTCGGCATTCCGCTGCTGCTCTCCAGCATTCTGCTCTTCTATGCCGGCATCGCGTTTGCTTACTTTGTCGTCTTCCCGCTGATGTTCCAGTTCTTCAACGCGATCGCGCCGGAAGGCGTTGCGGTGATGACCGACATCTCGCACTACCTCGATTTCGTGCTGATGCTGTTCCTTGCGTTTGGTCTGGCATTCGAAGTACCGGTTGCCACGGTCCTGATCGTGTGGGCAGGGTTCAGCACGCCCGAGTCGCTCGGTAAAGCGCGGCCATACGTGTTCTTGGGCGCATTTGTGCTCGGAATGCTGCTAACCCCGCCGGACGTCATCAGTCAGACGCTGCTGGCCGTACCGGTGTATCTGCTCTACGAAACCGGCATCGTCATGTCGCGACTGATGCTGAAAAACCGCAACGCCGAATCCGAAGAAGTGCAGGGCGTATAAATCTGCTCAGGAACTGGCCGGGCGTCGCAACGGTCGGTTATGTCAGGTGGATTTGACTGCAAAACGGCCGCGCGCCATTGTATGCGCACTGACCCGGGGGGGTTCATCGTAAGTGCCTGATTTCGGTCCGTAGATCGGCTTTCATCGGGCGTTCAGCCGCAACGGCTTACAAAATCTAAAACAGAGCAGGATTTATGCACGATATCGCTGCGCCCGCGCCAGACCGCGCGATTGATCGATCCGACGAACTCTTGGGCCATCCGAAGGGCCTCTACATCTGCTTCGCCACTGAGCTGTGGGAACGCTTCTCCTTCTACGGAATGAAGTACCTGCTGCTTTTGTACCTCACCAAGTATCACCTCTTCAGCGACGCTGCCGGGTTGGACGTGCTCGGTGCGTACGCGGGGCTCGTCTATGCGCTGCCTGTCATCGGTGGTCTCCTAGCCGACCGTTACTTGGGTATGCGCAAAGCAGTCGTCTTCGGCGGAATCCTGCTGTGTCTCGGCCATTTGTTGATGGCCGTCGAAGGCCATCAGGCGATTTTTTATGCCGCCGGCACGGTGCTCGAGGACAGCCTGCGACTGGTCGATGGAACGGTACTTGCGGCCGGTACCGTGCTCGCGGAAGACATCACGATTCGTGACACCGCGGCACTCAAAGTGTTCTACCTCGCGCTTGCGCTCATCGTTGTCGGGGTCGGCTACCTGAAGCCTAATATCTCGACGATCGTCGGCCAGCTGTACGAAAAAGACGATCCGCGCCGCGACTCGGGTTTCACGATCTTTTACATGGGTATCAATATCGGCTCGTTCACCGCGACAATTCTGTGCGGATGGCTCGGCGAGACCTATGGCTGGGGCTACGGTTTTGGCGCGGCCGGTATCGGGATGGTGCTTGGGCTCATCACTTTTTTGTGGGGTCAAAAGTATCTGTACGGATACGCTGACCCGCGCGATCCGGAACTGCTGAAAAAACCGATCGCGGGTCCGATCAATATTGAGAATCTCATTTACCTGGGCACGCTGCCGGCGATCGCATTGACGTGGCTGCTGGTTCAGAACGAGCCGGTCGTGCACCTGACCCAGAATGTGTTCCTGATTCTGTCGATCGTCGGAATCATCCTGTATTCCATTGTGGCGACGGCGGGCGGCAAGGACACGGGCGCTGTGAAGGGCATTGGCGTTGCAACGATTGCGCTCGGCCTACTCGCTGTTTTCGCCCAGGAAGGCGTCATCTCGCTCGGCGCCGCAGTAACCGAATACACCCTGTACATTGCCATTGCTGCGATCGTCGCGTTTGTCGGCTATGGGTATTGGCGTCACGGCACCCCCGAGTTTTCGCGAACCGTTGTCCTGATGGTGCTCATCACGTCGACCATTGTTTTCTGGTCGTTGTTCGAGCAGTCGGCCGGATCAATGACGCTATACGCCGATCGCGTGCTCGATCGAAATTTCCTCGGCACCGAATGGAAAGCGTCGCAATTTGGCTCGCTGAACGCGCTGTTTATCATGCTGCTCGCCATTCCGTTCGCGGCGCTGTGGATTTGGCTCGCTAAACGAAACCTCGAACCATCGACGCCGGTCAAGTTCGCACTCGGCATCATTCAGGCCGGACTCGGCTTCGGCGCATTGGTGATTGGCGCACAGAATCCCGACGAAGCTGGCCGGGTTGCCGCAATCTGGTTGATCCTCGCGTATCTGCTGCACACCATGGGTGAGCTTTGCCTGTCGCCCGTTGGGCTTTCGGCAGTAACGAAACTGTCGATCGGTCGCGTTGTCGGCGTAAGTATGGGTACGTGGTTCCTAGCGACGGCACTGTCAGAAACGGTAGCAACGCGTATCGCTAAGCTGGCCGCGATCGACACGTCTCAGGGCGAGACGGCTGACGTTGCCGGCGCCTTGGCGACCTACACCGAACTCTTCGAGTTCCTAATGTGGGTAGGTATTGCCGTCGGTATCTTTATGCTCATCATCGCGCCGCTGCTGCGACGCGGGACCTACGGCATCCGCTAGGTCGGCCGCGTTACAATTAACAACAAGACCGGCGGCTAACGAGCCGGCGCTGTAAAGGGGAAGCCAATGCAAGCGGTACCGGCTCAGCTCACGATCCGTGCGATCGTGCTCGGGATTTTGTTGTCTGTCGTACTCGCCGGGGCTAACGCCTATCTTGGCTTGTTCGTCGGCTTGACGGTTTCAGCATCGATCCCGGCGGCCGTCATCTCGATGGCGATCCTGAAAATCTTCCGCGACTCGAACATCCTCGAAAACAACATTGTTCAGACCGCCGCATCGGCCGGTGAGTCGCTCGCCGCTGGTGTCATCTTCACGATTCCGGCGCTGATCCTGATCGGCTACTGGGACACCTTCGACTACCGCTGGGTGACTGTCATCGCAATGCTCGGTGGTTTCCTTGGTGTTCTGTTTACGATCCCGCTACGTCGTTCGCTGATCGTCGAGCAAAAGTTAACGTTCCCGGAAGGCGCGGCAACGGCCGAGGTGCTGAAAGTCGGCAACGATCCGGCGGCGGGTATCAAATATTTGGCGCTGGGTGGTTTGACCGGCGCTGTCGTCAAGTTTTTCGAATCCGGTCTTCGCGTATGGCCAGGTTCAGCGTCGCACGCGTCTTATCTCGGCAACAGCACCATCGGCTATGTCGGTACGAACCTGTCGCCAGCATTGATCGGCGTTGGCTACATCGTGGGACTGAATATCGCGACGCTCGTTTTTGTCGGGGGCTGTATCTCTTGGTACATCGCCATCCCGCTGTATGCCACGTTTGGTCTCGAAGGCGACCCGGCTCTGCTTGCATTGTTTGAGTCTGGTACCGATGCCAACACCCTGGCCGGCACCATTTGGAACACCAAAGTTCGCTACCTCGGCGTTGGTGCCATGTTGATTGGCGGCATCTGGGCGCTAATCTCAATGCGCAAGTCGCTGGTGTCCGGTATCAAATCGGGTTTCGAGCGCTACAGCCATGTGTCCGAAGACGGCGGTGTAGTGGAGATCCCGCACACGGAGCGCGATACGCCGATGAAGATCGTCATGATCGGCATTGCGGCTTTTGTCGTTCCGATGTTTTTTCTGTACCAGAACATCGTTGGTAGCTTCGGCGTTGGCCTGACGATGACACTGATCATGGTGATCGCCGGGTTCCTGTTCTCGTCGGTGGCCGGCTACATGGCCGGCCTCGTCGGGTCATCGAACAACCCGATTTCCGGTATTACGATTGCGACGATCCTGTTCGCGTCGTTGATCCTACTCAGCCTGCTCGGTCAGGACGCAGCCAACGGACCGGCGGCCGCCATCATGATTGGCGCGGTGGTCTGTTGTGCCGCCGCGATCGCCGGCGACAACATGCAGGACCTGAAAGCCGGCTACATCCTCGGCGCCACGCCGTGGAAACAGCAGGTCATGCAGGGCGTAGGCGTGGCCTCCGCGGCGGTTGTTATCGCCCCCGTGCTGACGCTGCTGCTGACTGCTTACGGCATTGGACCGGCGAGCGCTGAGAACCCGAATTCGTTGGCTGCCCCGCAAGCTGCTTTGATGGCATCGGTTTCGGCCGGTGTGTTTGGCAACGGTCTACCCTGGAACTGGGTGTGGGCGGGCGTGGTCATCGGCGCCGTTATCATCTTTATTGATACCCGGCTCGCGGCAGCCAACGCAACGTTCCGCGCGCCGGTTCTCGCCGTCGCCGTAGGCATTTATTTGCCGCTGGAATTGTCCGTACCGATTTTCATCGGTGGCCTAGTCGCGTGGCTGGCGCAAAAAGCCCATATAGGCCGCGGCGCCGATGACGTCGAGGGCCGCATGCGTGGCGGCATGTTGTTTGCGGCCGGGCTCATCACTGGCGAGGCGTTGCTCGGCATCTTTATGGCCATTCCGATTGCTGCGGCCGGCAGTGCGTCGGTCGTCGCTGATTCGGTCGCCGCGCTCTTGGGCCTGGAATCGCTGAGCATCGGTACGATCGCGCCGTTTGTCGGTCTCGTGGTCGTCGGCGGTGTCGTCGTCTGGCTCTACAACGTTGCCAGCGCCAACCGCACGACCGCCTGACATGAGTACGAGCGACTACGAAAAACTCGGCGCGTTCTACGTCGGACGCAGCGTCGATGAGGAAAGCGGCGACGTGTCGGACGCGCCGGTGCTCTACGACTCGAAAGACCTGACGACGCACGCCGTCATCATCGGCATGACCGGCAGCGGTAAGACCGGTCTTGGTATCGGCATGATCGAAGAGGCCGCCATCGACGGTATACCGGTCATCGCCGTTGACCCGAAAGGCGACATGGGCAATCTGCTGCTGACGTTCCCGTCGCTCGCGCCCAGCAAGTTTGAGCCGTGGGTCAACCCGGCGGAGGCGGCGAACCGCGGCCAGTCGGTACCGGAGTTTGCCAAAGCACAGGCCGAGCTTTGGAAAAAAGGCCTTGGCCAGTGGGGTCAGAAGCCTGCGCGCATCAAGTCAATGCGCGACAAGGTCGACATGGCGATTTATACGCCAGGGTCGAATTCCGGTTTGCCCATTTCGGTGTTGAATCGATTCGAGGCACCGAGCGCCGAACTGCGTGCCGATCTCGATTTGTACCGCGAGCGTGTCCAGGCGACGGCAACGAGCGTGCTGGTGCTGCTCGGCATCGATGCCGACCCGGTGACGAGCCGTGAACACATTTTGATCGCCAATATCCTCGACCACTGTTGGTCGAATGGCCAGTCGCTCGATCTACCCGGACTGATTGGCCTAATTCAGGCGCCGCCGATGACCAAGATCGGCGTCATGGACGTCGAGCAGCTTTATCCGCCCGGCGAGCGCTTCAAACTCGCCATGGCGCTGAACAATCTGCTCGCGGCCCCGGGTTTCGAGGCTTGGATGAGCGGTGAGCCCTTAGATGCGGGAGAGCTGTTTTACACCGAGTCCGGCAAGCCACGGGTGTCGGTCGTGTCGATTGCGCATCTCTCCGATGCCGAGCGCATGTTCTTTGTCTGCATGCTGCTGTCGTCCATCATCAGCTGGATGCGCGCGCAGCCGGGCACGAGTTCGCTGCGGGCGATTCTGTACATGGACGAGGTGTTCGGTTACCTGCCGCCCATCGCCAACCCGCCATCGAAGCAGCTGTTTCTGACGCTTTTGAAACAGGCCCGGGCTTATGGCCTCGGGCTCGTGCTGTCGACGCAAAACCCGGTCGATCTCGACTACAAGGCGTTATCGAACACCGGCACATGGATGATCGGGCGGCTGCAGACGGAACGCGACAAGGCGCGCGTGATGGAAGGCCTGGAAGGCGTGGCCGCCGGGGCTGACTTCGATCGCGGCGAGATGGAGCAAACCCTCGCCGGTCTCGGCAAGCGGCGGTTCCTGTTGCACAACGTGCATGAAGCCGAACCCGTGGTGTTCAACACCCGCTGGGTCATGTCGTATTTGGCAGGCCCAATGACCCGCGAACAGATTCGCACACTGATGCAGCGTGACATCCGCGCGCAGCAAAAAGCCGCCGCCGCTGCGGAGCGACCGGCGATTACCGATAAGGCACCGGTTGCAACGGTACTGCCGAAGCCGCCGACGGGCGTGGATCAGTTTTGGGTGGCACCGGCGACTGACGAGGCCGAAGGCCTCGTTTATGTGCCGTACGTACTGGGCGCTGCCGAACTGGTTTACTCCAACGCGCGCTACAAGCTCGAAGCGGAGCGTGAGTGCCTGGCCGTCGTCGAGCCCGCTGACGGCGTCGTAGCGGTCGACTGGGACGAAACCGAAGTACTCGACACGATTCCGCTTAAGTCGCTCAGCCGTCGCGGCATCAAAGGCGCTGGCTATCGCGAAATTCCGGCCGCAATGAGCAAGGCATCGAAGTACAAGAAATGGACCTCGGCGTTCAAGCGGTGGCTGCGCAATGAACAGGTGGTCACGCTCTACCGCAGCGATGTGCAAAAACTGACCTCGGAAGCGGACGAAACGGAAGGCCAATTCCGCGCTCGACTCGCGCAGATCGCGACGGAAAAACGCGATCTGGACGCGGCGAAACTGAAAAAGCGCTACGAGAAAAAATTCACGACGCTGCGCAATCGTCTGCAGCGCGCCGAACAAACGCTGGAACGAGAAACCGAGCAGGCCAGCAAAAAGCGCCTCGATACCGTCGTGTCCTTTGGCACAGCAATCCTTGGCGCCGTGTTGGGTCGCAAAGTGACGAGATCATCGGCGGGCAAATTTGGCAGTGCGGTCAAAACGGCTGGCGGTATGCGCAAGGAGTCCGGCGATGTTGCGCGGGCGCGGGCGACAGCCGAACGGGTCCAGGAAGATCTCGCGGCGCTCGACGCCGAGTTTCAGGAAGAGCTCGACGCGCTTGGCGATCGCTATGACGCGCAAAGCGACGAGCTGCGCGAGATCATCGTCAAACCGAAAACCACCGACATTCACATCCACACGGTCGGTGTTGGCTGGCTACCGTATCGCGAAGACGCAAAAGGCCGCTTGAAGGCGGACTACTAAGCTGAATCGCCAGCGTCCCTCAGTTTAGCTACCCGATTTGGCATAATCTGGGAAGCAAAGTCTGCAACTTCGCTTGCCGCTGCCCGTGGCCAGCAACAGATTTTTCGAGGACCAACACCAAACCGTTGATTGAATGAGTATTTCAGAACTCACGGAATAGGCCCAGCCGGCGATGTGAGGCAGTCGTCAATTTTTGCGAAAAAAAATACTCCTGACACAAAACTTGCCTACTCTTTGTGACTGTTCGGTTAAACGGATTTTAGAGAGCACCACAACAATGAAAATCGCAGCAGCAGTAAGTCTTGTCGCCCTAGTTGCAACGTCGGCGCAGGCCGATGTAACAGTCGAGATCATCAGCGAGCCTGGTGACTACATTGGTCAAGGGCAAACGTACTCGTACGACGACACCAATGCCGACATTCGCTTTTCGCGCAATTTCGACAACGGAATTTCGGTGCGAATACAGAACTTGCCGGGTCAGCCGAGTGATTGGTGGAACCTTGACCTTGCTGCACCCGGCGATGCGGAGATCGCTCCTGGCGTGTACTCGGGCGCCACGCGCTTTCCGTTTCAGGACGTGACTGTCCCAGGTCTGTCCTTTACGGGCAATGGCCGTGGGTGCAATACGTCCACTGGCTCATTTCAGGTTTTCGATGTCGATTACGACGAGCTCGGCGAAGTAACCTCTCTGTCGGTCGACTTTGAACAATTTTGCGGCAACTCATCGTTTCCGTTACGCGGTACGATTGTGTTCAACACGGTGCCACCGGTCGGCGGCGTTGCAGTCGGAATGCCTACGCTGTCGCGTTTTGTTTGCTATAACCGGACGACCGGTCAAAAGATCACGAATCGCTCGCCGGAGGATGTCATCGTCGATTGCCGCAAAGCCGGACTGAATATTCGCCCAGGTGACGATATCCAGGTCTATCTTCGTGGGTACGCCGAAGAGTAATCCCAACGAGCTGAAACAGTGACATACGTGACAAGGGGGCCGATCGGCCCCCTTTTTTTTAACTGCGCGCGAGGTCTTTTCGGTCGTCCACAATGGTGAAACGTTGCGGAGTAACGTCGCTACCGACGGCACCTATTTCGGTCCGGGAAACAACTCGTCCGTACGTCCGCGAAGGCGATAGTAGATGAGACCGATCCATTCGTGCATTGCGAGATCAAGCGTTTGCAGGTTGGCCACCATACCGAAGTGCGGCCGTATAGCGCCGACGCGGTAGTCGGCCGGAAAAGCCGTCACGTCCCAATCTTGCGCTCGGAAACACGCCACTGATCGCGGTATGTGCGATGCCGACGTCACCAACAACCAGGTTTCGTTGGGCCGCGGCGACAGCGCTTCTTTGAGCTTCACAGCGCTATCGCAGGTGTTGCGCGAGTGTTCCTCGAGCAATATGCGCTGCGGGTCAATACCTACGCCAAAAAACAGCTGCTTGGCGACCAGGATCTCGTCGTGGCCGCTATGCGCGAGCCGCGCCGTGGGGTAGCGCTCCGCCAATATGAGAAACGTCGTCAAACGATCGCCGGCCGCGGTGAGTTGCGGTTGATCGTAAAGATCCGACAGTGCCACGCTCTCTGAACCAGCAAGTACGATTACGCCGTCGACCTGGGCAAGATTCGTCGGTTGCTCGAATCGAGACTCCAAGGGTTTCATCAGCAAACTGCCGAACGGCAGTAGGCCCAGCGCAACAATCAAGATACATCCGGCGTTTCTGCAGCGGCGCCCTATTTTCGTGCGCCATAGGACGACGCCGACAATGAGGAGTATGAAGATAAAGTGGCTTGGCTTAACGAACAGCCAGATCAGATAGTTGAATGTCATAGTGCCGCCGCCGTACGTCGGAGGATCGTCATGCGCTCGTGAAGCATCGGGTATTCATCGGTCCATGGGAAGGGAGCCACCGCCTGCATCGCCGTTTTCGATGGACCGACGGGCTGCGAACCGTGCTTGTGTAGTCATGCACGTCTCGCAAGAATCCAGGTGCTGGCGACTGACACGAGGCCTGATTTTGGTGGAGCCGGCGAACCGGGGGTACAGTCTGGAGCAGCGCACGCGTAGGCCGTAAACCACATGGATCCATTTGAGTACGTGATGGTGATCGTGGCCATCATCATTGGCCTTGGGATTACACGCATACTCACCGGCATCGCCGGTCTGATTCAGCACCGCGCGACCGTCAAAGCCTATTGGGTTCATCTGGTATGGGTGACGGCGATCTTCCTTTTCATGGTAGAGCTGTGGTGGGGCTGGTGGGGCCTGCGCGGGACATCCGAGTGGCGTTATCTCGACTACTTCCCGCTGTTTTTCACGCCGATTGTTCTGTACATCCTAAGCGCGCTGGCTTTTCCGGATTTTCCGGACAAAGACCGACTGGACATTCGCGATTACTACTACGCGAACCACCGCTGGTTCTTCTCGATCTTCGCGCTGTATCCGATAACTCTCTTTGTCAGCGAGTCATTGCTGGGACCGCAGTCGGTACTGTCGTGGCAAAACTACGTGCGGCTCGGGATTCTGGCCGTCCTGGTTTTGTGCGCGATTATCCGAAACGCGGTATTTCACGTCATCGTGGCGTTGCTGCTGCTCGCGTTTTTTGTGTTCCTGATTGCGCCACGGCTGGACGTTATTGCGGCGTAAATTGCGGCGGTGGTGCTCCACCTAGATCGACAGCAGACGGGCCTCTAACGGCCACCGCGGCGCAGCGGGGACATCGGCCGCATACCCCAACCGCGCAAACATCTGCACCGTTTGGCCGTCGGTCGCACCGAGGTCGGTATGGATTTGCCGATAGTGCTCGGCCATTTCGGGAAACTCCTGCAGCGCCTGACTAAGCGGATGAAACGCAAGGCCGCTCGCATTTGCTGCAAGCTGCATACGCACCCAGGCATGGCCTGCGTTGAGTTGATCGACGCGCGAATTGGACTCGGTGACGGTCCAGGCGAAGGCCATCGCTGTTCTGCAGGCGTCGGCGTAAAACAACTCGGAGTCGGCGAAGGCGCGAGACTCCGTATCTGCCATTTGCTCGCGGGTGAGCATTCCCAGCGTATTCAGTCCTTCCATCAGCGCCCCCTCGAGATAGATACCGTCGGGGTTCTCGTTGATTTCCGCCTTGCCGATTCGTGTGACGTCAATACTCTCGCGCCGCGTTGCCGGGTTTGCCCATTCGACTTTCCACGCGTCGACGGCAAGTTTGCGCAGACGCGCGAGGCGGTCATCGTCTACTGTGCCAAAGGCAGGCACGCTGGCTATGGTGGCACCGATGACGCCAGCCAGATCCTCAGCATTGACGGCACGGCTGGTATCGAATGGCAGCCGGCAAGTTCGGCGCGTCAGCACCGTAGCGAACAAGGGGTCGACATCAACGTCCGGATCGGCGCTGAAAGTAACGGTAGCGATGGGTCGCTCATCGAGTCGCGGCTGCGGCTCGCCATGGGGAAACGGATCGATATGGGCTCGAAATCCGTTAGCGGCTGCTGCCTGTTGCAGGATTTCCAGGAAGCAGCCAAAGCCGATGACGACTTGCCGATCGTACGGGTCGGTCGCCGGGAGCCGGCGGTTCGGGTCGCAGAACACCGAGATTTGCAGTTCGGATTCCAGTCTGACCTGCCACGGCTGCAGGTTGTGGGGATTGGGCGCCAGGATTGCGTATGCCAGCGCGTCGAGTCGAGGGTCGCCAAAACCGCGGCTCGCGGCGCGCCAGGGTTCACGCGCTGCCGCCGCTGTCCGGGTCAGGGCCCAGCCGGCGCCACCGGCCGCGATGACCACAATGGCCGCGGTACCGGTCTTCAGCAGCCACCGCCGTGTGCTCGTCATGGGCAATCCTTCGTCGAGCGACCATCATCGCCTGCCGTGGCATAACTCCGGTCGATCGTTGGCCAGTCGCTATGCCGGTTCATCGGATTTACCAAACTGCGTTGTCGATACCGAAACAGGCTACCGACAGTATCGGCGGAAAGTCGCCTAGCGGATACGTCGCCGTCGCAGCAGACCGATTGCCGCGAGCCCAGTGCCGACCAGCGCCAGACCGATGGGTTCTGGCACTGGTACCGGTTCATCACTTAGAAAGAAAGCGAAGTCCGAGCCGACGCCGAACTCGAAATTGAATTCAGGATTACGATTAATGCCATTGCCGGGCCCGGTCGTGACCCAGAAAGTTCCGTTGAGTACTGAACCGTCACCGGAATTTGTTGCGCCGCTCAACCCTAGCCAGTAGGACCCGGTGGCTAACGTAAGGGTTGATTCAAGATCAAACGATGCGAAAAAAATCGGCAGGCTGAACGGTGGAAAATCGATGTCGGTCGGCGGAAAACTCGTTTGCGACGTGGACACCGAAACACCTGCGCCTGTCGCAATGACGTCGCCGGGTTGGCCGCCGACACTGCTGTATAACGTGTACGTTATGTCGCGGTTCCAGGCATCGAACCCAGCTGGGTTTTCGAAGTAGAAACCGACTGACGAGACCATCGAGTCGGTTGCCAGCGAGAAATCGTCGAGGGTTTCATTGACGCCGTTGATCGACCAACCGATGCCAGCTGGTGGACCGTTGTCGTAGATGATCGCTCCTTGCGCTTGAGATGAAACGAGGAGTATCAAAATCGCTGCTGTTCGATCGGCCACGAGCCCGCCCTCCATTGCGCCACTGGTTGTGTAGACAAGCAAGATTTGTTCCGAGTTATGTTAAGTAAAATAGATACAGTGCCTTGCGCCAACGCCGCTCGGCTGCTTGATCGCGGTTTGTAAATCAACTCGACACGTCCTTGCGGATATGCCCAATCGGCAGGAACTGATGCGTTTGCTCCTCTGCGGGAATTGCTGCGATACCGGCCGGTGCAATGGCATGCGTGCCTGACGCATAGCGTCGACGTTGGCGGAAAAACCAGCCGGAATATCGGGACGGGCCACAATTCTCGTGCACCGGTATTTCGCTTGATACTGCTTCACACTACTCTTGACAAGATATTGTCGTTACGACAACATATTGTCAATGAACAAGCGACACTCAGCGACCGGCTCGCATCTTACGGATTTGATCCTCGAGACTTTCCGGCTCAACGGCGCTTTGCTAACCGCAGGCGACGTGCTGGTTGAGGATCTGGGTCTGACCAGCGCGCGCTGGCAAGTACTCGGCGCGCTGGGCCTTGCCGATAAACCGATGACGGTGGCACAAATCGGGAGGCGAATGGGGATATCCCGACAGGCCGTGCAACGGTTGGTGAACGAAATGGTTGCCGATGGGTTGCTTGTTCTCCAGGACAACCCCGAGCACAAGCGATCTCGGCTGGTCGCATTAACGAATACCGGCCGCCGCGCTTATGCCGATGCCGACTCGCGGCAGATCGCCTGGGTCAACGAGCTTGGTGCCGGACTCAAAGCCAGCGACATAGGAAACGCCGCGGCGGTGCTGAAGACCCTGCATGAGCGACTTTCACGAAAAAACGACCGCGCTTGAGGAGCGGACAGATGGTTCACTTGGCAAATCTCGACGACACGATCAGCGTCCTTGACCAACTCGATGAAGATGTAGCTCCAGTCGTACTGGTCAATGTCTTCACCGTGGACCCCGAGGAGATTGACGAAGTCCTTGCGGCTTGGACGCGTGATGCTGCGTTTATGCAGCAGCAACCCGGCTTCGTGCGAACCCAGCTGCACCGCGGCATCGGCGGCAGCTCGACACTGATGAACTACGCGGTCTGGGAGAGCGTTGCGGCATTCCGGGCAGCGTTCGAACACCCGCAATTCCGCCGTCAGATCGAATCTTACCCAGAGAGTGCCGTTTCACGTCCGCATCTTTTCAGCGCCGTCGCGGTGCCAGGAATTTGCCGGGACAGCATCCAGTGAAAGCATTACTGCACGGTACCGCCGGTCTCGTCGCGTTCGTCACGATCATTCTGTTCTGGACCGCAACGCTCGCCGTAGAGCTGTTCGGGTCAGCGTCGGATATCTCCGCCGTTAAATCGAACATCGTTTTGGGCCTTGCAGTGCTGATCCCCGCGATGGCCGTTGCGAGTGCTTCCGGCATGTCGCTAGGACGCAGCCGCAACGGCGCGCTAACCGAGCGCAAGAGCAACCGCATGAGGATAATTGCGGCGAACGGCGTTTTGGTCCTCATCCCGGCCGCGGTGTTTCTGGCCAACCGTGCGGGCCAGCATGTTTTCGATATCTGGTTCTACACGGTACAGGCAGCAGAACTCGCTGCCGGTGGCGTTAATGTTTGGCTGATGGGATTGAATATTCGGGACGGGCTGCGTTTGTCCGGTCGCTTTCACGCAAGACCCACCCGCCGAATGGCGCAGCCAGCGTCAAGCGAATTCCAGGCCGCTAATTCTCACCGCCGCTGAGGTCGATGATCTTTTTCATCGAGTAATCGGTGTGGCCGGGCGGCGAATCTTCGAGTACGGCGAACACTTCGTAGCCCTGTTTTTGGTAGAACTCGCGCGCCTGGAAACTCGCGGTCGACAGCCGAAAACGGTGCACGCCACGCGACAGTGCCATACGTTCGATCTGTGCCAACAATCGCGAGCCAATGCCTTCGCTGCGCAATTCGTCGTCAACCCACAGCAGCTCAACGTGCAGCCAGTCCCATGCAATTTGCCCAGTGGCACCGCCGCGGATGCGGCCTGCGTCATCGCGCACATAGACGCCTACCGGCACGCGCAGTTTCGAATCAAGAAACTGATTGTTGTACGTCATTAGCCCACGCAGCACTTTCTCCGTCATATCCGACGGTGGATGTTCCATCGCTTCGAAGTGCAGCGTGCGCGCACGTTTGCCGCCCAGCCAGTCGGACAAACGCCGTTTCAGACTGAGCTTCTCGGAGTTCACTTCAGGCAGCTGCCGGCATACGCGAGGTCGACGCCGGCTAATTCGAGTAGGCACACGTTGTCGTAAGTGTTGCCGTCCAGACCACAGACAGGACGGAAAACACGCGGGCAATTACGGCCCTCGCAAAGCCCGGGTTTCGCAATCCGCGCACCGGCTCGTTCGGCCTCACAGGCATTCGAATACGTGACGTCGTCGCGACCGCAAACGGGGACGAACATTCCGGGGCACGGACGAGCGTTGCATGCATTTAACGCCACAATCTCAATATCGTCGGCATCGGCGAGACACGCATTGGCGTAGGTCTGGCCATCAGCACCGCAGACCGGTGCGTAAACCTCGGGACAATTCAGCGTGTCGCAGACACCGTCGCGCTGGACCATGACCCGGGCCTTATCGGCCTCGCAGCGATTTCGGTAGCTGCGCCCATTCATGCCGCAGACTGGCTCGCGCGCCTCCGGGCACGCGAACTCACCGCAAGTACCGCGGCTGACGACGTCGATACCCGCCGATTCGGCGTAGCACGAGTTGCTGTACGTGTTGCCGTCCGCGCCGCAGACGGGATTGAACTCTTCCGTGCACTGCAGCGCGGCTGCGCAGACACCTTCTTCGGCAATGTCGGTTCCAGCGGTGCGTGCGAGGCATGGATTGCCGTACGTCTTACCGTCCCCACCGCAGACCGGATCATAGACCTCCGGGCAGAAGCTCTCGCCCTGCTCCAGCGTTTCCGCGGCGTCTTGGGCGAATGTAGGGGGAGTCACCGCAGCGGCGAGGACGACGATCCAAAAACTAGAACGAATCATGGGCGAAGAATATCAAAAGGCTCTTAATGGACGATGACGGCGGTCAACAACCTGCGCAACGGCTACGGGGTTATGTCACGGCCGTGTAGCGCTAGCATCCACCGGTAGATAGCGGTAATGGCCGGTAATCGGAAACAGGAACAGCGAATCGTCGAGGCGCGGACCGGCACCGATATTGTGTGCGATCAACGGCGTTCTACCGTCGTCGGCCAGTTTATCTGTGACAATGCCAATATGCGGTAAGTTGCCTGGCAGCACCCACGTGACGAGATCGCCCGGCCGATAGTCCGCTGCATTCGCCGATATCGGCAACTCGGTGCCGTGCCTGCGGAAGTACACCGCGAGATTTGGTACTCGGCGATGATCGATATTCGGATCGGGTCGCTCGAGCCCCCAGATCCGCTTTGATGGATAAATGTCGAAATTTGCGCGCATGTCTTCGTGCACGACTCGCTGCAAATCGACGCCAAGCGCACGATAGGCGCGGATGATTACGTCGGTACAAACGCCGCGGTCGGCCGGTACGTCGCCGCCCGGATAGTCGATACGCCGGTAGCTTCCGTCGTAAACGACCGCATGGCGTGTGCGTTCGATCGCGGCAGCCGCCAAGGCCGCGGCCGTATCGGCCATTACGCGATGGGCAGTGACCGACAGCAGGCACGCTAGTGCGCACGACGCTGCTACCGGGAAGCGTTGCGACACGGATTAGCCGCCCTGGTCGACGCTCTTTAAGGCGTCCGGCTCGCGATCGCGTTGTCGGCGTTGCGCCTTATCGAGATACATGGCTTTGTCGGCCGCGTTCATGAGCGCCTGCGGATCGTCGCCGTCGTCCGGAAACGACGCAAGACCGATACTCACGGAGATCCGCACCATTTTCGGACCGGCTTTCAAAGTCGTTGCGAATATCGAGTTGCGGATACGGCGGATGGCGCCCTGCGAATCCTCAGCCGATGAATACCGCAACAGCAGTATGAACTCATCGCCACCGTACCGCGCGGCGATATCGGTTCCGCGCGTGCAGCGTTGAATTGCCCGCGACACGAGCTGGATAGCCCGGTTGCCGGCCTCGTGGCCGAACTCGTCATTGATCGGCTTCAGCGCGTCGACATCGATCATGACGATCCCGTAGGGCTGGCCGTCGCGAATGGCCTCGAGATGAACGTGCTCGAGCTTGGTCGTGAACGCCCGCATGTTGTACAGCTCGGTCAGGTCATCGCGTTCAGACAGTGCGTGGATTTGGCGCCGGGTGGATCGAAAATTCTGCGCTAGCAGCGTCGTCAGATACGTCACGAGCAAGATGGGAGCGAACTGCAACAGCAGCGCCGCGAGTCGGGATGCGTTGGGCACTGTCGGCCAGCCCTCCTGCCACGTTCCGACCGCGAGAAATGCGACAAACACCAGCGCCAGCATCCAAAACGTAGCGACGTGGCCGAGCACGATGCCGGCAACGATCAGCGGCAACAGGTACAACGCAATCAGCGGACTGGCAACGCCACCGGTGATCGTCGCGAGAATCGTGACGAACAGGACCATCAGTACCGCTTCAACGGCCAATCGCGTCCGCGTGCGATGCTGGAATGCGGGTATCGGTCGCAGGGCAAAGAGCGCTGCGGTGTAAGCGACCACGATACCGACATACAGATCGCGGCGTTCGCCAGCCACGTCACCAAACAGCAGATAAACCACCGCCAACGCGACCATCAATACACTGATCTGCGCGATGCTCGACGAAAAGCCGCGGAGGTCCGCAAGCTCCGGGTCGATCCGGCGCTGAATGCGCGTCCGGCCTGTGATCTTACTGACCAACGGCAGGGTCCGGCAGGCCGTAGCGGCGAACGAGGTCATTGAGGGCAACGAGTCTGACGTTCGCGGTGCCGATGCTCGGTATCGCCTCGGCCAGTACGGTCAGGGTCGTTGGATGCGGATGGCCGATGGCAATGGCATACCCGTCGCGGCGAGCTAGCGCCAAGGCACGCTCAAACTCTTTGCGAATTGCGGCGACTGAGGTATCGGCATCGAGAAAAACATGACGTCGCAATGCCGGCAGCCCGGCCTCGGCCGCTGCCGCGAGCGCCACGCTGCGCTCCGTGGTGTAGCTGTCGATAAAATAGAGTTTGGGGTAGCGCTTGAGCGAGCGCATCAGCCAACTCATGTGGCCGGGGTGGCGTGTGATCAAGGAACCCATGTGACTGTTGATGCCGCTGACGTGCGGCACGCGCGTCAGCGCCTCATCAATCATTGCCGCCATGGCGCGCTCCGACGTGTCGAGCGTTACCGTCAGTTCGGTCGCGGTGGTTTGGCCGACTGCCTGTAGAGGCAGATGCAGCAGCACCTCTTTGCCGCTGGCGTGAGCGATTTCAGCAGCACGTGCGGCGCGCGGTGCATCCGGCAAAACCGCAACAGCAAGCGGTCCCGGTAAGGCGGCAACTTCATGGGCCTGATCGACCGCGTAGCCGAGATCGTCGATGATGATGGCGAGTTCGGCGCCATGCAGCGGATTCGCAGCAGCGATTGCCAGCGCAGCGGCCGGCAGCAGCTTACGCGAGGCTTGGATCACGGCGCTCGACTTTGCAGGAAGTAGGGTTGCTCAAGGAATTTGACGGCGCGGGCGAGCTGCGGATCGTCTTCGGTCGATATCGGTCCGCCAGACATGCGCAGGGTAGGCAGCAAGACGTCGTCGTCAATCGGAATCTCGAAGTCCGGCTGAATGCCGACGTCGTGAATCGACCGCCCGGACGGCGTGTAATACCGCGAGGTCGTGAGCTTAATGGCATTGCCGTTGGCGAGCGGCATGACCGTTTGCACCGAGCCTTTGCCGTAGGTCGTCGTGCCGACGAGCAATGCTCGGCCATGATCGGATAAGGCACCGGCGACGATTTCACTGGCGGAGGCGGAACCGTCGTTAACCAAGATCACGATATTGGCGCCGTCGAGCACATCGCCAGGATTGGCGGCATGCGCGAACACTTCGCCATCGCCGCGGCCGCGAGCGCTGACAATTAGGCCGTTGTCGAGAAACAGGTCGGCGACGTGTACCGCGGCGTCGAGCACCCCGCCCGGGTTATTGCGAAGATCGATCACCAGCCCATCGAGTTCGCCGTCGATATCGCGACGCAATCGGCGCAGCGAGCGTTTGACGTCGCCGGCCGTGGATTCGTTGAATTGGCTGATGCGTACGTAGCCGAAACGATCGCGCAGGCTTTGCTCACGAACGCTGACGACCTTGACGTACGTGCGGGTCATCGAGAAATGCAGCTCGCGACTTTCGCCTTCGCGGATGACGTGCAGATCTACCCGACTGCCGGGTTTACCGCGCAGTCGGGTTACGGCATCGCCGACACCGTCAATGTCGACCGGAACATTGTTGATCTGCGAGATGATGTCGCCGGGACGGATGCCGGCGCGCGCAGCAGGCGTATCGTCGAACGGCGCCACCACTTGAATCGCACCATCGGTGATCGCAACCTCGATGCCGATCCCGGAGTAATTGCCGCTGCTCGACACTTTGAGGTCGGCGTACTCGTCCGGATCGAGAAACTCCGAGTGCGGATCGAGCGCTGCGACCATGCCGCGAATGGCGGCCTGCATGAGAACGTCGTCGGGCACATCGTCGACATAGTCGTGACGGACACGCGCCATGACCTCGGCCATCAGCGCTGCATCGATAACGGCACGGTCGGCCGGCGGTTCAAATCGGTATTCGAGCCAATGTGCACTGAGCGGCAGCCCGAGACCAAGCACGAGGCCGATGGTAATGACCAGAATCGCTCTTGTTTTCAGTGACATAGCGGGCTCAAACTGAGTTCGATCGAACATACCACAATCTTTGACCGATCCAAGCGGAATTCGGTCAAAGTTTTCGCGGTCGAATCAATCACTTCTGACCAGGTCGACGGCGTATCCAGCGGTTGGGATTCAGCGTCTCGCGACCGCGTCGCAGCTCGAGATAAAGTGCCGGCTCGATTTGGCCGCCACTGTCACCGACTGTTGCGATCACATCGCCAGCACCCACCCAGTCACCGACAGCGCGCAGCAGCGAATCGTTGTGCCCGTACAGCGATAAATAACCGTCGCCATGATCGAGCACGATCAGCAGCCCGAGTCGCGGCAACCATTCGGCGTACGCAACGCGGCCATGGTAGATCGCACGAACTTCCGTGCCGCGATCGGTGGCCAGCACGACGCCATTCCAGGTCAACTCACTGCCGTCGCGCGGCTGGCCAAAGTCGTGCAAACGACGACCGGCAACCGGCCACGTCAAGGCACCGCGCAGTTCCGCGAACGGCCTTTCCGTCGAGATCGGGTAGTCCTCGAGAATGCCGTTCAGCTCGCTCACTAGGCGATCGAGATCGGCCTCGCGCGCCTTGAGCTCGTCCATCATGCCGCCTTGCGTGGCTATCTCGGCCGAGAGCTTAGCCAGCGACGCTGCACGGTCGCTCATCGCGGCCTGCTCGCGCGCGAGGTCATCGCGGCGGCGGCGGCTGAGCGCCTCGAGGTCGGCCTCGGCGGCCTCGGTTCGCGCGCGCAGCTCGGCGAGTTCGGCCAACTGGTTGGACACGCGCGTGATGTTTTGCTGCCGATTGCTGTTCAGGTACCGGTAGTACGTTGTGCGTCGGCCGAGCTCGGCAGGGTCCTGCTGATTGAGAAGCAGGCGCAGCCGCTCGTTGCGCCCGCTGACGTACAGGGCCCGCAGCTGGCGCCCGAGAAAGTCTCGCTCAACCGAGAGTTCTTTGCGGCGCCGCGCCTCGTCGCTGCGTACCTGGACGAGGCGTTGCTGTACACGATCGAGCTCGTTGTCTGTTTGGGTCAAGCGCTCGCGGGCACGTCCAAGCGCGGCTTCGGCCGATTCGACTTCGTCGTGGAGGCGGCTGCGCTCGCGATTCTTCTTCGCAAGCTCGGCGCTCAGCTCCTGGATCTGACCGCGCACCTTAGCGAGCTCGCGCTCTTTCAACGCAGTCTGCGCTGACGCCAGCGCCGGCAGCAAAAAGACGAGAACCCACCACCGGCGACGCAGCATCTGATTATTGTAACGTCCAGCAATCACAACGGCATCGCTTCGCCACGCCGGAAGACCAACGGCAAGTTGGCTCGCGGAGGGACCGGTTGCCCCACGCCGAGCGTCAGGGCGCTATAATGGCGGGCTGGAACACCTTCGCGCTTTACGCAACCGGCCCATGCCCTCACTTTCGCAGTTCGCTGAATTCGCCAGCAACCATCCCATTCTCGCCAGCGGTCTGGTCGGCAGCCTGTTGCTGCTCGTGTTTTCGGAACTGAGCCGCAAGGCGAAAGCGTTGACCGACCTGTCACCCGTTGACGTGGTTCGGTTGGTGAACGGCGATGGCGTCGTTATCGATGCGCGATCCGCCGAACAATTTGCCAAGGGCCATTTGGCGGGCGCCCGCAACATCCCGGCCGCCGAATTGACCGATGGCAGCGAGAAGTTGAAAAAACTCGCAGAAAATCCCGTCGTCATCGTTTGCGAAAACGGCATGGCGAGTTCCCGTCTCGCCGGGACCTTACGCAAACAAGGCGTGGGCAAGATCTTTAGCCTGAAAGGCGGACTCGATGCCTGGCAACGAGACAACTTACCGCTGGTCGCCGAGCGCAAAGAAAAGAAAAACAAAAATAAGAAGAAGAATCGGCAAAACTCGTGAATGACAAACACACAATTTTGGTCTACCTGACGCCGTGGTGTCCGTATTGCATGGCTGCCCGCCACTTGCTCGACAAGAAGGGCGTTGCGTACGACACGATCGACCTGACCCGCGAACCGAACAAACGCGGCGAGATGGAATCGCGTAGCGGCCGCTCGTCGGTGCCGCAGATTTTTATCGACGACCGACATATCGGTGGTTATGACGACCTCGACGCACTCGATCGCAAAGGCGAGCTCGATCCCTTGCTCGGCTGAGTAGACACCGCGCGTCGCGGTCCCTTTTCACAACGAGATACAAGCATGACCGAAAGCAACACGGCCGCTGAGTCGCTCCGACAGATCAGCGTCAACAAGATTTACGTTAAGGACCTGTCGTTCGAATCGCCTGGTTCGCCGCAAGTGTTTACCGAGCAGTTCACGCCCGAGACGGAAATCAATCTGCAGACGACGAACACCGACCTCGGCAACAATAATGTCGAGGTCGTACTGACGATTACCGTAACGGCCAAAAAAGGCGACACGACACTGTTCCTGATCGAGCTTGCGCAGGCTGGCGTGTTCACGCTGTTCAACCTCGAGGACCCGGAAGATCGTGGCCGCGCCGTTGGCAGCTTTTGTCCGAACGTGTTGTTCCCGTATGCGCGCGAGGCAATTTCGTCGATTGTCGGCAAAGGCGGCTTCCCTGACCTCCTGTTGCAACCGATCGACTTCGATGCGCTCTACATGCAGAGCCGCGCGGAACGGACAGCCGTCGCCAACTGATCGCTACCGTGGTCGCGTCGGAACGGCTTGTCGTTGTAGGTGCCGGTTCGTGGGGCACGGCACTGGCCATTCAGTTTGCACGCGCCGGGCGGCCAACCACGATGTGGGGCCGCGAATGCGACGATCTGGATGCACTCGAGCGCGACCGCGAAAACGCCCGCTATTTGCCGGGCGCCGCCTTTCCGGACCTCTTGGAAATTGAGGCAAACCTCGACAGTGCGGTTACGAGCGCTAGAGACATTTTGGTCGTGGTGCCGAGCCACGCGTTTCGCGCGGTACTAAGCCAAGCCAAGTCGGCGCTGACGATTGAGTCCCGTGTCGCGTGGGCAACCAAAGGTTTTGAGCTCGATAGCGGAAAACTGCCGCACGAGGTCGCGCGCGAAGTCATCGGCGCAAATGTGCCGCTGGCGGTGTTGTCGGGGCCCACATTTGCGGCGGAAGTCGGGCGCGGTCTACCGACAGCGATGACGGTCGCGTCCGCCGATGTCGCGTTCGGCCGCGATATCGTCCGCAGCATTTCCAGCGATATGTTTCGGGCCTACCTGTCCGACGACATTGTCGGCGTCGAGGTTGGCGGTGCCGTCAAGAACGTCTTGGCGATCGGCGCTGGCCTGTCGGACGGGCTCGGCTTTGGCGCCAACACGCGTATTGCGCTGATCAGCCGCGGTCTCGTGGAAATGACTCGGTTGGGCCTTGCGCTTGGCGCCAAGCAAGAGACGTTCATGGGACTCGCCGGTATGGGCGACCTGGTGCTGACCTGCACGGATAACCTATCGCGCAACCGCCGCATGGGACTGGCGCTAGCAGCGGGTAAGACCGTCGCCGAGGCCGAAGAGGAAATCCAGCAGGTCGTCGAAGGCGTCGTCGCAGCCAAGGCGGTGTACCAAAAAGCCCAGTCGCTTGGCATCGAGATGCCCATCGTCGAGCAGATTCACGCCATCCTTTACGAAGGCGTTAAGCCGGCAGATGCGGTACGCAAGCTGATGCGTCGAGCCTTAACGACGGAATCCGGCGAAAGGCTCTGATTGCGCCGTAATGGCTCCGTGATGCAGCAACTGGCCTCAATCCTCGTGTGCGCAGGCGCCGCATTGCTGCTCGTCATGGCGGCAATGCACGGCAGCGGTTACGACGCCGTTACCGGAGAGATTTTGCAATCCGATTTGTCGGACTTCGCGAAGCGCACATTGCCGGCGATGTGGCTTTATCCGTCCGTTGCGATGTCGGTGCTTGCGCTGGTCAGCATTGCGGCGCTGTTTTGGCGAACCGGCAGACGCACGGTGCTCGCATTTGTCGCGGCGGCGGCGGCGGTGAATTCCGCGCTTGGGTTCGTCCTTGGCGGGGCGGTGCCGGGCAGCATCATGCTTGCTACGGCTGCGCTGTTTGGCGTCGCCAGTTTGCTCATGCGTGGTCGCCGAATACAGACCGGCGACGGTCGCTAGATCCAGTAAACTCGCAACCCTCAATTCGGGCTATCAAGGAGGACAGCATGACGCGGGAACAGATCGCTGCACGGATCAACGAAGTTTACGCCGCACGACGGGCGAACGACCCGGACCGATGCGTTGCGTGCTTTGCCGAGAACGGCACGTTTCAAATGGCGACGTTCGACGACAGCGGCCAATTTGCGTTGCCGAGTGTCGCCAAACAAGGCCTCGCACCGTTGCTCAAAGAGCTGACCGATACGTGGACCTGGACCGATCGGGAAGACATATCGGTGGTGATCGACGGGCTGACGGCTGCCGTGCGTTATCGCCTCCGGACGCGCCACGTGCCGACCGGCACCGATGTGGAGACCCAGATCATGGACCACATTCGCTTTAACGACGATTTAAAAATCGTCGAGATGGTCGAGTTTCTCGACACGGCGATGCTGGAGCGTAAAGCGGCGGAATCCGATCGGCCGGTATAACGCTTGGTGGCGACCGTTAGTCTCTACGTATTGCCGTCGTAACCGTTCTGACGCCAGGCCTCGTAGACCGCAACGGCGACCGAGTTCGACAGATTCAGGCTGCGCGACGACGGCACCATCGGCAGGCGCAGCAAGCATTCTTGCGGCTCGCTGTCGCGGATCTCGACCGGCAGGCCGGCGGTCTCGCAACCAAACACCAGGGCGTCTCCGGGCGCAAAGTCGGCTTCGCTAAAGCAGCGGCTGGCTTTGGTCGTGAACAGCCAGCGGCGTCCTGTGCGGGCGCGTAGATAGGCGTCCCAGTCGGCGTGGACGTTGACGTTGGCAAACTCTCGGTAGTCGAGCCCCGCCCGGCGCAGCCGTTTTTCGTCAAGATCGAACCCGAGCGGCTCGATCAGATGCAGATTCATGCCGGTGTTCGCACAAAGGCGTATGATATTGCCGGTATTCGGCGGGATCTCCGGCTGATGCAGCACCACATGAAACACCGACTTCGCTCTGCCTCCACACGTTGAACGCCGCAAACCCACGCCCGACGCCTGAGTCTCCGCCCGCCGATCGTATCGCGACGACGCTGTGCGGTCTCGAGCTCGCCTCACCGACCGTGTTGCTGTCGGGCTGCGTCGGCTTCGGTGAGGAGTACACCCGGATCGAAGGGTTCTCGAACACCGATGCTGGCGCCATCGTCCTGAAGGGCACCACACGCGAACCGCGTCTTGGCAACCCGGCCCATCGCGTGTTCGAAACGCCGATGGGAATGCTGAATGCCATTGGCCTCATGAACCCCGGCATGGATGTCGTCATCGATGAGATTCTTCCGGCGCTGGACTTCGGCGAGACGCGCTTCATCGCGAACGTCTGCGGCTCGACGCTCGAGGATTACGCCGAAGTAACGCGTCGGTTTGACGATTCGCCGATCGACGCCATCGAGATCAACATCTCGTGCCCGAACATCAAGGAAGGCGGCGTGCAGTTCGGCAACTTCCCGGACATGTCCGCAAAAGTGGTGGCGGCGTGTCGCGCAAAAACGTCGAAACCCATTATCGCCAAGCTCTCGCCGAATCAAACCGATATCCAGGAAAACGCCCGGCTGTGCATCGAGGCAGGATCGGATGCATTGGCGGTCATCAATACCGTCATGGGCATGGCGATCGACGCCGAAAGCCGCCAACCGATCATCGGTAACGTACAGGGCGGCCTATCGGGTCCGGCGATTAAGCCGATTGCATTACTGAAGGTGCACAAAGTCTACGAGGTTGCGCGTAAACACAACGTGCCGATCATTGGCCAGGGCGGCGTGCATACGGCGACCGATGCGCTGGAGTTCATCATTGCCGGGTCGAGTGCGGTTGGTGTCGGCACCGGGCTCTTCTACGACCCGATGGCGCTGAAGAAGATCAACGCCGGCATCGACGACTATCTACGTCGCCACGATATCGCCAGCGTTGCCGATTTGGTCGGTACGTTGGCTGTTGGTTAGGATCGATCGCGGGCAGAAGCCCGCTCCTACATCCCTAGACACCGCAGCGCCAAACGAAGATGTCGAAGCGCCCTTCCGGGCGCAGTGTTCAGCCCGATCTTGATGGCGATCGCGGGCAGAAGCCCGCTCCTACATTTCTAGACGCCGCAGCGCTAAGCGAAGACGTCGGAGCGTCCTTCCGGGCGCAGTGTTCAGCCCGATCTTGATGGCGATCGCGGGCAGAAGCCCGCTCCTACATTTCTAGTCGCCGCAGCGCTAAAGAAAAATGTCGGAGCGCCCTTCCGGGCGCGGTGTTCAGCCCGATCTTGATGGCCATCGCGGGCAGAAGCCCGCTCCTACATTCCTAGACGCCGTGGCGCTAAACGAAGATGTAGGAGCGCCCTTCCGGGCGCGATAATCCGCCGCGTGCGGAAACTCGCGAGGGCCTACTGGAGGCCCGCGGCGGCCAGCAACTCGGCCGGCGCCAAACGCACCTTGTAGTCCGGATTGGCGTGGGCGAAATCGATCGTGCCGTCCTTGCCGATTAGGAATACCGCGGGAACTGGGAGCTGGTGGTGATCGAAACCGGACGAAGCCTCAAGGTCGATACCGTACGTCTTGTACTTCTCAACGGTCTCATCGTTGACGCGGAACGCAACGCCGAAACGCCGACCTACTTCGAGGCTAGCGTCCGACAGCAACTGATAGTCTGGAACATCGTCCTCGAGACTATCGACCAGCAGTCCGGGCCGATCTGCCGATAAGAAATAGACCTCGACGCCGGCTTGCTTGAGCTGGGGTACCGCATCGCGCAGTTCACTGAGGTGACGGTTGCAGTACGGGCACCAGCCGCCGCGGTAAAAAATCAGCATGGTCGGTGCTTCGAGCTCGCCGGCGCGAAACGCGAAGGTGTCGCCCGCTGGCGTCAGCGCATCGAAATCTGGCGCGGTGTCGCCGACCGTCAGCGGCTGAACGTCTTCCGCATTGTCCGGCACTTTTTGTGCCGCAAAACCGATGGAAAGGAGGCACGCAAGCGCCAGCGCGGTGAAGGACTTCGGCAATAGGTGAGTCATGTCAGGGGGTCCAAATAAAGGCTTCGAGGCAACTCGGAAGTCTAGACCGGCCTGATGAGCAAAATGTTTCGCCGCGCAACGATTATTTTCGCTGTCAGCGGTCCCGACTCACGTCGACGGTTTCAAGCACGGACGTGCAATCCTCGTAGTGATTGCAAACGTAGGCTTCGAAAACGCGTTCACCGGCCGCTAGCGGCTCGATGGTGTAGCGGTAGGTGACCTGACCGCCAGGCGGAATGTCTTGGTCAAAGAACCAGGTTCGGCTGCCGAAACCGCTGACGGAGTCGTCCATGGGCTGGGCGGCGCGAATATCAAAATCGTCTAGCGTGCGGTCAGGAACGTCGAAATTGTCGAACTCAACCGCCTCGTCATGAGGATTGCGGATGGTGAATTCGACATCGAACGGCTGCCCAACCACGGCCGTTGTCGGAATCTCGGCCGTCACGGCAAGCATGGGGCCGGTAAACGACGACCCGAACCACACCAGCCCGGCGACAACCAACGCGATTGTTCCGGCGACTCCCGTTGCGGCGCCGACGACGAATCCGCTCCAAAATCGCTCTGCCATGCCGAGCGCTCCTACAGTCCCAACGACTGGATCTTACGCGTGAGCGTGTTGCGCCCCCAACCGAGTAGGCGGGCGGCGTCCTGACGATGGCCACCGGCGGCGGCCAGCGCGGCGCGGATTAGGATTCGTTCGCAATCGGGAATAACGACGCCGGTGAGGCCTTCGGACGGCGGCGCTTTCGCCGCCGTTTCCGCCCAGGCTGCGAGGGCAGCCTGCCATTGCCCAGGCGTCTCGTCACGCGCGTCCTGCAGCTCGATCGGCAGGTCATCGACACCGATCTTCGTTCCAGGCGCCGTCACGGTAAGCCGCCGACAGACGTTGACGAGCTGGCGTACATTGCCGGGCCAGTCGAATTCGCTCAGCCGCTCGCGTGCTTCGGCCGTCAGTAGTTTGCGCTCGGTGTCCAGTTCCTTCGCGGCGCTGGCAAGGTAGTGATCGAGCAAGCGGGGAATATCCTCGCGCCGCTCGCGAAGCGGCGGCGATTCGATGCGAATGACATTCAGGCGGTGATAGAGGTCTTCGCGAAACTCACCGCGCGCCACGGATTCTTCGAGCGTTCGATTGGTGGCGGCAACGACCCGTACGTCGACACGTATGGCAGCCTGGCCACCGACCCGATAGAACTCACCTTCGGCGAGCACGCGCAATAACCGAGTCTGCAGGTCCAAAGACATATCGCCGATCTCATCGAGAAACAGCGTGCCGCCATTGGCCTGCTCGAAGCGACCGATACGTCGCGTTTCGGCGCCGGTAAATGCGCCGCGCTCATGACCGAATAGCTCAGACTCGAGCAGCTCGGCCGGTATGGCAGACATATTGAGCGCAATGAACGGCTGGTCTGCGCGTGGGCTGTTCTCGTGCAGGGCCTTGGCGATGAGTTCTTTGCCGGTCCCCGACTCGCCGGTGACAAGCACGGTGAGACTCGACGTCGCAAGTCGGCCGATTGCGCGAAAGACCTCCTGCATCGCCGAGGCTTGCCCAATGAGGCGAGGCGCGAGTCGCGCCGCATCCTCAACAGACGCCGATACGAGCGTCGCTTCTTGCGCTGCCCGCGCAACGAGCTGCACGGCGTCGTCGACGTCAAACGGTTTCGGCAGATACTCGAACGCGCCGCCTCGGTAGGCCTTCACGGCGGTATCGAGGTCCGAGTGGGCAGTCATGACGATCACCGGCATCGTCGAATGGCTGACCGCCAGCTCCTCGAGCAGACGTAGCCCGTCTTTGCCGGGCATCCGCACGTCGGTCAGAAGCACGTCGGGCGTTGCGTTACCGAGCGCGTCGAGCACGCTGGTGGCGTCGGGAAAACTGCGGGTTTCGATGCCGCTTTGTCCGAGCGCCTGCTCCAGCACCCAGCGCAGCGACTGGTCATCGTCGACGACCCACGCGGTTATTTGCTCACTCACTGAATTGGCAGCCGTATGTAAAACACTGTTCGTCCGGGTCGGGTCGCGAATTCGATCAAGCCGCCGTGACGGTTGACGAGTTCTTGCGCGAGCGGCAAGCCGATACCGGTGCCGTCAGGCCGGCTGGTCACCAGCGGGAAGAACACGGAATCGCGAATTTCGTCGGCGATTCCGGGTCCGTTGTCTTCGATCTCGATACTGGCGATAACGCGGTGAAAGCGGTCGCCGATGGTGAAATTCGCCGCAGCGCGGGTACGCAGCACGAGCGTCCCGCCGGCGGGTAAGACCGCCAGGGCGTTGTTGACGATATTGAGTATCGCTTGAATGATCTGATCCCGGTCCAGCGTTAGGTACGGCAGACCTGGGTCGTACGCGCGCACGAGCTCGATCGACGACGCGTCGTCCTGCGGTTCCACGAGTCGGGCAACATGCTCAAGAAGGTCGTGGACGTTGACCGGCCGCTTGTTGGTCTGCTGTCCAGGGCCGAGCAGCGTGTCAGCGAGACCCGCCAAACGGTCGACCTCTGCGACAATGACTTCCGTGTAGCGCTTTAGGTCGGCATCGTCATCGAACTGCCGCGACAGCAGTTGGGCGGCACCGCGAATTCCGCCGAGCGGATTTTTGATTTCGTGCGCGAGTTGCCGAACCATGCGCCGACTGGCGCCGTGTTGTTGCAGCAACATGTTTTCGCGATGAACGCGCACGCGCCGAGTGATATCGGAGAACTCGACAATAACGTGGCTCCGGCTGTGCGCCTCGTGCGGCGTAACCCGACAATCGACGACGCGGTCTTCCGGGTAAGTCGGATTGCCCTGTAACGTTAGGTCTTGCGCAAAGCTGATCTGTTGCTCGAGTGCCCCGTTGATCATCGATTTGATGTCTTCGGCGACGCACGGCAAGCGCTCTAGCAACGAGGTACCGACTGCGCGTCGACGACTCGTACCGATCAGCTGCTCGGTTGCCGGATTCATGTCGACGATGGACGCATCGGCGGTCACGACGAGCACGCTGGTGCTGAGCTGATCCAGCAGATCGAAGTCGACCGGCACGGCACTCACGCCGGCCCCCCAAGGCCGCTGCTAGCAGAGCAAGGGACTAACGTCGGATGACGGACTGCTGGACGAAGAAACGCCGAATGGAGCTTTGTTGAATGATGTTGCCGTTGACGTCTTCGACTTGCGCCCGCAGCGTGTGTTCGCCGCGGAACACTTCCGGTAACTCGATATCCAGCGAATCGTTCGGCAGGCCGTCGACGCGAATACCATCGTAAACCAGATACAGGCGATGGTTGGGCGCCAGGCTTGGCGTGAGGCGCAACGATACCGTTGCTACCGCGCCTATGTTCCACAGCGTTTCGCCTTGTTGCGGCCGGATAATTTCAAGCCGTTCATACTCCGTCGTCGTCGCTGCCGGCGTCGGGGCCGCCTGTGGGGCTGCTGTTCCCGGGGCAGCGTCGGCGGGTGGCGCCTGGCTGTCGTCGGTCGTCAGCGATCGGAGCTCGACCGGGTCATTGGTCTCTAGCTCGATCTGTTCAGCGCCTTCGCGGGGTCGATCGGAGTAGTGAACCACGCCGTTTTCATCGACCCAGCGATACGCATTGGCCGAGGCTGCGGCCGCGACCAATAATCCACAGATGGCGAAAACGGTTTTCATGGCTCTGACAGGATAACGCCAGGGCGGCCGCCTCACCAGTACCGGCCCGGCGAGCCGCAATAATGCGGCCCGCCGGTCACGTTTTGTTAAAGGCTGTAGTACGCCTCGAATTCAACCGGGTGCGTGGTCATCCGAAGGCGCGTGACTTCTTCCATCTTCAGCTCGATGTACGCATCGATCAGATCGTCGGAAAACACGTCGCCGGCTTTCAGAAACTCGCGATCGCCGTCGAGCGCATCTAGCGCCTCGTCGAGCGAGAAACACACCAGGTCGAGCTTGGCTTCCTCTTCCGGCGGCAGGTCGTAGAGATCCTTGTCGGCCGGATCGCCGGGATGAATCTTGTTCTGAATCCCGTCAAGGCCGGCCATCAGCATCGCGGCGAACGCGAAGTAGGGGTTCGCCATCGAATCCGGGAAACGCACCTCGATTCGACGCGCTTTCGGGTTCGATACATACGGAATACGAATCGAGGCCGACCGGTTGCGGGCCGAGTAAGCGCGGATGGTCGGCGCTTCGAAACCTGGAATCAGCCGCTTGTAGCTGTTCGTCGCCGGGTTCGTGAATGCGTTGATGGCTTTTGCGTGCTTCAGTATGCCGCCGATGTAGTACAAGGCTGTTTCGGACAGACCGCCGTAGCCGTCACCGCTAAACAGGTTGTCACCGTCCTTGGCGAGCGACTGGTGCACGTGCATGCCGTTGCCGTTGTCACCCACCAGCGGCTTCGGCATGAATGTGGCGGTTTTACCGTAGGCATGTGCGACGTTGTGCACCGCGTACTTGAAGATCAGCACTTCGTCGGCCTTGCGTACCAGCGAGTTGAACTCCGCGCCAATTTCGCACTGGCCGGCAGTTGCCACTTCGTGGTGGTGTACTTCGGTCTTTACGCCGAGCTCTTCCATCGCAAGGCACATCGCCGAACGAATGTCTTGCAGCGAATCGACCGGCGGAACCGGGAAATAGCCGCCTTTCACGCCAGGGCGGTGTGCGTAGTTGCCGTCCGGATATTCTTTATTGGATGACCATTTCGCTTCGACCGAATCGATGTCGTAGAACGACCCTTTCATCTCGGTGTTGAAGCGCACGCTGTCGAACACGAAGAATTCGTTCTCGGGGCCGAAAAATGCGGTATCGGCAATACCGGTCGACTTCAAATACGCTTCGGCGCGGTGGCCCAGCGAACGCGGGCAGCGACCGTAGCCCTGCATGGTGGCGGGCTCGATAACGTCGCAGCGCAAGTTCAGCGTGGTCTCGTCGGTGAAGATATCGATGACGGCGGAGGCCGCATCCGGCATCAGGATCATGTCCGACTCGTTGATGCCCTTCCAGCCGGCAATGGACGAGCCGTCAAACATTTTGCCTTCTTCGAACGCGTCTTCGTCGATCGTATGGGCAGGCACCGTTACGTGCTGTTCCTTGCCTTTGGTATCGACGAAGCGGTAGTCGACAAATTTGACTTCTTTTTCTTGGATCAGGCTGAGGACTTCAGCGGGGGTCATCGGTGTCTCCTGTCGGTTATCGATCGTTGTGCGAACGCACGTAGTGTCGCTCTATGCAGGTCTTGTGCCATTTTGGGGCACCGCCGCGAGGCCCGAATTCAAGGGCTTAGCGACGTATCGCCGGCGACTGTAGCACTATTGTGGTGCAGACAAATAGTAGCGCACCGTCTTGGTGCGACGCGCGTCGATTGGCCGCAAAATCGGGATGTTGCCGCGGCTTCTTTAAGACTTTGTGGCGGGGTTCGTTATACTGCGGCGCACCAAAAAAAGCGTAGCCACCGGCTACCGCCGTCGCCCATGAGCACCGAGAAACCGAGCGTTCCAGCCACCTTCCAGGCGTTGCTTCTTCGTCTGCAGCACTATTGGGCCGATCGCGGCTGCGTTGTGCAGCAGCCGTACGACATGCCAATGGGCGCCGGCACGTTTCATCCGGCCACCTTTCTTCGAGCGGTAGGACCCGAACCGTGGAGCGCCGCGTACGTTCAGCCGTGCCGCCGGCCAAGCGACGGTCGTTACGGCGATAACCCGTTTCGGTTGCAGCACTACTACCAGTATCAAGTCGTCATTAAGCCGTCGCCGCTCGACATTCAGGCGCTGTATCTGGATTCACTGCGCTCGCTGGGCATCGATCCGCTGGTTCACGACATTCGTTTTGTCGAGGACAACTGGGAATCGCCGACGCTAGGCGCATGGGGGCTCGGCTGGGAAGTCTGGCTGAACGGCATGGAGGTCACGCAGTTCACGTACTTCCAGCAGGTGGGCGGACTCGAATGCCGGCCCGTGACCGGCGAGATTACGTACGGGCTCGAGCGCATTGCGATGTACCTGCAAAACGTCGAGAGCATTTTTGATTTGGTGTGGACAGACGGTCCGCTCGGTCGCGTTACGTACGGCGATGTGTTCCTCCAAAACGAGCGCGAGCAGTCGGCCTACAACTTCGAAAAGGCCGACGTTGCGCAGCTGTTCACTGATTTCGATGTTGCAGAGGGACAATTCGGCGCACTGATCGAGGACGGCCTCGCGTTACCGGCGTACGAGCAAATGCTGACGGCATCGCATACGTTCAACTTGCTCGACGCGCGCGGTGCGATCTCGGTCACCGAACGCGCGGCGTACATTCTGCGTGTTCGCGCCATGGCCCGATCGGTCGCGGAGGCCTATTACACGAGTCGCGAGTCGCTGGGCTTTCCGATGGTAGCGTCGGTTGCGACGCAAGACGTCGCATGAGCGAACGCGCCGCACTGCTCATTGAGGTCGGCACCGAAGAGCTGCCGCCACTTAGCCTGGCCGATCTCTCAGAGGCCTTCGTCGCTGGTATTGGCGCCGAACTCACCGAGCTGTCGTTAGCGCCGGATGGCGCGCGGGCTTTTGCTGCGCCGCGCCGGCTGGCCGTGCTGGTCGATTCGGTTCGCGTCCGCCAACCGGATACTGAGGAGACGCTGAAGGGACCACCGACACGTATTGCCCTCGACGATAAGGGCAACCCGGGACCCGCAGCGAAGGCGTTTGCGGAGAAATGCGGCGTCGCGTTCGACGCGCTCCAACGGATTAGCGACAAGAAAGGCGAATACCTGTCATTGACCCATGAAGTGGCCGGCAAACCGATCGATGAGCTCCTCGGCGATGCGCTGACTAAGGTGCTGGCCGGGCTGCCGGTCGTGCGACCGATGCGCTGGGGCACCGGCGAGCATGAGTTTGTTCGCCCGGTCCACTGGCTGACGGTGCTGCTTGACGAGCGACCGGTCGCCGTTCGGGTGTATGGCCAAACGGCCAGCGCGGTCACCTATGGACACCGCTTCCATGCACCGGGGCCGCTCGAACTGGCACACGCTCGCGACTATGCCAAACGGCTTCACGACGACGGCTACGTGCTTGCCGACGCCACCGAACGGCGGCAGCGAATTGCAGACGCGGTCACGGCGGTGATGGCGGAACGTGGCGCCAGCACCGAGCTCGACGACGCGTTGCTCGACGAGGTTAACGCGCTGGTTGAATGGCCCGTCGCGGTTGTCGGTCGGTTCGACCCGGAATTTTTGCGGCTGCCGCCGGAAGTGCTGATCTCGACGCTGAAAAAGCACCAGCGCTATTTCCCGGTGACCGGAAAGGACGGTGCACTCCGGGCCGAGTTTGTCACCGTTGCCAATGTCAGCAGCACGCAGCCGGAGGAGATCGCGCGCGGCAATGAGCGTGTCGTTACGCCGCGCTTAGCCGACGCGGCCTTTTTCTACGACGCCGATACCAGCCAAGCGCTTTCCTCAAGAGTCGAAAAGCTCGATGCGATCGTCTTTGAGGCATCGCTCGGCAGTATTGGCGACAAAACCCGCCGTGTGGCTGCGCTCAGCAAGTCGTTAGCACCGTTGCTTGGTGTCGATCCGAACGCCGCGCAGCGGGTTGCGCATCTGTCTCGCGCCGACCTCGTCACCGACATGGTCGGCGAATTCCCCGATCTGCAGGGCATCATGGGGCGCTATTACGCGCTGGGCGACAACGAGCCCGCGGACGTAGCGGACGCCATCGGCGATTTTTACCGGCCGGCGTTTGCGGGCGATCGGATCCCCGGCTCGGCCCTCGGCCAGGTTGTTGCGCTTTGCGATCGCGCCGACACGCTTGCCGGCGTCTTTGCGGCTGGCAAAAAGCCCAAGGGCAACAAGGACCCGTTCGGATTGCGACGTGCGGCGCTTGGCCTTGCGCGAATTTCGATCGAAGGCGAACTGTCGTTCAGTTTACCGGCGTTGCTGGATGCAGCCGTCGCTGGCCAACCGCTGACCGATAAAGACAGCGATCTTTCGTCAGCACTGTACGAGTTCATTGTCGATCGTTTACGGGCACAGACCTTAGCGACACACCGCGACATGAGCGGCGAGATTTTCGACGCGGTGGCCGCAAATCGACCGGCAAGCCTGGTTGACTTCGTCGCCCGGTTAGAAGCCGTCACGGCCTTTGCCCGTTTCGACGAAGCCGAAGCGCTGGCCGCTGCCAATAAACGAATTGCAAACCTGTTACGCAAGTCGGACTTTGCCAGCGATGCCGCATCATCGGCGGCGCTGTTCGAGCTCGAGGCGGAACAGGCGCTGCACTCGGCCACTGCGACGGCCAGCTCAGACGTCCAGCCACTGCTGGAGCAGCAAAGCTACACGGAGGTTCTGCAGCGCCTGGCTGGGCTTCGCGAGCCGATTGATCGGTTTCTCGACGAGGTCATGGTGATGACCGATGATGCGGCCGTTCGCGACAACCGACTCGCGCTGCTCGCCGAGATTCGGCGCAGTTTTCTCGAAGTAGCGGACATTTCTGTACTCAGCCGTGCGCGCTGATGAGCTGGCCACAACTCGTCATTCTCGACCGCGATGGGGTCATTAACGCCGATTCGGCGAACTACATTCGTGCGCCGCGGGAATGGCAGCCACTGGACGGGTCGTTAGACGCGATTGCAAGGCTACACGCGGCGGGCATCTTGATCACCGTGGCAACGAACCAATCCGGGCTCGCGCGTGGTTACTTTTCGCGGCGAACGCTGTATCGGATCCACGAGAAAATGCGCAGGGCGGTTCGCGCCGCCGGCGGTGACATTGCGACCATCGCGTTTTGTCCGCACGGGCCGGATGACGACTGCGACTGCCGCAAACCTCGGCCGGGGTTGCTCTATCGCATTTTGGACAAACATGGCGTGCCGGCATCAGACGCCCTATTGATTGGGGACTCTGAACGCGACCTCGTTGCGGCGCATCGTGCCGGCGTCGACGCCTGGCTGGTGCGCACGGGCAATGGTGCCAAGACCGAAAGCGCTTGGACGGGCGGTCCGCTAAAGGTGGTCGATAACTTAGCGGCCGCAGCGGACGAGCTCACGACTATGCGAGTGGCAGGCGGATGATCGTCATTCGCTCGGTCTTGTTCACGACGCTGATGATCTTGTCAGTGCCGGTCTACTCGCTGTTCGTTTTACTGTTGGCGCCGTTCCCGCACCCGCAGCGCTACAAAGTAGCCCAAGCCTGGGTACGGCTGAATCTTGGCATGCTGAAGGCGCTGTGCGGACTGAGCTACGAAGTCGTCGGGCGAGAGAACGTGCCCGCTGATGCCTGTGTAGTCATGCTGAAGCACTCATCGGCGATGGAAACCTTGGTCGAACTCGAACTGTTTCCGCTGCAAACGTGGGCATTGAAGCGCGAGCTCATGTGGCTGCCATTCTTCGGCTGGGCCGCGGCATTGCTGAAGCCCATTGCGGTACATCGTGGCGCCGGACGCAGTGCGGTTAATCAACTGGTCCAGAAAGGCGCAGAGCGGATACGCGAAGGCGTCTTTGTGATGATTTTCCCGGAAGGCACGCGCGTACCGGCCGGGGAAACGGGCCGTTACGGCATCGGCGGCGCCGCGCTGGCGGTACGCTCGCGGGTGCCGATCATTCCCGTGGCCCACAACGCCGGTGACTACTGGCCACGGCGTGGCTGGTTGAAGCATCCGGGAACGGTGAAATTCATCATCGGACCACCGATTGCGACTGCAGATCGCGAACCGCGCGAGGTCACGGCTGACGTGAAAGCCTGGATAGAGACGACGACGGACAGCATTCGGCGTCGTGATCAGCGGCGGGGGTACGGCTTGGGCCTGGCAGGCGACTGACGTCACCCGCATTCCGCATGCAGACGGCTCGAGACGTTCAGTGGATTGTAGCGGCGGTCGTTGCCGGTACGCCTCATTTGCGAAGCTGCTAAGTTGATCATCGTGTATAGGTCCTGTCCTTTAAGGAATTTACGATGATTGGATATGTTGTTCTTGGTACCAATGACCTCGCGCGCGCCACTTCCTTCTACGATGATTTGCTCGCGGAATTAGGCGTCTCGCGCATGATGGATTTCGGCGAGCGGGGCTACGGATGGGCCGCCGCTATGGACAAACCGATGCTCTGCATCATGACACCACACGATGGCGAAGCGGCGACGGTAGGTAACGGCGTCATGGCCGGTATCGCCGCGGAGTCGCGCGAACAGGTCGATCGTCTCCACGAGAAAGCGCTTGCACTCGGCGGTGCTGACGAAGGCGCTCCTGGTCTACGCGCCGAGGGTGGCGACGGGTTCTACGCCGCGTACTTCCGCGATTTGGATGGCAACAAGCTGGACGTTTTCAGCTATGGCTGAGGCGACCTGCTGCGGTACCTGTCGGGGGTAGACAACTAGGCGCTGCGATTGCCGTGACCGCCTGATCAGATCTCAGGTTCGTTCCACAGGAAAATCGCGTTGGGCACGGCCAGCGTTGCGAAAAACACGAAGAACATGAGATCAAACCACTGCGTACCCGTCAGGCGCTGCACGGTCGTGAACTCGCTGGCAAGACTGAGGCCGATGTCGATGAGAATGGCGACAGTCAAAAGGCCAACGGTCCCGAGGTAGGCGTGCCGATAAACGGTGCCGCGAACCTCGCGCATGCGTTCGTCAACGAGTTCGTCGGGCAAGTCTGGGATGTTGCGACTGACGATGCGCATCAACCAAAGCAGCGCAAAGTAGGCAAGTAAGGCGAGCAACGTGATGATCGGTTGCTCGAAGTAGTTGCTGAAACCGTAGATCAATAAAACGACAACGGTCGCGATGACGAGCCGACGGCGGTTCGATACCGAACGCCACGCATCGAAGCGCGTGTCGTGCAGATCCCGGTCGGCCATTTCGGCGACTTTCTCCATGACGTCCTCGCGAATTTCTGCGGCTTGCTGTTTGCGGTCATTCATCGAACTGGCTCCGATTTAGCGGCGTAGAGCTGCTCGCTGAGCGGCGTCAGCGGCTTTAGTGAAAAAACGGCTTCGACCGGCAGGTCGAACAATGCGGCTATCCGCAACGCCAGCACGAGGCTGGGTTTGTACTCCCCGCGTTCGAGGTAGCCGATGGTTTGGTAGTGCACGTCGACGGCGTCGGCCAGGTCTTTGCGACTCCACCCGCGATCGGCACGGAGCACCGCCAGGCGGTTGTAGACCGGGAGATCATCGGCTTTGGATGTCCTAGGCATGGAATAGAAGATAGCATTAATACTATATTCATGTCCATATTTAGGATATATGGTTGTTTTTAAACGCAGAGAAGGAACCGCGCTGAAGCAATCTACCAGCGCGGCCGAATGGGAAGCGGCTACGGCCTAGATGTCGAGGTTGGAAACGGCCAGCGCATTGCGCTCGATGAAGTCGCGGCGTGGCTCGACGTGATCGCCCATCAGTGTCGTAAAGATTTCATCGGCACGGATAGCATCCTCGATTTTCACCTGCATCAAGCGGCGGGTTTCCGGGTTTACCGTCGTTTCCCACAGCTGATCGGCGTTCATCTCACCGAGACCTTTGTAGCGTTGAATACTTTGCCCGCGACGCGCTTCGCTCATGAGCCAGTCGACCGCCTCGCCGAACTGCGCCACCGCGTGCGACTTGTCGCCACGAGCAACGCTTGCCCCTTCACCGATCAGACCGTTCAGTTCGCCTGCTAGATCGACGATACGACGATAATCGCTGGATGCGAAAAACCCGGCCGGCATACGGCGACTCTGCTGAACACCGTGATGCAAGCGAGTCACCTCGATAGCCGATTCCTCGTCGCCACTGAGCAGGCGCGCCGAGAACGATCCGGCTTGACGGGTTAAGTCGGTGACTTGATCGCTTGCTTTCGGCAGCGCCGCATCGAGCTGACCGACCCAATTTTGCAGCTTGTCGCTATACTCAAAGTCGCCCGGCGCCAATTCGGGCAGTGACATCAGGGCGCTCAACACCGCGCTGAAATAGCGCTGCGACAGATGCTCGATGAGACTCTGCACGGCTAAGTACTCCCGCGCGAGTTTCTCCAGCGCTTCACCGCTCATTGGCGGAGCAGCCTCGCTTACCGTGAGTCGGGCACCGTCGATGGCTGCCGCCAACAGATGATCGGCGAGTTCCTGATCGTCTTTGACGTAGACCTCTTGCTTACCGCGCTTGATTTTGTACAGCGGCGGCTGCGCGATATAGATGTGACCGCGTTCGATCAGTTCGGGCATCTGCCGATAGAAAAACGTCAGCAGTAGCGTGCGGATGTGTGAGCCGTCGACGTCCGCATCCGTCATGATGATGATGCGGTGATAGCGCAGTTTGTCCGGATCGAAATCGTCTCGACCGATACCGGTGCCCAACGCTGTAATCAACGTGCCGACTTCAGCTGACGACAGCATCTTGTCGAAGCGGGCTTTTTCGACGTTCAGGATCTTGCCTTTCAGCGGCAGAATCGCCTGAGTGCGTCGGTCGCGTCCTTGTTTGGCGGAGCCTCCAGCAGAGTCACCCTCGACTAGAAACAGCTCGGACAGCGCGGGGTCTTTTTCCTGACAGTCCGCGAGTTTTCCAGGTAACCCTGCGATATCGAGGGCGCCTTTGCGGCGGGTCATTTCCCGTGCTTTGCGAGCGGCCTCGCGAGCGCGAGCCGCTTCCTGAATTTTCGCAACGATCGACTTGGCGTCGGCCGGCGATTCCAGCAGGTAAGCCTCGAGCGCCTCGTTCATCGCGGACTCGACGATGCCCTTGACCTCGGACGAGACGAGCTTGTCCTTGGTCTGCGACGAGAATTTTGGATCCGGCACTTTGACGGACAAGACCGCGGTCATGCCTTCGCGCGCGTCGTCGCCGGTTGGCGTCAGTTTCTCTTTTTTGCCATTGAATTCCTTTTCAATGTAGGTGTTCAGGGTGCGCGTTAACGCCGAGCGAAAACCGGCCAAATGGGTGCCGCCGTCGCGCTGCGGGATATTGTTGGTGTACGGGTACATGTTCTCCTGGTAGCCGTCGTTCCACTGCACGGCTGCCTCGACCACGACGTCGTCACGCTCGGTCTGAAAATAGAACACGTTGTGGTGGATCGGGTTTTTGTTCCGATTCAGGTGCTCAACGAATGACCGAATACCACCCTCGTACTCGAAAACCTCCTGCTGTTCAGAGCGTTCGTCGTTCAACACGATCCGTACGCCCGAATTCAGGAACGAGAGCTCGCGCAGACGTTTGGCCAGGACATCGAAGCTGAAATGGGTATCCGAGAAAATCTCGTCGCTCGGCCAGAAGCGCACCTGCGTTCCGGTGCCGTCGGTTGGCTCGATACGCTCCAGCGGCGCAACCGGCTCGCCGAGCTTGTACTCCTGGCGGTGCAAATGGCCGTCGCGGCGGATCGTTAGCGTTAAATCCTTGGACAAGGCATTGACAACTGACACGCCAACGCCATGCAGACCGCCTGAGACCTTGTACGAATTGTCGTCAAACTTACCGCCCGCGTGTAGCACCGTCATGATGACCTCGGCGGCGCTGCGGTTCTCTTCAGGATGGATATCGACCGGAATACCGCGGCCATCATCGCTGACAGCGACGGATCCATCCGCGTGGATCGTTACCTCGATACTGCCGCAGAATCCGGCAAGGGCTTCGTCGATCGAGTTGTCGACAACCTCAAAAACCATGTGATGCAGGCCGGTACCATCGTCGGTATCGCCGATGTACATGCCGGGCCGTTTGCGGACGGCTTCGAGCCCTTTTAGGACCTTAATATTACTGCTGTCGTATTCGTCGCTCATCTGCGGATACCTGACGGACAAGCCGACTATTCTAGCATGCCTGGCAGCCCGACCCGCTGCGCGAGACGCTGTAATTACAGGCGCTGGCGACGTTTCTTGGGGGCCGCGAATCAGGTCGACTTGGCGCGAAAACTGCCTTGTTCCACGTGGAACATTGTCGCCTCGACCGGCAATCGAAGACGTGACGCGTCGAGCGCCGTCAGGACTCGTTGGCACGGTACGGCGAATGTCGCCGAGATCAACCGATCGAGGCTCTCGCTGTCCAATTCGGCGGCCGGATCATCGACCATTACGACTGTTTCTTGCTCGGTCCTCGTCTGGATCTCCGCAACCTGTGCGAGGATCAAGGCACTCGCTAGCAGTTTTTGCTGGCCCCTGGAGACCTGGTGTCGCGCCGCACGATCCCGAAACGCAATTTTCAGATCCGCCCGATGGGCGCCATCTTGCGTTAGCGCCGACTGCCGATCACGCTCGCGATGCTCACGAAGTACATCCAGAAGGTTCCGATCTGCTGACCAGCCCCGTCGAAACTCAATATCGATTTCGGCATCGGGGAGCATGCCATCCGTTATCCCTGGGAGGCGGTTGCTGATGTCCGCGACGTGACGCGCTCGAAGGGCGGTCAGTTGTTCCGATAAACTCGCGACCGCTTGGTCCCAACCGTCGAGCTCCGTGTCGGACGAACCTACCCGCAAAGCGCTGTTGCGCTGCGACACCGCCCGCCGGAAGTCAGACCAACTTGCAAGAAATTGCTGTTCCACGTGGAACACGCCGAAATCCACGTACCGCCGCCGGTTCTCCGGGCCACCATCAATCAGCCCGTGCACCGTAGGATCGATGATCTGTACTGGCAGCAACTTCGCTAGATCGCCGATTCGGTCCCGATCTTCACCGTCAACGCGGATCCGACGCTCGTTTCGGGAGACCTCGAGGCCGACCCGATGACTCACCTCGGCACGCGTGATCTCGCCAAAGAGCAGAAACCCCGACTCCCCATGCGAAATAGCGTGATCACGTCGCCGCGACCGAAACGACCGCCCGCGACTCAGCGTAAAAATGGCCTCGAGCAGGGACGTTTTGCCGGCGCCGTTTGCGCCTTCAACTACCGTGCAATGCGGATCGAACGCCAGCGACGCCGATCGGATGCAGCGAAAGTTCTCGATCCGCAGGGATCGAAGCAAGCCGTTGGGCTCCGCGCGCCGATCCTAAAGACGCATGGGCATGACGACGTATTGCACGTCATCACGCGTCGTATCGTTAACGAGACAGCTGCTGTTTGCGTCGATCAACGACAACCGAACCTCTGCAGATTCAACCGCCGCCAGCGAATCGAGCAAATAATTGACGTTGAAACCAATCTCGATGTCGTCGCCGCTGTACTGAACTTCTAATTCTTCTTCAGCTTCTTCCTGATCCGGGTTGTGGGCTTGTATCACAACCCCACTGTCCTTCACCTCCAACCGGATCCCCCTGTACTTCTCGTTCGAAAGGATCGCTGCACGGCCCAGTGCATGACGGAGTGATTCGCGGTCAGCTAGCATGACGTTGCGCGCCTGGCTCGGTATTACCCGCTCGTAATCTGGAAAGCGGCCGTCAATCAACTTCGACGTAAACCGAATGTCGCCGACCTGCGCTCGAACGTGGTTATCGCCGAACTCCAGCTTCAATTCCCCGTCGCTGTTGAGTAAGCGCTGTAGTTCGATCACACCCTTGCGCGGCACAATGACCTGCTTACCGGCGGCATCACTCGCCAGCACCTCAATATCCGCGAGTGCTAACCGATGCCCGTCCGTCGCGACGGCCCGCAGACCTTTATCCGACGTCTCGAGCAGAAGACCATTGAGGTAATACCGAACGTCCTGCTGCGCCATCGCGAACTGCGTTTTTTCGAGCAGCCAGACCATGTGCGCCTCATTAACGGTCAACGCTGCACTCGCTTGAATATCGTCAACCGTCGGAAACTCCGCCGCTGCCAGCGTCGACAAATTGAAACGACTTCGCGCGCTCTGCAAGGTGATCCGTTCGCCCTTGAGCGCAAGCGTAATGTTGGAGCCACTGTCCAGCGCTTTGACGATGTCTAAGAGCTTTCTCCCCGGCACGGTAATCTCACCGGGCTGGTCGACATCAACATCCGTCGCGGCCACCAACTCGACCTCGAGATCCGTGGCCGTAACAGACAGCCGACCTTTGTCGGCAACGAGCAAGACGTTGGCCAAAATAGGCATTGTTTGACGTCGTTCAACAACGCCAATTACCGCCTGTAACGGGTTCAACAACGTCTCGCGTGACGCGCTCAGTTTCATTCAATCACCTGTTGATAAAACTTGGATGTCTTACCGATTTTTATTGCTATTAGCCGGCACCGGCACTGTGGATAACAAGAAATTCTCAGCGATATTAACGACTTATAACTGTTTAAGCCAGCCAAACCCTGTGGTTACCCAACCGATCAACCTGTGCGTGGATTGTGGATAAAATCGCGACGGTTTTGTCCACAGCTTTTCCACCTACCATGTAAGGATTCTCAACAGGTTAGTAAAGTCTTCTTCCACACGTACTTCAGATCGCCTGAGCTCCGCAATTTTCCGGCATCCGTGCAGAACCGTCGTGTGATCGCGGCCGCCAAACGCATCACCAATTTCCGGCAAGCTGTGGTTGGTGAGCTCTTTGGTCAATGCCATTGCCATTTGTCGTGGTCTTGCAATTGACCGACTGCGCCCTTTCGACAGTAAATCTGCGACGCGAATCTTGTAGTACTCGGCCACCGTCTTCTGGATGTTTTCTATCGTGACTTGCCGGTCTTGAACCGCCAGCAAATCGCGTAGTGCTTCTTTTGCGAAATCGAGCGTTATCTGCTGGCCGGTCAATCTCGCGGTCGCGATGATACGCCGAAGTGCCCCTTCGAGATCACGAACATTCGAGCGAATTCGCTTGGCGACGAAAAACGCGACCTCGCTCGGTAATACCCAACCTTGGTTCTCCGCTTTTTGGATCAGAATGGCTACGGAGTGCTCGAGCTCAGGTGGCTCCACCGCAACAGTCAATCCCCAACCGAACCGCGACTTGAGGCGCTCTTCCAATCCGTCCACTTCTTTGGGGTAGCGGTCGCAGGTCAAAATGATTTGTCGTTGCCCTTCCAGCAGCGCATTGAAGGTATGGAAAAACTCTTCTTGCGAGTGTTCTTTGCCGGCAAAAAACTGGATGTCGTCGATCAGCAGTGCGTCGAGCGACCGATACAGTTCCTTGAACTCACTGATCTTATTGCGCTGCAGACCCGTGACCATGTCCTGCACAAACCCTTCCGAGTGCACGTAACAAACACGCGCAGATGGGTCGCTCGCTTTCATCGCGTTACCAACCGCGTGCATGAGGTGAGTCTTGCCGAGCCCAGTTCCGCCATAAATGAACAGCGGGTTGTACGCGGTGCCGGGATTTTCGGCGACCTGACTGGCCGCGGCGCGCGCTAGCTGGTTGCTTTTGCCCTCAACAAAGCGCTCAAACGTGAACGAAGGATTGAGCCGACTGACCACAGCCGGCAACGCAGCCCGACCGTGCTGACGACCGATCGCAGCAATGGCCGGTGCAACGTCGCTTTCCGCCTCGCCGACTTCGATAACAATCCGGTAGCTAGGGTCGCCGCTGTAGCTGCGAGCGAGTTCGGTCATGCGACCTTCGTAGTTCTGGCGAACCCAATCGACGATAAAATGATTCGGTGCGAGCAAACGCAGCTCTTGCTTACGTTCGACGGCTTGCAACGGCCTGATCCAGGTATTGAACTGCTGCTCCGGCACGTCCGCGCGCAATTGCCGGGAACAGTTGTCCCACACCGTGCTTTGATCGGGCACGATTGCCTCCGTCTTTCTCGAGGGGAAAGGGACGAAAGACTAACTGAATTTCTGGCTGCGTGACCAGTCCGAAAAAGCGTACCGACCCGGCCTCGTCGGTTGACACTCCGGGGGCGCAACCGTATGCTTTGCGGCCTTTTTTTAGACGCGTCCGGTTGCGGCCGGCAACCGGCGGGTGACACCAATGAAACGCACTTTTCAGCCCAGCAATTTGAAGCGCAAGCGCACCCACGGTTTCCGTGCGCGCATGGCTACGAAAGCCGGTCGACTCGTTCTGAAACGCCGTCGCGCCAAAGGTCGGGCGCGCCTGACGCCGTAAGGTCTCGCACGAGTCCGCGGTCGCTATCCGCGACGGTGACTACCGAGCGGTTTACGAGAAGCTTTCGACTGACGACACCGAGCCAGTTCCGGTTCGTTTTCAACAAACCCGTTCGGAGCCGAGACGCGTTCTTTACGGTACTCGGCCGCCCGTCGGAGCACGCTCACGCACGTCTCGGCCTCGCGGTCTCACGTAAAACCGACAAACGAGCCGTCATGCGCAATCGATTGAAGCGACTTATCCGGGAGTCTTTTCGCCATCATCGCTTACCGGTGCTGGACATTGTCGTGATCACCCAACCGTCCGCCGCAAAAGCCACCAACGATGAGCTGCGCAGCAGTCTCAAGCGTCACTGGCGACGACTCGACAGCGCCGCTCGTCGCCATAACGAAAACCGAGACAGCAACGACACCTCTCTGAGCCGTGGATAACCAGCGCCTTTTTACCTGGGGCCTTTTCGGCCTGATGTTGTTTATATGTTGGCAGGCATGGGAGGCTGACTACGGTCCACGACCTGTCCCGGCAAGCCCGGCGAATGGCAACGGCGACACCGTGCAAACGGATGCATCTATACCCACGGTCGATGCCGACATACCGCAAGTTGATACGCCGACACCCGATGGCGCGGTACCGCAGCTTTCGGCGCCGGCCCCAGCGGCCGACACAGGTCCGGTGGTTCGAGTTAGCACCGACGTTCTGGATGTCACCATTTCGTTGGCGGGCGCCGACATCAACGGTGCCGTGCTCAAAGCGTACCCAGTCGCGAAAAATCGCCCGGACGATCTCGTCACGCTGCTCGATCCTGCCAGCGATCCTTATGGCCGGTTTGAAACCGGTTTGTTGATCCCAGGTCAGAGCGAGCAGAGTCCATCGCACGTCGCACCGTTCAAATCGACGTCGAGCCGCTTCGAACTGCGCGACGGTGCGGAGTCGCTGGATGTGCCGCTATCGTGGACGCGCGACGACGGCATTACCGTTACCAAGACGTTCACCTTTTACCGCGACTCGTACCGCGTCGACCTCGCGTACGCGATCGACAATGCATCAGCCGAATCGACCACGTTCGTGCCGTACGGGCGGATTCGGCGCCAGGCCATCGTTCCCGAGCGCTCGATGTTCGACGTCCAGAGTTATTCGTTCACCGGTCCAGTGACGTCCGACGGCGCGGCCTACGACAAGCACGAAATCGACGATCTCGCCGATGGCGATCGTGAATCGTTCGCGACCGAAGGCGGCTGGATCGCGGCGATTCAATATCACTTTGCGTTGGCCTTGGTGCCACAACCGCAAGGAACGTGGGAATACGAAGTTTCCGGCAACAACCGTAATTTCCTCGTCAGCGCACTCGGCCAGGACGCCGCCGTCACCGCGCCCGCCGGCGGCTCGGCCGATCTCGCGATGACGCTGTTTGTCGGCCCGAAACTGCAATCTCAGCTCGGTGCCATCGCGCCGAAACTGCCGAAGATCGTCGACTATGGCGTGTTGACGCTGTTGTCGGCGCCGCTCTTCGATGTGTTGCAGTTTGTGCACAACGGCGTCGCGAACTGGGGCTGGGCCATCATCCTGGTCACGGTGTTGATCAAGATCGTGTTCTACCCGCTGACCGCGGCCAGCGGCCGGTCGATGGCCAAGATGCGGGAACTGCAGCCGCGTCTGAAAAAGCTGCAAGAGCGATACGCGGAAGATCGCCAAGCGTTGTCGCGGGAAATGATGGCCCTGTACAAACGCGAGAAAATCAATCCGGCGGCGGGCTGTTTACCGCTCCTGATTCAAATGCCGTTTTTCCTCGCGTTCTATTGGGTACTGCTCGAGAGCGTCGAAATGCGCCAGGCGCCATTCATGCTCTGGATCGACGACTTATCGTCCCGCGACCCATATTTCGTGCTGCCACTCCTGATGGGCGCATCGATGTTCTTCCAGCAGAAGCTCAATCCGGCGCCGGCCGATCCGGTCCAAGCCAGAGTCATGAGCATCCTGCCGATCGTCTTCACCGCGTTCTTTGCGTTCTTCCCGGCTGGCCTCGTGCTGTACTGGTTTACGAATACGCTGCTGTCGATCGCGCAGCAGTGGCGCATCAACACGGTCGTGGCGAAAGAGCAGGCGTCGAAAAGCTAGCCGAACGTCACCTTGGCCACGCGCTGGCCTCAATGATTTCTGTAATGCGCCACGCATGCGTACCCATGGCCCACTTGGAGTCCGGTTCGTAGATTAGTCGTACCGGCGCGCGACACCCGGCGCAATGAAAGTCCAAGTAGGATTCCCAGGCCTCCTGCCTTGCAGCGCGGAACGCATCGAAGTGCTTGCGCCAGATTTCGTTCAGATTTGAGAAATTCGTACCTTCGTGCAGCCGAAAGTGACGCATCTCGAGTTCGAAAGTGTGACCGCAGTGCGGGCAGATGTAGCGGCCTAAATCGACCGCCTCGTCAGTGACCTCTGACTGGTACGAAAACGTCTGCCGGTCCAGTCGCTCGGTTGGCGATATCCGAACCAGATTGCGCAAGGTCTCCCTCCCATCGAAGCCGGCATCCGTGCCTATCTTACCCCGCTACCCGAAAGTGGCGCCGCCGTCGAGATCACCGAGGCGGAGCAGGCGGCTGTCTGCCACGGCCAATTGACGGTGATGCACGATCGACCGGTAGTGCTCATCCGTCACCATGGCCATAAACGCGCCGGCCGTCGGATAGCGAGCGATGAACGCGATGTCCCAAGTCTCGCTGGTCGGCCCAATCAGCAAGCACTCCGGTTTGCCGCGAAAAACGATCTCGCCGCCAACTTTCTGGAACACGGGCGCGCTAGCCTCACCGTAGCGCTGGTAGGCCACCGCGCCAGTGGTTTTTTCGCCGTCGGGATACGTCACGTCGGCATTCAGCCGAATCAGGTTCAGCATGTTGATGGGCTGGTGGCGATCCAGTGCCTTGAACGCGTCGAACTGCTCACGCTGCGGGTCTATGTTCATGCGTGGTCCCTTATTGGCCGGTGGTCCCGTCAAGCCGATTAGCGGCGTCGGCGAGTTGTTTGACGATATCGATCTCACCTTTCAGCGTTCGGTGCACCGGGCATTTCGCGGCGATCTCGAGGAAACGCTGCGCTTGCTCAGGCGTGAGATCGCCATCGTAATCGACAATCGTCTCGAAGCGGTCGATGCGACCGTCCGTCGTCTCGCAGTGCTCGCAGTCGGCCGCATGGATTTTGCTGTGCCGGACGTCCACGAACACTTCTTCGATAGGCAGCTTCTTGTGAGTCGCGTACATCTTGAGAGTCATCGACGTACATGCGGCCAACGCCGCTGACAAAAAGCCGTATGGGGTTGGACCGGTGTCGGTGCCGCCAGGGATACTCGTAGGCTCGTCGCCGATCAGACGATGCGGCCCAGCGTCGATGACGGTCCGAAAGCCCCCGATAGGCGTTCGTGCGCGAACAAAGCCTTCTTCCGGCAAGTCCGCATCGCCGGACGCCGCGTGGGTCTCGTCCAGGTAACGCTCGGCCCAGCTCGCCAAGACACTGCCGACGTAACGGGAATCGGCAGCATTACTCAGCAGGTGATCGGCCCGGTCGAGGCTGACGAAACTCTTGGGATGCAAGGCGTGCTGGTACAGCTCGGCCGCGTTGTCGATCGCGACGGTGTCGTCCTGCGGCGAGTGAAAGATCATCAGAGCTTTGCCGAGACGCCGAATGGATTCCGGCAGCGCATGGCGTTGCAAATCGTCGACGAATTCTTTGCGAATCCGAAAACGCCGTCCACCGAGATCCACATCGGCCTCGCCGTCTTGCTCTAACGCATCCTCGCTACCGGCCAACAGGTGACGAACGTGAGACGGTCGCGCGGGCGACCCGATTGTGGCAACCGCCTTTGCCGACGGGATGTCAGCGGCGGCCTGCAGCACCGCCGTGCCGCCCAACGAATGGCCGACCAAGAGCTGCGGTGCTTCGTATTCAGCGCTGAGAAACTCGGCGGCTGCGACCAGATCACCGACGTTGGACGAAAAGGTCGTATCGGCAAAGTCACCGCTACTTTGTCCAAGCCCGGTGAAATCAAAGCGCAGCGTTGCAAAGCCGGCGTCGTTCAGTGCGCGACTGATGTTGGTCGCGGCTTTGAGGTTTTTCGTGCAGGTGAAACAATGCGCAAACAACGCGAACGCGCGCACGTCGCCGGCGGGCAGGTCAATGAGTCCGGCGAGTTCCTCACCGTCCGGGTTGGTGAATTTCACGGGTCGACTGGCCATGGTCGATTCCTGTTAACGGACAACTTGGATAGTCTAGACCGGGCGTGGCTTTGATTTCTGACACGATCGTTGCGTTGGGCACCGCGACCGGCCGTGCCGGGATCGCCGTCGTGCGTCTGAGCGGGCCAGACGCATTGGCGATCGTGGAAAACCTTGCCGGTGGGCTGCCGCCGCCGCGCACCGCTCGGCTGCGGCGCGCGCGCGACGCGGACGGCACGGTACTCGATCTCGGCCTCGTTCTGACCTATCCCGCCCCAAATTCCTACACCGGTGAGGACGTCGCTGAGTTTCAGGGTCATGGCGGCCGCTTGCTGGCGCAACTGGTGATCAACCGCTGCGTCGAGTTGGGTGCGCGGCGTGCCGAACCCGGCGAATTCTCTCAGCGCGCTTTTCTCAACGATCGGCTGGATCTCGCGCAGGTCGAAGCGATCGTCGATGCGGTCAACGCCGGTTCCGCAACGGCGGCGCTGGCCGCGATGCGCTCGCTCGACGGGGCGTTCTCGGCCGCGATACATGCGTTGGTCGCCGAGTTGACCGAACTTCGGGTGTACGTCGAAGCGGCGATCGATTTTCCGGACGAGGAACTCGATCTGTTGAGCGACCGCGGGCTCAATGACCGCGTCGCACGGCTCGAGTCGCGTTTCGATGAGCTGGGCGCGCGCCTTCGCGCCGGTCGGGCGCTGACCGATGGCCTCACACTCGCGCTGGTCGGCAAACCCAACGCCGGCAAATCCAGCCTGATGAACGTGCTGGCCGGGGTCGATGCGGCCATTGTCACCGATATTCCTGGCACCACACGGGACGTGCTGCGCGAGCAGATTGAGCTTGGCGGCTTACCGGTAACGCTGATCGACACGGCGGGCTTGCGGGCTGAGACCACCGATCCGATCGAGCAGGCCGGCATCGAGCGCGCGCGCCGCGAGGTCAGTCGGGCCGATCATGCATTGGTCATTGTCGATGGCGCGGTGCCCGACACCGGTGAGCCAGCCGGTGATGCCGATGCGCTGACGGCGTCGCTGCAACGCGGCGAAGACGTCACGGTGGTCGTTAACAAGGTCGACTTGGTCCCCGCGCGAACCTGGCCGGAACATTGGATACCGGTCTCGGCGAAAACCGGTGCGGGTGTCGACGCACTCATCGCCCATCTACACGGTGTTGCGGGCTTTGCGGCCGATCGCGAGGGTACGTTCAGCGCGCGGCAACGCCACGTCGATGCGTTCGAGGAAGCGCGAGCGGCGTTTCAACGTGGTCGCGCGGCGTTGACGGACCAAGCGGCCGGTGAGCTGTTGGCCGAAGAGCTGCGGGTTGCGCAACAGGCCTTGGGTACGATCACCGGCGACGTGACGAGCGACGACCTGCTCGGTGAGATCTTCTCGTCCTTTTGCATTGGAAAATAGCTGCCGGACCAACGCTATGTACCGAGTCGACGGAAACGACCGTGTCATTGAGCTCGACGCGCTGCCGCAATCGTCGGTTGGTGCACCGATCCCATATGTTTTTGCGAGCGAGCTCTTCACCTATGTCGCGTACTACGCACAGGAAACCGATCCTAACTGGGACGGTTCCACAGTCAGAGTCGTCGGGCCCGACTCGTCAGACGAGCGCGTCATCGTGGTTCGATTCGATAGCTATGCGACGTATTTTGGCCCGCCAAACGACGAAGCGTTCGACGGACACCCGCTCGAACAACGCGGGCTGACGCCGTACGGATTCTTTGAGATTGCCAACTCGTCGTGGATTCGGTCGCTCGAAAAAATGAATTCGGTACACCGAAATCACAACGGCGAGGAGTTTCTGCGTCGAAATCGACATTTCGTGTTGTCTTTCCACGACTCAACATTCGAGTGCGTCGCAAGAAGTTTCGAGTGGGTGGAGGACACGCGCGGATCGGTCGTCGATGCGATCAATTCGACGGTGATACGAAGCCGCAACTAGTTCGAGACATTGCAAAATTAGTCATGTCGCGAGCGGCAGTGAATGGTACGCAGCCCGCTCCAACAAATGCCTAGATCAGCAGCCCCTCCCGCCGGTATAGCCGCACGGCAAGTAAGGCGAGCGCGATTCCGATCGCGAGCGTTGACCCAGCGGACAGTGCGACCCACAGCGGTTCGATCGGCTCGTTTTTGATGAGCTCAGTAACCAGCAGGTGTTGGCTGAGGCTCGGCACCAGCATCAGTTCCTGCGTGGGCCTAAGCGTCAGCACAGCGGCGATGATGATCGGAATCGTAGGCAGCAGCAGCACAAAGGTCATGTACGTCTGCGCTTCTTTGTAGCTCTTGGTAAACGACGCGACCACCGTCATCAACGAGGCGCCGACCAACGCGAACGGCGCAAAAATGAAAAACGCCGGCACGATGACGTTTGGCCCGAAATTGGCCGTCATCCCGAGCTTTTCGAGCGGCAGGAAGCCGATCGCCAGCATGAACGCGACGAGCGAACCCGCCAGCGACAGCAACATATAAAGACAGCTCGCCGCGATCTTGCCGGTGATTAGCTCGCCGCGGCTAACTGGAAGGGTAAGGAGTGGCTCGAGCGAGCCGCGTTCGCGTTCGCCCGCGGTCGAGTCGATGGCGAGGTACATGCCGCCCATCAACATGGCGAACAGAATGAAGTACGTCAGCATGCCGAGAATCAGCGCCGAACGACCGGACGGCGTCGACGTGTCGATCTGATCGACGAGCAGCGGTTGTACAACGGTCGGCTCGATACCTCGCGCCAGCAACCGCAGCGCACCGATCTGTCGACCCCACGCGTTGACGAGTCCGGACGCCCGGTCGGCGCGGGGCCCGGCCTGCGAGCTCGATTGATCAGCCACGACCTCGACGCGGACCGGCTGACCAGCACGCAGCTGCGCGCCAAAGTCGTCGGGAATGACGAGCGCCAAATCGAGCTCGCCGGTGCGCACGGCTTCGATGACGGTCGTTCGATCATCGCCCGCGGTACTTATATCGACGTTTTCCTGTTCCAGAAACGCGATTAACCCTGGCGCTGCGTCCGCATTGAGTACCGGTAACTCCAGCGGCTTTTCAGTGCCAGTCAACGCCCGCGACAGCGTTAGCGTCATGATGCCGACGAACATGATGGGTCCGAACAGCGGCGCAAACAGCGCCGACATCAGCGTGCGACGATCGCGAAAGTTCTCGACGATCTCTTTGCTGAAAACCGTCCGAAATGCCGGCGTCATGACGGCGATCCGCCGACGCTGCCAATGGCGGCGACAAACACTTCTTCGAGGTCTTCCTCGCGAAAGCGTTCGCGGAGCGCATCTGGCGTACCGTGCGCGGCGACTTGGCCGTTCGCAACAATGACGATTTCGTCGCAGATGGCCGCAACCTCCTGCATGACATGGCTGGAGAACAGCACACATTTGCCGGCGCGTTTCAAATTGACGATCAGCTCACGCAGAGCGCGTGTGGCCATCACATCGAGACCGTTGGTCGGTTCGTCCAAAATGACGTTGGACGGTTCGTGGACCAGGGCACGCGCGAGCGCGACCTTGGTCTTCTGGCCCTGCGAGAAGCCTTTGGTTTTCCGATCGGCGAACTCACCGATGTCGAGCAGCTGCACCATTTGCTCGACGCGATCGCGCAAGGCGTTGCCGCCGAGCCCATGCAGCCGACCGAAGTAGCGAATGTTTTCGCGGGCGGTCAGGTGCGGATACAAGCCGGCGCCGTGCGGCAGTGCGCCGAGTCGACTGCGCGCCCCAACCGGATCGCTGGCGACGTCGATACCGTCAATGCTGGCCGTGCCCGAGTCTGGCGCAAGCACGGTGTAGAGCATCCGCAGCGTCGTTGATTTACCGGCCCCGTTCGGACCGAGCAGACCGGTGATTTTGCCGTCGGTGGCTTCGAGACTGACGTCGCGAACGGCTTCGACGTCGCCGAATCGCTTGGCGAATCGGTCGACGACAATCATTCGGCTGGCCCCGAGAAATCGACAAAAAACGGCATGACGGCCAGATCATCGACGCACGCTGCGTCAACCGGGAGCGGCTCTTCGGCTTCGAGAAACCTCGCCATCAGCCGCGGCACGCAGCCATGCGGGGCAAGGCCGTGGCCATAGGCCGGACCCACCACGTGTTGATGCTGGCTGAGTCCTTCGGTGGCCTTTTCCGCGTAGATCGGCGGTGTTACCGGGTCGTTCTCGCCGGATAGCAGCAATGTCGGTGTATCGACAGCCAGCGGCTCGCGGAAATCGGCGTCGATCGGTCCCGCCGGCCATGCAGTGCAGACCGCGGCCATTGCATCGTACGATTGCTGTCCAAGATAGGTCTCCGACAGCGTTTGGACAATATCGCCGACCTCGCCATAGAACGGGGCATCTTCGGAGCACACCACGGCATAGTGCATGCCGATATTCAAGGTGCTTACCAGCTGGCGTTCGATCATCGCAAACTGCGCGGCCAGCGGTTGCAGGTTGTCATTATGTAAGGCCTCGTCGATTAGCAGCGGCATCAGCGCGACGGTCGTCGGTGAGTAGCTCAACAGCCGCATCGCGGCACCGAATTCTGCCGTGCCGAGCAATTGTTCAGTCTGTGACCCGGTGCGCGGGTCGGGCAGCACCACGGTCGCTGGCTCATCGGCTAGCTGCGTGCGCAGCGTCGTGAAGTCGTCGGCTAGGTTTGGAAAGCGATCGCTACATCTTGAATCGGCCGCGCAACGCGCAAACATTTGATCGAGGGCGTTTTGCGCATCGATCGCGATAGCGGGCCCAAGGATCAGACCGGGATACGCCACGCCATCGAGAATCATGCGCCGGAGGCGATCCGGAAAGCGGCGCGCGTAATGCTGCGCAACACGCGTGCCGTACGAGACGCCGTAGATATTCAATGACTCGTAACCCAGCGCCTCCCGCACGGCATCGAGGTCGCGCACCGCAACGCTGGTCGTGAAATAGCGCGGATCACCGTCAAGCGCTGCAATACAGAGTTCGGCAGCTCGAGCAATTACGTCCAGATCGCTCGAGTCTTCGAACTGCGCTTCGACGTCGGGGCAAACCAACGGATTCGACGCACCGGTGCCGCGTTGGTCGATCAGCAGGATTTCGCGGTTTAGCCGAACCGCTTCGAAGGCGCCTTGGTAGCCAAGATAAAACTCGATGGTCGACTGGCCCGGACCGCCCGCAATCAGCACCAGCGGATCGGGTAACGGGTCGATGTTCAAGGACGGGACGAGCGCGACGGCGAGCTCGATCTCGCGGCTCGCCGGGTCGTCCCGGTTTTCTGGAACGGCGAGGCGACCGCAGCGCGCCGGGACGCTGCGCGCCAGCGTGACTTGATCGAGTCGGCAAGCCGCAAGCCAATCGTCGGTGGGGGCCGCGCGGGCAACGCCCGCCACTAGCGCGACAACGGTAAGGGTCAGCCACGCGGCTCGCGACGGTATGCTCACGGCGCGAGAGTCTGGACGCTGATCACAATGCTGTCAAAGCGTTTTGGAACCACTGGTAAGGCCACGTAGAATCTCGTCATGACCCGTTCACATCGACAATTCGACGTCATTGTCATCGGCGGCGGCCACGCCGGCACCGAGGCGGCCCTTGCGGCCGCACGCGTCGGTGCGGCCACGCTGCTCGTGACCGACAACATCGAAACGATCGGGCAGATGAGCTGCAATCCGGCGATCGGTGGCATTGGCAAAGGTCATCTGACGCGTGAAGTCGACGCGCTCGGCGGTGCGATGGCAGCCGCCATCGACGAAGCGGGGATCCAATTTCGGACGCTGAATGCCAGTAAGGGACCGGCCGTCCGAGCGACCCGCGCCCAGGCCGATCGCAATCTGTATCGGCAGGCGATTCGTCGACGGGTCGAGAATCAATCCGGTCTGCAGGTGTTTCAAAGCGCGGTCGACGATCTTCTTATCGACGGTGAGCGTATTCGCGGTGTCGTCACGCGCGCCGGGCTCGAGTTCTTCGCGACGACGGTCGTGCTGACCACCGGTACGTTTCTGGGCGGTCGCATTCATATCGGCCACAAACAAAGCGACGGCGGACGGGCCGGCGATCCGGCATCCAACCGACTCGCCGAGCGGCTGCGTGCGCTGCCATTGAAAGTCGGCCGGCTGAAGACCGGCACGCCACCGCGGCTGGACGGGCGTACGCTCGACTACAGCCGCATGCGCGAGCAACCGGGCGATACGCCCACGCCGCTGTTTTCGTTTCTCGGTCGGCGCTCGCAACATCCGCGGCAGATCGCCTGCCACATCACGTACACCAACGAGGCAACCCACGAGCTGATCAAGGCGGCGGCCGAATCGTCGCCGATGTACACCGGCCAGATCGAAGGAGTCGGGCCACGCTATTGCCCGTCGGTCGAAGACAAAGTCGTCCGCTTCGCCGAGCGTACCTCGCACCAGATTTTCGTCGAGCCAGAAGGCCTCGGAACCCATGAGGTCTATCCCAACGGTATTTCGACGTCACTGCCGTTTGAGGTGCAAGAGGCCTTTGTGCGCAGTATCGCTGGCTTTGAAAACGCCCATCTCACCCGTGCCGGCTACGCGATCGAATACGACTTCTTTGACCCGCGCGATTTGGCGCCGACGCTAGAGACGAAAGTCATCGGCGGTCTCTATTTCGCGGGCCAAATCAACGGCACGACCGGCTACGAAGAAGCGGCCGCGCAAGGTCTCGTCGCCGGCCTGAACGCTGCTCGGAGCGCACTCGGTCAGTCCGCCTGGACGCCGGGCCGGCAAGAAGCCTACATCGGCGTGTTAATCGACGATTTGGTGACGCGCGGCGTGTCTGAGCCGTACCGGATGTTCACGAGTAGGGCCGAGTATCGATTGCTGCTGCGCGAGGACAATGCCGACCTGCGGCTGACGCCGCGCGGTCGCGAGCTCGGCTTGGTCAACGACGAACGCTGGCGAGACTTTGAACAGCGCCGCGATGCCGTCGCGCGCGAGCAGCAGCGGTTGGCGACGACGCTCGTTCGGCCCGCCGCCCTCAGCGCCGCCGACAATGAGCGTCTCGGAGCCGAACTCAGCCGCGAGGCACACGCGGCGACGCTACTGCGTCGTCCGGAACTCGACTACGCGCGGCTCACCGGGTTGTCGGTCGTCGGCGCGGATCCGCAGGCCGACTCACTGGACATCGAGCAGCGCGAACTCGTCGCACAGCAGATCGACGTACAGGCCAAGTATCACGGCTACATCGAAAGAGCCGAGCGCGAGATCGCCCGGCATCAGAAAAGCGAATCGCTACGGCTGCCAGAAGACATCGATTACGGCACGGTCCAAGGCCTTTCGACCGAGGCGCGGCAGAAACTCGCCCGCCACCGGCCGGTGACGCTCGGCCAAGCCGGCCGTATCGATGGCGTTACGCCGGCGGCGATCTCGCTGCTGCTGGTACATCTCAAAAAGCAGAGCCTGGCCCGCTCCGCCTGACGCCGTATCGGTCTAACGCGGAGCGCCAGCTTGCTGCAGCAATTGCGCAGTTACTCAGTTTTTTTGCAGCAAACCAAGCTGATTCAGTCAGTTAGTGTCGTTGCGGCAAACCGCCGTTGCTGCAGCTTTGCTGCGCTGCCTGACCGGACCTGAGCCAGCATGTACCGCTACGCGCTCAGCCGACTTGCCAGCGCCATACCGACATTGCTCGTCGTCATCGCCATGGCGTTCTTTCTAACCCGCGCGGCGCCGGGCGGTCCCTTTGACGCAGAACGGCGCCTGCCAGACGCCATCGAGGCGCGCTTGGAGCAGGCCTATCACCTCGATGAGCCGCTGTGGCAGCAGTTTGTTCGCTACATCGGCGGCCTCGTTAAAGGCGATTTCGGGCCGTCCTTTCGCTACCACGACGTCGATGTCGGTACGCTGATCGCACAAGGACTGCCCGTCTCCCTGCTGCTCGGCTCGCTGGCGCTGGCGCTCGCGCTCATTATCGGCTTGCCTGCTGGCGCGATGGCCGCGCTGAATCACAATCGATGGCCCGACCGGGCTCTGGTTGGCACCTCGCTGATCGGCTTGTCATTGCCGAATTTCGTCGTCGCACCTCTGCTCGTGCTGGTGTTTGCCGTCACGCTGCGCTGGCTCCCGGCCGGTGATCTTGGCGGGCCCGCGCATTGGGTGCTGCCGGTCATCGCGCTCGCGTTGCCGCAGATCGCGTACGTCACGCGCTTGATTCGCGGTGAGTTGCTGGACGTGCTGGGGAGCGGCTTCGTCCGCACTGCTCGGGCGCAGGGACTCGGCGACGCCACGATTCTGGCGCGCCACGCATTGCGGCCTGCGTTGCTGCCACTGATCTCGTACTTGGGGCCGGCCAGCGCATCGCTGCTCACCGGGGCTGTCGTGGTTGAACAGATATTCGGTCTACCCGGCCTCGGCCGGTTTTTCGTGCAGGGCGCCATCAACCGCGATTACACGCTGGTGCTCGGCGTGGTCGTGCTCTACAGCACGCTCATCATCGTCTTCAACCTAATCGTGGACCTGTTGTACGGCTGGCTCGATCCACGGGTGCGCTACCGATGAGCGGCACCTTCATCGTGCCCGCCGCGCGCCGCCGGCGAGTGTACGGCTGGCCGCTGCGGATCGCCGTGACGCTACTCATCGCGATGGTGCTGGCCGTCATCGTCGGCCCTTGGCTCAGTCCGCATAGCCACGAAGCGCTCGATCCAACGCGTGCCTTGCTGCCGCCGCAATTCGCGAACGGCCACTGGTTCGGCACCGACGATCTCGGCCGCGATCTGTTCGCGCGGGTCATGATTGGCGGCCGTATCTCGCTGTTGGTCGGCGTTGTCGCAACGCTGGTCAGTATCGTCATCGGCGTCGCATGGGGCGCGACGGCAGGCTATCTCGGTGGCCGCGTCGATCACTGGATGATGCGTTTCGTCGACGTACTCTACGCCGTGCCGTTCATGTTCTTCGTCATCCTACTGATGGTCGTGTTCGGGCGGAATTTCCTGCTGATTTTCGTCGCTATCGGTGCCATCAATTGGCTCGACATGGCGCGCATCGTGCGCGGTCAGACGCTGAGCCTCGCCGAACGCGACTTCGTCGCGGCGGCTCGCGTCAGCGGTGTACCGGCTGGCGCAATTATTCGTCGCCACATCGTGCCCAACCTCACCGGCGTTGTGATTGTGTACGCCACGTTGACCGTCCCGCAGGTCATTCTGGTCGAGTCCTTCTTGAGCTTCCTAGGGCTCGGCGTCCAGGAGCCGCTGACGTCCTGGGGCACGCTCGTGCATCAAGGCGCCCAGCTGATGGAATTGGCTCCTTGGACGCTGTTGTTTCCGGCCGCCTTTCTGGGCGTCACGCTGTACGCGTTTAATTTCTTGGGCGACAGCTTGCGCGATACGTTCGAGCATCGCTACCGCCGATGACGACGCTGAGCGTTCGCAACCTCGACGTGACATTTAGCTCGCCGGCCGGCGACGTCGCTGCCGTGCGCGATCTGCATTTCAGCATCGGTCCGCGCGAAACTCTCGGCATCGTTGGCGAATCCGGGTCGGGCAAAACCCAGGCCATGCTCGCGATGCTTGGCCTGTTGGCGGCGAACGGTCGCGCCAGCGGCAGCGTGCGCCTTGACGATCTGGAGATTCTCAATCGACCGGAGGCCGAGCTGCGGCGTATCCGCGGCCGGCGCATCGGCCTCGTGTTCCAAGATCCGATGCAGTCGTTGAACCCTTACCTCAGCATTGGTCGGCAACTCGAATTGGTTGTACGCCAGCACCGGCGGATTCCGTCCGACCAGCGCCACAGCGAGATTATTGCGATGCTCGATGCCGTGCGAATTCCCGCTGCCAAACGGCGCTTGCGCGCGTACCCGCACGAGTTCTCCGGCGGCATGCGTCAGCGGGTGCTGATCGCCATGGCGCTGCTCAGTCGTCCGGAAGTCTTGGTTGCCGACGAGCCAACGACCGCGCTGGACGTCACGGTGCAGGCCGGCATCCTCGCGCTGCTGCATGAATTGCGCGACGCGTTCGGCATGGGTCTGGTGTTGATCTCGCACGATCTTGGCGTCATCGCCGGCAACTGCGAATCGATGCTCGTCATGGAAGACGGTCGGGTCGTCGAGTCGGGTGCAACACGCGCCATCTTCGAGGCGCCGGAAGAGCGCTACACGCGACGTCTGCTTGCGGCAGTGCCGCGGATCGACGGGCCGGGGCGCCCGCCGCCGAGAGCGTCCACGCAGCCGCTTCTTAATGTCGATCAGCTGTCCGTCGCGTACCCATTGCCGCGCCAGCTGGCGCTGCAGCGCGACTGGTTTGCAGCCGTGCGCGAGGTGTCGCTGACCCTCGCTGCGGGCGAAACGCTGGGCGTGGTTGGCGAGTCCGGTTGCGGTAAGTCGTCGCTCGTGCGGTCCATCGTCGGTATCGCCGACCGCTCCGCTGGGGAGATTCGGCTTACCGGTCCAGACGGTCGCGCTTTGGTGCCAGGCCGCGACGTGCAAATGGTCTTTCAAGACCCGCTGGCATCGCTCAATCCGCGGATGCGAATCGTCGAAATCATCTGCGAACCGCTCGATGTGCACTTTCCGGAGCTGAGCGCCGCCGACCGGCGCGCGCGCGTGCTCGACATGCTCGAACGTGTCGGGCTGAACGCGTCGATGGCGGAGCGTTTCCCGCACGAATTCTCCGGCGGCCAATGCCAGCGCATCGGCATCGCCAGGGCGCTGGTCACGCAGCCGGCGCTGCTGATTTGCGACGAGGCACTGAGTTCGCTCGACGTGTCGGTGCAGGCGGACATCGTCGACCTACTGCTCGGACTACAGGACGATTTGCAACTCGCAATGCTGTTTATCGCGCACGACCTAGCGGTGGTGCGACGCGTCAGCCATCGTTTGTTGGTGATGTATCTGGGCCGAGTCGTCGAAAGCGGACCCGCCGACCGTATCTACGGTCAGCCAGCGCATCCATACACGCGTGCGTTGCTGGACGCCGCGCCAAGACCGGATGTGGACGCGGAGCGTCGCCGGCGTCGGGACGATCGCGCTATCGACATGCCCGCGCCTTGGTCGCCACCGTCCGGCTGCGCCTATCGGACCCGCTGCGCGTTCGCTGAACAGCGCTGCGCCGAATCGGTACCGTCACTCAGCGACACCGGCACGGAGTCGCTGGTTGCATGTCACCGCTGGTCGGAGTTGCCGGACCGGTTTTCCGGCGACTGATCTGTATTGGCGGTCATCGGAAACACCGCGCCGTTGAGGTCGAGTTGCCCTGCGTCGAGTTTGGCAACCATCAGGTAATCGTCGCCGTCCCGTGCAAGGTAGCTCAGCCACGGTATGGCTTGACCGCTACGGACCATCGCCCGCACCAAACCGCCGGCAAGCCGCAGTTCGGCGTTTCCGGTCGCGGCGGCGAAAACCTCGTTAACTGCCGCGGGTGAGGGCCGCAGCGCAAGCTCGCCACTGAGAGAAAAAGCGTCCCCGTTGAGCGAGCCATTCGCAGACTCGACCACCAGCTCGCCGTTATTCGCGGCGAGCTCGTACAGCCAGCGCTCCCAGTCGACGAAGCCGCGCCGCTGGTAGTCCGTCAACCAGCGCTCGCGCAACGCTGCGTCAACGCCATCGAGTCGCAGCAATAAATCGAGCGTCGCTGCCTCCGGGACGTCGCGATTCGCGTTGACAGACAGACCAATGCGATCGCCGTCGACGCCAAGCTTCAGATCGATACGCTCGAACCGCTGCGCGCTGCCGACGCCCCGCAACGCCAGTCCGCGAGCGTTAAAGGTGAGATCCAGTGCGGATTCGTCAGCGCGCGCCAAATCGACATCGAGAACAATTTCGTCGGCGTCGAGCTCGTTTTGGTCTTTGGCGAACGCCACGGTGCTGCCGGCCGCTGCAACATGCCGTAGGCGACCGTCGGCGCCGGTCGTGATGCCGAGCGCACCGGTTGCCGCGGCCATGCGCAGCGATTCGAGTTTCCATCCGGTATCGAACGCCGTTGCCGACACGAGACTGGTGTGCTTGCCGGTGATGCCAATCGTCGTGTCGATGACGAGCGGCAGCTCGACGAGTTCGCGTCCGGTGTCGAGCGTCAGCGTGGATCGAGACCGGCTCCATGCTGGCCAAAGGGCGCGCCAGGTGTACTTGAGCGCGCCGAGTGCGACGGGGCCTTGATGCAACTCAGTGTCGATGCTCAGCGCCGGCTGATCGGCGAAGACGTCGCTGGCAAACAGTTGTCCCAGCCAGCCCTCGAGCGCTTCGGGTTCGGTAACGACCCGATGCCGATAGCGGCTGGAAAACCAGCCGGCGTCTGCCTGTTCTGTCAAAAAACCGGCGTCAGCGGTGCCGCGATCGAGTAGCGCCAGCTGTTGTTCGGACAGATCGCGTACCAAGCGTCCGACATAGCCAGGCAGCAGCAATGCGGCAAGCAGCGCGATGACGGCGACGACTACGAGAATCCGACGGAAAAGCCGCATTGAGGACCGGAAGAAACGCGGGCGGGCCGCCGATGCTAGCACAGCGACAAATGGCCGCCGCGAGCGTCGAAACTTGAGATTTCGGTCGCTGGTATTCGCGCGAGTAGGCCACTACCATACGGCCCCAGCGCGCTCTTCGTGCGCTAAGTTGACGGTACATCGACGGAATTTCTACGTGAACAGAGCTCTGCGGCGCTGCTTCGCCATCCTCGCGATGGCATTGGGCTTCGGTTTGTTTTCCCCGCTGGCTGCACTCGCCGAGGGCGATGGTGACCGCGGTAAAGTGTTGGCCTACACCTGCCTCGGTTGCCACGGCATCGACGGCTACCGCAATGCATATCCGTCTTACCGGGTGCCGATGCTTGGCGGCCAGTCCGATGCGTACATTCAAGTCGCGCTGAAAGCCTATCGCAGTGGCGAGCGCGAGCACGCAACGATGCGCGCGCAGGCCGCGTCGTTGAGCGATGCGGACATCGCCGATCTCGCCGCCTACTTCACCGGTCTCGGTGCCGCCGATATCGAGGAATCGTCATCGCCCGCACCAGAAAAAGCCGCGCTGTGTACGGCTTGCCACGGGGCCAACGGTGTTGGCGTGCAGCCCGAGTGGCCGACGCTTTCGGGCCAACACGAAGACTATCTCGTCAATTCGCTGCTGCAGTACCAAGGCGCAACGGTCAATAAACGCAACAACGCGGTCATGGCCGGCATCGTTACCACGCTGACCGAAAAAGACATTCGCGAGCTGGCTGCCTACTACGCTTCCTTCGGTGGGCTTTATACGACGCTCGGCGACTGACGGGTCGCGCCGGAGCCGGACCGGTGCAGCAGCTGCTCGAGCATGACATCGTCGCCATCGATGTCGACTACGTCCGCCCTGGCCTCGCCACCAGTCACCTGATTGTTGCCGACGGGCGCGCCGCCTACGTCGATACCGGCACCACGCACAGCGTCTCGCGCTTGCTCCAAGCGCTCGACACGTTCGATCTCGAGCCGGATGCCGTCGATTTCGTGTTTCTGACCCACATTCACCTCGACCACGCGGGCGGGGCCGGTGCATTGATGCGCGAGCTCCCAAACGCTCGGTGCGTTGTGCATCCGCGCGGGACGCGTCATCTTGCCGATCCAACGAAACTCATTGCCGGCTCGATCGCGGTGTACGGCGAACAACGCTTTCGTGCGCTGTACGGCGATATCGACCCTATTCCCTCTGATCGACTGATCAGTGCCGAGGACGGGTTCCGGTGTTCGCTGGCAAGCCGCGAATTTGAGTTCTTTCACACCGAAGGCCATGCGCGACATCATCACTGCATCGTCGACAGCGCATCGGGCGGTATTTTCACCGGTGACAGTTTTGGTCTTTCGTACCGCGAACTCGATTCGCCGCGCGGTCCGTTTGTATTTCCGACCACGACGCCGGTGCATTTCGATCCGGAGGCCGCGCACGCGAGTGTCGACGCCATTGCGGCGAAGTCACCGACCAAACTGTTTTTGACGCACTACAGCGAAATCGCCTTCGACCCGCGATTCGTCGCGGACATGCACACGGCCCTGGACGCCTTCGTGCGCTTGACCGAAGCCCATGCCGGCGACGCCGACATGGAGACCAACCTTGCAACCGCACTCGAGGACTATCTGCTCGAGCGTTTGGCCGAACACGGCTCGACTCTGTCCGTCGCTGAGCAACGCCAGGTCGTTGCGATGGATTGCGAGCTCAATGCGCAGGGACTCGTGCATTGGTGGCAGCGCTATCGTGCCTGAGCGGTCGCGCCGTCCGACACAATTCTTAACAGTGTCGATAACGCATTGAATTGACATTGAAAGCGCAACCCGCAGAATACGCAGCGTCGCTGTGTGACAGTTCGGTCTAAGATCCGGGGCACTCGTCTTCGCTCCGCTCGAGGAGGGACCAAATGATGAACAAGCTTGTGGCAGGGACCGCGCTTTGCGCACTTTTGACAGGTGCGATTGATGCGTCGGCCCAGGACGTTGGCGAATGGTACGTAGCGCCCGGCGCCGTCTTTTTCGATGACGATCCGGATCGTCTGGTCGATGACGGTTTTTCCGGCGCGCAGCTTGCGATCGGTAAAGCCATCTCCCGTTACATTAACTTTGAAGCTTTCGGTCAGGTCACCGACAACGATGGTGTCGTCAACCTTGAAAGCAACGAAATCGGTTTCAACGTTCTCGGTGTCGCCAACCGCGACGCCAGTTTCTCGCCGTTCCTGCTCGGCGGTCTCGGTATTGTCCGCGATGAATTCGACGACGCGCGCGGCGACGACCGGCGCAGCGCCGTTTCGCTGGGCGCCGGATTTCTATTGGACTTCGGCGAAAGCCCAATATCGCTGCGCGGCGATTGGCGCTACCGGGCGCAACTCGACGGTGACGATTTCCAAGATCGTATCGCCACCCTTGGACTGCAGGTCGGCATCGGCGGCGGCGAACCACGCAGCGTCGACAGCGACGGCGACGGCGTTGAGGACAGTGCCGATGCTTGCCCGGGAACGCCGTTGGGCGCTGCGGTCGATGCACGCGGCTGCGAACTCGACGACGACGGTGACGGCGTTGCGAACTCGAAAGACGCTTGCCCGAATACGCCTGCCGGCGCGCGCGTAGATGCGCGCGGTTGTCCACCGCCAGTGGACAGCGACGGCGACGGTGTCGCGGACGATACTGACGAGTGTCCGAACACGCCCGCCGGTGCTCGCGTTGATGCGCGCGGCTGCGAACTCGACGATGATGGCGACGGCGTCGTCAATTCGAAAGATCGCTGCCCGAACACACCGGCCGGTACGCGGGTCGACGTTAACGGTTGCGAGATTACCGAGGTCATTGAACTGCCTGGCGTCAACTTCGCGTCAAACTCCGATCAACTGCTACCGGGGTCCGAGCGCGTGCTCGACGATGCTGCCGCAACACTGCGTCGCTATCCGGAGCTCATCGTAGAAGTCGCCGGTCACACCGACAGTGACGGTTCGGCCGCTTACAACGAAGGGCTGTCCGAGCGCCGCGCCGAAACGGTAATGAACTACCTGGTCGATCGCGGTGCCAATGCGGCGAACCTGTCGGCACGCGGGTACGGCGAGGCGGAACCGATCGCCGACAACGCAACGCAGGCTGGCAAGGCCGCGAATCGTCGCGTCGAGCTGCGCATCAGCGAACAGTAAGTCCGTAAAAGCGGGTTACAGTAAAACCCCGGCAGACGCCGTCTGCCGGGGTTTTTTGTCGCCGCCGCCATGAACGATTCACTCAAGCGCAAACTCGATCTCGGTCTCGAGACACTGGGCGTTGCCGCCAGCGATGCGCAGCGCAACGCTATGCTCGAGTTGGTCGAACGACTCGTGCACTGGTCAACCAAAGTCAATCTGACGTCGATTCGCGAGCCGGCCGCGATTATCGAGCGGCATCTATTTGACAGCCTGACGCTCAGTTCGAGGATTCACGGCGCGCGGGTGCTCGATATCGGCACGGGCGGCGGTTTTCCCGGTTTGCCGCTGGCGATCGTGCGGCCTGATGTCGAGTTCGTACTGCTCGACGCGGTCGCCAAGAAAATCCGCTTCGTGACGCAAATGGCGGCCGAGCTCGGACTCGACAACGTCACCGGGCTGCACGCCCGGCTACCCGAATACCGCTCGGACCGGCTATTTTCCACAGTAACGGCCCGCGCTTACGCGACTCTCGACGGCATTGTCAGCGACTGCGAGCATCTTCTCGCTGACGGTGGCAGAATTCTGGCCATGAAAGGCCGCTCGCCAGAGGACGAGTTGGCCGCGCTAGACGAGACCTGGCAGACCACCGTCGTCGCACTCGAGGTTCCTGAGCTCGACGAGCAGCGCCACGTTGTCGTACTCGAAAAGCGGCGCTGAGCAAATAATGACCGACGATTCACCCGACAAGCCTTCTGGGCGCGTGATTGCCGTCGCCAATCAAAAAGGCGGCGTCGGCAAAACCACGACCTGCGTCAATCTCGCGGCCTCGCTGGCTGCGACGCATCGCCGTGTCCTTCTCGTCGACATGGACCCGCAAGGCAACGCGACCATGGGTTGCGGTATCGACAAGCGTAGTTTGGAACGCAGCGCATGCGACGTGCTGCTGGGCGATGCGAGCGCCGCCGACACGATCGTCAGCGTTGCCGACGGAAAATTCGCTCTGCTGCCCGGCAACGACGATCTGACCCTCGCCGAAGTTAAACTGATGCAGGAGATCGGCCGCGAGCTGAAGCTGAAAAAAGCCTTGCAGCCCGTTCGCGGCCTGTACGACTTCATCCTCATCGACTGCCCACCGTCGATCAATTTGCTGAGCATCAATGCGTTGACCGCGGCCGACGGCGTGCTCATTCCGATGCAGTGCGAGTACTACGCACTAGAGGGACTCAGTGCATTGGTCAGCACGATCGAGCAGGTTCGCGACAGCGTCAATCCGAATCTCGATATCTACGGATTGCTGCGCACAATGTTCGACCCGCGCAACAACCTCGCGAACGAAGTCTCGCAGCAGCTCGTCGATCATTTCGCCGGTAAGGTCTACCGGACCATCATTCCGCGTAACGTGCGGCTCGCCGAAGCGCCCAGTTTCGGTGTGCCGGTGCTGTATCATGACCGCCATTCGCGCGGCGCCCTGGCGTACCTGGCGCTGGCCGGTGAGGTACTTCGCCGCGAGGGTCACCAGCCAAGCCTTGCCCGCGCGACCAACGGATAGGTCGAACGACTATGGCGACAAAACGTAAAGGTCTCGGGCGCGGTCTCGAAGCGCTACTGAGCTCGGCACAGCCCGCCGAGACACCGGAACAAAAAGACAATCTCGCCAACGCAGCGACCTTGCCGGTCGAGGCGCTAAAGCGCGGCCGCTATCAGCCGCGCGACGACATGCGCCAGGATTCGTTGGCGGAGCTCGCCGAATCGATTCGCGCGCAAGGTCTCATTCAGCCAATCGTCGTGCGGCCGCTCGGCAATGTCGCCGACGGCGAACCGAGTCATGAGATCGTCGCCGGTGAGCGGCGTTGGCGGGCGGCGCAGTTGGCCGGGCTCGCCGATGTGCCGGTGGTTGTTCGCGACGTCGACGACGAAGCCGCGATGGCGATGGCGCTGGTCGAAAACATTCAGCGCGAGGATCTGAACCCGCTGGAAGAAGCGATTGCGCTGAAACGGCTGATCGCCGAGTTCGATTTGACGCACGAAGAAGCCGCGAAGGCGGTCGGGCGGTCTCGCGCGGCGGTCACCAATCTGACCCGACTCACCGAATTGCCGCCCGATGTGCAGGCATTGCTCCGCGAGCGCAAGCTCGATATGGGTCACGCGCGCGCCCTGCTCGGTATTGACGATCCCAAGCTGCAGCTCGATATTGCGCGGCGCGTGGCTACCGACAAGCTGTCGGTGCGCGCCGTCGAGGCACTGATCAAAGCGGCGCGTAAACCAAAGGCGCCCGCGCGCAAAACGCCATCGAAAGACGCCGACGTTCGGCGACTCGAGCAAGCACTGTCAGAAAAGCTCGGCGCGACGGTCGAGGTCGATGCGGGCACCAGCGGCGCTGGCCGCATCGTTATTCGCTTTCACAGCCTCGATGAGCTCGACGGGATCGTCGATCACATCAGATAAGCGTAGGTTACTTCCTCGCCGTCACCGCCAGCGGTGGCGTACTGATGCTGAATGATCTCGGGCATCACGGCTTCCGATACCAGATAACCCTGCAGCTTGTCGCAGTGGATCTGCCCGAGCACTTCAAAGACTTCCTCACTTTCGACGCCCTGCGCGCAAACGTCGATACCGAGGTTGTGAGCCATTTTGGTCAGTGCGGCCAGCGACTGATTGGCGGTCTCGTTGCGCGCCTCGTCCATCAGCACGGATGCGTGAATTTTGATTTCGTCGAATTCGACGGCGCCGAAAACCTCACGGCTCTCGTCCATGGCGCCAAAGTCTTCGAGCGCGACTTTGAAACCCGCTTCGCGCAAGTTTTGGATTGCCGCGCGGCGATCCGCCGGCATGACTTCACTCGCCGGCAGCTCAAACATGATCCGGTCCGTCGGTAGCTCGAACTCGCCGACGATGTTGCTGAACGTCACGGCAAGGTCCGCATCGCTGGACAACAGCGTCGGCGACAAATTCACCGAACCGCCCAGATCGAGACCGGTTTTCTGCCAGCTCGACAGTTGTTTCAACGTGGCCCGCAGCACGAGTTCGGTGATATCGCCCATTAGCCCGAACTCTTCGGCTTCGGGCAGAAAAAAGCGTGGGCCGATCAGTCCGTACGCCGGATGGCGCCAGCGAATCAGCGCTTCGACTTCCGAGGTTTGCCAGCGATCCTCGCCGGACACCCAGCGAACTTTCGGCTGGTACTGAATCAGGAATTGCTGTTCGCGCACGGCAGCGACGAGCTCTTCGCGCTGAATCATCAACATCGCGTTGCGATAGTCGCGAATGCGATCGGCCAACGCATCGAGATTGGTGTTCGCCGGTAGCCACTGCACCCGCTTGTTGAGCTTTGCAAACATCTGCAGCGTGTACTGCTGCGGCGCCTGCTTTCGACATAACACGAGGATGCGAAGGTTGGGCTCGCTGGCGTGCACGGCCAGCGTCCCAACGAGGCTCGCATCGAGCTCGTCCTCGTCGAACAGCACGACGTTGCGACGCGAGGTCGACAAGGCTGTCGCCAGCGCCGATCGATTCGCGGCAACAGCGAGTTTTAGCTGGGCGTGCGAGGCAATGTGAGCAATATTGGGCAGTCGGCCGGTTTCATTACCGATGATCAGCAGCATGGATTGATCGACTCGTCAGGGGTGTCCGGATACGCCTGGGCGCAGCGTTTTTATCGGCCAATACCGGACTTGCTTTAGCCCCGCAACGACGTTTGGCGTTGTTGCATAGCAACACACCCCACCTTATAATGCCGCGGCTTTACGGAGGGCCTAAACGCTGGTTTGGCCCGGAAATGCCACCAGCCTTGGGGTCGCAACCAAGGAGCGTGGCATTTTTATTGCCAGTACAACTGACAGCCGGCGTGTGGCCAAAGCCGCGACCGGGAAAAACCGCGCCCTCGTCCGGCGCTGCCGATCCCGATGAATTCCGCGTTGCTGACGCTTGCACTTCAGGCGGCACTGAGCATCGTGCTCGCCCTTGTCGCGCTGGGGTTGTCTGGAAAGGTTGCCGCGTATTCGGTACTGCTCGGTGGGCTGGCGACAGTGCTGCCGAACGCGTACTTGGCAGCTCGGCTGGCGGCGCCATCCCTCCGTAACGACGCAGGCCGGTTGCTACGCACGGCGTGGGTCGGAGAAATCGGCAAAATTATGCTGACGGTCGCGGTGTTTGCGGTCGTCTTTGTTGCGGTGAAGCCATTATCGGCGCCGGCCTTGTTCGGTGCCTTCATTGCGACGCAGCTGGTGACGCTCGGAGTGTTGTTCTACGACGCACGTCGAGCGGAGACGAGTGTTTGAGGACTGAAAGCTAGATCATGGCAGGCGATGCGCACGGCGCCGGACAAACCACCGGCTACTACATCCAGCACCATCTCACCAACCTCCAGGTATGTAAGGTCGACGGCCAGTGGGTTTGGAACGACTGCGCCGGTCAGTTCTATGCCTTGAACGTCGACTCGATGTTCTTCTCCGTGGCGCTTGGGCTGCTATTCGTCTGGCTGTTCCGGCGGGCGGCAACCCGCGCGACCACCGGCGTACCGAGCAAATTCCAGGCCTTCGTCGAGATGTGTATCGAGTTCATCGACACATCGGTCAAAGAGACCTTCCACGCTAAGAACCCGCTGATCGCGCCACTGGCGCTGACGATCTTCGTCTGGGTGTTCTTCATGAACCTCATGGACTTGATCCCGGTCGACTGGCTGCCCGAGGCCGCCAAACTCGTCGGGATTGAATACCTGAAGGTCGTGCCGACCACCGACCTCAACGTCACGTTCGCGATGGCGCTCGGTGTGTTCTTCCTGACGATTTTCTATTCGATCAAGATGAAAGGGCTCGGCGGGTTTATTGGCGAGCTGACCCTACATCCGATTGCGCCGCCGAAAAAAGGCCTTGGCCTGCTCGCCGCGCCGCTGATCATTGCGTTCAACTTCGTGCTCGAGTTTGTCGCGTTGATCGCCAAACCCGTATCGCTGTCGCTGCGCCTGTTCGGCAACATGTACGCCGGCGAACTGATCTTCATATTGATTGCGCTGCTGGGTATCTGGCAGCTGCCGCTGCACTTCGGTTGGGCGGTCTTCCACATCCTTGTAGTCACGCTACAAGCCTTCATATTTATGATGTTGACGGTGGTTTATCTCGCGCTCGCGCACGAGACCGATCACTGAGCAGCGGCTAAATTTTGACAATAACCATCCGTTACTGGAGAGAAAGATGAGTCTTGTTATTGGTATGACTGCGATCGCGGTTGCACTGCTGATTGGCCTCGGCGCCCTGGGTGTCGGCATTGGCATGGGCCTTCTCGGTGGTCGTTTCCTCGAGGGCGCTGCACGTCAGCCGGAACTCGCTCCCATGCTGCAAACGAAAATGTTCCTCGTCGTCGCCCTGCTCGACGCCGTGGCCATGATCGGTGTCGGTATTGCGCTGTTCTTCGCATTCGCCAATCCGTTCGTCGGTCAGCTGCAAGCTGCTGGCGTTGGCGCGTAAACGCGGTCACACCCCTACGTCCTGACATCTAGCGGAGACCACAGCCGTGGATTTCAACATGACGCTGATTGGCCAGACGGTCGCGATGATCGTATTCGTCTGGTTCTGCATGAAGTTCATCTGGCCACCTCTGAGCGGCGCTATCGAAGCGCGTCAGCAAGAGATCGCCGACGGACTCGCCGCAGCGGAAAAAGGCCAGGCTTCTCTGGCTTCGGCCGAGGCGCAAATCGAGGCTGAAATCGCGAAGGCTCGCGAAGAAGCAGCCGGGATTCTCGATCAGGCGCACCAGCGCGCCAACGAGATCGTTGCCGAAGGTAAAGCGGAAGGTCAGCGCGAACGAGACCGCCAGCTTGCCGCGGCGCGGGCCGAGATCGAACAGGAAACCAACAAGGCGCGCGAAGAACTGCGCGGCCAGGTATCAGCCATCGCACTTGCCAGTGCCGAGAAAATCCTGAAACGCGAGATCGATTCGAACGCGCACAGCGAGCTGTTGAATTCGCTGGCCGGCGAGATCTAGGAGCCCGCGATGGCCGACAAGCAGACGCTGGCTCGACCGTACGCTCAGGCGATCTTCGATCTGGCGCGCGAGACCAACACGCTCGAGCAGTGGTCGCACGCGCTCGCGGCAGGGCGTGAGCTTGCCGCGAACGCTGATGTGATGGCGATCGTCAATCGGCCAACGATTTCAGAAGCCGATCAAATCGGGCTGCTGTCGTCACTGGCCGCCAGCCTCGGCGACTCCTATGTATTCGGCGACGCCAGTGGCGAGGGCTTAAACGTGCTCAAGCTGCTGATCGAAAACGATCGCATCGCGGTACTGCCGGAAATCGCCGACCACTACGAAACGCTGAAATCCGAAATCGAGCAAACGGTTGACGCGACCGTGACATCGGCCGTCGAACTGTCCGAGGACTCGTTGGCGAAAATTCGCGATGCACTCGCGAAGCGACTGGGCCAACACGTGTCGCTATCGACAGCGATCGACCCGGACCTAATCGGCGGCGCAGTGATCAGCGCTGGAGACTTTGTAATTGATGGTTCAGTGAAGACCCGCCTCGCACGGCTGGCCAACGCACTGACCCACTAAGAGGAAACCGACATGGCACTCAAGGCGTCCGAGATCAGTGATCTGATCAAAGAGCGAATTAAGAACTTCGACGCGACGGCCGAAGCCCGCGACGTCGGCACCGTTATCGGTGTTACCGACGGCATCACGCGTATTCATGGCCTGACCGATGCTCGCTACGGCGAAATGTTGGAGTTCCCGGGCAACACGTTTGGTCTGGCGCTGAACCTCGAACTCGATTCGGTGGGCGCGGTTGTCCTCGGTGACTACAAGCACATCTCCGAAGGCGACACCGTAAAGACGACGGGCCGCATCCTCGAGGTGCCGGTTGGCCGCGGTCTTTTGGGACGCGTCGTCAATTCGCTCGGTCAGCCGATCGACGGCAAAGGCGAAATTCAGCAGGACGCGTTCTCGCCGATCGAAAAAGTCGCGCCGGGCGTTATCGATCGACAGTCGGTCGATCAGCCGGTCCAGACGGGCCTCAAAGCCATCGACGCGATGGTGCCGATCGGTCGCGGTCAGCGCGAGCTGATTATCGGCGACCGCCAGACTGGTAAAACCGCCGTCGCCGTTGATGCGATCATCAACCAGAAAGGCAAAGGCATTAAATGTATCTACGTTGCGGTCGGCCAGAAGGCGTCGTCCGTGGCGGCCGTGGTTCGCAAACTCGAAGAAGAAGGCGCGATGGAACACACCATCGTCGTTGCCGCCAATGCGGCCGAGTCGGCTGCCATGCAGTACATCGCGCCGTATTCCGGTTGTGCGATGGGTGAGTACTTCCGCGACCGTGGCGAAGACGCGCTGATCATTTATGACGATCTCACCAAGCAGGCTTGGGCGTATCGCCAGGTATCGCTGTTGCTGCGTCGCCCGCCGGGCCGCGAAGCGTATCCCGGTGACGTCTTCTACCTGCACTCGCGCTTGCTCGAACGTGCGGCGCGCGTCAACGCGAAATACGTTGAGGAGTTCACCAACGGTGAGGTCAAAGGCCAGACCGGTTCGCTAACGGCGCTGCCGATCATCGAGACCCAGGCCGGTGACGTGTCGGCGTTCGTACCGACCAACGTGATCTCGATTACCGACGGTCAGATCTTCCTCGAGACCGACCTTTTCAACGCCGGTATTCGTCCCGCCATCAACGCGGGTCTGTCGGTCAGTCGTGTCGGTGGTTCGGCCCAGACCAAGATCATCAAAAAGCTCGGCGGCGGTGTCCGACTCGCGCTCGCGCAGTATCGCGAGCTGGCGGCGTTCGCTCAGTTTGCGTCGGACCTCGATGAAGCCACTCGTAAGCAGCTCGAACGCGGCCAGCGCGTGACCGAGCTCATGAAGCAGAAGCAGTACTCACCGCTGTCGGTTGGCGAAATGGCGTTCTCGCTGTTTGCGGCGAACGAGGGTTACCTCGACGATATCGAAGCCAACAAGGTGGTCGATTTCGAAGCGGCGATGCACGACTTCCTGCGCGCGAACCACGCGAGTCTGATCGACGACATCAACGCCACCGGCAAATTCGACGACGACGTTGCCGCGGCGATGCGGGCGGCGCTCGACGACTTCAAAGCCAAGGGCGCGTACTGATCTTGGTCGACAACCAGTCAGGGTAGAGAAATGGCCGGCGAAAAAGAGATACGCACCAAGATCCGAAGCGTGAAAAACATGCAGAAGATCACCAAAGCCATGGAAATGGTGGCGGCGTCGAAGATTCGCAAAGCGCAGGATCAGATGGAAGCATCGCGACCCTACGCTGAGCGTATTCGGCGGGTGATTTCGCATTTGAACGAAGCCAACCCGGATTACAAGCATCCTTGGTTGGTTGAGCGGCCGGCGAAACGGGTCGGATACATCATTATCTCGACCGATCGCGGCCTCTGCGGTGGCTTGAACGTCAACCTGTTCAAGCACGTGCTGAACGGCATTCAGTACCAGCACTCGAAGGATCGCGAGGTCAGCTTTGCACTGATTGGCCAGAAGGCCGTGCAATTCATTCGTCGCATCGGCGGCGACGTCAAAGCAACTGTCACTCACTTGGGTGATCGTCCGCACGTCAATGATCTCTTGGGCGCGATTAAAGTCATGCTCGACGCCTACACCGAGGGCGAGCTGGACCGCGTTTACCTCGCGCACAACGTTTTCGTGAGTACGATGAGCCAGCAGCCGACGATCAAAACGTTGCTGCCGATCTCAAAAATCCGCGAGGACAAAGAAGATCTGCAGCAGCACTGGGACTACATCTACGAGCCGAGCGCACTCGAACTGCTCGACGATGTGCTGATGCGCTACATCGAGTCGCAGGTCTACCGCGGCGCCGTTGAAAACACGGCCTGCGAAATGGCCGCGAAAATGATCGCGATGAAATCAGCCACCGACAACGCCGGCGAGCTGATCGACAAGCTGCAGCTGCAATACAACAAAGCCCGTCAGGCAGCCATCACCCAAGAGATCTCGGAGATCGTCGGTGGTGCTGCGGCCGTAAGTGGGTAGTTGGAGGGCTGAGTTTTTTGTCTGGCGGTGTTGCACAAATTTTTCCGACTCTCGTTAACGCATCCAGTTGACGTCGGCCCGAAAAAATTTCTGCGCCTAGCTAGCCAAAAAATTAGCGCCTCTAATACCAAGAACGGCGAAGCAGCGACTGAAGACTGTATTTGAACTTTGCGGCGTTGAGACAACGCCACAGATATTGAGGAAAAAAGATGAGCACTGGAAAAACCGCGCAGATCATCGGCGCCGTCGTTGACGTCGAGTTCCCTCGCGATGCGATTCCGAACGTCTACGATGCGCTGATTCTCGAAGAGACCGGGCTGACGATGGAAGTGCAGCAGCAGCTGGGTGACGGCGTTGTTCGCGCCATTGCCATGGGTTCCAGTGAGGGTCTGAAGCGCGGCATGACCGTGACCAACACCGGCGAGCCGATCAAAGTACCGGTCGGACCGAAAACGCTGGGTCGGGTCATGGACGTCCTCGGCAACCCGCAGGACAAAGCCGGTCCGGTTGGCGCCGAGCAGTCGATGCCGATTCACCGTGCGCCGCCGGCGTACGAAGATCAGGCCGCTGCCACCGAGATTCTGGAAACCGGCGTCAAAGTTATCGACCTCATCATGCCGATCGCCAAGGGCGGCAAGGTTGGCCTTTTCGGTGGTGCCGGTGTCGGCAAGACCGTGACGCTGATGGAGCTCATCAACAACATCGCCGTCCAGCAGGAAGGTCTGTCGGTATTTGCAGGCGTTGGTGAACGTACTCGCGAAGGCAACGACTTCTACTACGAGATGGAAGAAGCCGGCGTACTCGACAAAGTAGCGCTGGTATACGGTCAGATGAACGAGCCGCCGGGCAACCGCTTGCGCGTCGCGCTGACCGGTCTGACGATGGCCGAGTATTTCCGCGACGAAGGCCGCGACGTACTGATGTTCATCGACAACATCTACCGTTACACACTGGCCGGCACGGAAGTATCGGCACTGCTCGGTCGTATGCCGTCAGCGGTGGGTTACCAGCCGACGCTCGCCGAGGAAATGGGCGTGCTGCAGGAGCGTATTACGTCGACGAAGACCGGCTCGATTACGTCGTTCCAGGCCGTTTACGTACCTGCCGATGACCTTACCGACCCGTCGCCGGCAACGACCTTTGCTCACCTTGACGCCACGCTCGTACTGTCGCGTCAGATTGCCGAGCTCGGCATCTACCCGGCTGTTGACCCGCTCGACTCGACCTCGCGTCTGCTCGATCCGCTGATCATCGGTCAGGAACACTACGACTGCGCGCGCGGCGTGCAGGCGGTACTGCAGACGTATAAAGAGCTGCAGGACATCATCGCGATTCTCGGGATGGACGAGCTGTCCGAAGAGCAGAAGCAGACAGTGACACGCGCTCGGAAAATTCAGCGCTTCTTGTCGCAGCCGTTCTTCGTGGCATCGCAGTTCACCGGCGCGGAAGGTAAGTACGTCACGCTGAAAGAAACGATCCGTGGCTTCCAGGGCATCGTCAATGGCGAGTACGACCACCTGCCGGAACAGGCTTTCTACATGGTTGGTTCGATCGACGAAGCCGTCGAGAAAGCCAAGTCGATGAGCTAAACCCGACGTCCATTCTGAAACACTAGCGGTTCGAGCTATGGCAGAAATTCAGGTAGACATTGTCAGCGCGGAAGGCGAAATCTATTCCGGCGTCGGCAACATGGTGTTTGCACCGGCGACGATGGGCGATCTCGGTATCGCGCCAAGACACGCGCCACTTTTGACGACGCTTAAGCCCGGCGAAGTGCGCGTGCAGGACGATTCCGGAGAGCACCTGTTCTACATCACCGGCGGCATTATCGAAGTGCAGCCGAAAAAGGTCATGGTCCTCGCCGATACCGCGTTGCGTGGCGATCAGCTCGATGAAGCATCGGCGCTGGCCGCGCAGCAGGCGGCGGAAGATGCACTCAAAGGTGCATCGGCCGAGATCGACGTTGAACGCGCTCAGCTGGAACTTGCCGAAGCTCGCGCCCGTTACCGCGCTGCGCAGAAATTCAAAGGCAAGAATTAGTCTTTGATCGCGCCCAGAAGGGCGCTCCTACATCTTCGTTTACCGCAGCGTCGAAACCTTACCGGCGCCGTTGTCGCTGGCGCGATCCCACCTTTCGGTTTGTCGACGCCTTATCTGGAGATGTAGGAGCGGGCTTCCGCCCGCGATCCCGCCGTTCGGTTTAGCGATCCCCTGTCTGGAGATGTCGGAGCGGGCTTCCGCCCGCGATGCCCCAGTTCGGTTTAGCGATCCCCTGACTGGAGATGTAGGAGCGGGCTTCCGCCCGCGATGCCCAGTTCGGTTTAGCGATCCGCCGTCTGGAGATGTAGGAGCGGGCTTCTGCCCGCGATTTACCGGTCGCGATAATTCCAGCTACCAAGCAACCGCTGCATCGGCCGATGGCCGCGCAAATTGTCGCGTCGCCAATCGCGATACGCGTTCGTGTCGAGGTCGTCCGGCAGTTCCCAATCATCGCGCCGTAACTCAACCGCCACGTACTCGCGCAGCCAACCGGCTTCGACCACACGGTTATGCGCATCCAGGTATCGATCAGCCGCCGTGCTGTCTAACGCGCGACGCTCGCGCCATTCCTGATCCAGCGCCTCACGAGCGCCCAACTCGCAGTCGTAGCTGGAATTGCGCGCCGGGTTGTCGCCACCGATCATCAATTGGCACGCGCTCAAATCGAGCGAATAGGCCAGCCACGCTTGGGTGACCGGATCCTCGTCGAAGTACGCGTACTCGGCGACGTAGAAGGTATCGCCATCCGTTACGCCACCACGCGTGTAGATTCGGCCATCGCACGCGGCCAGCACGACGACGCTCGCCAGGGCCGCCAAACGGAACCATTTGCTCTCCATTCCGCCAGTTTAGCCCGCCATGGCCAAACCTAGCCTGAACCGGTTCACAGCGTGACCGGTGTAGCACTTGCTTCATGCTCTCTCGGTTAGAATGCACCGCAGAAGAACACGGAAAGTCCCCGATGCAACTCTCTATTGTTGTGCTCGCCGCGGGTCAGGGAAAGCGCATGCGCTCGGCGCTGCCCAAGGTCCTGCAGCGGTTAGCCGGTAAACCTTTGCTGGGCCACGTCCTCGACGTGGCGGCTGCCCTGAGTTGCGACGACACGGTCGTCGTATATGGGCACGGTGGCGACCAAGTTCAGGCCGCCTTTCCCGATCCCGAGCTGAAATGGGCACATCAGGCCGAACAGCTTGGCACAGGCCACGCCGTGAAAATGGCCATGCCGAGTGTGGCCGATGACCGACTCGCGCTCGTGCTCTGCGGCGACGTACCGCTGCTAACGGCGCCAACACTCGAGCGCCTCGTCGAACAGTGTGCCGACGGCAGTGTCGGTGTGCTTACCGTCGACCTCGATGATCCCACCGGCTACGGGCGCATCATCCGAGACGACGAAGGTCAAGTACGCGCCATCGTCGAGCAAAAAGATGCCAGCGCCGAGCAACTCGCCGTACGCGAAATCAACTCGGGTGTGATCTGTGCGCCGTCGACTGAGCTGCGCCGCTGGCTCGATGCGCTCAGCGCCGATAACGCACAAGGTGAGTATTACTTGACCGATATCATTGGCGCCGCTGTCGCGGACGGCATCCCGGTGCACGCCGTAAAAGGCGACGATCCCGACGAGGTGATGGGCATCAACGATCGGCGTCAGCTCGCGGCGGCTGAGTGTCTTTACCAACACCGTTATGCAAACGCTTTATTGGATGCCGGTGTATCGCTCGCCGACCCGGCGCGCATCGACGTGCGTGGGTCGTTGAGCGCAGGTCATGACACCTTTATTGATGTGAACTGTGTGTTCGAAGGCGATGTAGTGCTCGGTGATCGTGTTCACATTGGCCCGGGCGCCGTCATTGTGGATTCAGAAATTGGTGACGACACCGTGGTGCATCCGCAGTGTGTGTTGGAGCAAGCACGCGTTGGCGCGCGCTGTCAGATTGGTCCGTTCGCTCGCCTGCGGCCTGGTGCCGAGTTTGCCGAAGGCGCGAAGGCTGGCAACTTCGTTGAAGTGAAGAAAGCGCGCATTGGCGAAGGCAGCAAGGTGAATCACCTCACGTACATTGGTGATGCAACGATCGGCGACAAGGTCAACGTTGGTGCCGGCACCATCACGTGCAATTACGACGGTGCCAACAAGCACCACACGACGATCGGTGACGACGCGTTTATCGGCTCTGGCGTCAATCTGGTCGCGCCAGTCGATATTGGCGCCGGCGCCACGATTGGTGCCGGATCGACTATTGCTAAAGAAGCACCGGCTGGGAAACTCACGCTGAATCGTGCCCCGGTCAAAACCGTCGATGGCTGGAAACGGCCGGTGAAAAAAAACAAGTAAGCGACTTAGGAACCAACCGTTGATTTACGTTATCGCCGGTGTCGTGCTGGTTGTCGTCGCGCTGTACTGGCGCTCGACATCATCAAGCGCCGGTAGCACGGCAGACGTTGACGAGCTTTATCGGCTTTGCAACGGTGACAAAGAACAAATGGAGCGGCTTATCGCCTTGGAAATGGCCAGAAACGACGAATTGAGCCGAGAGCAAGCCGCGGCGGCGGCAGTCTACGCCTACAAGCGTGACAATCGCTGAGCCAATTTCGCTTGCGACGGTGGCTTGATCGGGGTTCAAATGTCCGGCCACCGCTGGCGGCGGCAACGCAGTGCAACTTGAGTAAATGAAAGACGCTCCGGCGTCGGATTGAGGAGTCCACGTTATGTGCGGAATCGTCGGCGCCATTGCCGAACGAAACATCGTCCCGATTCTTGTCGAGGGCCTGCGCCGTCTCGAGTATCGCGGTTACGATTCGGCCGGCGTTGCCGTGCTGGACGATGCACAGTCCATTGGCCTTAGCCGTACCGTCGGCAAAGTCGCTCAGCTCGAAGAGAAGTTGGACGCCAGTCCGCTCAACGGCCGACTCGGTGTTGCCCACACGCGCTGGGCCACGCACGGTGGTGTGACCGAAGCCAACGCACACCCGCATCTATCCGGTAGTCGCGTTGCCGTTATTCACAACGGCATCATCGAGAACTTCCAAACTATCAAAGACGAACTCATCGGCAAGGGCTATGAGTTCAAGTCTGAGACCGACACCGAGGCCGCTGCACACCTCGTGCACGACTACCTAGAGCAAGGAATGAACTTGCTCGATGCCGTTAGTCACGCCACTAAGCGTTTCGAAGGCGCGTTTGCGTTGCTCGTTTTCGATTCGCAAGATCCCGACCGAATCGTCGTGAGTCGAGTTGCGAGTCCGCTCGTTATCGGTCTTGGCATCGGCGAGAACTTCGTCGCCAGCGGCGTACCGGCGCTGCTCCCGGTCACGCAACGCTTCATTTACCTCGAACAAGGCGACATTGCTGAGATTTCACGCGACTCTGTTCGCATCTTCGATACGGAAGGTGCCGAGGTCGAGCGCGAAGTCCACGAGACCCAGTGGAACGCCGACGCCGCGGAGAAGGGCCCGTACCGGCACTTCATGCTGAAAGAGATCTTCGAACAGCCGAGTGCGCTCGCCAACACGATGTATGGCCGAATCGAGAGCGGACGCGTTGTGCCTGATTCGCTGGGACCGGCAGCAGCGGATCTCTTAAGCCGCGTTGAGAACATTCATATCGTCGCTTGCGGTACCAGCTACCACGCTGGCTGTGTTGGCAAGTATTGGCTGGAATCCATTGCGGGAGTACCGACACAAGTCGAGATTGCGTCGGAGTATCGGTATCGCAACGTCGTCGTGCCGGCGAACACGTTGTTCGTCACGCTGTCGCAGTCAGGCGAGACCGCCGATACTTTAGAAGCGCTACGAATCGCCAAAGAGTCGGGTTACATCGGATCGTTAACGATCTGCAACAGCGCGCATTCCTCCATGGTGCGCGAGTCCGATCTTTGCATGATGACGCAGGCGGGTCCTGAGATTGGTGTTGCGAGCACCAAAGCGTTTACAACGCAGCTTCTGTCGATGCTGCTTGTCACTTTGATGCTGGCACGTCACCGCGGCCTTTCTGACGAACGCGAAGCCGAGTTTGTTCGTCACCTTGTACACAGCGCCGCCGCCGTCGAGAAAGCACTGGGCATGAACGACGATCTTGTCTCTCTCGCCGAAGACTTTAACGAAAAGAACCACACGCTGTTCCTCGGTCGCGGGCCGATGTGGCCGATCGCCATGGAAGGCGCGCTGAAGCTGAAAGAAATCTCGTACATCCATGCCGAAGCCTACGCGGCAGGCGAGCTAAAACACGGACCGCTCGCTCTCATCGATGAAGAGATGCCTGTCGTTGTCGTTGCACCCAACAACGAGCTGCTCGACAAGCTGAAATCCAACGTGCAGGTTGTTCGCGCCCGCGGCGGCCAGCTTTACGTGTTCGCCGATCGCAAGACGGGTATCGAAGATGAGCCCGGCATCAAGGTCATACCTATGCCGCACGCGGATCGACTGATCGCGCCAATCGTCTACACGATCCCGCTGCAGCTATTGAGTTACCACGTCGCCGTACTCAAAGGTACCGATGTCGATCAGCCGAGAAATTTGGCGAAGTCAGTGACCGTTGAGTAAGCAACAGAGCAGCAGGCTTCTGTTTGGTTGCGCATAATAAAAAAAAAATTGAACGAACTAATAGAGTATTGAAAACCACCGTCGTCTCGAAGAATAAAGTATTGAAACGACACCTAGAGCCTGCAGGGCATTGCGCAGCATCTTTGGTTCAAAGTGCCTAGAAACGAGGTTGGGCTCATTAGCATCGCGGCGACAGCCAACGCTAGAATGTCCGCCAATGACCCATACCCGCCGCTCGCTAAATGGCAAGAATCGAATTAACAATATTTGCCGACTATCACCAGTTCTATATTCAGGACGATGACGATCAGTTTGGCGACTTGTCGGAATCTTGGACAGATGAAGCCACAAACAGACTGCTCGCCGTATCAGATCGAGTTGTAGGCATCGGCACTGCAAGGAATTCAGATGTGGCAGTCGTTTTGGAAACCAGTGACGAATTGCCAGAGTTAGTGCCCGATCAATGGGACCGAATCAACAAGACAGCAATTGAATGTGCAACAGGGCGGCTGGTTGTGGCGGGATGTACGGACTATTTTCCGGACGCTTTCCGTCTCGAAGTCGAGCCGGGAACATACGACCTGCTTATTGGTTATCGAAATCTAGATGCTGATTCTCCAAATGCGCTAGAAGGCGACGATAGCTACCATTTGTTCATTGCCCGTCAGCAAGTCTGACCGTCTGCTTCTGGCCGAGTGCAGCAGCCCTGGGTTCCTGAGTTAGACTGGCGGCTGCTGACCCATTGCGGCCGTTCGGTCTGTATCAGATTTTCTGACATACCTGCATTCGGATGCTTGGATTGGTAAACGCGTTAAATGGCGACTATTTGGAAACATACAGGGAAGTATGTATCGCTAAAGCATAGGTAGCCTGTGGAGACTGCGAAGATCGCGGATGTGTTGTGCTCGTGGGCAGAAGCTCAACCGCTCATCCGAGAAGTCTATATTTTTGGAAGCCGCGCTCGCGACGAGCATCGTCCAGACAGCGATATAGATGTGGCAGTCAAGGTAAACAAGGCTGCAGGAGATTATGACGAGTACACGACGTGGGTGTTTGAAAGCGATCGTCTTGAAGAAACCCTCGCCGCGTTGCTGCCGTTAGATGTCGATCTTGAGTGGTACGATCCAGAAGAAACGCCACACGTTCATGCAGAGATTCTTCGTTCGAGTCTGCGTGTTTACTGAAAGAGAGAATCAGGTCATGCGGCCGTTGCTACCTAACAGATCAAAGCAGGCGGCCGGTTTGCATAACGTGCCGGCGCGATGTGTAGCGCCAGCGACTGTGCTTCGGTGTTAGTTTGATGACTCGCAAGTTCGGCGTTGCGATGTCGTTCGGGGTTTTAACTCTCTTTGAACTGGCTCAAGCCAGTTATTTTGGTAGCTGCGTTGTTACCGCGGTCGTCGAGTCAATTGACACTGTTGGCGAAAAGGACATTGCCCGAATAAGCATTACCGATTCTTTCGGCGTCGGCTACCGGACCAAAGAGGAAGCCGCTGTTTGCAAGGCTCTTGTCGGTACCACAGATAAAGTCTCGGTCGACGTACTGAAAGGCCCGCCGAACGCGTACGTAAAGGGCGCCCAGTTCATTTTGCATCGTATCGACCTGGACGGTGTTCAAAACAAAGATGATGTATATGTCAGATATCGACTATATCGAAACTAACAAATCACTGCGGTTGGCACATTACCCTGCCGCCGCCTCGGCTGTCTCCGCGTTGCCGTCCACCCCAAGTCCAACTGAGTTTGAGTGCTACGAAGCATGAGGTCGGTGGTACTACTTCTGGCGTCTGCGTTGGGTTTCACCGATGCCGTGGCTTGCAGCTTTAGCCTACCTGCACCGATAGCACCAGCGTCGCATTACCAGGATGAGGCAACCACGCCATTGCCAGTTATTAAGAGTGTTTCTTACTCCATACGCCGTGGTACAGATAAAGACGAAACATCGTGCGCGGAGCTTGGTGTAATCGAGTTGCTGATCGAGCCATTGGTCTGGAAAGACTTACCGAAGTTCCCAATGCACCCGGATTTCGGGTATCAATTTGAGCTAATCGAGTCGAGTGAGAGCGGCAATCTTCTCAGTGCATTCTTTACGGGCCCAATCGGACCAGTGAAAGCTAGAGACGGGAAACATGTGTTCAGACTTGTCTGGGTTGATGGTGCGTACGCTATTCAAACTGAGGCGACATTCAAGTTGAAAATTCACGCTGTGGACAACTTCTTTCGACGGTCGGCCCCTTGTGAAGTTTTAGCCGAACACCGCGGCGGACCTACAACTTTAGAGTCAAGTCGTGTTCAAAAGATTGACTGCGTTACGCGGTAACGTTTGCGTACGTATTAAGTCAATGCAGTTGGCACTGATAGACCCGGCGAGCGTTTCGCTGCTGCAAAACGCCCGCGACGTCAATTGGGCACTGAGCTTGGGTGTTTGGAGGAGCTAACTTCGACGGTGTTGCGGATAAGCTTCAAGCCGATCTAGCCGCTATATCCCAATGACGGCTTATGGCCGAAAATCGACCTCGAGTACTCTGAGGTAAACTGACGGCTGTCAGCCTTTTGCGGCCTCTCGATTCAGTATTTCTTCCGGGGGTTTCTGATGACAAGAGTTAGTCTTCTATCTGCTCTGCTTTTAGTTTCGGCATGCACGCCCCTAGAGAACGAGTTCTCTATTTGCGGGGAAGTACTCACAGACAGTTCCGACCCTTCTGCATTCGCACAAACCATTGCTAACCCTGGCCTTCCTAATGTTCTGGCCATGTCGGAAAGCGGGAAAACTAGTGTGGCCGTATTTCAGAAAGGCACCTGTAGTCCATATCTCCAGCTCGGCGATAGGGACTCGGACGGTGTGTTTGATTTATTGACGTATTCAGCGTTATCAGAAGATGGCGAGACTCTTGTGAACGTCGAAGACTACGGGATGGACGGCCAGCCAGACTTGATCTTGAACCATGCAGCAGCGACAGCATCCGTGTTCTATCAGGGCACTTGGTATCCAGTAAGTGGAGTTGGCGGAGGCACGCCAAGCGTCAGTATCGATGGTCAAAGGCGACCGTTGAAAGAAGTCCTCGAAGAAATCGGAAGGGTACCGTTTTGAGTTAGAGTCGGACGGCCGCTCCTGGCCGAGTGCAGCAGTCCTTGCTTCCCGAGTTAAACTAACAGCCTCTGACCCGTTGCGGAAACTCGCGAGTCAATCACAATCGCTCTAGTCTATACAGATGCCAGACACCACACCTGATCCCCTTCCGACGGAGCAACAACGAGAGGCTCTAGCCGACTTGATTGCGTACGCATTCGTGATGATCAGGCACCATTGCCGTGAAGGTGACACCGAGCGAGCAGAGGACCTGGCGGACGCGTTTCACAATATTCCTCGAGAGATGTACGGTTGGGGTATTTTTATCTGGAGCTCGTTTCGGGACATGCTGGAGAAGTACGAGTCAAAGTACTGCCAAGGGAATGGTGGCTACACCAAGCGCCTAGATGAGATCCGCAACATCAAATAGATCTGCCTTGAGTGTCAGCTTGTGGCCGACATCTGCCCGTAGTGTCTCGTTGGCCATAATTCCTTCTGCTGACGCATTGCAGACGTTCGGCGCACGTCTTCGTCGCTAGTTCATATCCAAGAGATAACGGTCAGCCCAATAGATTCTTGGTCTCCCTATTCGGACTGGAATCGGACTTTTGTAGCAGCGATCAGGTTGATATAGCATTCGCCGTTGACGGGCGCCTCTCCGATAGGAGAAATCGGTATGTTCAACTACTGGTTTCCAGTCTTAGCATTCTTGTTAACCGGTTTGGCAGTGTATTGGGTGGTTTTTAGAGACGGCTCGTCAACAATACCTGTCAATCAATCGCGAGACGGCACCAACATTCCAGCGTCCGTTTCGGAAGCGGACATCGTTGAAATTGAACGAGAACTAGGCGTTGCGCTTCCCGCGGACTACCGGGCCTTCCTTTCGTCAATACGTGATGCAAGTATCGACGAGACCGAGGTGCTGGACAGTGCCGAAGCGATAGTTGATGCGACTAAGCTTTACCGCAGCGGCCTCGGCCGGCTCCCGAACTGGCCAGCCGAGTTGGTCTACATTGGAGATCAGGCAGACGCCTGCCCATACGCACTAAACTGTAATTCGGGTGAAGTTGCTAGACTCGACAAAGGAAACATCGGGCACGCACCGCTTGATCGCTACGCCAGCTTCACCGATCTGATTGCTTACCTGCGAGCAGCGCATAGCGCATAGGCGGTAGACGATAGTTTGCTGTTAGCGAGCTTGCTTGTGGCCTGCTGTACTCTTTGGGCCACCCAAGAACAGTATGAACGTCTCCTTATGGCCGACCCGGGAAACAAGTCGAGCGCTTGCTATTCTTTCAGCTGCTGACCCTTATCTGACGGTCGAAATCTGAACGTAATCGCCGCGGAGGCGTGTACTTGACTGACGGTGACGCCAAAGAGCAATCACTTTACTACCGAGGCACGAATATACGTATCCAGGTAGGCGATAGGATTTTGTTCCCACGTTGGTTTAGGAAAATGCCGGCTACCGTGGTCTACGTTCCGGGACAATCACCAAAACATAGTTCAATGGAGTACGGCGACGTACGCCAATGGGGAATCAAGATCGACGGCGAACCACATAACGTTGTCTTGCTCGGGTACTTCCCACCTGACGAAGTGATCCCTAAGCGCCTAGAGTTTGTTTCGAGAGGTGATAAGTTCATGGAACTAAACCCCAGTGAAGAACTGCTCTAGAGAATAATGTTTGCTACGACTGCTGAACGACTGCTTCTGGCCGATAGCAGAAGTAGAGTTTTCATTGAAAGACGTTCCTGGCACGACAACTTTGGAAACAGCCCATCAATTGCTCTCCTACGCTCTTGATTGCAAAAAGCGGCCTCGAGCGTGACCCTTATTCAACGGATTAGGAACGTTCTTCCGACAACTTCAACTGCCAGAGAGCAGCTTCTGGTACTTAAAAGTGTCGGGTAGCAACTAAAAGCGTCGGCGAATGATCGAGCGGCCGCCACAATACGGCAAGCGGACGTTGGATTACCGAGTTAGCCACGGTCCCCTTCTTATCCAAAGCGGACCATCAAGAGACTCCATCGGTATTGCTTCGTTGACCTTTACAGAAGGCACACGGTCCAGCTCCCGATTCGTGACCCATCTAGACTTTGCAACGGAATTGCCGGGCATGCCGGATTGAGACCAATCGGTGTTATGCAGTCACGCGCAAAGGCATAGAGAAGACAAGTTATGCGTCCTACTCGCCGGGGGTAGTTTGATTACGACAGCTGCGAAGTCGTTGCCTTCGAAATAAGCGGCATGAAAAAGGGCCCCAAAATCGGAGCCCTTCAAAGCCAAGGTCTTTCTGGCGTGACGTAACTCTAATCTTCAAAAAGGTATTTTTTGAGCGCCGCACCCGCCTGGTCCAGGGAGTCCTGTACCGCAGGTATATCGGCCAGCGGATTGAGAAGACCGAAGTCGTGGATCATCCCGTTATAGCGGACGCTGGTGACGGCAACGCCTGCGTCGTTGAGCTTGCGGGCATAGGCTTCGGCTTCATCGCGCAGCACGTCCATCTCTGCCGTCTGGATCAGAGCGGGCGGAAGGTTACTGAGTTGCTCAATCGTTGCACGAAGCGGTGAGGCGAAAATCTCATCGCGTTCTTGCGGATCCGTCGTGTAGTTGTCCCAGAACCAGCGCATCATCGGAGTTGTCAGGAAGTGGTCCGCGCCATAGGCCTGATAAGAAGCGTTTTCGAAGTTGGCGTCTGTCACCGGCCATAGCAAAAGCTGGAACCGGATTCTCGGCCCGCCCGCCTGCTTGGCTTTGAGGCTTACAACGGCAGCCATGTTGCCACCGACACTGTTTCCGGCAACCGCCAGTCGAGCACCGTCGACTCCGATTTCGCGGCCGTTCTCGGCCACCCATTGGGTTGCTGCGAACGCCTGGTTGATAGCGGTCGGATATTGCGCTTCCGGCGACGGCGTGTAATCGACGTACACGGCGGCCGCGCCGGAGCGAACGACGAGGTCGCGGATGAGTCGTTCGTGCGTCGGGAAATCGCCGAGAACCCAGCCACCGCCGTGGAAGTACATGAACACGGGCAGGTCGCCACGCTGCCGGCCTGGCGGCTTGACGATCACGAGGTCAATCTTTGCGCCTTCCACCGTGATTGTTCGCTCCTCGACGTGTGCCTCTGGAAGGTCCGCGCCCTGTTGTGCGCCAACGAGAACGTTGCGGGCATCGGCGACAGAGAGTTGTTCGAGCGGAGTGCCGCCACTGCTGTTGAGGGCCTCGAGAAATTCCCGGGTATTCGATTCAACGCCGGGCGACACGCCAGCATTGGCGTTCAGCACTGGCATCAAGAAAAGCATGGATGTTGCGACGAGTTCTTTGAATTTCATTTCAGTTCTCCAGGGTTGCTGCAAAAACATTTATTGCAATAAATATCAAGCCCAAAAAATGACTGCCTCGGCAGTCGAGGGAACTTTATCGCGGTAAATATTACTATGCAAGGTGTTTTTTCAGCTGCTGTCGCAAATCGTCAATATTCCGCTGCAAATCAGTTAGTTCAGACTCTTCCAAACCGCACGCATCGGCAACACACTGATTGATCTTCACCGCTTTCGCCCGCATCGCCTTGCCCTTTTTAGTCAGAAAAACCTGCAGCTCCCTTTCGTTTTCGGGATTCCGGTTTCGCTGCAGCAGCCCCAACGCCTCGATACGTTTCAGAACCGGCGTCAAGGCGCCCGACTGCTGGTCGAGCTTGTCGGCAATATAGGTCAGCGTTACCCCGTCTTGTTCCCAGAGAACCAGCATCACGATGTATTGGGAGTAGGTTAGGCCCAGAGGTTCGAGCAAACCTTTGTAGAACTGCGTCATCGCCAGCGATGTTGAGTAGAGCGAAAAACAGAGCTGGGAGTCGATTGCCAGACGATCAGACATTGAAGTATCTCGAACTAATAATTATTGCAAAAATACTTCACCCAATTGTCGATAGCAACGGCCGAGTTGAAAAGTCAATCGACGGCAGGGCAGTGTTATCGCTGTCTTGGACAACCGGCTGGCGTCTGGTATCGACACCATGGCTCCGCCCCGGTTGATTTCCAATCCGGTATGGACAATTGAGACTGCAGCCTTATCGACCGATGCCACGTTGATGCTTCACTTAATTTTGCGACCACGAATGACGCTCGCAGCCGTTAGCGGTCTGTTACTACTTCCTAAAAAATGGACGCTACAGTCGCCGGTCTTGGAAAAAGCGGTCCATTGCTGTCCAACGCTTTAAATTACCCAAAACTCGCACGAGCTTGATCCGGGCACAGATTGTTGGGCCCCGCATTTCCGACGCCCCCAAATGCCAGCAACCACTGGTCCGATACACGATCAACAAGCCTCAGTACTTTTCTTTGGCTGGGGATGACAGCGCCTGCCCACACGCGCGTGACTCGAAGGCGCGACTCATGTTACGACGAGCACGATATCCAGCACCGTTGGACGAAGGAGGGCGTGCACGTTTATGCAAGTCTTGAAGATCGCTGATCTATCTTTTCCTGTTGAGAGCGCCAATCTGGTTGGCGGGTTGGCAGATCCCTATTGGTGCGACACCTATAACGAGGGAAAAGATAAAGAGCTGAGCTGGTATTTGGAGGTTTCCGCAAGTGAGTTAGAGGTCCGTGACGACTACTGGTCACCGACGCTAACTGTGGACAGTTTTCAGTTTCCGATGCGCGATTGGCGACAACTCGAAGGACAGGAATATGCCTGGGATCGCCGACAAGACGAGCTGACCGGCAGATCATTCGGCACTTTCTATGTTTTTGAGCACGCCGATATCGGCAAGGGACGCCTGAGATTTACCAAGCGAGAAAATACTCAATTCTTGGTGAGTTGGAGCGGTCTTTGCGACATCAACTTCGATGACACGTACGGTACGGATGTCGAGTTTTCCTTGTCCGCAATGCCCACTTTTTCCGGAATCATCGTTTCGGGTTGCGAACACGATTCACTCGAGACTCTGCGGGGTCGTCTGGATGAACACTTGAACGTCGACGACTTCGACCAGGGTGACCTGGAAGTCAGTCAGTACCCATACGAGAGCGGCGTCGGGATGGTCAGTTGTCGCTTCACACCTAGCAACTCACAAGATTGACGGGACACGCAATCTCTCCAGAAGAATTGATGCGGTAACGCTCGCCACGCTCGTTGACGACTACACGGTTTAAGACCAGTCTCGCCACGACCAACTCACGTACGGCCAGCGTCGCAGCAGTGGCAGATGCAGAACGCCGCGCCTCCAATGAGACGCGGCGTCCAATACTCAGGAATGAATGTGGGCTTTATTCGCTCTGGCCAAATCCGCTGCCAGAGGAATCGCTCCGTATCATTCCGGGCAGATCCAGTCCGGAGCCAGATAGACGGAGCCCGTTTGTGTGTTGCCGGCGTTGTCTTCCACCAGTACGGTCAACTCCCCCGACTGTCCCAGATGGGTCATTGAGAAATCGAGCCGTACCTCCTTCGAGCGATCATCGGGATGCACGGGCGGCACCTGATAGTTCAGGCTCTTGATCCAGCCGGTCAGGTTTCCGTCATCGTCCCGTAATTCCGACATGTCGGCGGTCGCGGCATTCGGCGTGACGTTAATGAACTCCGTCGGGCCGTCGTCGACCATTTGATAGCCCTGGTACCACGGCACGGTCTCGACCTCGCGCTCCGGCGTGCTGACGTAAATACGTTTGATGCCACTGAGATCCTGTGCCCGGACGGTAAAGCTGTACGGGACCTCACCTATCGGTGCGTTATTGCCGGCCAGGTCACGGAAGAAGTAGGTGCGGTTGATGACGTAGCTGTCGAGAAAGTCGTGGTAGAACCGGCTGTCCCACCATTCCGCCGCCGCTTTACTGAAGTTGCCCTTGCACCCGAGGGCCGACGGTCCGACGTAGTTGTACTTCCAGTGCGTCTTCGGCGGCATCACGTTGTGCTCGTACCAGATTATCGGGCCGGCGTTCTTTGTGTCGTTCATCTCCAGAATCAGTTTCGGCGGAAATTTGTCGGTCAGCGACGGCAATCCGGTCGGCGGTTTTTTGGCGTCTGCGTGGGTGATCATCAGGAGCCCGATCGAGAGTGTCAGAAGCAGCTTTTTCATGGTTTTTCTCCAAGTGCGGTTGTTGATGGCGTTGCGGTCGTGGCCGCTGAGTGGATACTCGGCGAGGCCACCCTTTGCTGCCTGATGGCGGCCATACGATTGGGTGATGAAAAGGCGACGAAAACCTCGAGCTCTGATTTCTCTAGGATTTTTCCTGCCTGTCTCTGGTTGAGTGGAAACCCTCACGGTAGACTCGATGGCTACAGGAGGCGTCGTCGTGTCGGCTGACAGCAATCAACGGACCCCGTTTAAGCTCGGCACGGCAAACGTCGATCCCGGCCGTAACACATTGGAACGCGACGGCCAGGAATGGCGGCTCGAACCGAAGGTTATGGATGTCCTGTGCCTGCTCGCTGAACGCCAAGGCGACGTGGTGTCGCGCGCTACCCTCATCGAGCGCTTGTGGGTCTCGGAGTTCGGCGCCGATGAAGCCCTGACGCGCGCTGTTTCCCGGCTGCGAAGCGCGCTTCGCGAGATTCATCCAGACACACCTACGATCGAAACTGTGCCAAAGCGCGGCTACCGGCTGCTGCTTCCGGTCAGCAGCACATCGAGTAACGTCGTTGCCGCTGCGTCAGAGCACAACGTAGCCAGCGCCCCAACCCACATGACGCCCGGGCCCTGGCTGTGGCGTGGTTTGTTGCTGATGGTCGTAGCGTTAGCAGGTGTGCTGGTGCTCGCGCTCCAATCCGCCCAAGACACGCCGACGCCGGTCGAACCCACCGTCGCGGTGCTGCCGTTCGAGCCACTCAGCAACAACGAGAGCGATCGCTATTTCGCCCAGGGCATCGCCGAGGAGTTGTTGAACGCGCTCGATCAGTTCCCGGATCTGAAAGTGATAGCCCGAACCTCGGCGTTTATCGATGACCCAGGCACCTCTGACACCCGTGCGCGGGCCCGTAAACTCCGGGCCAACCATGTCGTAACAGGCTCCGTCCGCCGCTATCAGGATCGTATTCGCATATCCGTCGCACTGCTGCAGGTGGAGGACATGGCGAGCCTTTGGGCGGATACGTATGAGTTCGACGCGAAGGACCTGTTCGCGATCGAAGACACCATCGTCCGGGAACTGGCCAACGCCCTTCAGGTGCGGCTCGGCGTTGGTGCCGCTGTCGGTCGCAGTGACGGTAGCGGTATTAATCAGGCCGCTTACGACCAGTACCTGCAAGGGCTGCAACTCTGGGGCGACCGAATGCGCAAGGACGACACTCGGCAGCGGGCGCTGGCCGCTTTCCAGCGCGCAGTCGCGTTCGACCCCCAATTTGCAGACGCCTGGGCGGCCATCGGAACTGTCGGTGTCTACAGCGCGGGCAGTCCGCTCAGCCGCGATCGTATGACCTTCATGCGGATGACCGAAGAGGCCCTCCAAACTGCCATAGCGCTAGACCCAGAAAACGCCAGAGCGAACGCGGCGCTCGCCGTATTTCACGTGACGCAACGTATCGATATCGACAAGGCCCGCTACCACCTGGGCGAGGCGCAATCCGCGGCACCGCAATCCGCGTTCACTCACTATGCCTCGGCGTGGTTTCACCGCACGATCGGCGATACGGAATCCGCCTTCGCTGCGCTCGATCGAACCCGGGTTCTGGATCCACTGAACCCGGTACGCTCGAATGCGCGCGCGGCGTGGTTGGTCGAGACAGGTCGATTCGACGAGGCCATGGCGGTCTTTGAGGCGTGCTTTCAGGCCCGCTGTCTTGGGGAGGGTTTTATCGCCTTTGCCGGGGCGGCCGCAGCCTTCAGCGATTCCGACGAGTATCGGCAGCGATGGTTGCCGCGTGTCAGCGAGTTTGAGGCGCGCGTCGCGGCCATCCCGGCAGACAAGCTACCCAACGTCGCGATACTCATGCCGGCGTTTACATCAATCGAGTACGGTCGCGCCGATGTCGACGAGCAAATCGAACGCGTAAGGTCACTGTTCTCCGAGAGACTAATTACCGACTCTATCGGCATCTGGGGGCCGGCCTTCGCGCGGGTCCTGCCAGCGGAAACGACCCTGGATATACTCCATCTCGCCTACGAACGCGGTGATCTTTTCAGCACGACTTTTTCCCAGGCACCGTTCGACGGCGTTAACCCCTGGCCAAGCGACGTGCGTGCCCACCCCCGGTACCACGCGCTTTGGCAGCGTCCCGGCATGCCAGAGCTTGCAGCCGCATGGCGGCAGTACGGACGAACGGCGGGCCTACCAACAAATGGCGACCAAGCCGATGGGCGAAGCCAGTCGGGTCTGCCCCGTTGATGGGAATTAGTCCTCGAACCGTCGGCGACGGTGCGTTGAGCCTGCGCCAACCGATTAGACCGGATCGCAACGGCAACCGATATAGACCTGGGCCCCGTACGCGTCATGAAAGCCTGCCAGCCCCTCGCCCGAACCACCCGCACCGAGCGCCGCGGAGTGCCGCTCACGTACCCGCTGTGGTTGCGGGTTTCGGACGCATTTATGGCACCGATCTCGTCCGAAGTGGACGTCCATCGAGTGTCGGCTTCTCGTAGATTTACGCGCAGCCACTTCGTTGGAGAGAAAAAGGCCGTACCGAAACACATTGCAGTTCGCGTGCTGCCTGAAACCCAAGCGGCGCTCATGACATCCGCATGCACTGCCTTTCTAGGCTCAGAGCGGTTCGTTCGTCGGCAAGTGAGAACAACACACCGACAAAATTTCTCACTGGCAAAGGCCTCGCCGGGGAAACTCTTGCTAACCGAACACCAGGCTAACGACAGTCCCGTTGTCGTCGCTGCGTACCGCGATGTCGCCGCCATGCGCTGTCATGATTTGGCGGCTTAGAGACAGACCGATTCCGCTGCCCTCGCGCTTAGTCGTAAAGAACGGCACGAACACTTGGTCCAGCACATGGTCCGGCATGCCGGGGCCGTTGTCGGCGACCTGGAGCAGCACGCGGCCGTGATCAAGCCGTCCGCGGATCGCAATACGCGAATCTTTCATCCCTGCGAGTGCGTCGACGGCGTTGCGAAGCAGGTTGAGCAACACTTGATCCAGTAGCGATCGATCGGCCTGCACCGTGAGCGATTCGGGGGATACATCCACGGCGATTTTCGTCTCGCTGAACTGCTCGCGCATCAGCGTGACGGCGGCATTAACCACGTCGAGAACCGCGAGCTCCTCCATGCGCGGCGTGGGGATTTTCATCAACTCACGGTAGCGAGAAACGAAGTTCATCAAGCCGCCGCTGCGCCGAGCGATGGTACCGACGGCATCGCGAATGTCGGGGTCAGCGTTTTGCTTTTGAAGCATGTCGCTGCAGGTTTCGGCCAGCGAAGTCACTGGCGTTAGCGTGTTCATGATCTCGTGCGTCAGTACACGCAGCAGATTGCGCCACGCGCTGGATTCGCGCGCCGTGAGTTCGCCAGAAAGATTCTCCACCGAATAGAGCCGCTCGACATCGCCGTCCAGTCGGATCTGCGACACACTGATGCGCCATTCCACCGGCACTTCTCGCAAGCGCGTCTGCACGAGCTGTTGTTGACCGGCGTCAATCTGTCGCAGCTTGTCGGGCAGCGCTGGGTCTACCTCGGCCAGATCGTCGATATGCGCCAGCGTGGGCAGCCCGGTCAAACGGCGGGCGGGGTTGTTGACCAGTGCCAGCGACCCGTCGGCACGCGCGGCGAAGAACGGCACCGGCACATGGCGCACCACGGTCTCGAGGTAATTGGCCTGTACGTCGCGCTCGGAGCGTGCGTCAGCAAAGCGCTCGAGAATCAGATTGAACTCGCCTTTCAGCTCGGCATCAAGATCGTCGGCGATGAAACGGCGCGTAAAGTCCTCGTAGTTCACCGCCGCGAAAAACTCCTCGAGCGTGTCGACGTGCGATTGCACCGATGCGAGCAATCCGGCCACCTGTAAGCCGATCACGAGGAGTAACGCCACGGGAATGGCGACGTGATTGGTTTGCAAAAGTGTCCACGCCAACAGTGCGCCAGTGACCAGCAGCAGTCCCACCTGCAGGGCAATGGACACACGGAACCGAGCGCGCAGCCGCTTTCTCACAAGCCGTGCTTCTCGATACGCCGGTACAGCGCCGCGCGTGTGATGCCGAGCGCGCGGGCTGCCCGCGAAATGTTGCCCTCCTCACGCTCCAAAGCGAGTTTGATGGTGTTGCGCTCGGTGACCTCTAGGTCCAGCGTAGCGTGGCCGTCGCCGCCACGGTTCTGGCCAAGCTGAAAATCGCCGGCACCCAGCACATCGCCATCGCTTAGGATCAGCGCGCGTTCCACGACGTGCGACAGCTCACGAATGTTGCCGGGCCAATGGTGCGAACGCAGCGCGCGCAGACCGGCGTCGCTCAAGGTCTTCTCAGCCAGTCGGTACTTGCGGGCCGACAAACGCACGAAATGCTCGACCAGCGCTGGTAGGTCTTCCAAGCGCTCGCGCAGCGGCGGCAGCGTCACCTCGATGGTGTTCACGCGGTACAGGAGATCTTCGCGAAACGTACCGTCCGCGACCATCTCCTCGAGGGGCCGGTTGGTTGCGCAGATGAGCCGCACGTCCACAGACACCGGCTGGTCGGTGCCCACCGGAATAATCTCTCGGCTTTCCAGAGCGCGCAGCAATTTGTTCTGCAGCGTGAGCGGCAGGTTGCCGATCTCGTCGAGAAACAGCGTGCCGCCGTGCGCCGCCTGGAAGCGGCCGGCGCGATCACGCACAGCATCGGTGAATGCGCCCTTGGTATGGCCGAACAGCTCGCTTTCAAACAGCGTCTCGGCGACCGCGCCCAGGTCTACCGCCACCAGCGCCTTGTCCGCACGCGATGACTGGCGGTGCAGCGACTGAGCGATCAGTTCCTTGCCGGTCCCGTTCTCGCCGCGGATCAGTACATTGACGTCGGTCGGTGCCACACGCTGGATCAGTGTGACCACTTCCTGCATGGCCGGTGAGCCGGCGATCATCGCGCGCTCGGGGCCGGAATCGCTCAACGCACGAACGGTGCTGCGCGACTGGCGCAGCTTGACGGCCACGCTCAAAGTCGCAACGAGTTTGTCGTTTTGCCAGGGCTTCAGCACAAAGTCCGCCGCGCCCTCGCGCATGGCCCGCACCGCCGTATTCAAGTCACCAAACGCCGTCATCAGAACGACCACGGCGTCGGGGTCGAGGGTCGTGATGCGATCCAGCCACTTGAGACCTTCATCGCCGCTGTTGCGGCCGATCGCAAAGTTCATGTCGATCAGGAACACGTCGATGCGCTCGCTGGCCATCAGCGGCTCGATATCCGCGGGGTCTTGGGTGGTCAGGACGCGGCCGAAGTGCTCACGCAGTAGCAGACGTGCTGCGGTCAGGACATCGCCGTCGTCGTCGACGACCAGCAGCGTGGCGGTGTTAGTCATCGGCGGACTGTAGCTGCTCGGGTGTTCGATTTCGATCACTTGTTTGCACAAGTGAACACTCACTCGCGCTCACGAAGTACTAACTCGTTGATTTTTGGAACGGCAATTCTGGCACGGCCTTTGCTCCGTAATGACCATGGAAGCAAGACCACTCAAATCCGCCCAGCGCCGCCCGGATGCCACGATGGATCGCGAGATCGAAACGTCGCGGACCAAACCGGCGCTAATCGGCCTCGTCGCGCTGGCGGTAATCGCCGCTGCCGTTGTCGGTTATCGGTCGCTGGATCAGTCCACGTCGTTCACGCTGGACGGTCAGCGCTTGCGTATCGAAACCGTCAGCACCGGCATGTACGAGGACTTCATTCCGCTGCGCGCCGCCGTGGAGCCGGAGCGTACGGTGTACCTCGACGCTGTCGAAGGCGGCCGGGTCGACAAAGTGTTGGTCGAAGAAGGCGCGATGGTCGAGGCCGGCGATGCGCTCATGGAACTGTCCAACACGCAGTTGCAGCTTGACGTTATTGCCCGCGAGGCGGAGGTCAGCGAGCAGCTCAATAATCTTCGCAACACGCAGCTCGCCATCGAGCAGAACCGGCTGCAGCTCAAGCGCGACCTGATCGAGATCGATTACCAGATCGTCCGGCTCAATCGGCTGGTCGAGCGCTACGAGGCGCTGGACAGCAGATCGCTGATATCCAAGAACGACTACGAGCAGGCCACGGATGAGCTGACGTACTGGAAACAGCGTCGCGAGGTGACCAAGGAAAGCCAGCAGCAGGACGAGGTGATCCGCCTCGCGCAGATCGACCAGCTGAACGACTCCGTCGAACAGCTCGAGAAGAACCTGGAGCTGGCACGGGCCAATCTCGACAACCTGCTGATCCGCGCACCGCGTGCCGGTCGTCTGACATCGTTGAGCGCCGATCTTGGGGAATCCAAGGCGCGCGGCGAGCGGCTGGGTCAGATCGACGACGTCGACCGCTTCAAGGCCGTCGCGTTCGTCAACGAGTTTTACTTGAACCGCGTCCGAGTCGGTCAGCGCGCATCCTTGAGCGTGGACGGCAAGGACTACACGCTGGAGCTCAGCAAGATCTACCCGGAAGTGAGCGCCGCGCAGTTCGAGGTGGACCTGCGTTTCCTGGGCGCCGCACCGACCAACGTACGCCGCGGCCAGACCCTGCAGCTACGCCTAGCGCTGGGCGATACGGCCGAGCAAGCCATCCTCCTGCCGAACGGTTCGTTCTACAACGACACCGGCGGCGCGTGGGTGTTTGTTCTGGAACCCAACCAGCAGGCCGCCCGCCGTCGCAACGTCACGCTGGGACGGCGCAACACCAACGTTATTGAAGTACTGGATGGCCTTGAGCCTGGAGAGCGCGTCGTCGTGTCGTCGTACGCCAGCTTCCAGGACGTCGAGCGCCTGCTGATCGAACAAAACTAAACGTCGAGAGATAGCCGTCATGATTGAAATGCACGACCTGAACAAGGTGTACCGCACCGGCAACGTCGAAACCACGGCGCTGCGAAGCATTAACCTTGAGATCAACGCGGGCGAGTTCATCGCCATCATGGGTCCGTCGGGCTGCGGCAAGTCCACGCTGCTGAACGTTATGGGCATGCTCGATACGCCTACGTCGGGCCGCTACGGCTTTATGGGCGAAGACGTTGCCAACTACGGCGAAGCCAAGCTGGCCGACATCCGCAAACGGAACATCGGCTTCATCTTCCAGAGTTTCAACCTGGTGGACGAGCTGACCGTTCTCGAAAACGTGGCGCTGCCGCTGCTCTACCAGAAGATGCCCAATCGCGAACGACGCGAGTTGGCCGAGTCGGTGCTCGAACGGATGGGTATCGCACACCGTGCCAATCATCGGCCTCAGCAGCTCTCCGGCGGCCAGCAGCAGCGTGTCGCCGTTGCGCGTGCGGTCATTACCCAGCCCGGCCTGATCCTGGCCGACGAACCGACGGGAAACCTGGACACGGGCAATGGCGAGGAAGTGCTGGACCTTCTGAACCAGCTCAACGCCGATGGCACGACCGTCGTGATGGTGACCCACGACCCCAGCCACTCCGATCACGCCAGCCGCGTCGTGCACATGCTGGACGGCCGAGTGTTGGCCGAGAACGTCACATCGGTACAGGAGGCGCGTCGTGCTTAGCAACTACCTGAAGATTGCCTGGCGCAACATCGTCGGCAATCCGCTGTTCAGCGCCATCAACATCATTGGTCTCGCGATTGGCCTCGCCTGCTGCATCATCATCACGGTCTTCGTGCAGTACGAGTCGTCGTTCGACAAACAGTGGGCGAACGCCGATCGCACCTATCGCGTGACACGTGATTTTTTCTCGAACAACCTGCGGCTGGCGCCGGTTGCTCCGCCCATTGGGCCGCTGCTCGCTGAAGACTTCCCCGAGATTGAGGACTTCACGAGGGCGATGGGTGCTGGCGACGTGGGCATGCGCGTCGACCAGGAACAGTTCATGGCCGAGAGCGTCGCCATCGCCGATCCCAACATATTTGAATTTTTTGCGTTTGATGTTCTGCACGGCGACGCGAAAGCGCTCGAACTGCCGTCCAATTTCGTGCTGACGCGCAGCGCAGCCGAGAGGTACTTTGGCACGGAGAACCCGGTCGGGCGCCGCGCGACATTCATGGGGCAGGCCGAGCTCACTGTCGCTGCTGTCATTGAAGATTTGCCCAGCAACACGCACATGCGCTTCGACATGCTGCTGTCGATCCGCGCCATACCGCTTTTGATGGGTCCGGACGCACTGGAAAACTGGGGCAGCAACAACTACTACACGTATCTGCGTCTGCCAGAGGGCTACGACCCTGAGGACCTTTCGTCGCGTTTCCCGGCGTTCCTCGACAAACATCAGGGCGCGGGCAGAAGCGACAGCAATGCGTTGAACCTGCAGCGACTCACGGACATTCACCTGACCTCAAATCGGGACAGTGAGTGGCGCGAGAACGGCAGCCTCTCGACGGTCTACACATTCTCGGCTGTCGCGCTCGTGATTCTGCTGATTGCATGCATCAACTTCATGAACCTGACCACAGCGCGCTCGACGCAACGCGCCAAGGAAGTCGGTGTACGCAAAGTGGTCGGCGCTAGGCGCGGTCAACTCATCTTCCAGTTTCTTGGGGAGTCAACGCTACTGGTTGCGCTGGCCATGCTGCTCGCCGTGGCCATTGTCGAGCTTGCTCTGCCTTTCTTCGCGGCATTCCTTGAGCTTCCGCTGTCATTCTCGCTGGCTAATCCCGAGACGCTCGGCATATTGACGTTGGGCGTACTCGTCGTTGGGCTCGTGGCCGGTAGCTACCCGGCGTTCTACCTGTCGCATTTCCGGCCGGTTGAAGTTCTCAAAGGTCAAGCGGCAGGCGGCAACCGTGGCTTTTTGCGCAAGGGCCTCGTGGTGTTTCAGTTTGCGACATCCATCGGACTGCTGATCGCTACCGGGGTTGTGATGGTGCAAATGGAGTACGTGCGCAATATCGACCTAGGCTATAGCAAAGCCAACAACATCGTGACGTCACTGCCATTCTTCGCACCGCTGTGGGAAACCTACGAGCCACTCAAGGCCGAGTTGGAAACGCATCCCGACATCGTGTCGGCCGTTTACTCGTCGCGCGTGCCTGGCATGCTCAATCTCGACGGCGGTACCTACATCCGCGGCGACGAGCAAATCACCGACGACTCGATGTTCGGCCTATCGGATATCAAGGTCGACTACCAGTGGTTCGATCACTACGACGTCGAGTTCCTTGCCGGCCGATCGTTTCGCGACAACGAACGGCGCGTCGAGTCACCCACGGACGAGAAGCCGGTGACCCAGGGCGCAGCGATCCTAAACGAGTCGGCGGCACGTCGCTTCGGCTGGAGCGCCGAAGAAGCCGTTGGCCAAATTGTGCGCGAGCTAACGAGCAGCGGAACAGAAAAATTCATCGAGCGTGAAGTGGTCGGCGTTATCCCGGACATTCACTTTGCATCACTGCACCACGAAATGAAGGCAACGCTCTATGCAGAGCCGAACCCTATATACAGTCGTCAGCTGTCGGTCAAAATCGATGCTCGCGATCCCTCGTCTGCCATTCAACACTTTGAGGAAGTATGGACGCGGTTGCTGCCATCCGATCCCGTTGCCTGGGAATTCTTAGACGACAACTTCGCGGCGCTCTATCGCAGCGAGCAGCGCCAGGCACAGATGTTCGGGATGTTCTCGGCGTTCGCGATTTTCGTCGCAACGCTTGGTCTGTTTGGCCTGGCGTCGTTCACCACCGAACGGCGCACCAAGGAAATCGGCATTCGCAAAGTGATGGGTGCGAGCGTGCGCGATATCGTTCTGCTGCTGACGCGCGACTTCACGGGCCTCGTGCTCCTCGCCAACGTAATCGCGTGGCCGGCGGCGTTTTACTTCATGAGCAAGTGGCTGACCCGGTTTGTGTACAAAGCGCCGTTCGGTGATTGGGCATGGCTATTCGTCGGTAGCGCTTTGGCCGCATTGGCCGTCGCGTGGATCACCATCGCCGTGCAGGCATCGCGTGCTGCCAGGGCACGTCCGGTAATGGCGCTGCGGTACGAGTAGCCGCAACGCATAAAGCCCCGGGGGCAATTTCGAGAGCGCGGTCGGCTAGCTTCGGGCGCTTAGACGAAAAGCCCTCGGGGTCGTTACCTCGTTTCTCGCTGCCTCTCGTGGTGAGCTACGAGGAGCTTAATGACCACGGACCGCCGCCGCTTTTCTCTAGTAACATTCGACCCAAAGGGCGGTAGTTCAGCACGTCTTGCCGCAGTTCGAACCGAATTCGCACCGAGGCGCCGTTGTGACCGCGCCTAGTTTCTGACCAAAGGAACTTCCCATGAGCAAGAAACTGGTACCGCTTAGTTCTGCATTTTTTGCCGTTCTCGTCGTTGCTTGCGCCCCCGACGGTGGTTCCGATTCGACCACTGAGTCTGCGGCCGAGGCGACGCTATCGGATCACGCCGACGCGCCCCGCCAGGACGCATTGGCTGAGCAAGTGGCCCGCATGGGCGCCATCGGCTTTTCCTACGGCGGCGTATTCTCGCCGGATGGTGAACGGATTGCCTTTGTGACCAATGCATCGGGCGTGCCGAACGTGTGGATGGCCGATCCTGACGGCAACGACCTGAAGCAAGTAACGGAGTCCGAAGACCAAATTGGCCGGGTCGTTTGGTCGCCTACCAGCGATACGTTGGCGCTCGTGGTAGCACCTGGTGGTGGCCTCAATTCGCAGATCTATTTGATGCCGGCCGATGGCGGCGCCATGCGCCAGATCACGGCTGGTGGCGACGTCAATAACTGGTTGAGCCTCTGGAGTGACGATGGACGTTACCTTGGATTCTCTAGCAACGCGGAGAGCGAAAACGGCATGGACTGCTGGCTGCACGACACCGAGACCGGTGAGAACCGGCTGATCGTTAAGAACCAGGGTATCGGCGTTTGCGGGCTGTCGCCGGACAACCGCTACGCGGTTGCCTGGCGTATGGTGAGTCGCGGCAATACCGACCTCTATCTGGTGGATGTCGAGTCCGGCGCTGAACAGCTCCTGACCCCCCATGACGGCGTGGCCATCTCCGAGGACGGACTGTTTCTTGATGACGACACGCTGGTGTTCGCGACCAATGTCGATCGCGAGATGCTGGGTCTTGCGAAGGTCGATATCGTCGACGGGTCCGCAGGTCCGTTAGAAGTTCTGGTCGGCCGCGATGACGCGGACCTTGCCGGCATTGATAAATTGGCCGACGGTCGGCTGCTGCTTAACTGGAACGCCGCCGGGCGCAGCGAATTGGCGTTCTTCGATCCCACAACGAGCACGATGACACCAGGACCGTCATTGCCGGCAGAGCTGGCTAGCCCACCCGTAGCCTCAGCCGATGGCACGCAGGTTCTGTTCACCGTGTCCGGTTCGACGGTGCCTAATGATGTCTGGCGACTGGACCCAGCGAATGGGCAGTTCGCGAAGATTTCGCAAACGCCGCATGACGGCGTTGATCTCGACACGCTGGTGCCACCTGAGCTCAAGACCTACACCGCTCACGACGGTTTGGAGCTCAGTGGCTGGCTGTACCGGCCGCGCGGGCAAGTCGAGGCTGGCCCGATGGTGTTGAGTTTTCACGGTGGGCCCGAGGGTCAGGAACGGCCGAGCTTTCGTACCACCTACCAGGCATTACTGAGCCGCGGCATCTCAGTGTTCGCGCCGAACGTTCGAGGCTCATCCGGTTTCGGCAAAACGTTCGTCAACCTCGACAACGGCGCACTGCGTTTTGACGGTATCAAGGACATCGAGGCGACGGTGGCGTACGTCACCGAAGCCGGGCTGGCGGATGTTGAGCGCATCGGCATTATGGGCGGCAGTTACGGCGGCTATATGGTGATGGCCGGTATTACCGAGTATCCGGATATGTTCGCGGCCGGCGCTAACCTTTTCGGCATCGTTAACTTTGAGACGTTCTTCGCCCAAACCGAGCCATGGATGGCAGCGATCTCGACCATCGAATACGGCGATCCGGTGACTCAGGCCGACCTTCTGAAAAAGCTATCGCCCATCCACCGTATCGACCGCATCGTTGCTCCGACCATCGTGTTGCACGGTGCCAACGACACGAACGTACCAGTTGTCGAGGCGGAGCAGGTCGTGGAGAGTCTCAAAGCGCGCGAAGTGCCTGTGAAGTATGTGCTGTTCGAAGACGAGGGCCACGGCTGGCGAAAGGTCGAGAACCGCGTGACCTCCGATGTCGAGATCGTGAAGTGGTTTGAGGAGCACCTGTAGGTGTCTTTCGAGAGTGAGGCAAATTTATCCGGTACTGAGTTTGGGCTGAACAGAAACGTACGCGTCTGACCCAAAGAGGACGTTCGTGCCGATGCGATACTCGAACCTACGCGGAGTAGGAACCACGCCGTATAGTCTTCTGCCGCGCCATATTGAGCCCAAGATTCAGACAGGTATGTGCTACAGAGAAAAGAGTCCACCGAACGGTAATGAAAGTGATCATTCATGTTTCGCTGTGGTGTCAACGACGACCAGTGGCCAGCTGCGGAGAAACTCAATTAGCTTTCTACGGATAGTATTTCTGGGGTCAGTTTCTTGTTTTCTGGGCGCATGTTCTGATGCGCCGAAGTCTCCAACAGAAAGTCGTTCAATCGAATCGCGTTTCGATGACCTTCCGTGCTCTATTGAAAATCTGCACGGATTCTCGCTCGCGATACCTGGAGATTACGTTCGGCAAGAAGTCCAAGCGGGGGCGAGCATAAGGGTTAATTTTACGCGAATGGAAGCCCAGCTAGATGAAGGAGTGATCGATGCAACCGAGTTTGATTCGATATATGTGTACGATTTTCGACTCGACAATGTAGAAGAGTTCTACCGGGATATTTCACCTACGTTCTCATTCGACATTCAGCTTGCCGGGTCCGAAGGCGATCTCGATATATATCGAATTGTCCCTGACGGCAGCACAGATGGTAGCCACATCCTTCTGCTGAACGGGACGGTCGGTGCCATCTCCTTGACCGGCGAGCCTGCTAAAAGATGGCGGGATGTCGTCCGTTGTAAGAAAGACTAGAGCGTACGGATGGGGCGTCCAATTTGGACCCCACCCGGAATTGGATTCATTGGTTGCTTCCGGCCGAGCAGCGTCATTTCGTGCACCAACCGATAGCTTTCGTTTGTGACCCAAAGCGGACCTTGCTCTTTGCTACTCTCCTAACAACGGGCTTCGTCGGAACCGGCCATGGATTTACGGTTTATTGTCATACCTGCCGGACGAGCAACCCTCGGATGGCACTTCGATGATGTGCTCTCAGTCGAGGCAGCGCATGCTATCAATGAGTTCTTTGGCGACTCTGGCGACTTCGATTTTCGTTCCGAACTTTTTTCTCCGTGTCGCAAGGTCGATATTGAAACGTTCGCAATTGCCGACGAATCATATCCATGGGCAAAATTGATCGCCGAGTCGGAAGGAATCAAAAACCTGGAGTCACTCGACTTGGCGTGTGCTGAAATCGATAGGCGATTGCGAGAAACAGGCCTGCGACTACCGTCGGAAGATGAGTTTGAATTTGCCATCGGCGGGGGGATGTTCGCCTGGGGTGATGAAATGCCGGATGGCGTCCCTTATGAGAAGGCCACCAATTTTACTGGTCACAAAGAGCGAACCCAAAACGGTTTATTGCCGAATCCCAATACCTACGCGACCGAGTTGGTAACAGGCTATTTCAAGTTCGGAGATGGCGGTGTATCGGTATGCGGCGGGGAGCCCTGGCCTATGGCATGGTTATCTCTGTCGCCAGCGTTTCGAGTACAACCCGAATTGTATGAGCACTGTCTCGTGGAGTATCTCGAAGGAACTCTGATTAGACCAGTTCGGTGCGCGTAGCTATTTGGAACGCGTGGCGAAACGACATGCTTGTCTGCCTCAGAACGGGTCCCGACCGTCGCCGACTGTTAACTGTGTTTTCTGACGCGTTGTGTACGGTCGCAATTTTCGGACCTTACCAAACTCGTTTTCTCAGTTGCTGTATCTAAGGCATCTCCAATGCCACGATTGAAAAACAAGACTGCTCTTGTCACTGGTGCCGCCCGAGGCATTGGCGAGGCAATTTCGTCTGCCTTCAAGGCAGAAGGCGCACACGTTTTCATGACGGACATTGATGAAGATGCCGGGAGCGCTGCCGCCGCACGTATAGCAGCCGATTTTCGGAGACTCGATGTGCGCGAAGAATCCGATTAGGAGCGGGTACTCGGTGAGTTGAATCAAATTGACATACTTGTCAATAACGCCGGAATAACGGGATTCGAATCGAGTACGCGTAGCCACGATCCAGAGCACGCTTCACTCGAGGATTGGCGCTCCGTACATCAAACAAACCTCGATGGCGTATTTCTGGGCTGCAAACATGCCATTAAAGCCATGCGTCCAACCGGGGCAGGGTCAATCATCAACATTTCGTCTCGCTCGGGTCTGGTCGGTATTCCATTAGCGAGCGCGTATGCCTCGTCAAAGGCTGCAGTCCGCAATCACACCAAAACGGTTGCACTCTATTGCGCGCAGGAAGGGCTGAATATTCGCTGCAATTCGATCCATCCGGCCGCAATCCTGACGCCGATGTGGGAGCCCATGCTCGGCGATGGACCGGATCGTGCGGAAAACATGGCCAAGTTTGTGCAAGAGACACCAATGCGAAGGTTCGGCGAACCGGAAGAAGTCGCAGCGATTGCTGTGCTGTTAGCCTCCGATGAGGCGGCCTACATGACGGGTACCGAGTTAACGATCGATGGCGGACTGTTAGCTGGTTCCGCCGCGTCACCAACTCAAGAAAAGTAGCGCTCCGACGCGTTTTCTCGGCGAGTGCTCCTCACAACGATGTGACGTAATCCAACTGTTGACGATGTCCCCAAGAGTCGAGTAAGTTCGGCGAATGATTAACGCATACCACTCGGTGACCACCACCACGACCCGCAGTTGCGGGCCGTCGGGTTGATGCTGCTTTAGCAAACAGTATTCAAAAGTCTCACGGGCCCCACCAATCACGGATGGGGCCCGTTGCGTTTCTGGGTTCCCTCCGACTCTCACAGCGGAAGGCGAAACTCATGGACGCACACGATCACAGAAAGTTAGGCGCGAAACTCGACTTGTTTCATCAGCAAGAAGAAGCGCCGGGCACTGCTTTCTGGCATTCAAAAGGCACAACGATCTGCCTACTCATAGAGAGCTACATTCGTAGCGAAATGCAGCGCGCTGGCTTTCTTGAGGTCAGAACGCCGCAATTGATGTCGCGGACGCTATGGGAACGCAGCGGTCACTGGAGCAGGTTCGGTGACAACATGTTTGTGTTTGAGGACGGCAATCGGCAGTACGCCCTCAAACCCATGAACTGCCCTGGGCACATTCAGCTGTTTCGGCAGCAGCTTCGGTCCTATCGTGATTTGCCAGTGCGGTTTAATGAGTTCGGCGTGTGTCATCGCTACGAACCGTCCGGTGCGCTGCATGGCTTAAAACGTGTTCGAGCGTTTACGCAGGACGACGCGCACGTTTTCTGTGCGCCAGAGCACATCAACGGTGAAGTGTCGCGGTTCTGCCAATTGCTGAAAAGAATGTATCGGCGATTCGGTTTCGATGATTTCAAAGTCGGCTTGTCAACACGGCCTGACAATCGCGAGGGGTCGGACGAGATCTGGGACGAGGCGGAAGCCACGTTGGCAAGCGCGGCGCGAGCAGCTGGGCTCTCGTTCCAGACGCAACCTGGCGATGGCGCATTCTATGGCCCCAAGCTCGAATTTATTCTGACGGACTGCCAGGACAGAGAGTGGCAATGCGGAACGATTCAATTGGATCTGGTGCTACCGGAAAGGCTCGACCTCAACGTGGCAAGCAGCGATGGCGAGCGAGTAAGGCCCGTAGTGATCCATCATGCGGTGCTCGGCAGTTTCGAGCGATTTGTGGCGATGTTGTTGGAGCACCACCGTGGCCGACTGCCTTTTTGGCTAGCGCCAGAGCAAATCGTGATCTGCCCGGTTTCCGGTCAGCAAGACGACTACGCGCGCGACGTGTTCGATGAGTTTGCGTCGATGGGGTTTCGCTGCGTCGTAGACGTGGCCGATGAGACGCTATCGAGACGTATCGTGTCTGCACGAGAACAAGGGATTCCGATTTTTGTTGCGGTCGGTAAGCGCGAGGCGAACGATCAGTCGGTCTCACTCCGGGACCTGAACGGGAATCAGATCATTTTGCCGATCGACGAAGCGATTAGTTATCTAAAGAGCATGGAGGCATAAAAGCGCGCCCATCGACAAGAGTCTTTGATCGACTTGACAGGATGGCACTGCGAGGTGGATGCGCTCGATCGGACTTTGCCGCGCAAGCCGTGGAATCGATTTCTGGTCGGAAACTGCTATCTTCTTGCACAAGACCGTCGGTCATTGGTCACAACGAGCGGATTTTGCATTGACATGAAGATTGCCATTCTCGCCGTAATTTTCGCCGGTGTGTTTGCGACAGGCGCAAGTGCGTCCGAGACTCTGATATCTGAACCGGATGAGTCGTCGTACCATTTTGTCTCTCACTACTCCATAGAAATAAACGCATCAGCCAACGAAGTCTGGAATGAGATGATCGATCTCGGCTCTTGGATGACAGAGTTCGATTTGATCCTGGAGTCCGGCGTCGCCGGCCAGGCAGGTGAAGTTCGTCGTTTGTATTCCGGCCAGGAGTTCTTCATAGAGATCACAAAGGTCATCTCCAACGAGCTGCTCGTATTTGCGAATTTGCCATCGGAGCTTAACGGTGAGCATTCGACTGGCGTAGCGGTGATATCGCTCACTGAGAATGGCGCGACCACAACGGTAAAGCTGACAATGAGCCGCCGATACAGTTGGGACAACGAAGAGCCGAACCCGCAGAGGCTCATGCGAGAGACACCTGAGTTTCAGGAGCGAACAAGGTCGATGTGGAACGAGCGGTTTCTGCCCAAGCTCAAATCACTGTCTGAGTCTTGAGCGTCTACCGGTAATCGCAAGCGGCAACTTAGGCTGGCGCGCAAGCACGGTGCTATTCAGCCGGCGAAACTTGTGTCAGTCGTCTCGTGAGGGGTCGTCAGGGTTGTTGGAGAACAGTGCGATCTTGTTGCCTTGAGGGTCGCGAAGGTAGCCAACGTAGAATCGCGGCCCATACAAGTCGCGAAAGCCCGGCTGGCCCTCGTCTGAGCCGCCGGCCGCAAGCGCGGCGGCGTGAAGGTCACGAACCTGCTCTTGGTTGCGCGCCTTGAACGCGATCATGGTGCCGTTTCCTGCCGTGGCCGGCCGTCCATCGAAGGCGGGCTTGACGTAGAGCGCCGGCGGAGCAATAGCTTGCCCCGGCTCCGCGGGCGGCTCGAAGCCTAGGCCCTCTAGGCCGTCAGGATTCTCCTGCATTTCGTAATCAAGAGCCGGTAGGAACGCGGCGTAAAACCGTTTCGCACGTTCGATGTCATTAACGCCAACGGTAATGTAAGCAATCATGCGGCGGATTCCTTGCCGAAAGCTTGGCTTTGGTCGCAAGTTTAGTGCACGGCAACAAACCAACACAAAACTCAGCCTAGTACCACCCACGATGTCGGACGCAGGCGCGGCCGCCAGAATGTCCGGTTGGTTACATCGTCATGTAGAGTCGAGCGATGACACTTATCCGATGATCCAACGTGTGCTGATCCGGCAAAGAACAATGAAGCAAAGAACTGGCCGCTTGGAACTGAGTCGCCGAGGGGCACCTTGAGGTAGGTTTACCGCTTATGATTGATAGGGTTATCGGAACGCGTCGCAACCCAGCTTCGAAGGGGGAGTCGAACTATGCTGCTATCCACATCTATTAGGCTCACGGTCTGCGCGTTAACAATCAGCGCCACTAGCCTCGTATCGACGAACGTCGCGGCACAATCCAGTCGCCCATTCGTTGCGCCCGATTTCACCGTTCCCGAACAGCTAGAGACGGCTCAATTCCGACTGCGCATGCTGACGGTCAACGACGTCGTCAAAGACTACGATGCGGTGATGTCCAGCGCAGAGCAGTTGAAGTCCGTCTGGCCAGACTCAGAATGGCCCAACGGGCTGACGCTCGAGCAAAACCTTATCGATCTGGGTTGGCACCAGAGAGAATTCCAGCGGCGCAGTTCGTTTGCTTACACGGTCGTTACGCTGGACGAAAGCAAAGTAGTCGGCTGCGTCTATATCGATCCAACGCGAAAACGCGGCTACGATGCGGAGGTGTATTTGTGGGCAAGAGAGGCGGCTTTAGGGAGCCCTGCAGACACCAAGTTGTTTGCAGCCGTTAACGATTGGATGGCGGCCAAGTGGCCCTTCGAAAACGTAGCGTTTCCAGGCAGAGAAATTGATTGGGAATCATGGGAGTCGATTCCGGACGAGGACAGATGACCGTATGAACTCACCGATGGAGCGGACGTCGAGCAATACCACGCGGTCAGGCGCCGCCGGCAATCTCACCGGTATCGAAACAAGTCAATAAAGGCCTTCGTTTCAGGCGCGAGGCCGAAACGCGCGGATTACAGCTTCGTCGGTCTCAAGACGCGGACCACCGATGAGGTCGATGCAATACGGCACGGCCGGAAAAACTGCGTCGAGGCACTCGCGGATCGCTTTTGGGCGACCCGGCAGATTTAAAATGAGCGTGCGACCGCGAATGCCTGCGGTCTGACGCGAGAGTATCGCTGTCGGCACATACTGCAGTGACGTCGTTCGCATCAGCTCGCCAAAGCCTGGCAGCATTTTCTGGCACACCGCTTCCGTTGCCTCCGGCGTGACATCGCGCGGTGCAGGGCCAGTGCCACCCGTCGTGACAACGAGGCAGCACTCCCGCACGTCCGCCATCTCGATCATCGCGGACTCCAGCTCAGGCTGCTCGTCGGCAATCACTCGATACTCTGGTTCGAATTCTGTTGTTAGGTACTCACCTAGAGTCGCCACCACGGCTTTGCCGGGGACGTCGTCGTAAATACCCGCCGCCGCGCGATCGGAAACATTGATCACACCGATACGGATCGTGCTCATACTCATCTACCTCGAATTTCGATCAGCTCATCGGGATTGCGACTCGCAACGTGCCGCCAGGCCTCGGTCAGCCCCCGCAGCGGTGAGTAACCGAATGCGGGTGTGAAAGGTTTTGTCTCATTCAATGTCGAGTGTGCCGCGGCAATCGTCAGAGCAAATTGCGTTACAACGTTACACATGGCTGGCAGCATGAGCCAGTAAAACAAAGACGCTGGTCGAGCTGGCCCCTGGAACTGGCCGTAACCGAGCCATTAATCCAAGCAAGAGCACTTAGACGGAATTATGGAAATCAGGATGACTGAGAAATCGAACTCTTTTGTAGAGATATTCAAAGATCCCGAGCACGCTGCACAATATGCCGACGGCCCGGCGAATTTCATGCCTGGCTTTCATGCCGTGCACCGTATGGCAGGTGTACTAATCCGTGAGTTCGCGCCATCAAATGCGCATGTTCTGGTGCACGGCGCGGGCGGCGGATTGGAGCTCGAGGCTTTTGCCACCGAGAATCCCGACTGGACCTTTGTTGGCGTTGATCCAGCAAAGCCCATGCTCGACGAAGCCAGGCAGCGACTCGGTGAGCTCAACGAGCGGGTAACGCTTCTAAACGGATACGCCGAAGATGCTCCGGCCGGCCCTTTCGATGCTGCCACCAGCTTCCTTACGCTCCATTTCCTACGCGCCGACGAGCGCCGGAGAACCGTGGCCGAAATTGTCCGTCGACTGAAGCCCGGCGCTCCGTTTGTGACGGCGCATTGCAGTTTTCCACAAGATCCCGGTGTACGAGACGCATGGCTTATGCGGCATCGAGAGTTCACGGTGGCCTCGGGAGTCGATGCGGAAGTCGCTGAGAGAGGGCGCAACGACATCTCCGAAAATCTTGCTGTGTACGATCCCGACACCGACGAAGCAATCTTGCGCGATGCAGGGCTATCCGACGTCACATTGTTCTACGCTGCATTCACCTGGCGAGGCTGGATCGGGCGGGCATTGTGAGTGCGGCGTACCGTATTGGAGTGGTGTGAGCTGACCGTTTTCCCCGCAACTCGTGTTCTTGCCGATCTCGCGAAAGACAGATTTATGCTGGGCTGAGCACTGTTGCGGGAAAGCATCTGCCGTGTACGAGCATGCAGTCTGGATCTGACTAGCCTGCTTACGAATCAGACGGTGACTCAGACGTATTTTTTTGGAGGCGAGGCATAATCAACGCCATGGATGAATCTCTTAACGTTTTCGGTGAGCCGCTAGAGCTTTGCGGTGCAGACCCAGTGACGGGCTTCTATCGCGACGGCTGCTGCAACACCAGTGATCAGGATGGGGGTTCGCATACGGTGTGCGCCGTGCTCACGTCGGAATTCCTCGAGTTCTCCCGCTCACGCGGCAACGATCTGGTCACGCCACGCCCGGAGTATGGTTTTCCGGGGCTGAAACCCGGCGACCGTTGGTGTCTGTGCGCCAACCGCTGGGCCGAGGCAGAGCAACAGGGCGTGGCGCCACCGGTCGATTTGAAAGCAACGCACCGCCGGGCGCTGGAGCACGTGCCTCAAGCAACGCTCGAGCAATACGCGCTGGATTAAAGGAGTACGCGGGCTGCAAACCAAGGTCGCTTATTCGGAAAGCAATCTGGTGGTTGATTCTGGCCGAAAACGGACCGTGATATCGGTTCCCTTACACCCGCCAGCGATGCAGAAGCTGCCGCTGAACTCTGTGTCGACTGCCCCAAGTCTCGGTACTTCACTTACGCAGTGTCGTTCGTTTTGCTTGCCAGTAAAACACCGACAGCAATAAGCGTTAGACCGACACATCGGACAGGAGTTAGCGCCAATTGCTTGGCACCCAACAACCCGAAGTGATCAATCAAGGCCGACGCCAGTGTCTGTCCGAGCAACACCAGCACAATTGCATTGCCAACGCCAATGATCGGGGCAATGAATGTCACTGACACGACGTAGAAGGCCACGAATAGGCCGCCCCCGAAGTAGTGGGTCGGCACGGCCGAAAAACTGAAGGCAATCGGCTTGGGCTGAATCACGAGCACAAAAACAGAGATTACGAATGCCACAGCAAAAAGTATGGTTGCTGCTTCCGCTGGATTCCCAAGGCGAGCACCAAGCCCTCCATTAAGCGCCGCCATTACGGGGATACCAATACCCGCAAGAAACATAACGAGGCTAAGCGTAATTGCTGGTGAGCCGTTCATGCCGAGAGTCTCCATTGTGGATTGGCGGGGGCAGGCATCAAGCGACAGAGTAATGCGCTTGATGCCTGCCGGTACCACAAGTATCGATCAAAGAAGCGTGAACATCTTGTTTACGACTCGCCAACGACCCTCCTCTTTGAGCAGTCCGAGGTAGTCGATCGAGTGCGTGGTGAGCAGTGGCACGTCAAGCTTGGCCATCGCTTGGTCACCGACGATTTCCAGCGACTGGATTTCGAAGCCATACTCCATGCCCTCAGTACGAGGGATCGGTCGGTTGGTTACCGCATTGAGCCACTCTTCCCGCGTCTTTCGAAAGGCGTTGCCTTTAAGCGTCGCGTCTTCATGAAAAATACTGCGAAGCTTGTCGACGTCGCCGTCGTAGAGGCCGTCGAAGTAGGCGTTCAACACGTCGGCTACTGCGTCAAAGTCTGACTGATCGTTCGCCAGTCCGGTCGCGCTTGGTATCGCATTCATCGGAATTTCTCCTTTATTGGTTGATCGGCGCACCTAGCGGTGCGCGGCGCTTCTCGCACGGACGTCGGTGACTAACTCACCGCCGACGCCCCAGTTGTCTGTGGCAACTTCCTCTACAACAACGAACGTCGAAGCTGGGTTTTTGTTCAATACGTCTTTCAGGAGCTTCGTCGTGGCAGTAATCAGTTCCTGCTTCTGCTCACGAGTTACGCCTTCGTCCGTCACTTTGATGTTTACGTAGGGCATTGGATTCTCCATTGGGATAATTGAGGAAAAGCAATTGCGGAGCGGCGGTCGCTAGCCGAAGGCGTGTCCGGCAGCGTGGCCGCCATCGACATGAAGCGTCGTCCCCGTGATGAAGTCATTGGCGGCAAGCATCGCTACAGCGTCGGCAACGTCTTCCGGGTCGCCGATACGGTTTACCAGGTGAAGTCCCGCCAAAGCGCTCGTATCGTCGATGCCGTGCTTTGCGTGCAGCGGCGTTTCGACGATGCCAGTGGCGATTGTCGAGACTCGTATGTTGTCGCCGCCAAACTCGGCTGCGAGTTGCTCAGTCAGGCTATGCAGCGCCGCTTTGCTGGAAACTGCTGCGGAGGCCGGAAAACCGGCAATCGCGTGCTCCACAAGTACAGTGCCAATATTGATAATTGCGCCGCCGCCGCGTTTCTGCAGAACGGGAACCGCCGCCTGTGCCGCAAAGTACGCACCTTTGAAATTGATCGCGTAAAAGCGGTCGATGTCGCGCTCTTCGGTGTCGAGAAATGGCTTGGCGGCAAACACGCCGGCGTTGTTGACGAGAATGTCGACGCCGCCAAAGTCGTCTTCTGCGATTCGTACGAGTTCTGCACCAACCTTTTTGTCGGCGATATCGCCAACTAAGACTCGTGCGTTTGCCGGTGCACCGAGCGAATCGAAAGCGGCATTTAGGTCCTTTGCCGTACGCGCGTTCATGACGACGTTAAAGCCATCGTTCAGAAATCGTTGCGCGATCGCAAAACCGATACCAGTTGATGCGCCCGTGACGATTGCCGTGCGCGTCTCATTGTCTGTCGCTGAGTTCATTGCATTGTCCGTCCAGTCATTATTTGAGTTGCTTTGCAGGTCCCGAGTGGTCCCTGCGCTCATTTCATGATCAAGATAGGGGAGGACTGGCTTTGTGATAAGAGCAATAATGTGCAAATGACTATTGCGAAATACACACAAATCGGCAGACTTTAGTCTCTCGGGAGGTGAGCGCACATGGATCAGCTAGGCGCGATCGCGCTGTTCAATAAAGTGGTCGAAACAGGGTCTTTCTCGGAGGCCGGGAGGCAGGCGAATCTAGCGCCATCGAGCGTTTCCCGGCGAATCGTTGACCTCGAGGGTTGGCTAGGAGCGACGCTTTTTCATCGCACGACTCGTAAGTTGAACCTGACCGAAGCTGGGCGCCTTTTTCACGCCCGCACGCACGACATCTTGCTCGATCTAGAAGAAGCTCGAACGTCGGCCGCCGGTCTCGAAGACAAACCGGCGGGCTTGGTACGCGTATCGGTACCCGCAAGTCTGGAACAGCACATCGTTGTGGCAACGGCGCTGTTTCAGGCGCATTGGCCCGACGTGAGCTTTGCGCTCACGTCGACGGACGTCAAAGTTGATCTTGTCGCGGAAGGATTCGATCTTGCGATTCGTGCCGGGCAGCTTAAGGATTCATCCTTACGCGTGCGAAAGATCACTGAGGTTACTCGTAGGCTTTGCGCCAGCCCAGAGTATTTGATGTCCGCGCCGAAGTTGACTCACCCGCGCGATATCGAAAACCACAGTTGCTTAGCGCTCATGCGTGGCCTAGGGTCGAACACGTGGCGATTTAGAGACGGGCGAAGAATAGTCGACGTTCGAGCCAGTGGAGAATTCTCCGCGAACAGCGGCAACATGTTGGTAACTGCAGCGCTGCACGGACGCGGGCTTATTCTGTCGCCGGATTGGATACTGGGGCCGCCGCTCGCACGCGGTGAACTCGTTGAGATGTTGCCTGACTACCCGCCGTCTCCGACCACTTCAACACTGTATGCCGTGCATGCGTATCAACGGTTTGTGCCACCCAAAGTCAGGATGTTCGTCGACTTTTTGATAGAGCGATTCACTAATAACTACGACTGGTCAATGGACCCGGCGCAGATAACACCGCTATCCACTAGCTGACTCTCATCGCACAGCGGAGCGATAGAGCGAACACTCACCACCGAGAAAGGACACGATTGGCAACGAGACGACGGGTTCTGCTGTCCTGGAGCTCTGGCAAAGACTCTGCATGGACTTTGCGAACCCTGCGACGGGACCCCGACGTTGACGTTGTTGGTCTCCTTACTAGCTTTAACGTCACCGCCGACCGCGTCGCGATGCACGCGGTGCGTCGTGAACTGGTGACGCAGCAAGCAGCAGCCATCGGGCTGCCGCTGCGTGCCGTCGAGTTGCCATGGCCATGCTCAAATGCGGATTACGAAAAGGCCTTGGTAACCGCATTCGAATCTCTCGCGGGTCAATTCGATACCGTTGCCTTTGGCGATCTCTTCTTAGAGGATATTCGGGAGTATCGAATAACGCAGATGGCAGCACTTGGCGTGGTGCCGGAATTCCCCATTTGGGGACTCAACACGACGAATCTCGCTAATGAGATTATCGCCAGCGGCATCGAGGCCGTCTTAACTTGTGTCGACCCCAAGCAATGCCCAGCTGAGTTCGCCGGGCGTGCCTTCGATGCCGCACTACTGCAAGCGTTGCCGACGTCCGTCGATCGATGTGGCGAGAACGGAGAATTCCATACGTTCGTGCACGCCTCCCCGGATTTCGTTAACCGAATCAATGTTGAAGTTGGTGAGATTGTCGAAAGGGACGGCTTCGTGTTCGCTGATGTCACACCAATACGTGCGTAGGGAATTGCAATTTGCAGAAACCTGATTCCGGTCTTGTGATATCCGTGCTAACTCAACGCAGCTAGCAATCGTCGTGCAACTCTTCTCTACACCCACTGCCTCAATTTATGAAAATACTCGTTACAGGTTCTTCTGGTCACTTAGGCGAGGCGCTTGTTCGTTCGTTGAGGTCCGACGGATTCGATGTGGCTGGACTCGATGTCAAACCGTCCGAATTCACAACGGAAGTGGGCTCAATAACCGATGCCAACTTCGTGGGGCAGACGGTAGCGGGATGTGACTCAATTATTCATACGGCTACGCTACACAAACCGCACATAGGTACGCATACGCGCCAAGACTTCATCGACACGAATATTTCCGGAACATTAAATCTACTCGAAGCAGCGGTTGAGAGTGGTTGTCGCTCTTTCATTTATACGAGTACGACGAGCACCTTCGGCGACGCAATGAAACCAGAATCCGGAGAGCCAGCCGTGTGGGTCACGGAAGCGCTGCAGCCAAAACCGAAAAACATCTACGGGGTCACAAAGGCGGCTGCGGAAGACCTGAGTCAGCTGTTCCATCGCAATACCGGTCTTCCGTGTGTTGTTCTCAAAACGTCTCGGTTCTTTCCTGAGCAGGATGATTCTAAGGATCAGCGTGATGCGTTCGACGACACGAATCTCAAGGTAAATGAACTACTCCACCGCCGAATCGACATTGCGGACATCGTAGCTGCTCACAGGCTTGCCGTTGTTCACGCCGAGAAGATCGGGTTTGACAAGTTGATACTGACAGCAACAACGCCGTTCAGTCGGGATGACGCCGCTGAATTGGCTATAGACTTGCCAGCCGTCCTTTCAAGGTACGTACCAGACTATCAAGAAGTCTATGAGCGGCGTGGTTGGAATATGTATCGGTCTATTGGCCGAGTCTATGACAATACCCGAGCGCGGACTGTGCTCGACTGGGAGCCGAGTTACAGCTTTGCGAAGGCGGTTGAGCGGCTCTGCCGCGGCGAAGACTACCGCAGTGTTCTGGCACAGCAAGTCGGCTCAAAGGGCTATCATTCTGAAATTTTCAGGGAAGGCCCATATCCTGTTGGAAACTTTTAGCCCGGTCTTACTATTACGGTCCTCGTGTTTGGCTAAGCCGCCTCCAGGGACGGTGCCATTTGGATCTAAGCAAAGTGACCGTCGATCTCGCGGACGTAGATTGTTCGATTCTTTTGTCGGCATGGTCTTGGCTTATCCAAGGTCAGTGCTCGCCAATGTTAATGACCGCGCTCGGCGATCCCTTTTCTGCCGAGCGAGGACGAACACACTTTGATTCTCGATAGTGTTCGGCCGACTGATTTGTCGGTTTTCTACGCAATCACTGGGCAAGTTCACCGGCAAGTGAAGGATCTCCCACCGGGTAAGCCAATCACTGAGTTCACCGTTGCCGGAAAACTCCCTTGATAGCCGGTGCTTTTTTGAGCAAGAGTGAAACGCCGAGAGGGCACGCGTGAAGCTCGTCACCCAGTTCTCTTCTCTCGCCGACGCCGAGTCGGCAAGCATTTTGCTCGAAAGAAGCGGCATTGCCACGTTCATATCGAGCCGTAGGTCGGTTTTCGTCCGTGGCATATTAAGAGTCGGTCTCTGGGTTCTGCTCGACCGACAGCTCGATGACGCCGTTATGCTTCTGGAGAATCCAGAGCACGCAGTGACAGAACCGCTAAGCGACGCTGAGCTGAATCACCTGAAGAGCTCAATTCACGCTAACGGTTTGGCGCCTGTCTTTCGCCATCTGTTGCCCTTAATTATCTGTTTGGCGGTGTTCGTTCTGTCAGTAGCTGTCTTGGTTTACGGGTAACACCCACCACAGCGAACAAACGCGACGCGCGGTCGAACCCGACGGGTCGCGCCAAACCGATCAAGACTCACTGCGATACGATAAAAAATGGCTACGCCCGTTGGGCGTAGCCAAATGCGTCCTACCGGTCTCCCAAAGGTTTGCGAAACGTCACCTTGTCGTCGCCGGTTGCCCAATAATCGCGGATCACCGCTTCTTGGTGGTAGCCGCACTGCGCGTAGAACGCGCGTGTCCTGGCGTATTCATCGAGGCCCGATGTATCGACGATGAGAATTCGCTCTGTTGCCAGTGCGCGTTCGATTTCCGTGAGCATCCTCGAGCCGTAGCCCTTGCCCTGATGAGACGAGCGGATACCGATTGCGAGCAAATTCCATGTCCGGTCAGTAAGCGGCTCCGGGCGGACGTACGCAAAGCCGACTACGCCATCGTCGTCGATTTCGCCTACGAACCACAGGTCCGGGTGGTCCGTATCCTCAAAGAACGGTTTGGTCATCGCCTCCAGCATGTCGGCCGGAAACAGAGCTGTGTCTTGCAAAATGCGGCCAGTTGCCGGCAAGTCTGAAGGGTTCAGTTTTCGTATGTTCATCGCTAGAAGTCCTTGTTGCAGTATTTTCACCGGGCAAAAAAACCCGTTAGCGCCAGCTAGAAGTTGCCGGCACTGAGAAACAGCATTGAGGAGTCGGTCTTAGGAAAGACCGTCTAGCGCAACCATAAAAGTCCTGTTCGTGTGCTTCGGCATAGTAGCAAAACACGGGCCGTAGACGCCTCGTCAATCGGTACGCTGGCTTAAAACATCGATGTGGTCTGCAGTTACACTCAAAGCTAATACGTTCTAATGCAGATGACCGCTGCCGCACCAGCGGATCGATCGCGCGCTCCCGAAATAAAACCGTAATGTCTTTGTTGCCAGCGCCAACGTAGTGGCGTGAACTCGGCCTACCGTTTACGATTGATACTGCGTTTGCAGATCGACTCGCCGATCTAGAACTCAAATGACCACAAAGTATCGGCAGCCGGTGCGGATCACCCAATCGCGGCGCCAAGACAACGTATGGGAACGAAGCGCAACGGCATTGATGGTCGTTGGCGGTGGCGTTTACCTTTGTCAGTGGCAGTGTTGGCCTGCGAGGCAAGAATACTCATAGCGTCGGCTAGTCATCGAATCGTGTTTCGGCCGGTGTTTGGCCTTGCACAGCCTCAGTTACTCATCGCCGTTGAATGCGGCGCCATAATCGCTGCCCATCGCAGCCAGTTCATAACGTGAACGGTCGTTACAGTATGGCCCTCAATGAGGGCATCAATCTCACAGACTCATCGAGCAATTTCGGCGAAATTCTGTTTCGCGATGAGCTCATAAAACGCTGTTTGGAAGCGATCGCCAAACGCCGATCGATCATCTTGTTTGGCCCCGATGGCGTCGGCAAGACCGCCATCGTGCACGGTTTGGTCGCGGCGATGCGCAAAAGCGGCCGAGCGAGCGTGTATGAATTCTCTGTAGGTCAGATTCTTACCGGCACTCGCTATCTGGGCGACTGGGAGAGCAAACTGGCAAGCCTCATTTCCGGCGTGCAGGACGCCGGCGCCGTGCTGTATTTCTCAGACATCTGGAACATCACAAACGCCGGTAAGTCATCCAATCGCGAAGCCAGTGCGTGGGACATCATCCGGCCGCTGCTGGAGTCACAGCAACTCATTCTGATTGGCGAGACCGGTCGGCGAAAGTACAACGAGCTCAAGAAATCACGTGGGTTCGGCAAGAACTTCGAAGGCATAGAAGTTCCGCCGCTCGGCCCGGACGAGATTCGGGAAATCCTGGTCGCGGACGCACGTCGTCGCAACATTGCGATCGAAGCCTCATCGACCAACCGTTTGATCAGTGTTTGTCAGCAGTTTCTATCGAGTACCAACGGTCCCGGCCCGGCGCTCCAACTGCAGCGGGACGTTTTCGACTACGCGGAACAAAAGCGCGGCGTTAATGAGCCAGAACCCATTACGCCCGAGTTCGTTGAAAAAGTGTTCTCGATCTACTCCGGCATGCCGCCGTTCGTTGTGTCGCCATCGATCAGTAAGCCGGCAGCAGAGATTTCGGCGTGGTTTCACGAAAGAATTTTCGGGCAAAGTGAAGCGATACGGGCAATCGTCGAATCGATAGCGCTGTACAAGGCAGGCTTACACGATCCCAAGAAGCCAATCGGTTCGTTTCTATTCGTCGGCCCGACGGGTGTAGGCAAGACCGAAACCGCGCGCGCGTTGGCTCAGTTTCTGTTTGGGTCAGAGGATCGAATGCTTCGGTTCGACATGTCCGAATTCAAGGACTACCACGCGTTCGAAACACTGATCGGCGATCCCGAGAAACCGTTGCAGCCAGCCAGACTCGTTGATCCCGTCCGCAGCAACCCTTTCCAACTCGTACTGCTCGATGAAATCGAGAAGGCACATCGCAACGTGTGGGACTTGCTGCTGCAGGTACTCGACGAGGGCCGGCTGACGTCGGGATTGGGCGATTCGGTTAGCTACTGCAATACGATAATCATCGCGACATCTAACGTTGGCGCTGCGGTTCAGCAGCGCCAGCGTATGGGTTTCGTGCACGACGCTGGCGATAGCGTTCGAGACCGACTGCGCACTGAGTTGGAAACCGAGTTTCGGCCGGAGTTACTCAATCGATTTCAGCACATCGTGGCGTTTCGGGCGTTGCGCAAAGATGAAGTCATGCAGATCGCACGTGCTGAGATTGCGCGGGTCTTGCGGCGCCAAGGACTCGTCGACCGCGAAATCAATGTGGACGTTGCCGACGCTGTCGTATCCTTGGTCGTCAACGATGGCTACGACGAAAAATACGGTGCACGCTCATTAAAGCGTATGGTGCAGCGGCACATCGCGCTCCCCATTGCTACCTTGCTTCTCGAGCGGCGCGTCAATGACACGAGCATCATCAGACTCGACGAAAAGGGCGGGCAAGTACGGGGACGGTTGATTCAAGCCCCTGCGGCGAGCCCGGTTTCAAAGGCGCCCGCAAAAACGGCCGAGTCGCTACATCGGCGTGACAAGACGACGGACAGCCTTCGTCAGTGGTTGGAGCAGCTAAAAGGCCAGCGAGAAGAGCTCGTCGACGCAATGCAAGCCGCCGATCGACGAACTCGTGCTGGCGGGGCAGATGCAGTCTCCGAGCTACCGAGCGATTGGAAGAGTTCCGAGGAACTGGCTCGCTACTATCGTCGCGTCGAGTTGGAGCTTGACCGATCGAGGCGAATCGACCGTTTGGCCGCAATCGAGGCGGAGCTGCGTAGCTGGATTGATCGAGCGGGGACGCCGGCTGAACGAAAAGCGGTGGCCAGCGAACTAGCCCAATACGCCGATGAGATTCGATCAGCCACCCTCGAATTGACGCAAATGGAACCGATGGATGCATCCGATGCAATCGTCGCATTACTGCCGTTGCGTGCAGACAATAGCTCGGCAATAGAAATGTTTGGCGTATATCAGCGCTGGGCTAGGCACCGAGGTTGTGAGCTCAAAATGCTGTGCGAGCCGCTCACGCCGGACGAGCCGATTGTCTTCGGAATCATTGGACAGTTCGCTTTCGGCTACTTACGCAACGAGGCGGGCCTTCATCGTCACCGGGACGGCACCGGTTCGGACGTCGTTAGTTTTGAAGTTGCCCCCTGGGTCGAGGCGTCTACGACCGTATCTACGACGCGTCAACGAGCGCTGAAAAAACGCGGTTTATTGGGCGGCCGCGTTCGTTCGCGAATCGAGCTTGCAGAAAGCGCGTTTCCGATCCAGAACGATCTCGCGATTGCCGAGAACAGAGCGCTTGCCAACGACGTTGTCGCCACGTTTCTGGAAGGTCGCGTGTCTAACGACGTGATCGTCAGAAGATTCGAGCGCAAACCGTTCCTATTGAAGGACTATCTGACCGACACTCGGTCTGGCCGAGCCGATTCCGTCAATGCGGAGAATTTTCATGACCTGCTCAGTCGCCGTGTTGAAATCACTGCAAAGCTGAGGTCGCACGATCACTAAAACGGCGCTTGGACCTGCTGCGGGCGGCGAGCTGTCCGACAAGCGTGCGGTGCAGCGGCTGCGAGTCTTACACAGCGTCTACCGCTCTTATAGAATCGAGACAAACGCCAGACGCACACCCCGTTATCGCAGCATCGCCGCTAAGAGCGCAACGATCGGACTAAGAGGTGCCGCTCGTGACCGATGATCGGTTCAAAACCGGAGGAGGCATCGATGCGCTCGAGTCGCTGCGCGCTGGCGGCGATGATCCTCTGATTGGTCAATCGCTGGGCAGCTACCGAGTGGATGCTCTTATTGCCGAGGGCGGTATGGGCCGCGTTTATCGCGCTCGGCGAGCCGACGGCCAATTCGACCGCGACGTCGCCATCAAGACCCTGCCGGCCGGTATGGGCACGGAGTACATTCAGCGCTTTCAGCAAGAGCGACGAATTCTCGCGAGTTTGTCGCATCCCGGCATCGCTCAACTGTTTGATGCAGGCCTCGCCGAGTCGGGCGGCCTGTTTCTCGTTATGGAACTCATCGATGGCTCGCCAATCGATGCGTACGCACAAGAACGCGCGCTCGATACGAAGGCGAAGACCCGGCTGATGCTCGCACTCGCCGAGGCCTTGGCTTTTGCGCACGCAAAGCTCGTCGTGCATCGCGACCTCAAGCCTTCGAACGTGTTCGTTACCGTCGACGGCGATCTGAAGCTGCTCGACTTCGGTATCGCCAAAATACTCGAGGCGCCTGACAACGTTACCGTCAAGAGCCGCCCGATGACGCCGCGTTACGCGAGCCCAGAGCAATTGCTGAGCGAGCCGATCTCGGTTGCGAGCGATATCTACCAGTTTGGGCTTTTGTTTCTGGCGTTGTTCGAGCAACGCAGTGATGCCCCGCAGGAGACTCAACGTTCGGCAACAGAGCGAGCCGCCAGCAAGCGCTCCGTTACCGTCGAATCGCGATTAGCAGAGCGCTTACCCGCCGAGCTGAATGCCATTATCAACCAATGCTTGCGTGCAGAGCCGTCGGAACGCTACGCGTCGGCGGGCGAGCTTGCGTCGGATCTGCGCAATTACCTTGACGGCTTTCCGGTCTCGGCGCGCAATCCGGGATGGTGGATGAAGACGCGCAAGTTCTTGCGCCGGAATCTCGCCGCTTCCGTGACGGTCGGTGCCTTGGTGGCCATGGGCCTCGTCGGAAACGTCCTCTACCTTATTGCTCTTTCCAAAAGTCGCGCCGAAGCGGAGCTGCAAGCGGCGAAGTCCACAGAAGTTACCGAGTTTTTGATTGGTTTATTTGAGTCCAACGATCCCGATCAGGCCTCTGGAGAAGCGCTAACCGCCCTACAGATTCTTGAGGCGGGCGCAAGCCGCGTTAATGAAGAGTTAGACCGACAGCCTGAGGTGCGCGCGGAAATCCTCCGAGCCATCGGTCGGATATATTTTCGGCTCGGCGAGTGGGAACGCAGCAGCGACTATCTCGAGGAAGCGCTGGGTGTTCAAACCGCTCTGTTCGGGGACAACGACCCGCGTCTGGCCGATACCTACGCCAATCTGGCAATCACCATGTATTCGAGTGGCGAGTTCACCGAGCGCGTGCTCGAATTCTACGAAAAGGCCACAGCTCTGCATCTCGACGCGTATGGCGATGATCTACGCTACGCTCGATTGCTTACCGAGTCGGCGCTGCTCGAGATGTTCGTGCACGAGGACTACGAACGCGCCGTGCAAACACTCGAACAGGCGGTGGAAATTCACGATCGAGAACTGTCGACCGACGATCCGCAACGCATTTATACGTTTCAGCAATTGATGCGAGCCTACGAGCGTCTCGGTGAGTTTGAAACTGCGCAAGCTTACGGCGAGAGAGCGGTGGCGATTGCCGAGAGCAACTTTGGGCCGGATCACGCACGCGTTGCATCGCCTCTGTTCTATTTATCGCGAGTGCTAGAGTCGCAAGGTAAATACGCTGAGGCCGCTGTGATGATGCGCCGTGTGCTGGCCAGCGACGTGCAGGTCTATGGCGCGGATGACGCGAGGACAGCCGATACACTGTCGAACATCGCGCACATGCTTCGCATGAGCGGTCAGCTCGATGAGGCAATCGATTACGCCGAGCAGAGTGTCGACGTCCTGCGAGTAGCCGTTGGCGAAGGACACACCAAGCACGCCATCGCCGTATCGGTGCTGGCCGTTGCGCACCAGGAAGCCGGCCAATACGCCGAAGCAGAGGCACTGCTCCGCGAGACCGTCAGCACACTTGAAAGCAACGAAGGTGCCTCGCATTCGTTCACGGCGTACGGGCTGATGCTCTACGGTTCGCTGATGGCCGATATGGCGCGCTATGACGATGCCATTGGTGCTCATTCGCGTGCGCTGGAGATTTGGACGGCCGTTGTGGGTCCCGGCAAACCAGACTCTGCCAAGGTCGAGCTCGTGCTCGGCCAGGACTATCTGTGGGCCGGCAATCTTGTTAGAGCGGAAGAGTTGCTCGTGAGCGCGCTTGGCACGCATGAAGACGCGTTGCCAGACGATCACCTGCGGCTGGCCGATAATCTGATCAGCCTTGGCGAGCTTCGAATCGCACAAGCTGATGTCACCCGCTGCCGAGCACCGATTGAGCGTGGCCTTGGTATTCGCGAGGGCCGGCTGCCTGCTGGGCACGCCGACGTGGCGCTCGCGCAGGCAGCCTTGGCGGCCTGTCTGCAGCTCAACGGCGAAACGGCTGACGCGCGGCGTTTGCTCGACCAAGCGCACGCTGTTCTCGAGCGCTCGCCGTCAGCTGCGGCCAAGCGCGTTCAGGCCGCCTACGCCGCGATGCCGTCACCGTGACTGCGCCGGCTGGCTGACCGGCGCTCACTGGTTTCTCGTACCGTTGTTCGTCGGCACCGAATAACACCGGGCAAACGGCGGGCCGGCCACTGAGCGACTGCTGCGGCTTGCACTGGGTGTTATATTATTACGTCCCTGACCCAGTTCCCCCGTTGACCATTTCCGTATGCAAACGACCACACCTGCAATGCTGCCCGTTACCGTACTGTCCGGATTTCTCGGCGCCGGCAAGACCACCGTTCTCAGCCATATCCTGAACAACCGGGAGGGCAAAAAAGTCGCCGTGATTGTCAACGACATGAGCGAGATCAATATCGATTCGGCGCTCGTCCAAAATGAGGTCTCGCTAAATCGTAGCGAAGAGAAGCTCGTTGAAATGAGCAACGGCTGCATCTGTTGCACCTTGCGCGAGGACCTCTTGGAGGAAGTCACCAAGCTCGCCAATGACGGTCGCTTCGACTACCTCCTCATCGAATCGACCGGGATTTCGGAACCGCTGCCGGTCGCCGAGACGTTCACGTTTGCTGACGAAGACGGCGTATCGCTGTCGCACGTAGCGAACCTCGACACGATGGTCACCGTTGTCGATGCCGTTAACTTTCTAAAGGACTATGACGCGGCGCGATCGCTGCAGGACACCGGTGAGTCATTGGGCGAAGACGATCAGCGCAGCGTCTCTGATCTGTTGGTCGATCAGGTGGAATTCGCTGACGTCATCCTCATTAGCAAGACTGACCTGGTCGAAGCGACCGACATTGAGCGATTGACGGCGATTCTGAAAACCCTGAACACGCACGCCAAGATCATCCCGATTGCAAATGGCAACGTCGATCTCGACGCCGTGTTGAACACTGGCTTATTCGATTTCGAGCGGGCTCAGCAGGCACCTGGCTGGCTCAAGGAAATGCGCGGTGAGCACGTGCCTGAGACGGAAGAGTATGGCATCAGCAGTTTTACGTACCTGGCGCGCCGGCCTTTTCACCCGCAAAAGTTTCATCAGTTTCTCCACGGTACCGAGCAGCACGGCAAGCTCATTCGCTCCAAGGGGTTCTTCTGGTTGGCATCTCGCCCCGAGTACGCCGGTCAATGGAGCCAGGCCGGCGGAATCGCCCGCTACGGTTTTGCCGGTATGTTTTGGAAGGCGGTGCCGAAATCCAGCTGGCCAACCGACGAAGAGTATCTGGCATCGATTGAGAAACAGTGGGTCGAGCCTTTTGGTGACATGCGCCAAGAGCTGGTATTCATCGGCCAGGGTCTCGATAAAGACGCGATAACGCGGGCGCTTGATGATTGTCTGTTGACTGAGGATGAGGTGCTTCGCGGCAAAGCCTATTGGCAAACGCTTCCCGATCCCTTTCCGGCGTGGGAGCAGGGCTGATGATTTCTGCAGATGGTGGTCAGGTAATCAGCTTCGAAGCCAAGTCGACTCAGCGCGCTAAGCACCGTGTGCCGTCGCATGGCGACCTACCCATCGTCCTCGCTGATGTGTATCAAGAAGACATCAACATCGCGATTTGGGAGCGCGATTTAAACGCGCAGCTACAGCGATCGATTGATGAGTTTCTGGCATCGAACCCGCATTTCGAATGTGCCATGACCGTTGCCGCCGACAGCGCTCATGCCAGCGTCAGCGAGGCACTCGGCAAAACCCACTTGCCCGAACTCGGCGACGACATCGCCGAGCTCATCGACATGTTCTGCTATCTGTTCGGGTTAAAGCGCGTCGGTTTACGTTTAGCTACGCTGGATCGCGCGATGTGCCCCAAGTTCCATGTCGACCGAGTACCTTGCCGGTTGATCACCACGTATCAAGGGCCGGCAACCGAATGGTTGCCGCACCACGTCGTAAACCGATCCAAGCTCGGTCCCGGCAGTAACGGGCAGCCAGATCACAAGTCCGGCCTGTTCCAGCACCCGCAGGATGTTCAAACACTCACGTGCGGCGATGTTGCTCTGCTCAAAGGTGAGCTTTGGGTCGGCAATGCAAATGCGGGCCTGGTGCATCGATCACCGAAAGTTCCTGACGGCGAGAACCGATTACTGTTGAGTCTCGACATGAGCGATTGACACGATGACAGCCTGCGGCGGGTGGCAGGCTGGCGTGGTGAATAGGAGCGCCTAGCAATGAGAAGCGTGTGTCCGCACATCTGGCGATGGACAGTAATCGCGTTCGTAGCAACTGTCGCCAGCCAAGCTCAGGCGCATCAGCAATGGTTGGCCCCGAACGTTTTCGTCGACACCCGTGAAAGCGCTTGGGTCACATTCGACCATACGTTCGGCGATCAGCGTTTTCATCCTAGCTCAGGACCCGGCAGTTACTACAGCTGGTGGTTTACCGGTTCCGACGGCCTCAAACGAAGCATCCCGTTCGTGTTCGTCGGCAAGACTCGCACGGTCGGCGAGGTCGAGCTCGAGGAGCCAGGTACTTATCGTCTGGAAGGCGTTGAGGACATGATGGCCTGGACCTTACTTAAGGTTGATGGCGAAGAAAGGTGGCAGCCAGGTTCGCGCGAGGAGTTTGCTGGCCGCGAAATTGTCCGGTCACGCGTCTATTTCAATAAAGCCGTTGCCTACGTCAGCATTGGATCTGATAGCCGCACTCTGCCTGAGGCGACTGGCGATCCGCTCGAGATCGTTTTTTCAGACCACCCCAACGAGCTCCAGATCGGTGCTGGCTTCAGCGTTAGAGCGCTTGCTTCTGGAAAACCATTAGCGGAGCAAGAAATTCGGGTGTATTCGGAGCAAGGGTCCGGTCACGATGCGTCGTTTGTATGCACGACAAACGCAAGTGGCGCTTGCCGTATTGAAGTATCAACGGCAGGTCGATACCTGTTGGCAACCAACACCACCATCGACAGCGCAACTCACCCAGAGACGGATGGGTCTTCCTACGGCTATTCGGTGATGGTCGACGTCATCGAAAAAGACTAAGGCGCGATTAACCGTTGCCGTTTGCCGTCTCAGCGGTCATCGCACCGTTACTAATCAAGACGTGGGCTGTTCGGTTTGAATTGCCAACCGCGTATCAATTGGATGTTCGATACGGCTAACACTCCCACGGAAGGCGGTTACTAAAGTGTTCAGCAAGAAAGTCTATAAACGCTCGAACCTTTGGGGCCAAGTGCCGATTGTGGGGGTATACAGCGTGCAGCGAAAGATTAAGCGCGTTGTATTTGGAAAGCACCTCAACGAGCCGCCCAGCGCGTAAATCTCTTCCAACTTCATAGGTTGGGATTAGCCCGATGCCCTGGCCGCTCATCACCAAGGTACGGGCGGCGGTTGCGCTGTTTACTTTTATCCGGCCATTGGCTCTGATCGACAACGTATTCCCATCAGCTCGAAAAGGCCAAACATCTGCGTTTCTGAAATTGGTATCGACAATGCAATGGTGATCGGCAAGGTCACCGGGCGCCGTCGGCTTGCCATATTTTTCGAAGTACGCGGGGGACGCGCAAACAACGATTCGAACCTCAGCCAGCTTGCGCGCGAACAATGATGAGTCACTCAGCTCGGCAATACGCACCGCAACGTCAATTCCCTCATCGACCAAATTGACGAATCGGTCTGCCAGCCGCAAGTCGACCGACACTTCCGAGTATCGGTCAAGAAACTCCGAGACGACCGGCGCAATGTATAGCTCGCCAAACGTCACGGGCGCGGCAACCACCAATCGACCGGTCGGCGCTTGTCGCCGATTTTGAATTGCCGCTTCCAGCTCATCGAAGTCTTCAACCAGCTGCCGGCAACCACCGAGGTAAATCGCACCAACTTCGGTTAGCGATAGTGAGCGTGTGGTGCGGTGGAGCAAGCGTTGGCCCAATCTCGACTCCAACTGGCCAATGTACTTGCTGGCTAGCGCCGTCGACATGTCCAGTCGCTCCGCACCGCCTTTAAAGGACCCCGCATCCACAACCGCCACGAGCGTCCGCATTCCCTGGATCGTGTCCATAATCAACAAAATATAGATAAACAAACAACATCGTCTATCTATATCAATGAAACGGCAAGTGCAACCATGCCTGCCAAGTCGCCGAGAGCGGCACTAGAAATCTCATAACAGGAGCAACAAATGAACATCGCAATTGTTGGAGCCGGCAATGTTGGCCGTGGCCTAGGCACGGTGCTCGCCGAAAAACACACTGTCATCTTTGCAAGTCGCGACATCGATGCCGCCGAGTCGGCCGCTGTCGCGGCAGGCCCTCGAGCCATTTTCGACCGCGTTCCCGAAGCCATACGGCAGGCGGACGTTGTCGTTCTGGCGGTCCCGTATGCCAGCGTCGGCGAAGTCATCAAGTCGGCGCCCCTTAGCAGTAAGGTCGTCGTCGACGTTACGAATCCACTGACTGATGACTACTCTGGACTCACGGTCGGTTTCGAGACATCAGCGGCCGAGGAAATCCAAAAACAGCTGGTCGGAACGCCAGTCGTTAAAGCGTTCAATACCGTGTTCGCGCAAATCTACGCACACGGAACTGAACTCGGCAACCGCCGCGTGCAGGTTTTCTGCGCAAGCGATGACGATGCAGCGCGTGCCACGGTCATCAAGCTTGCCGCGGACGCTGGCTTCGAACCGGTCGATGCCGGTGAGCTGAAAAACGCCCGATTCATCGAGCCGCTAGCCGCGCTCAACATCCAGCTTGGCTATGCGATGGGTCACGGAACTCAAATCGCTCCAGTGTGGATCACACGCACGGCCGCTTAGGCGAAAAGGAGCAGTGATATGCGGCTACGCAACACCAAACTTGCCTATGGCGCTATTGCCCGTTGGATTCACTGGAGTATGGCAATAGCAATCATCGCAATGTTCGCGCTGGGTATCTGGATGCGACAACTCGGCTATTACGACGCCTGGTACACAAAGGCGCCGGACATCCATCGGAGCGTCGGCATTGTCCTGCTTGTCGCATTGGTCATTCGTCTAGTTTGGCGGCTCACGAACCCGTCACCGTCCAACGACCAACTACCGCGGGCAGAGCGTATCGCCGCCAGCACAACGCACTGGATTTTCTATGTGCTGCTCTTCGTCCTGATGCTTGCGGGTTACTTAATTTCAACAGCTGATGGACGCTCCATCGACGTCTTTGGGCTTGTCACAGTGCCGTCGATGTACGAACAAAAAGGCTTGGAGCAGCTTGCCGGAATTGCCCATGAGTATTTGGCATACGCCCTCATGGCACTAGTCGCCGTTCACGCAATCGCTGCGCTGAAACATCACTTTATCGACAAAGATAAAACTCTGACTCGCATGTGGCGGGCAATCGATCAACCGAAATCATCTATCCCATAACTGTTCGGCTATTGCCGACTATTGTTTGCAAAGGAGAAACCACAATGAAATTCCTCAATGCTCTACTCACCGGCATCGCCGTCGTCGCTTCGGTCTCGGCACCTGCCCTTGCTGAGACTTACAACATCGACACTGCTGGTGCGCATGCTTCAATTAACTTCCGTATAAGCCACCTAGGCTACAGTTGGCTGGAAGGACGCTTCGATAGCTTCGAAGGCTCATTCTCGTTCGATGAAAATGATCCGACGGCATCGTCCGTCGCTGTGACGATCGATACTTCCAGCGTCAACAGTAACCATGCGGAACGCGACAACCACTTGCGAAGCGCCGATTTCTTGGATGTTGGCGCCCATCCGCAAGCGAGCTTTACAAGCAAGCGTGTCGAGCAGATCGACGAAACGACGATTCGCTTGATTGGCGATCTAACGCTCCGCGGTATGACCAAACCGATTGAAATCGACGCAAAGCGAATTGGCGGCGGCAAAGACCCGTGGGGCAACTATCGTCAGGGATTCGTCGGAACGACATCGATTCTCTTGGCCGACTTCGGCATTCCCTTCGACCTCGGACCTGCGTCCAAAGAGGTGTTTCTGACCTTCAATGTTGAAGGGATCAAGCAATAATCGCAGTGCGGTGCGGGCGGCAACCGCCGCTCGTACCGTGTCTTTGCAAAAGAAATCACACCATCAGACCTGCCATGCACATCCAGCAACCAAGCATTTTTGTTTCCCACGGTGCGCCGACTCTAGCGATCGAAGATGGCCCTGCCCACAGGTTCCTCAAAATGCTTGGACCCGCTTTGCCCAAGCCAGATGCTGTGATCGTCGTGTCTGCCCATCACGAGAGCGATGTTACAGAGATCGCTTGCCAAGCTAGACCCGAAACAATTCACGATTTCGGCGGATTTCCCGCTGAGCTCTATCAGATTCGTTATCCAGCGTTGAGCGACGAGAATCTGGCTCGCCGAATACACGACACGTTGACCGATGGCGGTATCCTCACGCGACTGAACTCCGAACGCGGCTTGGACCACGGTGCATGGGTTCCACTCACCCTAATGTATCCGCTGGCCAATGTTCCTGTTGTCCAAGTGTCTCTGAACGTCACCGAGACCGCCAACTACCACGTTCGTGTCGGGAAGCTACTAGCAAGCTTTCGCAACGACAACATACTGATATTGGCTTCGGGCAGTACGACGCACAATTTAGCTGCCTACTTCTCAGGGCGTTTTCGCCACGACGCGCCGCCGCAAACTTGGGTGACCGAATTCAGTGAATGGCTGAGTGACCGCATTGAGTATGGAGCCTGGTCGCAAGTGCTGGCCGCGGTTGATGAGGGTCCATTCGGGCGGAGGAATCATCCGACGCGGGAACACATTCTTCCGCTCTTTGTATCTTTGGGTGCGCGGCTACCCGGTGACGCTGCGGCGCGTTTGCATGCGTCAACTACATACTCCGTTCTTGCGATGGATGTCTTTGGGTTCGGGGAGGTCGATTTGCTCAACGAGATTCGTGCGAAGCGACTTGCCGCCATCAATCCCTCGAATGGCGGCGCGTCGTTATTCAAGCATGGCGCCATCACCTGACTCCAGCCACTACCCGCCTACAGTTGAGCCTCCCAACGAAACAGACCACAACCGCGTTGGGATCTATTGCTTGCTTAGCCGATTCCTGCGCTCGCGTTGCTAGAGATGATAGCCACCGTCGACATTAACGATGGCACCGCTGATAAAGGCCGCGCCAGGCTCGGCCAAAAACGCGATGACGCCAGCCACGTCGCTTGGAATACCAACTCGGCCAACCGCCGTGTTGCTTGCAATGTAATCCCTCGCCTGCGGCATCTGTGAAAACAACGTCGCGTTGAAGTCGCCCTCGAGACCACCTGGTGCAACGGCGTTGACCGTAATTCCTCGTGGACCGAAATGGCTAGCCAGGTACAGAGTAAGACTCTGCAGCGCCGCTTTTAACGGTCCGTAGCTGACCAGCGGTGCAAACGCGATACGCGCGGTTCCTGAACCAAGGTTTATGATGCGCCCGCCGTTCTCGAGCAGCGCGGCAAGCTTCTGCGTCAGGAAGTACGGACTTTTATAGTTGACACGATAGATCGCGTCCAAGTCATCTTCGGTCGTTGAGTCAAACGAACCAAGCCGAAGCGTCCCGGCGTTGTTCACCAATACATCGAAAGACTCGCGGTCCCAGATTCGCAGCTGCGTGGTCAGTGCTTCAACGAACGCGTTCAAATCGCTAGTTACATCAAAATCAATGGGTAGAGCGACCGCGCGAACCCCAATATCTTCGAGATGAGAAACGGTTTCAGAGGCTGCAGTCTGCTGCGAGCGGTACGTGATGACAACATCGGCGCCGCGCTCGGCCAATGCAACGGCGGTGTCTCGGCCGATTCCCCGGCTGCCGCCCGTAACCAGTGCGATTTTTCCTGCCAGTGTTTTGATCATTTCCGTAGTTCCTAAATGGGTTGATGATTCGACGGAGATCATCCTAGGTGTTGCGAAAAGAGCTGAATAGGCGCTCTCTAGGCATCGCAGTGTTGCTAGAATTGCAACACTATGATCAAGACAGATACCCCCTTTGCAAATATTCAACTCTTTCAACGCGTCGTCGAACTCGGTTCTATCCGCGCTGTTGCTCGCGAGTTGAATCTCGAACCGTCGAGCGTGTCCCGCCGCATTGCGCGACTCGAATCGCGCCTCGGCACGACACTTTTGGAACGCGTTCAAAACAAGAGTCTGGTTACCGACGCCGGTAGCGATTACTACGAACGAATGCGCGTACTGCTCCCTCAATTTGAGGAAGCTGAGCGCTTGGTGGCAGGCGATGCCGAACTTCCAAAAGGGTTATTGCGCGTCAATGCCGCTATCGACTTCGGCCAGCGCTACGTTGCGCAGTGGTTGCTCGACTTCCGCGACAAATATCCCCTTGTGGACGTCGACCTTTCGCTATCGAGCCGATTTACCGATCTAGTGGCGGAGCGGGTCGATGTTGCAATACGAGTCGGCAACCTGCCGGACTCTGCGCTGAAAGCGCGCAAACTCGCCGAAGTCCCGCGCGTGCTGGTCGCGTCGCCCGGTTACCTTGCCGGCAAAGGAACGCCAGTTTCTCCGGAGGAGTTAGAAGCCCATTCGCACGTGTTCTATCGCCAGCAAAATAGGCAACAACCGATAACCATGCTGGGACCGGATGGCCGCAAGCATTCCATAAAACGTCAAGGCGGAATTACGATCAACGCCGTGTACGCTATTGTCGATGCAGTCGTTCGAGGTGCTGGACTTCATCTCGGGCCACGCTGGGCATTTCAGCAGGCACTAGATGACGGTCTGGTTGTTGAGGTTTTACCGGAATATCAACACCAGAGTTTTCCCATGAATGCTGTTTGGGCGCCAGCGTCTTTGCTGCCGGCCCGCACGCGTGCGTTTATCGACTTCGCGACTGTCGCCGTTCGGTCGGTGCAGGGTCTCGAGTAGTGGTTTCAACTAAAGCGTGCAGAACCGACGCGCACCGTCAGATTCGCCGTGTGCGGCGCGAATGCCATCGTGACATTCTGTGGCACGATGGCATTCGGTTAGTCTTGTTTCGAGCGAGCCCTACCAGGGATTAGAAAAGCGAACTCATGACAGTCGTCATTAGCGATTGTCTGTATTTCCCAAGTTTCCCTCTTCCGCGATGTAACCATTAATGACTGCAAACGGCATCTGCCAAAGAATCCGCCAAGCCCGGGAACGGGCTTCGCTAGAACCAGCAGCGCTTCGTGCGGAGCTTCGTCGACACAAGATCGAACTCTCCAAAGCGGGTCTGCATCGTCTCGAGACCATCGAGCCTTCGAATCCCAATCTGAAACTCATTCAAGCCATTGCGACAATCACAAACGTTTCACCAGCGTGGCTGCTGTTTGGCGACGGTCCATCCGTTCCCGAGGAGCGATTGGGCGGCGCGATAAGACACCGTTTGCTCGATACGATTGAACTTATGGTAGGCGCGCTCGATCTGACTGCACGTCAACAAAGGTCGATTGATGCATGGCTCGAATCGGTTCGTACAACTCGGCCTAAGATCACCCGCAAACCATAGTGAATATGAAGAGTTCATTAAAACGAGACGTGCGTCCACTTGAACTGTTGACACGCAAAACCTGAACCGTATACTGCCTGACCTATGAACACGATTTACCAACAACTCGGTTTATCAATCGCCGCAATTGGGCGACGGCATGCCTATGCCGCCAACCATAGCAACGGCGACGTACGACTGCGCGCGATATCCACGCGTAAGTCGTTTAACCGTTGTGATTGGCTCGCCATCAATAGTGGTGAACCGATGACCTGAGCCTGTCCGACTCATTCTCGGAAGGCTCGACCATCGAACCTTCCAGAAACGCTCAAGAAGCCCTGGCTGGTTCGAACCACCCGGGGTTTTTTTTTGCGTCCCGGCAGCGCTCTTTAACAACGTGGATTGTGTGATGTGTCGGGGCAGTTTCTCGTCGTGGTACGGGACTACTGCACGCAGACGACGCAGTGCGCATTGGCGCCTGCCCCGACACACGATGCTGACGTAGCTCAAACGGTAGAGCAGCTGCCTTGTAAGCAGCCGGTTGTGAGGTCGGAACTCACCGTCAGCCCCAATATCGGAGGGGCATTCATAGGCGAGATAGCCTGGCTGTAAACCAGGTGCCCCACACGGCTTTGCTGGTTCGACTCCAGCTCCCTCCACCAATTTGGATCGGTAGCTCAGATGCGTAGAGCGGTCGGTTGAAGACCGACGCGACGGAGGTTCAATTCCTTCCCGGTCCACCAAATTGTTTGGCATGTAGCTCAATGGTAGAGCGCCCGCCTGTTAAGCGGGTGGTTGCAGGTTCGAGTCCCGCCGTGCCAGCCAAATCATTCGGGGGATTAGCTCAGTTTTGGAAGAGCACCCGGTTTGCAACCGGAAGGCGCGCGGTTCGAGTCCGCGATCCTCCACCAAACTCGCGATTACGGCTTCGGTCGGATCGCGACTGGCGGCCTGGCGCCGCTAAGCGTCGGTAACGGCGTGAAAGGGGCACGCCCATGGTGTCCCGCCGAACGACAACGTTCGGTCAACCCAGGCAAGCCCGGTCCTCTTGTCCTCGTTACTGTTGGCGGGGATAGCGGCCAAGCGATGCGCGGAAGTAATGTGGTTTACGCACCGACCTCGGTCGGGAATGCGGGCCTCACAAAGAACACGTGGTGGTGCAACCCGCGAAACCAACGTCGTCAATCGTGAAGGACAACGGGTAGTGCAGGACAGTGCGAGCCTTACATGCGAGCGCACCTGTGCAGATCATCGGGGAGCGGTGTGCAGCCGTCGTCCCGATTATCGGTCAAGTAGCCGGTAGGTGAACGACAGTCGGCGTGTTGTATTTCGCCGCCCAAAAGGCAGCGAAGCGACTGAGGCGCGCACGTCGCAATGGGAATCGCGTTTTTAGCTCAGCGGGTAGAGCTGTCGCCTCGCAAGCGATGGTCGTCGGTTCGAATCCGACAATACGCACCATGACTAAACGCAAAGACGCGCCTCGGTACGTGTCGAAAGTGGCTTAAGGCCGGAGCCTTCGGGCAATCCGGCGGTCCCGAAGCCGCAAGCGGACGGGCCTTGGCAGATCGCCGCACGGTTGGGTAGCCCCCATTTGGAGCTCGCAAGGCTCACGGTAAGCGCGCTGCCGACTAGATGCGTACTACGAGTGATCAGCCGCACTCACAAAAAGGCAGTCATGAATGCGTACCGCTACGTTGGTCCAGGCCAAGTAGCGGTGGACACGCGGGCAACGGTCGCCACGCACGGTGATCGGTACTCCTGCAAGAGCGTGTTCGCAAACGACGTAGTCTCAGTCGTTTATTCCTTCGCCGCGGTAGCTCAATGGCAGAGCACTGGATTGTCGATCCAGCAGGTGTCGGTTCAAGTCCGATCCGTGGCGCCACAACGATCCGGTAGGCGAATGGTTAAGCCACGGGGCTTTCAACTCCGAGATTGGATGTTTGAGTCCCCACTGGTCAGAAATGACCAGCGAGGACGTCATCCATTCTCACCGCCCCGCCGGTGAATGCCATCACCTACCAAGCGGCACTTCGGCGTATTCGTCTTTGTGATTGCCACGAGCCGCTTGGTTCGAGTCCTGTCCGGATCCCCAAACTTTGTAGGAGGCGTTATGAACATCAAAGACATTGTTAAGAACAACACGGTGCGCTTCGTGCGCTACCGCCACGGTATTGCGTATTACGGCGTACGTGTCGCGACGGGTAATGTCTACGTGTTCCCTGTGCCTCTTGACGACATCGGCGACGCGACGCTCGAGCTCGAAGACAAGGCGATCTTGTTCATGCGCTACATCCGTCGCGCCATCCAGGACGGGACGTTCGTCGCTTCAATGTTGTGAGGTCTCGGACCGGTAGCTCAGTCAGGTGCAGAGCGCGCGACTGATAATCGCGAGGTCGGCCGTTCAAATCGGTCTCGTTCCACCACTCTCCGTATAGCTCAGTTTGGTCAGAGTTCTCGGTTTGGAACCGAGAGGTCGTTGGTTCAAATCCAACTGCGGAGACCAATTTCAAGCCGCGGACATAGCTCAATTGGCAGAGCGCTTGGCTTCCAACCAGGTGACCTCGGTTCGATTCCGGGTGTTCGCTCCAACTTCGGAGACTCGCAAGGCTGGCGTGCTTATCCGGTTTGAACCCGGTGATGCTCGAAAGGGCGTGGGAGTTCGATCCTCTCAGTCTCCGCCAATTCAACGGTGATCCTAGCTTAATGGCAAAGCCCCAGAATGTGACCCTGGTAGATATCGGTTCGAGTCCGATGGTTCACCCCAAACACTGGAGAAGTGGCCGAGTGGCAAAGGCGCTCGTTTGCTAAACGAGAGAGGCGCTACGTCTCACGTGGGTTCGAACCCCACCTTCTCCGCCAAACATCTGCCCGTAGCTCAGCGGTCTTAGAGCAGCCGACTTCGAATCGGCCGGTCGGGGGTTCGATTCCCTCCGGGCAGTCCAGAAGATCGGTCGTTAACCGCCGAACTGAGTGCCAACTATCCGTCTGGTGAGAGCAGTTTGTGTCTGGCCGAACAGTCCATCAATAACCGTTCTTGGCTTAGTGGTTGAGCACCGGACTTTTAATCCGGCAACGGGGGTTCGAATCCCTCAGGACGGACCATGCGGGTATAGCTCAAACGGTAGAGCGCGACGGTGCCATCGTCGAGGTTGCGGATTCGACTTCCGCTGCCCGTTCCAATCGCGAGGGAGGTGGTCTCAGACCGGGCTCATAACCCGGCTCTCGCGGGTTCGAATCCCGCCCTCGCCACCATATGCAATGCCCGATAGCTCAGCAGGCCAGAGCGCCGCTCTTACAAAGCGGATGTCGGCGGTTCGATTCCGTCTCGGGCAACCAGAAAATACGGCTGTAGCTCAGCGGCAGTAGAGCGCGACTCTGCGAAGGTCGAGGTCGGGTGTTCGAGTCACCCCAGCCGTGCCAACTCCAATCGGCGCTCGTTCAACGGTAGGACGCGAGACTTTGAATCTCGAGATGGTGGTTCGAATCCACCGCGCCGAGCCATGATAGGCCAGTCGTCTAATGGTAAGACTGCGGCTTCCAAACCCGCCAATCGGCGTTCAAATCGTCGCTGGCCTGCCAAGTACATTCACGCCGTGGCTCGAACGGTTAGGCACGGGACTGCAAATCCCGATCATCCCGGTTCGACTCCGGGCGGCGTGTTGACTCATGCATGCAATCGATATCCCCGTAGCTCAATGGCATAGAGCACCGAGCTTCTACCTCGGTGGGTGTAGGTTCAAATCCTACCGGGGATACCACTCATCGAGTCTTTGGAAATGCAACGACACAACTATGGCCGTCTGAAGGGAACAGGCATACCTACCTGTCTTAGAAACAGGTGTTTCTCGGTTCGACTCCGAGGGCGGCTACCAAACAAGCGGATCTGATCGAAGGAGAAGACGGTCGATTTCGACCATCAAGACGTAGCCGGCGTACCCAACAAGTCGGCCGTGCACCGCGGCGACAATAACGTCACTGCGCTGTGCCGTACTTTCAACGCAACGAACTTCTAAGCCTATCAAGCGGCTCCGGTTCGACTCCGAGGATCCGCACCATGCGCGGCTGACGGGAATCGGTATACCTGGGTGTTTCAAACTCACCCGTTTCCCCGTTCGAATCGGGGGTCGCGTACAAATTCACACAATCCACGTTGGTGAGCATTTAAGGTGAATACCATGGAGCCACTCATTCTGAAGCTGGATATCGCGGGCCTACCGGTCGGCTGGATCACGCCGGAAAGCGGTGCATTGCTGTACTGCCGTGACCAGGTCGCGTGGGAAGCCGGTGAGCAGGCGGTGCGACTGCGCGGCGGTTACAACCGTGTCACCGGTCTGCGTTCGACGCTCGATATCAATTCGATTGTGGCAACGCGTTCTAAGGATCCAGCGGCAATTGACATGACCGACGCGCCGGCGTTGACCAACACACGTTTGTTCCGCCGCGACGATTACACGTGCATGTACTGCGGCGATGAACTGCCGCCGCGGCTGTTGACTCGTGATCACGTCGTGCCGCTATCTCGTGGCGGCGCCGATCGCTGGGAAAACGTCGTGGCTGCATGCCGACCATGCAACCACCGCAAGGACAATCGCCTGATCGAAGAAACCGATCTCAATCTGCTGGCGATTCCGTACGTTCCGAATCGCGCCGAAGGCCTGATTCTTGCGAACCGACGAATCCTCGCGGACCAGATGGCGTTTTTGAAGGGACGCGTTGGTTCAGGCAGCCGACTGCGAAAGGAGTAATGGAGCTATGTCTTTCTTGAGCCAGGTACAAAAAGTTTCTGACACGCATTACGTGCTGCCCAAAGTGGGCGAGATGCGCACGGACGTGCACGCGTATCTGTCAGAAACCTTGTTTGCACAGACAGACGAAGCACTGTGGCGGCAGGCGGCCCAGGCGGCCGCCTACCCCGGCATCATTGGCTTGTACCTGATGCCGGACACGCATCTCGGTTACGGGATCCCAGTGGGCGGCGTGGCCGTTACCGAAGACGTGATCATTCAGGCCGGCAGTGGCTACGATATCTCTTGCGGTGTCGTTTATCTGCAGGCAGAAGGCATCACGGCGGAAGACGTTGCCGACTGGGATATGCGTAAGCGTTGGATCGAGGACGTCGAATTGCGCATCGCAACCGGTGTCGGTAGCCATCGGCCAAGGCACATGCCGCGTCTGACAGAGAAGAAGATCGAAGACATCTTCCGGTACGGCGCCAAGGCGATTGGCGTCCACGGTGATGTTTGTGAGCGCCAGTACATCGACGTCGATGAATCGGCGCTGGACACAAATCGTATCGATCGTGCCCGTAACAAGGCGTGTCCTCAGATCGGTTCTGTCGGCGGCGGGAATCACTTCGTCGAGATGCAGGTGGACCGCGACGACGGTTCGGTGTGGGTGATGATTCACTGCGGCAGCCGCGGTTACGGTTGGCAAACAGCGAATCACTATTTCTACGCCGGGGCGGATCTACGCGGTCTCGCCAAGAACCGCCGTGAGGAGTCGTGGCTTCGCATCGACGAGCCGCTCGGCAAGGAGTACTGGGCGCACCACAACTCGGCCGCCAATTACGCGGTTGCAAATCGTCACGTCATTGTTCGCGGCGTACAGAAGGCGCTCGAGAATGTCTTCCAAGCTAAGGGTAAGGTCTTCTACGAGATCTCACACAACCTGGTGCAGGAAGAAACACTGGTGCTGCCGGACGGTACTACTAAGCGCGGCTTCGTCCATCGCAAGGGCGCCACCCGGGCATTCCCGGCCGGCCATCCGGACTTGGTCGGAACCCGCTGGGAAAAGACCGGGCACCCGTGCCTAGTGCCAGGTTCGATGCTCGACGGTGCGGCGATTTTGTACCCGTTGGACGGTGCGTATCGTTCCGGTTGCTCCGTGAACCACGGTTCCGGCCGCGTGATGGCTCGCGGTAAAGCCAAGCGCGAGCTGTCTGTCATCCATGACGAGATCGACGCCGAGATGCGAGACATCACCCGCACCTGCGGGGGAGTCGAGATTCGCGGCATCGTCGGCAATTGCGACCGTACGCCGCTAGATGAGTGCGGGCACGTCTACAAGGACCTGGACGAGGTTTTGCGCGTGCTCGAGCAAGAGGGGATCGCCCGGGTGGCGAATCGTCTCTATCCTGTGGCCAACATTAAGGGCACCGATTGAGGTGCCCTTTTCTTTTGCACCTGTGACCGCAACACTTCGGCTCAGCGGGGGGCGTCGACTGGGGAGAGCATGGTCTATCGAGCGGCAAAACCAGAAGACGCGCCTGCCTGCCTTGTACTGCGCGGGAGGACCCGGCAGAACGCCGTCTCAGAAGAGCGTCTGCGTTCGATGGGCATTACAACAGAAACCTGGTCTGGCGGAATTCGCTCTGGCGCGTTGCCCGGTTTTGTTTGTTGCGTCGACGGGGAAATCGTCGGCTATTGTTTTGGGGATCGCGACACTGGGGAAATCGTCGTACTTGCGCTGCTACCGGATTTCGAAGGCCGTGGTATTGGACGCGAACTCCTCAGCCGTACCGTCCAGGCATTGGCCGACCTTGGACACACCCGTCTGTTTCTGGGCTGCTCAAAGTATCCGACCAGCAGGTCGTACGGCTTCTACCGGCACCTCGGTTGGCGATCGACCGGAAGCTACGACAACAACGGCGACGAGATCCTCGAGCTCAAAATCTGAACAATTTCGCTGCGGCAGCGATCTAAAACCGTCGACGAAACTTCCGGCTTGGCGGATCATTCGCGTATGGAAAAGGAACACCACGTCGTCATCGTGGGCGGCGGCTTTGGCGGGCTCGGCTGCGCCAAAGCACTACGTCGCGCCGGCGTTCGCGTTACGCTAATCGATCAGCGAAATCATCATCTTTTTCAACCGCTTCTGTACCAAGTGGCGACGACGATTTTGCCAACGTCGGAGATCGCTTGGCCGCTCAGGCGCCTTTTTCGCGGTCGGTCCGACGTAACGACGCTGATGGCTGAGGTCACCGGCGTCGACCGAGCCGATAAACGGATTCGAATTGCCGACGGTTCGACGCTCGGCTTCGACTCACTCGTGCTCGCGACGGGAGCAACTCACTCGTATTTCGGCAACGACGACTGGGAGCAGCACGCCCCCGGGCTAAAGACCCTGGAGGACGCAACGACGATTCGCCGTCGCTTATTGTCCGCCTTCGAATACGCGGAACGCTGCGACGATCCCGCAAAGCAACAGGCCTTCCAGACCTTTGTGGTCATCGGCGCCGGTCCCACCGGTGTCGAGCTGGCCGGAATCATTGGCGATCTAGCTCGCCGCGTATTGCCGAGGGAGTTTCGACGTATCGATACGCGCGCCTCCCGGGTGCTGCTCGTTGAAGCCGGTCCGCGCGTTCTGGCGGCGTTTCCAGAGGCGCTGTCGGACTATGCCGAGCGCGCACTGACGAAACTCGGCGTCGAGGTACTAAAGGGCCAGCCGGTGACGCATTGCGATAACGACGGCATCGTTATTGACGGCGAGCGCATCCATGCCGCCACCAAAATCTGGGCGGCCGGCGTCAAAGGCTCGGCGGCTGGTGGGTGGCTCGACGCTGGTACGGATCGCGCCGGCCGAGTAGTCGTGGAGCCCGATCTGTCGGTTCCCGGCAGTGCGGATATCTTCGTCATCGGTGACACCGCGGCGGTAACCGATGCCAGCGGCGAGCCGGTGCCAGGTATCGCCCCGGCCGCGAAGCAGCAGGGCGTCTATGTCGCGAACGTCATTCGCCGCCGCGTCGATGCGAAACCTGCGCCCAAGCCTTTCCGGTACCGACACGCAGGCAACCTGGCCACGATTGGGCCCAGCGCAGCCGTTGGCGATTTCGGTTGGCTTAAGATGAAAGGCTTCGTCGCTTGGTGGATCTGGGGCATCGCGCACATCTATTTTTTGATCGGTACGCGAAGCCGCATTGCCGTTGCCTATAGCTGGCTCTGGTCGTATCTCACCGGGCAGAACAGCGCCCGGCTCATAACGCAGGGCCAGCTAGACGAGGAAAAGTCAGTTTGAATACGAAGGCCGTTACGCGATTACCCGCGTTTTTAATCGCGGCGTTGGCGCTCATTGTTGCGGGCTGTGCCAATGTCGCTTTCGACGAGTATGCCGCCGAGCAGCTAGCGGATAAGCCGGGCAGCCAGATTCTGGTGATCGGCGATTCGGTGATGCGGTGGCATCGAGATCGGCGCGCCTCGATCGGCGATGCGATTGGCGAAGGTCTGGGTGAGTGGGTCGTCAATCTCGCGGTACCCGGTGCACGCATCAGCTTCCCGGAGCCGGATGCCATCGATGCTGGGCTCGACATTGCCACCCAGTATCGTCGCCGCGACTGGCGCTGGGTGGTCATCGTGGGTGGTGCTAATGATCTCGCCGAGGAATGCGACTGCGAGCGCTGCGACAGCGTCATGGATCAGCTGATCTCAAGCGACGGCGCTACCGGTGAATATCCCGACCTGGTGCAGCGCATTGTCGCCGACGGATCACGTGTTGTCGTGCTCGGCTACTACCCGCCGCCGGCCGCTGGCGGGGACTTCGCGGCGTGCGAAGCTGAGCTGGACGAGCTCTCCAACCGAATCGAGCGACTGGCAAGTCGGGACGCCGATGTGATTTTCGTGCCGATGGCCGCCGTCATCGACCCGGATGTTGAGTCAGCCTACGACCGGGATCTCGTGCATCCGTCAGTGAGCAGCTCGCGTGCAATTGGCCTCCGAATCGCGGCCAAGATTACGTCGGCCGATCTCGAAGACATGTGAAAAGCCGACTCAGCTAGGTTTTCTCCCAGGTTTTGCCGCCGTCGCTGCTGCGGTAGTAGAAGGCGTACTCATCGACCGCGTACAAATCCCCTGAGACTTCGAAGTGTCCAAGCGTCGTTGCATACTTCGGCGCAGGCCCGACGTCCTCCCAAGTTGCGCCACCGTCCACCGTTCTCAGCACTCGGCCCTTCAACAGTCCGTAGCCGGTTTGTACATCGGTGAAGTGCGGTACCCACATGTAGCGATCGTGCTCGGACCGTTCCCAGTTGTCGCCGAGGTCCGCGCTTTTCCATGGGTTGTTGAACAGCGCCTTGGTACACATACAGCGCAGCACACCATCGCCGCCCACACCAAATTTGAATATCGAGCCTGGGAATGTCCTGACGGTCGACGTACGGTCATCGAGGTCAGTAATCAGCAGTCCGTTGGTCGGCAGCGATGTGACCAGTTTGCTGTCGACGACAAACGACTGCGGAAAAATCGGCACGCCCGTCCAAAACGAGAACTCCAACTCGTTGGACGACAGTTGCTGCCACGTACCGTCGTCGAGCGTCGTCTCGAAAACACTCAGTTCATCTTCATTGCTCACCGTGGCGAATATCCGTCCGTCGTGAACGTTCAACGCCGCAATGTTCAGGTACGGAAAACCATCGCCAAAGTCGGTCCAGTTGCGTCCGGCATCGCGTGACACCCTCAACCGACCGTTTTCGCCGCCTACGAGCCAGATGCCGGGTTCGACCTCGACTACCGACTCGACCGCGCCTTGCATTCCAGTGTCGTAAACCACCATGACCTTGCCTGGCTCCCAGCGCTTAACCATGCCGAGCAGCGTGCCGAACAGAATGCTGCCATCGTCCATCGATGATGGTTTCAAAAGGCCGAGCGAGCGCGTGCGGTCACGCTCGTACATTGCCTGCAGCGCTTCGCCACGAGCAGGCTCGTCGACCCAGCCGAGGTAAGGAGGCGCGACCGCGCTTGCCTGAATATTGGGGTAGTAGTTGGCAATGTATGCGGGGATCCACGGCGTCATCGTATCGCCACGAGTCATCGCAACTTTGCGCGCACCTTGCGTCGAATAGACGACGTGACCAAGATCGGTGGTTCGTCCCGCCGCCACATCGAAATCGCCAAATTTCTCGTTGATCGTAATTGTGGAGCTGATACACATCGCGCCACATTGCTCGGAATGCAGTTTCTCGAGGCGGTACCGGCCTGGCGGCAAGCTGCCGAAGTAGACGGCGCTCCGTGCATTGCCTTTTCGCGACAGGCTTATTTGGAACTCGCCGGGTTGCTCAACGCCAACTTCGCGCACCGACAGCGTGTTCCAGTATTTGAAGAACCCGGTGCTCAGCGAATTCGAGCTCAGTCGCATGATGACAAGCCCGTTTTCCGGCTCCAGCTCGTCGAGTTCGAAGACGGTAGCCGGCGTTGCACAGCCGGCGATCAATGCGGCCAGCGCCGCAACGACTAGAGTGCGTCTCAACATGATGCTTCCCCGCAATGGAAACGACGAACGAAATCCCCAACCGCGCCGGTATGTTCCGGACTACGGCTTCCGGCAAGCCGGCGTCATCCCCATTCTCGATTGGAGACTACGCAACGGCAAACGCTGACTTCACAGTTTTTCGTTCGGATTACAGCTTCCGGGCCAACGATGTTTGTCTTGTTTTCGGTTGGTCCTTCAACGTTCGCGGTCTAGTAAGAAACCGCGATGTAGCTTTCCAGCTGCTCAATGGTGAACTGTTGTTCGGCGATGACGACTTTGACGAGGTCACGTAGCGACAGTACGCCGACGACCTTTTCGTCCTCGACAACAGGCATATGCCGGAAGTTGCCGTTCATCATGATGGCCATGCATTCTTCGACCTGCTGTGATTTGCGCGCGCAGATCACCTTCTTGGTCATGATGTCCTCGACCAACGTTTCTTTCGACGAACGATCTTCGAGGATGACTTTGCGGGCGTAGTCGCGCTCACTGATGATGCCGAGCAGCTCATCGCCTTCCATAACCGGTAGCGCCCCGATGCCCTTTTCAGCCATCGCCTTGATTGCGTCTAAGACAGAGGCTTTCGGCCCAATAGACCACACTTGAGCGCCTTTCTTTTCGAGCAGGGTTCTGATCGATTTCACGGTCGTGTCCTCCACTGTGCCTCGGACGGCCCTGGGGCGCCGCATGGCTTGCTTGCCCCGTTTTCTGAACAAGATACTGCGCCGCCGCTGCAACGGCAATCGCACGATTACGCAGGCAGGGTCGAAACGGCGGCTGAGGACGCGAACATCAAAGCTTGTCTGAATTTTGATTAGCAAAAGGCTCGATTGCCGCGTCGCACAATGGAGTGTGCGGAGAAAATCATCGGTGATCGGAGCGAATGTCGGCTGGCAAACCCGCGTTCCAACTTAGATCGAGTCGCCGTCCGCCAACATTGCGACCCCAGCCGTTGCCAGTCGCCGGTTGATTGGCGACTATCCGATCTCCTGAAGGGAATCTTCCGGCTCGCGGGGCGATACATGCGCAAACACCTGGGATCGTTTGCCTGCCTTATTGCGGTTTTTGCTGGCAACGTCAGTGCCGAGAGCGCCGAGCCAACCGTATTCGAGAAGCTCGAAGCGCAAGGCGCGCGTATCGGCTCGATTCGCATCGTCCGCCGCCAGATCTTCGATAACAGCAAACCGAAGGAGAGCGGTTGGCTGTACCGCGTCGCCAATCGAACCAATGCGCTGACGCGTGAAGGGGTCATCGCCAGCCAGCTTCTTTTCGCCGAAGGCGATCCGATTTCGGCACAGGCGATTGAAGAAACCGAGCGCGTACTGCGAAGCAACAAATATCTGTACGCCGTCGACATAAGCGCCTCCCCGCAAGGCGATGGCATCGTTGATTTGACCATCACGACGCGTGACAACTGGACGCTGTTTCCACAGATCGGCTTCACCCAAAAAGGCGGCCAGACCGAATTCCTACTGGGCGTGCAAGAGAGCAACCTAGCCGGAACCGGCGCAGAGCTCACGCTCAGTATCGAAGATGACGGCGACCGAGAGTCATCGACGATTCGTTACGGTAACCGCAATTTTCTGGGGACATGGTGGCGTTTCGAAGCGGGATTTCGCGACAGCGACGACGGCGATGGCCAGCGCCTGCGTCTTTTTCAGCCGTTCTACTCACTGGACAGCCGATGGAGCGGTGGACTCGATATTACGACTGTCGAACAGGAAGAGCCGCTGTTCAGTTTCGGCGATGAGGTCGCCGAATATCGGCGCGATCAAACCGATGCCCAAGCGTGGTACGGCTGGTCAAGCGGTCTGGTCGATGGCTGGTCGCGACGCTGGATGGTCGGCGTTGCATTCAACGACGATACATTCGAGCCGGTATTCGAGCCCAATCGGCTGGTCGTCGTGCCCGAGGATCGCGAACTGCGCTACCCGTTTGTTCGTTTCGAAGCCATTCAAGATCGTTTTGTCACCGCGACGAACTTCACGCGCATAGCCATTACCGAAGATGTTTTCGTCGGCACCTTTTACTCGGCCACATTGGGTTGGTTTGGACAATCCACTGGCTCGGATCGCGATGGCGCTATTTTCGATTTAAGGGCCGCAAGCAGCGCCGGCGATCCAACAAAGGCGCTCGCCTCTTGGCGCGTTGGCGCGGCTGGCCGAGTCGAGGGCGGCGATCTTCGCAACGGTCGCTTTGAGTTCTCGGGAAGCTATGTTCGCAAGCAAACCGAGCGCGCGTCGTGGTATGCCGCGATTGAGTCCACGGTCGCGCACGAGCCGGACCTGGACAACCCCGTGCTGCTTGGCGGATTAACCGGCTTGCGCGGCTATGAGCGCGGCTATGGCAACGGCGATGCGCGCGTCGTGGCGACACTCGAACAACGTCTGATCACCGATTGGTACCCATGGCGTCTGTTTCGTGTCGGCGGTGCCGCGTTTGTAGATGCTGGCTACGTTTGGGGCGATGACATCACCGGCAACACCGTGGATCGAGTCCTGACCAATGTTGGCGTCGGTATTCGGCTGATGAGTACGCGAGCGGCCAGCAACCGCATGGTCCACATCGATTTCGCCGTGCCACTCAACACGGACGATACCGTCGACGACGACTTTCAAATTTCGATCCAAGGCAAACGCGGCTTCTAAGCGAACGCTTTGCCCCGGTCATATTAGGCTGGCGGCTCGAATTTCACATAACTCCAGGCCTTCGCGATAGCCCCAGTGCAATCGCCAAGCCGCCCGATACGTGAGCTTTTCGACACGGTGCGAGGCGCTAAACCGCCAAATCCCAAGATATGTTCAGTGATTGGCCCGCAATTAAAGAAAAAGCAGAAAAACTTAAGCTTTCCGATAAGACTATTTCGGGTGCCCCGCACACAGTCGATCGTGGTCAAGAACGAGCCGTCCTGGACGGCGCATCTGGGGAGAGATGCTATGACGACGATTTCCTTACGACTGAGTATCGCGGCGGCGGCCTTTGTTTCGCTGGGCGCCTGCGGCGGCGGTGGCGGCGACGATGCTCCGCCCCTGCCGCCGCCGCCACCACCACCGCCACCGGCGGCCGTGCAGGAGGGCGCTTTCAAAGATGCGAACGTGTCTGGCCTGTCCTACGAGTCCGGCCAGCAATCGGGCGTCACCAATGCGGTCGGTCGCTATACGTGTGAAACGGGCAACACCGTGACGTTTTCGGTCGGTGCGGTCGAACTCGGTTCGACCGAATGCACGACGCTGGCATCGCCGCCAGCGCTTGTCGGCAACGGCCAGATCGACGACCCAGCCGCGGCCAACATGGCGCGATTCCTGTTAATGCTCGATACCGACCAGGACAATAGGAACGGGCTAAACATCTCCGAAGGTCTGCAGGTGGTCGCCGACAGTTGGCCGGCAATCGATTTCGCCGCTGCCGACTTTGATGCCGAGGTCACGGTACCGATTTCCGACATCATGTCGGTTGAAGAGCGTATGGCATTCTTGCCGGGCGAGGCGTTCGCGATCGATCACCTGCGCGATACGCTGTCTTGCGCGTATTCCGGTGCCTTCGTCGGTACGACGGCCGGCGACAGGGTGACGAACGTTACCTTGAACGTCGGTCGCGGACTCTTCTTCCGCGATGCCGACGACCTGAATTGGGCCGCTTACGATCCAGAGAACGGGACGAGAACCACCGTTGCAACGTACGAAGTGTCCGCTCCGCCGACCTTCGATACGTCCACCTCCGACCCCAATGTACAAGTGACGGGAACGTTCGACACGCCCAACTCGATCTCCGGTACTTGGAATCTGCCGCTCGAGAGCTTGAGTGGCACGTACAGTGTGAATCGGCTCGGTAGCGATACCGCAGAATCCCGACTCAACGGTCAATTTACGACGACCGATGGCGGAAGTGGCGTCTTAGTACTCGATATCACAGGCGACGCTATTGCCGGTGAGGCTTTCGAAGTGTTTGAAGGTGTCTTGTACACCATTACAGGCAGCATCGACGGCGACGCCGTCGAACTCACGGCAGTCGGTGGTGGCGAGACCATTACGGGAACCGGTACGGTCACGCGTCGCGATCAGTTCGGGCTGCCTCGGGATATATTTGGCGATCTCGACGTTGGCGGTGGCGTCACCGGAGGCTTCTTCGGGCGCGGCTGCAAGTTGAACTGATTCTGCTATGGCCCGGCGGACGAGTTTTGGCCGCCGGGTCTCTCAGACTGAGGCGACCACTGCTTCGCTGAGCAACATCGCCAAGAATTGTGAACGCGGTGAGGTTGGGTATGATCGGTACACGCGTGCAATAGGGCAGAAGATATGCGGTCGGCAATCGCCCAGGCGAAGGCGAAGGCAGCTCAATCGTGAACTTTGGGGGCATTGCCTTCGTCGTCATCATCGTCGCCTTCATTGGCTTCGAAATGCACGCAGCCAGCCGCAACAGCTATCGCATGGAGCCGGAGCACGTCTTCGGCCAGTTTGCGTCCGCGGACCGTGCCGTGTCCGAATGCAAGACACCGCAGCTCGATCGCCTCGCTAAATTCAAGCGTAACTACGGGTACGCACGAAACCGAGCCTACGCCGCGCTCGCTGCGAAGAACCCTGAGGCGTCGCCGCAGGAAGTCGACGATATGGTGACGGTGGCCCAGCAGGTCGTTCACCGCGAGGTCGATGCGCTGATCGCCGAGAAGGGCTGCGAAGATATAGAAGTCTGGAAGCTGCTCAAGCGCTTCGAAAACCTCGCGCGCCTGAATCTCCCCATCGCCGACTAGATCTCTCGCAAGGCGCGTATCCCCGGGCAGGCTTCGCCCTTTTCACGCATTGCACTTGGCAGATAGGCCTCAAACTGAGTAGCCTTGGAAAATGACAGCGCTGCCATTTCGCTGCCGAAGCTGCCGATAAAGAGAACAAAGCTATGTCCACGAACGATTATCCACAGCTCGACGCCATGGGAATTCGCAACCCGCGGCAAATCACCCGGTACCACGTAAACGGCGTGTCAAACCACGATATCTTGCGAATCATCTACAAGCGCAACGAAGGCTCGTTCTTGCCGGCGACGCGAACCTACTGGTTCCCGCGAGTGCAAAAAACGATGGCCGCCGGTGGGGACAGCAAGAGGCAGCAGACGGTCCTCGAGAGCCATCCGGACCTGCAAAAGGCATTGGACGATCTCGACCGACTGCTCGAGAACAAGAAGCAGAAAGATTCCGTTGCCGAAACCGTTCTCGAGGAGCTGAAGTCGCTGGAAGACGAAGTCGCCATGCGATCGGCGTGCATTCGCGATCTCGTCAAGCAACTGTAAGCGCGACGAATCTGCCGACCCGAACCGGGCGATGCAGTTTGAGTTAGACCAGCACGCAGCAAGATCCTGCCCATTGTCTCGCTAAGGTGTGACGGATTCTGCCTCGCTCGCCCGTTCGCCGGCCTCATCGTCGTTGGTTTTCGCAAATCGCTTGAACTTTCGACGGAGGAGCGCAAGTTTCGGGTCGATGTAGTTCTTGCAGAACGGCCGTTCGGGGTTCTGTAAGTAGTAGTTCTGAATTCGCGGCTCCGATGCCCTAAAACCGTCGAACGGCATTACCTTGGTGATGAGCGGCGCATCAAAGGCTTGCTGAAGCTCACGCAAAGCGCGGTTTGCAAACTCGCTTTGACGCTCATCGAACACATAAACCGCGCTGCGATACTTCGTCCGAAAACTATGCTCAGACTGACTGGCATGGGTTCGCAGGTGCACCTCGATAAGCGTCGCTAGATCGATCTCGCGCGGTTCGAAATCAACCAGCACGGCCTCAGAAAACGTGTCGAACGGCGGCGGCGACTTTATCCAGCCCTGCCGGACGGCGTGCACGCCTCGGAGCGCCTGAAATACCGCCTCGGTGCACCAATGGCAGCCACCGCCAAAGCCGATTTTTTCCATTTTGCTGTCCTTTCGATGCGCAAGGCCCGACTCTGGATCGGGGAACGGAGTGGGCCTTCTCGCCTATCTCAATGAGCTCCGATTGGCCTGATTCAAGCGTCCAGCGCACGGTTTCGCACCTAGCTTGACATTCAAGTCCCAAATGAGACATTATTGTCTCATGTCTACTTCAAAACGCCTTACTTCTGCGGATGCGGTACTCGAGGCCGCGTTCGAGATTCTTGCTGAAGACCCCACTGCTTCGCTCGCTGACATTGCGGAACGAGCGGGCGTAGGTCGCGCAACGCTGCATCGGCTGTTTTCCGGACGCGACGACTTGATGCACTCACTCGCGCAACGCGCAGTTCGCGAGATGGACGAAGCCGCGGAGCGCGCTTGCGAGGGCGTCGAATCGCACGCTGAGGCGCTGCGCCTAACGCTGGTCGCGATCATTCCGTTGGGGGATCGCTACGGTTTTCTGCTTCGCGAGCCGTTGGACGATGATCCAAAAATATCCGCTGAGTTCGAGCGTCAGCTGCAGGAAATACGGGACGCGGTCAACGGCGCTAAAGAGGAAGGGGTTTTTGACGCCGCCGTACCGACCGAGTGGATCGTCCAAGCCTATGACCATTTGGTATATGCCGGTTGGGAGATTATCCGCGACGGACACGCAACCCACGAGCAGGCCGCGAATCTGGCATGGCGCACGCTGACTAAAGGACTCGGAGCCGTCCAATGACGTTGGAAAAAATAACCGAACTCGGCACGACGATCGACGAAACATTTTTTCTGATTGGCGCCGCCATCCTTGCTATCGAAATCCTCAAAGCGCTGTTCTCCGGCTCGCTTACCGGGAAGTCGATGCTCGATATGGTTGCAAGTGCGTCCACACAGATTCCGTATTTGTTGGTCGAGGTCTTCATTCTCGGTTTCGCCTACGTTGGGTATGTCTACGTTAGCGAGAGCTTCGTTACGTGGACCATGCCGGTGAACGCCTGGACGATCGGTCTCGCATTGCTGGCCGCCGACTTCGTTTACTACTGGGAACATCGAATCGCCCACGAAGTACGCCTGCTGTGGACCCAACACGCTGTGCATCACTCGTCCCGATACATGAACATGGTCGTTGGTATCCGTTTTGGGCCACTCGAAGGCATCGTTTCGGCAGTGTTCCACCTGCCGTTGGTGTTAATCGGGTTCCCGGCCGAGCTGGTGTTCTTTGGCATCATCGTTGTGCTCGCCTACCAGACCTGGATCCACACGGAGCTCGTCGGCAAGCTCGGACCGCTCGAGCGGATCATCAACACGCCGTCAAACCATCGCGTTCATCACGGTTGCGACGACAAATACATGGATAAAAACTACGGCGGAATCTTGATGGTTTGGGACCAGCTCTTCGGCACGTACCAAGCGGAGGAGGAAACACCGCGTTACGGTTTGAAGCGGGACTTCGACAGCGTCAACCCACCCGCCGTCTGGTTCTCGGAACTGCCCGCTCTAATTCGTGACATGTTCCGCGCTCGATCTACAGGCGAATTGCTTCGACGCATACTCGGCCGGCCCGATTGGCGTCCGCAACCGCAACCTGGCGACGCAACACGGTCATAACCGTCGCCACAGGTTGGCTTGGATACTGGCTCCCATTCAAATGGGATTCTGTTGCGCCCCCAGGACGGTAACGCTATTCCGCTTCGATCCTGACCCAGCGCGCTCTCGTGCGATCAGCACGTATCACGGTAACCTCATAGCCGTTCCAGGAGATCTTGTCGCCGACGACCGGTATGCGTTCGAGCTGCTCGCTGATCAGACCGCCAACCGATGCGATCTCGGCCTCTGGCTGCCAGACGACACCGAGATGCGCTGACAGTTGCCGTAAGTCGACAGAGCCGCGCACGACCAACGAGCCATCGGCACGCGCGCGAATGTCATCGGCCGGCGTGTCGCTTTCATCGCGAATATCCCCAACGACTTCCTCAAGAACATCTTCGAGGGTCGCGATGCCTTCGATCGTGCCGTATTCGTCAACGACTAGCGCCATGTGTCGATGGCTGTCTTGATACGTGCGCAACAGCTTCGGCAGCGGCAGGCTTTCCGGAACCATGAGTATTTCGTCGCGGAGCTCATCCCAATCGATCGCCTCGTCCGGATGTCGCAGCAACCAATCCAGCAGTCTCTTGGCAAGCACCACACCGTTGACGTCATCGAAGCTGTCAGTCGTAGACAGTGGAAAACGGCTGTGTTCGCTGCGGCGTACATAGTCCAACACGTCGCCGCGCCGCATTCTGACCGAAAGAAAGTGCACATCCTCTGCTGGCACCATGATGTCTCGTACGCTCAGCTGGCGTAACTGAGCCGCGCCAACGATCATGCCGGCTGTTCTCGCGCCAACATCACCTTTGCTCTGCCCAAGAAACGCGAGCATTCGAATCTCCTCGGGCGACGTTACCGATGTCTCCACGTTGCCGCGCAGCGAGCGCGACAGTTTCTCGCTCGCAACTACCAGCGGCCACAACAACCGACTCAGCCACTGAATTCCATGCGCAACCGGCGTCGCCAGCGTCGTTGCATAGCTCACGCCGAGCGTCTTCGGGACAATTTCGGTGAGAACGAGCACGGCGATCGTGAACAGAATAGAAAAGACCCATAGCGTGCTCGGATCGAAGACGCTCGAGTAGCTGGCTCCAGCTACCGCGGCGCCGACCGTATGCGCTGCGGTGTTGAGAATGAGAATCGCCGCAATCGGGACGTCCATGTTCTCCTTGAACCCTGTGAGAAGCTCCGCAGCACGTCGTTTCGTACTCGACATGAGCTCAATCTGCGGTCGCGTCAAAGACAGCAGAACCGACTCAAAGATCGAGCACAGAAACGAAACCACCAGTACTACCGCCACAGCGGTGACAAAGAGCAACATGGCTTTAACCCCGGCGAGAACCCAACAGGCAAGTTCGGAATCTTACCCGGCTTGCGGACTGTTGTTTGCCGGTCGGCAAGCCACTCCTGTCAGCAGGACGTTCGCAGCGGGTTTAGTGGAGCGGGTGATGGGAATCGAACCCACGTCATCAGCTTGGGAAGCTGAGGTTCTGCCATTGAACTACACCCGCGATCCTATTCGCAGTTCTCGCAGACATCCCTGTCGCCGACGTGCCATTCTAGTAACGCCCGGCCCAGCCATCCATGGCTGGTCGCTCGCCGCTTAGCGCGGCTCGCCCATTGAACTACACCCGCATTCCGCGTTGAAGCTCTCGAAGACATCCGTGTCGTCAACGCGCGGTTCCGGTTACGCCCGGCCCAGCCATCCATGGCTGGTCGCTCGCCGCTTAGCGCGGCTCGCCCATTGAACTACACCCGCGATCCTATTCGTAGTTCTCGAAGACATCCGTGTCGTCAACATGCGGTTCCGGTCACGCCCGGCCCAGCATCCTTCACGGACTCGATCTGCGAAATCAATCCGCAATGAGCCGTATGTTGCTCGTAGTCTCGATCGCAATCGACATGAGGATCATGTAAGCAAACAGGACCAGCGTCGATTTCAATATCGCGATGCCCCAGCCAGACCGATACACGCGGTGGATAGAGATCACAAAGTACGCAACGAAATACCCGAACAGAACAACTTGCGCGATCAGCAAACCAAGATTCTGGTCGGCGACATCTTCGAGCGGCAACATCAGCGCGAGTATGATGTATGACGCGGTGTGCAGATGGATCGCAAAGATCAGATGGTCGAAGTACAGCCGTTTGAAATAAGCCGCTTTCAGGAAAAGCGCAAATACGGGCAACAAGACAAACATCAGCTTCGGTAAGTCGTCGGACAAGAAACTCGCTTGCACGGCGGCGTCAATAGCCGGGTCTTGACCTGGGTCGAGCAGCACACCGCTTTGTGCCACCCAAGCGACAACGACGAAAAAAGAAATACTCACGACGAGGTATAGCCTGAGTGGCGGCATGTAATGTCGTCGCCGGCCCGCAAGAAACTCGCTGGTGAGTATTCCCGGATGGCGGAACATGCTCGTTAGAGTCCGCGCGGTACGGCCGTCCAGTTCGAAGGTCTCTTTGACGACTTCCCCGACCAAGGCCCAAATCGGTCGTTCCAGGTCAACATTGCGCTGACCACAGTTCGCGCAATACTCACCGTCCAGTGGCGTTTGGCAATTTCGACAATTGGTCATCTAGTAAGTACGCCGCGACAATCTGCAGCAACCCTACGGGCTGCCACGGAACGGCAAAGTCCGCGCACCCCTGCTTGCGGCCTAGGCTTGATTCGCGACGATTTGCCGTGCCACTTCTGCCGATTCCTCGTCATCGAGGACCGGCACCACATCGATGTCCATGTGCGGGTTCCAATTGCCGAGATAGGTCGTAACCGCTGCTGTGTCCGTCGCTTCAATAATCAGCACACCGGTTCGCGACACCAAATCGTGCCATCGGCCGATCATCGTCACGCCGTCGCCAACGTCGGCGCGTTCTGCCGGGCTCATCGACCCCCATTTCTCGAGAATTGCCGGCCAACGATCTTGGTCTACGCTCCAGCTCACCATAAATTTCATCGAGTTATCCTCGTTATTGTTGTTGCTCGCACCCCGCGGTACCAAGCATAACGCAGGGGCCGTGTCCGAACTGCTTGCGGGAGTCGACGGTCTCGCGCCGAGACCGCGACGCGTCAGGTGTTGCGCCGTATGGTTCGTCCGCCGACCCAGACGATCAGCAAAGCGATCAGCATCACCGCCCACGCCGGCAGCGGAACCGGTACGCTGCTGGACGGCGATGCTCGTTCGTAGGCGACACGAGCGCCGAGGTTGACGCTCGTAAACTCAGAAAACGTGAGATCGAGGTAGATGTCGTCGGTAATTAGATGCACCACGGCGGGCCGCCCAACAAGGTTTTCACCCATCGAGTTTTCGCCCTGTGCATCGAACCAATTCCGAAAGTCACACAGCCCCGGGCTGTTGGCGCAGTTTGTGGCGCTGAACGCGCTGCCGCTTGGGCTCCCGTTGAGCCCTGAAAATGCCCACTCGGTGTCCGCTGGACTTGTCGTCTGGCTGAAGAAGCTCTCTTGCGCCACATTGTAAATGCCGCCCTGAAAGCCCCGCGTAATGCGGACGTTCGTCGTCAGTTCGTCCTGAAACGCTGGGTCGTTTGGGTCGTCTGTTCCCGCCTTTGAGTACGAGACCAGCGGACCGTCCCAGACTTCAAACGCGTCCGCCGCAACGGGAAGTACCACCAGGCAACAAACCAGTACGGCGCGTATCACGGTGTCACCCTGTCTAGTATCGAAGGCTAACGAACGGTTCGGCGAGTGCCGGATGGAGGGCTAGGTTAGCGAGCGGGTGTGACCCAACTGCGACTGCTTTGTTTCGCACCTGTTAATACAGGCTCGTCGCTGAACGAGCCGGTTACGTTTTGCCGATGGGCTCGACATGAATCGTGATGTCCTCGACGCCAAACTCCTGTTCCACCGCGAGCTCGATTCGGTCGGCAATCTCATGCGATGCAGCGACCGACAGTGCATCGTCGACGGCCACAACGACATCGGCTGCCCGCACGTCGCCAATCAAGCGCGTGCGGACGCGCCGCACCTCGCGTACGCCGGACACGGCGGCAATAGACGCGGCAAACGATTCCGGTTCGACGGCCTTCTCGTCAACGAGCGCCGGCAGTACGCGTCGAAACAACCCCCACGCGAGATACATCACGAGACCCGCAACGCCAAGCGCGCAAACCATATCCAGCCATGGAAAGCCGCGCGCCGACAGCTGCCAGCCAACGATGACGACGAGCGTCGTCAGTACGTCGGCAAGCGTGTGGTCGGCATCGGCGCGCAGGATGTCTGATGCGATACGTGAGGCCCAGTAGCGCTGCCAGACGGTGAGCGCGATGTTGATCGCGAGCACAACGAGCATGACGACCAGTGCAAGCGGTGATGACGTCGGCGCTTCAGCATCGCGCCGCAAAGCGTTTAGCGCCAATTCAAACGACAACACCACCAGCAGTGTCGCCAGAATGAACACGGCAAGCGCCTCGAATTTCCGGTGGCCGTAAGGATGGTTGTGATCAGGTGGCTTGGCCGAGAAACGAATGATGAACCACGCCATCACGTTGTTGAAAACGTCGGTCAGCGAGTGCAGCGCATCGCCGAGGATGGCGAGCGAGCCTGTAACCAATCCCGCCCAGGTCTTAATAGCGAGCACGACGACGTTCGCGAGCCCCTCGATGACGATGACACGGCGAACGTGTCTGTCCCTGTTAGCTGCGTCCCGCATGATGGCGTAATGCTAGTCCATCGGCGCTGAGTGTCGACCATCCATGTTGGGGTCGTCAGCGTAGATATCCGCATTGTCGAGCCCGCACTCGAAATGCTGGTCCGCTACCGACAAAGCGATGCGCCGTTCTCCGGCGCTGGCGAAGCCACGCTCGCCGTCGCTCGTCGTGACACTCATCGTTAGCGCATCGCTGTCCTCGCTTTTGAGGCGCTGTACGCGAATAGTCGCTGACCGGGTGTCGTCGTCTATTTGAATCTCGCCTCCCTGATCATGTGTCCACCAGCGGCCCGGATCGCCTGCGAACCCGCAAATCAGTGGCCGTGCTCGCAGCGCTTTCGCAGGCTCCGCGCCTTTCATGCCAAACAGGTACTCACCACTCATTGAAACGCCACGGTCGGCAAACCACAGTGCGTCCTCAAACAAGGTCAACGTTTCCTCCAGTTGAACGCGTTGTCCGAACGCGGCGGAATCAAATTGGCACTTGCCTGGCTCGAGCGAGCCTTCAAAACGATCCCCACGCCGTTGCCAGAATACGTCACAGCCGGCAAAGACCCTCGTGTGCGATGGTTTGAGTTCAGCAAGCAATGCGGGGTCGCGATATGCGCCGAGCAGAGCGGCGGAATCGGCGGGGACATGAACTCGAAGGCGAATCGCGTCGCGTTCGAGATCCAAGGTCAACACATAAATCCGTTGCCGATAAACCTTGCTTGGGTCGCCGTCTCGGTACTGCTCGGCGTAGAACACCACATTGCCAAACGCGGGCAAATCGACACGACGAAAGATCGAGTGCCGCCGATAGTTGCGCTCGTCGCCGGACACGCCTGCCCGTTGCTGCTCGCGAACCTGCAGCGCGTTGTCGTAACGACCTGGAAACCAGTCAAGAAATGTCGCGAAGTCCGCCGCGAGGCGAGCATCGGCGAAAGCCAAACCGGTGAACAGAGTGCCGAAAAGCAGCAGCAAGGGGCGACGCATTCGCCCAATGTAGCAAAGCCGGAACGTCGTCGATTGGCGCCGATGCGGAGCCGCCTCCACGGGGTCAGCGAGCGCTTTCTTGCGAGTCATTCTCATTTGGGATAGGGTCGCGGCCCCGCGTGGAAGTTTTGCCAAGCCTCAATCTAGGATTCGAAACGTCATGAGAATTGTTGCCATATGCATCGCCCTTACTGCTTTTGCGTCCACCGCCGATGCGCAGGTAGGCCGCCCCGATGGGTTGCTTAGCCCGAATCTTACGAGTGAGGACGCATTGGCATCGCTGCCGGGACTCGACGCAGCCAAAGCCGAAACGATCGTCGCGGGGCGGCCATACGTCGATGCGACGAGTTTTGCTGCCGTAGTCGAGACGCTCGATGTCGACGCGGAGGCTTTGTACACACGTCTGTTCCGACCGCTCAACTTGAACACCGCGTCGCGCGACGAAATCATGCTGGTGCCTGGCATGAGCCGAAAAATGGCGCACGAGTTTGAAGAGTATCGCCCTTACCGTTCCATCGAACAGTTTCGGCGTGAGATGAGCAAGTACGTCGACGACGCCGAGGTCGCGCGACTCGAACGTTATGTCTTTGTGCCTATCGATCTAAATACCGCCAGCGAGGCCGTCATCGAAACCATCCCGGGCATGAGCGCGAAGATGGTGCACGAGTTTGAAGAGTATCGGCCGTATACCAGCCTCGAGCAGTTCCGTCGCGAGATGGCCAAGTACGTCGATGCCGATGAGGTCGCGCGGCTCGAGAGCTACGTCGAAATCCGCGAGTAGCGCTACCACGCGCTGACCTCATGGTGCGAGTTGCACTGTGGCTGTTGTTCGCCGCTTATCTCGGGTTTATCGGTTTCGCCTACGCCACCGAGCGGCTGTTTTACGGTGAAGTCGTTCATCTGACCGGGGTGCGCGCGGTTCAATTCCTCGTCGCCACGTTTGCACTCGGTGCCATTACTCGAGTGTTTCGCCATGCCCGTTGGCCGAAACTCCTACTGCGTTTTCGGCGCGACCTAGGCCTGATGGTGTTTTTTCTGGCCGCGGCCCATACCGCGGTCTACGTGCAGCGACACGACAATGCGCGTATCGCTAGCGAGGCAGTGACTGGCGAATACGGCACTGGCTGGATCGCACTGATTGTCTTTCTGTTGCTCGCGCTCACGAGCAACAATGCATCGGTACGTCGGCTCGGGTGGAACTGGAAACGACTGCATCGATTAGCGTATGCGGCGGCCGGTTTGAGTCTTGCGCACTGGTGGCTGACGGCATTCGACCCCATGGTCGCGACTCCCTACGTTGCCGCGACGATTGTTGTTCTCGTCGCGGCGCCAATCGTCAGCGCTTTGAGAAGATCGCCCGGCGATTAGCGTGGCGGTGCGGCAGGCGACGCCAATCTGCTTTGACATAAACGTCATCAGCACGAAGAAAGTGCCTAACACGGTTACTTAGATCACCGGAGTTGTGAGGCTCGCGGCGGACCCAAAGCCAGGTGGTAATTCAGAATTAAATAATTATTGCGAATCATTCGCATTTACATTACTGTCCTGATCGACAACTCCTGACCCCAAAGATCACCGCCATGTCATCGTTATCGCCGGTCCGGCAAATCACCTTTTCACTCGTATTTTTAGTCAGCGTGTTCGGCGCGAGCCCAGCCGCGGCGGAGGTAATCGATGAGGTCACGATTGTCGGCGATCGCGAAACCGTCGCTGAAATCGCCGGCTCCGCGTACGTTATCGACGCCGACGAATTGGCACGTTTCGCCTACAGCGATATTCAGCGGATTGCGCGGCAGATTCCTGGCGTTTCAATTCAAATCGAAGACGGCTACGGCCTGCGGCCGAACATCAGCATTCGCGGCGTCGCCAGCGAGCGTTCCAGCCGCATCACCTTGCTCGAAGACAACGTGCTGATCGCGCCAGCGCCTTACTCAGCACCGTCTGCGTACTACTTCCCGACGCTCGGCCGCATTCACGCCGTAGAGGTCGTCAAAGGTCCTTCGGCAATCACCCAAGGGCCCTACACCATCGGCGGTGCGCTGAATATGGTGTCTACGCCTATCCCGACCGACAGCCAGGGCCGTTTGGTCGCGGAAGCCGGTGAAGATGCCACGTACCGTCTGCTGGCCAGCTACGGCGCAACGAATGACGCCGGTTTCGGTTTCCTTGTCGAAACCCACCAATGGTTTTCGGACGGTTTTCAGTCGATCGATCGGAGCGGCGAGGACACCGGCCTCGACGTTCGGGACTACACCGTCAAGCTCAGCTACGCGCCGACGGACTCCGCCCACAGCGTCGAGTTGAAGCTACAGCTCGTCGAGCAAACCTCTAACCAGAGCTATCTCGGCCTGACCGATTTTGATTTCGGCGTCGATGCGACACGACGTTACGGGTTGTCCGAATTGGATGAAATCGACACCGAACACGAACAGGCCATCCTCCGGTACGCGTTCCAACCGTCCGACAACCTCAGAATTACCGCCACGGCTTACAACAACACGCACGAGCGCGACTGGTTCAAAACCGAAGGCATCGACTTCGACGGCAGCGCGAGCGCCGAGGAATTTAGCCGTACGAGCTGGGCCAACGTGATTTTCGCCGTCAACACCGGCGACAGCCTCGGTGGCCTAAGCGCCGCGGAGCTGAACAACATCTTGAACGGTACGGCCGATACGCTGCCAGGCAGTATTCAGCTGCGCTCAAACGCTCGTGAGTACTATTCCCGCGGCGTTCAGGTTGGCATCGACTACGCGGCCGACATCGGTTCAACGACCCATGATCTTAGTTTCGGTATTCGCTACCACGAAGACGAAGAAGATCGGCTGCAGCGAAATTCAACCTTCCAGCAAGTTAACGGCTCGTTGGTACTAACGGACCTTGGCCTACTCGGCAACGCAGGCAACCGTATTCAGGAAGCCGAAGCGCTGTCGTTCTTCGTGCAAGACACCATTCAGTTTGGCGACTGGACCTTGACCCCAGGTATTCGTTACGAAGACATCGATCAGAGTCGCGTTCGCTACGAGACTCGCTTTGGGCAAACCACTGATCCGTCGCTGCGTACTGCCAATAACTTCCGAGACACGCGTAGCAACCAGACAGACGTCTGGCTGCCAGGGTTGGGAGTTATTTACTCGCTGACGGACAACGTCAATCTGATCGGCGGTGTTCACAAAGGTTTTTCGGCGCCGACCAACGCTGACGGCGTTAGCGAAGAAGAAGCCTGGAACTACGAAGCCGGGGTCCGGTTTCAAAATGGCGTGAGCAGTATCGACGCCGTCCTGTTCCTTACCGACTACGACAATCTCCTCGGCGTCTGTACCGCATCGTCAGGCGTCGACTGCGAGATCGGCGATGCGTTCAACGGCAACGCAGCGACAGTGCAGGGGCTGGAGTTCAATGCGACGACCACGCTCGGCACCATCGGCGAATTGCGATTTCCGCTGCTCGTTACGTACACGTATACCGACGGTGAGTTCGACAGCGACATCGCTGACACCGATTTCTTTGGTGACGTTAGCGAAGGTGATCCCATTCCGTACATTCCGGAGCACCAGCTGTTCGTGCAAACCGGAATCGAAGCCACTCGGTGGTCGGGCTTTGTCAGCGCAAGCTACGTCGACGAGGTTTGTACGATTGCCGCTTGCGGGCCCTTCCAAAGTACCGACGACTCGCTCACTTTTGATGTTATCGGTAGCTATATCGTCTCCGACCAGCTTACGTTCTACGGTCGCGTGGAAAATCTGACGGACGAAGAAGACATTCTGGGTCGTCAGCCGTACGGCGCACGGCCCAATCGCAGCCGCACCGGATCGGTTGGGGTGCGTTACGACTTCTAGTTTTCGTAGCGCGCGGTGCGTCGACCATTCCGCGATAGCTCTCCCGGTCGGCGTGCCGCGCGATACGCATCTGGCAATCGCATCGAACAGACGGGCGCCTAGTCGCGACCGCGTTTCGGACTCTATTCTGATTGTGGTTGCGACAACAGTCCGCGTTGCTGGATTACCTCGACGCGCACGATCAAACCATTCCGAAACTCGAAGAGCTCGACAATGTCCGCGAAAGCGCCGTCGCGTCCGTGCAGCCAGACCCGATCGTGCAAGACAACTATGTTGTCGATTTCGACGACGTGCTGAATTTCCGACGCGGCTTCGGGAAACCGCTCAAAATGGCGGCCGCGATTTTCGAGCAGATCGGTTTTACCGTTGACCCGGACCGGACCCCCATAAAGTTGCACGACCGCATCATCCGCAAAAACATCGACGTATTGCTCGACGTTCTTGCTGTTGACGGCTTCGATGATCTGTCTGACAGCCGCGATTTGCTCGGATGCAAGGGTCTCGCCGGCCACGAAACCAAGCGTCAAAAACAGAAGCAGCAAGCGCCCGTAATGCGATTGGCAGAGGCTCATCGAAATCTCCTCAACGTAGCGGTGGTAGGTCCGGCTCGCGCACTGGTGCGCGTATGCGGCGTGCGTTCGATATCAGCGACGAACACTCGCGAATAGATCAACGAGTTCGCCGAACTTCTCGCGCTGCTCCTCGGCGTCGCCTGACGCAATGGCGTGTTCGACGCAGCTCGCCGCGTGGGTCTTCAAAACCGCGGCCTCGACTCTCGATAGCGCTGCCTTAACTGCTTGAATTTGCTGTAAGACGTCGATGCAGTAACGATCGTCGTCGATCATTCGGCTAATGCCGGCGACTTGTCCACCTATTCGCTTGAGTCGTCTGATAGTCGATTGTTTGTCGGCGTGCATGGTCGCTTGTTCGATACCCCAGGGGGGTATAGAGTCTAGGCCCTTCAAAGTACTGTGCCAAGCAAAATGGACAGACGACAACTGCTAACGCGATCGCTCGGTCTCGGCACCGCAGCGCTGCTTCCCGCATGGGCACGCAGCGACGCGGCCGACCTCAGCGGCGAGCGCATGCTCAATGGGCGCGAGTTCGATTTGTCGGTTAGCGCTAAGAAAGTCCGTATCGATGGGAAGTCCGGTAACGCGGTATTGGTCAATGGCCAGTTGCCGGCGCCGCTGCTGCGTTGGCGCGAAGGCGACGACCTGACCCTGCGCGTCGCGAACCGCTTAAAGGTTGATACGTCTATTCACTGGCACGGCATATTGCTGCCGTTTCAAATGGACGGCGTGCCGGGACTGACGTTTCCCGGCATCAAGCCCGGCAGGACCTTCACTTATAACTTCGACCTCAAGCAGTCGGGCACTTATTGGTATCACAGCCACTCTGGGCTGCAGGAGCAGGCTGGCCACTACGGTCCAATTATTGTCGAGCCGCGCGATGGTTACGCTGAGCCGTTCGATCGCGAATACATCGTGATGCTGTCCGACTGGACCTTCGAAAACCCGCACCGCGTGTTCGCGAAGCTCAAGAAAATGAGCGACAACTACAACTTCCAACAGCGCACCGTCGGCGACTTTTTCCGCGATGCCGAGCGTCGCGGACTCGACAACGCGTTGGAAGACCGGCAGATGTGGGGCGCGATGCGGATGAATCCGACCGACATCGCCGATGTCACCGGCTCTACATACACCTATCTCGTCAACGGTCACGGTCCGAAGGACAACTGGACCGGACTCTTTAAAGCAGGCGAGCGGGTACGACTGCGTTTCATTAACGCAGCGGCGATGAGCATTTTCAACGTGCGGATTCCGGGCCTGCCGATGCGCGTTGTTGCGGCTGACGGACTCGACGTCCAGTCGGTGGACACCGATGAATTTCAGATCGGGGTTGCCGAGACCTTTGATGTCATCGTTGCGCCAAATGCAGAACGCGCTTACACGATCGTTGCAGAGTCCAACGACCGCAGCGGCATGGCCAGGGCAACGCTTGCCCCGCGCCCCGGCATGACCGCCGCCGTGCCGACGCTACGCAGTCGGCCGACGCTGACCATGAAAGACATGGCCATGGAGCACGGCGAGATGGACCACGCCGCGATGGGTCATGGCGAGACAGCGAGTGCCGATATGGATCACGCGGCGATGGGTCACGGCAAGAAGGCCGATACCGGCATGGATCATGCGGCGATGGGTCACGGCAAGAAGGCCGATACCGGCATGGATCATGCGGCAATGGGTCACGGCAAGAAGACCAATTCCGGCACGGCCCACGTCGCAGCCCAGCCGATCGAGCCGGAGCGTCAGAGCTTCTCTACGGGACCGGGCGTCGTTGCGCTTGCCATGAACCCGGTCAATCGGCTTGGCGAACGGCCGCTTGGACTCGAAAACGAACCACACCGTGTGCTGGTCTATACCGACCTCCGCAGTCGCGAGCCCAACCCGGACACCCGCCCAGCCGGGCGCGAGATTGAGTTGCACCTAACCAGCAACATGGAGCGCTACATGTGGTCGTTTGACGGCGTGAAGTTCTCCGAGGTCGACGGGCCCATCGTTTTCCATGAAGGCGAGCGGCTGCGTTTGACCATGGTCAACGACACGATGATGCCGCACCCGATCCACCTGCACGGCATGTTCTTCGATGTCGTCACGGCCGAGCACAACCACAAGCCTCGCAAACACACGATCGTCGTCAAACCCGGCGAAAAGATGTCCGTCGATGTCACTGCTGATGCGCTCGGCGACTGGGCGTTTCATTGCCACCTGCTCTATCACATGCACGCCGGGATGATGCGCGTTGTCTCGGTACGGCCCAGAGCAACCGTATGACTCGGCTGCTATTGGTCGCCGGCGCCGCCGTCATGGCCGCGCCGGCACTCGCGCAGACTGCCGCGGACGACTACTACGACCCAGAGGAAATGGCAGCGGCGCGAAAACAGCTGTACGCCGGCCACGGCGCGCAGATCAATTCGCTGATTCTCGCCGAACAATTCGAATGGTTGAATAACGACGACGATGCGCTGGCTTGGGAAGCACAGGCGTGGGTCGGCGGCGATATCAACAAGTTCTGGTTCAAGACCGAAGGCGAGTATTCCACCGACGAATCAACCTTCGAAGCGGCCGAATGGCAGTTTCTGTACAGCCGAGCCATACACGCGTTTTGGGACATACAGGCGGGCATTCGGCTCGACCCAGAGCCTGGGCCGGCGCGTCAGTATGGCGTCGTAAGTCTGCAAGGGCTCGCGCCGTACTGGTTCGAAATCGACGCAGCGCTTTTCCTTAGCGATCGAGGCGACCTGTCTGCTCGACTCGAAGCCGAGTACGAGCTGCGGCTGACCCAGCGGCTGATTCTGCAGCCCAAGATTGAACTCGATTTGGCGGCGAGCGACGATGTAGCCACCGGCGTCTTCAGCGGACTCAACACGCTGGAGGCCGGCGTGCGCCTTCGGTATGAGATCCGACGTGAGTTCGCCCCCTATATTGGCGTGCTGCACGAGTCCGCGCTCGGCGATGCGCGTGATGCAGTCAAGGCGGCTGGCGGTGACGCGAGCGACACGATGCTGATTGCCGGACTCAGATTCTGGTACTAGCCGCTCATACCGACCGTTAAACGTTCCAACCGATTAGCAAGTCGGGCGCCGTTGGCAATCGTACCGCCGTCACCGCGAGGGCGCCGCGCAAGCTGTCCGCACGCGCGAATGCGGTCTGCGAGCTGAAGTCTGTTTCGGTGGCGAGCCGAATCCAGGTCGCGCTCGGTTCGGCCAAACGCTGCGCGAACACCGCAATGCTGTCGTCGCCGGCGTCGCGCGTGAGCGTCAATCCGAGCATCAAACGACCTTTCGCTGGGTACCTGCAGAGGATGCGATAGGCCGCGGAAACCGGCTCGTAGCCTGGCCCCGCCGGTTGCCAGAGCGCCCGCGCACTGAGGCCGACAGCCGCAATTGATTCATTGGCTGGTAGGCACAGTTTGAGTCCTGGGCACACCTCGGCGATGCGCCATTCTTGATGGGATTCCAGCGTCCTGCTGGCGGTCTTGTGGTGCTCAACTTGCAACCGGTTTCTCCTCGCACGATCTCGTTGCCGTCGACGTATAACGATTGACGAGGATCGTGTGGTCTGCCGGTTGCTAATCGACCTCGCGGATTTGTCGTTCGCGATCGTTCACGACGTCCTGCAGATTGCGGACGTCTTCGATGAGTTGTTTGGTCTCTTCGATGTCCGGCATGCCGTCCGGCACTTCCGTCTGAATCGTCGGCGCGTCGCCCGCGCTCTCTGACGCGGGCTCTGGGGGAGGCGGTTCCGGCAACGCCGGCAGCGAGATCATGTTCGTATCGGGGTCGATAATCATCGCTTCGGCGGTTACACCTTCTGGCGCTTCCTGCGAGAAATGCCATTGGCCGTCCTCGTCCTGCCAACGAAAGACCTGCACGTCGTCGCTGACCGCGTCGATACCGGCATCGCCAAGACCTTGCTCGACATCGTTTTGCATACGACGCCAGGTGGTTAGCACGCCGGCCTTGAGGCTTTGTACCGACCACAGCGGTTTGCCGTCCGGACCCTTAATGAAAAAAGGCCCGGCCAACGCGGCGACTACCGCTAGCAGCATCAGTTTGACGAACAGGCGCATTGTTCCAGAGTAGCAGAAGGCTTCGCTTGGTTCGTGACATCCACCGCAGTTTCGAAACCGCTGAGTGCGCCCGAAAACCGGTTATTGTCGCGATAAACTGGGTGGATTCACGTACCTGAAAAACCCGAGCTTTTGCCGATGAGTCAGCGCCATATTGCCGTCAGTCCGTTGCCGCACGGCGCATTGCTCGCCCGGTATGCCCCGGGCGAAGACAACATCGCGCCCGCGTACACCGATGCGTTTTCGACCAGTGTTCCCGAACATCGAGTTTTTGCGGATTACGTGCATGCGTTCTACACCACGCGGCTGTTTCGGTTGGAGCGTTTTATCCTCGCCCGTGCCGGTATCCCGTCGAGTGACGAGCAGTTGCTTGCGTTGCTGCAGCGCCGAACCATCACGTTCGCGGCATGGACTGTCGAGGCGCGAACGCACAATCAGCTGTTGTTGCGTGATGTACACGGGCGAACACGTTCGTGGCTCATGCTGGTTCCCGGCGAGTCGCAGACCACGCTGTATTTCGGTTCAGCGGTGGTCGCGCGGCGTCCCACTAGCGGGCCCATACGAATGTCTTGGCTGTTTCGCGTCATGCTGCCGCTACACCGTCTGTACTCGCGCGCGCTCTTGGCGTCGGCACGCAGCCGGCTTAGCCGACCCAGGTCCAACGGTCGAATCGGGTAGCTTCGCTAGAACCAGTTGCGCGACTTCAACAGGGCAAACACGACCACGGCAATGACACCCATGATTGCCAATACGCCGAGAAATCCCAGCGGATGTTCGGTACCAGGAAGTCCGGCGACGTTCATGCCAAATACACCGGTGAGAAACGACAGCGGCAGAAACACCGCCGTCACCAGCGATAGCAAGTACATCCGCGCATTTTGCTGCTCAGCCACCTCGCTGCGCACTTCATCCTGTGCCAATACCGTTCGCTCTCTTGCAAGCTCGAGGTCTTCGAGAAATCGTATGGTGCGATCGTTCTGCTCGCGAATAATCGCAAGAACGTTATCGTCAAGCGTCGACGGTAAGCGCAACAACATCTCCAGCGCGTCACGCTGCGGCGCGAGATAGCGTCGGATCTGGGCTGTGTCGCGCCGCAGCTCGGTTAAACGCCTGCGTCGTTCTGCCGCTGGCTTACCATGCTTGCCGCCCGATTCGAGTTCTTCAATCTCGATTTCTATCTCGTCAACAAATTCGCCGATGCGATCGGCGAGCAGCTCGATCAGATCGGCAACCAGTTGCGCTGTGTTGTCGGGGCCGCGACCCGCCTCCAGCGCGAGCCGCAAATCGCGAACGGCCAGCAGCTGTCGACTACGCCGTCGCGCTGTGATCACCAATTGGTCGGTAAACCAGATTCGAAGGCCCACCATGTCTTCTGGCTCGGCGCCTGGGTTTAGGTTGATACCGCGCACGACCAGCAAGGTGCCGCCGTCCATTGCAGCGCAGCGTGGCCTGGTCTCATCAACGGTCAAAGCCTCACGCACGGGCTCGGGTATGCCAACGTCGGTCAGTATGGACTCGACCTCTGGCAAATCGCAGCGCAAGTGTAGCCATCGAGTATCGGTTGCACTACTCGCCAGCGAACCGTCTGCCGCAACGTTGAAGTCCCAGAGCAGTGCGCGTTCGTCGTCGTCGGTGCGAATGCTTGCCATCGTCACATCGCGTAGCCCACGAAGTGTGATTTTCGCCGACGTCGCGTCCTGCGTCGAGCGAACTTAAGCGACGCGTCGCGCGCGAGCTGCAAAGCAGCCGGGTTTCGCATTGTGTATGTCGACGAAGGCGACCCGAGGGTCGTCAATCATTGCGGCGAGCGGTGTGTCAACCTCGCGACCGTGCACGACGTCAGCGGCCAGCAGATAACCATTTTCGTCAAACGCACGTAAGGACAGCAAGCGCAAACGCAACGCCGGCGGAATCTCGTCGGGCAGTGGCGTTGCCGTTTCTGCCTGTTCGCGCACAAAGATCGCATGGCTCGCTCGATACGGCGAGGCGACGTCCAAATGGGTGTGGTTCAGCAGCAGAACAGTCTCTCCCACGGAAGCGTCGACCAGACTGACACGACACGGATAGCCGGGCGCACAGTCAACAGTCCGGCGCGCAATATGGCGCTCTTGCAGAGCATCGTCTGACAGCGCAAAAAGGGCTGCGAAAGACTCTGCCGGCAGGGCTTCTATCTGAAAACTCATAGCGTATCTCCGGTAGCAGGACGCCCATTTTTGCGGTGCGGCACGGGGCCGGCCACCCGATTTCTGCGCCGGCAGTGCTTGTTAACCGGCGCGAATTGCGGGCAAACTGCGAGCCCGGCTGGCAGGGGGAGCAACGGGTGACCAGCGACAATCTCGCGATGACCATCGCGAGCTGCGTGTTTTTCATGGCAATTGTTGCCTGGGTCTCGTACCTGAAAACACGCGGTGAGGTAAACACGCGCGACGGCTATTTTCTCGCCGGTCGTGGCCTGACCGGTGTGTTCATCGCCGGTTCTATGCTGCTGACGAATCTGTCGGCCGAACAGCTCATCGGTCTCAACGGTTCGGCGTACGGTGCCAATTTGTCCAGCATGGCCTGGGAGGTGACCGCAGCATTCGCAACGATCTGCATGGCGCTCATTTTTTTGCCGCGCTATCTCGCTGGCGCCTTCACGACGTTGCCGCAGTTCCTGCACGATCGTTTCGACGATGACGTGCGTCGGTTGACGGTCGTGCTGTTCATGCTGGGCTACGGCTTGGTCACCATTCCATCGGTGCTGTACTCGGGTTCGATCGCCGTGCTGCGGCTGTTCGACGTTCCCGGGTTACTGAACGTCGACTACTCGACGGGCCTCGTGATCACGATTGTTGCGGTTGGCTGCATCGGTGCTGTTTACGCCATTTTCGGCGGTCTCAAGGCGGTCGCGGTGTCAGACACCCTGAATGGCGTTGGGCTGTTGATCATTGGTGTTTTGGTGCCGGTACTCGGGCTCGCTGCGCTCGGCGACGGCAGTATCTCGGCTGGCCTTGTCAAAATCACGACGACCGAAACACAAAAGCTCAACGCCATCGGGTCACCGTCCGATCCAACGCCGTTCGGCACGATATTCACCGGCATGTTGTTTGCCAATCTTTTCTATTGGTGCACCAATCAGTACGTGATCCAACGCACCCTCGGCGCGAGTTCGCTGGCGGAGGGCCAAAAAGGCGTGCTGTTGTCAGGTTTTTTCAAAGTCATGGTGCCATTCATGATGATGATCCCCGGCGTCATTGCGTTTCATATGTACGGGCCGGGTCTCGCGTCGATCGATCTTGCTTATCCGCAGTTGATTCGCGATGTCTTGCCGGTAGCGATGGCCGGGTTTTTTCTCGCTGTACTGCTTGGCGCCGTATTCAGCTCGTTCAACTCGCTGCTGAACAGCGCGGCAACGTTGTTTTGTCTGGATATCTACGCGCCGATGCGCCGCCGCGAGGTCAGCGATGCGGAAATGGTGCGCGTCGCGAAAATCGCGAGCATCGTGATCGCGCTGTTCTCATTTGCCGTTGCACCGCTGTTGCAATATGCGCCGGAGGGCTTGTGGCAAATCATTCGAATCTTTACCGGCTTCTACAACATTCCGGTGGTCGCGATTGTTTTGGTCGGCCTGTTTACGCGCCGCGTGCCGGCCATCGGTGCCAAGATCGTCATCGTCTTTCACGTCATCGCCTACGGCGTGATCAAATTTGGCATCAGCGACATCGAGGTATTGCGCCCGCTTGCAGAGCTGCATTTCCTGCATTTGTACGCAGTTCTGTTCGTAATCGAAGTCGGCATCATGCTGGCGTATGGCGCCGCCCGACCGAGCGAAAAAGACTGGCAATACAGTTCGGGCAGTGCCGTCGATATGACGCCCTGGCGTTTCGCTATACCGGTTGCCATCACGTTGCTGTCGCTCGTGGTGGCGTTGTATTTGGTGTTCTCGCCAATTGGCCTGGTCGGGGGAATCAGCGATGCGTTCTTGCCGGCGGTCTTGGTCCTTGTCGCCATAAACGTTGTTTGTTGGTGGCAGCACCGGCGGCTGCGATTGCCTGAACTGTACCGCTGACGGTAACGACTTTTGGCGCACCGCAAAAAAATACAAACGTTTGCATTGTAGGAGCCGCACAGGTACAACGTCCGTGGGATACCTGGGGCATGCGCTCGTTGGGATTCGGGCGCTGCCGCACCGACGTCAACAAGAGGAGCATCTCATGCGTCACAGTAGGGGGAGTACGCTGGCGCTGGCTGTAGTCTGCAGCCTGCCGGTGAGCTTTAGCGCGCCCGCGCTAGCTCAATCCGCACTCGAAGAAATCGTCGTGACCGCGCAAAAGCGTGAAGAAAACATCGGCGACGTACCGGTTGCGATTTCTGTACTCGGTCGCGATCTGATCGAGTCAACGTTTTCCGACAACATAGAAGACCTGCAAGCGCTGGTGCCGTCGGTTAGTTTTCGGACTGGTAATACGACACGTAACAGCGCACTGACGGTCCGCGGGATCGGCACGATCTCGTTCTCGGTTGCCGCTGAGCCGTCCGTGTCGACGGTCGTGGACGGTGTCGTACTGGGCCGCTCGGGTCAGGCTTTCGGCGATCTTTACGACCTCGAGCGCGTTGAAGTGCTACGCGGTCCGCAGGGCACACTGTTTGGCAAGAACGCCTCCGCCGGCGTGGTCAACATCACGACTCGTCGGCCGAGCGATGAGTTCGAGGGCTATCTGTCGACGTCGTTCTTCGAAGACGATGAGTACGTCCTCAAAGGCCGTGTCTCAGGACCGCTAACCGACAACCTGCGCGGCAGCGTCACGTTGCTGGAAAGTGAGTTCGACGGCTTCGTCACTAACGTTTTCAACAATCAGCAGGTGCAGGGTTACGACAAGTCGGCAATCCGCGTGATGCTCGATTACGACGTCAGCGAAGAAACCAGCGTGTTGTTCATTTTCGAAGACTACGAAGCGGACAACGACTGCTGTGCCGACATGGAGCTGCGGCCAAGCGGCCGTAATCCGGCCTCGGAAGCTGCGCCGCAAGGCACCGGGCTCGATCTCGACAATCGTCTAATCGACCATGACTTCGAGACGCGGACGCTGGATTCGACGACAGCTATGTCGCTGCAGGTCGAAACGGCCATCGGCGAGCACACGCTGACGTCGATCACCGCGCAGCGCACCTGGGACAACACTGAGTTCCGCGAAGGCGACTTTACGTCGATTGCCGGCGACAGCAATCTGCCGGTCTTTGGCGTACCGTTCCAGCTGCACGATATCGGCCCACAGGAGTGGCGCCAGTTCTCGCAAGAGGTGCGCTTAGCGTCACCGGTTGGCGAGACCTTCGAATACCAGGTCGGGTTTTTCTACTGGAACATCGAAGCGTCGCGTAACTTCACGCGCTTTGCGAGCTGTCAGAATAACAACGGTCAGCTCGACGCCGCGATTGCCAATCACCTGCAGTTCACGTTAGGCCAACCCAACGATCCGGCCGACGTCGCTGCGTTCATCGCCGCGAACAACATCACCTGTAATGCCAACGACATTGTCGATGCGACGGCGTTCTTCGATTCAGACTTCGAGAACTACGCGGTGTTTGGTCAAGGCACGTGGAACATCAACGACCAATGGCGCTTGCTGGCCGGTTTGCGCTACACGCGCGATGAAGTCAGCTTCAACCACAACCGGCGCAACAACGACGAGTTCGGTCGTCGCGGCGTTGGCGTCCGGCCGCGATTCTCCGACGGCAACAACCAGTTCGATACGAACTTCAGCGGCGAGACCGACGAGACGGACGTGTCCGGCAAAATTGGATTGCAGTGGGACATCGGCTACGGCGGCATGCTGTACGGCACGTATGCACAGGGCTACAAGGGCCCGGCGTTCAATGTGTTCTTCAACATGGACCCGGATGACATCCAACCGATTGATGCCGAGGAATCGGACGCTATCGAGCTCGGCTACAAGCTGACTGCCGATTGGGGGATTCTCAGCCTCGCGATTTACCAGACCGATATCGAAAACTTCCAGGCGAACGACTTCGATACCTCGGACGGCACAACCGTTACGGGCTTCACGAACGGCGGCGACGTCACGACTGAAGGGATCGAGGGTGACTTCATCTGGCAGGTCTCGGATCAGTTCCTGTTGAGCGGCGGGTTCGCGTTCTCGAACGCCGAAACCGATACGTCTGACAGTTTCGATCTGCCGTTCGCGCCCGATACCAAGTACTCGCTGGCTGGCCAGTACGACATCCCGCTGGCCAATGGCGGTACGGTCGAGTTCTTCGGCAGCTACGTTTACACGGATGAATCGTTGTCCGGGAACATCGGTCAAACCGAAGCCACAAATCCCGAAGTGGTTTTGCCGGACTACGGCATCCTGAATGCCAGTGTTGGCTATCACTCGCCGGATGATGTTTTCAGTATCACGCTGATTGGTAAGAACCTGACGGACGAGCAGTACGTCACGACCTACTCGGGTGACGGTTTCCGCTATCAGGTACCGCGTGATGCCGATCGCTATTTCGGCCTGAACGTACGCCTGAACTTCGGCGCTTACTGAGATTAAGCGAGGCGGCCGTCGCGATTGGCGGCGGCCGCTCTTGCTGCTTATTTACGCCGAACCGGGCCAGTCGACGCCCGCACGACCAGGGCAGGCGCCGGAATCTCGGGCTGGCGTGTCACTTGACCTTCGCGCAAGCGATACAGGTACCGGACGCTTTGCTGACCGAGCTCGTACATCGGCCAATGCACCGTTGTCAGCGCCGGCTCGTAACAGGCCGCCAGCGCGATGTCGTCGTGACCGGCGATCGACATGTCGTCGGGCACGCGAATACCGCGATTACGCAACGCCCGGATCAGCCCCATGGCGCAAACATCGTTCCAGGCGAAAACGGCCGTCGGCCGTGGCACAACGGCCAGTATTCGCTCAGCGATGGCGGTCGTGCTGTCGAGATGGCCGTCGAAGCGAAACACGTAGTCGGGATTGACGTCGATCCCAGCATCGCGCAGCGCCTGTTCGTAGGCGTGTTTCTTGGGCTCGCGGAGTGGCCCGCTGGGACCGGTGATAAACGCGATACTGCGATGACCGTGGTCCAGCAGATGGGTCATAACGGCAAGGCTGCCGGCGTGCGTGTCACACGTAACGAAGTGCTCGGTATCGGCGCGATTGACGTGCACCAACGGAATGCTGGAGCCCAGCGACGCGTAATACGCAGCCGGGCACCGCGCCATTGGCACCAACAGACCATCGACTTTCAGCTCGAGAAAAAACTGGATGGCGTCGCGTTCGATTGCCTCATCGCCTTCGGTGTTGCGAATCAACACCTGCAGCCGGTGTTTCGCCGATTCGTCTTCAACGCCGCGCGCCAGATCGGCAAAAAACGGGTTGGTCATGTCAGGGATGGCGACCCCGAGCAAATGGCTGCGCTGCGTAACCAGCGTGCGCGCCGCCATGTTCGGTACATAACCCATGCGCTTGGCGAGCTCGGCAATACGCTGACGCGTCGCCGGTTTGACCCGCTCGCTACCCTGCAAGGCGCGCGTCACGGTGGAAGGGTCAACCGCCGCTTCGAGGGCAATGTCCTTGATCGTGACCCGTCGCGCGGGCCAGGGGGATTTCGCCATCTAGCGATAGTAGGCTGCGGCGGCCGCGCTGGCCAGCCGGCCATTTGTAGGCCGAAAAGCGCATTTTCACGAAATACAAACGTTTGTATTTCTTTCGATTGGCGATTAGCATCAAACCACGTAGGGCGGACGAGCGTAGCCAGAACGCACCGCCGTCAGGGGAGACGACGGACATGAACGGTCCGCACAAACCAAGATTGCGCTTTTTCGAATCGTCGCCGGCGCAGCAGCATATCGCCGAGCACGACCGCTATCTGTTTGCGCCTGGCCCGCAAACGCATCGCGTGAACGTCATCGGTATCGGCACGATCGGTCAGGAACACATACGCGTTGCCGAGTTACTTGGCCGCTTCGCGGTTCACGGCGTCTACGACAGCCAGGGCCTCAGCGTCGACAATCTGCTCGCGCATATGCCGGCCAAACAACGCGGCGAGTTGGTGCGCTACGCGTCGTTGGAGGACGCATGCCTCGACCCCGATGTCGACGGACTGATGATCTGCACGCCGAATTACACACACTACGACCTCTTGAAGACGGCGGTGCGATCCGAGAAACCGATCTTTCTCGAGAAGCCAATGGCAACCACGGTCGAAGACGCTGCAGCGATCCTCGCGCTGAGCAACGACTATCCGGCCTTCATCCAGATCGGATTGCAATACCGCTACAAGGCTCCGTACGTCGAAGCCCGCCACGAAATCTTAGAGCGGCGCAGCATTGGTGACGTGGCGATGTTGTCGATGTCCGAATACCGACCGCCGTTCATGGACAAGGTCGGCCAATGGAACAAGTTCGCCGAGTTTAGCGGCGGCACGCTGGTCGAAAAGTGCTGCCACTACTTTGATCTACTGAATCTATTTGCCGGTTCAAGACCAGCGCGAGTTTTCGCCAGCACCGGTCAGGCGCAGATGTTTACCGAATTCGAGTATGACGGTAAGCGCTCAGACATCGACGATCATGCGTTCGTCATCATCGACTATCGCAACGGCATCCGTGCCGCGTTCGCATTGAACATGTTCTCGCCGCAGTTTCACGAAGAGCTGATTGTGAGCGGCAGCGATGGTCGGCTGATTGCGACCGAGCGATTCGATTTCTTCCGCAATAAGACCGCAACCGCGACCGTGCGGATTGAGCGCGGTGAAACAGGGGCTACGCGCGATGTCGACGTCTCGTATCCAGATGACATCGAAACCAGCGGCCACCATGGCGCCACGTTTTTCGAGCAGCTGGCGTTTGCCGAGCAACTCGCCGGCCGCGACACCGATTGCGCGACGCCGGAAGAGGGCTTCTGGTCGATCGTAGCGGCCGCCGCCGCACAGCAATCAGCCGCCGAACGGCAACCGATACACGTTGATGAATTCCTGGACGAGCGCGGCCTCAGCGCGTTGAGTGGAGCAGAAAGTTGACAGCAACGACTTTGCGAGTGGGCAGTCACGCCATGCCGGCCGTCGGTTTTGGGTTGTGGAAAATCGACCGTAGCGATACCGCCGACATGGTGACGGCTGCGTTGACCGCCGGGTACCGACACTTGGATTCGGCCTGCGACTACGGCAACGAAGTCGAAGCCGGCGACGGCATTCGTAAAGCCTTGCAAAACGGCGTGCTGTCGCGCGACGAGCTCTGGGTGACGTCAAAGCTGTGGAATACCTATCACCGGCCCGAGCACGTCGAACCTGCATTGCGCCGAACGCTCGCCGATCTTGGGCTCGATTACCTCGATCTCTACCTAATTCATTTTCCAATTGCGCTGCGCTACGTGCCGATCGAAGAGCGCTATCCGCCGGAGTGGTTCTTTGATCCCGATGCGCCGTCGCCGCGCATGGAGCCGGATCGCGTTCCGTTGCACGAGACTTGGGCAGCTATGGAAGCCTTGGTCGAAAAAGGTCTGGTTCGCGAGATTGGCGTCTGCAATTACTCGAGTGCGCTGATTCACGACTTGATGAGCTACGCCACGGTCCAGCCGGCGATGTTGCAAATTGAGGCACACCCATACCTCACGCAGGAGCCTGTCCTGCGAATCGCCCAAGACTACGGCATTGCCGTGACGGCATTTTCGCCGTTGGGCGCACTGTCGTACGTTTCCCTGGGGATGGCGGGTGCCGGCGACTCCGTGCTGGAAACCGCGCCAGTGCGCGCCGCGGCAGCCGACCACGGCAAAAGCCCGGCACAGGTCGTGCTGCGTTGGGGCGTGCAGCGAGGCACGTCCGTTATCCCGAAAACATCCCGCATTGAGCGCTTGGCCGAGAACATCGATATTTTCGACTTTGAACTCACCGACGCGCAGATGCAGGCCATATCCGCACTGAACGCCAATCGTCGCTTCAACGACACCCGAGTGTTTACCGAACAGGCGTTCAATCGCTATTACCCCATCTACGATTGAGAGGCGATCATGACTGCGTCCCTGCAAACCGTTGCCGTTACCGATCAGCAGCAAGAGCCGAGTGTGTTCCCGCTCGTTTATCAGGCGACCGATACCGACGTCGATGCCTTTGTAAACTGGATCTCGGACAATCATCAGCGCGTGCTCGATGAGTCAGCGGAACACGGCGCGATCCTTTTCCGCGGCGTGCCGATCACAACCGATCAAGACTTTGATCGCGTGGTACGTGCTTTCGGCATCGACAATTTCACCTACCGTGAATCGCTGTCGAATGCCGTACGAATCAATCGGACCGACCGCGTTTTTACCGCCAACGAAGCGCCGCCCGATGTCTCGATTTATCTGCACCACGAAATGGCGCAGACGCCAATCTTCCCGGGCAAGCTGTTCTTCTTCTGCGAAAAGGCGGCCGAGGAGTTGGGGGCTACGCCGCTTTGTCGCTCGGACAAGCTCTACGATGCGCTCGTTCGCGAGACACCGGGTTTCCTCGCCGACTGTGAACGGCTCGGCGTGCGCTACTCCAACACGATGCCGGCCGAGGATGACGCTGCGTCGGGACAGGGCCGCAGCTGGCGTTCGACGCTCAGCGTCGAGGACAAAGCGGCCGCCGAGGCAAAACTCAAAGACCTCGGTTACGACTGGGTGTGGGAGGCCGACGGCTCGTTGCGGGCGACGACGCCGGTGTTGCCGGCCGTGCGCACGTTGCCGAGCGGTCGCAAGGTGTTTTTCAATCAGCTGATCGCCGCTTACCGCGGCTGGCAGAACCCAGACCGTGCGCTGTCTTTCGGCGATGGATCGCCGCTCCCGTCAACGGCTATGGACCGCGTTTGTACGCTGGCGGAGGAGCTCTGTTTCGACCTCGCTTGGCAAACGGGCGACGTCGCCATCGTCGACAATTATGTGGTGATGCACGGCCGGCGGCCATTTCGCGGGACGCGGCGCGTGCTGGTTGCGCTCGGCGCCGTCGAGTCAGCCGCCTAGCGGCGACCGGGCCGCAGCCCGGCCGCCGACAGACGCATTAGTTTGCGTACATCCAGCGGAAATGAACGCCGATAATGTCGATGTCGTCGATTGTTTCGAAGTTCAAACCGAACGCGGCCTGTGGCGTGAACTTGTAGCGGAGCTCGCCACTGAAGCCCGTTTCGGCGTCGTCGATATCGACGTAGTCGAGAAACAAATCCCATTCGATCTGTTCGGTGAACTCACCACGTCCGCCGATTGAAATGCCGTATCCGCTGTCATCCTCGTCAAAGCTGCCAGCGTCGAGTTCCAGATTCTGGAACGTCGCCTGGACGACGAACTGCGCCGGCTCGGAAACGTCCGTGTGATAGCCGAAACCTGCGCGGAATCGATTCAAATCGACGCCCTCTAGATCGGCTGTTGAATAGTCACCAATCAAAAAGAAGCTCTCGGTGACGCTAAACGAAAGACCGCCAAAAAAGCCGTCGCCGTCGACGTCGAACGGGCCAACGTCGATTTCAGTTTCCTGGAAGCCCAATTCAAAATAGTTGTAGCTGACTTCTGCCTGCACACTGGCAGTCGCCATCATGGCGCCAAGCGCACAAAGTCCTGTACGAATCACAACGTTCTCCTGAGTCTGTTGTCGGTCGCAGCTGGCTGACGTCACGTCGTCTTCCCCCGCTGCGGGCGCGAAACTACCAAGGCACGCCGCCGATGGCGAGCACGAAAACGCAGTCAATATTGGCCGTGTGAACTAGGTCACATTGGGGCAGAAATAGTCCGCCACGGCGATCAAAAATTGTTAACAAAATCAGTGAAAACCCAGGGGTCCGCCAACGTCTGCGCAGGTATTTATGCGTGCATGGTTTCGGCCGGATACCGGCCGTCATTGTGATTATTGACACGGTTTGCGCACGCAAGCACCGCGTGCCGCCGTGGTGGCGCGATAAATTGCGCCGTCTGGACCCGCCAAGCCGCGTACCTAGCGGCATTCGGACCGACAAACAGTGAGCCATTTCCTGTTCGTGCCCAGCCTCAACCGCTACAAAGATGGGTCTTTGGCCACCCTGGGCAAGCGAACCGTCGATGGAAGCGACTGCCACTCCCAGCGCGAATCCGGAGCAGTACGGCGCCAACCAAGCACAGCCGCTTGGGCCGGCGACCAATGAAACGCTGTACCGCTTTAGCGGCACTATCAATCCCGCCGTGCCTTCGCAGCAAGCGTTTCGTTTGTGGCTTGCCGCCGCAGCGACGATGGCGCCGCTCGCCATTTACACCGTGCTCGTCGTTGCGGTTGGCGCATGGTTGCTTTTCGCCGGCCTCATCGCGCCGTTGTTCAACGCCAACGGCTATGGGCTAGCCAGTTTCATTCAAGCGCTGGCAGGCGTCGCCCTTTACGGCCTTGCTTGGCGGCCTTTCGTGCTGACGCACATCGATCCGCAGGTTGCCGTCGCGGTAAGCGGTGACGCCGAGGTTGACCTACAAGGTTTGGTCAACGAGGTCGCCGACCACATCGGCGTAGCGCCACCGGACGACATTCTCCTGAGCGTCGAGCCGATCATCCGCGCGGCACCGGATTGCCAAGGCGCCGTGCCTGGCTTTGCACGAATTCGACTGGTGGTCGGCGTGCCGGTATTAATGACGCTGACCCAGCGTGAGCTCGGCGGCGCTATCGCACACGAACTCGCGCATTTCGCCGAGCCGGAGTCGCGCAGGGTTCGCCAGGCCGTCGTCGCAACCGTGGTAACGCTGCGTAACGCGGCGCAGGGCTACGATGGTCTCGATGGTATTTTGCTGACCGATCGATCGCTTGGACCACAGCTTCGCCGTGGTTTCGCGCGCTTCATAAACGCTGGCCGCTGGCCACTGAAGGTGCTTTTTCCGCTGACCCAGCGAATTGCTCAGCAAACTATCAACGAAGTCGAGTTTCACGCCGACTGGTTCCAAACCGAATTGGTTGGCGCAGAGGCTTTTCGCGAGACGGCCGAGAAACTGCAGCTGCTGGCGCATGCGCATCGAGAGTGGCTCGATGACGTACGCGACGAACCCATGCCACGGTATCCGTCCGATCTGGCGCGGGTGATTTACGACGCGGCCAATCGGCAAAACCAACACCGCGATCTGTTGCTCCGCGATGCGATGCTCGATGAGCGCACGCTGGTTGACGGCCCGCACGCCGCCTGCACCAATCGGATCGATCGTGTACGCATGATGTGTTACGGCGCCGGCATACTGAACGGCGACTTGAGTTCGGCAGCGCTGCTGCTGCAGCCGGCCGTTACTGCCCGCCAAGCGACCTTGGCTTATCTGCGCGAGGGCCTGCGACTCGATGTCGCCGACGATCAGCTGCTGTCAGAGGCGGCGATCAGTCGTCAGCTCGCCGAAGAGCGTGAGCTCGGCAACGTCCTCGATCAGTATCTGTTGGGTTTTTACCTGCGGCGACGGTTCCTACCGCCCGGCGACCCGGGCGCCGTGCTGAAGACGGCTATCGAGCAGCGTATCGAGCAAATCGAATCGCTGTGCGAAGACATTCGGCGCGCGAGCCCGGAGGCGAGAAACAGCCTGAAGATTTATGACGACGCGGTAGATACTTCCATTCGCCGTTCGGTGGCGCTGGCGCGAGCCCGTCTCTCGGACGGTGACGAGGCCGATACCGCGCCGTTGACCGAAGCACGTCGTCGTTTGAAAGATGCCGATCGCGAGCTGGTCGACGCCGAGCAACGCTACGCGGATCGACTGGCCTTGGGTGTCGCCACGGCATTGAGCGATGCGGTGCGCCAGAATCCACACGCCGCACGGGATACGCAAAAACGCTATGCGCGTCTCGTCGGCGTACAGGCCGCTTTCGCTCGCGAACAGGCAACCATGCTCGCCGTGCGCGAAGCTCTGGCCATCGCCGCGGCGTTCCACGCCGACGAAGGTATATCGGAGACCGAGACCCACGACGCTATCAAGTCGCTGGCAACGGCCATCGAGCGCTTGCGCCGAGGCTTTCGCAACCTGCCTGATCCGCTCAGCGAGCAGGAGCACTTGCTGCTGACTGCGGTCGAGACCAAAACGGACGAAGCATCTGACGGCACACCGATCTCGACGGCCGCCGAGTTCATCCGGGCGATGGAAGATACCTACCTTCGCGTCATGGTTCAGTTGGCCGAGATTGCGCTGGCCACTGAAAAACGGCACGGCATCCGGCTGAAACTGATCGACTAACGGTCAGATCTTGGCGGCCGCCGCTGCCAACTCGCCAATGCATGCAAAGTCGCGCGACGCTAACGCCTTAGCTGGTGTCAACCACGAGCCACCCACGGCGCTAACCGCGTCAAAGGCTAAGTAGTCGCGCGCCCGTTCAACGTTGATGCCGCCCGTCGGGAAGAATCGAACTTCTGGTAACGGTGCGCTCAACGCTTTGATCATCGGTAGGCCGCCGGCAGATTCCGCCGGAAAGAATTTTTGCAGCGTGTAGCCGTGATCGAGCAGGGTCAAGGTCTCGCTTGCCGTGACGGCACCCGGCACAAACGGTAAGCCGTGCGCCTTCGCCGCCGCTAGCAGGGAATCTGAATGTCCAGGGCTGACCGCGAAGCGCGCTCCCGCATCCACGATCGCCGCGAATTGGTCGGCGTTGCGTACGCTGCCGGCGCCGACGAGTATCCCCGGGTTATCTTTGGCAACGGCAGCGATAGCGGACAGCGCCGCTGGTGTGCGCAGCGTGATTTCGATCGCCGCAATGCCGGCGTCCGCCAGAGTGGCAGCAAGCTCGACGGCAACCGTCGCATCGTCGATAACGACAACCGGTACGACGCGGGCTGCGGCAAGTATGTCCGAAGCATCCATGTCAGTTCTCTCCGAAGATGCTGGCGCCGTGCTCGGCGCTGGAAACGTTGCGCCGGAAGGCGCCAAACAGCTCGCGGCCGAGCCCTGTATGGCTGCGCGCGAGCGGCGGCGTGTCGATGGGTCGGTCTTGCCAATCGTCGGCATCGACTACCGCCATGACCCCCTGCACGCCGTCGATGTGAATCTGGTCACCGTTGCGGATCTGCGCGATCGCACCGCCGGCATTGGCTTCAGGGGTGACCTGAATCGCCGCTAGAATTTTGCCGGATGCGCCAGACATGCGGCCGTCAGTCAGCAGCGCAACGCGCTGCCCGCGGTTCTGCAGCACGCCGAGGTATGGCGTTAGTTTGTGCAGCTCCGGCATGCCGTTCGCGCTGGCGCCCTGCCATGAAATAACCGCCACAAAATCGCCGTCGAGTTCGTTTTGTTCGTACGCATCGACGAACGCTTGCTGTGAGTCAAAGACACGGGCAGGCGCGGTAATTTTCCGATGTTCGGCAGCAACCGCAGAGATCTTCACGATTGCACGGCCAATGTTGCCGCTGACGAGATTAATGCCACCGTTGTCGGCGAACGGCTGCGACAGCGGTCGAACGATGTCCTCGTCCAGCGATGTAGCCAGCGGGTCGCGCCAACCGAGTTCGCCGTCGGTCAGCATCGGCTCCCGATTAAACGTACTCAAGCTGTCACCGGCAACGGTCAGCACTGAATCGTGCAGCAAGCCCGCCGCCAGCAGTTCGCGCATGACAAAGGCAAGACCGCCCGCTGCGTGGAAATGGTTCACGTCGGCCGTGCCGTTTGGATAAACCCGCGCAAGCAGCGGAACGGCGCGCGACAGCTCCGCGTAGTCGTCCCAGTCGATCACAATCCCGGCCGCGGCGGCGATCGCGACAATGTGCAGCGTGTGGTTGGTCGAGCCGCCGGTCGCCAGCAAACCCACCAGGCCGTTGACGATCGCTTGCTCGTCGACAATGTGCCCAATGGGTCGATACTGGCCGTGCGCCTTGGTGAGCGCGAGGACCTGATCGACCGCGTGCCCGGTCAGCGCTTCGCGCAACGCGGTGCCGGGATTGATAAACGAGCCACCCGGCAGCTGCAGCCCCATGAATTCGAGCATCATCTGATTGGTGTTGGCCGTGCCATAGAACGTGCAGGTACCGATGCCGTGATAGGCCGCCGATTCGGCTTCCAGCAGCTCGGTGCGTTCGCACTCGCCAGCGGCATAGCGCTCGCGTACTTTCGCCTTCTCTTTGTTCGGGAGACCGGAGACCATCGGCCCTGCCGGTACGAACAGCGTAGGCAAATGGCCAAACGCGAGTGCCCCGATCAACAAACCCGGCACGATCTTGTCGCATACGCCCAGACAGAGCGCCGCATCGAAGACGTTGTGCGACAGCGCAACGGCTGTCGACAGGGCGATGACGTCACGGCTGAACAGCGACAGGTCCATACCGTCCTGTCCCTGAGTCACGCCGTCGCACATGGCAGGTACACCGCCCGCAAACTGCGCAACGGCCCCTAGCTCGCGGGCCCGCGTTTTGATCATCGCCGGGTAAGTCTCGAGCGGTTGATGTGCGCTCAGCATGTCGTTGTATGCCGAGACGATGGCGATATTCATTGTCTCGTTTTTCGCCAAGGCCTTCTTTTCGGCGGCGGAGTTGGCCGCGATCGCATGAGCGAGGTTGCTGCACGACAGTTGCTTGCGCGGACCGTCGTCGCCCATTGCGGCAGCGATCTTGTCGAGATATTGCTGCCGGGAGGCCGCACTGCGCTCGCGTATTCGGGCAGTCACCTTGTCGATGGTCGGGTTCATCGTGTTTCTCCGCTCACGGCGCCCACAGAATGTGCACCGGCGTTTGTGTTTGTCGTAACAAATGCGCGACTGGCAATGCTGCTTCGCCGCCAGCCGCTCGTTCGAGCACCCGACGTTTGTCGTCGCCGAAAACGAGTAGCAACAGCAGTCGGCTGTTCATCAATGCCGCAAGGGTGAGGCTCAGTCGTGGTACCGGGCTCGCCGCGGTCTGCGCTGCACAGCACAGCGCATCGGTCGTAAGGTCGAGCCCATCGGCGAGCGTCGGTGAGTCTGGAAACAGCGAGGCAAAGTGACCATCGCTACCCATACCTAGCAACGTCGCGCTGAACGGCAGCGCCATGCGTGCTCGAATGTCGGCCGCCACCGGTTCGCAGGCGTCTGCTGCGGTTAGACCGTCACGATACAGCGGCACAAATCGCGCGGCCGCAGCCGCGCCGGTCAGGAGTTCGCGTCGCAGCATTGCCTCATTGCTCATCGGATCGTCCGCGCCGACCCAGCGCTCGTCGCTCAATGTTGCGGTGATGCGGCGCCACGGCAGCGCCATGGCGGCAAGCTCATGAAAACAGCCGAGCGGCGTCGAGCCGCCGCTCGCCACGAGCGACGCGACATTGTCGTCGGCAACAGCCCGGCGCAGCGCGTCGGCCAGCAAATCAGCCGCGGTGCGCGATGCCGCCGCGCGATCGTCGGAAATTGTCAGGTCCATGCGCTTACTCGTCCGGGTACCAGCTGCGGCCATCGCGATCGAGCAACATGGCAGCGGCCGCCGGCCCCCACGAGCCGGACGTGTAGTTTTCGACGCGTTGCTCGGTTTGCTTCCAGGCATCGAGAATTCCGTCGACCCAGTGCCAGGCCGCCTCGACTTCGTCGCGGCGCATGAACAGCGCCGGGTTGCCGCGCAACACTTCCATTAGCAGCCGTTCGTAAGCGTCGGGATAGCGAACCCCGAAGGTTTCCTCGAAGCTGAGATCGAGCGACACCGGCCGTAATTCAAAGCCGCCCGGACCAGGTTCTTTCGACATGACCGACAGTTTCACGCCTTCGTCCGGCTGCAGCTTGATGCTGAGTCGGTTCGGCGAAATGTCGAACCGCTGCTCCGAGAATATCGAATGCGGGACGGGCTGAAACTGCACGACGATTTCCGAGTGCTTGCGCTTCAATCGTTTGCCGGTTCGTAGGTAAAACGGCACGCCTGACCAGCGCCAGTTCTCGATGTCCAGGCGCAGCGCCACAAAAGTCTCGGTCTTGCTCGACGGGTCGCCCAGCTCTTCGCAAAAGCCATCCACCGCGATGCCACCAACGGCGCCCGGCGTGTACTGCCCGCGGACCGTCTTGAACTTCGCATCTGCAGGCGAAATCGGGCGCAGCGCGCGCAAGACCTTGAGCTTTTCGTCGCGGACAGCGCCATGGTCGAGGCTGCTGGGCGGCTCCATCGCCACCAAACAAACCAGCTGCATGATGTGGTTTTGCACCATGTCTCGCAGCGCGCCGGTGGTGTTGTAAAACTCCGTCCGGCCACCGACGCCGAGTTCCTCGGCAACGGTAATTTGCACGTGGTCGACAACCCCCAATCGCCACAGCGGTTCGAACAACGAATTGCCGAAACGCAGCGCAAGCAGGTTCTGCACGGTTTCTTTGCCGAGGTAATGATCGATCCGATAAACCTGATCTTCGCGGAACGACCGACCGACAGCGTCGTTGATCGCGCGCGCCGAATCGGTGTCGTGGCCGACCGGTTTCTCGAGCACGATGCGGCTTCGGTCGGTGATGAGGTCGTTGTGGGCCAGGCCATCGGCAATCGGGCCGAACAGAGTCGGCGCCGTCGCTAGGTAGCTGACCCGAGTCCTTTCTGCGACGCTGTTTACATACGCAACCAAGTCACCCCAGCTCGTCGGGTCCAGTGCGTCGGCTTTGAAATACGCAAGCAAACGTCCAAAGCCCGCCCAAACGTCGGCTTGGAAATCATCGCCTTTCAGATTGCGCTGCAGCGCCGCCTCGACGTCCGCGCAGTACGCTTCCTGCGTCATGTCGCCGCGACCAATGGCAACGATTCGGCTGTCATCCGGGATCTGCCCGTCTTTGTAGCGGTGATACAGAGACGGCAGCAATTTGCGCATCGACAGGTCGCCGGTGCCGCCAAAAATGAGCAAATCGAAAGTCTCTACCGGGATCAACTGGGCCATGGTGCAACCTGTAGTTTTACTACGTTTTCTGCATTATGATCGGAAGAATGCCGGAAATAAAGTCAGAAATGTTGTAGTTTTATTTCATGCAAGCGGATATCGACGCCAGCCTGACAAGCCTTCCAGCCGCCGAAGCTCGCGTCGGTCGGTGGATACTTGCACACCCTCGCGAGACGCTGCGAGCGTCTGTTCGAGCGTTGGCAACGGCGGCCGGCACATCTGAGCCGACGGTGATTCGCTTCTGTCGGCGACTAGGGTTGCCCGGGTATCGCGAACTCAAGCTGCGGCTCGCGGCCGATCTCAGCCGACCGACCAGCGCTATGCATCGAGACGTCGAAGCGACCGACACGCTCTCCGATGCCGTCGGCAAGGTGCTTGATCAGTCGATCGCGGCACTGATCGAATTACGAGACGATAGCGCAACGCTGCCGTTCGCTGCGGCGGTCGACGCGCTCGCGGCCGCTCGACAGGTCGTGTTCGTCGGTGAAGGCGCGTCTGGCCGCGTCGCTGAAGACGTTTGGCACAAGTTCTTTCGACTTGGCCGGCCGAGTGTGTACGCCACCGACGGACCGACGATTCGACAGCTCGCCGCTGTCTGTACCCCGGCTGACGTGCTCGTCGCTATTTCGCACAGCGGCGAATCCACCACGTCGATTGCCGCGGCGTCGCTGGGGCGCGCTCGCGGTGCGACCACGATCGCGGTTTCCAAACGCGGTTCGCCGCTCATCGAAGCGGTTGATATCGGCTTCGCGTGCAGTGCGGACGAGGACACCAGCGTGTTTACGCCGATGAGTTCGCGACTCACTCAATTGGCCGTGTTCGATGCATTGCACGTGGCGCTCGCGCTGGCGCTCGGCGAGTCGGCCGAAACCGCGTTGCGCCAGTCGAAGGCAGCATTGACCGGGTCGCGTCTGCCTTCCGTGGAATAAAACTCGGCACAGACCCGATCGGAATGCGTTAGCGTGCTCGCCTCGCTTGACCAGAGGCGTCCTCGGTGACTTTCGTACCGACCCGCGAACACGCACGCGCTCAATTAGCCTCGTTCGTACCGAAAGCCGGCCGACATTACGCCGCTGAGCGTAACGTTGACGCTGGCCGTGGCGAACATGGCGCGGTCTCGACGCTGTCGCCGTATGTGCGCACACGACTGATCACCGAGGCCGAGATCGTTGCTGCCGTGCTCGAGCAGCACACGTCGCGCGGTGCCGAAAAATTTATCCAAGAAGTCTGCTGGCGAACCTACTGGAAAGGTTGGTTGGAGCAGCGCCCGGCGATCTGGCGACGCTACACCCGAGAAGTTCGCCGGCTAACGGCTAACCCGGCTGCCGAGCACGAGGCGCCGCTGGCCGCTGTTCGCAATGCCGCAACGGGCATCGATTGCTTCGATGCATGGACCCGCGAGCTCATTGAAACGGGTTACCTGCATAACCATGCGCGCATGTGGTACGCGAGCATTTGGCTGTTCACACTTCGCCTGCCGTGGCATTCCGGCGCCGATTTCTTTCTCGAGCACCTGTTGGATGGGGACGCTGCGTCCAACACGCTGTCGTGGCGCTGGGTTGGCGGTCTGCAAACACGCGGCAAGACATACCTCGCGACGCCGGCCAACATCACCAAGAATACGAGCGGACGCTTCGGACGCATCACGGGACTCGCCGATGCCGCACCGCCGCTGCCGTGGGACGACCCGCCGACACCGAACAGCGACTTTCGTGTTCGGTTGCCCGATCGATCGCTGCGCACCGGCCTGATTGTCACCGACGACGATTTGTCGCCATGGCCTGCAGTATCGGGAATCGAATCGATCGCCGCCGCGGCCATCGTCGATACTCGCACGTGGCGCTCGCCGCGGGGTGTGTCTGCGCTGGTCGGTGAGTTTATCGACGGCGCCCTGGCCGATGCTGCCGCCGCCGTTCGCCAGCGGCTCAGAGTCGAGCCAGCGCGGTTCGCTGGCGCCGAACTGATCGATGCTTGCGTCGAATGGGCAACGACAGCCGACCTGCAGCAAGTCGTGGTGCCTTACCTACCGACTGGACCCTCGGCCGATGCGCTGGCGGCGTTGCCGCAGCGGTTGAGCGATGCCGGTATTCGCTACGCAAATCCGCTGCGGGCCTGGGACGAGGCCGCCTGGCCGCACGCTACAAAAGGATTCTTTCCGTTTAAGAAGCACATTCCGGATCTGTTGCCGCTCGCGCAGTCGGTCGCGGATCCGATCTGACGTTGTTCGCAGCGTCGACTACCAGCCCCAGGTACCGTCGCCGCCTTTGAACGGGCCAACGATCTTCGCGGTAATCCAGCCGCCGTAGAAATCGCCGGCCTGCGCAACGACTTTTTCGTCGCCAACCCAGCACTCGTCCATGGCCGATGCGTAAAACGCTAGATAGTCGCGCATGGAAGCAAACGCCGCTGTCGGCGCGGGGTAGCTCCAGGCGGCGCGAGCGGCCATCCGGCCGCCGGCGATGACGTCCCAATACACCGCCTCGCCCTTGAACTCGCAAAAAGAACGACCGGCAGCAGCCGATACGAAGCGCTCGTCGACATCGTCGGGCGGTAGGTAATAGACCGGCGGGTGACTGGTCTCGAGGACGCGCACGCCACGCTGCGTCGCGGCGATCGTTTCACCGCCGAAAACGACGCGCAATGATTCTGCCACCGGCTGCCAAATCGGCGGGCGCGGGTACTCCCAGACCGATTCCTGACCGGGGCCAGGTTTCTCAGGAACGGGTCGCGGCATGGGGCACTTACCTCGTCGGACGACTCACTCCGACTATACCGAAGCGACGCGCTGTCTTTGGCCGTGCGAAATCGGACATAACTTCAGTAACGATCGTTACTGCCGATAACCAAAGGGTTATCTACCGAAAAGATGGACCTTATGACCATCCAGACAGCACCTGAGCGTTTCCGGCTGAGCATGCGTGACACGTTGCGCATCCTCTGGCCCTACGTACGGCGCAACTTCGTCGAGCAAATCCAGGGAATCTGGTTCATCGTCGTCTACCTGCTGCTGTTTCAGGCGCTGGTGCTGAACTTGCCGATTGTCTACGCGGCGATGATTGCGACCGGCATCTTGGTCGTCGCCGTCGGTCTCATGTTCTTTATGGAAGGTCTGCGGCTGGGCTTGATGCCGCTTGGCGAAACGATCGGCGGCTCGTTGCCCAAGTCCAGTCGGCTGCCGACGATTCTGCTGTTTGCCTTTCTGCTTGGCGTCGGCGCAACCTTTGCCGAGCCGGCTATCGCTGTTTTGAAAGCCGCCGGCAGTGGCGTTGCCGCTGCCGAAGCGCCGCTGCTTTACAGCCTCTTGAACGAATTTTCCGGTCAGCTCGTCGCGTCGGTCGGCATCGGTGTCGGTATTGCCGTGCTGCTCGGCGTGCTGCGGTTTTTCTATGGCTGGCCACTAAAGTACCTGGCAATGCCGAGCGTGTTGGTGCTGCTGGTGCTGTCGTTCTATTTCTATCAAGTGCCGCTGCTCAACGACGTACTCGGCTTGGCCTGGGACTGTGGTGCCGTTACGACCGGTCCGGTGACGGTGCCGCTCGTGCTCGCGCTCGGAATCGGCGTTTGCCGCGTGGTCGCAAGTGGCGGCGGCGGACACTCGGGTTTCGGGATCGTCACGCTCGCGTCGCTGTTTCCGATTCTCGCCGTGCTGCTCCTGGCCTTGTTTCACTACTCGGCCGGTGACTACGTTGGTGGACCCAACGGCAAACCGCTGCCAGTACCCCCTGTCGCTGCAGCCGAAGTGGAAATCGCGCAGCCGGTTTATCGCGAGCGTTTTGACAGCGCTGATCTAGCCCGATATCAGGCTAGCGGCGAGCTACCGCCCAATACCCGTGTACGTTTCGTTGGCGGCAATCCTCGCCTTGACAACGGCTCGCTCGTCATTGACTCGCCGCAGATCGTCGTTACCCGGCAACGTCCGGTTAACACCGATTGGCTGGCGGCGGAGAGTTGGGATGGCAGCAAAGAACTCGGGAGCCAGGTCAAATCGGCGCTGCTCGACGCCTTTCGCGCGATTGTGCCGCTATGTCTGTTCCTCTACATCGTTCTGCGCCTGGTGGTTAAGCAACGGCTGCGCCGTGACCAAGACGTCGGTATCGGCGTCGTTTTCGCGCTGGGCGGCATGGCCCTGTTTGGGCTTGGAATCGCACTTGGCCTGACGCCACTCGGTGGACAGCTCGGCAGCAATATTCCGGCGACCTTCGCGACGATCGTGCCGTGGGGCAGCTATTCCGAGGTCGGGCCGCTGTTCGACGGGTTGGGCGGCAAACTACTGGCCGTCGGCTTCGCGTTCTTCCTTGGTTACGGGGCTACGTTGGCCGAGCCGGCGCTCAACGCGCTTGGCGATACCGTCGAACGAATCACGGCCGGCGCGTTCCGCAAGAAACTCCTGATGCAGAGTGTCGCAGCGGGTGTTGGCCTCGGTATCGGTGCTGGCGTCGTCAAGATGGCCTTCAACGTACCGCTGTTCGCCATGTTGTTGCCGGCGTACAGCGTTGTGCTGGCATTGACGTGGCTCTCGCCCAACGCGTTCGTCAATTTCAGTTGGGACAGTGCTGGCGTGACCACCGGTCCGATCACGGTACCGTTGGTTCTTGCCATGGGGCTCGGCATTGGCGCCAACGTGCCGGGCGTCAGCGATGGCTTCGGCATTCTCGCCCTGGCATCGGTCGGCCCGATCATGACGGTGCTAACCGTTGGTCTGGTGACTCAAGGAGCGCAGCGCCGGCAGCGCGATGAGGCCCTACCTGACACCAGTTCCGGTGCTGCCGTGCCGGCGACCGCGGAGGGCTAGGCATGTTTACAAACAATCACGCGGCCTCCGTCATTACCGCGATTCTGCCGAACTCGACCAATCGGGCCGTGCTCGATGGCGTGCTTGAGCCGTCGGGCTACGCTGCGCTGACCTGGCATGCTCGGGGTACGCTGTTGAAAGACAATTGGCTGCAGCGCTTTTTGCCGCCGATCAGCCCGGCAAAGACGATGGTGCAGCTGCTGTTGCCGGACGAAGTCACCGAGCCGGTCATGAACCGTATCGTCGAAGCGGCCAACCTGCATAAACAGGCAACCGGCGCGGTGTTCAGCCAGCCTTGCGACGGCGTGTTCGTCGGTGACGAGTTCCCAGCGCTGCACGCGTTGAAAGAGGCACCGCCAAGTCGCCGCGAACATGAACTGAGCGCGGATCTGTCGCTGATTGTCTGCATTGTCGACAAAGCGCGCAGTGACCGCATCGCGCGCGCGGCGGTTGCTGCCGGCGCCCATGGACCGGTGATCTACCTATGCGAAGGTCGCGGGCTCCGCGATCGCCTCGGTTGGCTGCGCATTACCAAGCAGCATGAAAAGGACGTGCTACTCGTGCTGTGCGGCCTCGGCGATATCGACCAGGTCTTTCAAGCCATGGCGAGCGCCGGCGAGCTGCACCTGCCAGGGCGCGGCTTCATGTATCGGACCGATATCACCAAGGGCCTCTACAATCTGCCGAGCCTGGTATCCAACCGGCACTATGCAGCGAATGTGCAGCAGATCATTCACGCTATCGACCACTTGACCGGGCACACGCACTGGCGCGACGGTGCGCTGCGCAATGTCGGCGCCGGAGCAAGTACGGTCGGTTTATCGATGGAAACGTCGGCATTTCCAATGCTGCGCGACCAACTCTGCGTGTCGACAGTCGTGCGGCGCGAGCAGCAGCCGGCGTTGATCGACTTACTGCTCGATCACGGCATTAAGGGCATCAACTTCACGTTCGCGCGGTTCGACAACGCGGCGGCGACGGCGCAACTCGGCGGCGCAAAAATTACCGACGATTACGCGGTAATGAATGCGGTGTGTGCGCGTGACGTTGGCATGCAGGTGGTCGCTGCAATCGAAAATCACACCGGCGATGCCGGTATTACCGATCTACTGGTCTACGTGAACCCGGTCCGTCAGGTGGCCACCTACGTCTACCGACCCGGCCAGGCCGACAACCGCGCGCCGCAGCCAGCCTAGGCTCACGCGTAGCGCTGCCCGTCAATCCAGCGCCGGTCGATTTACGTCGACCGGCGTGCGCATGATGATCTCGCGGTGCGGGAACGGGATATCGATGTTGTTTTCCTTGAACGTATCCCACAGCGCCAGCAGCACTTTGCCGCGTATGTTCGTCAGGCCCTGCTGCGGGTCACGAATCCAGAACCGCAGTTTGAAGTCGAGCGATGAATCGCCGAACCCGGTAAGCCAGCACACCGGCGCTTTGCGTGTGGCATCAACGCGGTCGACGCTTTTGGCCGCTTCGATGGCCAATCGACTGACCTCGTGCGGGTTGGAATCGTAAGATACGCCAAACGGCACATCGAGCCGGACAAACTCGTCGGAAAACGACCAGTTGATGACTTCGCGCGTAATGAAGTCTTCGTTGGGGATCAGAAACTCACGCCCATCGCGCGTGATGACCGACACGAAGCGCGCACGCAGCTCGCGAATCCAGCCAAAAGTCTCGCCTAGCGAAATCGTGTCGCCCGGCTTTATCGACTGGTCGAGCAATATAATGATGCCGGAGATGAAATTCGACACGACCTTTTGCAGGCCGAAGCCGATACCGACGCCAACGGCACCGGACAGCACCGTCAGCGCCGTTAGATCGAGGCCGATGATGTTCAGCGCGATCATGAAGGTCAGCACGATCAGCGCGATGCGCACCATCTTGCCGACCAAAACGCGTAGTGACGGCGTGAGATCGGTCAGCCCCTGAATTTGCCGTTCCAGGAAGTTGCCGAGACTGATCGCCGCCCAAACAATAACGCCGATGACGGCCAGGCGCTGAATACCGTCGAGCAGCGTAAACCGCAGCTCGCCCACCATCACGTGCGGCGATTCGAGCAGGGCTACGACATCGTCGAGCACGCCGAATACGACGGCAGCAACGTAGAGCCACGCCGCGATCGAGAACAGCCGCCCGACCAGCCGATTGCGGATCAAATGCGAGACGACGCTGATGATTAGCCACGCTGCGGCCAGCAGCGCTACACCCTGCAGTAGGAAATTGTTGGGCGGCCACCCGGCGACCGTAGTGGCCGCCGCTGCGAAGGTGAGAAACAGCGCGAACAGTAGCCATTCAAAACGTTCGAGAAACGCCATGATCAGGCGCTTCAAGCCGGTAAACACCTTGATGCCTTCAGCCCGTTGCTGCAGCTTCGGTTCGATACGCCGTGACAGCAGCAGCGCCGGGATGAACAGGATGACGATCAGCGCCAGCTGAAACAGTATCGGCGGTGTCTGCAGCGCCTCAAGCGCAAGCTGCCCCCATTCCAGAAGGCGAGTTTTCCAGTCGTCAATCAACTATGTGCCCACCCGTCAGCCCCTGCCCCGCTACTCTGGCAGCGGAATCCACTCGGTTTCACCCGGGACGCTGTCGAAGCGCCCCTCACGCCAATCGTCTTTCGCCTGTTCGATACGTTCACGACTCGACGCGACGAAATTCCACCAAATGTGGCGTTTGCTCAGCGATTCGCCGCCGATGATCATGACGTGCGAGTCGGTAATTGCTTTTGCCACCATCGCGCTGTCGGGTGCAGCGACGATCAGCGTGCCACCGCCGAAATGGCAGGTGTCGATGTCGACGTTGCCGCTGACGACATACAGGCCGATCTCGGCGTAGTCGGTCGGTAGCTCGAGTTCGGCGCCGCCGTTCATGCGACATTCGGCATAGATCGTTCTGGCCGGTGTCGGCACCGGTGACTCGAGACCAAAGGCCTCGCCCATGATCAGCGTCGTCGTGATGCCGTCGGCGGTACGCTTCGGCAGGCTCTCGGCTGGAAAATGGGTGAAGTCGGGGGCCGACTCGGCGTCGGCTTCCGGTAGCGCCATCCACGACTGAATACCGTGCAGTTTCGACGTTTCATCAAGATCGGCGCCGGCACGTTCTGAATGCACGATGCCGCGACCGGCGTGCATCAGATTGACCGCACCCGGGTGTATCGGCTGCTCATAGCCGAGGCTGTCGCGGTGCATGATTTCGCCTTCGAATAGAAATGTAATGGTCGCAAGGCCAATGTGCGGGTGCGGGCGTACCTGAATGCCCTCACCGGGCGGAAAGGTCGCGGGGCCCATATGATCGAAGAATATGAACGGGCCGACCAAACGGCGTTGCGGTGCCGGCAGCACCCGGCGCACGGTAAATCCGCCGAGGTCTTTTTCTTTCGGCTCAATAACGAGGTCGATGACTCCGCTGCGGTTGTCGCACTCAGGGTCGGCTGCGTCGTGGTAGCTCATGAATGTTTCGGGTGTGTAGTAAGGCCAGCGCCGAGTATCGGCCAGCCGTCGCGCCAGCGCAAAATGGCGTCAGACAAAGACGAGTGCGACGCCTGTCCACAGCAGAGCCGCCAGGCTTGCGGCGATCCCGGCCGGCACAATCTGCGTCATGACGTGGTCCATCAGGTCGCAACCGGTGGTCATCGACGACAGGATCGTCGTGTCAGAAATGGGTGAACACTGATCGCCGAAAACACTGCCGTTTAGCACCGTTGCAAAGCAGATCGACATGAACAGCATCGGGTTGTCGAGCCCATTCACGCTGGCGACGGTCCAGGCCAACGGCATCGCGAGCGGAAACGCGATCGCGTACGTGCCCCAGCTGGTGCCGGTGGAAAACGCAATGATCATCGTTATCGCCAGCAACGCCACCGGCAGCAGCCAGTGCGGGATGCGCTCGCCGAGCAAATCGACGAGATAAAGTCCGGCGCCAATTTCCTGCGTGATGCCGCCAATGGTAATCGCCAGCATCAGGACGACCGACGCCAGCACGACGCCTTTGAGTCCGTCACCGAGCCCTTCGATCAGCTCGCTGAGCCGCATGCCTTTGCCGAGGGCCATCGCGGCCGCGACCACCAGGGCCGTGCCAAACGCCCAATTGACCTGTGGCGCGCCGGTCAGCGCGAACGTGACGACCGCAATTGCAATCAACAGCACCAGCGGCAGAAGAAACTCGACCACCGACGGCGTGTAGCCAAGCGGTACACGGCTGGTCTGCAACTCCTTGGCGGCCATCGGCATTGCGTCCGGCGCATCGAGTTCGCCGGTCGTGCGGGCCCGTTGGATGGCGCGCTTTAGGCCGGGACCTGCGAAGTGGTGGACGCCGATGCTCAACAGCAGCGTACCGAGTACGGCAAAGACGGCGTAGAAGCTAAACGGCACGCTCGAGAAAAAGAACGCAATGCGGTCCGATTCGGTGGCGAGGAATGTAACGCCTGGCACGAATATCAGCGCCTGCACGTAAGCGGGCCACGCGTTGAACGCGATCAATGAGGCAATCGGCGAGGCCGTTGAATCGACGATATAGGCGAGTTCCTCGTGACTGATGCGCTCCTTGTCGGCGACCGGTCGAACGATCGTGCCAACCAAAACGACGCTAATCGTGCCGCCCTGAAAAAACAGCACGCCCATCAACCAACTGACAAACCGCGCCGAATTCGGCCCGCGCACGAACCGCGCCGTCATGAACTCGGCAAAGGCTTGCGCGGCGCCAGTCCGTGACCAGACCCCCAGCAACCCGCCGACCAGCCACAGGTACAGCAGCAAAATCCCGGCAGCGCCGCTGGTGGCAAGGCTCGGGATGAGCACGCTGTCGGTGATATCGAACCGACCGAGCATAAAGGCGCCGGTAACCACACCGGCGAGCAGTGCCGTCAGCGCCTCGCGGGTAATCAAACACAACAGAATCGCGACGATCGCCGGCAGCAGCGACCATACGCCGTAGTGATAGCTAGCCTCGAGTTCGGCGTATTGACGCCCACCGTCCGGTCCGCTCTCGACCACCCACTCCGATGCTAGGGCCGGGCGTTCGGCGCCGAGCGTGTCGAGCGCTGCTTGCCGCAACCGTGAGCGTTCATACGGTACTGTCTCCGGCAGCGCTCTTTCCTCGCCGCGAAACCGATAAACCAGCTCGCCGCCGTCGTTTTCGTATACCTGGTAGACCGTTTTCTGTTCGGTCCAGACCGGATCGACGCTAGCGGCGATATACAGGCTAGCCGCGATTGCCGCGACTAGCGTTAGAAATGCCGGGTGGGTGAGGCGCTGCAGCAAAACGACGGTGAGTCTTACTGGCCGAGCAGTTCGGCGCTGTCGCAGTGCCAGCAGCCATCGTGACTCGCGCTGCCGATCGGGCTGCCCGGCGGAATCTCCGCTGCCTGCACCGTTGGTGTTACGGCCTCGAGGTCTCGCGCCAGCTCGCGGTCGATGCGCCGCGCGAACACGTTGGGCGCGCGATTGGACCTGCCGAGGCGTCGCCGACGTTGTGCGAGTTCAGTCAAAACCGCAGCGCGCACGCCCGGTAGCGCCGAGCCGTCGTGCAGGACTTCGAATAACTTGCTGAGATACTCATCACGGACCGCGTTGCCGGTGACGGCATCGGCGTACGCAGCAAACGCGGTGTCGCCGGTCGCACCGAGTAGCTCGCTCACCGGAAGCGGATCCGAGTCCGCGCTTTGGCTTGCGGCGACGTGCAGGCGATTCAGCCGCGGTGTCGCCAGCAGCGCGTTGAATGAAATCCGCGCGGCCGCCGCGGCGGCGTAGCCCTTGTCAAAGAGCGGTCCCAGCCGGCTCGCGACGCGTTCGCGTCCCATGATCGGCTCGCTGGCATCCAGCGGCGGCGTGAGCTGCGCGGCGATTCGCGGTGGAACGGCCAGCGCGTCGTTGCCGATCGTTGCGAGCAAACTGGCAAGCGCCCGCCGTTGTTCGGCAAACGGTACCGACGTGACATTCGCGGTGTTGCTGCCTTTCACGCCGTAGTCGAAATAGGCCCCACCGATGAATTTGGCCGCCGCGTCAACCTGATAGCGGTGGTACAGGTACAGCGGCGCGAACGCGGTCGCAAGATCGGCGAGCTCACGGCCATTGGCGAGCGTCTTGGCATTGAACTCAGCTAGGGCCGCCGCCCTGACGGCCAACGTTCGATCGAGTTCATCGATCGCGTTTTCGCCGTTATCCCAGACGCTGCCAAACGGGTGGGCGCTAGCCACCGACCGAGCATGCTGATCGGCGACATAACGAAGCCCGTCGGCGGCGGCTTGATCAATGAGTGCGGCGAGCGCTGTCGCTTCGTCGACGCCGGCGTCGAACTGGCTGTACAACCACGCCACCGTAAACTTGTCCCAGTTGCCGATACCGACGGCGTAGGCGTTACTGAGGTCCGGTTTGCCGACGTTGTTCAACGTGATTAGCGGCGCCGGGTAGTCCATGACCGACGCCCGGTCATTCGAGCTCGCGGCCATGTTGTGGTAGAAGCCGAGCGCGTGACCGACCTCGTGGGCCGACAGTTGCCGAATGCGCGCTAGTGCAACCTGTGTGGGATCGTTCGGCGAACCGGTGCCGTTCTCGGCGGCGCCGACCATCGCCTCGAAAATCATGCGGTCCTGGCGCACCCGTTGGCTGCCGAGAATGACGTGGCCTTTCAGCATTTCACCGGTGCGTGGATCTGCAACGCCGCCGCCATAGGACCACCCGCGGGTCTGGCGGTGCACCCACTGAATGACGTTGTATCGAACATCGGCCGGATGCGCGCCTTGTGGCAGCAACTCGACGCGGTAAGCATCCAAAAAGCCGGCCGCTTCGAACGCTTCGGCCCACCAGCTCGCGCCTTCGACGAGCGCCGAGCGAATTGGCTCCGGCGCGCCCGGATCGACGTAAAACACGATGGGTTTTTTGACGGGACTCGGTGCGCTGCCCGGATTGACCTTCTCGAGCCGGTAGCGACGCGCGACGCGGACGGCTAATGGTTCGGTCAGCGGTTGCGCCATGTCGTACCACAGCACGTCAATCGCCGCGCTGCGCGGGTCGAACGCACGCGGCGTGTAGCCATCGTCGGGCAGGCGTATCAACGAGTGATGCATGCGCAACGTCAGTGCTTCGGGCTCCGGCGTTGTCGCCTGAATCTCGTCGCCAGGTTTGCCGGACGCAAACGTCAACAGCGCTTCGAGTTCGACGTTGTCCGGGAATGCGAGCGCATTGCGTGTCGGGAAACTGCGGTTTGCGTCGAGAGCAAAATTACCCTCGCCACGGTTGGCAAGGTGTGTGGAGAGATAGAACGCATCGCGGGTAACAAAGGAACTGACGTCGATGGTCGGTCGACTGTCAGCATCGGTGTGCACGACAGCGCCACTCCAGATGATCGATCGAGCGAACGACTCTGCGACCGCGCGACGCTCAGCCGGATCATCGCTCACGGCCCGATAGTCGACGTTCTCGATTTCCGCAATAACCACGTCGCCGATCTGCCGGAAGGCCAGCAGGCGACCGGCGTCGCCTAGGCCGCGATCAAGGCCGAGCGGATTTGATCCGACGCCACTGGTGATCCGAATGGCGTAGATGTAGCGGCCAATGAGGCCAGTGTCGTCCGGAGTCGGCAGCGTCAGCAGTACCTTGCCGCCGGTCGGAGCGGCGTGCACCGTGACGAGCCCCTCGCGGCGATCGAGGCCGGCGAATGGGTCAGTCTCGTCGGCGTGTGCGGCGCCAAATACGAGTACGGCCGCCAAAGCGGTAAGTCGAAACGTCACGAAGCTGCTCCCCGAGCCCGGTCGTTGCCGGCATGCTCGGGGATGGTCCCGCGTTTTGCAAGCGCAGCCCGCGCTAGTTCGAATCGACGATACGCGGTGTGACCAGCATGATCAGTTCTTTGCGCTGATCGGTTTTGTAGCTGGCGCTGAATAACTTGCCGATTCCCGGGACGTGACCTAGACCGGGAACACGTCGCGTCGTCTCAGTTTCCGTCGTTTGAATCAGTCCGCCGATGACAATCGTGTCGCCGTCGCGGGCTCGGACGAGCGATGAGGCCTGACTGATGTCGAGGTTTGGCGCCGTCGACTGCACATTGCCGTTGTCGTCGAGGACCTCGCTAACGCTCGAGACGCGCGTGACGACCGGCGAAATGTCGAGCGTGATCCAACCCGAGCCGGAAATCTGCGGCGTCATCGACAGCACGATGCCTTCGGTGACGACCTGCGGAACGTCCGTCGAAAAGGTTTGGGTACCGGCCGTGGTAGCGTCCGCCACCTGCTCCTTGCGGAAAAACGTCCGGTCCGTGCCGACTTTGATCAACGCTGACTGATTGTTCAGCGTACGAATGTGCGGTTGCGAAATAACGGCGACCTCGCCTTGCTCCTGCAGCGCCTGGATAACCGCCGTGACTTCGTTGAGGCCGTTGTCGATGTTCGAATAAGAAAGGTCCAGCGCGGGCGGCAGCGCCGTTGCGCCACCGGCCGGGCTGAGAATGATGGTTGATAAGTTGCCGTCGACGAACTCGCCGTCGCCCGTAGTCACAAAACGCGACCAGTCGACACCCAGACTGTCGTCCTGGGTCAGTGTGACCTCGACGATCTTCACTTCAATGTCGACCTGGCGATAGATCGCGTTGTTGATTTGCTCGATGTACGCTGCGATTTCCTCAACGCGCTGATGCTGGTCTGTGACCTGAATGCTGCCGGCGAGTCGATTGACGACCAAGCGACCTTCTTCAGAGGTCAACGCGTCTAGCTGGTCTTCCAGTTCCTCCCAAAAATCGACCTTGTCCGATTGCTGGATGTTGATCTGGCCGGCGGTGTTATCGCCGCCACCACCGCCACCGCCGCCCGCAGCGCCACCCAGCGTTGCATCGGAACTCGAGCTGACCTGCGCTTGAGAACTGCCCGAGCCGCTGCGGATCAGGCGGATGTAGTCGATCTCAAATGAACGTGTTTCCCAGGACTTGATGTAGACGATGTTGCCGCGACGCTCCCAGTAATAACCCTGTGCGCCGAGCAGCGACTCCATAACTTCGTCGAAAGGCAGGTCGGCGAGATCGACACTGACCGTGCCGGTGACGTCTTGGTCGACGACGATATTCAGCCGGTAGGCCTCACCGAACAGTCGACAGGCCTGGCGAATCGGGAGGTCGCGTGCGACGAAGCTGTAAAGGGGCTCCGGTTCCGCGTCGAGAATTTCCTCGGGTGGTGGCTCGACTTCGACCACGCGCGGCGGTGGCTCGCTGGCCCATACCTCGTCGCGTATTTTTTGCTCCTCGGTATAGTCGGGCACGCTTGGCGGCAGACCGGCACAACCGGACAGCGCTGCTGCGAGCACAAGCCAAAGGCTTCGCTCGGGATTTGCGTTCATTGTTTTATCCTCACCGTTCGGGTGTAGCCGCCGAGGTCATCGACGAAAACCACCGCATTGCGCTCGACCCGTTCGAGTCTCCACGGGCCGATGCGATCGCCGGGTTGGCGAATCTCGCCGTTGACGATTGCGTAATGGATGTCGCTGGCATCGACCACGGCCGAGACGCGCGGTAGCGGCGGTGCGCTGCGTATCACGTTCGACAGTGTTGGCACGACATCCGAAATTTTGTCCTGCACCGCAGTGACGTCTGCGGTATCAATAATCACCTGCGGCGCGAACGGGTCACGGTCGGGTTCCTCGTTCCAGTGCAGTGCCTCGACGGATACCTGCTGCAGGTCGTACTGGGCGGTTACGAACTGCAAGCCCTGCTCGGCCGTTTCGATGCCAATATCGTTCGAGTTATCGATAACCTCGTCGATATCGTCGTCGGCGTAGTCGATGTCCGCGGTCGCCACGTCGTCGCCAACGAGCGGCACGACCACGCGCTGATAGACAAAGTAGGCAGCGACCAGCGCTAGGCCGATGACGACGAAGCGGTTATTCAGCAGGCTGGCCATCGACATTCACCGTTGCGTGGACCCAGACCCGCAGGAGAGCCGTTACCGTCTTCGCGCCATCGCCTTCGCCTTCGAGCGACGCCTCGACGATTTCGACGTAGTAAAGCGTGCTGACGAGTCGACGCATGAACTCGAGCACGTGCAGATACGTTTGCGACGACTCTTGGGTGCCCTCGGCACCGGTTAGCGTCAGCTCGATCGGAACCTCGAGCATGTCCTCGATGCGTGACGCTTGGCCGCTGCCGAGCGTGTACGAAAACCCCAAGCCAAGCTGTTCAGCGTATACGCTTTTCTCACGCAGCCAGACAGCGAGACCACGATAGTCGACGAAGACCCGGCGCTTGTCGGCATTTTCAACGCTGTCGGCGATGGTCTCCATTTGCTCGGCAGACCACACTTCTTTAATGGCTAGCAGCTCGCTTTGCAGTTCGCCCAGTACCGCGAAGTCCGTCACCATTTCGTCGATCAGATGGATTCGAAACGTCGCTGAGTACCAAATCAGCGCGATGGCGGCGACGGTGATGGCGATAAAGCCGACCTGATAGAAACGATTGGCGTAAATGCGGTAAACCACCGCGTTCAGCATGCGCTGCACGCGGATTCGCATCGCCGTCTTTGGTGCCGTCCGGCGCGTGCCGCGGCGGCGCTCGTAATCGGTTTGCGCCTCCGTTTCCTGCACGCCTTCCCAGGGCACGTCATCGCTCAGCTTGAGTTCGAGCAGCTGATGATCGACCTTGTGAATCGCGCTCGAGTCAACGGGCACCGCATTCGGATCGTAATCGTCGCGTAGCCGGGTCACTGGAACTGCCCTCGAATCTCAAAGCCAACGTCACCGCTTTGTGAGGCGAGCCCCTGCTGGAGCTGGGCCATCCAGGCCTTTTCCCACGACACGACGATTCGAGTGTTCCATGGCTCGCCGGCGAGTCGACGCTGGAACTCGGCGAGCAACGGCGCGACTTCGCCGAGCGAAACGACCGACTTGCCCTGCAGGACGATGTCCCAGCTGTGCTCACCGCGAATCACTTCCGCTTTGGTCAGCACGAGGCCTTCCGGCACCAGGTCGCTCAGGTGGCTCAAGAAGATGGCCGGTAGATTGAACGCGTCAATGTTCAGGATATCGAGTTTGGTCTTCTCGATATTCATCAGCTCGACTTCCGACGTCAGGTGCAAAAACTCGTCGTTGAGGTCGCTGATGTCATGCTGCAGTTGCTGTCGATCGGTGTCGTTGTGCCACATGGTCCACTCGACCGTGCCGGCAAACGTTACCGCCGTGAACACGGTAATCGCCGACATCATGACCGCTGCACGCATGAAGGTCTTGCTGGTAATCGAGCGCCGCGCCAGCACCGGGATAAAATTACTCGGCAGGTTTTGCGGCAGCGCCGCGACCTGGCGCATCCAGAATTCGGGTTCCGCGGCAATTGGGTCGGTACCGAGCTCGACTTCGATCTGCCCGACCATTTCCCGTTTGGCGGTGTCGACGTTTTCGCCAATCAGCCAGGCCTGGGTCACGTCGCCACCAATGCGTTGTTTGGCGTAGCCAACGGTGCGGTTGATATCGACGGTCAGTCGTTCGACGGTGTCTGGCCGCCACGGGTAGGACAGTTCGCGAACGAACAGAATCTCACCGTTGGCACTCGACAACAGCATCTGCGTCCGATCGTCGAACAGCGCGATGAGCAGTAGCGCGTGATTGGGGTCCGCGTCGAGCTTCGGCACGTACTCCGACATGATCTCGGTCAGCGGCACGAGCAACTTCGGCATCAAATAGAAGTCCTCGCAAATGCGCATCACCGCATCGACGATGTACTTCGGCATCAAATGCAACAGTACGCCAGCGTGCTGCTTGCCGCGGCTGACTGGGTGTGCGCGCCATGCAGCATCGCCGGCGAACGGCTTGTGCTGCTCGACGTGACGCTCGAGATAGCGATTGAGGTCCTTCGACGACAGCGGCGGAACTTCGAGAAACTCGTGCGTGTGCAGGTCGTCCTCGTACGCAATGGCCACCGATCCGCCGCGACTGATGTCGACATGGTGGGCCGCCTCGTACATCGCCTCGCTGAGGCTAGTCAGGTCGGTCACCGGGCGTGGTGACTTCCAGCTTTCTACAACTTCATTGCCGCGCAGTCGCGAGATCCGAAATTCGCCGTAAGCCCACTCGATGCCGTAGTCGATACTCACAGCGCACTCCAGAACCAAAGGGTGCCGTCGGTGTCGTAGCGCATCGCAACGTCGTCGTTGACGAGTGTCGCGGTAGCCAGTGCGCCAGCCGGGTACGGCGCGTTGAATACCCGCAGTTCGGTGCCGTCAATGACGTAGCGGCTGACGATGCCGTCCGTCGTGCCGTTTGATGCAGTCACAGGAAATGCCGCCGCAAAGCCGAGCTGATAGCCGGTTTGCGACGTGTTCGCGTTGACCAGTAGCACGCGATGGAACAGCGCCGTCATATTGATCCGCTCAATCTTCACGGTGTCGGATTCGACGATCGTGGCACCGGCCGACTGATTCCAGATCGCATCGAAGCTCGCACTGTTTGCCGGCTGGTTCGGGACGTTGCGCTCCATGTCAGAGATGATCATCAGACGCGGTGACAGCGGCGCCGCCGCAAGCCCCGTCGTTTGCGTGTACCCATTGAAGTTGGAGTCGGGCGGGCCGATGAACTGCGGGTCGAAGTACAAGAGTCGACGCTGCCCGCGACGATTGTTGCGAACGCGCTCTTCGGGAGTCTCGCTGACGCTGGCGAGCGCTGGCGCCCAGTTGTTGATGCTGCGCGATGGGACCTGGCCGGTCGTGCGCACATAGCGGCGCAAGTCCTCGCCGAGCTGCTTCAGGTTGTCGGATTCAGCGACGGCGTAGGCATCGTCGATTGCCTGAAAAATACTCGGCGCCAGTGCGGCCGACAGTATCGCGAGCACCGCCATGACCCCGATTAATTCGAGTAGCGTGAAGCCACGCTGGTTGTTGCGTTGCGACCTCATGCGCCGAGCCCCGAAATCAACGCGAACATCGGTAGAAAGACCGATGCGGCGATCAAACCAACGATGGCCACCAGCACCAGCGTGATCATCGGCTCCAGCACCGCGAAAACCCGCTTGATCTGCCGAGGTATTTCTTCGTCGTAGCGATCGGCAATTTGCTGCAGCGTTGTATCGAGCCGGCCAGAGTCTTCGCCGACAATGATCATGCGCAGCGTCAGTGACGAAATGATTTCGTGCTGTCGCAGCGCCTCGCTAATGCGATCGCCGCGCTGTACAGCAAGCTCGGCATCGTTGATGGCGAGTTCCATTACGAGGTTGTTGGTCAGACCGCGGCTGAGCTGCAGGGCTTCGAGAATAGGTACGCCGGCGCGCAGCATCAGTGCCAGGTTGTGCACGAACTGCGACTGCACCAATAGGCGTTGCAGTCGTCCGAACACGGGAATATTCAGTTTCAGTCGATCGACCTTGACGGTCAGGCTGTCGTCGACACGCCGTAGATTACGGAGCGTAATGATCGTTGCGAGTAGAGCCGCCAACACGGCCCACCAATAACTCTGAGCAAAGTCACCGATCGCAACGACACCGCGCGTCAATGCCGGCAGCTCGATGTCGAGTTCTGCGAAGATTTCCGCGAAGCGTGGCACGACGAATAAAAACATCAGCGCAACCAGTCCGGCGACCGCCGAGATGATCATGAGCGGATAAATGCTGGCCTGTTTAACGTCGGCGAGAATGCGTTCAACCCATTCGAGGTGCTCGGAGATGTCGCGAAACGTTTCCACCAAGTTGCCGCCCTGTTCGCCGGCTTTGACCAAATTACAGATCTGATCGCTGAAGACGCTGGGGTAGCGCCGAAGGCTTTCGGAGACTTCGTTACCGGATTGGACGTTGACACTGATGTCTTCGAGCAGGTGCTTGAGCGTTGTGTGTTCGGTTTCCTCCGCCATCGCCGATATCGCATCGGCAATCGGAATACCGGCGATCAGCAGCGACGTAATGCCGTTGAAAAACTCAATGAGCTCGCGTCGCGGTACGCGCTGTTTGCGATTTTCGCGGCGCGCCTGCTGGATCCGCGCATCGATCAACCAATAGCCGATCTCGCGGAGGCGACGCTCAAGGATCGCCTCGTCATCGGCGAACATCGAGCCGTCCGAGGCTTTTCCGTGGCGATCGACGGCGTGGTAGTTGTATTCCGGCACGAGCAATTCCTAGCGGACGACCCGCAGGACCTCCTCGAGGGTCGTGCTGCCGGCCAGCGCCTTGCTAATGCCGTCGTCGAGCATTGGCACCATGCCGGCAATAGCAGCTAGATCGGCGATTTCGGCGGCGCTAGTGCCGTGAATAATCGGTGCGTGGAATCGTTCGTCGACGTTCAGAATCTCGTAAATGACCTGGCGACCGCGATAACCGGTGCCGTTGCATTCGGAGCAGCCGCGACCGCGATAGAGCGTGGGCGTTTCCTCGAACTTATCCGTCAGAGCCAAACGCTCAATCAGGCGGTCCGGGTTGGGCACTTCTTCGCGACAGTCAGGACAAATTCGACGTATCAGCCGTTGTGCGACGATTGCCGAAAGCGCCGGCGGCAGCATGTAGCGATCGACACCCATATCGACCAGCCGCGGAATGACGCCGACGGCATCGTTCGTGTGCAAGGTCGACAGTACGAGGTGACCGGTCAATGCGGCGCGAGCGGCGAGCTGAGCCGTTTCGGTATCGCGAATCTCGCCAATCAGAATGACGTCTGGGTCTTGGCGTAACAGCGCACGCAAACCGCTGGCAAAGTCGAGCCCCACTTCTGGTTTGACTTGGGTCTGGCGAATCGAGCCGAGCGAATACTCAATGGGGTCTTCCAACGTAAACACGCTGCGGTCGTCGGAATCGACCAGTTTTAGCGCCGTGTACAGCGTCGTCGTTTTACCGCTGCCGGTTGGACCGGTCACGAGAATCATGCCGTAGGGCAGGCTGACCAGTTTGTCGATGCGTTGTGTGTCGTCCGCCGAAAAACCGAGGTCCGGCATCGTCAGTGTCGTGCCGCTACGATCGAGAATACGCAGCACCAGACTCTCGCCGCTGTTAATCGGCAAGGTCGAGACGCGCAAGTCAATGTAGTTCTGACCGAAGTTGAAGCGAATTCGGCCGTCCTGCGGGATCCGTTTCTCGGTGATGTTGAGATTGGCGATCAATTTGATGCGCGCGGTCAACGCCGGCTGAATCGGTTTGGGAATCAGCACTTCCTGGCGCAAAACGCCGTCGATACGCATCCGAACCCGAACGATCTTCTCGTCCGGCTCGACGTGAATATCCGTCGCGCCTTTCTTAATACCGAGCGAAATGATTTGGTCGACCAGTCGAACCAGCGGCGATTCGTTAACCGCCTCATCTTCGGACGGCAGACTGCCGTCGGTCATGATCTGGTCGATCGTGTCCTCAATCGATCGGCCGCGCGCGTAGTGGCGCGCGATCGCTTCGAGGATATGGCCCTCCGGCGCCGTGACGACATTGATGGTCATCTCGGCCTCGCGCTCGATGTAATCGATCGCGACGACATTGAACGCGTCGGCAAACGCGCAGGTCAGAACACCTTTGCTGGCGCTGACCGGAAACACCTTAAAGCGTTTGGCCGTTTCAAAGCTAATCGCCGCGAGCGCCGCTTCGTCCGGGTCGACGTAGCGAACGTCGACGACTTTGGTCTGCGCTTCGGAGGCGAGGGTCTGCGTGATGATCTCGGCCGATACAAAGCCGAGATCGATCAGAACCTCACCCAGCAAGCGGCCGCTGCGCTTTTGCTCACGCAGTGCGAGGTCGAGCTGTGCGTCGTTGATAAGGCCGGCGGCTTTAAGCCGGGCGCCGAGGGTCTGCTTGGTCCGCAGCGCTGTTGTGCTATCCGCTCCGGTGGCGTGAGCGGATCGAGCACCGGGGGCAATCGCGTTCATTGCGTTCTGCCAGCAGCGGCCTCAAGTACGCGACAGGAATATCAGCAGTCGGCTCTGATCCGTTCCGGCGGTACCGAAGCGCTTGACCCGTCCTGCGCGATTCCACGCTTCAGCGCCGGTTGTGGTGTCGCCGTCGCCATCGAGGATGTCACTGATTTTTTGTGCTTCGCGATCCGATACGTTGTCTATACGAATCACGGCAACACCCGACGTGTCGACGTTGCCGTCGCCGTCAAGGTCGAACTGGTAATTGGCATTGGACGTCGCCAACACGGCGCGATAGCCGTTCTCACGGAACGGGTTCTCGAAGTCTTTTTCGAGATACGGGCCGTCCCAGCCGGCGATTGGGTTGCCGGTGCGATTTGTGAGCAGCAGCTGACGACCGTTGCGATTGTCGGTCGGCACATGTGTCGGGAATTGCCCGGTGTCCTCGTAGTAGCGGGCTACCGCCGTACGCACTACATTGACGTCCTCGACGAATGCAGCTACGCGAGCGTTGCGAATGGCTTCGAAAATCATTGGCGTCGCCATCGATGCGAGAATCGCAATAACGGCCACAACGCCAATCATCTCCATCAGCGTGAAGCCGGCCTGTCGGTGTTTCATTTGAGCGTCTCCGTGCGAAAAGCTTCTGTTCGGCTCCCGCTGTGTCGGCACCGTGGCTATTTGACTTTAATAATCTGCGCGAATTGGCAGGTGTCAGGACGTTGACGGCCGTGACCGACCGCAAAACTGTGACGCGGCGCACGTTTGCCGGGCGCCGTGAGGGTTCGAGATGCGTTTATTCGGGGTTCTGAGCGTCGTCACGGGCGCAGGTCTTGCAGTCGCCGAAACCCTATTAAACTGGGGCGACTGGCAGTGGGCGCCGTTCTACGTCATCGATTTCGTCGCGGCGGCTCTGTTGATCGTCGCCGGCGTTCGCACCATTCTCGGTCGAGCGGATGCCGTTGCGCTGTCGTGTGCTGCGTGGTTTTTTAGCGCCGGAATGGCTTGGATGAGCTTCTTTGGCAACATTCAGCAAGCCTGCCCCGACCACCCGGCAAATTGCGGCGCTTATCTCGGCTTGGTCGGTGGATTCTTTGCGTGGACCGTTGTCGGCAGCGTCGCTAGCGCGGTGTTCGCCTGGCGCTCCGCCGGCAGGCGACATCAAGCCATTAGATAAAGAAATTCTTCCTGCACAACTTTGTCGTTCGCGACGGTGTACAGTGCGACTTCGGTCATCGTCGCGCGTTCTCCGCCTTTTGGCGTCACGTCGATCTCAAAACGGACGACGAACTGATCCTCGCGATTCCCGACATAGGGGCCGTCGGCGGACAACGCATGGACCTCGTGATTGGCTTCCCACCACTCGGCTTTGCCGCGCACGGCGTCGATGCCTTCGAGACGCGCCGACATGCCGCCCATGCTTTGGCCTTCGATGCTGACGATATCGTCAGCGTAGTGCTGTGCCATGAATTCGTTCGCTTTACCCTGCGAACACATCCGAACCAGTGTCGTGCCCAGCTCTATGACATCCATCGTTAGCCTACCTCACACACGCGCAGCCGAAGACCTACACTTTAGCGAGGCATGTGGCGCGCTCAAACTTCGATCAATGCTCAAAGTGACTACTTGTGATCGAAGTGCCACAGCCGTGGATCAGAACGAGCCTCATTGATCGTCCCAGTCAGGGCTGTCTATCGGGGCAATCGCCTCCGGCATCGTGGTTGACACTAACGATAACGCCAGCTCCACGCTCTCGTCGTATATGTCGTCATCGAGCACTAAGCGCATCGAGTCGCTGCTCAATTCGTAGACAAAGACTACGTCGCTATCCTCGAGATACAGCTGATTGCCGTCGACGAAGAAACGCTGTGTCGCAGAATACAGATCGAAGTCCTCATCTTGATCGCGCGGCAGGACTACCAGTTGTCCAGCGGGCGTAAACACAAACCGATCGCCGGCTTGCGGCGCCTCATCTAGGTCGTCACCGCTAACCGACTTGACCAGCCACTCCCCCCACAGTGCCGCTTCGGGTGGTCTGGTTCCTTCCGAGGCATAACCCGCCAGAAATGCAAATTGCTGGCGTAAGATTCCGACTACTCGGCGCTCCTTAGCCAAAGCCCGACGAACGCGCCGATCCTTTACTGTCTCAAAACGCTGTCTTAGGTCGTCGATGGCCGCAAAAGCGGCTTTCTGATCGTTGCGCAGATAGTGTGCCGAAGTTGCTTCGCGCAAAGATACGTACTCATCGATCAGAATATCTGCGGTACGAATGGCGCGACTCGACTTCTTTCGCTCATCGTATTTGACAACAACGGCGTGAGTTTCGTCGGCTGCGCGCGCGTCGGTCGCAGGCGTGTATTTTATGGTTGCGCTCAGTAACGATTGAGTTGCCGTTTCACGCGGCAATGGCATGTTTGCGCGTTCGACGCGTCGAGCTAACGTAACGAAAACGCCACCGCCGCGAGTGCTTAGAAAGACTGTCGCAATCTTGAACGATACGGCTCGATCTTCCGACCAGGCCAGCAGTTCGTCGGGTACGCCGTACACGCCAGTGATGTCGAATTCCGGATCGGGTCGAACGGTAAACTCGAGATCGTGAGCGAGCTCGGCGACCATCGTATCCAGCTCTTTATCAAAAAGGGTCCGAGCCGCCTTTTTGTCGGGCAGGAAGAAGAGATTGCCGCCACGAGTACTGCTGAGGCGCACGGCGAGCTTGCTGTCGAATTGCACGCCGACGCCAATCGTAGTCAGGCCAATATCGTCATTCGAGGCGGCCTTGGCCATGCTGATAAAGCCATCGGCAGACGTATCGCCGACGTTTGGGCGTTCGTCCGTGAACAGAATCACCCGATGAGTTCCGTCGAATGTTTGCGCCGCCCGCCGTGCTGTAGCAAAGCCGACCGCAAGCCCCTCCTCCATGTTTGTGGAGCCAGCGCTTTCAATGTCGCGGATGAGCATCTTGACGCGCGACCGGTTGTCGCGTGTCAGCAGCGTAGGCTCAAGGTAGACATGTGACCGATCGCCATACAACACGATGGCAAGCTGATCGTCACTGCGCAGTGCGTCGACCATCGCGGCGAGGCTGGTGCGAACGAGACCGAGCGGTGTGCCGCTCATTGATCCAGATTTATCGACCACCGCAACAATGCTTCGCCGTCGCTCAGTTAACTCAGACGCATCAATGTTGGTTGCGAAGCCGAGCCCAACAATGAACTGGTCGTCCGGCTTGCTGACACTCTCGGTCGGCGCCGCTTCGCTGATGAGACAAAACAACTGCGCGCAGCGGCTGCTTCCCGGGAGTGTCAGATCGTGCTGACTGAGCAGGCCTTCGTCAGTGAACGACGTTGGGTGAGGAATGCGCCCGGCAGCAATCTCGCTACGGGCGAAGTCGATGTCCTGGGCGCCACCGCCAGTCACCTTTGCGCCCGTAACGACGATCTCTTGAACGACGAGGTCGTCTTCGTCGTCGCTGCCCTGACTCAACGCACCTGACGCCAGCAGCATGAGTGCCATACCGATTAATGTTTTCGGAAGCTTGTGCACGATGACCCTCCTTGGGGATGGCACCTCGGCTCACATCGTTGAAATTACCAGACTCGTTCGGCGATCTCGCTGTTGGCGGTGCTGGACGAAGCGTGATAGTTTCACATGAAATCAGTGTCTGGTGGGCAATTCCTGGGAGGCCGCTGACATGACCGACGTACCGCAGTTGACACCTGCCTATCTCACCGGTTTCGGCAACGATCACGCTACCGAGGCCGTTGCTGGCGCGTTGCCGGTCGGTCGCAGCTCGCCGCAGCGCCACCCGCTCGGGCTATACGCTGAGAAATTCTCATCCACCGCTTTTACCGCGCCAAAGGCAAGCAACTTTCGAACCTGGTTCTACCGAATTCGGCCATCGGTCACGACCATTGGCTTCGAGCGCGTCGATCACGCAACGCTCGTCACCGCACCTGTTGACGCCGGTACAGCACCACCGGATCCGTTGCGCTGGAGTCCGTTCGCAATACCCGAGGAACCTACCGATTTCATCGACGGTTTGTTCACCGTCGCCGGTTGTGGCGATGCCGGTGCACAAACCGGTGCGGGCATACATATTTATCGAGCCAACCGCTCGATGGAGCACCGCTACTTCTACAACGCCGACGGTGAGCTGCTGATCGTGCCGGAATCGGGCGATCTGAGATTATTGACCGAGTGCGGCATTCTCGACGTACCGGTCGGGCACATTGCGTTGATCCCGCGCGGACTGCGCTTTCGCGTTGAACTGCTCGGCGAGCAGGCACGTGGCTACATCTGCGAGAACTACGGCGCGCCGTTCGAGTTACCCGAACGCGGGCCCATCGGTACCGACGGCCTGGCGAACCGCCGCGACTTCGAGGCGCCGGTTGCAGCGTTCGAGGATCGTGACGGCGACTTTGAACTCGTCGCCAAATTCGATGGCAGCTTGTACCGCGCTCATATCGACCACTCGCCGCTCGACGTGGTCGCCTGGCACGGTACCAGCTATCCGTGCCGATACGATCTCGACCGATTCAACACGATCGGGTCGATCAGCTTTGACCATCCCGATCCGTCGATCTTTACCGTGCTGACATCGCAATCCGATACACCCGGCACGGCCAACATGGACTTTGTGATATTCCCGCCGCGCTGGTTGGTCATGCAGGACACGTTCCGCCCGCCGTGGTACCACCGCAACATCATGTCCGAGTACATGGGGTTAGTCACGGGCGTCTACGACGCCAAGCCGGGCGGTGGTTTCGCGCCGGGTGCGTCGAGTTTGCACAACTGTATGGTTCCGCACGGTCCCGATGCCGCCGCCTTCGCGCACGGTACGACGCAGTCGATGGCGCCCGAGCAGCTCAAAGACACGATGGCGTTCATGTTCGAAACACGCTATCTGATTCGACCGACCGCACAGGCAATGGCGGCGACGGAGCTACAGTCCGATTACGCCGATGCGTGGGCGGGACTCGAGCGACACTTCGAGACCTGAGGCTATTCCGGCCGAGTCGCCACCATCGATGGAAGTTCGCTGACGTCCGCAAGCCATGCAGCAAGCGCCGCCGCGTCGGCTCGCCAGTTGATGTCCGGCAGCCGAAAGTCGATGTATTCCAGTGCGACCGCCAGCGCGATGTCACCCAAATCGAAGCGTGCGGCGGGCGGCGGCGCGTTGTTGAATGCAGCGATAGTCTTGTTGATGGCGCGCTCCCAGCGATGCTGCCAGTAAGGCGAGCGCTGCGGTTCATCGCGGCGCCGCTCCATGACCAGATTTAGCGCGGCGTCCGTCATGCCGTTCGCCAGCGCGTGGCGCTGCAGCTGGCCGACATCGGTTGGCGCGAACGCAAGATCACCCTGAATGGCGCCCTGCTGCTGCAAGTACTGGACAATTGCCAGACTCTCGATGAGAGCCCGGCCATCGTCGAGGATCAGGGTCGGGACCTTCCCGAGCGGGTTCGCCGCCAGTAGTTCCGGCGCATCGTCGAGCGGGTTGCAGTTGATCGTCTCAATGTCGCCGATAGTGCTTTGCCCGGCGACGCAATCTAGAAAGACTCGAATTTTTCGGGCGTATGGTGAGGTGACGCTATAAAAGAGACGCATGCGGTTTTCCGACGCTTGGTTGGCGAGAACGGCCAGTTGTTCGTGCGGAGCCAGTATACTTTGGCTGTCTCGTTACTTCGTTCATCGTCAGCGCCGCACCAAGTCCGTCGCTGATCGTTGATCAAATTCCGGCAATGACCAAGCACGTCGCCACCACTCTCCGCCTCAACGGCCTGGCCATTGGGCTGCTCATCGCAACGCCATTATCGGCCGAGCAATTCGATTTGCCTTTGCGAGGTCCTTTTCCGGTCGGTTCAACCAACATGGAACTGGCGACGCCGTATGCCAATGCGAGCAACGAGATCGTTCATCAATTATTGCTCGGACCGAACGGCGCAGAAGACGCGTCACCGTTCCTAGCCGAGACACTGCAATTTCCCGATGCAGCGTGGCTAACCGACGTCGTTGTGCCGGCAGACGAAGACATCTACGGCCCTGCCCAAGGGCAAACGCTGCCGGTCGTTACCTTTATTACGTATCCGACGGCACCGGACGACGCGCCAAACGAATACCGGTTTCCGTACGAAGACGGCCGGTACGGCGTATTCGAGAACATGCTGCGACCCGACGAGGCGCCGAAATTTGCCGACCCAAATGCCCGCTACCCGCTAATCATTCTTGCGCACGGCGCGGAGTCGCATGGCCTTTACGACGTTGATCATGCCCACCGCTTGGCCAGCCACGGCTACGTTGTCGCGGTTATTACGTATGGCGACGGGCGAACGTATGCCGGCAATCCCAGCCACCACGTCGGGTTCTTACGGCCGTACATGACGACAGCGGTGCTTGACTCGATTCTCGAAAGCCAGGCGTTCGGTCCGCATGTCGACACCGACAACATCGGTATTTCAGGACACAGCTATGGCGGCTTCACTGCACTTGCCGCCGTTGGTGGGCGTTACAACGGTCGCCGCGAGACCGCCATGGACGCGCGTATCGCGGCCAGCGTAATCGCCGCGCCATGGGTGGGTCACGACAGCGGCTTGGGCGGGTACTACGCGTTCGGTCCCGACAATACGGACCTTCGGCACATCACTGTGCCGGTGATTTGCTTTTTCGGCACGAAGGACGATGTAACCCGCGCGTCGTATATCCTGCCGGCGATGCAAAAGCTGTCCGGGCCGACCTACGTTGTTGAGCTCGTCGATCAGCCGCACATCTTCGACGGCGGCGGCTGGCGGGATCGCGACAAATGGGAGCTGCTCTTTTTCTCAGCGTATCTCAAGGCCGATTCCGAGGCGCTCAAATATCTCAGAACCATCCGCTCGATGGCCGGTGGTAGCGAGGATGTACAGCGCTATGAGTTTCAGCAATTGCCAGAGCCAGTTGAGGAACTGAGTGCGCCGCGTTAAGGACAAGTGGGGCGAATCGTGACAGCGCCGACGACCACGTACGAACTCGCTGCGCCACAGCTCGCCGATTACGTACAGCCCCTCGCGCACGGTGCGTTGGCAATGCCGTTTGAAGTTCGCGATGACCTTGGCCGGCCGCTGCGCCTTGACGACGATTTCATCGCTGGCCGTTCGCTGCTGTTGGTGTTCGTCGATCCTGGGTCGGAAGCCGCGGCTCCCGCGCTGCAGGAACTCGCCCATCGATCCGCTGCGCTGGCCGAACGCGGCGCCGCGTGCGTCGTCATTTCTGCCGACAGCCACGCCGAACGAAATCGTGCGCTGATCCGGCGCTTTGGGCTGGCGTGTCCCGTGTGCGGCGATTCAACGGGCGTCGTGTTTGCATCGTACGGCCTGCACAAACTGCATGGACCGCCCGTTCGTTGGGTTTTTCTAACGCCGTACCGGCAGATCCGCGCGTGGTACGACGCCCCGCAGCCGCCGAACGCCGTACTCGACGCTCTAGATCGCTTGTTGGATGATGCCGCCATGACCGAAGCCGCGACCTGGTCAGTACCGCATGCACCGGTACTGCTCGTTCCCAATGTGCTGACGCGCGAGGAGTGTGCCGCACTGATTACGTCGTTCGAAGCCGGCAGTCCGCTGATGGTCCGGCGGCCTCGTCCCGGAGAACTCGACGGCAATTACCGGATTCCGGTGTATGAGCACAATCGCCAGGATCGGGTCGACGAGATTCTCAAAGCGCGAGAAACGGTGCAGTTTCTCGACGAGCGTTTGTTCGGGCGCGTCGTCCCGATGATCAAAAAGGCCTTCGGCTTTGACGTTACGCGTCGCGAGGATCTGCACATTGCGCGCTACGTTGGCGAGCGTGGCGGCAATGCGATGGGCCATCGCGACAACGTCAGTGCGGCGACGGCCTACCGTCGTTTCGCGCTATCGATGAACTTGAACGATGACTACGACGGCGGCGAAGTCGTGTTCCGCGAATTCAGCGATAAAGGCTACAAGCCGGAGCCGGGCAGTGCGCTGATTTTCTCATCGTCGCTGCTGCACGAGGTGCTAGAGACAACGCGCGGCACCCGCTACACGCTCATTTCGCATCTCTTCAACGAGCAAAGCAGCAGCCGCTAGCTAGCGACGAAGCGGGCATCGAGCGAGTTCTGCACGAGCAGGCGGACTTCGTCGTCCGACAGACTCAGTGCGTCGGCAACGGCTCGGTAGTTGTCGTTGACATAGCCGCCGAAGTAAGCCGGGTCGTCAGAATTAACGGTGATCTTCAAGCCTTGGTCGAGCATGGTTTTCAGCGGGTGCGCCTTAAGATCGTCGACGACACAAAGCCGCAGGTTTGACAGCGGACAAACCGTCAGCGGCATCTGCTCGCTGCGCAGCCGAGCGACCAGCGCGTCGTCTTCCAGCGCTCGATTGCCGTGATCAATGCGCTCGACGCCGAGCTCATCCAGGGCCTGCCAGACGTACTCCGGCGGACCCTCTTCACCGGCATGTGCAACACGATGCAGCCCCATCGAGGCCGCTGCGTCGAACACCCGGCGAAACTTGCTCGGCGGGTGACCGACTTCGCTCGAGTCGAGGCCAACGCCAATGATGCGATCGCGAAACGGTTCGGCGGCGGCGAGCGTTTCCATAGCCGCATCTTCCGACAGATGGCGCAGGAAGCAGAGGATGAGCGACATCGTCAGTCCGCGTTCAGCTGCATCGGCTGCCGCGCGCGAAAAGCCGTCAAACACTGTCGCCATCGCAATACCGCGATCGGTGTGTGCCTGCGGATCGAAAAAGCACTCGGCGTGCGTCACGTTGTCCGCCAAAGCTCGCTCGGCGTAGTGCATGCCCAGTGCGTAAAAGTCGTCTGCCGTGACCAGCACGCTGGTGCCGGCATAGTACAAATCTAAGAAGTCCTGCAGATTGGAAAAGTTGTACGCCGCGCGCACCGACGCCTCGTCGGCGTACGGTAACGACACGCGATTGCGCGTTGCGAGCTCGAGCAGCAGCTCCGGCTCGAGCGCGCCTTCGAGGTGCATGTGCAATTCCGCTTTCGGTTGGGCGGTGACGTCGACCATGGCAGGGTCCAGCAAGAACAGCGCCCGATAGTAGCGGAGCGCTCGCGCGACCGCGATCACAGTCGCCGTTCGCAGGCAGTGCTATTGTACTTTTGTCTGTTACGGAGCACTCGCCATGGGTCGACTCGTGGCCACGCTGTTCGGCTTGCCGTTCGCGGCGGTGGGCGTCTGGATGCTGTATTGGACGGGCTCGACCTTCGCCCAGCACCAGGACATGCAGTCCTGGCAACGTGTCGACGCGACAGTGCACGCCGGTGGCTATCGCACCAACCGCGGTGATGACAGCGACACGTATCTCGCATGGGCTGAATACAGCTACAACTACAACGGCCGCACGTATCGGTCGAAGCGGGTCGCCATCAGCAGTGTTGCCGACAACGTCGGCGACTTCCATCAGGCGCTTGGCCAACGACTGTCGGCGGCGGCGCAAAGCGGCCAACCGGTCGACGCTTGGGTCAACCCCGACGACCCGGCCGACGCCGTGCTCGACCGGCGTATTCGCTGGGGCATGCAGGTCTTCAAAACCATTTTCGGTCTCGTGTTCGGCGGAGTCGGCGCCGTTGTTTTATGGGCCGCATGGAGCAAGGCGTCGCCACCGGCGGCCGCGCCCGACGCCGCGACGGCAGGCGCCGCACCGTGGCTGGTCAACCCGGCGTGGCAAGGCGAGCCGATTCGCTCCGAGGCCAAGCGAACGATGCGCATGGCATGGGTTTTTGCCGGGTTCTGGAACTTAGTGTCGCTGCCGCTAGCATTTTTGCTCGTCCGCGAGATCTCGGAGAAGGAAAATTATCTTGCGCTGATCGGTCTCGTGTTTCCGATCGTCGGAATCGGGTTCATCGCCTGGGCATTTCGAGTCAGTCGCGAATGGTGGCGCTACGGACCCGCGCCGGTTGAACTCGATCCGTTCCCCGGTGCGATCGGCGGTCATGTCGGCGGGCGCATTCGCCTGGCGATTCCGGCCGATCCGGCGCAGCGCTTCGAGTTGACGCTGTCGCTGATCCACAGCACGGAAGACTCGGACTCGCGCAGCGAGCGGGCGCAATGGCAGCACACGCAGCGGGTGCGCGCGACGTCGCTCGGCGCCGGCAGCCAAGTCGAGTTTCGTTTCGACGTCCCGGACGATCTGCCGCCCGCCGACGCCGTGACGGACAGCGGTAGTTATCACATTTGGCGTCTTAGCATTGCTGCTCAAACGGACGGCCCGGATCTAAATCGTGCCTACCAGATTCCGGTATATGCCACCGGGGCTCAGTCGAGTGCCGTTTCGGAGCGCGAACTCGAATTTGCACGCTCGGAGCAAAGCAGCTTTGACGATGCCGCGGTCGCACGCCAATTCGAGATTCGACGCGGCATGCTGTATCCCGAATTCGTTTTCCCGATAGGCCGTCATTTGGGCATGGCCTCTATGGGCATATTGTTTGGCGGTGGTTTTTCGGTGGCGGGCTTCTTGCTGTTCACGAAAGGCGATGCGCCAATCATGGGATCGGTATTCGCGCTCGTCGGCGGAATCATTCTGTTGTTCTCGCTGTACAGCGCGGGGAACGCACTGACGATTACGCGCAGCGGCGCCGAGATCAAGACTCGGCGCACGTGGCTAGGGCTGCCGCTTGCCTCGCGCGCGGTTGATCTGATGCAGCTCAAGCAGCTGCGGGTCGCACAGACGATGTCGAGCCAAAGCGGCGGCCGCCACACCGTGTACTACTCGATCGAACTCGTCGATGAGAACGACAAGCGCGTGTGTATCGGCGAGGGTTTGCGCGGCATGAATGAAGTCGAGGCGATGCTCCGAGCGCTTCGCCGCGAGTTGTCGTTGCCTGACCTACCGATCGAACACAAGCAGTCTCGACGACTGCGCGACAAGACCGATCAACGGCGCCAACACGCGGACCGCTAGCGACTGAATCGCGATGACAGCCGCCTTGCGGTGCGTTGCGGCTAGACCGTAGTCACGCGCGGAAGGGCGCCCGCATTTCCGATGACAGAGGTGTCAAATGAAAATGTAGGAGCGGGCTTCTGCCCGCGATTCGAGTTCTGACTGCACCTCCAGGTCTTAACGCTTCGATATCGCTGGAGATCGGCGCTTCGGGTTGGTCTTTGCTATCGCCAATAGGTTCCTGGTGCATACAACGGATGCGATACTCGGTCCGCTCGTGACCCCTAGCGGACTCTAGAAGCCCGACAACCAAAGGTATTATGACGACTGCCCTTTTTGCTCTCATTTGCTGTGCACTAGGTTTGATGTCCGCGTGCACTAGCGTTGAGTCTGATATACCAAGCAATGAGCAGCTATCGACTGTCCGAGTGCTCACCCCTGAACAGGTCAACTACGTTCCTCTGAATCCGGCACGCGGCGATCGTAGCCCTAAGGCAGGCGTGCTTTGGGGCGACATTCGATCAGATGAATCATCCGGTGTTTTACTGCGATTCGCGGACGGATTCTCTTCGCCACCACACATCCACAACATAACCTACCGCGCGGTGGTGATTAGCGGTGAGCTCCACAACGATGACCCTGGTGCAGAGAAGTTCTGGATGGGCCCCGGCTCATTCTGGACTCAGCCGGCGGGAGAGAACCACATCACCGCCGCTCGGCCGGGAGGTGGTGCCACGGCATTTCTGGAGATCCTGTCAGGTCCCTATCTCGTTCAGCCTGCCGCTGAGGCATTCGACAATGGGGAACAACCTGTCAACGTCGCAAGCTCGAACCTTGTCTGGATGGGGGCCGACGAATTCTCCCGGATAGAAAAGAGGAGCGACAATACAGGCGCGGAGGTCGCACTCCTTTGGGGAGACTTTAGCGGAGAGTCCTTAAACGGCTCATTCTTGAGGCTATCAGCAGGTTATTCCGGCAGTCTTTCAACTACGTCTGGAATGTTGAGGTCAGTCGTAGTGCAGGGTGACCTAGCACACAGTGTGCCGAACGCGACGCGTACCAGCGTCATTGGACCTGGAGGTTTTTTCGAATCCGCGTCTGGCCTAGATCACACGGTGTCGTGCCAGTCGGATGTGGCCTGCATCATCTATCTTCGGACCCGGGGCGAATTCCGGATTCGGTAGTTAGCTGAGGTGTCGCTCTTGATCCGGTACCTTGGCGTCCGCTTTTGGCCGACATCCGCCCGTAACGCCTCGTTAGCTATAATTCTTGCTACTGACCCAAACCGGACTGTCGAGCCTCGAGTGAATAACCGCAGCTCGGCGACCTATTTCTCGGACCTTCGCTATTGATCTCATCTTCGGAGCAATGGTCCAAGCTTCGCGATCGGCTGTTCAATCCCGCTCTCCGGGAGTTCGGTTTTGTAGGATCACGTGCTGAGCTTCAGCACGTTCGGCGAGCCGAACAGATTCACTTTGTGCGCAGCCAGTTCTACGTCGACGGAAGCGTCAATTTGGGGATTGGCATTCACTTTCGAGACATGCCCCCATTTCGATTCGCGGCTTGGCCTGGTTCTGTCGGTCCAAATAAGTTGTGTTTTGAGTCATCATTCTTAAAACGTCGATCGAGACTCGGATTGGCGGGAGATGCTGTTTCCAATGAGCAGGCTGTAGTTAGGGAAGCTGACCGACTTGTGGAAGATCTCAACTCTGCTGGCGATCTATGTGGTGACGGTACTGAGCTATTGGCGCTGTTTCCGCCAGATATGATCGAACCAGACCTGGATCGGATTCCATTGAACCAGACTGCAAATCTTGTGTTTTCGGGCTGGTACCCAAATTTGGGTGCCTTGATAGTCGCGCTTGCCACGAAATCACAAGCGATTGGCAACGAGCAACTATCGGATGAGTATTTAGAACTGGCGTCCGCGTACCGGGATTTTCTGAGGCCAAATTTGGCAGAGTTCGAGTCCGCCGTCTCCCAACTAAGGAGAAAATGACCGGCTTGTTGTGGCCGATATCGGACTGGCTCCTGTCATTCGATACACTGCTTGCTACTGACCCATAGCGGCCTGTCGCCAGCAGAGGCTCCGCAACGCAAATTTCCCATGTCCTCGCAGAACACAGTCATTGTGATCGTCTTTGCGATACTGAGTATCGGTGTCCTGTTGATCAGCCTTGGCATCACTGACGATGACGAGCGAATCGCGAAGGCCGATAGGTCAATTGATGACCTCGCCCTGACATTGACAAGAACAGCATGTTTCGGGACGTGCCCTGTGTACACCCTGTCTATCGCCAACGATAATTCCGTTCGGTTTGAAGGAATCGCTTTCACTGACGTTGAAGGCGTTGTGGAATCTACTCTAACGCACGATCAGATGGCTGCAATCACGGAAGATATAGTCCGTTCCAATTTCTTCGGCCACAAACATGATGATAAGTGCATCGTTTTCGCGACAGACCACCCATCCGTAAAGCTTGACATTCGCTGGCATCGGCGTGAGCGAATTGCTGATGTAAATCTCGGTTGTCAAAAGCGAAGGCCTGATCCCGTTCCCGGTCTTGCCGATAGGGTCGATCACATTGTGAATACTATGCAGTGGATCGGTGACACGCCAAAGGAATGGCGTTAACCAGCGGCAGGTTCTGGCCGACTCCGGAAACAAGTCGAGCGCTTACTATTCTTTCAGCTGCTGCCCCTTTCCTGTGTTCGAAAGAACCTCCTAAACAAACCTAGAAGCAGGAGCTTCGGCCTGAATCCGCGATGTAATACTTGCCTGATCATCCAACTTACATCGCTATTTAAATCACTGTAGTGACAATGCTTGCCACCAGCGTGATCCAGTGGTCGTTCTTACTCGGTCTAAGGAAGCGGCACCCTGATCAATGGAGACATGCAGGCTCGCCTACAATTCGGTCTGATCAGGGATTTTTCAGCGCTTGGCCGACAGTTCGTTACCTGATGCGAAAAGACTATGAGCCCAGCGGCGATGCTACTGGTACCGTATTCTGTAGAGCACGCAGATCTCGAATGGTCTTTGGGTACTGGATTACGATCGCCGTGTTTGTCACTGCGGTTCTAGTGGCAACCTCGCACGGATAGCCGTCCAGTTGGTCGTGAAGCGAGATGTTCGACCTATAAGTGACCGGCGGCTTCTGGCCAAAACCTGGTATTGAGACCTGACCGACGCGCACTCCCATGAACCAAACAGTCCGAAATCTACCCAGCAGGTCAGATATGTTTTTTCGAATTTCGCGAATCTCAGGTCTGTTTCTGATTTTCGGTTTGACTTCCATTGCTGCCGAGGCGCAAGAATTCCTGGTGCTCGAGAGTCCGTCTGTTCTCTCACCAGAGAAGCTTGAACAAGTTGTTGAAAAACTCGCCCCATATATTGATCGCTACCCGCCGAAGTTTGACTCAGAAGAACAAGCCAAGGAGATAATCGAGTTTTCGCAACGGGTGGTGGACGAGCTATCAGCGGGCGAGCTGAAAGTGGCAGCTAACTCGGCGACTATGACGAACTTGGCGTTCTTCTTGGCTATGGCGCACAACATCGACTTGGGCACTGCGCCTTCTGCATACGATATGTTCGAGCAAGCATTGAAACTGGACCCAGAAAGCCGAAGGGCGAACTACCTTTTCGGCATGTTTTTGACACGAACTGCTAGGTGGCGTTTCGATGGCCTGCCATATCTGGAGAAGGCGTTAGAGCTTGGCGAAGTTCACGCGAAATACACAATTGGACTAATCTACGTCCAGCTCGGAGAAAAGGAAAAGGGATTGTCCATATTGGAAGAATACGCAACAGATTTTCCTGATTCCAACACGAATAAGTTGATCGACGGAATCAAGAGCGGCCGGGTAAAGTTCTTTAGTAGCGACGACTAGCTAGCCATTCTGCGAAGACTCGGCGAAGAATAGTTTCGGCAATGACCGCTATTGGCCGACTCCGGGAAAAAGTCGAGCGCTTGCTATTCTTTCAGCTGCTGACCCTTTGCAGTCGCACGGCAAGTAGGACAACCATCAGAACACTCTCCGCTATTTTGACGGTCTGCTTTTTAGCCTCGTGTTCAACTAATCCGTGGGTCGAGTCAAACTTCCGCGCTCAACGCGAAGACGCTCGTGATAATGACGACTTTTTACCGTGGTCAGAAGCCGCGGAACTCATCGTCGACCGCTGCCAGGAAGTCACGGGAATATTCCAAGGGCACAGCCGCGTCGTCTCTATCGGCTTCCAAAACGAAGAGACAGTGACCACAATTTCGCCGAAGATCGATCAAGTTATCGGGATAGTTGAGCGATGCCATAGTGACTTTGAAAGCGTGGCGATCATCATGGAGTGAGTGGCGGCTCCTGGCCGTGTGCAGCAGCTCTGTTTTCCTGAGTTAGACTGGCGGCCGCTGACCCAAAGCGATCACACACTTTTGTCGCTATTTCGATGTAATGATTCAGGTTCTTATAGATGGATGAGGGATGGCACGAGGATCAATACCTCATCATGTTCAGTGGCGATGAGATTGAGGCTGCCACCAATCGTTACAACTGTCAGAAGTACCTCCCCGGCTATGAGGTCGTGGGTCTTGCCGGCTGGGATGACCTACTAGTTCGAGATTCGACAGGGGAAACGTACTCTGTGCCAGCAGTACCACTTGTACAGGAGCGCGTTGCGAAATGGTCGTTTCCGTGTACCCCGGATGCACTCCAACCGGACGAAAAGTTCACAGGAAAAATCAAGTGGTATCTGACGCCGATAGTTTTTGGCGGCGACCCAGAGGCGAGCGACAACCTCGCATGGTTAACTCATGAGCAGCACGGTGAAGCGATGACTTGGTGGAATGAGAAATTCCTCGACGTGAAGGCATCTCAGACAACAAAATAGGCGGCTCCCACCGACCGCTTTTAGCCGACCCCGGAAACAAGTCGAGCGCTTGCTATTCTTTCAGCTGCTGACCCCAAGCAGCGGTTCGATTCGTTTAGAGCAAGAGACGCCAGTTTACCAAGGTAAACCATGTTTAGGCTGACGGTGATCGCCGCGGCATTGAGCGTTGTACTGTCGATTTCTTTCTTCCTTCTTAACCGCGAATGCCCGATGGTCGTCGACGGTCCGAGTTCGGTAATCGGAAAGTCGTTGTCTGAAATCGAGAATCTGGGCTTGGCTGTAACCATGTACAGACTGGAGAACAAGCGATATCCGTCGTCTCTGGAAGATTTAGTTCAGGCCAACAATATCTACCGAGTGCCTACTGATTCTTATGGAACGCCTTATAGGTACACGGTAACGAAGAATGGCTCTGGATTTGAAATCTATTCATTGGGGGCCAACAGAACGGACGAGTCAGGTCGCGGGGATGACATAGTCTCAGCGGGCAAGAAGTATAGTTGCCCACTTTATTATCGTTGCCCTACATCCTGCGAACGGTTCAATTCTGCTGTGTTCTTCGGAGGCGCATTGTCTTGGCTCGCTACGATTATCCTGACGATCATATGGTTTATTCGATCGGCACTTCGGGCAATCCGCCGTCCCAGAGACTCCAATTCGTGACTTTCGACCGGCCGCTCCTGGCCGAGTGCAGCAGCCCTGGGTTCCTGAGTTAGACTGGCGGCTGCTGACCCAAAGCCGACGCTCGTGCGTAGCGCTTCGAACGTCTGCTCTTGCGGCCAGAATCTATTCGAACTCAATCTGATAAAGGCAATTCAAATGTCTAAACCTTCTATCGTGATAGCGACAGCCATACTCATCGTCGTGTGCGCATGCGGGATCGAATCCGCAGCAGATTCGTTTGAGCCCAGCCCGCGGGCTCTTGAGGGGACTGTGGACACCCGGATAGGGGAACTGGAGTTCATTAACGGCTATCCGTCCGATGAGACTATCGACAAGCTCTACAACGAGATGGACTTCCAACGTGCTGTCCAGGCCTATATCTGGGGGTTGCCCATGGTCGAGATGGCCGAGTGGGCCCGAAATCACCACGAGGTTTTCGGCGCCGGTCACTTCGACTTCACGACGTATCTCGATTTCGTCGAAAAGCAGGGCATCCTGACCGCCAATGCGACAACGCCGTACATGATGGCCTTCCCGAATCTGAAGGAAACCGGACCGCTTGTTTTTGAGATTCCGGCAGGCCCAACTGCGGGAGGATTGCTCGATTTCTGGCAGCGTCCGTTCGCGGATCTTGGTCAAACAGGGCCAGACCAGGGCAAAGGAGCGAAGTATCTTATTCTGGGACCCGGGCACGAATCGCTGAATCCGGATGGCTACATCGTAGTCCGGTCGCCACACTGGAACTTGTTTCTTGGACATCGAGTGCTGGATCCAGACCCCGAGCGCGCCGCTGCTCTGCTCAAGGCGCACAAACTGTATGCCTATGCCGATCGGGATAATCCACCAGAGACTCGCTATGTGTCTGCTGCCGGTCAGGGCTGGGAGGCGCATCAACCGCGAGGTATCACTTACTTCGAACGGCTTGCTGGCGTGCTGGAGATCGAGCCTGTTGAACCCCGCGACTACATGATAATGGCGATGCTTCGGCCCCTCGGCATCATGCCCGGCGTCTCCTTCAATCCTGATGAGCGCCAAACAAAGATCTTCGAAGAAGCGGCGATAGTGGGTGAGGCCATGGCACGAGCCAATTCCTACCAGAAGCGCTTTGAAGGTGCGCGGCTCTGGGAAGGCAAGCGCTGGGAAATCTCGCTGTTTATCAGCGATACCGACCAGGATCTGCCGACGCACACCCAACTTGATGAGCGCGCATCCTGGTTCTACGAAGCGATCGGTGTCACCGATGGCATGATGGGCAAGACAGTTGGAGCCGGGCAGGTCTACCTCGAAGCGCAGAAGGATAGTGATGACAACTGGCTTGATGGCGGCAAGAACTACAAGCTGACGATTCCGGCCAATGTCCCTATGAAGCAGTTCTGGTCAGTGACTGTGTACGACAACGACACGCGTTGCTTCGTGCGCACCGGTCAGCTGCCCGACAAGTCGTCGCGCATGGATCTTGAGTTCAACGACGATGGTTCGGTCGATCTGTACTTTGGGCCCGAGCCACCGACCGGTAACAGGCCGGAATCGAACTGGATCAAGACGGTTCCAGGCGAAGGCTGGTTTACGTACTTCCGGTTGTATGCGCCGACCGAGGGCTATTTTGATCGGTCCTGGCAGCTGAACGACATTGAGCGTATCGACTGATACTGGCTCACGAGTTTGGAACAGCCTCAGCGAATGATTTTCTAAGGAGATCACAATGCATTTATCTCGATTTTCTGCCCGCATAGCAGCCTGTCTGCTCGTTTTGTTTTTATCGGTTCCTGCCTCGGCGGAGAATCACCTGACTGATGTGGAGTTTTACGGGTACAAGGTGACCCACCACATGCAGGCAATGGTGAAACACATTGATGAGTTCGGATTCAACACGTTTGATCATCCGCCAATAGCGGATTTCCGCTCGTTCGTGATTACACCGGCCCTGGATCATTTCTATTCGAAAGCCGTCATCGATACTCGCTGGGGACCCGTAGTTGTCGATACGCCTGCCCGCGATGACCGTTATGGCAGTCTGTTGGTTCACGATATGGAGCACTTCGGTATCTACGCGGAAACCACTGCCAAAGAAGGGCAACGATTCGTTGTCGTACGCGAAGACTACGACGGGCCGATGCCGGAAGGGACCGTCATTCGAACCAAGTCTGATTTTCCACTGATCTTCCTGCGCACCCAGACCTTCGCATTCAATGAAGACAAGTTGTCCGACGGCATCCGGCGTCAGGCGCGCATCGATGGCGCCTGGGAAGCGGTGAAATTGCCAAACACGAAAGACCCGCAGGCAATCATTAAATGGACGATCAAGCACTCCAAACGTTACCCGGAAACCAAGGAACTGATTGAGAAGGCAGCCGAGACCTACGACGCTGCGGCCCACAAAGAGACATTCGACTATGTCTTCAACTACCTGCAAACCGGCGAAGTAACGGGCTCAACTGGCATGTTCGACGCGGTCGATAGCCCGACGGGCGCCAATCACCTCGTCCGGGCTGCCGGGACTCTACTCGGACACTTGGGGTTCCCGACGCACCACGCCTATTACCAGAATACGCCGGTCGATCGCCAGGGGCGCGTACTCGACGGCAAGAATGGCTCATTTGTGCTGACAGTACCGTACGATCCTGGCGTGGACCTGTTCTGGTCCATCACCCGTTACGCCAACAGTACTCGCTTGCCTTTGAATCCGGCTGACATTGGTGGAAGCAATGTGCAGGCCTTCAATGCGTTCAATACGGAGCCCGACAAGAAAGGCAACGTGACGATCACTTTCAGTCGCGAAGATCCCAAAGACGGCACCTATTGGATGCCAGTAACGGATGACTACTACTTTATATCCCGGTACTACGGCCCGAACAGCCAGGTCAATGGCAACACGGTTCACGACATCCTGTTCAAAGGGACTGAGTTGGAGGAGACGTTCAAGGCAACCAAATTCTGAATCTGTTCGGTATGAAAGAGGCCCAAATTGGGTCGAATGGGTTACCTCAGCCGCACCCACGTCCGCGCTGTCGGAACAGTGCAAATCGGGCCCCCGCTACCATAAGCGGACACTTAATTTCTGTTCTCGAGCGGCTGCTTCTGGCCGATTCCGGACTCCGAAGAAGGCGTAGCTCATTCGAAAAGTTCGCTCGTACGAGGCGGACTTTTGCACCGCCAAAAGTTCTGCGGCACTTGCTCATCCTGCGGTCGCTGGTGACTCTTCGGCCAGTGCTGCTAGCAGCAGTTCGGCAAAGCGCTCCGCGGAGGCCGGATTCTGGCCGGTGATCAGATTGCCGTCGCGCACGGCGCAGGCTTTGAACGGCGGCGCTTTCTGCACCGTCGCACCGAGCTCCTCGAACGCCGTTTCCAGCGCCAACGGAATGGCGTCCGAAAGACCGGCAGCGTGTTCCTCGTCATTCGTGAAGGTCGCTACGGTGCGATCCGTAACCCAGGGCCGGCCGTCTGATCGGCGCGCCCTAACCAGTGCAGCCGGTCCGTGGCAAATTGCCGCAACAACCCGGCCGTCTGCCAGCAGCGCTTCAACCGCCCGCGTCAATGCCGGAGCATCGACGAGATCCCACAATGCGCCGTGCCCGCCAGGCACGAGCAGCGCGTCAATGGCGGCAACATCGAGTGCGCTTAGCGGCGCCGTCGTCGCCAGGGCCTCGATCGCTTGCGGATCGTTCTGCCACCGTGTAACCGCTGGCGACGTACCAGCCGGTGGAATAAGGCTTTGCTGGGAGATGGCGACGGCGCCGCCGACTGGCGAATACAGCTGGATGCGGTGACCCGCATCGAGCAGCCGGTAATACGGTGTCGCGAGTTCTTCAATCCAGACGCCAGTCGACTCGCCGTTGGCGCCGATCTCGTCGTGCGACGTCAGAACAATCGCAACGAGGCTCATGACATCTCGCTACAGTCGGAGCGCGCCGTCGATGTCGAAGCAACGCCCGCTGACGTAATCGTTCTCGAGGATGAACTGAACGGTGTGCGCGATTTCGTCCGGCTCGCCCATGCGGCGCGACGGGATGCCCGCCGTGAGCTTGTCGCGGGCTTCCGGTTTCATCGACATGACCATCTCGGTCGCAATGAACCCCGGCGCAATCGCCGCCGCGCGAATACCGTAGCGGGCAAACTCCTTGGCCCAGACGACCGCCATGGCCTGGACACCCGCCTTGGTGGCTGAATAGTTCAGCTGTCCCATGTTGCCGGCGCGCGAAATCGACGAGATGTTGATGATGCAGCCCCGGCTCTCCGTTTCGATCATCAGTTTGGCCGCTTCGCGGCCACACAGAAAAACGCCAGTCAGATTGACGTCGATGACGAGGCGCCATTGATCCAATGACATTTCCGAGACCAGTGCGCCGTCTTTGTATTTGAGCGTCAGCGCATCGCGCGTAATGCCGGCGTTGTTGACCAGCCCGTCGAGCTGGCTGAAACGATGTCGAATCGAGCCGAATAGATCTTTAACCGACTCCTCGTCGGTAACGTTGGCGACGTAAACCGCCGTATCGGGCGAGCCAGCGTCACGACAAGCGCTCGCCGTGGTCTCGAGCGCATCCTCATCGAGGTCGATCAACACCAGCTTACTGCCGGCGCGCGCGAGTCGCATTGCCATCGCCGCTCCAAGCCCACGACCTGCGCCGGTTATCGCAATGACTTTATCCTCTAGGTCCATGGGTTTTTCCTCGTTGGCTGCTTGTTCGATGCCTCGAAACGGGCCGCGATTGTAGCAAGCGCCAGACACGCTGGCAGTCTTGCGCGGCGGCACAGCAGTGCTAACCTCGAAAAGCTGTTGCGCTGACCGGAGGCATTGTGTCCGCTACCCGAGTCGTCGTCCGTCAGCCGGGCGGTGTTGACCAGTTCGCTGTCGAGTCTTTCGACGTTCCAGAGCCCGGCGATGGCGAGATACGCGTTCGCCACACCGCCATCGGGCTCAACTTCATCGATGTGTATCACCGCACGGGTCTGTATCCGGCGCCGACGCCGACCGATTACGTGCTGGGTGGAGAGGCAGTCGGTGTCGTCGAGGCGCGGGGTGACGGCGTCAGCGACCACAGCGTTGGGCAACGCATTGCTTATGCGACGAATTTCGGCGCCTACTCGAGCCATCGCGTGCTTGCAGCCGACCTTGCCGTGCCGTTGCCGGACGACATTGATGATGCAATCGCTGCCGCAAGTTTTCTGAAAGGGCTTACCGTCAGGTATCTGATATTCGACAGCTATCCGGCTCGGGCCGGCGATACGGTGCTGTTTCACGCGGCGGCGGGTGGCGTCGGGCTGATCGCCGGGCAATGGCTGCAAGCGCTCGGCGTCAGCGCCATCGGCACCGCCGGCAGCGATGCCAAATGCGAGCTCGCGCGCGGCTACGGCTACGAGCACGTCATCAACTACCGCACACAGTCGTTCGTCGACGAAGTCAAAGAGCTCACCGCGGGTGATGGTGTCGATGCCGTCTACGACAGCGTTGGCCAGGCGACGTATCCGGGCAGCCTCGATTGCCTGAAACCGCTCGGTACGTTCGTAAGCTTTGGCCAGTCGTCGGGGCCGGTCACCGATTTCAAGATCGCTGACCTCGCCCGCGGCTCGTTACGTATGCAGCGGCCGACGCTGTTTCACTACATTGCCGACCGCGCATGGCTCAAAGACGGAGCTGCGGAGCTCTTTCGGCACATTGGCGACGACGTCATTCGGATCCAGGCGCCTGCGCAATTCGCCTTGACCGATGCGGCAGCCGCACATGCCGCCCTCGAGGGCCGGCAGACGACCGGCAGCACCGTGCTCGTACCGTAAACGGGAGAAATGACCATGCGAATTCTGACCAGTATTGCGATTGGCGCGTTGGCCTTGGCGTCTATCGAAGCGACGCTTGCGAATGAGCCGGTCCTCGTACGCGGCGACGGCAGCTACCCGACCGTGCCGTTGGCGAAAGACGAAATCGTTTTGAAAGTTGTGCAAAACGGCGTCAAGAACCTGCAGGACTACGACGATCCGCGCGATGGCTTGGCAGCGAATCTGGCCATCATGCAGCGCTTTATTGACGACGCGTGTAGCGAAGGTGCCAAGCCGGACATCATTCTTTTCAATGAGTTTCCGCTCACTGGATATTCATCGGGCGCGCGTGACGAGAAGCTGAAGTTCACGCTGACCATTCCCGGGCCGGAAACGACAGCGCTCGGCGAGTCGGCACGCGATTGCGATACGTATTTGGTCTTCGGCAGTTACGCGCGCGACGACGATTGGCCGGGCCATATTCTGAGCATCAACACCGTAATCGATCGCAACGGTGACATTGCCGCCAAATACTGGAAAACACGCAACGTCAAACGACTCAGCAAAACGACCGAGATTCCGACAACGACGATCGAAAACGTCCGCGATCGGTACCGCGAGATGTACGGCATCGAGCAGGAGTTTCCGGTCCTCGCGACCGAGTACGGCAATATCGCCGTCAGCACCGTACAGCTTGATCCATTCGTGTACGCCGCGTACGGCATGCGCGGCGTGGAAATCATGTTGCGCACATCGACGTTGTTCGCTCGTGACGATGTGCTCGCGACCGCTCGTTTCAACGAGTTTTACTCGGCGATGTCCAACATCACGTTTGCCGAAGGCAGCGGCTACGAGAAATACGGTGGCGGGTCATTGATTGTCTCGCCGCGTGGTCAAGTGTTGGCGGAAGATCCGAGCAACAACGAGAGCATCATCGAGGCGGTGATTCCGATTGCGGAGTTTCGCAGCGGCCGCAAGATTCCCAACTACCCCATCGAAGTCGTTCGCCCAGTCTTCGATCAGTACCGGCAGGAAATACCACTAAATCATCTTGATTTGCCGAAGGCCGAACTCCCGCAGACCGGTGAGGACATGAAAGCCCTGCTCGACGAGCAGAGTCGCTACCTCAATGCAAGGCAGTGACCAGCGTCCGCGTCGATTTGTCGTCACGAGTCGCGACCTGGGCCTCATCGCAACGCAAAAAAAAGGGGCCCCGCAGGGCCCCTCAATAATGCCTAGCGAATCGGCTTAGTTGGTCGTCACAATCACACTGAAGTCAGTCGGTGCGCCAGCCGGCTCACTCGGACCGCGGGCGATGACGTTAGCTGCCGTGCCGGCTGCCAGCGTGAAGCCTTCAATGTTGATCGCTGCAACACCACCCGCAATGACGCGAATGTCGTAGTCACCCGGCGCGACCGCGACCGGGTCGGTGACGGTGCCGAACTCAAAGTCGTCCAGCAGCGGCATGGCGTTGCCCATTTCCGCGTCGGCTACCGACAACGTGCCAGCCGGCGTCACAAAGACGTCGACGGTGCCGGCCGCCGGTGCTGCGTGAATGACTTTGACGCGTGCTTCGGTCGCAACCGGACGGTTATCGTCGGCCGCAACGAGCAGCGTGAAGGCCGGCGTCGCGGCAACGCGACCTGCGGCAATGACGGTGAAGTCCTGACCGGCGCCCAGCGTCAGCGAGCCCGACGTGAACACGCTGTCACCGATCGTGTTGGTGTTCGGTGCGACGTCGAAGACGTAGTCGCCAGCCGGAACCGCGACGTAGGTGTCGGCCGCCGCAACGATGTCCGTGTAATCGAACGCATCGATGAGCTCGACCGGATCGGCGCCGAGCGCCGCGCTCGTTGCGAAGACTTCGACCGGACCGCCGGCTGCGTTGTTTGCGTCCGGTGATGCGTGGACGACTTTGGCGCCGACCTGGGTGCCTTCGTCGAGCAGCGTAACCGTGTCGGTGTCGGTGGCGACCAACAGCTTGATCGGCGCGGCGGCCAATTCGGTGGCGGTCGTCGCCTCAATGGCAGCGATAAACAAACGGTTGCCAGAGAACGGTGCAAGGTCAACGGTGCCGGTGTCAAAAACGACGTTGCCGCCGGCCGTGGCGCGGATGCGAATAGGGCCTGCCGCCAGCGAGCTAGCATCTGCACTGTCGCGAAAAGCCAGCGTTGCCGTCGGCGTCGCGCCCGTGATGTCCGCCGCTGGATCGGTGACGAAAATGTCGACGGTGCCGACACTCGGCGCCGCGTGAACGACCGCGACAGACACCTGCGTGCCGGTCGGTGTTGTGGCCGATTCGGCAACGGGCAGCGCTTCGATCGCTGCAACCGGCTCGATCGCCAAGACCGTTGTCCGCGTGTTTTGTGCCAGCGTGAAACCGGTCAGCGAGATGACGTCCGCGTTGCCGCCCGGGATGATGCCTTCGACCGTGATGTCGTAATCGCCAGCATCCACGGTGGCGTAGCCGGAGCTTTCACCGTAGTCGAGATCCGGAATCGCAACGGCGCCGTTCAGCGATACGTTGACCGGCGGCGCGTCTGGCGAGGCGTGGATAACGCGGATCTCGGCGGTCGCCGGCGGCAGGTTGATGATCGGGGCTGAGTCGTCGTCGTTGTCGCAAGCCGCGAGGCCGGCGAGCAAAGCGACACCGGCCAGACGTAGTCCGGCCCGGCGCAGCATGTGCTGGTCCATGGTGGAAACTCCTAGATTGAGGCGAATTATCGCCGCGAACAGTAGGAGCGCCGTTGTGAATGAGCGGTGAGTCAGTTGTGAACGATCCGTGAAGGCTCTATCGCCAAGGGGGCTAGCGTGGGGTCCGTCTACGGCGTCAGCAACGTCTCCTCCATGAGCGTCAAAATACGCTGGTACTCGTCGCGCCAAGCGTCGGCATGCACGAAGCCATGTGGGTCCAGCGGGTACGAGGCCAACTCAAAGTCGGTTTTCTTGAGTTCCATCAAGCGCTGCACCATCAGGATCGAGTCCTGGAAAAACACGTTGTCATCCTGCATCCCGGCCGCGATAAGCAGCGGCTTGGACAAACCGTCGGCAAAGTGAATCGGCGAGCTTTTCTCGTACGCCTCGGGATCGACCAGCGGCGTATTCAAAATGTTCGACGTGTACTCGTGGTTGTAGTGCTGCCAGTCCGACACCGGGCGCAGCGATGCGCCGGCCGCGAACACGTCCGGTTCGCGGAACAGCGCCATAAAGGTCATGAATCCGCCGTAACTGCCTCCGTAGATGCCGATACGCTCGCGATCGACGTTCCAGTTGTCGACGAGGTAGTCGACGCCATCGAGGAAATCCTCGAGTTCCGGATGACCCATTTGCCGGTAGATGGCCGTGCGCCAGTCACGCCCGTAGCCGCGCGAAGCGCGGTAGTCCATGTCGATAACAACGAAGCCACGCTCGGTCAGGAGGCTGTGGAACATGAACTCGCGAAAATAGTACGGCCAGCCGGCGTGCGCGTTTTGCGTGTACCCGGCGCCGTGCACAAACATGACGGCTGGGTAGGTCTTGTCTTCCGAATAGTCTTTCGGCAGGTACAGCTTGGTGTAGATTGGCTCTGCAACGTGCGAGGACGGGACCTCGACGATTTTCGGAATCACCCACTCGATCGCTTTGTACGCGTCCGAAACCGTATCGGTCAGGCGAGTCGGCGCCTGGCCAACAGCGAGGTTCATCGCGAACAGGTCGGGATGACGATCAAACTCGGAGTGCAGGATGCCGAGTCGATCGGCGTTCGGCGACAGAAAAAAGTGATTGACGCCGCCGAGCTCGGTCAATTGCTCGACGTCGCCCGACGCCACGTCGACCCGATGAATCTCGTAAGTGCTCGGATGGCCGCGGTTGGCACGGAACACCAAATAACGACCGTCGGGTGTCGCTTCGACATCGGCGACAACAAATTCGCCCGACGTCAGTGCGCGCGGCCGCCTCGCATCGAGCGCCTTCAGATAAAGCTGCGAGTAGCCGCTCTCCTCGGATAGGTACCACAGCGTGTCCTGATTCGGCACCCAGCCCATGTCGTTGTAGAAGTAGTTGATCCACGCGTCGTCGGTCAGCCGATGCTGCGCGGTGAGTCCCGCAGCCTCAGTCGCCAGCGTTACGATCCAGCGGTCCTTGTTGTCGATGGCGTGAACCTGCAGCGCCGCGATGGAACCGTCTGCATTCCAGTGAATCCGTTCGATGCGCACGCCGCGCTGCGCCGGCGCTTCGAGCTGCTTTGCGACTTGCTCTCGGTCGGCGCCGCGCTCAACGTGCCAATCGAGAGCGGAACGACGCAGTCGTGCCAGCGGATCGCGGTCGATGCCCGGCAAATCGTCGAACGAAATCGACGTCAGTTCCCGGGACTCGCCGTGAAATACCCACAGCTGCTGTTCCGCCGGTAGCTTGCGTCCAACGCGCGTGCGCAGGGCCCGGGTTTCGGTGTAACCGCTTTCGGTCACATAGTTGGGCATCACGCCGGCTTTGCCGTCCTCGTGACCTTTTAGTTCGGTGACGAGGATGAGATGTTGACCGTCCGGCGACAGCGAGCGGCGCACGACTTCGTGCTTTTTGCCGAGAAACGTGGCGATTGGCGCGCCGTTCGGGCTCGCTTCCTGGCGCGCATTGCGTTCGGCCTTAGCGGCGCGTTCCCGGCGGGTGTCCTCGACAACCGTCGTGTACAGACGTTTCTGATGCGCGCGCAGCGTATCGAAATCCGGCGGGGCGTCCGGGTCTTCCTCGAACCGCAGGTGGGCGAAATCGGCAATCTGGCCGTTACTTGGGTCGTGCAGCTTATAGCGGCCGTCGACGACGTAGGCGAGCCGACCGTCGTTCAAGAAAACGAGGCTATTCTCCGCCGCGGCGGTCCGGGTCAGTTGGCGGATCGGCCCATCCGGCCAGCGACGCAAGAACACATCGCCGTCGGTGGTCCACGCCACCGCCGTCCGCTCGCGATTGAATACACGCGTCGCATTCGACGATTCAACGCCGGTTCCGTAGTCGATCAACTGCGGGGCGCCACTGCCGTTCGCGGCAACCACGTAGGGGTCGTTGAAGCTCTCGCCGATGCGCTTTTGCTGGAAGTACACCCATTCGCCGCTGTCGCCAAAATAGGGGTTCTGCGGCTGATTGCCGATCCAGTCTGGGTCCGCCATGATCGTCTCCAGCGGGTATTCGCTGGCGAGCACCGACAACGGCATTAACAGCAGTGAGACGACAAAAAAACGGCGGGTCATGGCGCAGCTCCCGTAAATCGACAGCCGAGAGCTTACCGTGTCCGGCCAATGTCGTAAGCGCTTTCGCCGCTACGCTCGATCGGCGCAACCGGGATGGCTGACGGTTTCGATCAAAGCGAGACGGTCGCCCGCGGTCGCGCCCGGGTTGCGCTGCCCGAGCGCTACTACCTCGAACACTTTTGCGAGATGTTGACCTTCGTCGAGCAGCACTACGGTGCCGTGCTGGGTCCCGATGCGGCGGCGTTTGTTGCGGCATTTCCAACGCTGTCGCTCGATGAGCGCTGCCTATACACGCGTCTCGTTGGTCGGCGCGGTCGGGTGTTTCGTCGTTCGAGTCTGGCCTACAGCGAGATCGACGACATCGATACCGCGACTGACGGCCTGTTGCAGCGCCGTTGGCTGTGCGCGCCGGAATCCGAGCATCTCGATGCTGTGCTAGCGCTCATGAAGCGCGGCGAGATTCTCGCGTGGCTGCGGGCGCACGTGCCGGGCGTGGCCCGTAGCCTCAAAAAGGCGGACTACGCCGCAATGGTTCGTGAGCATTGCGATCGTGCCGCCTTCGTTGCGGCGGTCGGAGGCGCCGACATGCTGGTTCGTCGGCACACCGAGGTCGTCCGCTATCTCGCATTTCTTTATTTCGGCGAGAATCGGGCCGGTCTGGCGGCGTTCACGATGCGCGATCTGGGTCTCATTCGCGCGCGCCGGCCGTCGGCCGACTACGAGCCGCGCTTCGCCGACGTCGACGAAGCGCAGAGCTGTTTCTTCTATGCGACGGCGGTGGCCGACCTTTCGCAAGCGCCGCAATCGGCAGGTCACATGGCCGATCCCACGCAGTGGCCGGCGCCGATCGGTACGGCAGCGCTCAAGTTGCGCGATCGCCTGGCCCTCGCAATCGGCCGCAACGCCGAGCGCGCCGAAAACCCCACGCTGGCTGTCGCAGCCTATCGAGTTGGTGCGACGGGCGATTGCTTACAAAGTGCGGTGCGGCTACTGATCGCGAGCGGTGATCGCCATGAAGCCCGTGCGTTGATCGATGCGGCGCTCGACGCACCGCGCAGCGACGACGAGCGGGTTGTTGCCGAGGACCTTTTGGCACGCAAGTTTGGCGCCAAACGGACCAGCGCGCGCACCGACTGCTTGCGTGACAGCGAGATCATCGATGCCGATCAGTCGCTCTTGGGGAGCCCGGAAGAGGCGGTTGCCGCTCATTTCAAACGCCAAGGTTTGCAAGCGGTGCGGGTCGAAAACCGGCTTTGGCGCGCTTTGTTTGGTCTCATCTTCTGGGACGAGCTCAACGGTGCAGCGACCCACTCACCGTTTGATGCCATGCCGGCTCCACTTGCTGACGGCAGCTTCGGTCGGCGCTACGCCGAAACGGTCGCCGTAAAACTCGGGCTTTGTGACGATCCGTCCGCGCTCGTCCGGGCACTGACAAAAACGGCTGTCGCCAACTACGGTAAGAGCAACGGGGTTTTTCGGTGGCGGAGCGACACCCTCGAGTTGCTCGTCGATCTCGTGCGCGCCGCGCCCAGTGGCGCGATTCGTCATGTTATCGCTGCGCTGGCCGAGGACTTTGTCGGTCGGCGCCACGGTTGGCCGGATCTGCTGCTTATCGATGGCGATCGCGTCGAGTTCGTCGAGGTCAAAGCCGAAGGCGATCAGTTGCGCCGCAGCCAGTGGCAGCGGCTCGAATTACTGAAGGCAGCCGGCTTCGAGGCGCGGATTGTTCGGGTGCGTTGGACCGTCGACCCAGCGCAGTGTTTTGTGGTCGTCGATGTCGAGACCACCGGCGGGCGCGGCGAGCATCATCGAGTCACCGAGCTTGGCGCCGTTCGCGTTCGTGACGGCCAAATCGTTGCGCGTTACCAGACACTATTGCATCCGCAGCGGGCAATTCCCCCGGCCATCTCGAGACTGACCGGCATTACCGAAACGATGGTTGCACAGGCGCCAACATTTGCAGAGATTGCCGACGATTTCGAGCGCTTCCTGGCCGATGCCATTTTCGTCGCGCACAACGTTGCGTTCGACTACCGCTTCGTACGTCAGGAGTTCGCCCGGCTCGGTCGGTCGTTCCGCGCACCAAAACTCTGCACGTGTGCCGGTATGCGGCGGTTTTTTCCGGGCCAGCGATCGTATTCGCTGCGCGCGCTATGCGATGCCTTTCAGATCCCACTGCGTCAGCATCATCGCGCACTGTGCGACGCCGAAGCCGCCACGGAGCTTTTGTTCTTGATTAACGACAAACGTGCCGAGCTCGTGGCCGCGGGCGAGGCAGTTTGACGGCATGCTACTGTTAGTAGCCCGGCGAACAACGACAAGAAGTTACGGCAATGCATCATGAGAACACTCCGGCTGCCCGCGAACTCGTCCACGACGCCTGTCAACCGCTGACGCGCGCCGCACGGGCCAATCTGCCGGCAAAACCGGACGACAGTCATGCGGCGTTTCACTGGTCGACGCAGCACGACGGTCTTTTGCGTACCGAGCCCATGTCGCGCACGACGGCACTCGCTTTCGACTTCGACCCGGCGCGCTATGTCGTTCTGGTCGATGACGAGCCGCACGCCACGTTGTTGCTGGCCGACGTCGATCACGCCGGCGCCGAGGCGTGGTTGGACGACGTATTGGTGCGCCGCGGCATGAAACCGGCAAACGTTGCCGAGATGCCATACACGCTGCCGTTTTCGCCGGATTGGTCGCAGTTCCAAAGTCTTGCACCGCGCGTTGCCGAACTCGGCCGCGCTTACGCGGCGATCAACGGGGCGCTGACCGATTTCATTGAGACCCTGCCGGCCCTGCAGCCCGGGCCATCCCCAGTGACACTGTGGCCGCATCATTTCGATATGGCGACGCTCGTGCAGCTGGTGCACGGCGATGCCGAAACGGCGCCGTCGATCGGTGTCGGTTTCTCGCCGGGCGATGACAACTACGCAATGCCCTACCTGTATTGTTCGCCGTACCCGCAGCCGGGCGATGAGGCGCGCCATGATCCACCGCCCGGATGGCAATGGCATACGCAAGGTTTCGTGTCGCTGGTGCTAACGACGCCACACGACGATGCCGGCGCGCTGGCCAACGATTTTCGCCAGGCGTTTCAAGTGGCGATGACGACACTGCCCGAAGGGATCGGCGCTTGAACGGCATCGGTCAGCGGTATTTTGTCGTCGTGCTGGCGCTTGCGCTGACGGCCTGTGGCGATGCCCGCGTTGACGCGTCGGATCAAACCGTTACCGCTTACAACGACGCGTTCAATGCGCGCGACGTCGATGCGATGCTGGCGATGGTGCATGACGATGCCAATTGGGTGAGCATTCGCGGTACTCGGGCAACCCCGATGGCCGGTGGGCTCGAGGCGTTGCGTGAAGCGTTGCTCGAGTATTTCGCGGCCAATCCGACCGCCCGTTCGCGACTGATCAGCGCAGAACGGCACGGTGACTTCGTGCAGGCCTTTGAGGAAGCCAGCTGGGAACGCGACGGCGAGACCAAGCGCCAATGCGCCGCGTCGGTTTACGAGCTGCGGGACGGACAGATTGCTAACGTCTGGTACTTCGATGCCCGGCCGTGCGACGGAGCAAACTAGCGTGCCGTTTCCAGCGCAAATCCTCGCCTTGCCCGATTTTCAGGGCCGTTTTTCGGCGAAGCGACTGGATGCGGACGGCTGCACCGTGTATTTCGCGAGCTACCCGGCCGACACGCGCATCGAGGAGCACGCGCACGATACTGAGAACGCCGGGGTTATCGTTCGCGGCAAGCTGCATTTGACGACGGCGGCCGGCGAGCGCATTTTCGGACCTGGGGACTGGTATACGCTCGCGCCGGGTGAGCCGCACGCGGCATTTTTCCCAGTCGAAACGGAAGAGATCGAATTCTGGTTCGAGGCCAAGTGACATGTACACCCTGGTCATCGGCAACCGAAACTACTCGTCCTGGTCGTTAAGGGCGTGGTTGTATCTGCGCGCGAGCGGTATCGATTTCAAAACCGAACGCGTCGCGCTGTTCGCCGACGATTGGCCAGCGAGCATTCAAAAAGTCTCGCCGGCCGGTCGCGTGCCGGTGCTCATGCACGGCGAGCATACGGTGTGGGACTCGCTGGCCATTGTCGAGTATTTGCGCGAGCACGAGCCCAGCGCCTTGGGGTGGCCCGATGAGCCTAGCGAGCGCGCCATCGCACGGTCGATCGTTGCCGAGATGCATTCGGGCTTCATGAACATCCGCGGCGAATTGCCGCAGAATCTGAAGCGCGAACACGCCATCGATCCCGAGTCACTGACGGAAGACTGCCGTCTGCAAATCAAACGCATCAACACCATGTGGGCCGAGCTTCGCAAGCGCCACAAGAGCAAAGGACCGTGGTTGTTCGGTGAGTTCAGCGTTGCCGATGTGTTTTATGCACCGGTCGCCTTGCGATTTAGTACTTACGGTATCGCGCTAGTGCCAGCCGCCGCATCGTTTATTGAAGCGGTGCGCGAACACCCAGAAATCGTCGCGTGGATCGCCGCCGCGCGCGATGAGCGTGAGTCGCTGGAGTTCATCGACGAACTGACGCCCGTGTCGCAGGCGCCGCTGATCCTTGGGTAAGCACGCGCCATCGGCGCGCTATGCGCGCCCGTCCGAGGCTGGCGAGCTTAATGAGTTTGCCCGGCGACTGTTTATCGACACCTATGCGCATCAGAACGAGGCCGCCAATATGGCGGCTTACATCGACGAGCATTTCGACGGCTCGGCGATAGCGGCCAACATCGTCAGCCGCGCACACGGGGTCATCGTGCTGGTGGACGGCGCCAAGTTCGCCGGCTACGCGATCGTTGCCGCGAGTCGCAACGACAGCGCCGAACTCGAGCTCGAGATTCAGCGTTTTTACGTCGATGGGTTGTGGCGAGGCAAAGGGGCAGCGTCGATATTGATGAACGCGGTCATCGAGCATGCCCGAGCCGTCGACGCCACCGCCGTCGTGCTCGGTGTTTACAAAGAAAATCCTCGCGCCATTCGTTACTACGAGAAGAGTGGCTTTCGCATAGTCGGCGAACACGTGTTTCAGCTCGGTGATGATCCGCAGGAGGATTGGATCATGCGGCGCGACGGACCTGAGCTTGCGCCGTTGACGGACGATGAGTTCGTCGAGCGCTTTCTGGCATGCCGGTGGCCGCCCGCCGCGTGGACTCACCGGGCCCACGTTCGGCTCGCATGGACGTTGCTCGAGCAGCGAGCATTCCCGGATGCAATGCAAACGGTGCGCTCGGGCATATTGCGCTACAACACCAACGTGCTCGAGAAAGCGTCGGCTTATCACGAAACCGTCACCCAGGGGTTTGTTTGGCTGGTTGCCGCGGCACGTCGTGATTCAGAGAGCTTTGTTGAATTTGTCGGTCGTGCGGCGGATTTGCTCGCGACGGACCCGCTGTTGCTCAATCGCTTCTACAGCAACGAGTTGCTCAATAGCGAACGCGCGCGCCGTGATTTCGTACCGCCCGACCGCGAATCGCTGCCCATCGTCGCTGGCCTGCCAAACCTAGCCACTCTCGCCGGGAGACCCGGGGATTACGTGCATGGCCAAAGCAACCAATAAGACGGCTCCCAACGTAGGCTCGGTTACCGAGTTTCTCAAATCCGTCGACAACGCTTCCCGTCGTGCCGAGGCGCGAACGGTCATGCGTTTGCTGCGGAAAATTACCGGCAAGCGGCCCGTCATGTGGGGGTCGAGCATCATCGGTTACGACCGCTACCACTATCGCTACCAATCCGGTCGAGAAGGCGAATGGCCCATGATCGGGTTGTCGCCGCGCGCGCAGAACCTGACGATTTACATCATGCCGGGCTTCAAACCATTCAGTGCGCTGATGAAACGTCTCGGCAAGCATAAGACCGGCAAGTCATGTTTGTACTTGAAGCGTCTCGATGACGTTGACGAGGCGGTCTTGGTAGATCTAATGACGGCGGCTTACGCGTGGATGCGTGAGCACTATCCGCCGTCATGATTCAGGCTGGCGATCTTAACGATCCGCTGCGACTGGCGGCGTTCTGTCGCGACGACATCGGCGGCAACCCGGCCGGCGTCGTGTTCGTCGATGCATTTCCCGCCGCTGACGTCATGCTCGGCGTTGCGGCAGATCTCGGCTACTCAGAGACAGCGTTTGTCAGTCCTACGAACGATGGCTATGCGCTTCGCTACTTTGCGCCACAAATAGAAGTGCCGTTCTGTGGCCACGCGACGGTTGCCGCCGTTGCTGCGATCGGCCAGCGAACCGAGCCCGGCGAAGTGAAACTGACAACGCCCGCGGGTCCCGTAGAGGCGCACACGGCGCGCAACGATGCCGGGCAGTGGTCCGGCGGCTTCGTCGCCCCGCCAGCTACGGATAAAGAGGCGCCACCCGGCGTCGTAAGTCGAATACTCGACGCATTTGGATTGCATGCGGATGCGCTCGATCACGAACTCGGCCCAGCACTGTGTTCGGCCGGTGCCAAGCACATACAGGTAGGACTGCGCTCGCGGGCGCGCCTTGCCGGCATGAACTACGATATGGCGTCGCTAGGACCTTTCATGCGTGAGCACGCTATCGCAACCGTCAATTTGTTGTGGCGTGAGAATTCCCAGACCTTTCATTCGCGCAACGCGTTCGCGAGCGGTGGCATATTCGAAGACCCGGCGACGGGCGCCGCGGCGGCGGCGCTGGGTGGCTACCTGCAGACCCGCGGTCTACGCGGCAACGTGAGAATCCTGCAGGGCGATGACATGGGCATACCGTGTCGTATTAATGTCGTGCTCGGCGATGTAGCCGCGAACATTACCGTCTCCGGCGACGTTCGCGTCTTGGATTCAACGTGAGCGGCATACGTGAACTCGACAAGCTGCTGGCCAACATCGAGCCGACACTCGACGAAACGCGCTACGTGTTCGTAACGCGAGATCTACCGCTGGCTGCCGCCGAAGTCGCGTCGGCGTTCGCCGTTGTCCGGGAGGACGAGGCCACAACGTTGATTATTGATGCCGCCGTGGCGTCTACACCGTTACCGGACGAGTGTTTCGCGCGAGTCACCCTAAGTGTGCATTCGGCTCTCGCGGCGGTAGGGCTAACCGCTGCGGTGGCCGACGTACTGGCCGCGCGTGCGATACCGGCCAATGTCGTTGCTGGTTATTACCACGATCACATCTTCGTCCCGTACAAGCAACGCTTCGATGCGCTCGATGCATTGCAGTCACTGGCTGTCACAAAAATGTAACGACAGTTACGTTTTGCGCAAACCAATGCGCGCCGCGAGGCTTTTGCCATCGGTTTCAGCGTAAATCGTTCGATTCAACAGAATCTCGGGTCGCTGACTTTTCGTTGCTATCCAAAACCGTATTTAGACTCGGTCTGAATCGCGGTAGCGAAAAATAACGGCCGTTCCTAGAAGATATCGTTCAGTTGCCGTGCGTTTGTCGGCATAAAACGCACTGCACAAAACCCGAGCACCGTTGTGCCAATCGTTTGCATTCATGCGCACAAAACACAAACCGCGTCACTGTTGCCGGGCTACGCTATTTACCGCCAATGCTTTGGATTATTATGCAAGTTGATCGCTCCGGCGGGAGCTGATCAGGGAATCGTCAACGCGCAAGTGAATGATGGTGTGGTTTGGTCCGGTCTAACCGGAACGTTACAGGTTACTTAGGAAATGTCAGAACACGTGGAAGGAACGGTTAAGTGGTTCAATGATGAGAAAGGCTACGGCTTCATTGAACATGCCGGCGGTAAAGACGTATTTGTTCATCACTCCGCGATCAACATGCAGGGTCGGCGCACACTGCAAGATGGCCAGAAGGTCAAGATGATCATTACTCAGGGTCAGAAAGGCCCGCAGGCGGAAGACGTCAGTCCGGTCTGATCCCCGTTGCGTTCCGCGCGGGAACGCGAAACGGCCGCAGGATCGACGCATCGCCAAGTGCGTCAGCGCTCGGGTGGGACAGCGGTACTTGCCCGAGTACGAGGAATTCGGTTCAACGCCAGTTGGCCGGACGTGGACGCCCTGCGACCGATAAAAACACTGTTACCATTTTTCGAACAACGCCGTTCGGCTGCCGCAATGGCGCTGTGGTCAGTAGCGCGATGAATTCATCGCAGGGTTGGTTTACGTGCTGAGAGTCTACGGCGATCGCCGTTCCGGAAACTGCTACAAGATCGGCTGGGTGCTGAACGAGCTCGCCATGCCGAGCGAATGGGTCGATATCGACATCCTCGCCGGCGAGTCGCGAACGGCCGAGTTTCTGCGTCGCAACCCCAACGGTCGGATCCCCGTCATCGAACTCGACGGTGGCCGCACCTTGGCAGAGTCCAACGCAATATTGCTCTATCTAGCCGATGGCACTCCGCTCGTGCCGACTGACCGCTACCAGCGGGCGTGCGTTCACCAATGGCTGTTTTTCGAGCAGTACAGCCATGAGCCGTACATCGCAACCAGTCGGTTTATCGTCAAGTACCTCGGCAGTCCCGCTGATCGGCAGACCGATCTCGAGTCCAAACGCGAACCCGGCTACGCTGCGCTCGGTGTCATGGAGTCGGCGCTAAACACCCGCGAGTTTCTAACCGGCGATCACTTCACGGTCGCCGACATCGCACTGTACGCCTACACGCATGTCGCCGACGAGGGCGGCTTTTCATTGACCGAATTTCCCGCCATTCTCGCGTGGTTCGAACGCATCAAGGCGCGACCCGGTTACGTCGCGATGGACTCATGAGGAAGCGAATTGTTTTTGCCGCAATCAGCGTCTTGCTGATAACGGCCTGCAACGCCGAAGCAGAGAAGTACAGCTGTGAGTCGGGCCACACGCTATCGATTCGGTATGGCGATTCCAGTGCCACGATAACCGTCGACGATCGGACCATGACAATGCGGGAAGTTGGCGATGGGCGCTATCGCGACGATACTCGCGAACTCAAGATCGACGAGCAGGGGCCGCGCCTCGTAGAAGGCGACCAAGTGACAATTTGGGGCTGCGACGCAGCGACCGATTAAGCCGTCGACGGCTGGCCGCTACTGGCCTGGTGGCGATGTTCGACTTCGCTGACGAGATCGTTCAGCGTATCCAGGCTGCCTTGCTCGGCGACGAAGACCGGCGGCTCCCGTCGTAAGCGGCCGAAATCGTTATCGGCGACCATCTGGCGTAAATGCGCCAAATTGTGTTCGATCCACTCGAGGTACGGATTGCGCCCACCGAATAAGGCTTCGACGTAGCGGTACGCCTTGCCGAAGACCTTATCTAAGCGAAAAAACGCCGACTCGACGACAAACCCAGGGGTTTTGCGCAGCAAGTCCTCCGCCGATGCATAGCGGACCTCGACCGCGCCGTCGTCGTCCGATACGGCAACACCGCCGACGACAAACTCGGCATAGAGGCGGTCGCGACACTTCTCCAAATAGCAACGGTCGGCCATTTGCGCCATGAGGTCGGCGGTGCCGAGCAAGTGGCCAAGGAAACTGTCCCGGGGATCGTCGAGCTCAATCTGATCGAGATCGATCTCGTAGCCGGTAAAGTGCACGATCTGCCGCGCTACGAGCACGTTCTCGCCAAGACCGATATGCGGCAGGTACTGAGCGAGAAACATTGCGCTGCGAGAGACGTGCCAGCGCGTAAATTCTGCACCGTTCGCAAAGTGGCGATCTCGCTCGATGTGACGAATGTAACCAGAATCGTGAAACAGCGACGTGATGATGCCGAGCTCAGCTCGCTCCGCACCGAGGCTGCGTGCCAGCTCGTTGCTCTGTTCATAGCCGGCGATCAGCCGCGCCATGGCCAATGTCATGTCAAGCGTGTGCTGACGATCGTGATAGCTGGTGTCGCAGCCGAGAAAACCTGGATAGCGGCCGGTAAACAGTCGCTCGAAGTCGTAAAACGCAAGCCAAAGGCGATCAAAGGCGTAATCGGGGTATACGGCGGCAAACAGCGCCTTCACTTCGTCGCGGACCGTGGTGGTCTGGCTGACGTTAACAGAGTCCGTTACGTCGAAATCGTTGCGTCGGTCCTGCATCGGGCGTAAGCCTTGCGTCATTGTGCCCGGCCGACGGAGTTCGGCAACGCGCTGCTGAAACCGCGAATGCTGCACGGCGTCCATCAGGCGATTGTTTCCGTATGCGCGAGCCATCGTTGTTGGTGTTCTGTTGCCGGGAAAGGTTGGCCAGACACCTCCCGGTTAATGGGCAATCGTACACATTCCGCTATCGACCGCCGCGCACCATCGCTGACTTGTGACGAACGTCTCAATTTAGCCGCCGGTTGCGGCGTTGTGTTGCCTTCCGCGCGGTTTATGGTCAAAACGAACTACCCGATACCGCTGATGCTGAGCAGCGCTTCCGGTTGCGGTTCGCGGCCGCGAAACTCAACGAATGCGGCCATGATGTCGCGACTGCCGCCGATCTCCAGAATGGACTCACGGAACCGCTGGGCCATGCTCGGATCGATGCCGGCGTCGGTCTCCAAGGCCAGATAGGCATCGGCGGCCAACACTTCGGCCCATTTGTAGCTGTAGTAGCCGGCCGCGTAGCCGCCCGCGAATATGTGACCAAAGCTATTGGCGAAACGATTCCAGCTTGGCGGTTCGATCAAGCCGACTTTGCCGCGCACCTCGCCGAGAATCGTTTCGAGCTGATCGGAGCGCGCCGGGTCGAATTCCTGGTGGAGGCGGAAATCGAACAGCGCGAATTCCAGCTGGCGGAGCATTGCGAGTCCCGCGTTGAATTGTCGAGATGCCAGCAGTCGCTCAATCGTTGCGGCGTCGATTGATTCGTCACTGTCCGTGTGGCGGCTGATCATGCCGAGGACGCGGGCGTCCCACGCGAAATTCTCCATGAACTGGCTCGGCAGTTCGACTGCGTCCCAGGGCACCCCGTTGATACCGGCGATGCTCGGATAGGGGATTCGGGTCAGCACGTGGTGCAACATGTGGCCGAACTCGTGGAACAGCGTGACCACTTCGTCGTGAGTCAGCGTGCTCGGCTGACTGGCGGATGGCGCCGAGAAATTGCAGACGAGATAACCGACCGGCAGCGCGTGCTCTTCGCCCAAGGATTTGCGGATGACGCACTCGTCGATCCAAGCGCCGCTGCGTTTGCCGGGACGGGCATAGAGATCGGCGTAGAAGCTGCCCAGTTTTTCGCCGGAGGATTCGGCAACGTCATAGAACACGACTTCCGGGTCCCAAACGGCAACCCCGGTTCGCCGGTTTATCGTGAGCCCGTAAAGCTCGCCAACCAAAGCGAACATACCGTCCAGCACGGCATCGATCGGGAAATACTTGCGCAATTCCTGCTGCGAGATATCGAAGCGCCGCTGTTTGACTTTTTCGGCGTAGAAATTGACATCCCACGGCGCCAGTCGCCGACCGGCATATTCCTCCAGCCGGTTCAGTTCGGCTCGAGCGGGGGTAAGGCTGCGCTCAGCCAGATCGTTAAGAAACTGGAGCACATCGTTCGACGATTCGGCCATGCGGCCGTCCAGCGCGAACTCCGCGAAATTCTCGTAACCGACCAGCGTCGCGGCCTCGTGTCGCAGCCCCAGGATGGTCTGGATCAGGCCACGATTGTCGAAAGCAACGCCCGTTGGCCCTTGGTCTGACGCACGCGTGACCCAAGCCTCGTAAAAGGACTTTCGCAGCTGCTCGTTTTCGGCGTGCGTGCTGACCTGTTGGTAGGTCGGCATATCGAGCTGCAGGCGATAGCCGTTTTGGTCGTGCTGCAGAGCTCGATCGTGCGCCTGATCAATCAACGACTGCGGCAGGCCCTCGAGCTTGGTTTCGTCAGCCGTGAAATAGTGCCAGGCGTCGGTGGCGTCCTGGACGTTTTGCGAAAACGTCGTCGACAGCTGCGCTAGCTCCGCCATTATGTCGCGAAAGCGTGCTTTTTGGTCGGCCGGCAAGGCCACCCCCGCTTTGCGGAATTCGCGTAAGCGCAAATCGAGCAGGCGGGCTTCGGCGCTGTCGCCATCGGCCATCGAGTCGCGCAGGCGCTGCACCGCTTGTTGCAGACCCTCGTGCTGTGCCATCTCCGTCGCGTAGTCGGCCAAAAGGCCTATCGCCTCGGCGTGCGCGTCCCGCCAGCGTCGTTCGCTGGACACCATCTGCAGATGCGAGACTGGCGACCAGTGGCGCTGCAGCGTGTGACCGAGCTCCTCCAGCGGTTCGATGAGGCTCGCGAAACTTAGGTTCGACTGCGTAACCAGTTCTGCTACCGTCGCACGATTTTGCGTCAGTAGCTCAGTGAGTCCGGAGACGACATCTTCCGCCTTGAGGCGATCGAAAGGCGGCAGCTCGCCACCGGCCAGAAAAGTGTTGCTCAAATCGTTCTCCGCGACATCGGGTCGTGTCATTGCTTTTGTTGTTTTTGCGATCACGGTGTCGCAATACCGTGCCAAAAGTGTAGCAGGACCGAAAACTCGACGCCCGCGACTATAATGCCCGCGCCAGACCAGATACGGAGCCTAAGGTGACACAGGATTTCGACCTCATTGCAATTGGCGGCGGCAGCGGCGGCCTAGCCCACGCACAGCGGGCGGCCGAGTACGGCGCACGCGCCGCGGTCATTGAGAAAGGCCCACTGGGTGGCACCTGCGTCAATGTCGGTTGCGTGCCCAAAAAAGTGATGTGGTATGCGGCAACGGCGGCTGGTTCGCTGGAGCTCGCTAAGGATTTCGGTTTTGACGTGCGCGTCGGCGGTCACAACTGGCCGCGCTTGAAAAAAGCCCGCGACGCGTACATCGAGCGACTCAACACGATCTACGAGGGCAATCTGGACCGGCGCAAGGTCGAGTTGATTCGCGGCGAGGCGAGCTTCGTCGATCCGCACACCGTCGAGGTCAACGGCACGCGATATCGTGCCGAGCGCATTACGATCGCAACCGGTGGCTATCCGACCTGGCCCGACGTGCCTGGCGCTGAGCTCGGTATCGATTCGGACGGCTTCTTCGACCTCGATGAGCGGCCGCAGCGCGTCGCGCTCGTCGGCAGCGGCTATGTCGCGGTCGAACTCGGCGGCGTGCTGCACGCGCTAGGTTCCGAAACATCGCTGTTTGCCCGGCGCGACAGCATTGTGCGCAGCTTTGACGCAATGCTGCAAACCGAGCTTCTGACGTGCATGCAGAGTGCCGGCGTGCACATCCATACGGGCTTTGTCCCGGCCGCCCTCGAGCAGCGCAACGGCGGCTTGATGCTGGCGAGCGACGATGGTCGCAATGCCGGGCCGTTCGACTGCGTGATCTGGGCGGTTGGACGCGATCCGAACACCCCCGCGCTGAATCTTGCCGCGGCCGGCATCGATACCGATGCGGACGGTTTTATACCGGTCGACAAATACCAACAAACCAACGTCGAGCACATCTTTGCGATCGGTGACGTGACGGGCGCTGCGGCGCTGACGCCGGTGGCGATCGCAGCTGGCCGACGGCTGTCCGATCGTCTGTATGGCGGCATGGAAGGGCGGTACCTCGAATACCACACCATCCCGACCGTCGTTTTCAGCCATCCGCCGATGGGTACGGTCGGCCTTACCGAGCAGGAAGCTCGGGCGCATTTCGGCGACGGCATCACGGTGTACCGTTCGCGGTTTAATCCGATGCTCTACGCGCTCAGCGAGCACAAAGAACCGTGCACGATGAAATTGATCACGGCCGGCAGCGAAGAACGTGTGGTCGGCTGTCACATCATTGGAGACGGTGCCGACGAGATGCTGCAGGGATTTGCGGTAGCCATCCGTATGGGGGCCACCAAACAGGACTTCGACGACACCGTCGCCATCCACCCGACAAGCTCGGAAGAGCTGGTAACGATGCGGTAGCGAGCCGTCTAACTCTCAGCCATCGTAACGGCTGATGACGTCGGAGGTATCCGGCTGCACGCCGCGCCAGACGTAAAACGACTCAGCAGCTTGCTCCACCAGCATGCCCCAGCCGGATGCCGTCTCGGCCGCGCCAATACGCCGTGCCCAGTCGAGAAACGGCTTGCTGCTGCGGCCGTACGCAAGATCGTAGCAGCGCGTTTTCGAGGCAATGATGCTCGCCGGGAAAACAGGTCGTTCACCGCTGAGCCCGGCGGCCGTCGCGTTCACGACGACGTCGAATGACGCGTGCGAACCCAAGTCGTCGAAGCGTTCCGAGGCAACGTCGCCGAACGAGCCAAAATGCGCAGCAAGCGCGATGGCTTTGTCGAGTGAGCGGTTGGCGATCACAATTTCGGCAACGCCTTGTTCGAGCAAGGGCCGCACGATGCCGCGCGTTGCGCCGCCAGCACCGAGAATCAATACACGAGTACCGTGCAGCGACCAACCCTTGTTGGCGATTATGTCGCGGACGAGTCCGATACCGTCGGTATTGGTGCCGACGATGCGATCGTCTTCCAACGACAGCGTGTTGACGGCGCCCGCGGTTGCTGCATGTTCCGACATCTCGTCGACGAGACGAACGACTTCCCCCTTGTGCGGCACTGTGATATTTAGGCCGCGACCGCCTTCACGGCGAAATTTTGCGATGGTCGATTCGAGATCGTCCGGTTTCGTTTCGATCGCCTCGTAACGCATGTCCTGACCGGTTTGCTGGGCGAATACGGTGTGGATGACCGGTGAGCGGCTATGGCCGATCGGGTAGCCCAACACGCCGTAGCGATCCGGTGTACTGCTCATGCCGCGTCTCCCAACCACCGACAGGCGTCGACGGCATAGTAAGTCAGAATAGCGGATGCGCCGGCGCGCTTGATCGCCAGCAATGCTTCCATCACCGTGGCACGCTCATCGAGCCAACCGGCGGCAGCGGCCGCTTTCAGCATCGAGTATTCGCCCGACACCTGATAAGCAAAGGTCGGTACGCCGAATTGCCGCTGGACCCTGTCGATGATGTCGAGATACGGCATTGCCGGTTTGATCATGACCATGTCGGCGCCCTCGGCAATGTCCAGCCCAACTTCTTGCAGGGCTTCGTCGCTGTTGCCGGGGTCCATTTGGTACGTGCGTTTATCGGCGGCGCCGAGGTTTGCCGCCGATCCCACCGCATCGCGAAACGGCCCGTAAAACGCCGATGCGTATTTGGCGGCGTACGCGAGAATCATCGTATTGATATGCCCAGCGCCTTCGAGCGCCGTGCGAATCGCGCCAATGCGGCCATCCATCATGTCCGACGGTGCGACGACGTCGACCCCGGAGCCGGCTTGCGCCAGCGCCTGGCGCACCAGCATCGCGGTCGTTTCGTCGTTCAGAATGTAGCCCGATGCATCGAGGATGCCGTCCTGGCCGTGGCTGGTGTAGGGATCCAGCGCAACGTCGGTGATTACGCCCAGGTCCGGCAGGCGATTTTTGATGGCCTGTACGGCTCGCGGCACCAGACCGTCTGGGTCGGCCGCCGCGGCGCCATCGGGAGTTTTCAGCGCGTCATCAATCACGGGGAATAAAGCGACTGCCCGGACACCGAGGCCGCAAGCCTCGTCTAGGAAATCTAGCAGCCGGTCGATGCTGCGCCGCACCGTACCCGGCATCGATGCCACCGCTTCTTCGCGGTCGGTGCCGTCCAGCACGAAAACCGGCAGGATGAAATCGGCGGGCGACAACGTGGATTCACGGACGAGATCGCGGATCCAGCCGTGGCGGCGGGTGCGGCGAAGCCGCCTGCCAGGAAACTTACCGGGAAAGCCAGGGTCTTCAGCGTGGGTCACGGAAAAGGCGGGTCCTACGAACGACGGCCGGAGGATTATCGCCCGGTTACGGAAGCAAAAAAAGCGGCCGTGCCCGACGCGCTCCTTTGCCGTGAAGTTGTTGGTTTTTCAGCTGTTTCAGGTAGGGTATGCAGCCGCCGCGAAAGAAATTCGAGCGCCGGTGTAATGTTTTTCCGACTGTGACGGTCCCTGACTATGCAAGCAACCGAATCCGATAAATCCCGACAGTTGCGGTTCGAAAGAATCGTGGGCACCTACAGGGAGGACCTGTTTCGCTACGCCTATTGGCTTAATCGGAATCGAGAGCTGGCCGAGGACGTAGTCCAGGACGCGCTGCTGCGCGCCTGGCGGTCCCTGGATTCGCTGCGGGAAGACGCGGCCGCAAAACCGTGGCTGTTGACGATAGTCCGACGGGAAAACGCGCGTCATTTTGAGAGGAAACGACTCGAGACACTGGATATAGACGAGCTGCATCAGGCGCAGCAGGCGGAAATCGCGCACCACGAGAACGCGGATATCGACGACCTCCGGCAAGGCATGCTGGAACTCGCCGACGAGTACCGCGAGCCACTGGTACTGCAGGTGCTGATGGGTTTCTCGACGCAGGAAATTGCTGACGTCATGGAACTCAAATCCGGCGCTGTATTGACCCGCCTGCACCGAGCCCGATTGCAGCTCAAGAAAATCCTGACGCCCGACAGTTCAGCGACAGCCGAACATGTTTGAAGACGATAATGGACTGCAAAACTTTTCGAGAGCGCTTTGACGCATCGCCGCACGAGGACTTCGAAGGCCGCGACGAGCATCTCGTGGGCTGCAGCGACTGCACCGAATACACCGAGACAGCGCTAGCGTTCGAAGCCAAACTGAAAGCGGCACTGGCCGTCGATGTGCCGGACTTTCCGGTCTACACCGATTCTGATGACGCGTTCGAGGCTAAATTAAAAGCGGCGCTCGCCGTGGACGCGCCGGATTTTCCGGTCTACACCGATGCTGAGGACGCGTTCGAGGCTAAGTTGAAAACGGCGCTGGCCGTGGCCGTGCCGGATTTTCCGGTACACACCGATGCCAATGCCGCGGACCCGTTCGAGGCTACGTTGCAAGCAGCACTGGCTGTAGATGTGCCAGATTTTCCCGTTTACACCGATGCAGAGCTGGCGTTCGAGGCCAAACTGAAATCGGCACTGGAAGTGAACGTGCCGGACATTCCGATGCCGGCATTGGAGACGGCGACCGACGAGAAGGTCGTTAGCCTCGATGCGGCGCGTACGCGTACGCGAACCGCAGCGCCGCTGCGGCCGAAACCCATGGCGTGGGTCGCGCTGGCGGCGAGCGTCATGTTGGCGGCCGTGGTTGGCTTTCAGTTTGCCTTCGAGACGGATTCGGCGGTCTACGATCGGCCGGAGCTGGTGGCGGAAGTTCTCGGCCACATGGTGCATGAGCGCGAAGAAATGAGCGTGAAGGGACGACCGGCGTCATTCTCGACCGTCGCGAAAGTGACGTCTGACGCGGGTTCGAAGCTCGATGACGACATCGGCCTGATCTCCTATGCCCGTAGCTGCGTCATCAACGGCGAGTCCATTCCGCACCTCGTGCTGCAGGGTAAGAACGGTCCAGTGACGCTGCTGATCATGCCGAACGAACCGGTGAAACGGGTGATCCCGTTCGAGGACGCGGATTTTCACGGCGCGATCGTGCCAGTCGGCGAAACCGGTAGCGTTGCGATTATCGGTCGCAGGGGCGAGCCGCTCGACGAAATCCGCGACACCATTGCCGACAAGATTCGGCTGTCGATTTAGTTTTTTTGACCGGCATTTGCCGGTTTCCACCTGACTTACGCCGCTTGGGCGTTGATTTGAAGACCTTAGGAGAGAGCACATGTCGGACATTAAGAGAGTCAAGCCACTAGCGCTGGCGTTGGGCACCGCCCTCGTCGGTACGGCTGCCATGATCGGCACGGCGCAGGCCGCCGTTGACGACAACCCGTTCGTCGCTACCGCCCTGAGCGCAGGCTATAACCTCGGCGACGATGCCGAAGGTAGCTGTGGTGAGGGCAAGTGTGGCGAAGACGGCGCTGAGAAAGGCGGCGAAGGCAGCTGCGGTGAAGGTAGCTGTGGCGAAGACAAGGGCGGCGAAGGCGCCTGCGGCGAAGGCAAGTGCGGCGCGTAAGCGAGCTCTGCGACTGAATTCGTTCTACGATCCGCGCTCCGGTCCTGACTCGGAGCGCGGATTTTTTTTGCCTGCTGTGGCGAGTTTTCAGCCGACGGTTGATCCATTACGCTCTCTGCATGAGCGGCAAATTCGAAGTCGACGATGGCAACGTGCGCTGCCCGTGGTCCTTGGGCGTTAACGATGCCTACGTCGCCTACCATGACGAAGAATGGGGCGTTCCGGTTACTGACGATCGCACCCAGTTTGAATTCCTGATCCTCGAGGGCGCCCAGGCCGGTTTGTCCTGGTCAACCATCCTCGCGAAACGTGATGGCTATCGCGAGGCGTTTGCCGGGTTCGACGTACGCAAAGTCGCGCGCTTCACGGACAAGCGGATCGAGAAGCTGCTGACGTTCGACGGCATCGTGCGCAATCGGCTCAAGGTCTCGGCGACGGTCACAAACGCCAAGGCTTTCATCGCGGTGCAAAAAGAGTTCGGCAGTTTTTCGAAATACATCTGGGGTTTCGTGGGCAACAAACCCATTCAAAATCGGTGGAAAAACCCGTCTGATTGCCCGGCAACCTCGGCAGAGTCCGATGCACTTAGCAAGGACCTAAAGAAGCGCGGCTTCAAGTTTGTCGGCTCGACGATTATCTATGCGCACATGCAGGCGACCGGGCTCGTCAACGATCATATGGTCGACTGCTTTCGCTATGCGGCCGTCGCTGCGATGGGCAAGTCGTTTCAGCTTGGTTGAATCGCTATGACGACGATCACCTGGGACGAATTTGCAAAGGTCGAACTCCGTGTCGGGCGGGTGATCAGTGCCGAGGTGTTTCCTGAGGCCAGAAAGCCCGCCTACATACTGCACGTCGACTTCGGGCCGACTATTGGCGTGCGTAAGTCCAGCGCGCAGCTCACCGACCTTTACACACCAGACGCCTTGGTTGGCGAGCTCGTCGTCGCCGTCGTTAATTTCCCCGAGAAGCAGATTGGGCCAATCCGCTCGCAGTGTCTGGTAACCGGATTTCATCGGGACGACGGTGCGGTCGTGCTGTGCCAGCCCGGCGCGGATGTTCCATTGGGTGCAAGACTCGCCTGACGATCGGTTAGGCTAGGCGGCATCGCCAGTTTTTGCCGCGCAATCGTATGTCCAGCGTTTCTGTTCCAAAGTCTTCGATGTCGCACCTCCTTTTCCGCGCGCTGACCGTAATCGGCGTCCTCGTCATCGTCGGCTGCGGCGACGACGACGGGCCGCCCGAGAATCGCCCGACCTTTGCCGCTGTCGCCATGCCTGACAGCCATTCGGCCGACACCGCCATCGCCACGCTGGCACGAGGTGGCAATGCCGTCGATGCAGCGGTCGCTGCCGCATTCACGCTCGCCGTTACGTTCCCCGAAGCCGGCAATCTAGGCGGCGGCGGTTTCATGCTCGTTCATTTGGACGAGTCGAATACGTTTCTCGACTATCGAGAGCGCGCACCGGCAGCCGCGAGCCGCGACATGTTTCTCGATGAAGGCGGCGAGCCAGTCGGCCAGCAGAGTTTGGTGGGCCATCTGGCCGCTGGCGTTCCCGGTACTGTCGCCGGGCTTTGGGCGGCACACGAGCGCTACGGAACGCTGCGCTGGTCCAGCTTGCTCGACGACGCGATACGGCTGGCCGACGAGGGCTTTGTCGTTTCGCCAAAACTCGCTGCCATCATCGACAGCGAGCGAGACTGGTTCGCCGGGCGCACCAACTTCGATCGCTATTTTGGCGACGCCGCGGCCGGCTCGATACTGCGCCAACCCGAACTTGCCGCCACGCTCCGTCGAATCGCCGCAGACGGTCCGCAAGGCTTTTACGCGGGCGAAACGGCGGCGATGATCGAACGCGAAATGGCGGCCAACGATGGCTTGATCACCCGCGACGATCTCGCTGCCTATCAACCGGTGTGGCGCGAGCCGCTCGACGCAGCGTGGCGCGACTTTCAGCTGTTGTCGGCACCGCCGCCGAGCTCTGGTGGATTTGCAGTCGTGCAATTGCTGAAGATGAAAGATCTGTTGGCTGAGGATTTTGCCGACGTTGCGCACAACTCCGCGCGCTACGTGCACTTGGTCGCCGAAATGGAAAAGCGCGTTTTTGCCGATCGTGCCGAGTATTTCGGCGATCCGGATTTCGTCGACGTGCCGATCGACAAGCTCATCAGCGAGGATTACATCGTTGCCCGCGCCGCGGAGGTCGACGCCAGCGCGATCTCGACCTATGACGCGGTGGCACCTGGGCTCGAGTCACCGGACACGACGCATTTCTCGATTGTCGATCGTGACGGCAATGCGGTGGCCAACACCTACACGCTGAACACGTCGTTCGGCAGCGGCGTCGTCGTCGAAGGTGCTGGGTTTCTCCTGAACAACGAAATGGACGATTTCAGCATCAAGCCGGACGTGCCGAATTTCTACGGCGTGATCGGTGGCTCGGCGAACGCGATCGCACCGGGCAAGCGGATGCTGTCGTCGATGACGCCGACGATGCTGCTCAAGGACGGTGAACCAGCGCTCGTGATCGGTACACCCGGTGGATCGACGATCTTCACGTCGGTTTTTCAGGGCATCGTCAACGTTGTCGATTTTACGATGACGCCGCAGGAAGCCGCCGCCGCGAGTCGCTTCCATCATCAGCTGCTGCCGCCGAACCTCATAACCGACAGCCCGAGCAGACCGCTGCCCGACGACACCCGAACGGCGCTTGAAGCGCTCGGCTACGAGATCAAACCGCACCCCTGGGAATTCGGCGATCTGCAGATTATCCAAAAGACCGACGATGGGTATCTCGCCGGTTCCGATCCACGCGGACGAGGCGTCTCAAAGGTGGTTAGTTATCCGGGCGTGATTACCGATCCGTGAGCGCTGCGCGCCGCGCACGAGGGTCACGATGCAGAGGCCGCCTAGCAAGTCAGCGCTAAGTTTGCGATTGCCGCCGCTGACGGCGATTCGCGCATTCGAGGCTGTAGCACGGCTGGGCAGCTTCTCGCTGGCCGCCACCGAATTGGGTGTGACCGACGGCGCGATCAGCAAACAAATATTGCTGCTCGAAGATCGCATCGGTGCGCGTTTGTTCGAACGTCATGCCGGCAGCACTGAATTAACGCTTGAAGGACGCGAGGTCGCCGAGTCGGTAATCCCTGCCTTCGCTGCCCTTGCGACTGGATTTAGCCGCTTGCGCCGCTCAGATCCCCAATCGTCGGCATTTCGGCTGGCAACCGTCGCGTCGCTGGCTACGGCGCTGGTGCCGTCGATGGCGGCGTTCGAATCACGACATCCCGATATTTCACTCGAGCTACGTACGTCTGACCGACTGGTCGATCTGTATCGTGAGGACATCGATCTCAGCGTTCGCTATGGCGCCGGCGATTGGGAGGACCTCGTCGTCGCCCCGTTGACGCCTTTTGAACTGGTCGGCGTTTGCAGCGGCACGACGTGGCAAACATGCCGCCAGGATGTAGGGCACTTGCTGGCGACGCGTCGGCGGATTCAGATTTTTGTTGGCGATGAGTGGCTCGAGTGGCCAGCGGTCGCGGCGTTCGAGGATGAGCGAGCCCCACTCGTGCTCGAGCATTTCACCGTTGCGCTGGAAGCGGTGCGTTGCGACCTTGGGATCGCGTTGCTTCCGGAGATTATCGTGCGGCGTGACCTAGCTGCCGGATCACTGGCCAGGTTCGGCGCGCCCGTCCCTTGGCGTCATGCGTTTCACAGCGCTTATCGGCCCGGAAGCAACAAGCCCGGCGAGCGCGACGCCGTGCTCGCCTGGTTGCGCGCAGCTGTTTCGGCGGACGCGTAAGCAGCAACGCGACCACAATTCACGTTGCCCGCGAAAATTAATCGCTGTCGCTGCGTCGTCAAATCCGAAAAGCTCTGCCTCCCAGTTTGGATGAGCCCATCGGCGGAGAATTTCGATGCGTACTGTTCTCGCTCACAACCCATATTGCGTGGCTGGCCCCTACCAGGACATCTACAGTCACGCTGTTGAGACCGACGCCCGGCGCACGCTCTATGTTTCCGGGCAGGTGGGCGTCGCGAATGACGGCTCGGTTGTCGACTCGTTTGCTGGCCAGACTCGCCAGGCCATCGCCAATCTGATCGCTGTCATCGAGGGGGCTGGCATGTCGCCCCAGAATATTGTCAGGCTCGGTTTCTTCTTGGTGCGCCGAGCCGATTTCGCCGAACTGGCCGATCTCCGGCGCGAGTTGCTACCCGGCATACGACCGGCGATCACCAACGTGCTCGTGGCCGGACTGGTATCGGCCGCATGGCTCATCGAAGTCGAGGCGACCGTTGTAGCGGATTCTTGAGATTTTCTAGCACGCCTCAGCGTTTCGCCCAAACCGCCAATTCATTGCCGCTAGGGTCGGCAAAATGAAAGCGACGGCCGCCGGGGAATTCGAAGGGCGGTGTGGTAATGGCACCGCCGGCCGCTGTTACCCCGGCGAGCGATGCATCGAGATCGGCCGAGTAGAGAATGACCAGCGGCCCGCCATGGCGAGGCTTGGCGGCCAGCGCGAGTCCGCCGCTTTCGCCTTGGCCATCACCTTTTTGGATACCGGCATACTCGGGACCGTAGTCGGTGAACCGCCAGCCGAAAGCCGCGGTATAGAACCGCTTGGCGGCGGCCATGTCAGTTACCGTGATTTCGATGTAGTTGATTTCGTGATGGACCAGCCAAGGTTCGTCCACGTCGTTATCCCCATTCGTGTTTGAAGCGGTGTCCTGGACGCTGCCCGTCGCAGCGACGGGCACAGCCACGCTCGAACACGTTCGGCCAACGCCGCTTACTGCGTCAGGCGCGTACGTTCTGTCTCGGTGAGTTCGAGTGTCAGCCCGAAATGCGCTTTGATGCAAGCGAGCCACGCATCGCCGCCGTCGACCGTGATCTCCTGCGAGTCCGCGCCGCGGCGGACGGTCAGGCGTCGATCGAAAAGACCGATGCGTCCGTGTTCCGTGAACCGGCCAGCATAGCGATCGCGAACGAAACGCGAGTCCGGATGCGTTTCGGTGTAGTGATTGGCAACGCGCACATCCGCGGGGTGCGCCGGCTCCAGCGTAAAACTGTACTGCCGCTGCCAACCCTCACTGCTTCGCCGCTCGACGAAGTAGCCGAATTCGCGATCGGTGCGGATTCGTATTGGGCCGTCGCCGTCATCAATGCTGGCCGGGCTGTCGACGTCGAGCGGTACGCGTGCCGCTCGACCACCAAAGCCGACATCCGTGACGTATCGTTTGCCGTCCAGTTTGACCGTATGGACGAGGTGATTCTTGGCCGGTGCTTCGGGCGGGTTGCGAAGCCAGACGCGACCGAGGTGCGGGATTGGCGAAAACCCCAGCTCGGCGAGTAGCGCTGCGTACAGCGTGTTTAGCTCAAAGCAATAGCCGCCGCGACGTTTGTTGACGACTTTGTCAAACAACGCCGGAACATCGAGGCACAGCCGGCGGCCGAGGAAAACGTCAAGATTCTCGAACGGGACCGAACGCATATGCGCCCACTGCAGCGTGGTGAGCGATGCGACTGACGTATCGGCGATCTCGTCGGCGCCGATTCGAGCTAGGTAGCGATGCTGATCCACGGGTCCGGTCTAGGCGTGTCGTCGGTTGGACCCCATCGGCGTCGAACCGACCGGCGATATACGCTTAGGCCTACCAAGCAATGCCGTAGTCTTCGCCGAAGTCGCTGGCGCCGCCCCACATCGTGCCGTGCTCGCGGTCAAAGAATATCGCGTTGATGGGTCCGGACGTGTGCGATTCGAGTTCGACCTCGTAACCCATCCCGCTCAGCTCTTTTTGCACCCACGGTGGTACGTCACCGCGCAACACCAGACGACCGGGTTCGGTTGCGTGTTCGCCGAACGAACTTTGCATCTGGTAGCTGTTGACGTTGGCCGCCTCCGCCGCCTCTTGGACGTTCATCCCAAACTCGACGATGTTCAGGAAAAACTGCAGCAGATTTTGATCCTGGGTATCGCCGCCCTGAACGGCAAATGACAAAAACGGCTTGCCGTCTTTCAATGCCATGCCGGGCGTTAGCGTTGCCCGTGGGCGTTTGCCGGGAGCCACGACGTTGAAAGGATTTAGGCGCCGATCTAGCACAAAACTCTGCATGCGCTGGCTTAGGCCGACACCGGTTCTGCCGGCAATGAACGGAGGAATCCAGCCGCCGCTCGGCGTGATCGACACGACCCACCCGTCGGCGTCGGCCGCCTGTATCGATGTCGTTCCCGCGACGAAGGCCTCGTCGGACGTCATCGCGACGAATTCGCCGGCGCTATCGCGGCCGAGTCGCGCCGTGTTCGTTGGCGGTGGGGTCGGTTGCCATTTCTCGAGCAGGTCCAGGTACGGATTCTCGCCACCTTGAAACGGATATGGGTCGCCAGGGCTTACGCGCCGGTTGTTGGCGGTCCAATCGATTTCGCCAAAACGCTGTTTTGCGTACTCCTTGCTGAGCAGTCCGTCGATCGGTTCGACCGGATCGACGTACGGGTCGCCGTAGTAGAAATCGCGATCGGCGAAGGCGAGATTCATGGCCTGATACAGCGCATGAATGTAGCGGGCGCTGTTGTAGCCCATCGCCTGCAGATTCATGTTCTCGAGGATGTTCAGCGCCTGCAGCATCACCGGGCCTTGGACCCAGTGCGTCAGCTTGTAGACATCGACACCGCGGTAGCTAACCGTGACCGGCTCCTCGACGTAGACCTGCCACTGATCGAGATCGCGCAGTGTGATCAGCCCGCCAGCTTTGCGCGTGGCACGGACGAGTTCGCGTGCGATATCGCCGCGGTAGAAGCGATCGTACGCGGCCATGATGGCCTCGCTGCGACTCGCCCCGTCCTCGAGTGCGTTGGCCTCGGCCTCGACCAGTTTTTCGAGCGTTGCGAGCAGGTCTTTTTGCACGAAGATTTCGCCAGGATGCGGTGCCGCGCGCTTTTTCAGATCGCTGCGATCGAAGTGCGGCAGTAAAATGCGCCGCGAATCCCGCCAGCGCGAGATAACCTGCCGATGCCGCTCCATGTTGTCTGCCTGCGATTTCTCGATCGGGTAACCGGCGGCCATTTCCATGGCCGGTTCGAGAATCTCGGCGAGGCTCATCGTGCCGAACTCGGCGAGCATGACCATCAGCCCGCCGGGTGTTCCTGGTGTAACGGCTGCTAGAGGGCCGAACTCCGGCGGGTAACGCATTCCCTCCGAGCGAAAATACTCAACGGTTGCGCCACTGGGCGCGACACCCAACGCATTGATGCCAACCACCTTGCCAGTCTCTGGGTTGTAGATCAGCGCCTGGGTTTCGCCGCCCCAGCCCAACGTGTCCCACATTGTCGCCGTCGCGGCGAGCATCGCACACGCGGCGTCCACGGCATTGCCCCCGCGCTGAAAGACCATTGCGCCGGCGGTGGCACCGAGCGGCTTGCCGGTGATCGCAATCCAGTGCTTGCCATGCAGCACCGGCTTCACGGTGAGGTTTTGTGCGGCGGCGCTTCCGGCCAGCAAGGTCAGCAAGAAAACGGCCGTAAGGCGCGCGGCACGTTCAATCATTCAAAAACTCCGCTGTCAGTGTTGTGTCGCCGTGCGCAATGCATCAGTCGCGTCGGAACAAGGCCGCTCGATCGGCAAAACTCTTGAACTCGAGTACGTTGCCGCTCGGGTCGCGAACGAACATTGTATGCTGTTCGCTAGGTTCGCCCGCAAAACGAACGCACGGTTCTATCAGGAAGTCGACCGCGCAAGACCGGAGTCGATCAGCGAGCGCCTGCCATTCGGGCACCGGCAACACGATACCGAAGTGTCGTACCGGCACGTCTTTTCCATCGACCTCGTTGGTCGGCAATGATTCCGTCCCGACTGCGACATGCAGCGTGACCTGGTGGCCGAAAAAGTCGAGATCCAGCCAGTGCGCATCTTCGCGGCCGACGCCGAGCCCGAGCACATCACAGTAGAACGCTCGAGTACCGTCGAGTTCGGCGACCGGGATAGCGAGATGAAACGGGTGCACAGCGTCAGTTACCAAAACGAATCACGCGGCCAACCCGGTTAGTTGACCGCGAGCTAGGCGGCGACTGCCAACCAATCGGTCGGTTTCAAGAAACGCTCCGTGAGTTCGGATTCCGGTGAGCCTGGCGCGGCGTTGAAACCGTACTCCCAGCGCACGGCTGGCGGCAGCGACATCAGAATAGACTCGGTACGACCGCCGGACTGCAAGCCGAACAGCGTCCCGCGGTCGTAGACGAGGTTGAACTCGACGTAGCGGCCACGGCGATACAGCTGGAAGGCCCGTTCCCGCTCGCCGTAAGGCGTGTCGACGCGACGTTCGAGAATCGGCAGATACGCCTTTAGAAAGTGATCGCCGACACTGCGCAGAAACTCGAAACTGCGATCGAAGCCCCACGCCGATAGGTCGTCGAAAAACAGCCCGCCGACACCGCGTGTTTCCTGACGATGCGGCAAAAAGAAGTACTCGTCACACCAGCGCTTGTAGCTCGGATAAACGTCCTCGCCAAACGGTTCGCAAGCGGCCTGGGCGGTTTCGTGCCAACTGCGGACATCATCGATAAACGGGTAAAACGGCGTTAGATCGAAACCGCCGCCAAACCACCACACCGGCTCGCTATCGTCTTTTTCGGCGACGAAAAAGCGCACATTGGCGTGGGTCGTCGGCACGTATGGGTTGCGGGGGTGAAATACCAGCGAAACGCCCATCGCTTCGAAGCCGCGACCGGCGAGTTCAGGTCGAGCTTTGGTGGCGGACGGCGGCATGCTCGATCCGAACACGTGCGAAAAGCCGATTCCAGCTTGTTCAAACACCTGTCCGTCCTTGAGGACGCGGGTATTGCCGCCGCCGCCTTCACTGCGTTGCCAGCGATCGCTGCCAAATGTGGCCTTGCCGTCGGCGGTTTCAATGGCCGCAACGATACGGTCCTGCAGACCGGTCAGGTAGTCGCGAACTGCTTGCTTCTGATCGGAGAAACTCATACGGGTAGTTTACTTGCGTGACGCGGCGCGGAGTACCCGGCCGGTTGCCAGCTCGCGAATCTCGCTGGGGCCCGCGGCACCGCCGAGCGGACCCGGTACAAACCCGTCGACCTTTCGACGAAATGTCCGGCGCAGAACGTAGGGGCTGGTTATCGCCGGTCGGCCAGAGATGTTTGCGCTGGTCGAAACGAGCGGCTCGGGGTTCAGTGCGCAAAGCGCGCGGGCAATTGGGTGATGGGTGACGCGTACAGCGACAGTGCGGCGACCGCCGGTCACGAGGGTGTCGCAGCGCGGCCCCGCCGGCACAATCCACGTCAGCGGAGTCTTTGCCGAACCACGATCCGGCAATTTCAAGTCGCCGTCGACCCAGCCGTCCAGCTGTGCTTCGTCCGCGACCAAAAGAATCAGGCCTTTGCCGGCAGAGCGACCTTTCAGGGCAACGATGCGCAGCAGCGCATCGTAAGAGTCCGCCAGACACCCTAGCCCGTAAACGCCTTCGGTGGGATACGCGATGACCGCGTCGGCCGCTAGGGCGTCGCGAAACCTCGACCGGCGGAACGATGACAGTGAGCGCGTCGCGTCGGTCAAGCGTCAGGTTTTCTTTTTGGCGGTTTTCTTTTTCGCCGCTTTCTTCTTGGTCTTTTTCTTAGCGGCCTTTTTCTTCGCCGCGGCTTTTTTTGTCGCGACTTTTTTGGTGACTTTCTTGGCTGCGAGTTTGGTCGTTCCGGCGTCGTTGGCGGCTACTTTGGCCACTTTCTTCTTGCCGCGACGGCCGCGTTCCGGCGCGGCGGCCAACAGCTCTTTGCACTGCTCGAGCGTCAGCGACTTCGGATCGGTGTCCTTCGGTATCTTGGCGTTCTTTTTCTTGTCGGTGATGTACGGTCCATAACGGCCGTTCAGTACCTGAATACCGTCGTCCGGAAAATCTTGAATGAGCCGCTCGGCGTCGGCCTTCTTCTTCTCGGCGATGAGTACCAGCGCCCGTTCCAGATCGATGGTGTAGGGATCGTCGTCTTTGATCGAGACGAACTTGTCGCCGTAACGCACGTATGGACCGAAGCGACCGATGCTCGCCGCAACGGCTTCGCCTTCCGGTGTTTCGCCGAGTTTGCGCGGTAGTTTGAACAGCTCGAGTGCCATCTCGAGATCGATCTCGTTCATTTTCTGGCCGGGCCGAAGGCCGGCGAATTTCGGCTTTTCCTCATCGTCCTTGGTGCCGATCTGCACGAACGGCCCATAGCGGCCCATGCGCACCGTGATCGGTCGACCGCTCTTCGGATCGACGCCGAGTTCGCGCGCCTGCGCTACCTGCTCGCGCGTAACCGTCTCTTCTTTGTTCTCGACGAGATTGGAAAACGGCTTCCAGAAATCGCGCATCAGTGGCTTCCACTGCTTCTTGCCGAGCGAGATTTCGTCGAGATCGTCTTCGAGGCGCGCCGTGAATTCATAGTCGACGTACTGGGTGAAATGCTCGGTCAAAAACGTGTTGACGATGCGACCCATGTCCGTAGGGATGAAGCGCTTGCCGTCCATCTCCACATACTCGCGATTCTTCAGCGTGGAAATGATGCTCGCGTACGTCGATGGCCGACCGATTCCATATTCCTCCAACGCTTTGACGAGGCTCGCCTCGGTGTAACGCGGCGGCGGTTCGGTGAAATGTTGATCGGTGATCAGGCGCAACAGCTCAATGATCTCGCCTTCCTGGATTTCTGGGAGGCGCCGGTCGTTGTCATCGCCTTTATCCCCGTTGTCGTTGCCTTCTTGATAGACAGCAATAAAGCCCGGTTCGACCAGTACCGACCCGTTTGCGCGGAACGTACCGACCGCAGGTTCGGCGACCGGATTGAGATCGACCGCAACGGTGTCAAAGAGCGCATGCACCATTTGGCACGCGACGGTCCGCTTCCAGATGAGCTCGTACAATCGATGTTGATCCGGCTCGAGAAGCGCCTTTAGAGAATCGGGTGTGCGTTCGGCAGATGTCGGGCGAATGGCCTCGTGCGCTTCCTGTGCGTTTTTCGCTTTGGTTTTGTACGCGCGCGGCGTATCTGGAACGTTCTTGTCGCCATACCGTTCGGCGATAACGCTACGTAGTTCATCAATCGCCAGCGTCGATAGCGTCACCGAGTCGGTACGCATGTACGTGATCAGACCGACGTTGCCTTCGTTACCCAACTCGACGCCTTCGTACAGGCGCTGTGCCGCCCGCATCGTGCGCTGGGTGTTGAAGCCGAGTTTACGGGCGGCCTCCTGCTGCAGCGTCGACGTTGTAAACGGTGGCGCTGGATTGCGCTTACGCTGCTTACGCTGGACCGCGACAACTTTGAGTTTGCCGTCGGCTGCCGTAACTAGCGCCGTTTCGGCCTCGCGAGCGCCAGTTTCGTTCTCGAACGAAAACTGTTCGACTTTCTCGCCGCGGAACTGTGTGAGTCGCGCCGGAAAATTCTGCTCGTTTTTGCCGAGCTCGGCGTCGATGGTCCAATACTCGCGCGGCTTGAAGGCTTCGATCTCGGCCTCGCGTTCGGCGATCATGCGTAGCGCCGGACTCTGCACGCGACCGGCTGACAAGCCGCGCTGGACTTTCTTCCAGAGCAGCGGGGAGAGGTTGAAGCCGACCAGATAATCGAGCGCGCGGCGCGCTTGCTGGGCGTCGACGAGTTCGTCAGAAAGATTGCGCGGGTTCGATATGGCTTCCTGGACGGCGGGCTTGGTGATTTCGTGAAACACCACGCGATGCACCGGCTTGTCGCCGAGCGCGTCTTTTTCCTTCAGCAGTTCGTACAAGTGCCACGAGATCGCTTCACCTTCGCGATCCGGGTCAGTGGCGAGGTACAGTGCGTCGGCTTTGCGCAATGCCCGGATGATGGCATTCACGTGTTTTTCGTTGCGCTCGATGACCGCGTAGCGCATGGCGAAGTCGTTTTCCGGGTCGACTGCGCCGCCTTTCGGGACGAGATCGCGCACGTGTCCGTACGACGCAAGCACGTCGAAATTCTTGCCGAGGTATTTTTCAATCGTCTTCGCCTTAGCAGGCGACTCAACGATAACCAGGTTTTTACTCATGAAAGTCCATTCCAATGGCCAGCTGGCCGGCGCGCAGCGGTCTGCGGCCCTGCGCGATCACGCAGGGAAAAGGATGTTTCGCGGACTGCCCTTACGGAGCCTCTGCAGAGCCTCCATCGCGAGTGCGGGCAAAAATGTCAGATTCGGTAGGCCAGGGTCAAGCCCGGATTGCGTCGCCAGCGAAACTCGCCAGAGTTTCCCTTGCGAATCAGTGCACGCTGCCGGCGTTATCCTCGAACACGAGATCTTCCATGCGCGCGTAAGCCTGCTCTTGTCCGGGCTGGCTGAAAAGCACCATCAGAACGACCCACTTGACCTGCTCGACATCGATGTCGGCGGACTCCAGCGCTAGCAAGCGATCGATGACGAGCTCGCGCTGCTCCGGATTCAGAATCCCGATTTGCTCAAGGTACAAGATATAACCGCGACATGACGCGTCGAGCCGGCCCAATTCGATGTCGGCGTAGATCCGCGTTCCGTTTTCGGTTTCCGCGTTCGGAACGAGAAGATCATTGTTGACGGCCAAGCCGTCTAGCCAATCCAGTGCGTGGTCGATTTCGGTGTCGTTGAACCCGGCGCGGACCAGTTCTTCCCTGAGTTCGTTTTGATCTTGTTCTTGTTCTTCTTCGGTGTCGACGTAGGTCTCGAATAGGTACATCAAGACATCGAGCACGTTTTCTTTCAACTTAAAGCGCTCCTACTGAAGCCGGGCGTAACGTCCGCCAGGCAGGGACTCGACCCGACCTTCGAGCTCCAGGATCAGGAGCATGGAGGAAACCTCCGCGATCGTCAATGCAGTCCTTGTCGCGATTTCGTCGACCGCACAAGGCTCGAAACCGAGCGCATCGAGCAACTTGCGATGCGCCGGATTGAGCGCGCGAGGCTCGGCGAAATCGTCCTCGGTCGATTCATTTTTTAACGTTTCGGTCATAACTCCGAGTTCGGCGATGACGTCGTCCACCGACTCGACCAGCCGCGCGCCATCACGTATCAGGCGATGGCAACCACGGGCCATCGGGTTGCGTATCGAGCCGGGCACGGCGAATACCTCTCGACCTTGTTCAGCGGCAAGTCTTGCCGTGATAAGTGAGCCGCTGCGGAGTGCCGCCTCGATGACCAGCGTGCCGAGCGCCAAGCCGCTGATCAGCCGATTGCGCTGCGGAAAGTGCTCACGGCGCGCTTCGCTGCCCAGCGGAAATTCGGTAATGATGCAGCCGGCGCCGGCTATTCGCGTGGCAAGCGCCTGATTTGCCGCCGGGTAGACGCGATCGATGCCGGTGCCAAGCACGGCAACGGTCGTACCACCGGCGTCCAACGCCGCGGCGTGCGCACTGGCATCGATACCGAGCGCAAGGCCGCTGACAACGCCAAGACCCATTTGACAAAACGCTGCGCAAAACAGTCGGGCCGTTTCCTCGCCGCCTCGCGTTGGCTTGCGCGAGCCAACGACAGCCAGCAGCGGCAGCCCCAACAGGTCTGGATCGCCCAACGCGTAAAGCAGCGCTGGCGGATCCGGTATGCGTGTCAGCAGCGCCGGGTATTGCGGCGATCGCCAAGTAACTAACGTGTGTCGCTCGCCGTCGAGCCAACGACGCACCGCCGTCGTGTCCGGCGCCGCGGTGCGCAGTCGCGCAATCAATCGCTCGTCGAGTCCAGCGTTTTGTAGCTCGGTGTCGGACTGGTGGCGCAAAGCGCCCAGGCCGCCCGGTAGCGCCGTCAATGTATCGAGTGCTGCCACATCACGCATTGGCAGCGCGGCAAGCCTCAGCCAGCCGTCAAGCGCGTCGTCGTCGATAGGGGACTCCCGTCGGTCGCTCAAACGAGCGACGCCGACAGGCAGTATAGGACTGCTTAGGATTTATCGCGGGTTGCGAACGGCGTCGAGAACGGCAATTTCGCTTTCGGCTTCCATGACCAGCGCATACGAAATGCGATCGTAGGATTTGAACACCATGATCGTTCCGGCGCGCTCGTCCGGCAGCTTGACCCGCTCACCGCCGAACATCGTCGAGGCGCTGAATGCCGTGCCGTCTTTGAATCGATCGCGAACGTACTCGCCGGCTTCGAAGACGCTGAGAACGACGCCCGGAGATACCCCGTCGCGCAGACCGCGATTAATCACGAGCACTTGGAATTGACCGATCAACGAGACGCCATCGACGACGGAAATAATGCGTCCCTCGATTTCGCTTTCCGGGGGTTTCGGGAAGAAATTCAGCGGAATATCGATGTCCTGATCGATGAGCCGGTCACCGGCGGTCGCTTCGCGCGTCGAGTCGTTCAAGCGCAGTGTCGACGGATCGCCGCCACGGCGGATTTGACCCTGGCCGACGTACGTTGCCTCGTAGCCGACGACGTCGCCATCGTCCGGGTCGACCAGCGCGTCGCCAATCTTGACGACGCTGTAGCGCGAGCCGAATCCACGCAGCTCGGCGGCGCGACTGCCGCCTGCCTCGCGAACGTAGATATCGTTACCAGCGGCCGACACGAGGTGATCGCCGCGCGATGCCAACATGTAGGGCAGCGAATTGATCTCTTCGCGTTCCAGCACCAGGCCGCGGGTCAAAAACGCGGAGATTTGCTCATAGGCAATCGTGTTGATCGCTTCGTCGAGACGCTGCTCGCGAATTTGTGGCGAAAGGCGTACCGATGAAATACCGCGCTCCAACAAAAGACGCGGTTGGCCGTCGACGTAGATCAGTGACAGAACGTCGCCGGGATAAATCAAATGTGGATCGTCGATCTGCGGATTGACCTGCCAGATCTCCGGCCAGAACCACGGATCGCGCAGGAAGGTCGCCGAGATGTCCCACAGCGTGTCGCCGCGCTGTACCACGTAGCGATTTGGCGCATCCGGCGCCAGTGGGACGGGTTGCGACGATTGGGTCTGGTCGCCGCCGTTGCGGGCGACCGGCCGCGGCTGTTCGCGCGATGGCCCCGCCAGCGAGCGTCGTTCACCGCCCGGGGTTTCCGAAACGTTGACCGACGTATCGACTTCTTCCTCGCCGTTGCCGAACGGGTTCAGCGAGCAACCTGCCAGTGCGGCGGTGCAAAGGAAAAGCGCCGCCTTTTGTGACATAAGGCCCCGGGACCAATGACAGGATTTCATTCGCTGTGGTGCTCCGTGCAATCTGGATCGAGCCGGCTGCGGCCGTAGTCGCTGCTATACTAGTTATCGACCGGCGTGGGTCCTGCCAAGTACGTCACATAATGACGCTTGACATCTCCCCTCGAGAACCCACATCGGTTGGGATTGTCCGATAGACTTCTGAATAAAGTCAAAACTTTAGCCAATCTACGTAGTAACTTACGCGAGAACTAAGCGCCCGATTATGGCAATTTTGAGGATACTCGAATTTCCGGATCCGCGTTTGCGGACCAAGGCCACGCCGGTGGCCGCGGTCACCGACGAGATCCGCCAGCTCGTCGACGACATGCTAGAGACCATGTACGCCGCGCCTGGCATCGGCCTTGCCGCGACCCAGGTTGACGTCCACCAGCGCTTACTCGTCGCCGATGTCTCGACCGAAAAAGACGAGCCACACGTGCTGATCAATCCGGAAATCCTCGAAAAAGACGGTGTCGAGGCGATGGAAGAGGGTTGTTTGTCGGTGCCCGGTTTCTACGAAGAGGTCGAGCGCGCCGAGAAAATTCGCTTTCGCGCCCTGAACCGCGATGGTGATACGTACGAGATGGAGGCCGAGGGCTTATTGGCGGTCTGTATTCAGCACGAAATCGACCATCTCGACGGCAAACTATTTGTCGACTACATCTCCGACATTAAGCGCGATCGGATTCGCAAGAAGCTGCTCAAAGACCGCCGCGGCCAAAGCAACGCCGCCTGACCGGCCTCGCTCGATCGGCGGGCGCCATGGGTGCCGCGCCGTCGTAACTCGCGCCTTGTCGCAATGACCGATTCGCCTCGTCTCGTTTTCGCCGGTACGCCCGAGTTCGCCGCAAGCTCGTTGGCGGCGTTGCTCGCTGCCGGCTATCGGCCGAATCTCGTGCTGACCCAGCCCGACCGACCCGCTGGTCGCGGCCGTGCGCTGACGCCGAGTCCGGTGAAGCGCCTGGCGCTCGATGCTGGCATTGAGGTCTATCAACCGGTGTCGTTGCGTAAACCGGCGCCACAGGAACGCGTTGCGGCTGCGTCGCCCGATCTCTTGATCGTTGCGGCCTACGGCCTGATCCTCCCCCAAGCAGTCCTGGATATCCCGACCGTCGCGCCGCTGAATGTCCACGCCTCGCTACTGCCGCGCTGGCGCGGAGCCGCACCGATACAGCATGCCATTCTCGCCGGCGACACGCAGACCGGTATTGCACTGATGCGCATGGAGGCCGGGCTGGACACCGGGCCGGTCTATGCGACCGCGGCCATCGACATCGGCGTCGATGAGACCGCCGGCGAACTGCATGATCGGCTGGCGCAGCTCGGCGGCAAATTGCTGGTCGCAAAGCTGCCGGCGATTATCGACGGCGCGCTTGAGGCCGAGAAGCAACCGGACACCGGCGCCTGCTATGCGCCGAAAGTCGAGAAAGCCGACGCGCGGATCGATTGGCACGCAAGCGCCGCAACGATCGCGCGACAGGTTCGGGCATACGACCCTTGGCCGGTGGCTCATACGAGCATCGAGGGCTCGCTGCTGCGGATCTTCGGCGCCACCGCCGCAAACGAGGTCTCCGAGGCGCCCGCTGGCGAGATCGTGCGTGTGGACGATGCCGGCATCGCGGTTGCTACCGGTGCCGGCACGCTAATCGTCACCGCGGTGCAGTTGGCCGGCAAGCGGCGCATCGCTGCCACCGATTTCGCCAATCAGCGAACACTACGCGGCATACGCCTTGGCGAAGCCGACTGACAGCGGGGCGCCGTTGCGTCTTGCGGCGGCACGCGCCGTTGCCGACGTTGTCGGCAGCGGCATTAGCGTCGATCGCGCGCTACAAAAACATCTCGACGACTGGCACGACCGCGACTATTCGCTCGGCGCCGAAATCGTGCAGGGATCGGTCCGCTGGTATCACTTGCTGCGGGCGATCGTGCGCAAACTCGCCGCCCGTAGTAACAAACCGCCCGCGCCGCTGCTCGAAGCGCTGCTGGTTTGCGCGTTGCATCAAATTCGCCACATGCGCATTCCCGATCACGCGGCAGTGTCCGCCAGCGTTGCGGCGGTAGGTCTCAGCAAGCACCGCGGCGCGCGCGGTTTCGTCAACGCTGTCCTGCGGCGCTATTTACGCGAGCGCGACAGCATCGATGCCGACCTCGACCCCGACGATCGGTACTCGCACCCCAAATGGCTGCTGCAGGCCATTCGCGACGACTGGGGCGACGCGGCGAACGGCATTTTGACCGCGAACAACGAACGCGCGCCCATGTGGCTGCGTGTCAACCGTGGCCGGCTTGCCGTGCTGGAGTACGTCGAGCGCCTGCGCGCGACACATCCGGAGCTCGGCGTCGATGTCACGGCGGATTTACCCGGCGCCGTGTGTCTGGACCGCGCGATACCCGTCGAAACGCTACCCGGTTTCGCCGATGGCGACGTGTCAGTTCAAGATGGCGGTGCGCAGTGTGCCGCCTGGGTCGTGGCGCCAGGCAGCGGTGAACGCATCCTCGACGCTTGCGCCGCGCCCGGTAACAAGACCGCTCATCTCGCAGAGCTCGGCGACGATATAAGCCTCACCGCGCTCGACAACGATGCGACACGTACTGAATCGCTGCGGACCAACCTTGCTCGCGTGGGTGTGACCGCCAACGTCCACACGGTCGATGCGACCGATACTGCCGCATGGTGGGACGGCAAGGCGTTCGACCGCATCCTGCTCGATGCGCCGTGTTCCGCGACCGGCGTGATTCGCCGCCACCCTGACATCAAGTTCACACGCCGACCGGCAGATTTGTCACCGCTCAGCGCGCTTCAGGCACGATTGCTCGAATCGCTCTGGCCAACGCTCGCGCCCGGCGGCACATTGGTATACGCAACCTGTTCGGTGATTCGTCGCGAAAATGAACGCATCGTGCAGGTATTTGTCGATAGTCATCCGGATGCGCAGGTAAGACGGCAGTTGCCGACCGCGGCCATCCAAGCTCTAATGATGCCGTGCGGACCGGGGTTTCAGTTACTGCCGGGCCGCCACCGCTTCGACGGGTTCTTTTACGCATGTCTCGAAAAATCGACCTAGCAGCGGCCTACTCCGGCCGATGGGCCACCATCGCCTGTCTGCTGGCTGCGCTGTTGCTCGGTTCGGACGCGCGCGCGCAAAACGACAAACCGGGCGTGTTTGAGGTGCGATCGGCCGAAGCGTATCTGGACGGCGGTCAGTACACGCTGGATGCACGCGTCCAGTTTATCTTGTCGAGTCAGGCGCTCGCCGCGTTGGACAACGGTCTGCCGCTGAATTTCGTTACTGAGATCGAAGTCATCGAATCGCGTCGTTTTTGGGTTGACGACACGATCGAGTCGCATGATGTGCGTTTCCAACTCCAGTATCACGCCCTCAGCCAACGCTATCTGATTCGCAATCTCGGCTCAGGCGAGCAAGAGTCGTTCGCCACCTTGTACTCTGCGCTCAACAACCTCGGCCGCGTCGTCGACGTGCCGATCATCGAAGAGAGCCGCCTACGCGATAATCGTCGTTACCGCGTGCGCGTGCGCTCCGCCATGAACTTTCAGGATTTTTCTGGACCGCTGCGAGTCGTTTTTTTCTGGCTCGATGATTGGCATCTGCGCAGCGACTGGTTCACATGGACTCTCGATCGCTAAAGCGTTTCGGGATTTCGGTCCTCGCCGGGCTCGGGCTTGCGCTCGGCATTGCTGCGCTCTTGCTGCTGACCCGTTCGGCGCAGACTCCCGAGGATTTCGACCGCTTATCGAACATCACGCTCGTGTTGAACGTCGGCGGGATCGCACTGCTGCTCGTCCTGCTCTTCGGCAACATGATTCGCCTCGTGCGCGATCTGCGCGAGAAAGCGCCGGGTGCGCGACTGAAGGGGCGCATGGTCGTGATGTTCATCGGTCTCGCGATTTTGCCGCTCGTACTCGTTTATTACTTCTCGGTGCAGTTCATCAACCGCGGCATCGACAGCTGGTTCGACGTGCGTATCGAAAGCGGTCTCGCTGAAGCGCTGGATTTGTCAAAGTCGGTGCTGGATCTGCAAAAGCGCAGCAATCTCGATGCCACAGAAACGATGGCGCTGGATCTTTTCGGCTTCCCGGAACGATCGCTGCAACGCGAACTGACCTCCAAACGCATTGAGTTGGGTGCCAGCGAGCTGACGGTGTTTTCCAGCAGCCGGCGCATTATCGCGACCAGCACTGGCGGCTCGTTCGAAGCGGTTCCGGCACCAATTGAGAATGAAGTGCTGCTGCGCACGCGCCACGGCGATCCGTATGTTTACTTCGATCCACTGAAGTTCGAAGTGCGGACCGCCGCCCGAATCTCGTCGAGCCAGACCGGGATGCCCGACCGGATTCTCCGAGCGTCATTCCCGGTTCCGGCGCAGGTGGCGCAGCGAGCCGCGGCGGTTGGCGCGACATACACGAACTACCAGCAGCTCGAGTATTTGCGCGAGCCGTTGAAACGGACACTGCTGCTGACGCTGACCGTCATCCTGCTGGTCTCCTTGCTCGCGGCCATCTACGGCGCGTTCTTTTTCTCGCGCCGTCTGGTGGCGCCCATCCAGCAGTTGGTTGCCGGCACACGCGCGGTGGCAGCCGGTGATTTCGACACCCGGCTGCCGATGCCGTCGCGCGACGAGATCGGTTTTCTGGTCAATTCGTTCAATGACATGACCCGCCGTCTCGCGATTGCGCGGGAAACGGCGCGGCACTCACAGTCGCTGGTCGAGTCGGAACGCCGCTATCTCGAAATCATTCTTGCGCGCTTGTCGAGCGGGGTGATTTCGCTGGAGCACGATCTCGAGATCCGCACGACCAATCAATCGGCCAGCGCAATTCTCGGTGTCGATCTCGATGCGTCGGTCGGCCTGCGACTGCCCGACGTCGCGCGCGGCAAAAACCTCCTCGAGCAGTTTGTCGATGTCGTGCAGGTGCACCTCGCCACCGGCGAAGACGAATGGCGCGAACAAATCGTGCTGCGCGCCGAGTCCGGACGCCGGGTTTTGACGTGCGCATGTTCTGTGCTGCCGAGCGAAGGTGAGCATGCCGGTTATGTGATCGTGTTCGACGACATCACTGCACTGTTGCAAGCGCAACGCGACGCAGCCTGGGGCGAGGTCGCCCGCCGCCTCGCCCACGAGATCAAGAACCCGCTGACGCCAATCCAACTGTCGGCGGAAAGATTGCGCCGCAAATACCTTGGCAACATGCGCACCGCCGAAGCGGAGGTCCTCGACCGCGCAACCCATACGATCGTGCAACAGGTCGAGTCGATGAAATCGATGGTCAATGCGTTTTCAGAGTACGCGCGAGCGCCTGATCTGCACCTTGGCCGCGTCGATCTCAACCAAATCGTGCACGAAGTAGCCGAGCTTTATCGCACCCGCGAGGCCGAGCTCGCTATCGACGTCGATACGGACCCGGCGATGCCGGAGGTCAGCGCCGATGTCGGCCGGCTGCGGCAAATTTTGCATAATCTGTTGCGCAACGCGGTTGAGGCCATCGACGAAACACCGCGCGGTCATATCGCCGTTGAAACGCGCAGTCGCCGCGAAGGCGGCGCGCAAATCGCAACGGTGCGTGTGCGTGACAACGGTCCGGGATTCAGAGATGGCGATACCGAGCAAATTTTCGACCCTTACGTGACGTCTAAGCCGAAAGGCACTGGACTCGGTCTTGCCATTGTCAAAAAGCTGGTGGAAGAGCATGCTGGCGCCATTTCCGCGCGGAACCATCCGGACGGAGGCGCCGAAATCGAACTCGAACTGCCGGTAGACGAGGCGTCGCGCGAACAAATGCTGGCGAAGCAGCCGCGCAGTCAGTCGCGATCGCTGGTACAGCGGAGAGTACAGGCATGAGTGCATCGCACATTCTTGTCGTTGACGACGAATCGGACATTCGCTCGCTGATTCAGGAAATCCTTTCTGAGGAGGGCTACGACGTGACCGTCGCCGCGGACGCCGGTGAGGCACGTGCGGCGCGCGACGAGCGCGATCACGATCTCGTGTTGCTCGACATCTGGATGCCCGATACCGATGGCATCAGTCTACTGCGCGAGTGGACGCAGTCCTCGAAGTACGTGTGCCCGGTCGTGATGATGTCCGGTCACGGTACCGTCGATACGGCCGTCGAAGCGACCCGGCTCGGTGCGTTCGATTACATCGAAAAGCCGCTGTCCCTCGCCAAGCTGCTGCGCACCGTCGAGCGCGCGCTCGAATCGGGCGGTCCCGCGCCGCGTGAAGCGTCGTCGGCGCTGGCAACCGGCGTTGCGGTACCGGTCGGGCGCTCGCCGCTAATTCGCGAATTGCGCGAGCAGGCCAAGTCCGTTGCGCCGCATCCAACACCCGTGCTGCTGATTGGCGAACCGGGCAGCGGTCGGGAGGCGTTCGCTCGGTATATCCACGACATGGGGCCGCGGGCCGCTGGCGAGTTCGTCCGTATAACGCCAGGCTCGCTGACCGCCAGCAACGCTGCAGCCCAATTGTTCGGCGGGCAGCGCAACGGTGAGATCGGATTGTTGGCACGGGCCGCCGAGGGCACCGTGTTTGTCAGCGAAATCGGCGACCTGTCGACCGAGGCGCAAACGTTGTTGCTCGGCGCGCTCGAGCAAAAGGCGTTCCAGCCGATCGGCGCTAACGATACGGTTCCGCTGACTGCCCGCATCGTGGCGTCCGTCAATACCAATGTCGACGAAGCACTCGCATCGGGGCAGATTCGGCGCGACCTGTTTGCGCGGCTAAACGTACTCAGTCTGCGTATCCCGCCGCTGCGCGATTACCCGGAAGACGTGCCCGAGCTGCTGCGCTTCTACGTCGACCGGCTCGTCGACGCCGAGCGGCTCAAGTTTCGGCGTTTCGGGGTCGCCGCCCAGAATCGGCTGCGCAATTACCCGTGGCCAGACAACGTCCGCGAACTCAAAAACCTCGTCCATCGTCTGCTGATCACTGGCAAGGACGAGGAAGTCACGCTGGCCGAGATAGAGGCCGAGCTAAATGCGCCGGACAACGGCGCCGACTTGCTCGTGCAAAAAGATCTTCTGGCGATGCCGCTGCGTGAAGCCCGCGAACACTTCGAGCGCGCCTACCTCACGCAGCAACTCGAGCTGTGCGAGGGCAAGGTGGGCCAGCTCGCGAAACGAGTCGGCATGGAACGTACCCACCTCTACCGCAAGCTACGGTCGCTGGGTATCGACTTTCGTCAAGCGGCGGGCGCTGGCGACGACTAGCAAACTCAATCGCGGTCTTTGCCGATATGCGATGACGGTCTCGCTGCCGTGCACGTGAAATCGTCATCGCCAACCGGTTGACACTGAGCTGGAAAACCGCGTTCTCGCCACAGGGCCAACAAACCGACTTTCTTGACCTGAGCTTTCCATCGTTCGTCATCGACGAGCAGCGGCAGCGTGTAATCGCGCATCACGCCGAGCTCTTTTTGATAGTCATCGCGCCAGACGGCCTCGGCGCGTGCAACGGCGATCTCACGGTCGCCTAGAGCCAGCGCAATGACAGCATCCGCGTAGTCATGGTCGCCCAACATCGCACGAAGCGCCGCCTCGTCATCCCAGCTATCGCTGACCCGGACCGCAAAGCCCTTCGCTTCTTCGGGAAAGTGGCCGGCAGCAACGGCTTGTTCGGTCGTGTCGACCGCAGCGTCAGGCCGCTCCAACGCGTAGTGGCTAATGGCAAGGTTGGTATAAGCGAACTGCAGTGTGGGGTCGAGCTCAATGGTTTTTTCGCTGTACTCGATGGCCCGCGGATGGTCTCCAAGCAGCCCATACGCTGTGGTCAAGGTGTTGTGGTAAATCGCGCGAAGCGGGTCGAGTCTGACGGCACGCAACGACAGGTCTAATGCTTCGTCGAAGTAACCGGCTTCCTGCAAGTGTTGCGATGCAAGGTCGAGTACCCGTGGATCGCGAGGTGCGAGCTCGACGGCTCGGTCGAAATGTACGTAAGCGTTGACAAGATCACGCTCGTAGTCGAGAAAAACACCGAGCGTTCCGTGGGCAAGTGCGTTGCCCGGGTCGAGCTCGATCGCACGTTCGGCTGCGGCACGGCCGATGCGCCGCCACTGTTCATACGGGCCCAACTCCAACGGGAACCCCGGCGCATAGACCTCGTAGACGCCGTAGATCAGCGCTATCGTTGCCCACGTCGGTGCGTAATCAGGGTCTTTGGCAGCGGCTTCCTGCAACAGCAGTAACGCCCGGTCCAGGTTTTCCTTACCTCGCAGCGCGAACAGCTGCTGTGCGCGAAGGTAGTTGTCGTACGCGTCGAGATCGTCAGTACGTTCAACCGTCAGCAGGCTATCGGTGTCGAGACCGAGTGTCCCCGCGAGCTGTTCAGCAACGGACCGGGCAATCTCGTCTTGGATATCGAAGACGTCAGCAGCCGTCCGGTCGTAGGTCTCTGACCAGATCTGTATGCCGTCGCTGCCACGGATCAGCGTGGCAGTGATCCGCAACCGATCGCCGGCACGGCGGACGCTGCCCTCGAGAATGTGCGCAACGCCGAGTGTTGCACTAATCTCCCGGACTTCGACCGCTTTGCCGCGGAAAGAGAAGCTCGACGTGCGTCCAGCGACACGCAGGTCCGGGACGTCGGACAGGACGTGCTGGATTTGTTCCGCAACGCCATCGGCGAAATACGTTTGATCGCCACGCTCCGACATGTCGGCAAACGCCAGTACCGCGATCGAGTTGCCGTCGGATGTCGGCGCTTTAATAGTGGTGCTGCCGGCGCCCGCCGTACGTGGCGCGAGTTGCTGCCACGTAAATAGGACGCCGACGAGAATTGCGGCGGCAATGGTCACAATATCGAGCCGGCGAGCCGTACGCTGCGCCATCGCCGCGTCGCGTTGCACCGTTTTCTCGCGCTTGATGCCGTCTGGCGTTAGCTCGAAAGCCCAGGCAAACACCGCTGTCGGCACGAAGCCGATCAGCAGCAACACGAAAAGAACTTTACTGACCGTGTCCGGCAGCCCGATAAGAGGCGACAAGGTGTCGGCAACCTGCAGCAACAGCCAGCCCAAAACAACGTAGGCGGCCGCGACGCGAACAACGTTGCGTCGATTGAGTTCCGAAAAAAACGACACGAGAACGTCTCGCTACAAGCTGGCTCGAGCGGGGATTATCGGGTGCCGCCTGACGAGTGGCTACTTTTCGGCGCCAAGATCGCGCAACAGGCGTTGAATGAGCTCGGCGTTGGCAGCATTGCGTGTCTGGGACTCGTCGGCTGACGGCGTGAACGCATCGACGGCCTCGGTGCCTAGCAGACCATGTTCGGCCAACAGCGCTTCATGGGTTCGCAGCCGATCGCGCAGCACGGCCACTTCCATGGCCAGGCGCAGAATGGCGGCAACGGTTTGATCCGGCGTTAGCGTCTCGAGGAGCTCTGGGTGCGGCAGCTTCTCGGCATGGGTCTTGTCGCTCACGTTCGTCGCGCGCCGAAGACGTGGAACACGCCGCTCCCGAGCGGATCGTAGTCGGCGAAAACTTCGGCGTCGCCGAAACCAGCCGCAGTGAGCTCGTCGGCCATGTCGAGATCGGCATAACCGGTCCAGAACGGTTCGCCATTGTTGATCACCTGCCAGTCGTTGGTGACCTGCTTCGGTATCGAGATGCGTTCCGGCTGAAACGGTGTATCCGCATTCAGAAAGACGCCGCCGGGGCGCAGCAGCCGATGCGCTTCGCGCATGATGTCTCGAACGATATCGGTACGTGTCTCGTGGAACAGAATATTCGACACGATGAGATCGAACGATGCGCTGTCGTAGCCGGTTGCGCGAGCATCGGCCTGGCGATAGTGCACTTCGTGTCCGCCGTCTTCGGCCCACGCATGGGCGAAGTTCAGTAGCGGTGCCGACAGATCGACGCCACACACGCGCGCGTCGGGAAAGCGTTGTTTGTACGCGATTGTCTCGGTGCCGGTACCGCAACCGAGATCGAGTACCGCACTCGGTGCAAATTCAGGAAAGCGTCGTTCGACGGCACTCAAAATGAAAAATCCCATGCCCGGCGCGCCGGTGGTCGAATCGGCCGACAGGCCCTTTGCCGAACGATACAGCTCAACGGTGCCGAAGTAGCGTAGCGCCGTCAGCAGTCCGTACTCGCCGTAGTCGGCGAAATAACCGCCTGGCTGCCGATGAATCTCGACGCTGCGGATTGGTTCAGGGATTTCCAGCGTTGGATCGAGCTCGAGGCTGCCGCGTGCGCTGACGCTCTCGAGTTGGCGGCGCTGCTCGGTAAACGCCGGCAACACCCGCGCACACGTGTCGTTCACCGTTTCCCACATCAAGTCCTGCGACGTGTACACCGCCGAGCCCCACAGTTGATAGAGGTGATCGGCGGCGAATGCGTCGCGACCGTCGATGCGGTTCTTAGGCGTATGTCCCGCGCGCGCACGGTACTCAGGTTCAAGCGTTGTCTCGTAGCGTTCAGCCAGCGCCACTTCGATCGGGCCGTTCAAGACGCCTTTCAACGCGCCGACAAACGCCTGCCTGGCAGTTTCGTCGTGCGTCGGTCGATAGGCGGTGGGCAGCGTTGGCGAGACAGTCATCTGAGTAGCTCGAGCGGAATTGACCAGTGCCGGTCAGGCTACCGGCAACGCCCGCGCTTGCCTAGCGCTCAGCCGGCGCGATTCGGCCGGTATCGTCGATGTCGAGGCCACCGCCCGCAAAGTCCTGGTTCGTCAGGGTGCGCATCCACGTCAGTGCTCGTGATTCGGGATCGAAACTGGGCCCGGCCGGCCGTACCTGCACCGTCGAGTGAATTAGCCCGCCGACGAACCGGCCATTGCCGTCGATTTCGACGTCGAGCACCGGGGCGACGCCTTTGAGGCCGGCAACGCTGATGCCGTAGTAGGTCGCGAAGTTACCGAGACTGTAGGCAATCAAGCGTTCGCGATAACGCTCAAGACCGCGTACGACGTGTGGCCCGTGTCCAATGACGAGATCGGCGCCGGCATCGACCGCGCCGCGTGCGAAGCGAACGACATCGCCGCGTGGCTCGTCGTAATACGATTCTTCGCTGAACGGCACGTGCAACGCATCGAGTCCTTCGGCGCCGCCGTGAAACGAGACAACAACGACGTCGTTACGCGCCGCCAGCATCTCAATTGTTTGCGTCGCCAGCGCGACATCGAGCATCGAGTTGGATTCGCGAGTCACCGCAAAAGCCGCCATTGCGATGCGGACGCCGCGCACCTGCCACTCGGCGACAGTTCCGTCGCGGCCGGAGTGACGAATGTCGTACGCATCAAGCGCGAGCATACTGCTCGTACGCCCCTCTTCGCCGAAATCACGGGCGTGGTTGTTCGCCAATGAGATCGCGTCGAATCCGGCGTTGGCGTAATGCACGGCGTAGCGGGTTGGCGAGCGAAACAAGTAGCAGGCCGCCGGATTGGAGCAGCGCTTTGCCGGTGTGCCGCCGTCGAGCAATACGCCTTCGAGATTGCCAAACGCGATGTCAGCGGCGCTCAGAAGCGGCGTCACGTCGGCGAGGAAACTCGCCGCATCGTCGTCCGGCAAGCGCGACATCGGGTAATCGGTGCCGATCATCATGTCGCCGACGGCGACGATCCGCAGCGTCGGTAGCGGCGCCGGTATGGATTCGCTGGGCCGTGCCGCTGGCGCAGTAGCGGGCGGTAAGACGGCCGGTTCTTCGGCGGGGCTCGGCGGCGGCTGGGTCGCGCAGGCGCTGAGCAAAACGGTCGCCAGCAAGATAACGGCTGGCTTTTGCCATTGCCGATTAACCACCGATACGAATCGTCGCCGTTTCGATATCGGCGGCGGCGAGTTGCGTACGCAGCCGATTCAGCTTTTGGGTGTCGTTAATCGGTCCAATGCGGACTCGATGATACGTTCGATCGTCGATCGTGACCGGTTGCACCCGCGATTCAATGCCAAGCAACGCGATTTCCGCCCGTCGTCGGTCGGCATCGGCAAAGCGGCCGAATGAGCCCGCCTGAATCTCGTATACACCGGGCTTGTCGATCGGCTCGGCAGGTGCTGAACGATCGACGTCGATATCGACCTCTGGAACGATCAATTCGTAGCGCGGCAGCTCTTCGTAGAAATCGAAGCGGCCGTTGTCAGGCTCTGACGGTTTGTTGCCGTTGGCCGCCGCCTGGTCGTCGGCGGCTACACTGGCTGCCGGCGTCGCCGGCTTTGCGGCTGGTTTTGCCGCTGTTGCCACGGTTGGCTCTGCAACCGGCGGCTTGTACCGGTATACAGCGAAGGCCACCGACAAACCCATCGCGAGCCCTGCCAACATCCAGATCCATCCCGGTAACGGCGCGGGTTTCTTTTGATTCGAGCGCGCGCGCCGTCGCTTCGCCACTACATTCGCTCCGGCGCGCTGACGCCGAGGATCGCAAGCCCATTCTTGACGACTTGTTGGGCTGCCAGGATCAACGCCAATCGCGCGTTTCGTAACGGTGCATCGTCATCGATGAACTTGTAGGTTTTCGGATCGATGTTGTAGAGCGAGTGGAACGCCGTCGCGACGTCACGCAGATAGTTGGCCAGCATGTGCGGCGCCCGCGCTTCTGCGGCCCGGGCGATCGTTTCAGGATAGCGCACGAGCACCGACGCGAGGTTTTTCTCTTTCTCCTCGGTTAGCAGGCCAAGGTTGGCTAGCCCTTCGCTGCGGTAAAACGTCAATGAATCTGCAGCGAGCTTTTCGAACACCTGGGCGATACGCGCGTGCGCGTATTGGATGTAGAACACCGGGTTCTCATTGCTTTTCGATACGGCCAGGTCGAGATCGAAATCCAGATGTTGGTCGTTCGAGCGCATGACGTAGAAAAACCGTGCAGCGTCATTGCCAACTTGGCTTCTGAGCTCGCGCAGCGTGACGAATTGGCCGCCGCGAGTTGTCATCGCGATCTTCTCGCCGTCTTTCCACAGCGAGACGAATTGGATCAGCGGCACGTCCAGCGATGCCGGCGCATAGCCCATCGCCTGCAGCCCGGCCCGAACGCGCGGGATGTAGCCATGGTGATCGGCGCCCCAGACGTCAATCAAAAGATCGAAACCGCGCTCGCGTTTGTTGTGGTGATAGGCGATGTCGGACGCAAAGTATGTTTTCTTGCCGTTGCTGCGGACCACCACGCGGTCTTTTTCGTCGCCAAGCTCGGTGGCGCGGAACCACGTGTGGCCATCCTGCTCGTACAACAAATTGTGTTCGCGAACACGCTCAATGGCGGCATCAATGGAGCCGTCGTCGGTCAGACTCTCCTCCGAAAACCATTTATCGAAACGCACACCGAATTCGCCGAGGTCGATGCGAATGTCGGCCAAGATGGCGTCCAGGGCATAACGCCTGAGACTCGAGAATCCGAGCACGCCGAGTTCGGATTGCGCGTTCTCGATGATCGCGTCGATGTGCGCGTCTTTGGTGTCGTCCGTGTCTGCCGGCACGCCTTCGTACAGCCGACGCGGATCGACGCCGTCATAACTCGTGTCCAGCGACTCGGCGATGGTGACGATGTACTCGCCCTGGTAAGCGGCCAGCGGCAACGCTTTCGGCGTTTCGCTTTTCACCTGCTGCAGTCGGCGGATCAAGACGCTGACCGCGAGAATCTCCATCTGCCGCCCAGCATCGTTAACGTAGTACTCGGTGCTGACCGGATACCCAGCGGCCGACAGCAGCGCCGCAAGGGATGCGCCGAACGCTGCGCCGCGACCGTGCCCAACGTGCATCGGGCCGGTGGGATTTGCCGACACGAATTCGACGAGGATGCGCGGTGACTCTTTCGGCGCCGCCCGGCCAAACGCCTCGCCTGTCTCGAGGATTTCACCGATGACGGCAAAACTTTGCCCGGCGGCCAGGTAAACATTGATGAAGCCCGGTCCAGCGATGTCGATTTTGGCAACCGCCGGGTCCGGCGGGATTTTGGCAATGACGGCGGCGGCCAGCTCACGCGGCGGCATGCCGGCACCTTTCGCCAGGCGCATCGCGATATTGGTCGTAAAGTCGCCGTGCGCCGGATCACGAGTGTGCTCCAACGTGACGTTGGGAATCGTGATTTCCCGATCGAGCAGCACGTCAGTGACCGCTGCCGTGAGAGTTTTTTCGAGTGCTTCTTTCAAGGGGTCCGACCGGCGTCTTACCGGCACGATTGCTCGTGGTTTTTCACGCGTAGCCGCGAATTAAACCCTGTTGCGGCCTCAGTCCACAAATCGCTCTGCCTGCTCGGCCAGTTCCGGCGGCAGCGGTTCGCCCGATTCGCGCGCTCGGTCGAATACTACGCGCTGCGTATAGCCGCCGAAGATCCGCCCGTCCTCGGCAAATACCACCCAGTCTTCGATGTCGTCGACGTTGTGCTCGTGCAGTCGTTCGAGAGACCCCACGTGCGATACCGGCGGGGTGACGTAGCGCACCGACACCACGTCGGCGTCCACCGCCAAGACCTCGGCCCACAGATGCTCGATTTCGCCGCTGCTGGTTTCAAACGCCACCTTGATCTGCGCCTCGAGACGAGGATCGGCGGTGAGCTCGCGGAACCGATCGATCTGAGCGCGTGCTTTTGCCATCGCGGCGCGCATGTCAGGGTCGTCATTGGCGATTGGCAGCGGCAGGTAACGCGGTCGATTGCGGTCGACCAGCCACCAGCGCAAGCCGGCGGCCACGATCAGGATCATTCCGACGATGAGCGCGAATTTCAGCATGGCGAGTGTCCTTGCCCGATTGTCCTATGCGAGGTCGACCGGATCGACATCGAGCGACCAGCGAACGCGGTGGCGCTGCACGAGATCGTCGAGCATCGGTCGTAACGTGCGCAGTGCCGGCAACAAAGCGCCGCGTTCAGATGCGTGCAGCAGCAGCTGCGCCCGAAAGCGTCCGGCGCGCCGTTCCATCAGCGCTTTCACGGGCCCGTACAGAGAGACACCGCCAGGAACGTCGAACGCCGCTTTGACCGCATCGAGAAACGACCACACGGTCGCGCGCTCTTTGGCCTGGGCACGCAGCAGAGCGAGATGCGCGAACGGCGGCCACCCGGCGGCGTGGCGTTCGTCGAGCGCCAGCTTTGCAAAACCCGCGTAACCGCTCTCGAGCAACGTCGCCAACAGCGGATGTGTCGGAAAGTCGGTTTGAATCAGCACTTCGCCGCGCCGATCCTCCCGCCCAGCCCGGCCAGCGACCTGGACCAGGCTCTGTGACAGGCGCTCAGCGGTGCGAAACTCGCTGCCAAACAGGCCCTGATCGGCGTTCAGCACACCGACCAAGGTCAGGCCCGGGAAATGGTGACCTTTGGCCAACATCTGTGTGCCGACCAACAGCCGAGCGGCACCGCTGGTTGCCTTCGCGAGCGCCGCCTCCAGTGCACCGCGACGACGGGTTGAGTCAGAGTCGATGCGGACGATGGTTTCGCCCGGATAGAACCGTTCGAGGGCCTGCTCGATGCGCTCACTGCCGGCGCCAAGCGCACGCAATGAGCCGCTGCCGCAGGCCGGACATCGTTCCGGCAGCGCGGCGTCGGCGTCGCAGTGATGGCACCACAGACGCTGCTGGGCCGCGTGCAGCGTGAACCGCGCGTCGCAGCGGTGGCATTCGAGGATGTGACCGCAGTCCGAACAGATCACGGTTGGCGCAAAACCGCGCCGGTTGATGTGCAGCAAGACCTGGCCGCCGTCACCGAGGTGGCGATCGATGGCATCGCGCATCGGGCCGGCCAGTCCGTCTGTGGTGCCGTGTACGGCAGTGTCAATCAACCCAACGGTCGGTGGCACGGCGTGGCCGGCCCGCCGCGTCAAGCGCGCGCCGCGGTAGCGCTTGGCCGCGACGTTATGCAGCGATTCCAGCGCGGGCGTTGCGCTGCCGAGTACGACCGGCACGTCTTCCAACTGGCCGCGCACAATCGCAAGATCGCGTGCCGAGTAGCGAAAGCCTTCTTGCTGCTTCAGCGATGTGTCGTGTTCCTCGTCGACGACAATCAGGCCGAGCTGCGGCAGCGGGCAAAACACCGCCGAGCGCGTGCCGACAACGATCCGCGCCGCACCGCCGGCCGCCTGGCGGTAGTTTGCGAGCCGCTCCGCGTCGGTTAGCCCCGAGTGCAGCGCGATCGGTCGGAAACCGAACCGAGCCTCAAAGCGCGCCAGCAGCTGCGGCGTCAGGCCAATTTCCGGCACCAACACCAAGACCTCGCGTTGCTCCTCGAGAACGCGTGCGATGGCGCGCAGGTAAACCTCCGTTTTGCCGCTGCCGGTCACACCGTCCAGCAAGGTCACGGCGAAGTCGCTCGGGATCATCGCAAGCGCTGTGGCCTGCTCGTCATTGAGTGGCGGTGATTCGCCCAGCGTGATCGCGGGCGCGGCTGGCGGCGCTAGCTGAACATTGACGCGGCGCACCAATTGCTTGTCGGCAAGGGCCTTCAGGGCACGTCGCTGTGGCTCGGAAAGGGTCTCGTGCGCCAGCACGTCAGCGTTGATAAGTTGTTGAGCAACTTCGAATTGCTGCGGGGCCCGCCGCAGCAATTGCTGCAGCATTTGTGCGTCCAGCGCTGGCTCCGGCTGCCACTCCGACGCTTCTGGCCACAGTGCTTCGCCGTCGCGCAGTGCGCGCGGCAGCGCCGCTGCAACGACTTCGCCCGGCGCATGCTGGTAGTAGCTCGACGCAAACTTCAGCAGCGCAAACAAACCGTCCGGCACGACGGGCTCCGTGTCGAGTACCCGCTCGATGCGCCGCAGCCGACTCGCCTCAATAGCGGCCGTCGCATCGGTCTCCCAAACCAACCCAACGACGCGGCGGCGGCCAAAAGGCACCCGCACCCGAGCGCCTGTGACCAGCGGCACAGTTTGGGATTCCGGCGGCAGGTAGTCGAACAGGCGGTAAAGTGGTGTTTTTACGGCGATTTTTACTGTTTTTGTCGACAATACCGGCAGCCGGCTCGACGCGGGCTGTCAACCTTAGCGCCGGCCTCGCGTTTATGCACCCGGAAGCGCCATGGTGGCGCTGGAGTGTGCAGTGGACCTTTTAAAACAACGGATTGTGCGCCAACGCCTTGCATGCCCTGCGGTCGATCGGCATCGTCGCGGTGCAGCGGGAGCGAGCTTATGACCGCTTTCGCTCTGAAGGAGCAGGTTCTGGCCACTGAACGAACAGGATCCACCGTGCCCGATCAGTCCGCGAGCGCGAAACGCCGGCAACTCGACCAGTTTCTGGCCGGCGTCGAACGCAAAGCGCTGGCAATCGCCGAAATGTCGCTCTGGGATCGCGACGAGGCCATGGATGTCGTGCAAGACGCGATGATTCGACTGGTGCGCAGCTATTCGGATCGGCCGGAGGCTGAATGGGCGCCGCTCTTTTTCCGTATATTGAACAACCGAGTGCGGGACGTGCAGCGCCGCCGGCAAGTTCGCAACCGATTTATGAGTTGGTTTGGCGGTTCTGGCGATGACGATCACGATCCTATTGCCGCTGCACCCAATCTCGATCAGGCGACGCCCGGCGAGGAGCTGGAAGCGCTGGAGACGCATGCGCGTTTGACTGAAGCCGTCAAACAGTTGCCAGAGCGTCAGCGCGAAGCATTTTTGCTGCGGAGTCTCGAAGGTTTCGACACGGCACAGACCGCAGAAGCGATGGGCTGCTCGGAGGGCAGCGTAAAGACACATTATTCACGAGCGCTGAACGCGCTCCGGGCCGCACTGGCCAGGTGATGACGATGGACAAACAACATCCTAGCGACGAACAACTCCAGCAGTTGATGCGCGATGCCATCGAGCAGCGCACCGAGTCGCTCGACGCCGCGACGCAATCGAAGTTGAACCAGGCCCGACAGCGCGCGCTGGACGAACTCGACACTGGCCGCAGCCGATCGTTCGGTACCTTGCCGCTAGCCGGCGCAACGGCCGCGGCCGTCGTAATCGCGGTGGTCATAGCAACCCGTGTGGACTTTGGGCCGCAGGGATCTTCTGCGCCGGCAATGGCCGAAGTCGCCGCCGACGATTTCGAGCTGCTGCTCGCCGGTGACGATCTCGACATGATCGAGGACTACGAATTTTATGAAGTCCTGGAGGTGCTCTAGGCAATGGCGAGTCATCGCCACCGTCAACGCCGACGCTACGTCAGCGTTTTTGGCACTGCGCTGGTATTAGGGTTTGCCAGCGGTACGGTCGCAGATGACATACCGGATGCCGATTTTCTCGAGTATCTCGGTAGCTGGGACAACGAGGACGAGGAAGCCGAATGGATTTTGGTGGCAGAGGAAACGTCGGGCGATGCCACCGCGACAGAGGAACGGCGCGAGGCCAAAGCCACGCGCAGTGAGCAGGATGAGGTGACGTATGAACAGTAAGCGGTCGGTCAATACGGCTCGCCGCTGGATTGCGGCGCTGGCGCTGAGTCTTTTCGCGCTGCCCGCACTGGCGCAAACCGGTAGCGACAGCGTCGATTGGGCATCGCTCAGCGGCGATCAGCAGCGTGTGTTGCAACGCTTCGAGCAGGAATGGGCCAACTTACCGGTCGAGCGTCAGCAGCGATTGGCGCGTGGCGCTGAGCGTTGGATCGGCATGGACGACACGCAACGTGCTGCCGCACAAGAGCGCTTTACCCGCTGGCGCGGTTTGAGCGACGAGCGCAAAAACCGAATCCTCCAGCGCTATCGCGATTTCCGTAACTTGCCGGAAGCCGACCAACGGCGCATTCGCCAAAACTACCAACGTTTTCGCGATTTGAGTCCCGAACGCCGTCAAGAGCTGCGCGACCGTTTTCGCAGCCTAACGCCGGAGCAGCGACAGCGCTTGCGCGATCGGGTTCGCGATCGTTCGCGGACCCGCGATCGGAACTGAACTAGCCCAGCAACCGTCTAACCAAAACAACCGCGAAGCAGCGCCAGAGTTCGGCATTGTTTATGTGAAACACCGTCGAACGGTGCGTTGTTTCACGGTTGTTTTGTGCGTGCGCAAGCAAGCCTTATGTGTCATCAATCGCTAACAAAGTCTTGCTACTGTTGCGCGCGATTTGGGATCTGCATGCGGCGGATCAGAACGTCCGGCTACGGGATTGATTTTTAACGAGCCGGACGTGACACTTCGCCTCGTGCATCGCGGACTGGGTACCGTGATAAGCGGAATGGCTGACCACATCTCTCAGCAAGTGCTGAGAACGGACGTCGCCGGTATGCCACTGGAGTGGATCGACTACCGCGAAGCGGTACGTCTTTATCATACCGGCCAGGTCGCGTACGCCTGCGGCACGCTCCTCTACACACTGCACGGCGGCTATTCGGCGCATACCGGATGTCGCAGTACGGTCGATGTCAATTCCATCGTTGCTACCTACGGCACCCATCAAGGCTTGGCCGAATTGCGCGACGGGTACACGCCCCCGCTGAACAACCGCACATTGTTTCGCCGAGATGCGAATATCTGTTTGTATTGCGCGCAGCGATTTCAGACGCGCGATTTGACGCGCGATCACATCACGCCGATCTCGCAAGGCGGCAAAGATATCTGGTCGAACGTTGCGACGGCATGCCGTCGCTGCAACAACCACAAGGGCGGACGCACGCCCGAACAGGCGGGTATGCAGCTCGTCGCGATTCCGTTCACGCCGAACTACGCCGAGTACATTTATCTGAAAGGTCGCAGTGTGCTCGCCGACCAAATGCAATATTTGCTCGCGCACATTCCGCGCTCGAGCCCGCTGCATACGCGTCTTGCGGACGAAATCGCCGGCGATCTCGACGTGCTCACGCTGTCGTAGTCCAATCGGCTTTCGCGCCCGGAAGGGCGCTCCTACATCTTCGCTCACCGCGGCGCCACACCGGGATGAATGTCATCCGGTTACCGCGGCGCCGACCCCCGATGTAGGAGCGGGCTTCTGCCCGCGATGGATGCCATCCGGTTGCCGCGGCGTCGACCCTCGATGTAGGAGCGGGCTTCTGCCCGCGATGGATGCCATCCGGTTGCCGCGGCGTCGATCCCCGATGTAGGAACGGGCTTCTGCCCGCGATGGATGCCATCCGGTTACCGCCGCGTCGAACCCCGAT
>JBCAXA010000002.1:0-711 GCA_038534295.1 Pseudomonadota bacterium
CGACAACGTGAAGATGGTGGTCGACCTGATCGCACCGATCGCGATGGAAGACGGTCTTCGTTTTGCGATCCGCGAAGGCGGTCGCACCGTCGGCGCCGGCGTCGTCTCGAAAATTATCGAATAAAACCTGACAGGCGCCGGTTATAAGGCCGGCGCCGCAAACTTAAGGCAAAACACATGGCAACGAACCAAAACATCCGCATTCGCCTCAAGGCCTTCGATCATCGACTGATCGATACGTCGGCGAAAGAAATCGTCGACACGGCCAAGCGAACCGGTGCTACGGTGAAAGGCCCTGTGCCGTTACCGACGAAAATGGAGCGATTTACCGTTCTGATTTCACCGCACGTCAATAAAGACGCGCGCGATCAGTACGAGCTGCGCACCCACAAACGGCTGATGGACATCGTCGACCCGACTGACAAGACGGTCGATGCATTGATGAAGCTGGAGCTGCCGGCAGGCGTCGATGTCCAGATCAAGCTGAACTAAGCCTCAGAAAAAACCGCTCATGCGGTGCGGCTCGTTGTCAAAGCACGCCGAGAAATGCTCACGTACTACCGTGTACGCTCCGCTTTCTCGGCGCACTTTTCCTAGATCCGCACGCACCTGAGCGATTTTCCAGGGCGTGACCGTCCCGCCGAGGTTCAGCAGTAGGAGCGGGCTTCCGCCCGCGATGGCCGACACGGCGAGGCTGATCGAAGGGATGGT